>CBDDAC010000019.1:0-195810 GCA_965224765.1 Mariniblastus sp.
ATGACGGAGTTCTTCATCCAGAACGTTTTCCCGAAGGCGGATTGATTCCCCTGGACGAAAACCGAGTGCGAGGAATCGTTCATACGGGTGGCACGATTCTTGGCACAACAATCGGGGCAACCCATTCTCCTATGAGGAAGCTCAACCGGATGGAACTACGGCGAAGGTCGATATTTCAGACCGTCTGGTGAGGGATTTGCTGACGCCAAAATCGATGCCTTGGTAGCCATTGGTGGTGATGGTTCGATGGAAATTGCTCGTCAAACCTCAGAACTGGGGATTCGAGTTGTTGGAGTGCCTAAAACGATTGACAACGATTTGGCCGGCACGATTGCGACATTTGGATTCGATACGGCGGTCGATTTCGCTACGGAGGCAATCGGGCGACTGCACAGCACGGCTTCTGCCCATGAACGTGTTATGATTGCAGAAGTTATGGGTCGACATGCCGGATGGATCGCGTTGCATTCGGGAATCGCAAGCACTGCGGATGTGATTTTGATCCCGGAGATTCCTTTCGATATTGAAAAAGTCGCTGCGAAGGTCAAGCAACGCAATGATGCCAAGAAAAACTTTACGATTATCTGTGTCGCCGAAGGTGCGATGCCGGTGGGCGGCGAAGCCAAGTATGTGGAAAAAGGGCGGCATCAAGAAATTGGGGGGAATGGGCGGGTTTGTCGCCGAGCAGTTGCGGTCCCGCGTTCCCAACGAAGTTCGCACGGTTGTGCTGGGGCATTTGCTACGTGGTGGAGCTCCGACTGCCCGTGATCGAATGTTGTCATTGCGTTTTGGCGCCGCCGCTGTGCGAGCCTTAGATGAAGGGGTAAGCAGCGTGATGGTTGCGCTTAATCCACCTCGGGTGAACTATATTCCTCTTTCCGAATGCACCAGGAGTATCAAAAACAGTTCCACTGGATGGTGATACGATTTTGACTGGACGTGATTTGGGTACCTGTTTCGGGGACTAGCTGAAGCAAGATTTTTGAATGTTCTTGCATCCGTTCCGTCGGCAAAAAACGTCTGCTGTATTCACAGGAACCTCGTTGTTGTTTGATATCGAGCTGGATTTTGCTCAGTTTCATCGCAAAAAACGCAGCGATAACCATCGTAGGATCCAACTTGAATGGGTCGCTTTACTTTTATTGGTGCGTTACCCACATTGAAGCTCGTTGGGGCTTGGCATCAGCGGACGTATTTTCCTCGTTCGCAAATCGATTTGAAACACTTTGGGCCTTCGGTTCGCATCCGCCTGAGGATTCCCAACGCCGGAATGGTTTAGAAATACTAAAAGGACCAGATTGTGGCAGCCTTAATTACTGATGAGCAAGAAGGTGTTTTGATCGCCCGATTCCAGGGTGGACGAATCATTGATGAGTCGCACATCGAAAATCTTGGAAGAGAGCTGGCTGGCTTGCTCAACCATGACAACAAGAAAATCGTTCTCAATTTCATGAACGTGAATTTCATGTCATCGGCTATGATCGGAAAACTGATTCAGTTTGGAAAGAAGTGTGCCAGTTCCAGTATCGATTTGCGTCTTTGCCAGATCAACGAAAATATTGACGAAGTCTTCAAGCTGATGAAATTGGAATCGATTTTCAAGGTAACTGAAGACGAAGAAACCGCGCTTGCCAGTTTTGGCAAAAAAGGTTGGTTCAAATAGTTCACATTTAGAGCTGTCTAAACGTCGTTGAAATCTTGCTCTAGACCGACGGCTTTATTGCAAGTCCGTCATAGCGAATCCGTGAAGATTCGGTTCCCAGAAACTGCTTGGTCGGCAAAGCGACACGATCCTTGTTCTCGATATCCGACAGCACTTTCAAAGGGATTTGAGACGTACTGGATCAGAAGCAATTAGTTGCCACGTTCCAATAATTTTGGTCCGACTTTTCCTGTTCTTCTTTGCGGGCCGCGTTAAGCATCGCGTCAATTTCGGCATCATCGAAGAGATTGCTCTCCGTGAGTCCCAGCTTGTCGTCCAGTTCTTTTTGGATCGCAATTAGCTCGATCATTTGGTCTTCGGTCAACGCGGAAGATCTTTCCATGTTTTCCTGACGAATCTTTTTGATCATGCCATCCAAACGCGAGATGGTGTCATTCAGAAGTGTGATTTCGTCATTGCGTTTTACGATCGTACTTCTGATCGTTTTAAAATTGTTAAGAGTGATTGTTGCTTCGGCGCTGTCTTTGGCATCGGCAACGCTGGTGATGCCATGGTCAGTCAGATACTTGAGGTTCTCATCTTGTTGGCGCTCTAGGAGTTTGATGGACTTTTTGACGTTGTCCCGTTTCATTTTGAACTGGGTCAGTTTCTGCAAACAGTCTTTTTCGGAAACCGTTGCTGTGTTCTGCGCGAGATTGTCTTTGACAACTTGTAGTTGAGGGGCGGAGTCCACCCATGGCAATCCAAACTGCCAAGCCGGAAAATGCGGCAAAGAGAACGATGATCGCGATGTTTTTCATGAAGGTTCACCGAATCGTGGGAGCAAGAAAAAGAAAAGGCCAATCGAATCTGGATGTACGACTGGCCAATCATAAGGGCTATTTGCTCAATAGTTCCTTGATCTTATCGGAAGTCGACTCCAGTTTGTTTGGCGAGGCAATCAAGTCATCGATGTCTGTTGACGAGTTGCTGATTTCTTTCATCTTGTCCGACTGGATATTCCATTCTGTGTTGACGCCGATTTCCAGTTCATCAACCCTCGTCAGAAAGCTTGGATAAAGTTTCGCTGATTGAATCATTGTTCCCCGCAATAATTGTGTTCTTGCGGACGGCGTCCAAAGCGTCCTTTTTGAATCAATGACGGCTAGTTTTTGATTTAGTTCCGTCATCATTGTGGTGGATTTTTCTTTTTGGTCCTTCAAAAATGCAACCGACTCTTTCAAAGCTTCGAAGGTCGTTGTAAGGCCACCCAGTTTCGTTTGCTCAAGTTCGAAGTCCTGGATGATACCCTTGGCCGCTTTGTTGACTTGGTCGGCGGTATAAGTTACTTCGTTTCGTACAATCGATTTTTCCGAAGACTCGTTGACTTCGGTGACCAGTTTGTCACTTCAACCAACTTGGATTCAATTTCCGCAACTGCTTCTTCCGACTTGGTCTTTTTACGACCGAGCACTTCAAGACGTGCCTCTGTGGAATAAAGGCCTTGATTGACTTTGTCCATTTGGCTTTGGACGTCTTTGACCTTGTTCGCGATCGCTTGGCGTTTAACGTCAAGCTCGCCCAAGGCCTTGTTGATCTTGACCAATATCTTGTTGCCAGCCACCTGCATGCGGGGCCACAACCAATGATCGCGACGACGGCCTATTGAGGCGATGATTCCGCCGATGACAGAATACGGGCCATAATTTGATGCTCCTGAATGGGTTTTCGGAAGTTGAGTTCACCGATCTGCCCGAAAACCAAAATGGGACGAGACGACGGTTAGATAGTGAGACAAGTTTAGCTAATTCGTGGACGAAGTCACCTGATTAGCATGCTGGATGAATTAGAACGTGGATTCTCTAATTATTCAAAGGCTTTTTTTAGAAAAGCCAGTAAATTGGACAGTTGTTCATCCGATAACTTTTTCGAGATTTGATGACTTGTCTTCGTGAAAATTTCTTCCAATTCTGTGACACGTCCATCGTGAAAAAATGAGTCGCGTTGGCTAAGTCCAATCAGTGATGGAGGATTAAAAAGGCTCAGTCCTTTCTCGTCCTTTAGGCCAACGCCGTAATTTTCTGGCGAAGTGAATCTGGGAGGTGCATGGCATCGAGCACAGTCCAATTGATGGAATAATCCTTTTCCTGCGTCAATTTTTTCGAGATCCAACTGATCACGCGCCTCGATGATCGATGGGGGTGGTGAGAGTTGGCGAACGAATGCAGAAATTGCCTTGACCTCAGTGGGGTCTGGGCGATCATCGCTCTGCATCGTGATCTCGATGGACGTTCGCACCTGCTGATCCAAGGTTTCATTGCCACCGCTCCAGGCGAGTGGTTCTGTTCCTCCATGTCCCAGCAGTGAGATGATTCGCTTGGGCGTCCCAAAGGTTCCATCGCTCAAGTTGTCGTTTGCCAGACCACTGGTGTGTCCATTGACATGACAGCTATGGCAACTCATCCATCCGTCATGCGACAAAGATGCGTCGTAAAACAATCGCTCTCCCTGCTCTACCAAGGTGTACTCTCGATTCGAATCAATCTCGACCGTTTGGCTGACTTCTAAATTTTCCAGGTCAATAAATGAAATCGAGCCGTCCAGTTGATTTGCGACAAAACAGAACTTTTCGTCGCGGGTAATCGTCAGGTCGACGGGTCTTTTTCCCACATAAAGATAGGCAAAGCCAAACTCTTCAATTGAGCCAACCGCAATCTGGTTAGCGCCGCCCAATGCGATTACCATCTGGTTGGATGGGGTCAGCACGACACATTCCGCGTCTGATTTGGCATCGCCCGCTCCGCCAATCGGCTGGGATTTACGGTGTTTGGAAAAACTAAATTGATCTGAGAGGAACGCGTCCTGGGAGAAGGACTCAATATCGTTGGATAGCATTAATCCCCAGTGGACGTCATTTCGATTGGAACGCGCTAGCGGATTGAGCATTTGCGTTGCCATGACGACTTTTCGATCATTGACTGCGACGCCACACAACTCGCCGATCAGGGAATTTACGAGAAAATAATATCGAATTGGAGTTTATTTTTTTTGGCTGATTCGATCCTTGGCCCAATTCAATGATTACTTTGCCGATTTCCATAGGCATCCACCACCAAAAGTTGGTCTTTGTCGCCACCAAGCCAAGCCAGCTGACCAGGGACGAAATCCAGATCAAGATGGCCGATAATTTTCGGTTTTTGACCTGGGTTTGAGGAGAGAACGAATGTGAGCTTTCGTGACCAATGACCTGCAACGGCAATTAAACCACCTCGGTTCACAGCGATACGACTTGGATACTTACAGACCTCCAAACGCCAATTGATTTTGGGAATATGGTCTGAATTCAGTTGGAAGTTCAGCAGCTGGTGGGTTTGGCGATCGACCGCAAGAAAGTGGGTTTTTCCGTCATTTGAGAGCCGGCAGAGGTCCGCAAGCTCTTTGCCGATAAGGGTTTTTGAAAGCAGTTTTTTTGTCTCGGTGTCGAGTACGGCGACCTGCCCGTCACTGCTGGCAACTACAAGTCGCTGTTCGCGATTGTCCAATTCAACGGCGATCGGGCGAAACCGCCCCTGCCGGTCAGGCAGAAAGGGTGATTTAGCCGGGGGATTCTCCGCAGAATTGGGGTATGTGCAGAAATTCAGTCCTGCCAGAACTGCAAAGAAAACCGAATTGAGAATCAAAGCGATGCGCATGGCCCAGTTTGGCAAACTCGCACCAAGTTGTTACAGCGAAATCAACTCGGTAAAGGCTCTTTGGGCTGGTGAAATCGTCGCTTTCCTTGACAATCTATGGACGAGTTTTTAGATTTCAAGCTCGTATTTAACGAAATTCTCAAGGTATTCCCGCAACATACGGCCCACTCCATGACGGACGATCTCCAATCGATCGCAACTGATCTCAATCTTTCCACCGACCAAGTCGAGAAAACAGTTCAGTTGTTGGACGTGGGAAACACAATCCCGTTCATTACTCGGTTTCGAAAAGACGAAACCGGTGGATTGCGAGCTTCGCAAATTCAGGCCATTCAGTTTGCGATCAATAAGCAACGCGCTTTGGCCGAACGCAAGACGTTTGTAATCAAGTCGATCGACTCCCAAAACAAGTTGGATGAAGCGCTAAAATCAAAGATTGAAGCCGCACAGTCCAGCCGTGAACTTGAAGACCTGTACCTGCCATTCAAACCCCAAACAGCAATCGCTTGCCCTCACCGCGCGGCAACAGGGTTTAGAGCCATTGGCCAACGACGTGTTTCAAGGGGATCGACCCGATGTCGATCTGGCCACTCGCTCGACTGATTTTGTTCGAGTTGACCGAGGATTGAATTCGGTTGACGAAGTCATCGCAGGCGTGGGGCATATCTTGTCCGAAAGAATTAGCGAACGTGCTGATCTGCGAGATGAACTTCGAAAGATCATTTGGGAAACTGGACGATTCGTTGTAAAGACGATGGACCAGAAAGAGCCAGAAACCGAAAAGGACTCGGCAGAGACGGCCAACGACAAATCGGAATCCAAGGAGGACAATCCAGAGGCGGAAATCCACTAAGACGGACACGAGCAATTCTTCGCAGCAGGAAAAAACGCCAGTACCTGTAACTGCAGTTGCAGAGACAGCGCCCGTTGCAGAGACAGAGACAGCGCCCGTTGCAGAGACAGAGACAGCGCCCGTTGCAGAGACAGAGACAGCGCCCGTTGCAGAGACAGAGACAGCGCCCGTTGCAGAGACAGCGCCCGTTGCAGAAACAGAGACAGCGCCCGTTGCAGAAACAGAGACAGCGCCCGTTGCAGAAACAGAGACAGCGCCCGTTGCAGAAACAGAGACAGCGCCCGTTGCAGAAACAGAGACAACGCCCGTTGCAGAAACAGAGACAGCGCCGTCGGTAGAGGCTGGAGAAGAGGCCGTTGCTTCTACAAATGAGAAGAGTTCCGAAGAGACCCCTGGACCAACAGAAGTCACAACCAAGCCACTGCCCGCCGCCGGAAAAAATGCAGCCAGCGATTCAGCTCAGCCTGGCGCGGCAGCCGAGACAAAATCCGAATCAACTTCTGAAACCAAATCCAATCCGCCAAAAAGTAAAAAGAAGCCAAAGAAAAAGAAGGCGGAACATCCGTTCAAGGAATACGCGGACTTTGACCAGCGAATCAATAAGATCCCCCATTATCGATTGTTGGCTATCAATCGAGGTGAACGAGCGGGTTTGTTGAAAGTTAAATTCGAAGCGGACAAAAATAAACTGCTGGCCGTCGTCAATCGCAGCATCGCCAATGATCACCCATTTGTTGCCTTTTTACAAAAGTGTTCCAAAGATGCATTGAATCGATTGATCGTGCCGAGTTTGGAACGAGAGGCGCGGCGTGAACTTACTGAAACCGCAGAGCAGCATGCGGTCCGCGTTTTTGTGTTGAATCTACGCAATCTCTTGCTGCAGCCACCTGTTCGAAACAAAAGAATTCTGGCAATTGATCCAGGGTACAAGCGGGGATGTACGATCGTCGTTCTCAACGGATTGGGCCGCTTGCTTGAAACCGAGCGAATGGCAGTTGTTGGAAATCAGACGAAAAAGGACGACAGTCGTAAGAAAATTGCCGATCTCGTAGAACGTCACATGATTGACGTGATTGTGATCGGAAACGGAACTGCTTGTCGTCAAACGGAAGAGATTGTCTCGCTAACGTTGGAAAACGAGTTGGCGGGTAAAGGAATCCAGTATGTGATTGTCAACGAGGCTGGTGCGAGTTGCTATTCAACCAGTGAAGTTGGAGCTCAAGATTTGCCCGACCAGACGCCGCTGGTCAGAAGTGCGATTTCGATTGGGCGACGCTTGGTTAACCCGCTTTCTGAGCTTGTGAAGATCAGTCCAGCCAATATCGGAGTCGGGCTTTATCAGCACGACATCAAATCAAAGCATTTGTCGGAATCCTTGATTGAGGTTGTTCGCGACTGCGTTAATCTGGTCGGCGTCGATGTCAATTCGGCCGGTCCTCCATTGCTTAGCCATGTTGCCGGTTTGAATCAGCTGACCGCTAGGCGTATTGTTGAATATCGAAACGAACATGGTTCGTTTAATAATCGACAAGAGCTTAAGAATGTTTCCGGGATTGGCGAATCGACTTTCATTCAAGCAGCTGGTTTCCTCCGAGTGTATGGTGGCGATAATCCTCTTGATGAGACGTCGATCCACCCTGAAAGTTACGAACTAGCGACGAAAATCCTAGAAAAGATTGACGCGACAATCGACCAATTGCCAAAACGAAAACCGGAACAACTTCCCGTTTCTTCGGCTCCGCTGGTCAAAAATGCGCCCGAGAAAACCGAGCCAGCAAAGGTCGTGGCCAAGGACTCTGAATCCTCAACCAAAGAGTCAACGGAAACGCCTGTTCAGCCTTCCTCTACGGTTACGAGTTCGGAGATTCCGGCAGCTTCTCCTGAACCATCAGCTGTTGTGGCGGATGCTGAACCCGTGGAAGCTCCAAGTGAAGTGAGTGAAACGGTAGAAACTTCGAGTGAAGCGGTTGCAGCTCCGAGTGAAGAGGTTGCAACTCCTGCGGAGTCTGCGGAAACATCCGCGAAGCCAGAAGAGCCTGCTGCGGAAACTCAAGAGGTTGCCCCACCTGCGCCGACTGGCAAACCAGAGCGGGCCAGGGATGACTCAAGCCGAAAGTGGAAAGAAGCGATTTCCAGGCTCAACATTGCCGATCTGGCAAGTGAGTTTTCGATCGGGAAAATGCGAATGAAGGACGTGGTCAACGCGTTGAAGCATCCCAGCCATGATCCGCGCCAGAACATGGACGCGCCCATTTTTCGAAATGGAATCATTAAAATTGATGACCTCAAACCTGAAATGAAACTGACCGCACAAGTCGTCAATGTCGTCGATTTTGGAGTCTTTGTTGATATCGGGCTTGGTGTTAGTTGCCTGGTGCATATTAGCCAGCTTTCCAATCGCTACATGAAGGATCTGCATCAGCACTACGTTGTTTGTGATCGATTGAACGTTTGGGTGAAGGAAGTCGATAAGGAAAAGCGTCGAGTGCAGCTAACGGCAATTGCCCCCGGTAACCCCAATCCCAACCGAGGTGGCAAACGTAGGCCTCCACGTGGCAAAGGGCAGAGCCAAGGTCAAGGTCAGGGTCAAGGTCGAGGACAGGGCCAAGGACAAGGACAGGGACAGGGACAGGGTGGCGGTCGAAGCGAACGAGGCCAACGAAGTCGCAAGGACACCAAGAACTTCCGAAAAGATCGACGTCCGGCAAAGCCAAGAAAGCCCGCGAAGCCAATTACTGACGATATGTTGTCAGGCGACAAACCCATGCGTTCGTTTTCAGATTTGGCCCAGTTTTTCGACAAGTCTAAAGACGACAAAAAATAGCCTGGCAGACGACTGGTCACGTAGAATAATTTGTCCAACCTACAACCGTGTCTTCAGGCGTCGGCAAACCATGGATGAAACTTTGCTCGGGTTGATGCCAAGCCCGCTGCAGATCGTTTCGTGTTTTGCCTGAACGTTAGCCCGCCGTTGAAGAACGGCTGGGACCGGTGCGTGCGATCGTTTCCCTCTTAAAAATCTCATCGAATGTCATCTTCCTCAATCGACTTCACTCGCCTTTTGGAATCTGTTTCAGCGGGCGACCGAGATGCAGCGAACAAGCTTTTCGGCGTTGTCTACGATGAGCTGAAACGAATGGCCGGAAGCCGGATGCGGTTAGAAGGGAACCATACATTGCAGTCAACTGCGCTGGTTCACGAAGTCTGGTTGAAGCTGATTGGCGACCGAAAAGAGCTTGCATGGAGCAGTCGCGGCCATTTTTTCGCCACCGCGGCGCTCGCCATGCGGCGTATCCTGGTTGATGCCGCGCGGACGCGACAACGCCTCAAGCGTGGGGGGAATGTTGCCCGGTTTGAAATTCGTGAAGACGATTTGATAACTCGCCAAGATGACGACCTGATCGCCCTAGATGAAGCATTGGAACTTTTGCGCAAGGAACACGACGTCAAGGCAGATTTGGTCTGCTTGAGATACTTTGCTGGCTTGACGAACGAGCAAGCCGCCGAGCAACTTGGAATATCGACCGCAACCGCAGCCCGCTACTGGGCATTTGCCAAGGCTTGGTTGAGATCGAGAATCGAAACGGAATGACCAACTCGCTCCGGAGCCGGTCGAGTTGGTAGGGCCAATCTAAGAATGAAGCGGCGGTAGTCATTGTTCGTTACAATGGCATGCCGTTCACTATTCATTCATCAGCAGATGAGCTTCGCAATGAGTATTCGTCTATTATTTTGTGTACTGATTAGTTTTCTTGTTTTTCGTGGGGGTCCGGTTCCGGACAAGCCAACTCTCAATGAGTTGGTCGACCAACCAGTCGTACAAGCGAACCAGCTCATCTCGGAAACCAAGAACCTCAAAAAGATGAACGTGCTCATCCTGTATGCCGATGATCTCGGGTTCGGTGATCTGGGTTGTTACAATTCTCAATCGAAGATTCCCACCCCGAATCTTGATAGGCTCGCTGCAGAAGGGATGCGCTTCGCCGATGCCCATTCGTCGTCAGGGATTTGTACCCCGAGCCGTTACGCACTCATGACTGGGCGTTATCATTGGCGCGACTTTCATGGGATCGTCCAGGCGTTTGGCGGATCGGTGTTCGAGCAGGAAAGACTTACACTTCCGGAGATGTTGCAGCAAAAGGGATATGAAACTTGCGCTATCGGAAAGTGGCATCTTGGCTGGGACTGGGATGCGATTAAAAAAGATGACGCGACAGCGAGAGAAAACAATGGCCGAAAGGCCTGGGGCCCAGAAGCGTTTGATTGGAATAAGTCAGTTCCCGACGGACCGTTGGCTCACGGTTTCGATCACTATTTTGGTGATACGGTAATCAACTTTCCTCCCTATTGCTGGATCGAAGATGATCGTGTCGTTCGACCGCCTAGCGTCATGATGGATACAAAAAAGTGGAAGCCTATCAAAGAGGGGAGTTGGGAATGTCGCCCCGGCCCTATGGCAGATGATTGGGATCCCTATCAGAATATTCCAGTTACAACCCAGCGGGGCGTTGAGTTTATTCAGTCGCAAGCCGGAGAGGAGAAACCGTTTTTTTCTTTATTTTGCGTTCCCATCTCCTCATGCTCCGATCATTCCCAATGACAAATTTGATGGTCAGTCGGAAGCTGGGCCCTATGGCGACCTAGTGGTCGAGACCGATGATGCTTGTGGGCAATTGTTGCGTGCGTTGGAAGAAAGCGGCCAGGCAGACAACACAATCGTTGTCTTTACTGCAGATAACGGGCCCGAGAAGTACGCGTACGTTCGCGACAAAGAGTATGAACATTGGTCCTCGCATCCTCACCGGGGATTGAAACGCGATATCTATGAGGGCGGACATCGTGTTCCATTTATCGTGAAGTGGCCGGGAGTCGTCCAGGGAGGGCGTGACTGCGACGCGCTAGTCAGTCAGATCGATCTCATGGCGACGTTTGCGAGTGCAACGGATTTCGAATTGCCAAACGGCAGTGCGGAGGATTCGCACGATCTCGTCCCGCTGTTAAAGGGGGAGGTGGCGAGGGTTCGCCGTACTCATGTTCACAATACTCGCAAAGGGCAATATGCAATTCGAGACGGTGATTGGTTGCTGATTAATGCGAAAAATGGTTACATGTCGGGGCGCAACGAAGCTTGGGAAAGGCGGCATGACTATCCAGCTGACGATGGTTCTTCGGTAGAGCTTTACAATCTCAAGACTGATCCTGGCCAGCGGGAAAATGTTGCAGCTCAGCAGCCTGGCCCGGTCACGCGATTACAGAGCTTGTTAGAGAAGATTCAGCAGCAAGGGCATTCGGCGCCAAGGCTATCCAACGAACGATAGGTTTTAAGGGAGGTTGAGGTCCTGCCGAAACAACCTCAATTTTCTTGTGCAACGGGCCCCTAGCCTCACCGGCGAATTCGCCACCATCATATCCCCTGTGAGTCCGTGAACGTCACTCACTCGGTTCAATCTAGGTCCGCCCGATCTTCCGATTGGTCAGTTGGAAGGGGAGGTTTGCTTTGGTTTGATCAGGGTTTGTTGTTTCTTATGCTCAACTTGGTCTAGCAGCGTCCAGGAAATCTTTTTCTGAGATTGGTCTCCCAAAATGGCTGCTTCACGGAGATGAGCCGAGGCCTCATCATACTTTTTTATATCGATCAAACTAGCAGCCAAGAGCTGTAGACCGTCAGTGACTCGCGGGTCCTGTTCCCCAAAAGCTCGCCGATACTCCTCGACTACAAGGCGGAAAAAGTCGGGGCGATATTCGACCAGTCGGTTCGCAATTTCTTTTTGAATTAGAAGACATTCCTCGGAGTGCTCCTTCACCTCAAAATTTGTACAGATCAGAAATCCATAGAAGTCGGAATCGCGAAATACCTCTGAGAAATTGTCCTCTTCTGAAGCTTCATGGTCGGCGTTTGGTTGGTTTTCAAGTGTCGCATTCAAGATGTCGTCGCTGCCTGCCTCCGATTCTGTTGCTAGGAAGGGAAAAAGCTCATCAGCGAGGTCATCCATTTTGTCTTGAAATTGAAATCCAAATTTTTCCAATGCGATTGCGTGAGCAGAGTCGTAGATGATTCCATCGCGTGCATCAATGGCGTCCTTTTGCGCCACTTCGAGCTGTTGCACGTTCTCTTGGAGTTGGCCGACGACTTGAGATAACTTTTGATTTGCACTGCGGGCTTTGATCGCAAAAATCGAACAGGCGACAGTTGCCGTTACAAGGGCTAGGGCAACAATCGCCGCTGTCACCGCTGCCTTGCGGTACTTTTTAAAATAGGAGCCAAGTTGGTAGAGCTTGGAGGGAGGAGCCGCCAATACCGGGTCCCCGTCCAAAAATCGTTGGACATCTGCGGCAAATTCGTTTGCCGACGCATAACGGGCCGAACGGTCCCGCGAAAGCGCCTTCATGATAATCCAGTCAAGCTCATTGCCAATTTGGTGACTGGAAGCGGGGATCAATGAAATCCCCTGCTCGATTTGGTTGTTTTGGGTTCGAGCAAGACGGCTGGACGGAGTTTCAACGGTTGAATCACGTAGCGTTTCATAGAGTGCGAGCGGATTCAGTTCTTTGAGATCCGCTCCTGAAATTGGGGTCGAACCGGTTACCAGTTCGTAGAGCAAAACTCCCAATGAGTAGATGTCGCTTCGAGTATCGACATCGATCCCGGTCATTTCCGCTTGTTCAGGACTCATGTATTGTGGAGTGCCCACCATCGACGAATAGCGTGTGAAAAGCGTTTTGTCTGTCAGGCGTTGTTGCCCAATCGATTTGGCGATTCCGAAATCGATGACTTTGGGGACGGGAACTCCATCAAAAAGCGTGACAAGGATGTTGGAGGGCTTTAGATCACGATGAATGATGCCTTTGTGATGCGCATGCTGGACGGCATTACAGACGCTGATAAACAGGCTCAATCTGTCCGGAAGCGAGAGTGAATTGTTTTCCGCATATTTTGCGATATTGGTGCCCCGAACCAGTTCCATCACAAAGTAGGGGCGCCCTGTGCTTGTTGAACCGGCATCAAGGACGCGAGTAATACATGGATGGTCGAACATTGCCATCGCCTGGCGTTCGACTTCGAAGCGGGCGATGACTTGGCGAGTATCCATGCCCAATTTGATGATTTTCAATGCGACTCGCCGGCGGACTCCCTCAAGCTGCTCAGCCATGTAAACCACACCCATGCCGCCTTCGCCAATTCGTTCCAGCAATTTGTAGCGGCCAATTGTATCGCCCTCAGATTCGGCAATTTCGGCCAATAAATCACTGTCGATTTCCAAATCGACGAGCGGTCGGTCGAGGACGAATTCGCTGGTGCGATTTTTTTCATGGAAACCAAGCAGCCGAACCACCTCGTTTTTTAGATTTTCATCACCATCGCATTCCGTTTCAATAAATGCAGTCCGCTCAACCGTTGGCAGTTCAACTGCGCACGCAAAGACCTCCTCAATTCGTTCGGATTGGGTCGGCATCAGTAGTTCCTTTAGAGCACAACGGACAAATCAACTTATTCGTCGTCAACATCGTCTTCCGAGAAATCCCCCATCATTTCGCTAAAGTATTCTTCGGTTTTTTCTTCATCGTATCCGCTCAACATCCATTGGTCATCAACTTTTTTGAACTTGAGAAAAGACCGCATCCCGCCGATTTCTATGTCTTCCATTCCTTCCATCTCGAGTTCATCCAACTCAATGGTGGCTGAAGCGTTGTCGTCTTTGATTTCGAGTTCAATGACTTCGCCTGCGAATGAATTATCACCCATCATTATTTCACTGGTCGCTTCCAGAATCTCAGTTGCCAAAGCCACTCGCTTTTCAACAGGAATGACTTTCAAAATTTCTTTTCGTAGTTCAGACATTTCTTCCACCGTCGGAAATTCCATGGATTCAGGATTTGTCAGTGCCTCAGGAAGCTCAACTTTATCAAGTTCATTGGTTTCGACAATTTCCGAGAGCGTGTCACTCAAATCAGGATCACCCAGGTCTTGGGTGGAGAATTGGAGGGCAAGCAAAAATGCGTTTCCGCAGGTTTCATCGACTGCCTCTTGAGTCATTAGCTCGGCGGCTGATTTCAGGTCGTTTTCATCGAGTGCTTTGCCCAATTTGGTGACAACTTCATTGATGGCTTTTTCGTCGTCCTGAACGGCTGAAACAGTTTGAGGGAGGGAAAAGGCTGCCAGCAATAGCAGCAGATAAAATAGGTTGATCTTTTTCACGGTAATGTCCTTTGGAGTTTTGGGTTGGCGCGATCCCGATCGTTTTGGTTGGGATGCTGGCTCGATCAAATCCGATTGAGCCAAAAAGGTTGGCGCTTTTCGGGGGATGATTTCATCAGAAAACTCCGGGAAATTATTGAAACGGCTGTTTTTTACGGAGAATCGTTTGAATTGAGAGTGACTTTGGCACCATCTTTCGGCCGGTGGTACATCAATTAAAAATGCATTGGATGAATGGCCGAACGAGGTGGCTTTGTTTTGGTTTTCTCTGCGTGTTTGCGTCTCTGCGCGATCATTTTCCAGCGCAGAGGAACTGTCTCGCGCAGAGGCGCAGAGGTATGTTTGTTTGTAGGGCAGGTTCCTACCGTCCCGACCCTGATGGAGGCCCGGAGCGAGCGAGTGACTTGAGATATACAGTTGGGTTTTAACCCAAATACAAGTTAGACGCCTGTCGAATTCTTCCAAGCGTCCAAGACGGCAGCGTCGCCGGGCCAGTCAACGAGGCCTACGCTGCCAATTCGGTTTGGAAGAATCAGCTTGACCCGTCCGGCATTGGACTTTTTGTCTTTTTTCATTGCGGCAAGAAGTGCATCATGTCGTTCTTGGGGTGGTTCCGTGGGCAGGGAAAATGCCCGCAGTAATCTTGTTTGTCGTTCAATAAACTCATCATCGATCATTTGGAGAGTCCGAGCCATTCTTGCCGCGCAAGTCATTCCGATCGAAATGGCTTCTCCATGAAGATATTCTCCGTATCCAAAGACGGCTTCGATGGCATGCCCAAATGTATGACCGTAGTTCAGAATTGCCCGGCGACCACGAGTTTCATGCTCGTCTTCTTCGACGACACTTGCTTTACATTGGCAGCTGCCCGCGATCATTTGTTGGAGTGCGTCGGAGTCGCGATTTTGAATTGGCTCGATGTTACTTTCCAGCCACTGGAAAAACTCTGAATCCATGATCAGGCCATACTTGATGACTTCCGCCATTCCAGCACTGAAGTTAGCCTCATCCAGCGTGGATAGTGTGTTGGTAGAGATCAAGACAAATTTGGGTTGGAGAAACGAACCCACAAGGTTCTTGCCTTGCGGCAAATTGATTCCTGTTTTCCCACCTACACTGCTGTCGACTTGGGCCAGAAGGCTAGTAGGAACCTGGATGTAGGTTAGCCCCCGCATGTAGGTCGCCGCAACGAAGCCTGCCAGGTCGCCGACAACACCGCCTCCCAAGGCGACGATTACGCTGGAACGATCGACACCCATTTGGACAAGTTGTTGCCAGAGATGGCTTGCCTGTTCGATCGATTTTGAAGGCTCGCCCGCGGGAATCACAATCGCTTCGACTTTGGAGGAGACCGAGTTTAGCTGGGCCAATACGGTATCCAAGTAGATTGCCGCAACGTTTTCATCACTAATGACAACGGTGTGCGGATTCGACGAGTGAGCAGCAAATGTCTCTGTCAGCAGATCCAGAGATTCATTGATGAATATTGAGTAGCTGTATTGTTGCAGTGCAACTTGGACGGTCTGTTGGCTAGGTGGCATACTTGGCGAATAACAATGGAACGGTTGTCTCAGTTTCGAAGCGTCACTAGATCTTATTCGAAGTTCATTGAGTTCTCTACCAAGGCAGATCAGTTTACGTACCAGCAGCGGACGACTGTTGTTGAACCGAAAGCATTTTGAGCTCGTCGGTGTCAGGACGGTTCAGTACTTTGCGCTGATACAGGCCGCTGATTAAATCCAGATAGCAATCTGTCATTCTTTCAAGCGAGCTGTGCTGCAGCACATGATCCCTTCCATTTCTTCCGAAACGCCGCGATTTTTTTGGCGCATTAAGAAGTTTAAGCCAAGCTTGAGTCGCAGCACTCACGTGGTTGGTTGGAACCAGGAATCCCGTTTGGTTTTCGATGACTGATTGGCCTACGGATCCAACATCCGTCGCAACCACGGGCAGACTGCATGACATGGCTTCGAGGATCGATACTGGACTGGCTTCGTTGTCGCTAGTCAACGCAAATACATCCATGGTGGAAAGTAGCCCGGGGATGTCGCTTACCGATCCAAGGAAATGTACGCGATCTTGAACGTTCAGGTTGGCGGCGTACTGTTCGAGTTCGCCACGAACGGGACCGTCTCCGGCGATCAGGAAGTGAGTTTCCGGATGTGATTTCTTGATCTGAGCGGCGATTTTCAGAAACAGCCGGTGGTTCTTTTCCGGCCTCAATGCAGCGACAATTCCCACGACGGGAGCATCTTGAGGGATGTTTAAGTCATCTCTCCATTGAGTCCTCGAGGTTTCGCATCGCTGGAATCGCTCGGTGTCGACGCCATTGGGAATCACAAAAACCTTTTCCTCGGGAAATCGTTCTTGTTCGACAAGATATCTGCCGTGATTATCGGCGACGGCGATGAAGCCATCGGTGATCGGGGTCAGGATGCGATTCAGCCGACCTACGCCATCGGGCCAACCTGTGGAGTGGAGCGCAGACAGAATTACGGGCACGCGTGCACGTTTTGCGGCTAGACGTCCCCAGAACATTTTGTCGCCAGCACCAACAGTGATCACGGCGTCAATTTGATTTTCTTTGAACAGGCGTTTGAGTCGCCCCATGACTGCGACATCGAACTTGTGCCGAATTTGGTTATAGAACACCGGGAACTCACCCGAAAGTTGCTCTCCGAGAATATCCATCTCTTTGAGGCAGCAAACGTGAGGTTTGCACCGAGACGGTTCCATGCGGCGAATCATGTTCACTAGCAATGTTTCGGCTCCACCTACGGGCATGCTGGTGATGACGAACATTACGTTAAAGGCTTCTTGAAGTGTCTTTTTCATGGCTGGAAGGTTTATGATTGAGTCTCGATTGCCAGTTTTGTTTTGACGTCCATGTTGGAGGCGGCATCTGAGGAAGGCACGGGGATTTTCGATGAATAGTCGTAACGCGGTTTTTTTAACACTCGCGGATCCAGCGTCAGCCAGTTCTTCATGCGAGCAATTTTGGGATCACCGTGAATTCGTTGTAGGTGAAACGGATCATCGTCAATGAAGTTCAATCCACCGTATGCACTACAGACGGCTTTGAAGCCATGTTCCTTACAGAGTCGAAACACTTCTGGATTCAAATTTTCGACTTGCCCAAAAGGAAACGCAAAGTACTGGATCTTGCGGCCAATGACGGTCTCCAACTCATGCGTTGCCGTGATCACTTCATCAAAAATCTGGGTCGCGTCTGATAACTTGCCCAGGTCAGCGTGTGTGCGGGTGTGGGCGCCGATTTCAACGCCCGCTGCCGCCAGGGCTTGGAGTGCTTCCACTGAATTGGTGTGCAGTGGAACGCCCTTGGCAACATCGTGAGGAAATGCTTCCTGCTGAATCGTGTTCTGAGTCGTGACAAAGTAGGTGAACGGAATCATGCGTTCCAAGAGCATCGGGATCGCAAATCCACAATTGTCTGCATAACCGTCATCAAACGTAATTGATAACGTTGGGCGATCATTGAACCCGCTTTTAATTCTTGCTTGGCATTCTTCCAGTGAAACGAGATCGAAATTTTCCTGGTACCAGTCAATTTGCTCCTGGAACCGTTTTGAGGAAATCGTCCAATCGTTGAAATGGTCGTCATCGACGCGGTGGTAGAACACAATAGAAATCGGAACGGTACCGCTTTTCTTCATCGAGTTCATGCGCCAATACCGGTAAGGTGACGTGAACACACGGTAAAGGTCGACAAGTTTGGAGCTGCTTTTGTTCATGCTTCATCGTATTACAGGAGGTCGCTCCTGAAGTGTTGGTCAAGGATTCGAGATTTCCAACGACAAAGCCAGCATAAGGGCCTGCAAGGAGAACTGAACCGTTACAACCGACATGACGTTTACAGACTGCCACAAAAATCGTTCTGCACTCCCAGGTGGGGTTTGCTTTTCTACAAAAGGTGATTCTACCAGCTAGGTTTTTCTGTCCCCACTAAGTCAACCTTTCACGATTCGACCCGAATTACATCTATGAGCATCCACAGAGAACTTTTTGGAATCAAAATTGACTCCCTTAATATGGGGCAGGCGATCGATCGAGTTCAGGAATGGATTCTTGGTACCGAAGATCCAATTGCCGGTAACTGCAAATATGTCGTCACGCCCAATGTCGATCATGCGGTTCTTTTGCAAGAGAACACGGCGTTGCAGGCCGCCTACTCAGAGGCACATATGGTTTTGGCGGACGGCCATCCCATCGTTTGGGCATCACGCCTCCTTCGTCAGCCACTTCCTGAGCGAGTGCCAGGGTCCGAGTTGGTGCCGAAGCTGTTCACCCGTTTCAACGCGGGTGGGGGAAAACTAAAAGTCTTTTTGTTGGGAGCTGGGCCCGGCGTTGCTGAGCGGGCAGCAGCCAACATGAAGAATCATTGGCCTCGCGTTCATACGGTGGGGATTTACAGCCCACCAATGGGGTTTGAGAAGAATCCAGTCGAAACGGATAATATCCTCCAACGAATTTCCGACTGCAAACCGGATGTCATTGTCGTCGGCTTGGGTGCACCTAAACAAGAGCTTTGGGTCCATCAGAACTATCGACGTATGGAAGCCAAGGCCGCATTTTGCGTTGGGGCGACCATTGACTTTCTCGCCGGAGAAAAAAAGAGAGCACCGGTTTGGATGCAAAAAACGGGGGTAGAGTGGGTGCATCGGATGATGAGTGAACCCAAGCGACTGGTTAAACGCTACGCCAAAGACGCATGGGTGTTTCCGCAACTGGTACTCCGCCAGATGATTCAAGGCAACAAGCAGGCTGGTTGAGTTGGCCATTTGGCTACCGGGGTTTCCATTCATGTATGAATAGAATGGCGTAACCAGCCTACTCTATGGAAATCCGACGCGTCAGCGAGGACGGAGCAGGTTCGTCCTCGCTAACGCGTCGGGTTTCCATTGCCTTCGGAAAACGTGATTCATCGCACACATGCCGCAGAGCGGCTTTTCCCATTAGCCCCCGACTTTCAGGACTTTCAGTCTGGGTAACATCCCAAACCCCCTCGCGGAGCGCTGGGTGCCATGGCCTCGCTCGCGTGGCCATGTTCTTTTGAGCTTGGCTCGTTGGCAACCTAAGCTTCGAAATCAACTCAATTGATTCATCGCAATATGCATGCCTCAGAGCGGCTTTTTCCATTTGCCCCCGACATTCAGAACTTTCAGTCTGGGTAACATCCCAAACCCCCTCGCGGAGTGCTGGGTGCCATGGCCTCGCTCGCGTGGCCATGTTCTTTTGAGCTTGGCTCGTTGGCAACCTAAGCATCGAAATGAACTCAATTGATTCTCGTTAAGGCGTAGCCCACGCGTTGCGTGGAGCATGGCACCCAAAGAATCCATCCTGCGCGATTTGCACATGAGCCCTTAATTCTTCACCAACTTCCGCTTTGAACCTGGTCACCGTGATCTTTCTGGTGCAAGTCGGACTTCCAATCAGACCTCCTCGCTGTGTTCTGCGAACGATAAATAAAACCGGCTGCGTTATTTTCGTTCAGTGTTCGCTCCGACGAAGTGCTACACCCGGTCTGGTCTATGTTTCGTCTCGCCTCGTCTAGGAGCGGCTGCGGTTGAGACCGCGCCAGCAGGCAACTGCCGCGTACAGAATCCCAATCCATGTTCCAATGCTCACGCAAAGAGTTGCGAAGTTGACCGACCAGCCATGAAAAGAATGGTGGGTAAGAAAAGGTAACGGCAAGCCATAGATCGTGATTGCAAATCCCGACCCGACATTAAACCCAATGGCGCAGAGTTTCGTGATGACCGAACAGATAGCGATGCAAAGAAAAAGTTCGGTCAATGAAAGCTGACGCTGCCGAACCCTGCTTCCATTTTGCCTGATCAAGTGATGGCCTGCCTTGATGATTAAAGCCAAACTGCCGACTTTGGTTTTCGCAATACACGCGATCTATTCGGCAAGGAAACGATCGATGAAACCTATTACCTCATCTACGTATTTTTCTCGATCGTGTTCGAGTAAATCCACATGGGCCGCACCCGCAAACACAACAAGATTCTTGGGTTCGTTCGCGTTTTGATACATTCGTTCTGTTTCACGGAGAGTCGTGTGGCGATCGATGTCGCCGGACGCAATCAGGATCGGGCAATCTAATTCCGAAATTTTCTCGAGCGGTTTTAGTTGAGCCGTGGATATTCCTAAACGAGGTTTTACCTGCATCAGCAAAAGTGGAGCGATAATGTGATGGAGAGCTCCCAATCGATTGCCACGCGATTGTGAACTGCCTCAGAAACCGTTGGGTAGACTGACTCAATAACTAACGCGTCAATATCTGGTGTGGCAAGAAGTGTTGCTGCTCTTCCAAGGGATCTATCAATGATGCCGATTTTTTGACCGGGGTTTTGGGTGCGTACGAAATCAATCGCAGCAATGACGTCATGGCGTTCCCGGTAACCTACCGTGATATTCTCGCCGCTAGATTCACCATGCGCTTGCAAGTCGATTAAAAGTGTTGAGTAACCCCGCTCTCTGAGCAAGTGAGCCCGTGAAAGCATTGATCGACGATCGCCTCGAATGGGGTGCAGGAGTATGACCGTCGCGTGTGAGTTGGCGATGGGTGCGTACCAAGCGGCAATTTTGGCACCAGAGCTCGACCGAATCTCACATGATTGAGCGGGATAGTTTTCTGGCGGAGGCCCTACTGTTCGGTTTGCGGGTGCAATCAGTGCGCCGCCCGCAAACCATGTGACGGTGCCAGCAAGTAGAATCCCTGATGCGAACGCGACAATCAGCCACTTACGAAGTCGATTCCAATTCAATTGGCTCGCCATAGGGAATCCGTTTATTTGTTAATCCTGTAGCCTGAGTTTGGGCCAACTCGATTGTCGCCAGAACCCTTAGATGTTGCAAATTCAGAACTACTGAATGAACTATCTTATACGTCCAAAATTCCGGTAAGGATTAGTTCGACGGATTCATTCGATTTGCAATGGGAACCTACAGTAGGTCATTACGTTGCAATATCAAGGGATCAATACACATGAAAAGCAATTTCGCAATCTTTGTACTGTTGCTTGGGTCGACTGCTGTCGGCGCTTTTGGGCAGGAGCAAGGTGAATCGCAAGAATCTCCCGTTACTCAGCTTGCTGCTGAGTTGTTCGAAAACACACTGTTGCATCCTGGTGAGTTTCGCATGGCGCTTGATGATGTCTTTCCGGACTCAAATACGATCGAGGAAATTGTTCGTCACTCAATCGAGTTCTACCAGATCGTAGAATCGGAGTCGAGCTTTCTCATGAATAGTGTCGAGGTGGGAGAACTTGTTTCATTCGAGATTCGGGATGAAGCGTTTTTCTTCCGAGCGATGTCAAAAGAACAGTGGCAACAACTCAGTCAGGAATCCCCTCAAGACTTGACGTCTGATCTAAAGGCGAAGGAATTGTTTCTGGTGAAAAAGGTCACTCCTGACTGTCTTGTCATTGAAAAGGGAAGCACTCGGATTGCCATTCCGGTCAAGCGAATTATTTATTTTCAGCGTGGCCCAGAAGCGTTTTTCAAATAGCTTGCATCGAGAAAATTTGCCGGTCTGTCGCAAGAATGTGTTTGCGAAGCGTGTCGCTCGAATCGAAAAGGATTTTTTTGGCGCGAACCATTAGTCCGCTAGAATGTCGCTACGTGCAAAGGTTCATGTTGCAGGAGCGTTAGATTGGCTTCACTTACTGAAATTGGCTGGAAACCGTTTTTCGAGAATCAGGTCTCGGTGAACGAGTCGAGGACTTTGATCTTAGCCAGAGTTTGTGCTCATCACGGGAGCCATGTTCTGTTTTTGACGGAATCTGGTGAGCTTTCGGTTCCCACCGCGATCGTTGACGTTGATCGGGAAGGAAACCCCGATGCTTCCTCCGAAGTCAGTTGGATTTCTGTCGGTGATTGGTTTCTTCTCGAACCAGAAACGTTTCGAGTTGTTCGTCGATTGGAACGAAAAACGCTGCTTCGCAGAAAAGCGTCCGGTGAAACGGTCAAGTCACAACTGATCGCGGCCAACGTCGACAACGTTTTTATTGTTTCGTCGTGCAATCAGGATTTCAATCTTTCGCGGCTTGAGCGGTATCTCGCAATCGTCCTGGACTCTCATGCATTTCCTGTCGTCGTGTTAACCAAAGCAGATCTTTGTGAAGATTCAGTCCGGTTGCGTCGTGAAGCGGAGAGTCTACACCCCGGATTGATTGTAGAGACCTTGGATGCTCGAGATTCGAAGCAAACTATCGTATTGCGCGAATGGTGTGATGCGGGAAAGACCGTTTCGCTTCTTGGTTCATCCGGTGTTGGTAAATCGACATTAACCAATGCACTCGGCGGACTGGACCTGAAAACTTCTTCGATTCGCGAAGATGACGACAAGGGGCGACATACAACGACCGCAAGGTCAATGCATCAGCTCGCCAATGGCGGCTGGCTGATTGACAATCCCGGAATGCGAGAACTTCAAATGCCTGCATGCGAAGCCGGAATTATCGATTTGTTCGCAGATGTTTTGGCGTTGGCCGAGCAATGTAAATTTCGTGATTGTTCACATCAGGGTGACGCGGGTTGCGCTGTTGAATCCGCGGTTGAGTCGGGGCAATTGGAATCCAGAAGGTTGTCGAACTATCTCAAATTGGAATCCGAACAATTGCGAAACTCCACCTCTCTTGCCGAGCGTCGCGAAAAAGATCGCAAAACGGGCCAGATGTACAAGAACATTATTGCCCAGAAAAAACGTCAACGCGGAAATTGACGAGAACATGAGGTGGGATTCAGGGTGCAATAAATTCGTACGCGTGGATGTGATTCCTAGTCGATGGCAAAGAATGCTTTTGTCGTCTTGTTGATTTGCGCGGCAAGTTCTTCCGTCTTCTCTCCTCGGCACTTCGCAACGGCTTCCAGAATATGTGGTAGGTACTTGGGTTCGTTGCGTTTGATCTTGGGACGGTAGTCGCGGGGTGCCAGGTAGGGCGCATCGGTTTCAATCATCAATCGTTCTACGGGAATTCGTTTTACGATTTCACGCAAATGTGTGCCGCGTCGTTCGTCGCAAATCCAACCGGTAATGCCAAGATGTAAATCGAGATCGAGATAGGCGTCGGCCTCTTTCTCAGTTCCTGTAAAGCAGTGGACAACGCCTTTTGAGATTTCTTGTCGACATTCTTTTTTCATGGCAAGGAATTCGTTATGTGCATCTCGTTCGTGCAGAAAAAGTGGAAGTCTAGTTTCTGCAGCGAGCTCTAGATGGGAGGCGAAGCAGTTTCTTTGCAGGTCGCGAGGCGAGAAATCTCGGTTGAAATCCAAACCGCATTCGCCAACGGCCACAACGTGTGGAAGTGAAAGCAGCTGCTTGAGTGACGAAACCGTCGTAAGTGAGTTAAAGTGCTTTGCGTCGTGGGGGTGAATCCCAGCCGTCGAATAGAGGTAGCCAGCAAATTGACGACATAGATCGGATGCCGATTGACTATTGGATTCGCTGGAACCGGTCACAATCATTTGCCTGACTCCTGCGGCTTTGGCATCTGCGATGAGTTGCTCGGTGTCACCCTGGAACTGGCGGCTGGTGAGGTTCACGCCGATGTCGATGCACTCAAAATGAACGGTCATGTTTTGCGATCCAAAATCTGTCGGTTATCATAGGCTGCTTAATTTACCCTTCAATCATTTGGCAAGTAATATGACTATGAAAACTGGCTGGAAATTCGTACTGGCTTGCGTCGCTACCATCGCAATCGTGAATTCGACGTGGGCTCAAGACGATTCAGTTCAAGAGGACGAAAGCGTTCAGGTTCTTTTTGACGGAACCGATCTCGATCACTGGCGAGGCTATGCCAATGAAGAAGTGGGTGCGGGCTGGAAAGTCGTTGACGAAACTTTGATGTTCGATGGCGAAAGTGGAGGTGGCGATATCGTGACTCGGGAGGCCTATGGAGATTTTGAGTTGATGTTTGATTGGAAGGTTTCGGAAGGCGCCAATAGTGGAGTCATGTATCGGGTTTCGCTTGGCGATCCGGCTCCCTATTTCAGCGGTCCCGAGTTTCAAATCCTGGACGATTCGGCTCACGGTGACGGAACAAATGAGATGACTTCGGCTGGGGCTTTGTATGCCATGTACGCTCCGCAGGAAAAGGAATTGCAAGAAGTTGGTGAATGGAATACCGCAAAAATTGTGCTCAATGGCAATCACGTCGAGCACTGGTTAAACGGTGTCAAAGTCGTCGATGCCGAGTTGCACAGCGACGTTTGGAACGAGAAACTTGCCGCCAGTAAATTCAAGGACTGGGAGAAGTTCGGCAAAAATGAAGCTGGGCATATTGCGTTCCAGGATCATGGCGACCAAGTTTGGTATCGAAACATTCGTATCAAATCACTGGACGACGAATAGTTTCCCTATCGGTCCTGCTGGCTGTGTTGTATTTCAACCTGAAGCGGAACGACCATGCGATGAACGTATTCTTGTTTTCACGGTGGCTTGACCATCGTTTTGAATCGGTGCTTTGAGGTGATTGGATGAATGTTGCTGAAATCATTGCCGAGAAACGCGACGGCAATTCGCTTTCTGAAGAGCAGATTGCGTTTTTGATTGACGGCTATGCTCGCGACGTAATTCCCGACTATCAAATGTCCGCGTTTGCGATGTCCGTTTTTTTTCAAGGAATGACTCAAGAAGAAACGGTTGCATTGACGGGTGCGATGCTCAATTCCGGAGATCGGATTCGCTGGGCGGATGAAAAGCCCAAGGTCGACAAGCATTCTACGGGTGGGATCGGCGATAAGATTTCAATTGCCCTTGCACCCCTTCTTGCCTGTTGCGGTGTGGACGTCCCCATGATTTCAGGTCGTGGGCTAGGGGCTACTGGCGGTACGCTGGACAAGCTTGAATCCATTCCAGGATATCGTTGTGATTTGTCGATTGGCGAGTTTCGAAATGTTGTCAATTGGAACGGATGTTCGATCACCGGGGCGACGCAAAACCTTGCGCCCGCTGATCGAAAGCTCTATGCTCTTCGCGATGTAACGGGGACGGTTCCCTCCGTTCCATTGATCACAGCCAGTATTCTGTCAAAGAAAATCGCTGAAGGAATCTCGGCCTTGGTGCTTGACGTTAAATGGGGGAGCGGTTCGTTCATGAAAACGCTTGAAAAAGCCAGGCAACTTGCTTCGTCGCTTGTCGCAGTCAGCGAGAATTTTGGAGTCAACACGACGGCTTTGATCACTGACATGAACCAGCCCTTGGGCAGAATGATCGGCAATGCCGTGGAGATTGATGAGGCGGTCGATGTATTGCAAGGGGCGGGTCCCGCGGATGTGACCGAACTGACATTAAGATTGGCCTCACCGCTATTGGTGAATGCTGGAGTTGCAAGCAGCCTTGCGGATGCCACGCTCGCATTGCAGGAGAAAATTGACAATGGGGAGGCGGTTCAAAAGCTTCGTGAAATGGTGAAGGACCATGGCGGTGATCTTGACGCTCCCAGACAAAAGGCTCCGATGTCAGTTGTTAAAGCCTACGATGATGGAAATGTTTGTCGGGTTGATGCCGAACGGTTGGGGTTGGCTGTGATTGAAATGGGAGGTGGGCGTAAATCGCTGGGGGACGCGATTGACCATTCAGTTGGGATTGAGTTTCTGGTTCGTATTGGTGACCGTCTCAGCAAAGGTCAGCCGGTGGCCAATCTTTTTTGCCATTCGCCAAAGCGAGAGTACGTATCGAATCTGATTTCATTGTCCGTTGGCACGAGTCCCGTTGGGCAAAAACCACCTCAACTTGTTGTCGAGAGTCTTGGGTAACTGCAGCGCTTTAGGGCCGGATTCTAATGGCCGATCGATGGCTGAACTTTGTCACTGTTTCGGCTTGATTGGATTTGCCGATCCCATGGTCTTGGTGCTTTCAGGTTGCTTGGCACTTTGCACAAATGGTTGTCCCTTTTGATACTTTGCCATTCGTTCTGTTTGGTCTGGTGAGGCCACTGCAACTTTTGCGATTGAAAGTTCCTGAGTTTTTTTCGCTGAATCGAAATCGCCATTGGCTGCTTGAGCAGCAGCAAGGGTATCTAGGTTTTTACTTGTTTCGCCACTGAGCTCAATCGCCTTTTCCGCCAGTTGGATGGCAATCTCGGGGCGGTTGAATTCTGGATCTGGGCAAGTTGCCATAAGCCATGCTGCCTTTTGTGAGCCCGCGGCTGTTTGCTTGCTTGACATGGCCGCGAAGTACCCGTCATAAGCAGCTTTCCAATTGCCAAGTACCTGTTCGGTGTCAGCGACGTTGATTAGCGCGGAATCATTTTTGGGCAAGCGCGTTGAGACGGTTTGGTAGTCCTTGAGTGCCTCCTTGTAGCGTCCCATTCGGAAGTTGCAGTGTCCCGCGTCCTGTCATTGCCTGTAAATCTACGGGAACCTGAGCGATGACTTGCTCGTAGTCAGCCAATGCCAATTCGAAACGCTCGAGTTGGTAGTAGATTTCAGCTCGATTAACCAACCTGCGATTTGGGCAGGGCTGATTTTCACAAAGTTGGGTGAATGTCCCAATTGCGGCAAGGTAATCGCCCTCGCTCCGCCTGCACCAAGCCGATCCCTAAAGAAGGTTTCCAGCTCTTCGGGTATTATTCCAATGACTTTTCAAAGTCGGCATTCGCTTTGTCGAAAATTTCATTGGCCTGCTCATGGCTGTTGGCATTGAGCATCATCTTGCCCAGATCGCAGCGGCAAATTCCTCGTCGCTCTAGTCCCCAGGCCTCCAGTTTCTTGAGATAGGCGGTGTTCTTGTCACTGATCTTTTTCTTCATGCCCTCTTGGCATGCTTCGATAAGGTCGGTGAAGTCGCTGGCGGATCTGGCAGTTTGCGTCCGCGTGTAGATCGCCTGGATCATCGCCTTTTCGCGATCTGCAGCAATCTTTTCCATGGGATCAGATTGGGTAACTGCGTCTTGTTGGGCCAACGTTTCCGAAGGATATCCAAGGCACGCAATAACGACTGCCGTTGCGATTGTCGCAGAGTGAGTTAGGAAATTCATGTCAAACCCTCCTTGGTTTGTCTTACTTTTTTTTAAGCTTGTGGTTTGGTCATGCTAATCGGATCAAGTGCCTCGGCCAAAGTTTCTTCTGGCAAGACTTTTTGTTCCAGGCAAAGTTCGCGAATAGTTTTTTCCTGTTTTGAAAGCCTCTTTGGCAAGGGCAGAAGCTTTTTCGCTAGCCAATGTATGGATTCAAGCTAGTGACCATGGAAAGACTTTTTTCAACAAAGGACTCGCAAATTTCTGGGTTGGCCACGATGTCCTCAGCACAGGAAATCGTTGAAGGGCTTTTGTGCCTTTGGAGAGCAATGTGATACTTTCCAAAGTTGTATGGGCCATCATCGGCATCATGATGTTCAGTTGGAATTGGCCGCCAGCCGCCCCAGCAACCGCTAATTCCTTGATCGTTACCCATCACGCGGGCTGGTCAGCTGCATCATGCTTTCACACATGACTGGATTGACTTTTCCTGGCATGATGGAGCTGCCAGGTTGGCGACTGGGAAGTGCGACTTCGTAGTATCCGCAGCCGTGGACCGGCACCCAACCAGCGAATGTTGTTGGACACATTAAACAACGTCGAGGCGATGGCCTTGAGTTGCCCGTGACATTCAACCAACGCGTCTCGCTGTGCGTTTGCCTCGAAGTGGTTTTCGGCTTCGACGTACTCGATGCCAGTTTCGGCAGCGATGACGTTTGAGACGCGTGCGCCGAATTCAGGGTGGGTATTGATTCCACTTCCGACTGCCGTACCGCCGACAGGTAGTTCAAGAACGGATTTGAGGGCTTTGTTGGCTCGCACCACGGAGAGGTCAAGTTGTCTTGCCAGTCCACCCATCTCCTGGCCTAACGTCAAAGGAGTTGCATCCATCAGGTGAGTGCGACCAATTTTTGATGATTTCGTCCCATTCTTTGCTTTTGGCTGCAAATGTATCTCGTAGTTTCTCCAAAGCAGGAATCAAGGCTTCTTTGATTTGAACGCCAACGGCAACGTGAATCGCTGTCGGGAACGTGTCATTGGTGCTTTGGCCCATGTTGACATGGTCGTTGGGATGAATCGGTTTCTCTTTGGCAACTCGATCACCGCCCGCCAACTCGATCGCACGATTGGCGATCACTTCGTTGACATTCATGTTGCTGGAAGTTCCACTGCCAGTTTGGAAGACGTCGACGGGAAATTCACCGTCCAGTTTCCCATCAACTACGTCACGGGCAGCGGCGAGCATGGAATCGACTTGTGCGTCACTGAGAGGGTTTTTCCCTGATCCCGACAATTTACCGAGGTCGCGATTGGCAACGCCACATGCGTATTTGACCAGTCCCATTGCATGGATCATTTCAGGCGGCATGGTCCAACCTGAAACGGGAAAGTTATCAACGGCTCGCTGTGTCTGGGGCACCATAATAGGCGGACTCAGGAACTTGGATTTCTCCCATCGAGTCGCATTCGATTCGCATCTTGTTTTCGGTTGGTTGTTTTGAATTCATTGTGGTCGTATCGATGGCCATAGGGCTGGCTTTCTTGAGAATTGAATATGATAATCCGACGAAGAATGATTCCCAACGTCGAATCCGCTAGCGGATTAAATTGTAATACGCTTGCAGGCGACGGAAACAGGCTGGTGAGTTTTGGTTTCCTTGGTCCTCGTTTTTTGTGCGTTTTTAATGTGTATTGAGAGTTTTACCTTCGGTTGAACGAACGGGCTGTTGACGGTTGAGTATCCGTGACCCCAGCCACAGAGCGATTTGATTTAATAAACAAAAAGAATAGAGAGCGGCATTATGGACTTTCAGGCAATTCGAAAAGAGTATGAATCGAATGGTTTGGACGAATCGAAGTTGTCGGACGATCCGATCGAGCAGTTTCGAGAGTGGTTTGATTTGGCACAGGAGCGATCACCAGGGTAAATGGTTTGAAGTCAATGCAATGACTTTGGCTACATGTGACCTAGCAGGCGACGTAAGTTCACGGATCGTGTTGCTCAAAGGTTGTGCGATCGACAGGATTCGTTTTTTACACGAACTACCATTCTCGAAAGGGGGCGTCAACTTGCCGAGAATCCACGCGCTTCATTGACGTTTCATTGGCCCTATCTTGGTCGACAAGTCCGGATTAATGGGCAAGTTACTCAGACTTCGCGAGAAGATTCTGTGGCCTATTTTCATTCTCGTCCTCGAGGTTCTCAGATCGGCGCGGCCGCGTCGTTTCAATCCGATGAGATTGGTTCTCGTGAGATGTTGGAGACTCAGCAAAATCAAGTTTCCGAAAGCCTGCAAGATGCGGAGGTGCCGTGTCCGGATCACTGGGGAGGGTACTTGGTGCAGCCGAGCGAAATCGAATTTTGGCAAGGACGTTCGGATCGCCTTCACGATCGGATGGCGTACGTCACTGGACAGGATCAAACTTGGACGCGAAAAAGATTGAGTCCCTCAGCAGCGCTGCGACAGGCTCAGTTCCGGTCTGCTATCCCAAGTTGCCAATCTGATCCCAGAGGGAATTGGGTTCGAGCGAGGGAAGCGGGCTAAGTGCAGGGTCCGAATTAATTTGGGGGTTGGCAGTTCAATTTTGCCCTTCGTTTTTCACATCAATCGAGATACAAACCCAAAACTTTGTGTTGACTCGGCACTAGTGCTTCGGCAATATTTAATCTTGGGGTTGGAGGGACGATTCGCGAATCAATGCCTTGTTGAAACGAACAGCCAACCCCAAAGTCAAATCTAGATGAAGCACTAGGCAATCGAATTTTTGTCGTCGTTGTTCCGAAACGTCCTCCTGGTAAATTCGCGGGATCGTTTATTGGTTGGAGGTCTAGGGGGAGTTTAACAATTGGACAATCTCAACAATCAATAAAATGCTCTAAATTGAACAAAGACAGTTTTCGTTGATTAAACTAATCCATTCGTTTTAGATAAACTTGGCAGAGTAATGGCGGACCTTAGTACCGCTGAGGTTTATCATGAGAGCAACTTCACCTTATCAAACTGTATTGGGGTAATTTCCGTTATGCAAACGGCCACTTTACTTAGATCGTTATTCATTGTCGTATTCACAATCAGTTGTTTTGCTTTGGCTTCGGTCGGTTTCGCGCAGGATGACAGGAATGGGAACGCTGCTACGATTCAGGACATAGATGAACCTTCCGTTGAATCGGGTGTGAACTTCTTCCTGGATCTCGCTCAAAATCAAAAAGTCGAAGGTGTTGCTGTCGATGTTGAAAAGTTCAAAATCACAACGGGCTTTGGAGACGTGCAGGTTCCGTTGGACAAGATCGATGGGATTCGCTTGAACGCCATGGAGGACGGTTCGGCCGTGATGGCATTCAAGAATGGCGATATTTTGACCGGCGTTTTGCATGTAAGCGACCTGAAGCTAAGAACTTCTTGGGGCTTTGCAACTGTCAATATCGCTTACATTAGTCAAATCAGTACAACCAAGGGCGCGTCGTTTTCATCCTCAAAAGTTAACGGCAAGACAACTTGGAGTTTTACCCGAGGGATCGAAAATTGAATGGACGTTCGATCGTTGGATTCATGAGAATCAGCACAGATGTTTCATTCAAGCGTTGAACAACATTCCCTTTTTTCCAACTACACAAAGTCGATAATTTTTAGGAGGCACATCCCTTTTTAAGATACTGGGGTACGAATCGTGAAATTCCAACGTTTGGCGAGTTCAGCAATTCTATTACTGACGCTTTTCTGTGCAACGAAATCGTTAACGGCGCAGGACGCAATTTCAGTTGATAAGAATCAGGATGACTATCTTGATCAGTATGAACCACAAGAGCGAGTTCGGTTGAATATCGACTTGTCTGATCAGGATTTGAATCAGCTCAAACGTGACGGTCGATTGCGAATGCGAATCCCCGAGTATTACAAGAACAGAGTGGCAGCAATCTTGCTTCGGCATGTGGACACTTATCGTACCGAGAAAGTTCGGGTCAGCGGTGAGCCGCAAGTGATAGAAGACGCCAGCCAGGTTCGAATCGGTGAGTTGATGGTCGAACGACTTAGATATCAACCGATTGAATTTCGCGTCTTTGAGAAGAACTTTTCCGAGGTGGAAATCTGCTACATCGCTGAACCCCAGACCAAAATATTTGTGGCTGATGAGGACCAGGGTTTGACTCGTGAAGAGTATCAAATTCAGATCATGGATCGGTTTCACTTGAATGCCAAAATTAGCAAGTTTGACAAGTTGAAACTTGAAACGGCCTTTGGGGTTTATACAATTCGCTGGGAAGACGTTGCTCGAATTCAGTTTGGAGAATTCGGGACTGCCTCGGCGAAACTGTTTTTGGATGATGGGAGTGCCGTCTCTGGACGCCTCGAAATTGAGACTTTGGATATTAAAACACGCTGGGGCAAGATAACGATCCCAGCAAACGACTTGAGTTCGATTTCCCGATAGGCAACTCGCAACTCGCAACCAAAACTTAATCCAACTCATATTGCCTGGAGTTAATTAGCAATGCGTATCGCATTTCAATTCTCAAAAACCTTAGTCGCGGCACTTGCGCTTAGCGTGTTGTTGACCTCTTTTAGTTATGCTCAAGATGAACCCGCACGATTTATCCTTAAGCTCAACGATAGTCTGATTTCCAGCTTCAAAGAATATGGAAGTCTTCGCTCGGCACTTCCCGCAGACGTACGCGATCGAATTGATACCATCGAATTGCGATTTGCTGGAACCGAGGGGCAGGCTCCGGTTACCATGAATCTGAATGTCGAAATCAAAGACGGCAACGCGGAAATTATTGTTGATGACAATTTGTTGGAAACCGTAAAGAGCCAGCCGGTACGGGTACCGCTCAACGGAAAGACATTCAATGTGGTGTTCTTGCGCTATGACAAGGAGGCGGGAAACTCAAACGACGAAGTCATTATGGGCGATGGGCCCAATCGATTCGTGCTTGACATTACCGACAACAGTACGATTGCCGGGAGTATCGTCGATCTTACATCGATCGAATTGATGACGAGTTTTGGCAAAGTCGAGTTGACGCTCGATCAGGTCGCAGGCGTTCGATTCAGATCGGACGGCCAAGACGCTGCTGTCGTCTTTTTGAACAATGGCGATGCGATCACTGGCACACCGACCTTGGGTGTGATCAACGTTCAGACTTTCTGGGGACTGGCTGAAGTTAATGCCAGCAACATTCGCAGCATGTCCGTGTCACCAAGTGCTCGATATGTTCAAGAAAGTACCGATTTTGGTTCCCGCTGGACTCTGAAATTGGGAACTGGACTTGCGCCAGGCCGGAACTAGGCAGAGGGCCAATGGTCGGTTGCCGGTCATTCGCTTCGAGCGATTTTCATCCAACGATCCGCTTTCATTCGGGAGCGGTTTTCTTTTGGGTTTCAGTTGTGTTTCATTTGCGTCCACTGCCCTGCTCCGCTGAGCGTCCAGAACTCCATTGTGACGAGGTGGTCGCGATGTCCGTGGTATTCGTTCTATCGAAGCAATTCAGGCTCTTTCATTGCCTGTCTTGAATCTTGCCGCGGTCCGATCAGGATCAGCTTTTCATCTTTGAGGAAGTAAGGAGATTGTTCGAGAATGGAGTATTCAGGCAACCTCTCCAAAAGAGATTCTACTTTTTCACCCGTGGTCAGAATCAAACCACCTTCTTTTTTTGCGAATGATTCCGGTGTTACCCAGGGTTTGGGCTTCCAGTTCTTGTCTCGTTCCAACGAAGTGGGATGCAGCGGGTTGTTGTCCGGAGCCAGTTCGAAAAGTCGTCGCTTTGCGTAAAACACCCAACTGGATTCAAGCACGCCAAAGGTTGCCACTTCCGATTCGGAATCGATCATGGGGGTCATAACATTGGCCATATCTCGATGCCGATCAACGGCACCGGTCCCAAGTCCAAACATGCCAACGCAGAATACAATCGCAAAGATCGCCAAGGCCTGAATTGCTCTGGCGTTCTGGTCTTTGCGCATCAGCCAATAGGCGCCAGTCCCTCCAACTAGAGGCACCAAGCCAATCAGGCTGATCCATATGTCACCATTGAGATACTTTTGAGCCACAAAAAACATGGCCACGATGGTTATGATTCCAGTGCACGCGAGCACCACTGCTGCCAGGCGGAACCATCGCTCAGCCACAACTTTTTGATTTAGAGCAAATGACCAAAGTCCCGCTGCGACCAGGATGGCCAGCGCTGGAAAGCATGGCGTCACGTAACTTGGAAGTTTGGTGCTGGCCAATGAGAACAGGCCTACCTGGACTCCAGCCCAACATACCAGAAAGCAAGTCGAGGTTCGTTGTTCCGGGCTCGCTGCAGATTTGAGTCTGCGCCAAACGAACAGAGTTACAGGGAACGCAAAAACTGACCAAGGGAAAAAGCCAATGAGAATTGTGGCTGGATAGTACCAGAGTCCACCTGAATGATTCTCCATGGCGCTGGTGGCACGGGCAAAGTTCTCGTTGAGGAAGAACCGTTGTAGGAAATCTCCCTCAGTCCGAATTCCCACCAAGATGTACCAAGGTGCCGCAATGGCGAGGATCACCAACACCGCGGTGATGGGGCGCATTGACCAAACGGTCTTGGCGAAATGGACGGGGTTCACGATTTGCCAGATGTTTTTCAAGGCGGTTAGAGTTTTGCCCGAGTCGGATTTCACGACCGTTGCTCGCATTAGCAACATGAACATTCCGATAATTGCCATCGGAAGCAAGAAGCCGATCGGGCCCTTGGCAAGTGTCCCGAAACCTAAACAGGTAAAGATTCCAAGCACTGACCATCGATTGGTCGGAAACCAGCTGATTGGTTTTTGTGGCTTAATTTCGGTTGGGTTCACTCGGAACACGGACAACACGTAGATCATCAGCGCCATGGTACCGAAGAAAATCAATACGGAGTCTGGAGTTGCTGCACGTCCGGCCACATCAAACATGACAGTCGTTGCCAATACGGTAGAGCCCATCAGGCCAACTCGAGAATTGAAGAGCCGTTTACCAATGAAGTAGGTCGCCATCACGGTTCCAATCGCCAATGCGGCTGACCAGAATCTCGCGGCAAATTCATTGACACCAAAAACGGCATAGGCGGTCATCATGAGCCAGTAAAGCAGTACAGGTTTTTGAGCTCGTAACTCATCATTGAAGATGGGAACGACCCAATCGGCACGCTCCATCATCTCGACGGCACAGCCAGCGTTACGCGGTTCGTCGCGGTCCCAAAGTTTGGCTGTCCCCAGATTAGTGAAGAAAACGGCCACGCCGACCGTAAGCAGAATCAAGACATGTTTGGTAACTTCGTTCACGCGTGCAATTCCGTTTGCTTGCTACAGTCAGTACTTCGAATGGCTGAAGAGACTGATGGATTGTGTGTGGTATGCGCAGCTGGAATGGCAATTCAAACCTATTTGACGAGTGTTGGTTACTCACAGGCAATATCGTTGAACGAGATTCATTCAGCCGATAATTTGAATTGACCTCCCAGTGGAACGCCGATCAAGTAGGCGATTTTAGGGTGAGTCAGACGCTATGACCAAGATCAGTTTTCTGTCTTGTCGAAGCAGGAGGATGGAAAAGCGGTGTTTTCCTAAGCAAGTAGCCAATTTTCAGGCAAAGCCTAATTCGGTTCGTTGAAGTAACGATTTTCGTATCGTTGAAGCAAATCGTCGAATTCTTCGATTAAGGAGACGAGGTCTTCGTAATTCAGTTTTTGAAGGGTGAGCATTCGCTGAATTCGCCGGTGCGTGGGAACGACATGCCGATCAGGGCGATGAGGCGGTTCGACGACGACGACATCTCCGGCAGAAGTGCCCTCGTAACATGTGGTGCTCGGGCAAGCATAGATTTCATTTGTAAAACGCGAGAATTTCGGCTCTGAGTGAAAAATCGCCGTTGCGTCACGAAGACACCGAACCACATGCGAAGGGCTGGAAACGAGAATAATTCGTTCGACATCGCGTTTTAGGAAAATTTCACCAGCGTTGCGAATCTCCTCCGCCGTGTTCTGGGAATCCGTATCGACGATAATCCTGCTAAGCAAGTGAGTGCAGGCTTCAGAAATCCCTTCAGGAGTCTTTAGGGCAGGGAAACGTTTGACCAAGACGGAGAATTTGGCCAGGCTCGCGAAATGAGCACGCAAGTATTCCAGTGAATAGTTGGCTTCCAAAAGCTCCTGATCTTTTTTGTCTGTGTCACCGAGGCGAAATGCTTTGCTGGACGCACCAGTTCCAAAAACGATTGTTGATGCATCGTGTTCAACAGCAACCAAAACCCCTTGAGGGATTCTTCCAAGCCGATCAGGTGGGTCGCCCCAGGCGACGTGACGCCAGTTTTCGATTAGCAAGTTGCACCCATGAACCAAGACACCGGTTTTCATATTGGACCTATATTTATTCAAACAAATTCGAAAAAAAATTGCGTCGAAAATTGATGGTGTCGCATCGAAAAGAAACTAAAAACTACCTTCACGCTGTCGAAATGCGGGCTTTTGCCAAGCGATCAAATTGCCACAACACCAGTTTCTTTTCACGTTTAAAAAATGCAAAATTGGTTGCTTGATAGCAGCTTTAGCCAAAACAAAATAATTGACCAAATTTGTATTGACCCCTTCAGGCCCATTTCCTAATCTGCCGGTCCGTTGGTTGTGAGGCGTCAAAAACAACTCCAACCAAAGAGCAAAACCAAACGGTTGGATTGGTTGGTAGGTAGCGGAAACATGGATGTTGATGTTACTTGCTGTTTAACCAGTTCTAATCGCAGGAGGCGACTCCGGCATGGATGCTAGAGTCGAACCCGTCCAATCGCTCTCGGACTACTGAGGTGTTCTTAGCCCCCCTGGGACCCAAAGTTACCGAGGGCTTTTTTATGCGCTGATCTGCGTTCCAACCGTCGGTTGGAACGCAGTGGCACATGTGGTTAGGCACTCGCGACTTCTTTTCTTTTGCTGCCAATTAGTGCAATCAACTCATGCTGGGGCTGGGCAAATTTCGCAATGCCTTGCTCCATCAGGACGTCTTCCATTTTTTCAAAATCTACTTTCCCGTAGACTTCGGAAAGAACGTCGGTTGGCGGCAACTGATCGATTTTTTTCTCGAAAGCGACGTCGCTGGCAGCGACAGCTTCGTTAGTTGCAGGCGGGTTGGTTTGGATATCACTACCTGCAAGCGCGGCAACATACTTCCACTTTGGATCGTTAGGAGACTTGGTTCCCGTGCTGGCAAAGATGATTTCTTGCTGAAGTGGGCAGTTTTTGTCTTTCCAGAACTCAAAGTTTTCTGACCAAATTTTTTGTGCATTGATGATGCCAACGAGTCCTTGGCTTTGGCTCGTTAAGTCGTCATGAGCGCTATTGGTGTAAACATCGATTCGAGAAACGAAAATGCTGAATACACTTTTGAAATGGTCCAAATTCTCGCGTCGTTGAGCACCTTTCCAGACAGCGTTTCGGGCTGCCCGATATTGTTTGTCGCTGAAAATCAAAGTGACGTTCAGGCTGACGCCCGCTGCAGCCAGTTCTTCCAGAGCGTCAATTCCGGCGGGAGTCGCTGGAACTTTGATCATCCGATTGGTGTGGCCTTCAGACCACTTTTTGCCAAGCTCAATATAGCGGGCCACTCGCTGATCGTGAGGCATGTTCAAGTCAGTATCTTCAAGCAATGGATCGAGCTCAAAGCTAACATATCCGTCGTTGCCTTTTGTGGATTCCCAAACGGATTGAAAGACAGATTGAGCGTCGGCAACCATTTGATCGGTCAATTTCCAAGCGAGTTCGTTGTCGTCAGCGCCAGTGGCGATCAATTGTTGGATCTGTTTGTCGAACCGTCCTGATTTAATCAAATCCGCAACGATAATTGGGTTGGATGTGGCTCCGGTTGCTCCAAGTTCGCGATTTTCACGCACTAGGTCGGGGTCGATGCTGTCCAGCCAGAGTTTGGTTCCACAGTTAATAAGTGAGGTGAGTGATTGTGACATTCAGAGTCCTTTTTGAGCTTGTGATTGATTAAGGGGCGTTTGTTTTTTGGCCGTCGGTGGAGTTTGCTGATCGGGCTCTGACGGTTTTTCAAGATACGTGTATTTGAGAGATACAGCCTTGTAGCAGTCAAGAGTCTGCGCCGCTTCTTCGACCGAAATCATTCCGTGTGCAACGGCACCTTCGACGAAATCCGCCAGTCTTTCCATCACCGCATCAAAATCGTGGTGAACATGCTCCAAGACGTCAGTCAGGGTTGACCCAGATTTGACGAAACTGGCTTCGATATCGACGCTCGGGACCGTTACCGTATGGAACTTGCCCATCAGGTTGTGGTCATCACTCAACGCTTCCTGATAAGCTCCCACCAGAAATATACCGATCCAGTAGTCTTGGCCATCAGTATATGGGTGGAGCGGCAGCCATTTTTTTTGCGTCGAGTCGCCGATGAAACAGTCGATTTTACCGTCCGAATCGCAGGTGAGGTCGCCGATCACGCCGAATCGTGTGGGACGCTGGTCCAGTTTGTGGATTGGCATCACTGGAAAGACTTGTTTGAGTGCCCAGCTATCGGGCAGAGCCTGAAACATCGAGAAATTGGCAAAGTAAGTATCGGCCAATTGATAACCGAGCGTTTCAAGTTCAGGGGCAACGAAATCGAGCTGCTCCAGGAGTTGGTTGATTTTTAGGTAGATCGTTCTGGCAAGGGATTCCGCCAGGGCTCGTTGATCGATCGTCAAATGCCCAGTCGCAAACATTTGCAAAGCGATTTCCAGTGAAGATTGAGTGTCGTGAAAACTCTCCAGCAAGTTGCTTTGTATCAGGTCGTCTCGGATTTCAAAAAGCTCTTTCAGTGGAACGATATCTGCATCGTCTGGTTTCAGGGTTTCGTTTTGATCGAATTTGACGTTCGTTCGAGACGTGCCAACAACCGGGACCACGAGCATGCTGTGGTGAGCCACCATCGCTCGACCACTTTCCGAGTAGATCGTCGGATGTTTTACCTGCGCCTGATCGCAGACTTGGGCAATGTAATAGACCACGTCATTGGCGTATTCTCGCAACGTGTAGTTCATGCTGGACGGGCTGCGGTTGCGATTCCCCGTGTAGTCCACGGCCAGTCCCCCGCCGACATCGATGACCTCCAGCGGCACGCCTTTCTTGACCAGGTCCACATAGACCCGAGTGGCTTCGATCAAAGTCGACTTGATCTGGCGAACGTTGTTGATTTGGCTTCCGGGGTGAAAGTGAAGCAAATTCACTTGGTTGAGAAGATCGAGCTCTTCGAGTTCTTGGATGGCTTGCAGAAGTTCTGGAATCGTAAGTCCAAACTTGCTTCTTTGTCCCATGGATTCCTGCCAGTGTCCCCCGGTGACCTGTGACGACAGTTTGATTCGAATGCCCAGTTTGGGATTCACGCCCAACTTTTTCGACAATCGAGCGACCAGCTGAATCTCATTGGCCTTTTCAATAACGATGGTTAACTGGCGGCCAAGTTTGATTGCGCGTAGCGCCATCTCGATGATCGTTTCGTCTTTGAAGCCATTGCACAAAATTGGTGTTTTATTGTCGGACATCGCAATGACGCACAATAATTCCGCTTTGCTACCCGATTCCAGGCCTCCACCGAATCTGGCATGAGCGTCGATCGTCGCCTGGATGACTTCGCGATGTTGATTGACTTTGACGGGGAACAACGACCGGTAGGTTCCTTGGAATTCAAACTCCTTGATTGCTTCGGAAAAGACTCGATTGATTTCGCCGATCCGATGTTGAATAATTCCGGGAAATCGAATGAGAATCGGCGGCGAAAACCCGTCCGCTTCGAAACGATTGACAACGTCAGTAATACGTACGGAGCGGCTGGCATGGGCATTTGGACAGGCAATCAGATGGCCTTCTTCGTCAATTCGAAAATATCCCAGTCCCCATCGATCAAGATGGTAGAGATCGGCGGCATCGTCAGCGGTCCAGTCTGAAGGATTCATGCGATAATTTCTCATCCCAGGCAATTGCGGGTGACCCGAAAAGACAAATGATAGTAGATTCTTCGGGTTGGCTTAATAACCCGCCTTGATTTTTTGAGAACGAATTTGATGCGTTGGAACTGGATCGTTGCCCGGGCGATTTTCTATCCGACCCTGGGCTGGAATATGCTGTTGGGGCGTTGGCTCAAAGTCCGTAATTGGTGGGATGAAGTTGACCCTAACGTGATTGTTGGAGCGTTTCCGTTTCCCCGTGACGTTCCTGGGTTGGCAAAAGCCGGCGTCGGGGCCGTGGTCAACACCTGTGAAGAGTATGAAGGTCCGATCGAACAGTACGAAAAGTATAATATTAAACAACTTCGAATTCCAACCGTCGATTTTACCCATCCCCGTTTTGAGGATGTCCAGCATGCTGTTGATTTCATGGTTGAGCAGATCGCCGACGGACGAGTCGTGTACGTTCACTGCAAGGCCGGTAGGGCTCGCAGCGCAACGGTTGCGCTTTGTTGGTTGATTCAAACGCAGGGCATGAGTGCAGAGGAGGGACAGCGGCTGCTGCTCAACTGCCGCCCCCACGTCAATCCAAGGCTAACTCAGCGCGTGGTGGTTCAAGAATTTGAAAAGAAGTATTTCCGCAAGGACGGATAGTGAAAATGACTCAAAATGATTCTATGAAAATTTTGAACGAAACCAAGTTTTGGCTGTACTACCAAAAGGGAGACGAAGCTGGGCTCGAACAAGATCTGTTGAGTCAATACTTTGGGTTCGAAGCGGAACCCGAGGGTGATTCTGAGTGTTCGCCATTGAAGATCCGTTTGGACTGCCATGAGTTTTCGATTTCGCTGGAAATCTACGTCGATTTTTACGCGATCAATGCCGGGTTCCGAGCACCTGATGACGAGACGGAGTATCAGATTGGTTGGTGGGACTTTGGCGAGTGGCATCCATTCGGAATCCAGTGGTCGGAGATGATTCAGATTTGGAACTACTGGAAGGCAAATCCGGACACGCTGAGTGTGACTCCAGATCAAGCGTTCTTGCTCCTAGCCAAGTTCGTTGGAATCGGAAAAAGTGAAATCACCGAGGTCCCTGCTCGCAAGCAGATCATCAAGTCGGTTTATCAGGGACTAGGATTGGACTTCGATTTCAAACAAATCAACGATTTGGCAAGCTGTACTTTTCTGTTGCCTCCTGAAGATGATTACGAATGGTCGAATGACAATGAACTCGGGAAGGTGTTTTCTGGAAAATATCCCTGCTACTCACTCCGCAATGCGCATCATGTTTCTGGCGAAGAGGGAGTTTTCCCATTCAGGCCCTTTGCTGCGATGATGAGTAAGTTGAAGTGATCGGCCCCTGAACGTGAAGTTCGTTGTTGGGTTGCGAGTTTGATTCGTGGGGTTCAACGTCGTACGGATGCAGGGCTTTCCCTGCCCGGTTGCGATTCCCCTCCCCGGCCGCGATGCGTCCGACCCTCCCGAAGGGCCCGAAGGGAGGGTATCTAATATGGCCGCAATCAATATGAATGTTGAGCTTTGGGTGCATGAAAAAGTCTTCAGCCAATCGATAATCGGCTGAAGACTGTAAGGCGTTCTTTGTAGGGCCGGTTCCTACCGGCCGACGGTTGGGCCGAGTCTGTCCACAGCAGCTTTTTCGTCCTGCAGCGATGACCCATTGAAACGGACGTCTGCTAAGGCGTAATCGCCACCTTGTGCTTCTCTGTACTAGGAGGGCGGCAGCTTTGGTGATCGCAAACCTGATAACTGACAACGCAGGAGATTTCGCCTTCTGACGCTAGATCTTCAACGGCAACCCGGCAACTAAAACTGATGTTGCCTGTGTACGTGGTGACCCCTGGTGCATCAGCTGAAGGCCTGGAAAGTGGGCGATCCCATTTTTCAACTTGTCGAACTCCTTCAGGCAACTCCAGCTCAAACTGAACGGAACGGTATGCGGATGTTTCCCTGACAACGTCGTAGGCATGCCAGCCTTCAAAAATGTCGACGTTTACATTCAGTACGTACCCATCACCGTCGGTTTCGATTGACATGGTGCTCACAAAAGGAGTGCGAGCGGAGGCCTTGGCGGACACGGGCATTTCGAGAGCCGGCTTTGGAGTCGCTTTTTTGACGTCCTTAGTCAGTCGCTCATTGACCAGCCATTTGTATCCACCCGCTTCGGTGAAGAACAATTTACTTCGTTTGGCGGACAGCCAATTGGCCCAGTCCTTCTGCGTTTCAAAGGATTCGTTGGTGTAACGGGTTAGCAACGTCATCCCAAGTGCTTTTTCGTCGTCCGAGTCTGATCCCAACATCTTAATTGCCTTGTCGAGCATTGCTGGGTCGTTGTTGGCGATTTTCAGATTCATCAGGTCTTCGGTCAACGGTCAACTCGTACCAGCCGTTAGGGCGGACGTAGGGTTTGATTTCGAGTAGATGCTCGGTCAGCTTTGCAGGGTCTCTATCGAGTTCCTCAAGTTTCTCCGCGGAAACCAGTCGTTCTGCACGGCTTGTCCTTGATGGGATTTCGATTGGAGGGAATTGGAGCATCTGTTTTTGCATTTCCGAAACTTCTTCACCGTCATCAATCCGCTTTTGAATCTCTGCGTTGCGCTGTTCGCCTTCAGCACGCATCTCTTCATATTGTGCGACGGTTTCGGCATAACTTTCTTCGCCCATGCTTGCGATGGCATCATCGATCGCAGTTCGAATCATGACGCCTGAAACCTTGCGTGCGATTGGTGTTTTACCTTCGAACTTGGCAATGTAGTGCAGTGCGTTGCAAAAGACGTCTTTGGCTTCGGCAGTCAAATAGGTCGGCGAAGCAGCAAATCCCCAGTGAAAGAAGTTGCCGTGTCGCCCCATCGCAACGGCCTCGGGGCCCTTGCTGTTGACGCCACCCGAGATCCACTCAGTGTCAGGTGAATCCAGGAACCCTGAGTTCCGAGAAACGATGCCGACAAGTTGCCCAGGGTGGGTCGCATAACCTTCCGTTTGGACTCGCCACATTGGCATCGATTCCCCGAGGTCTTTTCCTTCCTTGTAGTGCGCGTATGAACTGGGCGTCGGTTCATTTTCGATGGTCAAGTTAACTTTGATCGGATGATTGAAAATTTCGTGGTCGGTACGCATCCCGTGCGCATGGGCATCAAGACACATTCACAACCAGTCGAGTTTGAGTCCGATGCCTTCGCCGATTAGTGGCGAGTTCTCAGAAATCAACAGTGCAGGCCGATCAAAATCCAACGGTAGGTAGGTAGGAGGCGTGTAGTCATCATCATCGCGAACTGCTTCAGTCAAAGCTTTGGGCCGCGAGTCGAAGACGGTCACATCGAAAGAGTCTGACATCTCCGCTGTGTAGTCGGCGCCAAAAACGATTTTTACATTATTGAACCGTTCGCTAAGGAACTTTTCAAAGGCGCCAGTTCTTTCCTTGTAAAGAGTCTGTTGACGTTTGTCTGATGCGTCAGCAAAAACGATGACAGGATTTTCAGGATCCTGGCCCACGAACAAAATTTTCAAGTCACTTTTGTCATCGGCTTGGTTTTGAGGAACTTCTCCGGCTGCTAGAGCCCCACAGGTTCCAAGCGTTGAAAGGCACTGTACCGCGATGAGCACAGCTAACAACCATTTGGTTTTTTGCATAATGCGAGTCCGTGAAAATTGGATTCGGTGTGTTGTTTAGTTAGTCCCTATCTTATCTCGTCTCAGAATCGGGCGATACCACTTTGTCCTTGAAATCAAAGTCCGCAGCATCAATTTGTGCAGAAATGAGAGCTACCAAACAAGCCACTGGCTTTTGTCTTGCAACCCATCGGGTAACGCATCCAATTCATCATCGGAAGGTGGGCCCGTAAGCCGTTTGGGGCCGTCGTTTGTCAGTGCAATGGTGTGTTCAAAATGAGCGGCATATTTTCCATCTGCGGCGACTTGAGTCCAGTCGTCATCCAGGCAGCGAAGTTCACGAGTCCCGATTTGGACCATCGGTTCAACCGCTATGACAAGACCTGGCCGCAAATCGAAATCTCCGTCCAGGACGTACTCGCCACTACAGTAGTTGGGAACTGATGGAGATTCATGCAAGTTCTTGCCAATCCCGTGCCCCACCATTTCTTCAACCACAAACATACCTGCGTCGTTGACCAGGGCTGCCATTTCTCGGGCGATTTCGCTCCACTTTTTCTTCGTCGACATCAACTCAATGGCGAGGTTGAGTGTGTCGAGCGTCAATTCGAGAAGTTGCTTGGCTGCAGCTGAGATGTTTCCGATGGCGTGCGTGTAGGCCGCGTCTCCACACCATCCATCAAGCCGGCATCCCGTATCGATACTGACGACATCACCTTCTTTGATGACGCGAGAGCCCGGAATTCCGTGAACTAACTCCTCGTTGACCGAAATGCAGGTTTCTGCGGGGAAAGGAGTTGGCCCAGGGTAGTTGAGGAACAAGGGCTCAGCATCATGTTCTTTAAACACGTTGGCGACCGCTTCGTTTAGATCGGCAGTAGTGACTCCGGGTTTCAAAATCCGATAGGCTGCCTGGTGGCCTTGCCAGACCAGCAGCCCCGCTTTTCGCATTTTTCGCATTTCACGAGGTGATCGAAGTTCGCGGCGTACTTCGTGAGTCGTCATGTCGTTACCCTTGAGTCTCTAAATGAAAAGACCTTGGCACTATGTACCACTATTTTGGTCGATTTTTTACAGCAAGTGTTTTTACATTATCTGGACGTTTTTGTCTCTGTGTCAATGTAAGGACCTGGGATTGAAACTCAGGCTTTTTGAAATTATCGCTCTGCGACATGCATTGGATGGGGAGTGCCCAGTTTGAAAGAATGGGGCTAAAGGCAGTTGCCACTCTGTGGCAAAATGCGTTCTTGAGGAATTGCTATTCTTCGGCAAACTGTACATGAAGCGAAAACTTAGACGTAGTGTTTTATGGAAACCCGACGCGTGAGCGAGGACGTGTCAGGTTCGTCCTCGCTCACGCTTCGGGTTTCCGAGGAAGGCGGAATGTGGATGTTCAGATGCAGCGAGCCACTGAGTCAGCCGCAAGTCGAGACAGGCGGTTTTGCAGCTTCGGACAACGGCAGTGGCTTCCCCTCCTCGGTCGCTGCGCTCCCGACCCTCCCGGTGGCCCGGAGGAAGGGTATCCGGTCTTTGGCATCCTAAGGTCCATCCATGGTAACCCGCTGAGATTGTGACATTTTCATTCGTACATGAATCGATTAACTAGAAGCAGTGGTTTACCGGAAACCCGACTAGGTTGTGATTAAATCAACTGGGCTGGAGCAAGTATTTGTTTTGCGCTAAAACTTAGTAATGAACAATAAAAAAAAGAGTGTTTGCACGAGTGCAACGGCCAGAACGTCAGCAAGCAGAATGGAAACCTTTCTGCCTCGACGAACTTCTTTCGACAGACCATCGTGCTCGCGTGGTTTGGGAATATGTAGAGTCACTGGATTTTTCAAAGCTTTACGGAAAGATCCTGGCAGTGGAAGGGCGTGCAGGACGGACGCCGGTCGATCCGAAAATTCTTCTTTCACTTTGGATGTTCGCGACGCTCGAAGGGATCAGCAGCGCCCGTCACGTGGCACGGTTGTGCGAACGCGACCTTGGCTACATGTGGATTTGCGGCGGAGTCAGCGTCAACCACCACCTCTTGAGTGATTTCCGCTCAACCAACCCCGAGTTCTTTGACGAGCTTCTCAGCGAAACGGTCGGCACGCTGATCTCGCAAGGTTTAGTTGAACTCGATGTGATTGCTCAAGATGGGATGCGTGTTCGCGCCAGCGCTGGTGGAGGTTCGTTTCGCCGCCAAGGCACGCTCACAGAAAGCTTGAGCCAGGCCAAGCAACGCGTAGAACAATTGCGAGCAGAAACGGACGATTCTTCTATCGGGCAAACAAGTCGTTCAAAGCAAGAAGCGGCTCAACTTCGCTCCGCCGAAGAACGCCAATCACGGCTCGCTGACGCTCTGGAACAACTTCAAGAACTTCGCGCCCGCAAAGAAAAACGCAAGAAGGGTAGCGGTGCTGAAGCTCGTTGTAGCACAACAGCCCCTGACGCCCGCAAGATGAAAGTGGCCAGTGGTGGCTACCGTCCTTGCTACAACGTTCACCTTGCGACGACAGCAGATTCTCGTGTAATCCTCGACGTGGAAGTCAACAACAATGGCAGTGACGGCGGGCAGATGAGCGTCATGCACAAAAAAGTAGTTGCTCGGCATGGCGAGGTTCCAGAGAAAATGCTGGTAGATGGCGGCTTTACGACGCACGCTGATATCACGTTGCTTGAAAGGCAAGGCACTGCGGTTTATGGTCCGATTCCTAAAGAAGCAAAGCTGCTAAAAAACGGCAACGATCCGCATGAACGTCAGCCGAAAGACACCGACGAGGTGTTCAAGTTTCGGCAGCGAATGGCAACGGACTCAGCAAAGGAACTTTATAAAGCGCGGCCTTCGATCGCAGAGTTTCCTAACGCGGAGTTCCGCAACCGAGGGCTCCAGCAGTTTCGAGTTCGAGGTTTGGCTCGAGTGCAATCGTCAACGTTACTCGTAGCGTTGACGTTTAACTTTATGCGTTGGATGGCGTTAAAGGGCGTCAAAGCGGCGATTTAAAGCAGAAAGGGCGCGATTGAATGCTACAAAAAGCAACCAATCGAAACACAAAAACATACCAAGCCTGAAAAACGGCAAACAAAAATTCAAAATCAAAAATCCAGCGCCAAAATTTCGCTAAAACTGTCGCTGCAGAATTTAATCACAACCTAGACGCGTCAGCGAGGAACGAGCTGCTGGCCCTTTCATACGTCGGCCATGTTTCACGCGTGGCTTTGTTCACGCATAAGAACCTGGAAATTCTTCGCGCCAGAGGAAACCCATTTTCAGCGACAGCCGCGTTTTTAAGTGGTGATGGGGGAAGAACTGACGGAGCATGCCTGGAACTTGCCCCGCCGGACTTCTTGGGTGCCATGCTCCTCGCAACGCGTGGGCATGCCTAGAGAGCTCTATCTTGAGTTGCTCTTGAACGAACCTGCCAAAATTCGGCTCCTGCAACGTCCGGATGCACCGTTTTGAAAGCCATTGAGCTCACCGCACTCCGCCTGCAGAGACGTAGCCGTCTAAAATCGGGAATCCAACTGGCCGACACTCTATCGGCGAAAGCGAAGACCGAACAAAAAGCTATTGTTTGTGTATTCGAAATCGCCCAGCGAAACAGGGGTTGTTTGATCCGTGACCAGAACGTTTTGAGCGTTTAGGAAACGGTACTCGCCGAAGATATCGACACGTTGATTGATGGCTCGCGAAACACCCGCGATTGCTTGGAATGCACCTGAGGAATCACTGACATCATAGGTCGTTCCTGCGGAAACGATTTCGCCATCGACAAAAATGATTCCCACGCCCACGCCGCCATAGAAATTTGTGCAGCCAGGTTGCCGCTTGCTGAAATCGAAAAGGATGTTGACCATACCGGCGACACTGTCCAGTTCCCCTGTTGCAGGGTTCTGTGCGCTGGCAATGACGATTCCACCGGCGAAGTCTTCAACGAACCATTCTTCCGCATTGTGGTTTCGAAACGAGGTCTCCAGTTCGTAACGAACGTTGGGGTGAACTTGGCTCCCGATCGCCATTCCGAAAATGTAACCGTCATCGAAGCCACCTCGGTTTGCATCGATGGTGTTTTGTCCAATATTTGCTTGCTTGAACGAGTCTATCCAGCTGCCGCCCCCAAAAACACTGATATAGGGACATTGGGAAAGTGCGTTACAGGACCGCGTGCCATTGGTGCCGTAACAATCGCCATCGCATTTGTCGGAACCGCATTCTCCACAGCCGCCAATTGGCATATTGCCGTATACATTATCCATTGACAGGTAGTTGGAGCCGACGGGAAATGAGGAGGATGATTCGCCGTCACAATCACCACAGCTACACTGAGCGATTGCCAGCGTAGAGCAAAGTACGGTCAAAATAGCGGCAACAAGGAATTTATGAACCACGACTGGTCTCCAGACATCAAGGGTTATCTGACACGAGAAATTGCCAGAACAAATTTCTTCAGTAGCTTCGTCGCAATAGGGTTAAGTGGTTCAAACTGAATCAATCAAGCCATTCATTTTGCCATCTCAAGCCAAGAACGGTTGCATTTTGCCACGACCAATCGGTTCAGGTAGAGTTTAACGATTGTTTCAGTTTCTCATTCGCTAACCAATTTCGATGAACTCAAGTCTATGAACCTTCCTGATTTTCAGCTCGAACGCTTTTTTGCCAGGCATGAGTTTACCGCCAAATACTTACTGTGTTCGTCAGATTGTGAGTCCATATCGATCGCCGACCTGCTGGCGATGGAAGACGGTGCTGCAGACCGGTTTCATAAGCTGGGTTTGGGCTACACCGAGTCCTTGGGCGCCCCATCCCTGCGAGCGGCGATCAGTGATATTTACCAGCATGCAGGTGCCGATGATGTGCTGGTGTTCGGTGGAGCTCAGGAGGCGATTTTTTTGTTTTCTTATGGATGCTTATGTCAGGACGATCATGTGATCGTTCATTCGCCTTGTTATCAATCCTTGTTCGAAGTTGCCAATCGAGTGGCTGGTAAAGTTGATTTGTGGCGTGCCGATCCGAAGCGGGATTGGAAGCTTGATCTCAAGCAGCTGGAATGCCTGATTCGCCCGGACACGCGAGCGATCATTATCAATACGCCACATAATCCGACGGGGTATTTGATGAGTCATGCGGACTGGATGTCGCTTCACTCGTTTGCCGCAGATCGGGGGATTATTGTTTTCTGTGATGAGGTTTATCGAGAATGTGAGTATGAATCACAGAATCGTTTGCCTGCGGGTTGCGATATGGCTGAGTCGGCCGTTTCACTTGGTGTGATGTCAAAGACTTATGGTTTGGCGGGGTTGCGAATTGGTTGGGTCGCCACTCGAAATCAGGAAGTGTTATCACGACTGAAGTCTATGAAGGACTACACGACCATTTGTAATAGTGCTCCGAGTGAGTTTTTGGCTGAGTTGGGGCTGCGCCATCGACAACAATTGGTTGATCGAAATTTGCAGATCATTGAGAAAAATCTTGGCTTGTTGGATCATTTCTTCGATGAGTTCAATGACCTTTTTCGTTGGAAGCGCCCCTTGGCAGGCTCAATTGCCTTTCCCGAATTAATTCAACAAGATGTGGCTTCATTTTGCGAATCGGTGCTTGAAGGATGCGGTGTTTTGCTTGCCCCCGCCGCGATGTTTGACGTGCCTGGCAATCATTTTCGATTGGGATTTGGGCGTGCCGATTTACAGTTGGGGCTTGAGGCGTTGGCTGATTTTCTTCGCCCCTGATTGAAGTACCTTTGGGGAATTGGCCTTGGGTAAGTTCGTTTGCCCAACCAGGTCAACTCGATCGCCTTGCGCATTGAGGTTGTCGCAACTTACACTAGAATGCCTCGGACCTTTATTCGGATTTCATATGCTTATTCCAATCGGAACCGACGCGCCCATTTACCATTGGCCAATCGCCACTGGGATTCTTATTGTGGTGAATATCTGCGTTTTTATTATTCAGTGCGCGGTGGGGGAAGCGGACCGTCGGTCCTCAAATCATCAGCCGGTCGCGGCCAGGATTTCCGGTTCGAGTGCAATTCAAGATTTTGATCGACCTGGATTGGATTTGCCAGGGCGCGCGGAGGCCCAAGAAGAACCAGAGTTTGATTTTGACAATCGGGAGTTTGACCTTGAAGACCTCGAAGACGTTGAGGATTTGGAAGCGGAACTGAAACGGCAGATGTTCCAGGAGAATAAGTCTTCAGGTTGGCGACCATTTGCCCTTTGGATCGGTAGTGGTATTCATCCGGTCCAATGGCTGACGTCGTTCTTTATGCATTTGGACGTGATGCATTTGATCGGCAACATGATTTTTTTAGGATTGTTTGGTTTGGTCGTAGAAAGCCGAATGGGGAACTGGCAGTTCGCGGTCTATTACCTGGCCATTGGGATTTTCGATTCGATGGCGACGCAGGTGCTGACGCTTGGCGTACCGAGTGGTGGTCTTGCCTTAGGAGCGTCGGGAGCGATCTACGGAGTGATGGCAACCGCGATGTTGTGGTGGCCGCGGTTCAATGTGATCTGTCTATTGATCCTTTGGTTCTATGTGTTTTTTCCGCGAATTCCGATCATGATTTTTGGCATCTGCTATGTCTTGATGGATCTGACAAGCGTCTTGTTTGGTGAGCGATTGGTTGACACCGGATTTCTGCATGTGGTTGGGGCGGCGGTGGGGGCAACTGCAGCGACAGTGTTGTGGTGGAAGGGCATCGTAAAAACGGATCACGAAGATTTTTTCTCAATCATGATGGAGGTGGCAGGGAAGGATCCACGTAAACGCAAACCTCGAAAACTTTCTCCCAGGGAGCTGGCGGAAAAGGAAGAAAAGCAACGTCAAAAAGAAGGCTCCAAGCGTTTTCGGTTGGAGCAGATCTGGCGATCTGTTGATGCTCATCTTGCGGCGGACAATCTGGACGCAGCGATTCTGATGGAGCGTCAGGCTCGACAGGTCGATTCAAAAGCGTCTTGGGATGAGCCCCGATTGCTAAGGTTGATCGGCAAATTGCAAACTAAGAACGAGTGGGACAAGGTAGTTTTCTACTCCGAGTCGTATTTGAAAAAGTTCGAGTCTCGGGCTTTGACGATTCGGTTGAATCTCGCGAAAGTGCTTTTACTACACAAACAGATGCCTCGCAAGACGCTCAAGGTCGTCAAACCTCTTGAAGGGGTTCAGCTTGACGCATCGCAATCGAAAACCTTTCAGCAGATCATTCTCAAAGCGAGGCAGTTGATCGATGCGGGAACTTTGGAGCCGGGAGACTGATTCAATTTTCTATCGTGATGAGGCGCCAAGTTATGCAGCATCGGGTTTGGCGGTATGCTGTTGGGGTTAAGTCTTCTGCTTTATCGAATGACCCATGAAATTTCTTTTGACTAATGATGATGGCTGGGATGCACCCGGGCTGGCTGCACTCGCCAAAGCGGCCCGAGAGTTTGGCGACGTCTGGATTGTTGCTCCAGCAACCCATATGTCTGGCATCAGTCACCAAGTGACCTGGGAGCGTCCACTGCAGTTGTCTGAAAAATCGAAACAGTCGTTCTCTCTTGATGGAACGCCTGCCGATTGTGTTCGAATTGGAGTGTCGCAGTTGGAGATTGATTTCGACTGGGTGTTTTCTGGAGTCAATAATGGGGCCAACCTGGGGACTGATATTTATGTTTCGGGAACGGTGGCTGCCACGCGTGAGGCGGTGATGCAAGGTCATCGCTCGATTGCCTTTTCGCAACATCGGCTTGATATTGCGGATCCTGATTTCGACTGGACGGTAGCCGAAGCTTTTGTGAAACGAATGATTCCTTCATTCCTTGGGGCCGATGCTGCTCACGAGTGTCAGGCAGGCGTCAACGTGAATTTCCCGGACGTTTCCGTCTCGGAGGTCCAGCAGGTCTTAATTGTCGATTGTGAGCTTGATCGAACACCCATGCAGCTGGAGTTCCAGAAGGAGGGAGTCGGCACGTTCGTTCCCTGTGCGGTCTACAACCAGCGTCAAAATGCAGCCGGCCAGGATATCGCGGTGTGTTTTGGAGGAAGTGTTTCAGTAACACCGATTGATATGCAGGGATTTGGACAAAAAAAAGGCCTCATTCATCGACAATGAATGAGGCCTTGGTTGTAATTCGTTGAATCAGGATCGACTTAGATCATTGAAGCGATAACCAGAGCAACAACGCTCATCAGCTTCAGTAAGATGTTCAGTGAAGGACCCGAAGTATCTTTGAATGGGTCACCCACGGTGTCGCCAACAACAGCTGCCTTGTGAGCCGTTGAGCCCTTCGTCAGTTTCGTACCATCTTTGGTGGTGTATCCTTCTTCGATCATCTTTTTAGCGTTGTCCCAGGCACCACCAGCATTCGACTGGAATAGAGCCATCAAAACGCCGCAGACGGTAACACCGGCAAGTAAACCACCCAGCATCATGGCGTTCAGCGGAGCTTCGAGACCACAGTACTTTGGCAAAAATCCAAAGGCGACCGGAACTAGAACGGCAACCAGGCCAGGAACAATCATTTCGCGGATCGAAGCTCGAGTTGAGATCGCTACGCATTTGCCATACTCGGCCTTGCCATCGCCGGCGTCAAATGTTTCCTGATCCGCTTTGGACCAATCTTCGAACTCTTTTCCTTCGTTCTTGTTCATGACATTTAAAGCAGCTTTGAGCTCTGGAATGTCTCTGAATTGACGTCGTACTTCCTGAATCATGGCCATTGCCGCACGTCCAACTGCGTTCATCGACATCGCCGAGAACAAGAACGGTAGCATGGCTCCAACAAAGAGCGACGCCATCACGAATGGATTGGTGATGTCAATGCCAACAAGTTGCACGTCGTGTGTCAGGTTGTAGGTCGCCATGAATGCCGCGAACAAAGCCAGTGCAGTCAACGCTGCCGAACCAATGGCAAAGCCTTTTCCGATCGCAGCCGTCGTATTGCCAACTGCGTCAAGTTTGTCCGTTCGTTCGCGAACTTCTGCAGGCAAATCAGCCATCTCAGCAATACCGCCAGCGTTGTCCGAGATAGGGCCGTAAGCATCAACAGCAAGTTGAATACCCGTGTTGGAAAGCATTCCAACCGCCGCAATCGCGATTCCATAAAGGCCTGCAAATTGAAATGCAGCAATAATCGCAGCAGCAATAACAATGATTGGCAAAGCGGTCGACATCATGCCGACGCCTAGACCGGCAATGATATTGGTTGCCGCACCTGTCTGCGATTGTTCAACAATGGACCTTACCGGCCTTGTACCGGTACCGGTGTAGAATTCGGTGATCTTGCCAATCAACAATCCAGCGGCCAAACCAAATAGAATCGCAAAGAACACGCCATTGCTTGTAATGATTCTTTCAGTTTCCAATCCTGGATACATTACCCATTCAGTAGGCATCATCCATTTGATGATTCCGTAAGTAATCACAAGCAAAACGATGGCTGATCCAAACTCACCGATATTTAGTGCATGGTGAGGGTTTCCGCCTTCTTTCACTTTTACAAAGAAGGTTCCGCCGATCGAGGTCAGGATTCCAATGCCGGCCAGCACGAGTGGCAAGATGATGGCTGAGAGGCCGCCAAAGGCATCTCCATCGGCTCCGCTGAATTCAGCCAAGCCATAGAATGCGGTTCCCAGAACCATCGTTCCGATGATCGAACCGACATAAGATTCAAAAAGGTCAGCACCCATTCCTGCAACATCGCCCACGTTGTCGCCGACGTTGTCTGCAATCGTGGCTGGATTCAGTGGGTGATCTTCTGGAATTCCCGCTTCGACCTTACCGACCAAGTCAGCACCGACGTCAGCAGCTTTGGTGTAGATACCACCGCCAACGCGAGCAAACAAAGCAATCGACGAGGCTCCAAAGGAGAAGCCTGTCAAAACCGTAATCGTGCGAGTGATGTTTTCACGTGAGTCCAAGCCGAACATGGTCCCAAACACAATGAATAGAATACTCAGTCCGAGTACGCCCAGTCCGACAACTCCCATTCCCATGACCGAACCACCTGCAAACGCAACTTCGAGAGCTTTGCCGAGGCTCGTGCGAGCAGCATTTGTGGTCCGAACGTTCGCCTTGGTAGCAACTCGCATTCCAATGAAACCAGCAAGGGCAGAGCAAATCGCACCCAAGCCAAAGGACATCGCAATTAGCGGTGATGAGAGTTCGCCTTGCATTTTTCCTGCATAGGCAAGCAATGCAGCGACGGCAACGACAAAAATGAAGAGAACCGAATACTCTGCTTTTAGGAAGGACATCGCACCATCGGAGATGTTTTTGGCGATTCGTTCCATTTTTTCGGTGCCGGCTTCCTGTTGAGCCACCCAACTAGATTTCCAGAACGTGAAAGCAAGTCCAATCAATCCAAAAACTGGGATCACGTAGAGAATCCAAGGAATCGACCCGGAACTATCTGAAGTTGTGTCCGAGGAGGTTGCTCCCGCGGGTGCGGCAATGGGTTCGCCATCCTGCAATCCGAACGCCTCCGGCGAAAAAGCCAAAATCATGAAAGCAAATAATACGACCGGCAGAATGCCAGCCACCGAACGACAACAAAATAGTCGCGACATTTTTTGTCTACCTTAAAGGGGGGCGCAAAGTATGGGAATCAACCAAAAGAAGTTTGAGTGAGTTTTGAATAAGATCGCGCATGACGAGCGTTTTGTACATGCTCAATTCCAGAAACACCAATAAAAATCGGCGATTGAAACTCCTTTTCGATCGGTTCTGCCCGTCCGAAAGTCGTAATCTGTCACCTGTTTAGCTTATCAACGCCAAAAGTGGTTTCTAATTGCGTCAGATTGTCGCAGCTTTTTAGGATTTAGCGATATTCCCAATGGCTTGAATTTCTTAAAATTGGGCAACTAGAAACCGTCCGCGTAACAGACCAACTGGCTGATTACGTTAATTTAGGGAGAATCCATGTCTCGCATCAACCAACTATTTTTCTATATGTGTTGGGCCCTCGTCTTCGCATTTCCATTCACATCTGCCAACCCATGTTTTGGGCAGGAAGGTGATCCGCCCACTGAGCAGCAGGAGGAGTCGGCTGACGAAGATGAAGACCAGGACGAAGATACTCAAGACGAAGATACTCAAGACGAAGATACTCAAGACGAAGATACTCAAGACGAAGATACTCAAGACGAAGATGCAGATACTCAGGATGCAGACCAGGAAGCGGAGCCAAAGATTGAAGGGCAAGAGGATCTCGACAAGGCCTTTGATCTAAAAAGCAACGCGGAGAATACTCGTCAGCTCGACGAAGTCTGCGACCTCTGCAAATCAGCAATTGATAAAGGCTTAGAAAAGGACGCTGAGGTTCAGGCACGCGAATTGTGGGCTGCTACTTTGTATGAAACTGCCGAAGCCTTGTCGGAGCGGATTTTCCCTCCCAATACTGACCGACGTTGGAGAGCCTATCGGCGCCAAGCAATTTCTCGCCTGGACGAAGCCGTCGAGATACAATCTGAGTCCGTGGACATTTTCATTATGTTGGCCCGACTTCGCGGAATGGGCGGGGACGATGAAGAAGCTCGGAAGGCAATTGAAAAAGCGGTTGATCTAGCGGGGAACGAACCTGGAAAACTTTCCAAGGCACTCGTCATCCGCGGCTCACTGTCGGAAGATCCAGCTGCTAGACTCGCGGACTTTAGCCAAGCGGTCAAAATTGATCCTTCGAATGTTGATGCAATTCGCTCGAGAGCTGCTCAATATCTGTTGATGGAAAAGACTGACAAAGCGATCGACGATTTTGAACTTTGGATTGAAGCCGAACCCGAAAACCTAAACGCCTACAAGGGAATCGTGGAAGCCTTGTTGTTCGAAGAACGTGTCGATGAAGCCATTGAAAAACTTGGAGAGGCAATCAAGATCGCTCCCGATTCAGCAGAGCCCTATACGATGCGAGCTCGGTTGCATCTTCAGAAAGAAGAATTTGACGAAGCCTTTAGTGATGCGGAAGAGGCGTTGAAAATAGAAAAGAACGACGTCCAAGCTTTGATGGTTCGGTCCAGTGTGTTTACCAATCGTGAAAAGTATCAGGAAGCGTTGGATGATGTAAACCGCGCTCTCAAGGTTGAACCTGAGTTGATTCAGGGAATCTGGATGCGATCGATACTCTGTGGTCAGCTTGAGGATTTTGATCAAGCCATTGCGGATATACAAGTTTTGATTCGAAATGCACCTCAGCAAACACAGTTCAAAACCCAATTGGCCATGCTGTATAACGCGGCGGATCGCCCAGAAGATGCCGTCAAAATCTATGACGACTTAATCGAAGACGACACCGAGGATGTTGAGGCACTTCGGGGGCGTGGTGATGCTTATCTGAGTTTGAGCAAGCATCAAGAGGCCGTGGCGGACTATAACGAGGCTCTGAAAATTGATTCGGAAAGTGATGGAATTTTGAACAACCTGGCCTGGGTTTTGGCCACTTCTCCTTTTGAAGGGGTTCGCGATGGCAAGCGAGCGATTGAGCTTGCCACCAAAGCCGGCGAATTAACGCAATGGAAGGAAGCCCACGTGCTCAGTACACTTGCCTCCGGATATGCTGAGGCAGGAGATTTTGAAAAAGCCGTCGAATGGGTTGGGAAAGCGCTTAAGATTTCTGACGACGACGATCAACGAGAAAGCCTAGGCAAGGAGTTGGAAAGCTACCAATCTGAAAAGCCGTGGCGCGAAGATCAGCTCAAAGAGTTGGAAGAAAAACGCGAAAAGGCAGGGGACGAAAGTGACGACTCGAAAGACGAATCAGACGAAAGCAAGTCTGATGGTGACGAAGAGAAGTCAGACGATGACGAAGGCAAGTCAGATGCCGAGAAGGACGATGACTGCAAGTAGTGGAGAGGGTCGGTTTCGCAGGTTTCGTTTTGCCTTGAATCGAATGATGGTGGCGAAGTCCTGCGGTCAGCAGCCTTTGGTTTGCCAACTCTCTTTTGATAAACTGCTGGTCAGCCCAACGTGAAAGTAGTTTGTCTTGTCTAAAAACTTGAATCCCGATGAAGATCAACCCGTCTATGTAGGCGGGTTCTGGTTTGTCATGAAGTGTGTTTTTCTTTTCCTTGTCAGTTGGTTGCTGATGACTCAATTGGCATTTCTGATTGGATTCAGGAGTCAAGAGCTTTGGGAACTCACAGGCTTTCTGTTCATGTTGGTCTCCAGTTTTCTAACGTGCATCGTGTTGAACGTTGTGGTTGAGTTGGTTCTGAGGTCAGTGCGTGAAGGCAAAATCCCTAAAGGTCCCCAAGAAGACGAGTTGAATGATGAATCGCGATGATGCATTTGCCCTGATGTGTGAGTACACCGAAAATGAGAGTTTGCGGCGACACATGATTTGCGTCGAGCTGGCGATGATGGCCTACGCAAATAAGCTTGGTGAGGATGTTGAAAAGTGGGGGATAGTCGGCTTGCTGCACGATTTTGACTACGAGCGTTGGCCAACCGCCCCTGATCATCCTCTGCAGGGTTCGAAGATCCTTGCCGAAAAAGGTTACCCGGATGATGTGATTTACGCCATCAAATCGCATGTTAACCAAGTTCCTGACTGTCCTCGAATATCATTAATGGACAAAACACTATTTGGCGTTGATGAGCTTTGTGGATTCATCACAGCGGTTGCACTTATGCGTCCTACCGGAATCGTGGGGATGAAGTCCAAGAGTGTTCGCAAGAAGATGAAACAAAGGAGTTTTGCCGAAAAAGTCAGCCGGGATGATATTCAGAATGGGGCGGAAGATCTTGGCATTGAGCTCAACGAACACATCCAATTCGTGATTGACGCATTGGCTCCACACGCGGAATCGTTACAGTTAACGGTAAACGCCTAACTTTAGACATAATCCATTATTGGAGATATTCGTGGAAGTTCAAAACTCAGAACAGCTAACCAAAAAGAAGTGCGAACCTTGTGAAGGTGGCGTCGATCCCTGCCCTCTTCCTTTTGTTACCGAGCAACTGGAAAAGATCCCGGGTTGGTATTTGACTAAAGGGAATCAACGGATTCGCAAGGATTGGACCGTCAAGAACTTTTTGGCCGGGCTGGAGTTTTTCAAGGCCGTTGCGGTGATTGCAGAAGAAGACGGTCATCATCCGGATTTGCACTTGGAAGCGTACAAGAATCTTTCCATCGAGTTGTGGACGCACGCAATCGGCGGCCTCTCGGAGAATGACTTTATTCTCGCTGCCAAAATTGACGAAGTGCCCATTGAACTGGAGTAGGTGTTTGTCGTGAATGACTTGAACTTGCTGGATAAACTTTCCCTGTCGCAGCCAGGTGACTACCGCGCGGAATCGGGACGTTGGTTGTTGTGTTGCGTTCTGATCGTTGGTTTATTTGCCGGTTTGGGAGGTGGCGTAGCCTTTCGCCATTTCCCGCCAGGAAGCATGGCACCGATTGGTGCCGGCTTGTTGGGAATCGTTCTGGCCAGTTTGGTTTTTCCCGCCATCTTTTTTTCACTTCTTGATGCACCTCTTGGAGTTCGTTTTGCGGGGCTGTGTAGCACGGTGGCCTGCGTTCTCGCCATCACGACGGTTGGCGTGCTGGGCGGTGGAATAGGAAGAATGGCGTTCGATGAACTAGCTCGAATTTTTGGACCCGCGATTCCAGGGATTGTCATTAGTGCCGCTTTGCCATTTGTGTTGGTCAGATATCTGCTTGGCTGGCAATTGGTTTTACATAGCTGGCATCCAGTCGTGAAGCGTCAGAATGTTTCGATCGCCGGATTGTTGATTTCAATGGCGGTTGTCGCGCTATGTGTAACTTGTTTGACCCGAAGTACAGATCCTGGTGCGGCGAATGCTACGTGTGCGATTGTTGCTGGAATCGGTCTAATCTTTCTTTTACCACTGACCTATTTGGTAATGCGAACCCGCAGATACTGGATGTGGTACCTGGCGTTTTGTTTGATTGTTTTGTTGGTAGGATTCTTGGTTAGTCTGAACGTGTATTTGTTTACAGGCAATCCAATGGAAATCGTACCTTTTCTCAGCGTGATGCTTGCCACCGGAGTGGCGTGGCTTGGGCTAGGTTTGGTGGCGTTGCGGCTTCTTGGGGCATCAATGGTTTTGAACGAAGAAATTGATGCGCTGTAGGCTTAGCGGATAAACACCGGATATTTCGTAGTGCGATGAAGAAGTTTGATACTCAAGCCAGCGTTCCAAAACTGAAGCCTCGCGGTTTGAACGAGGAGTTTGGGTTTCGGCTGATGGTCTTTTTTATCGCAGTTAGCCTACTGATGTATTCTCAATTTCATTTTGAGAAATACGTTCTGATGGGGACCGATTATTTTCGCGCTCCTCAGTATTTCATTGTTGGGATGACGTTGGCGAGTTTCTTCTTTTTGTCCCTGTTGTTTTCTTTGCTGAACGTACAGTGGCAAGTTCGAACGTTTGGTTTATTGGGTACCGTTAGCGTGATGGTGATTGCTGCACAGTTTGGCGGAGTTCTGGAGAAGTATGCAGTGAAGGACTACGTGTTGGCTGCTCCAGCGATGGCGCTGAGTATGGCACTGCCGTTTTTGCTTGCCCGGTACTTGCTGGGTTGGCAGTTCGTTTTTGCTAGTTGGGACCGAGAACAAAAACGCCAGTTTGTTTCTGTTTTCTCGCTGTTCGTGTTGGTCAGCGTCGTTGCATTTTGTGTCTTTGGAGTACAGAAATGTGGCAATTTCTATCCACTGGTGATTTGTGCGATTTTCTTTGGTGTGGGGAGCATCGTGGTTTTGCCCTATCTGTTCCTGATGATGCGAACGCCCAAAATTGGATTTTACTTTTGGCTGACGAGCTTGCTGGCTTTGTTGTTCAGTTGGGGACCGCCGGGGATTGTGACGTTTGGAGTCGTTTGGTTAGGCGTGGGGCTCGTGGCGCTTCGGTATCTCGGATGCTCCTTGGTACTGAATCGAGAGATTGATTCCCCGAAAGTGGAATTCAAATCGTCGAAAGTCGATTTTGGTGTAGAGTCCAGCGAACATTAGAAGGTTGGATTTGTCTAGCCATTGACGTTTTCCTTGTGATTTTTCGACGAATTGGCTTGTTTTTCTTCTTCGGAACGAACGCGAACGTCTGTGGAAGCTTTTCTTTTTTGGAGCTGCTTTCTACTCTTCCATCGATATTTCGAAGATTTGCCGAGACGAACTAAATGAACTCAGACAGTGCCAGCTTGACCGAAGGATTCACATCCGGAACTTGGAATGGCTTTTATGTGGAAAAACACAATGAAAACCGTGGTTGGATGCATCTGTATCTGGAATTCTCAGACGGGAAGATGAAAGGGGAAGGCACGGACTACGTTGGGCCTTGGGTACTTGAGGGGACCTACGATGAGCAGACCGCTGAATGCCTATGGACAAAGAAGTATATGGGTCTGCACTCCGTCAAATACTCCGGGAAACTCGGGGAAAACGGGATCACCGGCTCCTGGTCGATTGGTGGATTGCTAAACGGCCCATTCCATATTTGGCCAAGCCGCATGACGCATTTCAACGAAATGTATATGACCGAGGACCTTGAGCGGCAGCAACTTAAGGCAGGCTCACCAAGTATTTTGCTAAACGACGATGATGGGCAAGGATTTATGGCATAGTCGAGACTTTAGAGCCGATAAATGAGTGCTGGAAGGCAAGCTAGATGTGGCTTGAAGGTAAAACCCGGCGAATTGCCGCAAAAACCCCTTTAACTCAAGCCCACTTCAATCTAAAATCCTCGATTCAGAAAAGACTCTACGAATTGGTAGTTACGATCTAATGTCTAACAAAATGAAAACCCACAAGGGCATCAAAAAACGTTTCAGGTTGACTGGCACAGGCAAAGCCAAGCACCGTAATGCGGGCAAAAGTCACCGAAACGTTCGCATGAGTTCCAAGCGCACTCGCAATTTGCGTGGTGGAGAGATTTTGCATGTGACCATGGAAGCCTGCATTCGTCGTTCGCTTGGGAAATACAGCTACTAGAGTCGACTTCATTGGCGATTCTATCGCCCTCTGCACATTGGCAAACAAACGTCGAGTGATTGGCTCGGGGCCTCGTGTGCTGAACAAAGGAAATATTGATGCGTACTTCAAAAGGTGCAGCCAGAACGCAGGCCAAAAAGCGTTTATACAAAAGAGCCAAGGGCTACCGAGGCGGTCGCGGCAATATGCTGCGAACAGTCAAGGAAACGCTGATCCGTGCAGGTGTATTTGCCTACCGAGATCGTAAAGTCAGAAAACGTCAATTCCGCCGCCTGTGGATCACTCGAATCAATGCTGCCTGCCGCCAGCGAGGATTGCGTTACAGCGTGTTTATTAACGGTGTTGCAAAAGCCAGCATCCAACTCGATCGAAAGTCTCTTTCCGAGATCGCAATTTGCGATCCAAAGGGTTTTGATAAGATCGTAGAAACGGTCAAAGCTGCTTTGTAAGTCAGAGACAACATTGTCTTCGAACACATGGGAAGGAATTGGCCACGCGGCTGACTCTTTCCCTTTTTTTGTATAACCATGTGAAGCCCATGTCATCTACCGCAATCTCCATCGAAACGTTCGTCAATCAACTGGAACAGCTTGTCGCCGATGCGACCGGTGCTTTTTCGACTGCTGCCGATACGGAAGCCTTGGAAGCTGGACGCGTTGAGTTTCTCGGCGCAAAAAGTGGTCAGCTTAAGCAGATCCAAAAGCAGTTGGGTGCTATCGACAGGGCTGACAAGCCCACCGCCGGTCAAAAACTCAATCAAATCAAGACGCAGATCCAGGAGGCCTTTGACCAAGCCAAGGCAAGGTTCAGCGGCGGAGGTGAGGCCGAGGTCCGCGACCCGATGGTAGATCCAACCCTTCCAGGCGCCGCGTTTCGTGTAGGTCGTTTGCACCCCATTACGCAAACGATCGAAGAACTCAAAGACATCATGGGGCGGCTCGGATTCACACCCGCTCTTGGACCTGAAGTCGAGGACGACTGGCACAACTTTCAAGCATTGAATATTCCGGAGGTGCATCCCGCACGAGACCCGTTGGATAACTTTTATCTTTCGGTTGCAGGCTCGCAGCATGAGCATCCATTGCTGCTGCGAAGTCAAACTTCTACTGTGCAAATTCGAGTGATGGAAACCACCAAGCCACCTATTCGGATTATCTCGTTGGGGCGGGTTTATCGCCCAGACACCGCAGATGAAACTCACTATCCGATGTTCCACCAGATGGAAGGTCTAATGGTAGATGAAAACGTGACGCTTGCGGACTTGAAAACGGTTTTGAAGTTGTTCGCGTCCAATTATCTGGGCGACGATGTGCCGATTCGAATTCGGCCCTCGTTCTTCCCCTTCACCGAACCGAGTGTCGAAGCCGACTATTTTTGGAACGGCAAGTGGGTCGAGTTCGGTGGTGCTGGCGTAGTCGATCCCAACGTCTTCAAGGCGGTTGGTTACGATCCGGAGCGATACACAGGATTCGCATTCGGATTGGGAGTTGAACGACTTTGCATGATTCGGCACAAGATTACGGACATCCGCGCCTTGTATACCAACGAAGTTCGATTCCTTCGTCAGTTCAATTAAGTCTACATAAACTGAAAAGCTCCACTGAGATAAAGCGTTTCTTATGATCGTTTCAAATAATTGGTTAAAAGATTACGTCGATTGCACTGCTGATCATGACGAACTCGTCGATCGATTGACGATGTCTGGGCTCAATCACGAAGGCACCGAGCAGGTTGGTGATGATCAGGCGATCGATCTGGAAGTGACCAGTAACCGCGTTGATTGTTTGGGCCACATTGGAGTTGCGCGTGAGATTGCGACGCTCTACGGATTGGATTTGAAAATTCCCGATCCGCAGCCGGTGGAATCTTCCGAGTCAGTTGCCGATCAATGCAGTGTTGAGATTCAATGTCCCGAGCTTTGCCATCGATATACCGCTCGATTGATCAAAGGTGTGAAAGTGGGTCCCAGCCCGAAATGGCTAGTGGATCGTTTGAGTACGGTTTTGTACTCCAAAGGTAAAGACGGTGAGATTGTTCCTTACCAATCTGTCAACAACATTGTTGACATCACGAACTACGTAATGTTCGAGTGTGGGCAGCCTTTGCATGCGTTTGATTTTGCCAAGATTTCAGGTGGCAAAGTGATCGTTCGTGAGCCCAAACCGGACGAAGAAATTGTCGCTATTGACCACACCAAATACAAACTTGAACCGGGAACCTGTGTAATTGCCGATGCTGAGACTGCTGTTTGCATTGGAGGTGTCATGGGCGGAGTTGATTCTGAGGTCTCTGGCGAAACCACGGATGTATTAATCGAAGCGGCCTATTTTCATCCCAAACCAGTTCGATCTACCGCACGGCAGTTGAAACTTCACAGTCCTTCCTCCTTTCGTTTCGAACGTGATATCGATTCACACAACATTGATTGGGCGAGTCGACGGTGCTGCCAATTGATTTTGCAGAATGCCGGTGGCGAACTTTGTGCAGGGATGGTTGATGCGGGGGAGGCTCCGACAGAAATTTCGCCTGTGGAGCTACGCTACGCCAGGATTCAGAGAGTCCTTGGAATCGAGATTCCGTCTGAAGAAGTTGCAAGAATTTTGGAGTCGTTAGGGTTGGTTGTGACTTCAAGTTTGCCCGCATCGATTAGTGCCATTCCACCCAGTTGGCGCAAGGATCTCACTCGGGAAGTCGATTTGATCGAAGAGGTGGGGCGAATTTACGGATATGACAAAGTGCCTGATACGGTTGCCGTGCCGATGGTGGCTTCACATCGGCCCGATTCTGATCGCGTGATGCAGAAAGTTCGCACGATTTTGACTAGCACCGGATTTGATGAGGCGATGACCGCAACGATGGTTCCTGCGATTTGGTCTGACGCGTTTTCGCCCTGGACCTCAGCCGATCCGATTATCGTTAGCCAACCTATGTTGGGCGTTCTTGAGCAAGGTTCACACAATATTGGGGCCGTCAATTTGGTTCGTCGCAGTTTGATTCCCAGTCTTCTCGAAGTGAAAAGGATTAATGACTTCCGTTCCAATACTGAAATTGATTTGTTCGAGACGGCGAAAGTCTATCTGGCTGAATCGAAAACGGAATTGCCACGCGAGCCATTGATGCTGGGGATCGTCAGTAGTCGATGTTCCTCAACGGTCAAAGGGGTTGTCGAATCTCTGGTTCAGAGAGTCAATCCAGGTTGTCGCGTAGAAGTCAAAGAATTTGCGCATCCACTTTTGGATGTCAATCACTCGGTTCAATTGCTTATTGATGGCAAGGTGCTGGGATACCTCGGACAGGTGTCAGTCGCTGGTTTGAAGCAATTCAAGATTCGTGCAGGTGGGGCAACGGTCGCCGAATTGGATGTCACGGTACTCGATGAGATTGCAATTCATGTTTCCATCCACAAAGATCAAAGTAAGTTTCAAGCGATCGCAAGGGATTTCAACTTCATCGTGGGAAATGCCGTTCATTGGCAGGATCTTGAGTCGACGGTCCGTGTTGCCGGTGGAGAGCTTTGTGAAGCGATTAACTATCGCGAGACATTCCGTGATGAGAAGAAAGATGGTGCGGGTAAGAAGCGACTGCTAATGTCGGTGACTCTTCGTTCCGAAACGGAGACTCTGTCCGGCGAACAGGCGGAAGATGTTTGTCAAAACATTATCTCTGCCTGTCAGCGGAAGCACTCAGCCGAACTTGTTGCCTAAGCAACTTTATCACCTCCACGAAAACGAATGCGAATTGGCGTTGAAAATGAATCCACAACCCAACGCCAAAATCGTTTACCTGACCGCAGGTGCCGGTGGAATGTTTTGCGGCAGTTGCATGCACGACAACGCGTTGGCAAAAGCCCTTCATGCCGAGGGCTGGGATGTCACGCTGGTGCCTTTCTATACGCCAATCCGGACTGACGAAGCGGATGTAAGTATTGATCAAGTGTTTTTCGGCGGGGTCAATGTTTATTTGCAGCAGAAGATTCCTCTGTTCCGTTTCGTTCCCTCGTTTATTGATCGCTTTTTAGACAATCCGAATCTGATTCGCCGAGTGACGTCGAAAGCCATCGAGACGGATGCCAAGATGCTCGGGTCGCTGGCGCTATCAGTTTTGAAGGGAGCGAACGGGAATCAGCGTAAAGAGGTCAAGCGAGTGAACAAGTGGCTGGTCAATCAAATCAAACCTGATTTGATCGTGATTAGTAATATCCTCGTGGCTGGATTTATTCCCGCGCTCAAGAAACAACTAGATGTTCCCGTTTTGATCACGCTTCAAGGCGATGATGTCTTCCTGGATGCTCTTCCCGAACCTTTTCGCGCCAAGTGTTTTGAACAGATCAAACGAATCTTGAAGCATGTGGATGGTTTTATTGTTCATAGCGAGTTCTTCGGTCGTTATATGACTGAGTACTTTGGGCTGGATCCGAGCAAGATTCATGTCACGCCACTTGGCGTTGATACGACGGATTTTCAGAATTTTGTTCCTGCAGTACCGGATGAGAGTGGTCCGCTTACGATTGGGTACTTGGCCCGGCTGGCGCCAGAAAAAGGGCTGCACAATTTAGTCGAAGCGTTTATTGAACTGAAAAAACGGCCCGGGAGTGAACGGTTTAAACTGCGGATCGCGGGGTGGCTCGGAAAGGACCATGAGGATTATGTACGTGAACAATGGACACGGCTTTCTAATGCAGGATTGTCCGACGAGTACGAATATCTGGGAGCCATTGAACGAACGGAAAAACTGAACTTCTTGCGCGGCATTCATTTACTCTCGGTTCCAACGGATCAGAAAGAACCCAAAGGGCTTTTCGTTTTGGAAGCGATGGCAGCAGGCGTCCCGGTCGTCCAGCCAGCCCATGGTAGTTTTCCAGAAATCATCGAGCAAACTCAAGGTGGTTTGTTGTGTTTGCCAAACGATATAGTTGATCTTTCTGAGAAGCTCTTACAGTTACTCAATAATCCTGAACAACGAAAGCAATTGGGGGAGGCTGGCCAACGAAGCGTCCATCAAGATCGTTGTCATTTTACGATGGCCCAACAGACGGGCGACGTCTTTCACCGATTTTTGAATGGGTAGCTGTTTTTGGGAGGTTGAGGCTCCTGCCGAAACAAAGGTCTTTCCACCGGTCAGAAAATAAACCGCCTGGTGGAACTGTCCATTTGCTTGTCGCGTGTGCAATTCGGTGAACGAAGATGCCAGCTTACTCTAGTGGTCGGGGATGTAGCCCATTGTAGCGGTAAGAATAATCGAAAGTAAAACGAAAACGACAAAGACGTATCGCGGCCATCGTTGTGCTTTGCGGTCATCCCCCGATTTGGACTTTTGAGAGACGCGAGTGTCAATTCCAACTGCCCAAAAGACGATTGTACAGCCAAGTGTGATTGCGACGATGTTGGTCAGGAATAGCAGCAGTGATCCTGCGAACAAGGGAAAGTCGAGTAATGAAAGTGCCATGCCTGACGTCGCAAGGGGAGGCACTAGTGCCGCGGCGATGGCGACTCCTGGTAACGCAGAAATCAGGTTGGGCCGGCCCATTGCATAGGCGCCAGCGACTCCGCTCACCAGGGCAACGACCAAGTCGAGAAAGTTCGGCTCACCTCGGCTTAGCATTTCAGCTGGAATGGCTGCGATGTTTTTAAGCTCGTCGAAGCCTGTGAAGTGAACGGCAAGTCCAACCGTGACGCCTATGAAGAATGCCAAGGCAAACCCAAAAAACAGGCTTCGAAGCGATTGTCGGATCAGATGGTTGTTGCCTTGCACGAGAGCAAAGCCGATTCCCACCAATGGAGTCATCAAAGGTGCGACCAGCATCGCGCCGATCACCACCGCCCCAGAGTTGCGAGCCAAGCCAAGTGCTGCAATCAAAGTAGACAGACTAATCAGGGCGATAAAGTCAAAATCCCATTTGGAATGCGTGTGCAGGCGATCCACCAATTTGACTCGGAGTTCTCGATCCATTTGAGGAACGATGGACCGGACACGCTGTGTGACCTTGCTCCACATTCGCGTGGTTAATGGAACTTTCCCTTTGACAATGGCCAGGGGAATCTTGGCCGTTGCTTCATCGTTTTCCCAGGACCGGGCGAACTTGTATCCTGCATTTGAATTCCGTGCTCCGACGATGACTAGATCAAAGCGGTCTAGATCTTTTTGCGCCGTGATTCCAGTGATCAGTTTGTCAGCCAGGGAAACTCGGCATTCGATGTTGTGTCTGAGCTTGTAAAGCCGATTGATTAATCGATTGGCTGAAACCAATCCAACTTGCTCGGCGACTTCATCGTCGTCCGGCCTCACGTAGAGGAACGTGACTCGTCCGCCTTCGTCATGAATCAGGTTGTATGCGCTCTCAATGGCGACTTCACAGTCCTGACCCTCTTTTTCTGCCGCAACCATGACCCGTAATGCGTCGCCACGATTCTGGGGTTTGCCACGTATCACCATCGTCTGGCAAGGTGAATCGAAAAAGATATCCAACGGGTCGTCTTGGTTGGCATCTGAGTTCTTCAGGATGGGTTCATCGGCATCGATTAGTAGCAGGGAAATCCCCAGTTCTTCAACCTGTTGAACGAGAGAAGCGTTTGGGTAAGGGCCCAGCAATTCTTTGGCGGAAACGATAACTTGAGAATCGGTGGGTGGCTGCGATTCGGATTCCAGGTGGCTGACCAAAAACTTTTCGGGGTCAAGTTCTGCGAATGCAGCGAAGATGGCTTGGTGGATTCGGCTTTCCGAGGAGGCGTGCTCGGCGGTAAGTTCGTTCCAGCCCTCTTTTTTTTGAGAGCGCTTCGGGACAACAACCAGCAGGTCTGTACGTTTGGCCGCTGCAAATCGAGTCCCCCAGGGCACCATCGTGGCGACATCGTTCGCGTCGTTGACGTAAACAGCTACAGTCATCTAGGGCCTTAGTGGGTTCTTGGTTTATTGGTGCGCGGCTCGGCGCTAGAGTGGGAGATCGAGACGGGAGTTACGAGGAATCAAGTTTCGGCAGGAGTCTCGGCCTCCCTTTTTATTTCCACACAATTAGAGATTTGCTGCAAGTTTTGCCGCATCACCAAAACAGCTGGCAAACAACTCGGCGTGTTCTATCTTGTGCATCTTTTTGGAACCCGTGGACGGGCTTGCCGATTCGGGGCGCGAGACGACTTTGATAGGCCAATGATCGCCCAGACCAACTTCGTCCCATTTGACTTTGATGAAGTACCAACCGCCCATGTTCTTGGGTTCTTCCTGGACCCACAAGACTTCTGTCCTGGCGGGATATCGCTTTAGTTCGTTTTCAAGAAGCGTATGAGGGAACGGGTAGTACTGTTCCAATCGAATGATCCCAACGTCCGTCCGCCCGTTTTCTTTTCGCTCCTTCAGCAACTCAACCATCAGCTTTCCGTTTCCAACAAGGATTCGGTTTGGCTGAGAGCAGGTTTCAAAGTCGGGGTCAGGTAGGGCAGGTTGAAACGTTCCCGAAGTAAATTCGGATAGCTCACTCATGACAAAAGGCTCGCGGAGCAAACTTTTGGGAGTGAATACAATCAGCGGCTTTCGCCATTTTCGAATCAGCTGTCGACGAAGCAAGTGGAAATGCTGTGCGGCGCTGGTTGGAGTTGCGATCTGGATGTTGTGTTCCGCCGCCAACGTCAAGAAGCGTTCCGGTCTTGCGCTGCAGTGTTCGGGACCAGCGCCTTCAAACCCGTGAGGCAAGAGCATGACCAGGCTGCTGAGACGATTCCATTTGTCTTCTGCACTGCAGATGAACTGGTCGACGATGACTTGTGCCGTGTTCCAAAAGTCCCCAAATTGAGCTTCCCAGAGAACCAGGCAACTCGGTGAATCCAGGCTGTAACCGTAATCAAATCCAAGAACTCCCGCTTCACTTAGCGGGCTGTTGATGATGTCGACCTTCCCCTGATCTTCTCGGACGTGTTGTACGGGAGTGTATCGCTCGCCCGTTTCCGAGTCATGCAGAACACCATGTCGCTGGCTGAAGGTTCCTCGCCCGCAGTCTTGACCGGAAAGTCGAATCGAGTAACCCTCAATGGCCAGAGACCCAAAAGCGGCGAGTTCGGCGGTTGCCCAGTCGACAGGACGGTTTCCGTCGGCCATCTCCATCCGCGAGGTCATCATACGTTTTAGTTTTCTATTAACGTTGAATGATTCGGGAGTGGTCGCGAGGCCTGTGAGGACGGTTTTGAATTCGTCTTCTGGAACCCCGGTATCGACGTTGTCGTCGGTGCGCTCAAGCCCACCATAGTAGGGTGCCCAGACACCGCCAAGTGTTTGAGTATCGGGTTCGAACGTTTTACGTTTGGCGGATTCAAATTCGGCCTGAAGTTCATTTTTTCGATCAGTCGCGATTTTCTCGGCTTCTGCAGCGCTGATCTCCTGGAATTTCAGCAGCTTTTTCAGGTAACTGTCACGAACCTTCAATTGATTGTCGATGGTTCGGTACATTTCTGGCTGAGTGAACCGCGGTTCATCACTTTCGTTGTGGCCAAGCCGACGATAGCAATACATATCGATGACGACATCGCGTTGGAACTCGCGTCGGAATTCCATCGAGAGTTTGACAACTTGGGCAACCGCTTCCGGATCTTCACCGTTGACGTGAAAAATCGGAATCTGAAGCATCTTGGCGACGTCGCTGGCGTAGGTCGTACTTCGCCCCTCGTCTGCCAGTGTCGTGAATCCAACCTGGTTGTTGACAATGACATGAATCGTCCCGCCGACCTTGTAGCCCTCTAATTGGCTGAGGTTCAATGTTTCCTGCACAATGCCTTCACCGGCAAATGCCGCGTCACCGTGAATGAGAACCGGTAAACATTCCTTGCGAACTTTGTCTTGAAAACGATCCTGCTTGCAACGGACTCGTCCCATGACGACCGTATTGACGAACTCGAGGTGGCTAGGATTAAAACAAAGGGAAATGTGGATTTGTTTCCCTGCCGCAGTTTTCCAATCGCTGCTGTATCCCAAGTGGTAGAGAACGTCTCCTCCACCCCGATTGAGTTCGGGTTCTGGGTCATCAAAGCCCCAAAAGATATTTTCAGCACGTTTGCCAAGGATATTGGCGAGGACGTTTAGTCTTCCGCGGTGGGCCATGCCCAGGACGACTTCCTTGACTCCATGGTCGCCGGCGGACTCGAGCACCATATCCAAAAGTGGGATCAGGGTCTCAGCACCTTCAAGCGAAAACGTCTTGGCTCCAATGTACTTTTTTCGCATGAACTCTTCGAAGATCGTCGCATCCGTCAGTTTGGTGAGAATGCGGATTTGAGTTTCACGATCCAACTGCAATCGATTGTTGCAGCTTTCCATTCTTGTTTGGAGCCAGTGTCGCACATCGTGATCGTCAATATGCATGAATTGGGCGCCGATGCTGCGGCAATAGGTCTCTCTCAGCTGAGCAACGATCTCTTCCAGAGGCCGAAAGTTTTCACCATCGATCGTGCGAGCTGAAAAACTGCGTTTCATGTCGCTCGGCAAAAGCGCATAGCTCTCCGGGTTCAACTCACGATTGGTGGGGCGAGCGATTCCCAAGGGGTCAATCTTGGCCTCCAAATGTCCCCGCACTCGAAAACCGCGGACCAGTTGGTCAACGCGATCTTGTAGCTGGGCTACCCTCGAATCCCCGTCTGTTGGCTGCGCGGAAACCGTGGGAGGTTTCGAAACGTGCTCAACGTTGGGATCGAAATCCTGGAAGTAAGACTGCCATTCGGTAGGCAGAGAATCGGGGTCGGATTGGAAATCCTCGTATAGCCCATCGATGTAGGCTCGACTGAAAACATTCATCGTTCAGTATTCACTCAGCTCGTTATGAGCGACGTCCCTGTTTTGTTTCAATAGCGAAGGCTTTTAGTCGTCCATCAAAGTTCAAAATTAATCAAAGGACGATCAGGCTGAAAACGAATTCGCAACCAAGGATTGATTAATGAAAAACATAATTGTTGGTGAGTAAAAGTAGAATTAGATGTTGCGATAAATCGACTCGTCAATTTATCAAAATTTGGTCACTCGTTCCTATCCACAAACCACCTGATATTGCTTTTTTTTCAATTTTTCAATGAGAAGTTAATTAAAGGTAAGGTGGCGACATCAGAGATTGAGCGTGGCGATTCCGGGAATACTCGAACCTGACACGTTTCGTAATCGGGCAATCTTGAAAGATTCGGTCGGTTCAAGACTGCCAATGGCAATGCTTCTATCGAGAGATCGGGGTAAAATCATGAACGATTCCCTCAATCTCAGCGAGTGCTTTACGATGAAAAAGATTCTCCCACTTGTCTTTTTACTGCTAATCCCACTAACGGTTGCCGCTCAGGATCGCATCACGGGTCGCAAGTTCGCAACGCGAAGTGAGGTTATTGCCCAAAATGGGATGGCCGCGACGAGCCAACCCCTGGCGACCCAAGTTGCATTGGACATCCTTAAAGGGGGAGGAAACGCGGTTGATGCGGCAATTGCCGCCAATGCGACATTGGGGCTGATGGAACCGACCGGAAATGGAATTGGCGGTGACCTGTTTGCGATAGTCTGGATCGAGAGTGAGCAAAAGCTCTACGGTTTGAACGCCAGCGGTCGCTCGCCAAAGGGTTTGACGCTTAAAAAGCTGCAAGATTTGCTGGCTGAATCTGGGCAAACCAAGATCCCCGCGCTGGGACCGCTGCCGGTTAGTGTTCCGGGCTGTGTGGATGGGTGGTTTGAGCTGCATGAAAAATTTGGCTCAATGCCTATGAGTGAAGTCTTGAATCCCGCAGTCACCTATGCTCGTGAAGGGTTTCCGGTCTCCGAGTTGATTGCCTATTACTGGAATTGGAGCGGATTTCTGCAGCGATACCCGGGTTTCGCGGAAACCTTCATGCCGGATGGGCGTGCTCCGAAAAAGGGCGAGATTTTCAAAAACCCCATGCTGGCCAATACGTTGGAGAGAATTGGAAGGGAGGGGCGAGATGTTTTTTACCAAGGCGATATTGCCAGGACGATCGCGGCGTTTATGGAAAAGCACGGTGGTTTCCTCTCTTATGAGGACCTCGCGACGCATCAGTCGGAATGGGTCGAACCCGTTTCGGTTAACTATCGTGGCTACGATGTTTGGGAGTTGCCACCCAATGGTCAGGGAATTGCCGCTCTGCAGATCCTTGGCATCATGGAGGGGTATGACTTAAAGGCTGCGGGATTCGGTAGCGTCGAGCACGTTCATCATTTTGTGGAAGCGAAGAAACTCGCCTTCGAAGACCGGGCAAAATTCTACGCGGACCCTGCATTCAACAAAATTCCAGTCACCGAACTGATTTCGAAGGAGTACGCCAACGAGAGGCGGAAGTTGATTACGGAGCGAGCATCCCGTCAGTTTCCTGCCGGCAATCCCGCTCTGGAGCATGGCGATACCATCTATTTAACGGTCGCGGATAAAGATCGAAACATGGTTTCCCTGATTCAAAGCAATTACCGGGGAATGGGCTCCGGCATGTGTCCGGATGGACTTGGGTTTTGTCTACAGGATCGAGGCGAGTTGTTTGACCTGAAGCCTGGACAATTTAATACCTATGCACCAGGTAAACGACCCTTTCACACAATTATCCCAGCGTTTGTAACCAAAGATGGAAAGCCGTTTTTGAGTTTCGGCGTTATGGGCGGCGCGACTCAACCTCAGGGTCATGCTCAAATCGTCATGAACCTTGTTGACTTTGGGATGAACATTCAAGAAGCAGGCGATGCGCCAAGGATTCTTCACAGTGGCAGCAGCCAACCTACCGGAACGAAAATGACGGGCGGTGGAGAATTGACGCTGGAAACTGGATATGACTACGAGGTGATTCGCGCACTCATGGGGCGTGGTCACCGAATTGGCTACAACGTTGGATCGTATGGTGGTTATCAAGCGATCCTGTACGACGCGGTAAACGATGTTTACTACGGAGCCTCGGAATCTCGGAAAGACGGGCAAGCCGCCGGGTACTAATTCGGGAGGTTGAGGCTCCTGCCGAAACATTTACGAGCACCGAGGACGAACATCTCGTTTTCGGTCCGCTTTTTGATGTAACGTGTCGCGTATTCCATTATCCCCACCAGCCGCCGTTGACGTGGATTGTTTGTCCCGTGACGTAGCTCGCCATGCCACTGCACAAGAAAAGAACAACATCAGCAATCTCAGTTGGTTCAGCAAATCGGCCCAGCGGAACGTTGGTCAACATCGCTTTTCGATTTTCTTCAGGAATCGATTTTCCCATTTCGGTATCGACCACTCCAGGGGCAATGGCATTGACGCGGATGTTCTTGCGGGCAAGCTCTTTGCTGAGCACCTTGGTTAAAGTGATCACCCCAGCTTTGGCCGACGCGTAATTTGCTTGTCCAAAAAATCCTGTGACTGCCGAAAGCGATGCAACGTTGACGATCGCGCCATTCTCGGCCATTGGTTCCAAAGCGGCTTTGCAGCTATTGAAAACGCCGGTCAAGTTGGTGTCGATGACGTCCTGCCATTCATTTTGGCTCATCTTTTTGAAACTGCGGTCTCGCAGAATGCCAGCGTTGTTGACAAGAATATCCAGGCTGCCAAATTTTTCGACCGCTGAGTTTACCATCGAGTTGAGTTGCTCAGTATTGCGAACGTCAGCGGCAAAAGCCATCGCACGTTCCCCCATCTGAGAGACGATATTGTCCGCAAGTCGCTGGTTATTGCCTTCTGGGTCGGCAAAGAAGTTGATGACGACGTTTGCGCCGGCCGCGTGTAGGGCTTCGGCTGTCGCTTGTCCAATGCCTTGGCTGGAGCCGGTGATGATTGCCGTTTTGTTAGTGAGGTCAATTGAACGCATGTTTATCTTTCGCGATGGATTCTAAAAATGGTTTTTGGGTTAACTGTTGGGTTGCCAGCTTGGATTTCGCTTTTCCAGAAAAGCCGCCAAGCCTTCTCGTGCGTCTTCGGTTTCCCTTGCCTCCGCCGAAACGGCGATGGAGAGTTCCAATTGGTCCACGATTTGTCCGGCAGCACATTGGCTAAAGTGCCGTTTTGTAATTGCCAGAGCTTGGGGCGAACCAGTAAGGATCGCATGGGTCAATTTTTGAACGCGGGCTTCGAAAACCGAAACGCCGGCAAGGGCGTGACATAGCCCGAGCTGATATGCGTGCGTCGCTGAGATTCGCTCGCCAGACAGTAGCATGTAGGAAGCCGGGCCACTGCCAACGCGATGAATCAGCAATGGAGTAACCATGGCTGCAGTGATTCCGCGAATGGGTTCTGGAAGCATGAAAAAGGATTCGTCGGATGCTACGACCATGTCGCAGGCAAGGACCAGTCCAAATCCACCCGCCAGGGCGGGGCCTTGAACGGCTGCGATCGAAGGAATCTTGAGAGAAAAGAGGCTTTTGAGCAAGTCACAGTAAACTTGGCTGTCCTTTTGCCATTCTGTCTTTCCGTTGTCTGATTCCGCTCGTTCCTGCATCTGGCCGAGGTCCATTCCGGCACAGAATACTTTTCCGACAGCGCCAAGCACCAATACGCGGACGCTGGAATCGCTGGCCACCGATTGGACAGCCTCGTTGAGTTCGATGATCGACTCCCGCCTGAGTGCATTTCGCTTTTCCGGCCGGTTAAGCGAAAGTCGTGCAATTCCACCGTTAATTTCTAGTTGTGTATAGTCTGCCATTGCTTTGGGTCCGTCAGATCGGTTGAGTAAACGACATTGTAAAGCCCCAGCGGCGGAAGGTGTAGGCACGTTCGTAGGTAGGGTTTGGGACCTCGCCGTAAATGCTTCGTTTGGATAGAATTAAGCCTTTCAAAACTCAGTCCCATCAGAAAATTAGCATGCGTGAGAAAGTTCTTATTGCCAACGGACAAGGCTTTTGGGGGGATAGTATCCTCGGTCCAATCCGCCTGGTTAACGAAGGACCGCTGGACTACCTGACTCTTGATTACCTCGCCGAAGTCACGATGAGCATTATGCAAAAGCTCAAGAGCAGGAATCCTGAGATGGGTTATGCGACCGATTTCGTGGAAATGTGCAAACGAGTACTACCCGTTTGCCGTGAAAAAGGGATCAAGATTGTTGCCAATGCAGGTGGCGTCAATCCAATTGCTTGCCGGGCCGCTCTGGCCAAAGTGATTCGTGAACTTGGACTTACTGGAATCAAGATTGGAATCGTCGACGGGGACGATATCCTTGATGATCTCAACACGCTAATGGCGGGCGGTGAGAAATTTCTCAATATGGATAATGGGCAAGAGTTGGAGCCCTATTTGGATGCGGTTAAGACGGCAAACGTCTATATCGGTGCCGAGCCAATTGTCGAAGCATTGAAGCAGGGTGCGGATATCGTCATCACAGGAAGGGCCACCGACCCTTCGGTTGTGTTGGCACCCATGATGTACGAATTCGGTTGGGAAATGGGCAACAATGATTTGCTTGCCGCAGGGACCATTGCTGGGCATATCGTAGAGTGCGGAGCCCAGTGTACGGGCGGGAATTACGTGAACTGGCGTGAGATTCCCGACATGGCAAGGATTGGCTATCCGGTCATTGAAGCCAACTCAGATGGAACTTTTGTGGTGACCAAGCACGAAGGAACTGGAGGCAAGGTTACTGTCGAAACGGTGACTTCTCAGTTGGTCTACGAAATGAGCAATCCAGCCTCCTACATTACTCCCGATTGCATCGCAGATTTTACGTCGATCAACCTGGAGCAAGTGGGAAAAGATCGAGTTCGAGTGTCTGGCATCAAAGGTAAACCAGCCACCGATACGTATAAAGTCTCCATCTCATTCCACGAGGGCTACAAAGTCCTTAGTCAATTAACGGTTGCGGGGCCGGACGCAGTGGAAAAAGCCAAGTTGTGTGCGGATATCGTTTTCGATCGTGTCGCAATGGACGGGGTGACTTTTACGGACGAAGAAAAGTTCGTGGAAATTGTAGGCACCAATGCATGTCACGCGGGAATTACTCCTGCTCCAACCGATCCCGCCGAAGTTGTGTTACGAATCGGTGCTTGCAGTGATGATAAATCCAAACTCGATCGACTGGGAATGGAGGTCGTTCCTTTGGTAACCAGTGGCCCTCCCGGAGTAACCGGTTTTGCTGGAGGACGTCCCAAGGCAACAGAGATTATTAGCTATTGGCCTGCACTGATTTCCAAGGACAAAGTGAAGACCCGAGTTAGTGTCGAAGAAGTGTAGGGGATGAAACCCCAGACTTTCGGGCTTGTTGATTAATTTCAGTTTCGTTGGTTTGAGTTTGGTTTCCCCCCATTCCCCCGCTCGGTCGAAACAGACCGGTGGCGGGGGCAGCGACGACTCAAATTAAAAGGGTGAAAGGGACGGGGAAACTTCGCATGCTGGTGGCGGAGGACCGGCATGGTTGCGAGACAGTCCGATCAACCGATGGACGTTGAAAGCGGCCACGCACCAATTCCATTCCTGGCTTACACGCTCGAGGGTTCGAGTCAGGAACTGTCGCATCCCAAACTGTGACTTAATCACGGCGAACGGACGCTCGGTCGGATGTTGACGTTTCCGGTAGATCTCTTTCGCTTCCTCCGTCGCCATCTTCTGAGCATGAGCAACCCGCGAAAGTTCGTGCTCTTCATGGGTCACCTGACGGCCAGTGCCCGCCTTGCGTATGCAAAGTGCCGCCAGCGGGCAGCCAGAACAAACTTCGCTGTCGATCTTGTAACGGAAACGCATGCGACTTTCGCCAGAAGAACGCTTATCACGCGATTTGCCTTTGAACTCCAGTGCTTGGCCATTGGGGCACCAGTAACAATCGTTCTCCGAATCGAAAACGAAAGCGTCTTTGGAAAGTTGTGTTCGCTTAACGCCTGCCACCGTCACGTTGACGACGGGCAGCCTGCCTCGGTCTGATGGGGCGACCGGCTCCTTGAGATTCTCGCGAACTGCTGGGTTTTTTGTGGGATCTGTCGTTTTGGTCGGTGCGTAAAGTTCACGCAGACGCTCCGGAGTCCGACTGGCTTGGCGCGAGTTGTTGGAACGCATGCGGGTCGCGTCGAAGCCGAGGCTGTCCAGGCGTACCCAGCCCAGTTCTTGTCCAAGCAATGCCATCTGGATGAACAGTCCGCTCAGGGCTTCTTGGTTCCCGATCCGGAATTTGCAAATCGTTGTGTGGTCGATCGAACGACTTTCGACGAGCCAGCGGAAATCCAAGCGAATCGTTAACGCTTCCTCCAGCATCCGACTGCTGATGATCCGGCAAAACAAGCCGTAGAGGATGACGCTGGCCACGATTCGCGGGTGAAGCGGAGGACGACCCCTGACAAGGGCATACTTCGTTTCCCAACTTGACCAGTCGACACCTCGAAGAATCCGGTCCAACACGCGAACGTCATGGTTGGCCGGAATTGATTCGTCCAGACGCTCCGGAAACAAAACTAATTGATCGCGACTCTCTTTGACCTTGGCCCAATCCATGTTTGACTCCTTTCCAAACATCATCCGGGTTCTCATAAATTTTTAACACCCCAGGCAAGTACTTAATCAACAAGCCCTGAAAGTCTGGGGCTAAGGGAAATAGCCGCTCTGCGGCACAATGCATTCTTGTGGATTCACCGTGATTGTGGATCACCGTTTATGAGCATTCACCGTGATTGTGGATCCATCATTCTTGAGCACTTCATGGAAACCCGACGCGTGAGCGAGGAACAACCATCGCGTGCCTTGCTGACGCGTCGGGTTTCCATGAAGCATTGCTTCTACGGCGATCTATTCGTACACGAATAAACTCGCAACCTCTTCGGGAGGTTCGGATGCGCAGCGGGGGGGAGGGCAAACTGGTTCAGCCGTCGCCCATCAGAAACTTGCACGATTAGGCTTAACCGTGCAAGTCCCATATTCAGGCGGAATGATTGCCGAGTCGACCAAACACCGGCTTAGTTCCAGATGTTCAATCAGGAATGCTGGGGATTGGAGAAGGTCGCAGCAGGAGCCTTGACCTCCCATTAAGTGCCCTCTGGAGGGAGGGCGTTTAATGGGTTACTTCTCTTCTTTGGCATCGCTACCAATGGTGCGGAGTAGGAACTCTTCGTACTTTCGCATTTTGTTTATCGTTTTCACGTCACCACCTAAACCGTGCCCACCGGTTGGGTCAAGGAAAAGTTCAACATGTGCTTCCTTACCGGCCTTGAGCAATTCCCGGTAAATGGCGACCGTGTCCTGAAACAGAACATTGGTGTCTTCCATTCCGTGAACCAAAAGCAATTTGCCTTTGAGATTTTTGGCCAAGGGGCGAAGCGAGAACTCTTTCTGGTCTGGGGTCCCTTTCTTGGACGGGCCAACGGTCCCTGTGGTGTACCAAGCGTTGTAGTTTTCCCATTCCGTTGGCCCTGCACCTGCCATGCCGACCTGAAAGACATCGGGTTCGGTGTACAAGCACATTTGCGTTTGGAATCCTCCAAAGCTCCAGCCATGGAGTGCGACTCGTTTGTTGTCGACGTTGAAGTTTTCCGTCAGGTGCTTGACGCCATCGACGAGGTCTTCGACCTGAGGTTTTCCTACCTGCTCATAATTCGCTTTTTCGAACAAACCTCCGTAACCCGATTGTCCACGGGGATCGATCACGACGGTGACGTAGCCATGTTTCTCGGCCATGTAACCAGCGAAAAAGTAACTGTCACTGCGGTAACTGCCGTCAACGACGCTTTTGGATGTTCCCAAAGGGCCTCCGTAAACGTAAATCAAAAGCGGATATTTGTCTTTGGAATCTTCACTCCAGCCTTCAGGTTTGAACATGGAACCATGGATAGTATGCCCATGTCGATTTTCATAGTTGAAAAACTCGGGGAGCCACTGTGTCAAATCTTTGGCTTCCTGCGGATGTGAGTCCGTAACGGTTTCAACTTTTCCATCGTTCATGGCGATCATTTCCGTGAGGACACCAAACGTCACGTAATTGGCCAGCATCCGCGCTCCGTTATCACTCACCGCAACGGATGAATAGGCTCCGGCTTCTTTTGACAGTCGCGTCATGTCACCAGATTCAATGTCGATGGAATAGACCATTCGTTGTGCAGGCGAATCCTTGGTTGCTGTCACAAACATTGTTTTGTGATCCTCGGAGAACGCCAGCGGGTAGACTTCGAAGTGCCCGGCAGTCAACTGGCGTACGCTTTGATAAACCGTGTCCAACACATGTAAATGACGGAATCCTGATTGCTCACTGATAAACGCGATATGGCGACTGTCAGTGGTCCAGTCTGGCGAGACCATTCGGGGTGTGTCGGGTCCGCCGTCGTGTTTGAATTCGTAAATAGTTTTCGCAGCAAATTCAATGGTAAGCGGCGAATTTTCAAAACGCGGTCGACTTCGTCCACCTTTTTCTTCGTCTTCCTTTTTTGCTTTGTCGCCTTCTTCTTTTCGCTTTGAGGCAGCTTTTTTTTCCGCAGCCGAGAGGAGTTTCTTGTATTCCTTGTCATCCGGAAATCCACCAGCGCGAATCTCGACTACATCATCTTTTTGATTGAAGAAGCAGAAAGTGACTTTTTCACTGTCGAGCGACCACTTCGGATCACTGAGGACATCACGGGGGTCGTCGATCTTGGTGTGGAAGATCTGCAAAAGCTCCGACTCTTCTTCACCGATTTTTTCCAAGTCAAAAAGGTAGACGTAAACATCCTGTGGTTTGAGTTCATCGTCAGCGACGGTGCGTGATACGGAATCGGCTTTGGCAAATCGTTCTCGATATCGAATGATATCGACCTCTCGTCCACCGCCAGCAGAGAATCCACCGCCTGAGCGAGCGACCAGTACCAATCTTTTACCGTCTGGACTCATCGCGTAGCTGGAAAGATTTTTTCCGGAGCCCCACTTCGGGTTGAGTTGTTCGATCTTGTGATTGTCAAAACGCATGCGATAGACCGCGTTGTTGACGTTGTAGGTGTAGCCCGAGCCGTCAGGAAGAAAGTCAACTTGGGATTCGCTCGATGCAGTGCGAGTCAATCGCTTCAGTTCCGGCTCTTCAATGTCGGCGATGTGATAAACATCTCCTTCTGAAAAAACGAGCATCGAATTGGTCTCAGGGTGCCATTTGAATCCTGAGATGCCGGAGTAACGAGGCGAGTATTTGTCGTCAGCATCGTCCTCGTCAACCGAATTGATGACCTTGTTTTCTTCATCAATTTCTTCCTGAGATTTTTCCTTGCCTTGCTCGCTCTCAGATTCTTCCTTGTCTTTTTCGGAGTCGCTATCCTTTGACTTGTCTTCTGATTCTTTTTCGTCCTTGTCCTTTTCGTCTTGGTCGTCCTCTTTTTTCTTCGTCGATTTGTTCTTTGCCAGTCGCTCTTGTTTCACGATTCTTGCACTACGTTGAAACTGCGTCATCAAAGCAAGGTTTGTGATTCGGGTGTTTTCCCCGGATTCGAAATCGTAGATCCACAAGTCATTCCCGTGCCGCCGCTCGTCATAGGTCCGATAAAGGTAGGCAGCAAAGCGTCCGTCGTCAGAAAACGCAGCTCCACGAGCTTGTGGACCAAAGAAACTATCCTTAGGGAATAATCGCTCAAGAGTGATTTCACTATTCTTGTCGGATTCGCTATTGTTTTGAGCCCGGGCAATTTGCGTGTCGGATAAACACGAAGCACAGACAGCGAGAAACAGGACGATGCGGATCATTGGATTCCTTCGAGGCATATGGATGGACTAAGTTTGTTGTTGCCTTCGTTTGAGGCAACAAGAACATTTTTCCGGCCCTACTATGCTAGTCGCAATCAAGCGGCATGCTTCCAAGTGTTATCAAATCAACAATTGCTCGGCGGGAGTTCCGACCCAAAACGTTTGTCGGGCCTCTCTTCGAGAGTTTCCAAGGTTCACTTGACCTTTAGACTCCGTTCTCCGACCCGCCCCCCAAATCGGGGTTTGGCCGGTCGCAGTGTTAACGTCGACCAAAGCACTTTAGATCATTTGGTAGTCCGAGCGTATTCGATCGATCAAGTCAGTGGACCAGCCTCCTGCATTGCGAGATTCGCCACCCTCCCCTGCGACAACATGTCACATTGCCAAAGTTTCAATTAAGGATAACATTGTCCTTTTTCCTTAATTGCAAAAAAGCCAAATGAAACCAATCTCTCTAATTGTTATTGCCGCAAGTATCATCATCGCCGGAGTCATCGTTGCGCAGACGTGGAAACCGGCAGCTGGCACCACCGAATCAAAGGACAAGAAATCGGCGTCTTCGGAGACTCAACCTGCTACGGACAGTATGGAAATGGCTACCGAACGAGCCCGACAAACGGTAAGAATGCTGGACGACATCTACAAAGGCGGAATTGTCACGATCACTGACAAGTACGTCACAGAGGATTCGGAGATTCCGGCGGGAACGGCATTCAAGCAGATCTTCAAAATCGCCAAAGACAAGGGATGGCATGAGGCTCGATTGTTGGACGTCACAGGCAATCCCTATAGTTTGCAGAATGTCGCAAAAGATGAATTCGAGAAACGTGCTGTCAAGAGAATGGTCGAGGGCGAGCAGTTCTACGAAGAAATCGAAGAGGCAGAAGACGGAAAGTACTTGCGAGCGATGACTCCAATTCCCGTGGTCTTCGACAAGTGTACCTGGTGCCACGAAAACTACGAAGGCGTTCCCGAAGGTCAGGCCATTGGTGCTATGGGATATCGACTTAAGATCGACTTTGATCCAAAAAAATAGCCGTCGTCGCAAAAACGATGCTCGGCTTTGTCAAACGGATACTGCAGATTCCTGCAGGCAGAATCGGAGCGCTAGGCCGAGTTTCTTTTTGCTTTTGGGGTGCCATTGGGGCCCGCCGCGATTTCATCCACTCGAACGGTCAGTTGTTCGATGGAGCGACGACTGGCTTTGTCGATGGTAAATGTTGCGTTGTCAATAATGACAGATCGTCCTTCACGGGGGATCTCTTTGAGCTCATTCATGATTAGGCCACTGATGGTGTCGAAGTCGCCGTCTTCTGGGAGTTCGAGTCCAAGCACTTCATTGACCATCGCAAGATTGGCAATGCCGAGGACCAGGGCATTTCCTGGAGAAGTCACTTGGATCTCGCTTCGTTGTTCGTTGTCGGTCTCGTCGACAATCTCTCCCACGATTTCTTCGAGAACGTCTTCGATCGTGACAACACCCGCCATACCGCCGTATTCATCCTGAACAATGGCCAGATGAATGCGAAGGTTCTTGAATTGGGCCAGCATCTCATCCAGCAATTTGCTTTCGGGCACCACGATGGGATCGCGAAGCAATTTGGCTAACGGTTTTCGTTTGCTTTCCGATTTAAGTGATTCTTTAAGCAAGTCCTTTGTATAGAGAATCCCAATCACCTGGTCAGGTTTTTCTTCGTAGACGGGAATTCTCGTTCTACCGCATTCGACGGCGAAAGCCAGCATTTCGTCCCAGTCCGTATCGATCTCCATCGCGTCAACTCGCGATCGCGGAGTCATGACACTGCCGACCTCTTTTTCGTCGAGTTCGATCACTCCTTCGATCATATCCCTCTCGTCGGCTTCGAGAAGACCGTCTCGCTCACCTTCCGAGACGATGGATCGGATCTCGTCCTCAAGGGCTTCTTCTTCGTCGTCTTCTTCTTCGGGAACGCCCGAAGCACGCTGCACCAGTTCTCGCACGAATTTGCCACCAACCATCAAAGGCCAGACAAGCAGTGATACGGCCCACCATACTCGCCAGGTGTGATAGAGAAACTGTGGGGCCGCGATTTTTGAAACAGCAAACGGAACCCAACTATTGGCCAGCATCATGATCATGGTCAAAACGGAGACGATGGCTATCCAGCTGGTCCCATTCATCTCTGCCATGTTGCGAATTTCGAAGAACCAGCCAATGGCTGCCGCCAGCCCAAAGGTTGTGGCAATGATGCGAAGAGTTTCTGCACCCAGAGCCATAAGTTCGTATTCATCAATGATGCGTCCGAACAAGTCTTTGTTGCCGCGGCGCTCACAGTATTCTTCCAGTTCGTGTTTTGCGAATCCGTGAAGAACCTGAGCTGCCGTCGCCGCAAACGTTGACACAAGGATTGCGGTAATCATCAAAACTAGGAGGATGCCAGGCGTCATTGGCTGAACGGTTCCTCCAGCTCAAATTTGTAGGTATATCCGAGTTTGTCCATCAGGATTCGTTCTGCGGCTCGCATCGCTTGGCGATCTTGGTCGGAATGATCGTCGAAACCTGACAGGTGAAGCGCTCCGTGCACGACATACAGAACCAACTCGGTGGCGGGTTCATTGCCAAATTCACTTGCCATACGAACTGCGGTTTCTGCGCTAACGACGATTTCGCCCTGGAGTGAATCTGACTCTGGATGTTTGCCCAGATCAAAGGTAATCACATCCGTCTCGTAATCGTGGTTGAGGTACTGACGGTTGAGCTCATGGATCTGGTCGTCGCCCACGATGGCGATGCTGATTTCTGAGCTGGCGATTTGATGAGCTTGCAAGCTCTCATTGACCGCAGCTTGCAGCATCGACTCCAGTTCGGATTCTGTTGGAAAAAGGGAAACGATCTCACCGGGGATCGATTCAGTGAAGGCAACTTCGACCGTATTCAATTGATTCAAGCCATCTGTTTTTCAGATGGCGGCTTTTCAGTTTGTTGTTCAGGATATTTTACGCGGCCGTGATACATCGCGTTTAGCGATTTGACCATACTCTCTTCGACGATATGTAATTGTTGGAGAGTGATAGAGCATTCGTCAAGTTGTCCATCGTTAAGTTTCTTTTTGGTGATGGCAGTTACGAGGCTCTCGATGCGAGCAGGAGCCGGTTCACGCAGAGCTCGGCTGGCACTCTCTACGGAATCTGCCAGCATCATGACGGCTGCTTCTGGGGTTTGTGGTTTTGGGCCCGGATAGCGGAAGTCATCTTCTTCCACCGCTTGGGCGTCTTCATCGCCCTCACATTGTTTTGTGGCACGATTGTAGAAGAACTCTACAACGGTGGTGCCATGATGTTGCTCGATCAGATCGATGATGCGCTGGGGCAGTTTGTGTTGTCGGGCCATTTCCGCACCGTCTTTGACGTGGGAAACGATGACAATCGTACTCATGGTGGGTTCAAGGTCATCGTGCTTGTTCTCGCCACCGCCCTGATTCTCAATAAAGTATTCAGGTTTTCTGATTTTGCCAACGTCGTGGAAATAGGCTCCGACCCGGCACAATAGGCCGTTGGCTCCAATTGATTTAGCCGCTGCCTCAGAAATCGACGCAACATTAATGCTGTGGTTGTAGGTCCCTGGAGCTTGCTGGACCAGTTGCTTGAGAAGCGGATGATTGGCGTCGCTGAGTTCCAATAAACTGATATCGGTTTGAATGTCGAAGCCTTGTTCGATAAAGGGAAGCAAGATTGTCATGAATAACCCGGCTAGCCCCGCACTTCCTGCGTACCACAGTCCGTCCATCCAAAGCTCATGACTGATGGGTTGCCCGAGTAAATTGTTGATCCCAATCGCGATCGGGAAAATGATTGTGGCAGTGACCAATCCAACGTAGACAAGTTTGGTGCGGCTTCTGATTTTTCCGCAAAGCATAGCGGAGGTGCAGGTCGCTGCCGACAGAATCACAAATTCAGCGACTCCGTATCCGTGCAGGATCGTAAACGCCAGCGCCGCCAGAGAACAAAGGAATATCGCCAATTCTGAACTGTATGCAATGGAGACAATCATCGCGAAGATGATGAAGGGGATGATTTCCGCTCGCCATTCAACGATCGAAGCAAGAACCCAGCCCAACAGGAATGTTGCAAAGGTTAGCCCCACAAGAATCGAGAAATGTTTGATTTCGTCAAGCAACTCCCGATCACGATTAACAAGGTAGCTGCTTAGCAGTGAAAAAATCACAAAGAACGTGCCAAAGAACCATGCAGAACGTCCCACTCGTTGCAGCAGGGTCATGTTTTCCACCGCGGCTTCGTATTCTTTGCGAAGCAGTTTGATATCCACATCGTCCAGAGGCACACCTGCTCGAATGACCAGACGCTCAACGTCGTCAAGTTCTTTGTCGAGTGGATCGCCAGTTCGATACTCCTTCATTTGAGGATCGACCTGTTCAGCGGCAAGTCTTTGATCATTTTTTGATCTCACCCGATCCCATTTAAGAGTCGTGGTCAGCTGGGGCCGGATCCAGTCAAAAAGTCGATCTGTGACTAGGCTGGAATCCGAGATAATGGCTGATTCTTTTTTGAGTTCTTCCAAAAGATTTTTTTTGAGTTCATCACTGATTTTCGCGATGCGAACTTTTTCAACTTGAGTTGTTTTTGCGTCTTCAGGAGTTCCTTTGCTGTAGATCTTAATTTCCTGAAGGCTGCCATGTTGAAACTCGTGTTCGAGATTCTCCAACAATCCGGTTACTTCGATATCCAGCAAAACTGTTTTGACGACTTTGGTAAGCGTCTCCAGCGATTCATCTTTGATTAGAGCTTCACGAAATTTACTCAAGTCGCTCATCGGATCATTGTGATCCATCGATTGATTATCTGTGTTGGCAAGAAATTTGGACCAAACGTTGCTGGTTACTTGTTCGCTGGATTTTTGTTTGACGGCAAACACGTCATCGATCAGCTGATCTCGCAAGTCAATCAGGGCTTGGCGATCGTTTTCATAATAGCAACTGATTTTTCGTTTTTCACGTTCGCGCGCTTCCTCGGTTGCTCTCAGATCTTCCGCTTTGAAGTCAGTACGCGAATACATGTCGCGCAAGGGCGCTTGGCGCGTTCGGTAAGGAAATGCCGGAGCCCAGCCAAGTGTGAACACCCAAAGTGTTAATGTGGCAATTGAACACACCAGGATTTTGGTCCAGACATCTCGTCGCGCGAAAAATTCGGCTGCGGATGCATAGACCCCAGTCTTGGAGGTTGGCAAAGATCGGCGTAGGCGATTTGTTGATGTGTTTGACATAGGAGTGAATTCAATGACCCGGATTGGCCTGGTGATTGAATTTGCTAATCCATACTATCCGATGGCTGGTTGTCGTAGGCTTCAACGATTTTTTGAACTAACCGATGTCGGACAATGTCCGCTTGAGTCAGTCTAACAATTTCGACATCTTTGATTTTTCCCAGTCGTTGTAAACCATCTGCCAAACCACTTCGCTGAGATCGCGGAAGGTCGGTTTGGGTGGGGTCACCGGAAACCACGATTTTAGAGTCATGTCCCATTCGAGTTAAGAACATTTTCATCTGGGAAATCGTGGTATTTTGGGCTTCGTCCAAAATAATAAACGATTGATTGAGCGTTCTGCCCCTCATATAGGCCAGGGGAACGACCTCAATTACGTCCTGACTGATTAATCGCTGGACCTGATCGTAGCCTACCATTTCGTGAATTGCATCCAAAAGGGGACGCAAATACGGGTTGATCTTTGCCTGCAAGTCACCGGGAAGGTAACCCAGACTCTCGCCAGCTTCGACGGCAGGTCGGACCAGGACGACTTTGCGAACCTGCTGTTGCTTCAGCGCTTCGACTGCCATCGCCACGGCCAAGTACGTCTTGCCAGAACCCGCCGGTCCGATCGCAAAGACAAGATCGTTTTTACGTATCGCGTCAATGTACTTGGCCTGACCAGGAGTTCGAGGTCGAATCTGACGGCCAACTTCAAGAACTTCGATGGAGTGAGATGCACTGATTCCAGTGAACTCACCTTTGACTCGCGCGATCGTTTCGTCAAACGCTGCAGGTGTAAGGCTGCCGGTGCGCCGAACAATTGATTTGAGTATTTCAATTGCTTCCGTAACTTGGGTAACGGAATCTTCGTCTTCACCAATCACGCGAATCTGTCCATTGCGATGAATGATGTCGACTTGGAATTGATCGCGAAGTCTTCGTAGGTGTTGGTCTTTTGCGCCAAAAAGTGGGAGTACCAAGTTCGGCTCAATCGATGAGATTGTCGCTTCTGTCATAAGATACTGCGGGGGGTGCCGCATCCGAAGGAATGTTTAGTCCTAAAATATAGTTGATTGTAGAGCCGAAGCAGGCATTTGTTTGCCCGGTAATTCTAAGTCTATTGCCAGGCAATAAGGTAGAATCATGCCCTCGTTAGCTACACCATCATTTTGTTCCATATCTAAGGATTAAACGTCATAACCATGACTCGTTGGGTCCTCAGAAGTTCGCTTTTTTTGTTGACAGTTAGTGTTTTATGAGCCTGCTGGACAGTTGGGCAGAACGATTGGGAGTGACCTGAAACTCATTTTGCCAATCGGATATGGACGTTGCCGAGCTCTAAATCGCTGATTCTAGGGAGGCTGACTTCTTTGCAACGAACATGGCACATGAGTCGTATGTGACGTCGTCTATCAAGCACGCTCACCAATCAAACTTTTTTGCGTTCCTTCTTTTGCCAGGACACTTTCTACTACCCGTCCAAATCGCAAAATGCATTTGCCGCGGAGCGGCTATTTCTCGTAGCCCCAGACTTCAATCTGGGGTGAAACGTCCCCAACCAAAACCAAATCGCGGAGCGATGGCATCGGTTTCCCAGCCAAAACGCTCTGTCCTGTGGCATTGAAATTGAGGCTTCCGTGGTCGCCCCCTTCCCGATGCGTCCGACCCTCCCGGTGAGGCTGTGAATTTTCCATTCGTACGTGAAGCGAAAACTTAGAAGCAGTGGTTTCCATAACCGGCGGAATGTGGATATTCAGATGCAGTTGGCTACTGAATCAGCCGCCAATCGAGACAGGCATTTTTACTGCTTCGGAAAACGGCGGTGGCTTCCCCTCCCTGGTCGCTGCGCTCCCGACTCTCCCGCTGGCTCACAATACAACATATGTTTTTGGAGGGTGAAGGGTGCATGTTTTGCTGCTTCTTCAAAAAAATCAAGTTGTTGACCCGGGTCCAAATGCTAACCATGCGGATGCGTAGCAGCTGGCTACCTGAATCCCTTTCCAGAGTGTCTCTGGCCCTGGGACAGATTTGGCGTGGTCAATAAAGCCTCCCAAACGTGAGATGGTACGAATTACTTGGTTTAGTGTCGGGGGTTCTTGGGGAATTTCTTTACCCAGCACGGAATAAACTGACTTCCATTCACAAGGCTCGAAAATCAATTCACAACTGATATTTGGGCATTCCCGTCCCAGCATACACAGATACATTACTCGCCAAGCGACAACCATGTACAGGGCGATGGCATTTTCAATCGGCTCAATTTTACGAAACTGGCGACGTTCGATTCTGCAACCGGACTTCAGGGTGCGAAAGAAAATTTCGATTTTCCAGTCACGATGCGTCCTTTGTGTACGGTATATCTGGGGAGCAGGTTACGATTCGTTTGATTTGATTCATTCATTATTGTCGGTGATTCTTGGTCGGGGTCGTGAGTTTGACTGGTTTGTTCTTGTCTTTCCAGCTGTGTTGGTAATTGCGAAGCCTGTCTAGCCGCTTCAACTCTTGAGCGTTTGCGAAGATGGCCCAGTGGCCTCCGGTCTCGGCAACTTTGCGAGCGATGACCCAACCGACTTTACGCCAACGATGCATCGTAGTGACCGGCATCTTTAGATGCATTGCCAAGTCAGGTAACCACCATTCATCCTCACGCAACTGGCTTTGATCTCGTGGTGATTTGGGCTGTATGCCGCGGCGTTCACGTTCGCGACGCATGAGTTGGCAGACAGTATTGCGTGTGAATTTCGTCGCCCGCTTTACTGGACGAAAGCCATCCTTGTTCAATGCATCGGCGATTTGTGCCAATGTTTTCCCTTCCTGCTTGAGATGCTCAACGCGTGCTATTAACTCGCCATAGTTACTCACCTGGTCGTACCTTTGTACAGGGCGGCGGTGAGCAAGATGGCTGACGAAGCCGCCTGCGAAGCGGACCTCGACGTCCACGTTTTCACTATCACCGTTGACCGTAACAATGACACGTTCAAGTAACGTGCGTGCGATCACTTGACGATCTTCGGGACGCGTCGTTTCTGCATTCCATAGCGCTGCGACATCGGCGGACAACTCTTTGATTCGCAGGGCTTCGCTAGTCGTCAGTTCGCCTGGTTGAGCTTCAGTGAATCGACGATGCTCCAGACGAAGTTGTTCCTGATCACGAAGTTTCTCTTCCCAGCGACGTTCTAGTTCTCGGGCAACCAGTCGGTTCTCTGGATCAACCGACATGTATTGTCGATGGGCCAAACTGATCTCGTAGTCAATTCTGGCAAGCCGATGTTGCCATTGTTGATTCGCATCGACGCGTCTTTTAACGATGTCACGCGCAGCGTTGAGACTCAGTTCGATCGCTGCTGGAGTGAGTGCTTCCAGCAGAAGTCGGCCGACAAGCAGATCAAGTTCCGTTCCCGAAAGGCTTTGGCAGCTTTGTTCGCCATAGTCGAGTTTTCCACGCTGACAGGCGTAACGAAGTCGGTTGCAACTGTAGCCGATCATCATGCTGCGACCACAACGTCCGCACTGCAGGAGTCCGGCCAACAAGCTCGTACCTCGACCGGGTGATGCAAGAAATCGGCTCTTCCGGCTGTTTTCTTCGAGTTTTCGCTGGTTTGTCTCGAATTGGATCCATGTAATGTACGCGTCGAATCGGTCCTTAATCAGGACACGACATTCATCGTGTTTTCGCAACGTGCGACCCGTGGTGGGTCTGCCGGGGATTTTCTTTTTTGGGTCGATTTCTCGATGGCCCCAACGATACGCTCCGGCATAGATTGGATGATGCAGGAGATTCAATAGCGTCACCCGATTGAGACGACGCCATTGCAATTGACCGCGGTCAGCACCGAAGTGGGGACGCACCGGCATTTGAATCTTGTCTTCCACCATGGATCTAAGCAGTCCACTGATACTGCCCCATTTCGAGAATCGATCAAAGATGCTTCGGACAACAGCTTGAACTTGTTCGTCGGGATCCAGCGCGAAATCACCAGCCGCTGTTCGTACGTACCCAATCGGAGGATGATTGAGCACTTCTCCGCGAGCGGCTTTGTTGCATAGTCCCAAGTACATTCGATTTTTCAATACATGGAGTTCGGCTTCACTCATCGTTCCTTTGAGACCGAGAAGCAATCGGTCGTTATGATCACTCGGATCGTAGACGCCATCGGTATCGGCGAGTAGCGTCTGATAGATCGCACACAACTCCAACAGTGCATGCCAGTCTTTGCCAGACCGTGATAGCCGACTCATCTCCAGACCAAGCACAATCCCCACAGAGTCTTTACTGATCTCGGTGAGCAGTCGTTGGAATCCACTACGCGTTTGGCTTGACACACCACTCTGTCCAAGGTCTTCGTCGATCACTTCGACCCTGTCTCGCGCCCACCCAAAGGCAACGGCGCGATCGGCCAATGCATATTGCCTAGCCGTCGACTCTCGATGTTCAAGTACCTGTTGTTGTGTTGACTGGCGCACGTAAACAACTGCCAGTCTGTCTAAATGCGATGACTTGATCTTGGTTGGGATCGCGGCACTGAGTTGTACTGCGCGATTGTTGATTGACTTGGCAGCTTGATCCAGTTCGGTGGATGTGTTTCTACTCATCGCATGTCACCTCCGGCGTTTCCGGAAGTTGGCGATGAAGCATGATCGTCAGACGATCGATGACCCGATGCTGGTGACCGGGCTCCAGGTGTTGCCAGAATTCGGCCAATGGGAGTGTTGGAGGCAACGGCTTGGGCGGACCGATCTGAGCTGAGCGCGGGGGGGAATCTCTGGTCGTGACATTGTTGACCTCCGTTGTCTGAAACTTCCAAATGCTCAACAGACGACCGTTGCTCAAACCAATCTGCTAGCAACAGCAACGCGTCGGCGTCGATACAGGGAAGACCATTCTTCTTATGCGGCGTGCAGATACAAGAGTGATCTTTCGGTGTATCTGGCTTGGCAGACTTCGATTTGCCATCGGGTGCAATATGCCGCAATGATCTGGTTGATTTGCTGGTTTGTATCAATGGGCAAACTGGTCATTAGCAGCCAACGTATGGGCTCCTCTTCTGCCGGTGGATCGATCTCATCCACCAGAACAATATTATACTGAAGCGGGTGATGCCCCTTGGGTGTCAGCGTAACAGATTTCGCCCTGACCTCGACGACGGCCTGTCGGGCCGGACGATCTTGCTCACGTTTGTGTGAAGTGCATTTGATTTTTGCTTTTCGGGCACTAACGGATATGTCCATTTGAAAACACACCGGAGCGGTCTTGACGCTTTCGTACAAGCCGCCTTCGGATGTCGACCGTGCCTGTCCATTTCGAACGATAATGTGCAGCTCTTTTCCGTTTGAAAGCGTGCGAGGTTGGGCGAAAACCTGGTTGATGTCCGCTTCGCTATCCTGAACGACAATGCATTTCTTGTTCAGACATTGCTCAGCCAATTCTCTTGCCTGGTTGATTCCCTGAAGCCAGCGGAAACTTTCTTTTTCTTCGATCGGTGCCTGCCTGCGCTTCTTGTCCTTTTCTGCTTTAGAACTCTTGTCGATTTTTTTGCGAATGTAGTTGCATTGTCCGACAACCCCCAACGGAACATTGGTTTCAGTAAACGCGACAAGCGGATGGATGAAAAGACCGGATTTGTGTTCCCCACTCAGTTTACCCGCACCGACGACTTGTTTGTCACGACGAGTCAGATCGACTTTGGACGTATCTTGGGCGATAATCGTAAATTCCGATTCGCTGGCTCGAATTCGCTCCAACGTGTTTTGATAATGAGGTGCCAGAATTGCTTCCGGCGTTACCTTCTTGTTATTAAAAAAACGATAAGAACCTTCGAGATCTGCCCGCCCACCCGAAGCTGCCGCGGGCAGACTTCTACTCGGCTGGTCACATACCATCTCCCCGATAATGTTAAGCCGCCTACTTAGACGTTCGTCGTTAAAGAAAGCGCCGGCCAATTCATTCGAAATCGCTACATTCATTCCAAACCTCCGTCAAAGACAATCCAGAGGTAATACTCAACAAAGCATCCAAGGGTTCACGATGGCATGAAAATGCTAGTAAAGATGTGCGTAGTTCTGAGACTTCGGGAAGGGTGATTTGGTATGCGCAAACAAAAAAGGATCACCAACGATGATGCTTGGCGTTCCTGATGCGAAAGTCTCGTCACACACGATTTGCTGGAAGATTGTGACTTTCGAAGCTGAAAACAGCTAGGTTTCGGCAGGAGCCTCAACCTCCCGAAGAACGATGCAATGGGGCTCGGCCCAAAGCCTCGACCTCACGAAGTTTCCTAAACGGGCGCTGGCAAATCGCGGGTATTGAAAACTCTCGCACCGATCACCAAGAATAAAATTCCAAGGCCCATCAAAACCAGGTTGCAGCCCGCCGGTCCAAGCCCTGCATACTCGCCGCTTTCCGTCCAGTTCACAATCGCCAGCTGACTACTGGCATCTTCGTGGTACAGCTTAATAAACAGGACGGAATCATAAAAACTGAAGTACGTAATGTACTTTAGCCAGCCAAAACTATCGGCCGCCATACTACCAAGCTTTGCCATCGCAGATGCGAAATAGATTCCGATTGCCATTCCCAGCGTTCTCCATCGAAATCGATCCAACGAGGAAAACATCGCCGTCAGTCCAATCATAAAGAACCCAAGGCAGAAAACATTCAAAATGCCCGGCCAAAATTCGACTGGATCGACATGTTGGCTCAGCCGCACCGTCACCTTTTCCGGCTCCAGAAAGGTCAAGGGAATTCGATAGTCAACCAAGGGAATGCGGATCTCAGGATAGACACTTTCTTCGACACTTTCGGTTTGAACCGCTAATGCCATCCCCCCCCATATCAACAGGCACAAAATCCCCAATCCGAGTACCGTTACCAGGTTGTGGACCATGAAGTATCGAACGCGACTCAGAGGCTGCGCCAACATCATCTCCAGTGTCCCTCGCCCAAGCCCTCCGCTAACAACATCACTCCCTCGAACCACTGCCCAGATACTGATCAGAAATATCAACAATGGCTCGTCCAAAGTCGTTGCGGTTCGGCCCAGGTAGCTGGCCATCCAGTCAAACTCAACGGATGCGAATCGTTGCCAGTCGTCAGGAAGCAGGTCGATAATTTGCTTGAACCGCGACGTGTCGAGTTTGGAAACGAGCTTCACGCGAAACCAGGCAAAGGCCCCGACAGCAATCGCGATTCCTGTGAAAAGAATGAAGCTATCGTGGAAATTTTTTTTCCAAAGAGCTCGGTTCATTTTGGCTCCTTAGCGATGGATGTTTGCTCGCCCGAATGGTATTGATCGTAGATTGCACGCAACCCAACGGGTTGGATAAAAACATCAGACACCGGTGCAGAGGCGAGCCACTTTAAGATAACTGACAACTCACCAGGTGTTTGAATTTGGATCTGTCCATCTTCAAGTCGTTGTAGTTCAAATTCATTTTTTAGAGAGGAAGGGACTTCGGGCAATTCTCCCTCTACTTTTGCGCGTATTCGATGCTGACGCATCAACTCGCCCATGTCTTGCAAGTGTACTAACTCTCCTGCACGTAGAATCCCGGCGCGATCGCAGACGTCTTCGATTTCGGAAAGCACATGAGATGAAAACACCACCGTACGTCCTGCCGATTTGGCTTCAGCGACCAAGCCGATCACTTCGCCGCGAACAGTCGGATCGAGGTTCGCGGTCGGTTCATCCAGAATCACCAACGGATTCCTCGAGCCCAGTACGATTGATAGGGCCAGTTTTTGTCGCATTCCAGTCGACATAAACGCAACCCAACGAGATAAGTCCAGATCAAGTCGTTCGGCAATCTGCAGCGAACGCTCGTAATTATCGGTTCCGGCGAGTCCCGCAAAAAACTTGAGCACTTGTTGCCCTCGCATCGTCCTGGGCAGCCGGGCATCACCCGGCAAATAGGAAAGCTCTCGATGAACGGCGACTCGCTCACGGTAGCAATCTCGCCCATTAATTTTGGCGGTACCTGAGGTCGGCTTCATGAATCCCAAAAGCAATCTCAGCAGTGTCGACTTGCCCGCACCGTTAGGTCCCAGCAGTCCGAACACTTCACCCCGGCAAATTTCAAGGCCGCAGGAATTCAACGCAATAAAATCGTCGAATCGTTTGGTGAGTTTCTGGATTTGGATCAGTGGTTGCGACACGCGGATCGTTCGAATGGACCTGAAGGATAAATTAACGCAGTGGTTGCTTGCCCATCAATCGTCGAAGCAGACCAATTTGCCCCGCGTGTAGCATCTCATGATCACAAGCAAACATGAATGCACCTAGCTTGTCCCCGAAACCGGCATTTGGCTCGTCGATTAACTCACCAAGGTGATCTGAATTGTCAAAATCTGCCAGTTCACTAAGCATTTGGCGATTCACGGCATCAAGGACTTCGCGAATCTCACCGGGAGAAGGATAGTCTTCACGGTTGGCGGTTGGTTGTGTGCCCTTCATGAATTTTTTGCGAAACTTTCCCGTCATCAACTCGCCGTCTTCAGACTTTCGACCACGCTGCCGAAAAAGCGTCAAACCGTACTGTGCCATTGCGATATGCCCTGCTTGCCAAGCTGCATGGGTAACCGCAGAATCCGGGCTCCAATACCACTGATCATCCGAAAGATCGTCCAGCAGTTGCAGTGTGTACTCTCGAATCCACGCATGGTGTTTGCGGAAGTTTTCTAGCTGCTCATTAAGTTCCATTTGATCGTCTCAAAACATTTGCTGGTTAGGGAAGAAATTGTAGCGGATTTTGGGTTCCACTTGCAGAATACCGCGAGGAGCCGCAGTAGGCATGTGCTACTTGTTCAAGTCGGTGTATGGCATTGGCAAATCCCGTCCAACCACTCGCTTTCAAGTTGCAGCTAATTTGCTTCTAATTTTCGACTTCAAAAATTGCTTCAATTTCCACCTTCATATTGGCTGGCAACGAGTTGGCACCGACGGCGCTTCGCGCACCAACTCCTGCGTCTTCTCCGAATACATCTCGGAATAGTTCACTGCAACCGTTGATCACTGCGGGCTGCTGTTGAAAGTCATCGTGGCATTGGACCAAACCAAAGATTTTGACCACGCGTTTGACCTTATCAAGCGAACCCAGGTGCTTGCGGAGCGTCGATAGAATCGCCATCCCCGCCTGTCGCGCCGCGTTGTAACCGTCTTCAACTTCCGAATCATCGGCGACCTTGCCCGTGATCAGGCCATCAGCGGTGACGGGGCCGTGTCCCGACGTATAAACCATATTGCCCACGGTAATCGCCGGCTTGTAAACTCCCAATATCTTGCCCGTTTCAAGCAATTCGACGCCAAGTTCCTGTAGTTTTTGTTCAGCACTCATCGGATATTCCAGTTGTTCAAAAATTGATATTAAAGTTGTTCGATTTGGTCCAGCACAGCTTGTTTGCCAACGATTGGCGCCTGGCATGCGAACTTTTCGCAGAGATAAAGTGTTGGTTGATTGTCGATCAGTGTCTTGCCGGAAATTGCGGTGTTAATCATTTCTGATCGAATCTCCGAATCACTTTCAACTCGGAAAATGACAGACAGATTGGGTCGCCATTTCCCATGCAGCTTGGCCAGATACTCTTCGCGATTTTCTCCCGAAGGCAACAGTATTACGCACTCACGACGTACAGACAAATGGGTTAGCAACGCGATCAACATTTGCCCCGAGGCCAAAGGGGAGCGTCGCATCAATTCCGAGCCGTATTGGATCGTCGATTCCGCTGTCTCCAACCGGTCCTCGCGGCCGCACAATCGCCCCCACTTTAATAGGGCGGTTGCTGCCATCGAGTTTCCGCTGGGAACACTACTGTCTTGAAGGTCTTTTGTCCGAGCAATCAATCGCTCCGCGTTTTTGGAGGTGAAGTAGAATCCGGGATTGTCGTCACCAAACTGATCCAGCATCAGTTCAATCAACACGTTGCCGTCATTGACATATCGCTCGTCGAAGGTTGCCTGGTAAAGCTGATACGCGGCATCAATCAGGTAGGCGTAGTCATCGAGAAATGCTCTCTGGCGAGCCGTTCCATTTCTCCACAGCCTGATCAATTGGCCGTTTTCATCACGCAATTTTGACCAAATGAAGTCGAATGCGTTCTTCGCTGATTCCAGGTAACCCCGATTCTGTGTCGCCTGGTATCCTTCGCACATCGCGGTAATTGCCAAGGCGTTCCAGCAGCAAAGGACTTTGTCATCCAGCCCTGGGCGAATTCGTAGATCACGTAGTTCCAATAAGGTCTTGCGAGCCGCTCGCATTTCTGTTCGAAGTTCATCCTTCGTCATTTCGAAAGTTTCCGCCCAGTCTCCATAGGACTTGGTCATATTCAAGATGCTTGCGCCCTCAAAGTTTCCAGCCTCGGTGACGTTGTACAACTGACAAAATCTCGTACCCGTTTCTTCACCTAGCGCCTTGTGTATTTCAGCAGGTGACCAAACGTAAAACTTTCCCTCTTCGCCTTCGCTGTCGGCATCTTCGGTACTGAAAAAGCCACCTTCGGGCGACGTCATATAGTTTTGCAAGTAGTCCAAAGTCTTGCGACCGATCATCGCATAAAATTTGTCTCCGGTAGCGCGATGCATCTCCAAGTAGATGGTGGCGAGTAAGCCGTTGTCATACAGCATCTTTTCAAAGTGCGGCACCAACCAGCGTTCGTCTACGCTGTAACGGGCAAAGCCGCCCGCCAAGTGATCAAAGATTCCGCCATAGGCCATCTTCTTTAAATTCAATTGGACCATTTCAAGAAGCCTGTCACGTTCGGCCGATTGATCGTCCGGCAAGTTTTGCCAAAGTCGCAACAGCAGTGACAAATCCATGGGATGCGGAAATTTAGGCGCCGAACCAAACCCACCGTTGTCGTAATCAAAGGACCCATGAAGCGATTCCACGGCTTCGGACAAAACGGTATGGTCCCCAATCGCCGAATCATGAGCGGCCGAATTGGATTCCAACCATTGTGTAATCTGCGCAGATTGACCATCCACTTGGTCACGATTTTCGCGATAGGCATGCAACACACGGTTCAGGACATGTTCGAACCCCGGCATTCCCATCCTCGGTTCTGGCGGCCAGTAGGTTCCCCCAAAAAAAACTTCGCAATCCGGGGTCAAGAAAACGGAAAGCGGCCATCCGCCGCCACCTCCTTTTAGTGCCATAACCGCGTTCATGTAAAGCTGATCCAAGTCGGGACGTTCCTCGCGATCGACTTTGATACTGATAAAATTTTGGTTAAGCACCTCGGCAATTCGAGGACTTTCAAAACTCTCATGTTCCATCACGTGGCACCAGTGGCATGCGGAATAGCCAATGGAAAGGAAAATTGGTTTGTCTTCTGCTTTTGACCGAGCCAAAGCCTCCTCACACCACGGATACCAATCCACCGGATTCTCGGCGTGCTGCAACAGATAGGGACTTAACTCATGGGTGAGGCGGTTTGACATTCGTGCTCAGAGTTTTGCGCGGTTCACTGGGAGATCGAGACAATTTATCAAAAACCGGAACTTTTACGCAGGTGTCTCATCGGATTTGCCTTTTGCTGTTTAGGATCCTAGTCGCCGGTGCAATTGGGAGGTTGAGGCTCTGCCGAAACAAATCGCCGTTTTTCTTCCTCGAGAAAGGCTCGTCATCTCATGTCATCGATCAAAATCCGTCACATGGCAACGTTGATACATAATTCGCACTAGTGAACGAAATCGGAAAATCGACTATGATCTGTCTTTGCTCAGCAGAATCAGAACCAGGAATCGAAATGCAGGTCGAACTTTCAAAAATTGCTTACGCTCGAAGTGGCGACAAAGGTGACGGCAGTAACGTAGGCGTGGTGGCGTACAACGAAGCCTGCTACGAGGTCATCAAAACACAGTTGACAACGGAGCGAGTCAAAGAACATTTTAAAGAGATCTGTTTTGGCAAGGTCGATCGCTATGAAGCGCCAAACCTATTGGCATTAAACTTCATTCTTCATGATTCGCTGGGGGGCGGAGGCAGCGAAAGCCTCAAAACGGATGCTCAGGGAAAAACCCATGGATTGGGGATGCTTTATATGCAGGTCGAAGTCGCTGATGATTTCGCAATTCCATCGCGATAGCATTTTTGAAATCGCCGCGAAGGTTGGTCCGGTTCCTACCGTGCGACTATCTATTCTCGATTGGCCCTCGTCGCAACCTACTCTGTGTACCTCCGTGCTCTCTGTGGTGAACTCTTTTTCGGACCCCTGATGACACAAGGGAGAAGTTCGCTGCGGTCGAAAAATGGAATCTACAAGCCACTTTTGTTCTGATTGGCGATCAAAAGCAACTTGGGCAAAAACTTTCGCATGGCGCGGGCCCGGTGACTGATGACCGACTTAATCGTATCGCCCAATTCTCCAAACGTACGTGACAACTCGGGGATTTCAAACATCGGATCGTATCCAAAACCTGCTCCGCCCTTTTGTTCGGTTAGGATTCGGCCGTAACAATATCCTTCACAGCTAATGTGCACGTTGCCGTCCGGATCGGAAAGGCACATATTGCAGGTGTACCAGGCCGTTCGCTTGTCCAACGGTAGTCCATGCAACTCCTGCAGCATCTTGGCATTGTTCTTTTCGTCCGTTGCGTCCTCTCCGGAAAAGCGTGCGGAATAAACACCTGGAGCCCCATCAAGTGCAGCAACGCTAATCCCGCTGTCTTCTCCCATCACCCAATGACCAAGGTTTCTCGCCTGTTCAACCGCCTTGAGCCTCGCATTTTCAGCGAACGTCGCCCCCGTCTCTTCCACTTCGATTGAATTGGAAAAGTCACTCAACGTTTTGACTTCGATGTCATAAGGTTCGAGCAGCACCAAAAGTTCACGACGTTTCTTGGTGTTGTTGGTTCCGAGAACCAGGCAAAATTCGGGCATTCCGACCTCCTAAATGATGTTGCCAAATCACAACATGGTTTCGCTTTCAATTCAAGGCCTCACAAACCGACCCCAAATCGAGAAATCCCGCTCGCTCAACACCATGAGAAGGACATTTTGGCTGGGTTTGTGACTTAAGGTTCCGTAACACACCCACTCAATGTGACAAAAATTTATGCGCCAAAAAACCTCGACTCGCCCAAGAAAGCTTGCGAAGAAGACCCATTCTCGCACGCCATCGCAAACATCAGACCCAATCGATTTGGGACGACGCCTCAATTACGAGTCACTCGAGACTCGCTGTGTATTGAGTGCGGATGGACTTGATGTCCTCAGCAATGCGGACATTCCGACCGATCCAGAACAGTCGTCCTTTGTCAGCACTGAAGATCCCGCACCGGTCGATTCACTTGAATCCCCATCCGCCACACATGTTGATGGCCTGCAACTGAGAATTAATGGCGAGTTGATCAACGTAACTCAGAACAATCATGAGCTCCAAGCCGCCGCGGGTGACGAAATTGAAATCGTCGGGATCAATTACACCTATGGGGGCGCCGAACCCGAAGGGGTTTTTGCCGCTGAAACTTACATCAACAAACTGACCGACTACGCCAACGCGAGTCTTGTCGACTACAACGACGGTCGGTTTTCCGATCCATCGGACGATGTTCCATCAACAGCTGGCCAGGCAACTCACAACGGAGTTACTGGAAGCTGGACGCTACAAGAAGGCTGGGATCGACTCACCGTTAATTTGATGCACTACACAAGCAGTGGAGCAACGGTCGCAGGTCGATTCGCAGTTCAGCTCGAAGTCGGCACACCTGATTTTGCCTTTGAGACTGACGTTCTAGATCAGATTCAAACCCAAACAATCACTGTTGGCGACGAAGTCAAAATCCCCGTTTCCTGGACCAATGGAGCCAGCGGACAGTTCCACAACTACGCCGAAGTCGACGTTTATCACGGTGAAAAAAGCGGCCCCATCGTTTGGGCGGGTGCCGTAGTTGGGAATGCTGATGATGCAAACGGCGTTTCTGGAACAGCCACGAATACTCGCGGCGACTTTACTCATCTCTGGACTCCTCAAGAAGCGGGAACCTACACGCTACTGTATACCGTCGATCCAGAGCATGTGTGGAGCGAAAGCAACGAACTCAACAACCGGTACGAACTGATTGTCGAAGTCAGCGCGGCAAACGTCGCTCCGGTTGCGAAGGACGACTCAACGCATACCGATGCAGATTCCGACGTCCAGATCGATGTAACTCAGAACGACTACGATCCAGATGGGGACGAAATCGAAATCAACGATTACTCCCAGGGCGACAACGGAACGGTCACGATGAATGAAGACGGTTCCTTGACCTACACGCCAGATGAAGACTTCGCCGGCGAAGACCAGTTTAAATATTCAGTGACCGACGGCGAAGACGAAAGTAACACCGCCGTAGTGAACATCAAAGTCGAAGAAGCGGAACTGCAAGTTGCAGACGCCAGCGGAAATGAAGACGAGTGGATTCCACTGACCATCGAAGTTGATCCAAGCCAGGTCGCTTCGGTCCAAATCTATGGAGTGCCGGAAGGTGCAGAACTAAACCACGGCGAACAGGTAGAGGATTTCCACCAAGTCGCCACCGAGGATCTTGCCGATCTTCAAATCAAGCACACAAAAAATTCAGATGTTGATTTTGCACTGAAGGTCGCTGCAGTTTCCCACGAAGGCCACATTGGTTCATCAGCGGCAATCGACGTAAGCGTTGCACCCGTCTATGACGGCGGAGTTTTCAAAGTTCAAAATTTTGGAATCGAAGCGGGCCTCACCGGGAATCTACCACACAAGTTCAAGCTTTTTGATCGAGACGGATCGGAGATCGCGAAAATCACCATCAACGACTTACCAGATTTTATCAGCTTGTCTGCTGGATACCGCGACGGGAACGACTGGGTGCTCGATGGTGACGACATGACGCGAAACCTGAAAGTCATTGCGGGCTTCTCCGATGACACCAGTGGTTGGTCGAGTTATGGCCCTAACTACGTCTACAACAAATTTTCGTTGACAGCGGACGTCAATGCTTGGGAACAGGCAAGCGGAGAAGGCGGAGAAGGCCGAGTCCACTTCGACATGTATTTCTTCCAGGCGAACTAATCCGAAAAACGATTCAACATTGATCCAAGTGACCCGCTAACGGGTTGGCGACTGGCAGGGAGACAACCTTCGGTCGCCTTTTTTATGCGCGAAAAGTGATCGTTGTCTGTTTACGATTTCTTTGGCCCGATCTGGCGTAGGCCAACGGCAAATAAAGAAAACTGCCTGAGAGCTACCCAAGTCGTCATTTAATTTCGAATATCTGATCAGAAGTCCTCCGCAACACTTCAAAAACCCCGAAGAAATAGCGATTTTTCTGTTTTTCAAAAAACTTCCCAAGATATTATGTCGCATCGCGAACCTGTGTTCAATGACTGCGTCTAAGTGGTCAGTACCCGAAAAATGGAGCGGGTCGCAAGAGGATGAAAAGGAATCGGATCGGGTGTGCTTCGCAGGCTTTCCTTCGACAAACAATTGTCGGTGATCCATTCAACTTCTATACTTTTTGCGTTGAAAGTCACCAACTCATCGGCTTTCTCCCAATCGAAGTTGTGTCGGAGACCACCTCTGAGCTTCGAAAATTTTTATTAGTTCTCTCTTACTGTGTGCGTAATTTGCACAGGGAGTAGTGAAATGCGTTTCATCAATACAAACCAAAACGTCAATTCGATCAGCCTCAGCGCGGTCAACGGCGCCGGTTCTATGGTGTTGCGCAGCTATCAATCCCTGGTATTACGCCTCGAACGTATTTGCCCCGGGCTTATTAGAGCGCTTGACCAAAGGCAGCTCTGGCCACTGACCGCAGGAAATCAAAGTTTTGGCATACAGCATCAACGGATGTTTTTGCCAGCCATCGATGATGCCTCCGGGACAGTCGGCACAACGGCAACATTTGGCAAACCGGCCAATGGAAGCCTAAGCCCGACCGGATTGGGACTCAGTTAACGCTTCATCGCGATAACACAACTGATCTCGATCTACCGCTGACTTCGGTCTGGCCTGGTATTGAGCGTACTTATGCATATCCCCAAACGGGATTTTGCGTTCGCTCTTTAGCTTGAGCCATACCTTGAACACAAATACGTCCGCATTAGCCGTGCGGAATTCACAAGGAATGAGAACTATGAACGCCGTAGATAAGCAATTGAAAGAAATCCAAAGCACTGCACAACTTGTTATCGCTGCGAAAACTGGCGACCAGGAAGCATTCGGCCTATTGTACGAACGATTCCAACCCGTCGTATTGGCCATCGCGATGCGACGACTTCGCAACTACACCGACGCTCAAGAGTTGGCTCAAGACGTATTTGTTCAGGCGATGCAAAAGCTGGACCAACTGCGACAGCCAGAATGCTTTCCGGGTTGGCTGCGATCGATCACTGTGCGTATGTCGATCAATCGAGCAGTTCGACGAGCTCCTAGCGTAGCCGTTGAGCCTGAAGTGTTGGAAGCGACGTTGAAGACTGATATTTCTCCACTGGACAACGCCTTGACCGCAGAACGAAAAGACCAACTCCGTGAAGGTCTGGATCGATTGCGTGATATGGACCGTGAGACTTTGGAGGCCTTTTACGTCAAAGGTCAGAGCTTGATCCAGATGAGCGACTCGTTTGACGCGCCAATCGGAACGATCAAGCGACGCCTACACGTTGCTCGAAAACGATTGGCAAAGGAAGTCGAGGAAATGGCTACGGTCTAACCGTATATTTTCTTGCAATCGAAGTTGATTAACCAAATGCCCGGGAGCAAATGCTACCGGGCATTTTTCACATTAGAGCTATCTGGATTGCCTGCATTCATTGACGTTGTGGTCGAGAATTCCTGCAAAAACGAACTTCTTCTTTTTTCTGGCGTGTTTGAATGTGAGATGGGGCGCACAAAACACTTGCGTAATGCCCTAATTTGTATGGACGGCTCCGATTCACGACGTCTACAATTGAGCTGGAAGAAAGAAAACCAATACGAAATCTCACACTCAATTTGAGGCTTAGAATGTTGTTCCATCGGCTTGCCGCTGCTGCGTTGGCTTGTTTTGTTGTCATTTCATTTTCACTTTGCAATCCCGCCTGTTCTCAAGACAAAGCCACGGCCAAATCAGCTGCCACGCAGGACAAGGCTTGCGATTGCGATTGCGAGGATGGAACCTGTAACGGGCAATGCAAAACGACTACGGCCGTTGCTAGTGCCGATTTCAAAAAGGACGACGACAAAACCAGTGCATTTGCCAGCACTCATATCCAAACAGGCAATTTCAAACCTCAGCTAGACGACAAAGATGCAGCCCTCCACACATTTCGCGTGCGTGGCGATGGCAACGTCGTCGTTTGTGTTTCTTACGCTGAGAAGAAAGAATCAGCTCCAAAAGGCTTTATCCAGGTTTACACACCTGACTTCGAATTGGTCGAGCAGTTTGAACTTGGCTTCGAACCCTACTCGCTCGAGATTGACCCCAGCGGAACCATGTATGTCGCTGGCGAAGGCAAGATCGCAAAAGTATCCCGTACTGGAGAAGTCGAAAAGACTGTCACATCGCCAACGATGGATGGCGTCGACATGGAGCAGCTAAAAAAAGACATTATCGATGAGATGACCAAAAGCCAAAAAGAAATGGCTGAGAGCTTCGGGAAGGAAATTGAGCAGCTTCAAGAGAAAGTGGACAGGATCGAAGAGACAGACGAAGCCGATCGAACCAAAAAGAAAAAGAGACAACACAAAAATCTCACCACCCAGCTGGAGCAGTTTAAGAGCATGGTCGGTGACTTCGATATGGAAGTCAACGATGAAATGGTCGAGTGGCAGATGCAGTCCAAGTCGGCGATCACGGCACTGGCAATCACCGAGAAAGACCTTTTCGTTTCGACAGCAGCACGCAAAGGCTTTGGTTATGACGTCTATCGAATGACACATGATCTCGATGGCGCAGAAGTCGTCCTCGAAGGTCTACGAGGATGTTGCGGTCAGATGGACATTCATGCACGAGATGGCCAAATCTTCGTTGCGGAAAACACGAAATTCAGTGTTGGTATTTACGACCGCGATGGCGAAGAAATTTCTTCGTTTGGCGAACGGCTTAGCGGAAACAACCAAGGGTTCGGAAGTTGCTGCAACCCAATGAACATTTTCTGTTGCCCTAACGGCGATGTCCTCACAGCGGAATCGAGCATCGGGAAAATCAAACGTTTTGACTCGGAAGGTAACCTGATTGGTTACGTTGGCCGCGCTCGAATCGGTGGTGGATGTAAGCATGTGGCTTTCGGTGTCAATGAAGAACTTGACCGCTTTTATGTTCAATACGAAGACAAAAACGAAATCTGTATCCTGAATCCGGCTGACGAAGTTTCCGTTGCGGCCGACCCAAGAATGAATGATCTTTCTATCCAGTTGGCAGAAGGAACTTGGGAATTGCAAGTGGATGCTGACGCGGCGAAAGATAAGGAGGAGCCGAAGGAAGAGAGCTCTGAAGATGATCCGATGGCCAACTTCTCTTTCGATTCATTCACGAACATGAAGTCCATCAAATTCGGTTCGGATGGATCCTTCGTTGGCGAACTTGAGGAAGAAGATGGTTTCGGTATGGGTGGCGGCGAAATGAAATGGCTGGCGACCAAAGCAGATGGCGATACCTTGTTTCTGGATGTTGAACAAGCCGACGATACGATTCAGTTTCGAGTGGTCGTTAAATTCAGCAGTGAGACAGAAGCTAAGATTTCTGTCACCTACGACGGACTTGGTGAGCAAGGCGACTTCAGAAGCTTCAAGCTCAAAGAAGCTGTATCGGAAGAAGCCTCTGCGGAAACCACTGAAGGAGCAAACGCGTCTGACATCGATACCAAAGACGAAGACTAAGATCGATAAATACTAGGATCGCAAGACTTGATGCGGTTTCTGAACATTACAAAACGGCATCCAGGTTTCGACTTGGGTGCCATTTTTCTTTATTGGAACGAGTCTCGTTTATTCGCAATGGACTTTTTGACCTTCTCACTCGTGAAACACAACGAGTAGATGCCTTGGCCGCCAAGAGTTCCGTGGAAGGCAAACAAACGGCGGTGCATTCGGCCTCCCCATGAGTTCCGAAGGAACGACATTCGATAGGGTTGCGGCCAAGGATTCTCCGCTTGGTTTCTTTCGATGTCGGAACAGGCAATCTACCTACTGCCGAGAATCACAAGACAAGTAAGCCTGATTGGAAACATTTATGTCCATGTCGGTCCAATGCGTCCAAATTTCCCGGAAACGAATCGAGGAGCGGTGTTGGATCCCGATAAACATTGCCGTTCGACAAGATACCGTCAATTCGATAAATTACCGTATCGAAACGCCTTATGCGTTTTGGGCCAGTAGCTCAGTTGGTTAGAGCAGGGGACTCATAATCCCTTTGTCGCGGGTTCGAGTCCTGCCTGGCCTATTTGTTTTCTCATCTTTTGTTGTGGCAGTCTATTCGTTGTCACCTTCTCATTGCTTAAAAAATTCAAAAGGATTCGTGATCGACTGGAGTTCCTCGCTTCGGTCTTTGCCATCGATTGTTTGGCTTATGCTGCGCTGAGTAATCACCTACTCGTGATTCTTGGTAGCCGTCCAGATGTCGCGAGCAGTTGGGGGTCGGATGAAGAAGTTGCTCGGCGGTGGCTGCGGCTTTGTCCCAAACGAAAGAACAAGAACGGCCCAGCTGCAGAACCCATCGCAAGCGAGCTCAACGCAATCACCTCTGATCTGGAAGAAGTCGCCATGTTGCGGGCTCAGTTGTCGGATATCAGTTGGTGGATGCCCGGTTCCGAAGAGGCCAACAACAGGCCTTGGGGAATTTGCCCCAGGTCTAGTTGACTACCGGAATCGAAACGTGTGGCGTTTCGCAAACCCCGGTCGTGGCAGAAATGTTAGATAGAGCCGCGGATAGATCGCCGGTGCCTGTCAGTTCATCTACTTTCACTTCATCAGGTTTGACGCCGTGCTCAGGATGCAAACGATTTAGACCGTTGAATGCCGCGACGCGATAGCACTCCGCCATTGTCGGATAATTAAAAACGGTTTCGCAAAAATAATCAATCTTGCCACCTAGGGCCATTACCGCTTGGCCGATGTGCAGGATCTCAGTTGCCAGGTCGCCAATGCAATGGACGCCCAGGATTTCCAGCGTCTCGCGATGGAAAAGTATTTTCAACATGCCCGTATCATCGCCGATGATTTGACCACGCGCGATTTCGTGATACCTTGCAATGCCAACCTCATAAGGCACTTTTTTTGCTGTCAACTCTTGCTCGTTGGAACCGATCATAGAAATTTCGGGAATGGTGTAGAGGCCATATGGGATCTGTCCAAGCGGGTTAACTTTTTGTCCAAATGCATGGAGTGCGGCTCGGCGGCCTTGTTCCATCGCGGAGCTTGCCAACGAAGGAAACCCGACGATATCGCCGACTGCATAAATGTTGTTGACTTCGGTTTGAAAGTTTTCGTCAATGTCCAGGCGTCCACGTTTGTTGGCCGTCAGATTGACCGCCTGAAGGTTAAGCGTATCTGATTCTCCTTCGCGGCCGACGGAAAACAAGGCCGTCTCCGCGACTAAGTGTTTTTGGCTTTCGAGCTTAACGGCCGCTTGCCCATCGCTGCGCCGAATCACCGCATCGACCTTTTCGCCCAAACAAAAGCGCATGTTCAACATCCGGGCATTGAACAGTAAGTACTCGACGATTTCGGAATCACAAAACTCAAGCAGACTGGTACGACCGTCGACAACCGTTACTTCCACACCGAGAATTGCAAACATTATGGCGTATTCGATTCCGATTACGCCCGCGCCAATGACGACCATCGAACGTGGAATCGTTTCAATCTGCAAAATCTCATCGCTGTCAAATACCGTTTTGCCATCGAAAGGGATGTGATCCGGCCGCGCTGGTCGCGTTCCGCAAGCGACCAGAACTTTGTCCGCTTCAATGACCGTCGATTCGTGCGAATGCACAATTTGGATATGATGGGGGTCAACGAACCTGGCCCGCCCAGCGAAAACTTCAATTCCGTTTCGATCAAATTGTTCCTGAATCACGTCCAACTCAATTTGGGTCACGCTTTCGAGTTTTCGCCGCAGGCTATCCATCGTGATATTTCGTTTGCTACGAAACTGCTCTGAATAAACGTCTCGTTGACGGAAACCGGTCAGATGCAAAATCGCTTCCCTGAGCGTTTTGGACGGGATGGTTCCGCTGTGCAAGCAAACACCGCCGATGCACTTATGCCGATGCTCGACGATCGCAACTTTTTTCCCAAGTTTCGCTGCGGCAAACGCTCCCTTTTGGCCAGATGGTCCACTTCCGATGACGACGAGATCAAACTTCATAACGATTCCTAGGACAAGAATTGACGGAAATTGTTCCAGCCGATATTGTGCTGACGCCTTTTCTTTATCGAACATTCGGATGTGGTTAACTTGAAAACGGAAAAACGCTCTGATTCTTCTGCCTTGGATACCCATCGGGATTCTCCGAGCGGAATGTCGACTTCCGATGAATTCTTGGAAAAAAATGGGAGAACCAAGCAAGTTTTCAAGTGAAGCTTCGAAAGGGCTGCTTAGCTTGGAGCGTGAGGAAATCGGTGTAATTACGTCGCAACCCTTTTTACGTTCGGAAAATGGCTCGAACAAAAGGAAGGCACTAGGACACAAAAACGGTCTGCGGTACCTTATCCGTCCTCGTTTAGGTTCGAATTAGCTGGCCCGACATAACTGTGGCTTACAAACGGCCAGTTGCGGATACAATGTCAGCCCACTTTCATTATTGATCAATTCATGCAGCCCATACATACTTTCACGATTTCCGAAGACAAACAAATGGTGTTGGCTGCGATGCGCCAGCATCTGCCCGATGGTCCGTCCTGGTCGGCGGTCAAAAAAATGCTACGAGCGCGACGGGTAGCGATTGGCGGGGTGCTCTGTGTGGACGAAGGCCGACAGTTGGCCAATGGCGAAGTAATTACGATTTTGGACCACCCGTTGCCCCCGCCTCCAACGGACAAAGATGTCAACATTCGTTACGTTGACACAGAATTAGTGGTAGTTGAAAAGCCCGCTGGAATGGTGACATTGCGCCGGAAACCGGATTTGGCTTGGTCGTGGGCACGAAAGAATCTGCAACCGACGCTGGACGAATGTGTCCCTCGGCTGATCGGCAAACATGCTGCTGCGAAAAACGATTCAGAACCCGACAGCCAAATACTTCCGCGATTATTGTCGGTACACCGGATTGATCGTGACTCAAGCGGGCTGCTTGTGTTTGCACGCAACAAGGAATCCCAAACCAAAATCATTCATCAGTTTGCCCAACATGACGCCGTGCGAAAGTATTTTGCTTTGATCCTTGGTTCGATCGAAACTCAAACGGTGACCTCACAGTTTATTCGCGACCGAGGTGACGGATTGCGAGGAAGTACGACCGACACGACGATAGGCGAGCAAGCGGTCACGCATTTTCAAACCTTGCGAAAAATTGGTGTGTATAGCGAATTGGAATGCCGATTGGAAACGGGTCGCACCAACCAAATCCGTATCCACCTAGCAGAGCTTGGCCATCCGATCTGTGGCGATATAAAATACCGTGGCCCGTTTGGAAAGCCGCAAATAGTCGACGACAGCAAGATCCGACGAATGGCTTTGCACGCTGCCGATCTGCGTTTCGAGCATCCGACATCTAGAAAGCTAATGCAGTTTCAAACGGATTGGCCAGTCGATATGCAATGGTATTTGGATCGTTTGGAATCGTTGCAGAAATAGCCGAAGGTTGGCTAGTCTGAAGCCACGCACGTGAGCAAACCGAACGTCAGCGCATTGAGAGGGTTTACGTGATTAACAGGATGTCGCGCGCTCTTATCCTGTCCATCATGTTCATCCTGTCAAAACCAAGCTTGCATCATTCGCCATCGGTCCAGAGTATGTTTCACTTTGGTGTCGCGGCATATTCAGTCAGTTTGTCTTGGGAAAAAGCAGAGAAACCGCAATGGGATATGCAACTTGCTCTAACTCGCTAATTGAATCTGACACCTTTTTATATTCTCGAACAATAATACAATTCGGGCATGCTTGAACTACGTTGTACCGTCCGGAACTGTAGCCATACGCTAGTCCATTCCGAAAATGGGCTCAGCTGTGCTGCTGGCCATCATTTTGACCAAGCCAAAGAAGGCTACTGGAATCTCACGCAGCCACAGGATAAGAAATCGCCAAACCCGGGCGACAATCGTGTCGCTGTGCTCGCCAGACATCGTTGGCTCGAGCGTGGACATGCGGCCGGTTTGATCACGGCTCTCAATTCGTGGATTCCGGATTCCTCTCCACAAATGCGAATTTTGGACCTCGGCTGCGGAGACGGCACATTTGGTCCCTCGCTTTTTCGGGATCAGGCGACAAATTTCTGCGGCATCGACCTTTCCAAACCGGCCATCAAACTCGCGGCGAAACGCTGGCCTGAAGCCACCTGGGTCCTTGCAAATGCAGATCGCGGTTTGCCAGTTGTGGACTCAAGCGTGGACTGTGTCGTGTCGTTGTTTGGGCGGAGACCTGTTGCTGAAATCTGTCGCGTGTTAAGTCCGAATGGTTGTTGCATCGTCGCGGTTCCTGGCGAAGACGATTTGATTGAGCTTCGAGAGCAGGTACAAAAAGAAGGCAAACGTCGCAGCCGAGTCGATGCGATCGTCGAAGAGATGAATGACAACGGGCTACAGTGCGTCGAGCAAAAGCAATGGCGAACTCAAATCGAAATCGGCCCAGACGAAATCGCAGACGCCTTAGCGATGACCTATCGCGCGGGCCGACGGTCTGAGCAGAGTCTTATTGCTTCGATCGACGCAACAAAAGTGACGCTGGCGGCGGATTTGATGCAGTTTCGGAAAGGGAGTCTTTGACAGGATTTACATGATTAAAAGGATATCGCGCGCACTTATCTGTCCATCATGTTCATCCTGTCAAAAAACGCACCCTATTCTACACGCGGATTCACGACCGCATGGCCCAGCAATTCCTCCAAACGACCAGGATCTGTGGCATCGCATTTCGCCACGACGCAACGTGAGAAGAGTTTTCGACAGGATTTACATGATTAAAAGGATGTCGCGCGCACTTATCTTGTCCATCATGTTCATCCTGTCAAAATTTCTCCGGGGTACAAACACAATCCACGGTAATTTGCTTGTCTCCTGTCAAATTCCTTAGTCCTACTTTGCGACCCTAAACTTCCGTCTGACGTCAACCTTGCTTGGCCCAAAATTGACCAACAGGCCAATATCAATCTTTGTCGCGTTCAAGTAATTCACAAGTTGAACTTCATGAGCCGTCGCAAGTTGCGTCACCGATTTTAGCTCAAGGATCAGTCGTTTCTCGACAAGCAGGTCACATACAAAATCACCGACAACCTGACTGTTGTAAAATACCTTGACTGGAGCTTGAGTTTCAAATTGAATATTCAGCTTGTTCAGCTCAATCGAAAGAGCATTTTCATATACCGATTCAAGAAATCCAAATCCAAGATTGTTGTGCACTTGGTATGCCGCGCCGATTACTTTTTCAGTCAGATTGTCGTTCATTGCAAAGGGCCCCCCCAAGCTGAGTCAGACAGGGTAGATGTGAGAAAAGTTTTGGACAGGATTCAAATGATTAAAAGGATGTCGCGCGCATTTATCTTGTTCATCATGTTCATCCTGTCAAAAAACGCACCCTATTCCACACGCGGATTCACGACCGCATGGCTCAGCAATTCCTTCAAACGACCAGGATCTGTGGCATCGTATTTCGCCACGACGCAACGTGAGAAAAGTTTTGGACAGGATTTACATGATTAAAAGGATATCGCGCGCACTTATCTTGTCCATCTTGTCAAAACAACGCAAAGCGGCGAAGCATCTCGTGGGAATTGATGATGATCGAAATTGTTGAGCTGAGCATCGTGAACCCCGCTGACATCGTCGACGTCGAACTAAGCGTTGTGTCCTGGCAAGCCTGCCAAGTACACACCAATTCGCATGGTCGGGGCGGTCGCTTACTCCTTAGTGACTGGTTGCTTACCTTGGCTCATCCCCCAGCACTGCGTTGTTCTATCTGGGAGTCGTCATCACCCTCCAATTGGGTCGGGCCGTGCTTATATCTGACGGGGCCAGGTTTGTCGGTTTGCCAGGGCTGGTTGGCAACGAGGTCGTGGACAGTGCGGATGCCTTCAACCATAGCCCGGCGGTCGGTCATAGAGCCAGGCGTGTCGGCAGGCGTGTGCGGGACGCCGTGCTCTTCTTTGTAGAGGTGAACGGTTTGCGTGGGGAAGGCGAACTCGACGCCAAGCTTGTTGGCAAGTCGCATCATGTCCAGCATCAGTCGCTCGCGCTCGCGGAGTTCCGTCGACCAGTCCGGCGTCTCGTGGAAGACGTAGATGAGGACATCGAGCGAGGACGACCCAAACTGATTCAGCCAGACCTGGAAGTAATCCTTGCGAGTGTAGGGGTGTGTACGGACGAGTTCGCGGATGCCCTCGCAGAAGGCAACGAGCTTCTCGGGCGGCGTGCCGTACTGCACGCCGACATTACACTTCCAACGGCGGTAGCGGCGGGCGCCGTAGTTATCCACGGCGGCGCGGACGAGATTCGCGTTGGGTACCGTGATCAGCGAGTTGTAGAAGGTGCGCAGGCGTGTGGAACGGAACCCAATCTGCTCGACGGTCCCCTCGACGTCCCCGATGACGACCCAGTCGCCTACGCCGAACGGGCGATCAATAAGGACGGTGGCGGAGCCGAAGAAGTTTTCTAGGGTGTCTTTGGCGGCGAAGGCGAACCCGATGCCGCCGATGCCCAACGCCGTGACGGCAGGCCAGACGTTGATATTCAACGCGAGACCGCCGTAGATGATAGTGAAGACGACGAGAAAAATGCGGAGCGTTGTGCGGATCATCGGGTAGACAACGTCGTCGAATTTCGTGTCGGTCTTTTCGGCCTTGCGGAGAAGAGCTCCGATGACCAGGTCGGACAATCGCCAGATCGCCCAGGCGGAGGCCAGGATGGCGAAAACGCGGGCGGCGCCGTGGATGATCGGATAGGCGGCACCGGGCAGGTCGAGCAGCCAGAGCGTCGAGAGCCAGAACACCGCCATGAGCAGCCGGCCGGCGGGCAGAACGAACAGGCGAATGTGTTCGGGGTCGGGTTCCGCACCGCGCCGCTGGATCATACGCTTGGCGACGATACCGATGAACAGGCGGCTGAGATGGTCGATCGCCACGCCGATGAAAATGAGCAACAACAGCGCCGCCCACTGCCAATACTCGATGGTAAGGAGCGTGTGCCGCTTCAAAGAGTCCGGCATCTGACGACGCAGCCAACTTTCAGCGGCGATAGCGTCTTCGTCGGCACCGACAATGATCGACAGCGGCTCGAGCGATCGGAACAGCACATCAAGCCCAGCGATTGTCTTTTCGGAGAAAAGCCAGCGCCCGTCGGGTTGTTTGGCGAGCACGATCGAGCCCTCGGGTTCGACATCCGGCACCGCCGATATGACGCGGTCGAAGCGCCCATGCGGGAAGTAGGTTTCTTCTTCGCGTCCCTCGGCCTGATCCTTGTCCCAGAGGTAATACCGGCGGAATTTGCCAAGTCGATTGAGCGTGAGCAGCAGGCGTTTGGCGAGCGCGGGTCCGCGCTCGCGGAAGGCGTCGGTGAGTTTTAGCGTGCTGATGGCTTTATCGAGCATCTGCCGTTGGGCGATGGTGTTCTCCGTAGCCAATTCGTTGCTGTAGAGGTCCATCGCGTTGATGAACGTTGTCATCGTAGCCTTGGGCGACTCGAAGGCCGGGTCCACCGTTGCCGGCTCAACAGTCGACTCAACGGTCGGCTTGTTCAAGTCCGACTCCAGACCGTCTTGCCCGAACGCGGTAGTGGTGAAGCAAAGTATGAGTGCGAAGATCAATCGAGGTCGCATAATGCTGGATATCCATCAGGGCGTCGTAAGAGCCTCTCATCTTCGCAGTTCGGCCACGCCGAACAAGTCCTGTCGAACGGGCGGGAGTAGATTGCGATTAATAGTGGAACATAGTGGAAGCCAGCGGTTTACTCCAAAACCAATCGAAGTCCTCTGTTGTTTGAGGTTTCGTCGCAGTGTTTTGTCCATAAGACATCCCGAGAGCTTTTCTCGCATCATGGGCGGAGCGTCTGCTGGGCGAAGCCACGCGCAAACACGCGCCTTCATAGTGCCCCATGTTCCGAAGCACCGACGACGTTGCGCAAAGCGGCGGAGCATCTCGTGGAACCAAAAAACAGTCCGCGGTACCTATTCATTGCTCCATGAATTCCAAATCCAAAGTGATTGTGTACTTGGCATGCCGCGCCGATTACCTTTTCAGCCAGCTTGGTGTTCATTTCTAAGGGAACCAACCTGAGTTAGAGAGGATAGATTTAAGAAGAGTTTTGGACAGGATTTACATGATGAACAAGATGTCGCGCGCATTTATCTTGTCCATCATGTTCATCCTGTCAAAAAAACGCCCCCTACCCGACACGCGGATTCACAACCACATAGCCCAGCAATTCCTTCAAACGACAAACATCCGTGGCATCGACGTTCGCCACGACGCAACGCGAGAAGAGTTTTCGACAGGATTTACAGGATTAACAAGATGTCGAGCGCATTTATCCTGTCCATCATGTCCATCCTGTCAAATCAAGCTTGGATCAATCGCCGCCGGTCTAGCTCGCTAACTGAACCTGACAACCCGTTGCCAGCAACTCGTGTAAGTTTCGCTGGGCGATTTGTCTTGCCCTCCATTGGTGATTCTGCGACTTTTGCATTCAAAATCGTTGTTAACCCCTTAGGTGGCAGGGCGATTGGCTTTGCAGTCACTGTGATGCTGCCCAGACCGATTCCCTACGGGTGAAACGAGGGCACCAACGAGTGATCAGCAAGCAGGCTTTTGGCTGGCAATCCAAGTTTCTGCTATCTATGTGATTGGGCTATTAAACGAGAGGCATTTTGATGCGTGTGGTAATTGTTGGCGGTGGCACGGCAGGACACATGGCGTTGGCTCATGTATCGAATCATTGGCCAGACACTGAGCTAGTCCATATTTTCGACAGTCGACGACCGACGATTGGTGTTGGAGAAGGTACAACGCCCGACTTTATCCAATGGCTCGGCACGATCGGCATCTCATTCGATGACCTCGTCACTCATTGCCAGGCAACACATAAGCGTGGGCTCAGTTTCGAAGGCTGGGGGAAACACAACAGCGAGTTTGAACACGAATTTTTGCCACACTCTCAGCAAGCAGTCCACTTCTCCGCAGCCAAACTACCCGCGTTATTGGCCGCACGTAGCGAGTTCTCTAGAATCGACGACTCGGTGAAAAGCGTGGAGGCGCAAGACGACGGCTCGGTCATCACGACTGAAAAGGGACAACTTATCGAAGCAGAACTCGTGATTGACGCACGTGGTTTTCCCGTGGAACTGGACGGCGAAATGCAAAGCTTCGACTGGGTGACGACCGACAGTGCCTTGGTCACCAAAACACCCGCGACTTGTGATTCGACGATCACGAGATCGGTTGCTCGCGAGTTTGGATGGGTTTTCTGTATCCCGCTGAGCAACGAAACATCCTTCGGCTATGTCTACAACTCAAGGCTTTGCACGCAAGCCGAAGTCAGTGACGACTTTGGTCGGTTTTTGAACGAGCAGAACGTTTCGCAACACAAAGACTTTCGTTGCTTGAAATTTCCGAACTTCGTGCGCGGCAATATTTTCGACGGACGTGTTTTTCACGTCGGAAACTGCGCCTCATTTTTAGAACCACTCGAAGCTACCGCCATCGGTGTGATCGTGTTGCAGTTGCATCTGTTACTGCATTGGCGACAGCAAACCAGCCAAGGAATGCCGAACCCGCTGGCGATTGAGCGGATCAATCGTATCCATGAAGACACACTGCTGAAGATATCCGTCTTTATAGCATGGCATTACGCGGCAGGTTCGAAATACGACACGCCATTCTGGCAAGTTGCCGCTGACAGGTTTCATCGACTTTCCCAACAACCTGCTTTCGCACCCTTGGTCGAACAGCTTGACGCGATGCAAAACGCAGCGGCGATGATCAGTCCGAGCATGCTTGCGAAATTGCATACTGATGACGCAATACAGCTACATTTTCCCGCCGAGACAGCCCGTGAGAATTTTGGCGGTTACTCCAAGTTCAGCTTCGCACAAATCGCATTGGGACTGGGACTGGGACTGGGTTTGAAGCGTTCTTGCAATCCGTCAGATCTCCGCGATTACAAAAGAAAAAAAGAAAAGAAGCGAGCCTAAAGAAAACAAAGGGGGCAGAAGCGAATGGCACTGCCGCTGATTGGTTGGCATTGTCCCCTATTCTCTAATAACGGTACTTGCCACGTTTTATCCGCCAAGAAAAAATGTGGGGATCCTGGCTGTCCCCTACTATATCCCCGTATCATGGATCGCAAACAACAACCAGGCAGAGCGACGACGTGACAACGAAAAAAGAATCCGAGCAACCTGAGCAAATGACGATCGCGTACCACGAAGCGGGGCACGCAGTCATGGCGATAATCGTCGGACGACCGATTCAAAAAGTCACGATTTCTGCAGCCAACATATCGACCGGAGGGGTGCGGCTGGGAGCATGCAAGATTCGCAAAGGGCGGAGCAAGCCATCGAAAGACTGGTTAGAAGATGAAGCCCTGATTCTTTTTGCCGGCATGGTCGCTGAATCGCACTTTACCGGTCAGTATTGTGAAATAGGCGCTGGCCAGGATCTGCGGAACGTCAGAAGTTTGCTTTCTCAAACTCGCGCAGCGTCCCAGAAACAATTGCAGAAGCTGGAACGAAAACTTCTGGATAAGACTGAGTATTTACTGTCTGAAGAGCGAATTTCCAAAGCTATCCAGCTGGTCGCTAACGAATTGATGGAGAAAACAACAATCAGCGGAAGAGCGGTTCTGCATCTGTTCAATCAGGCTGCAAAACAGTTCAGCAAGGACTGAATTCGGTAGCCAGCGAGCTTCGGCAATCGTCCGAATTGGAACCTTCTTAGACAACTCTAGACTCTGCGGCTTTGCGTCTCTGCGCGCGGCATTGCAAGAATGCATCGCGCAGAGTCGCAACGCCGCAGAGTTCAACTTCTTGGAGTTTCCTATCTCGAGCCAAAGAAGCGACAGCCAGCGATCTTGGTTTAATGAATGAGCTAGGTTTTGAGAATGAGCTGACGCCCTTTTCTCTTTCCCCCCGGCATTTCATTTGATTGCCGTAAACCACAAACCACCTAATTCTCTTTAACGTACTTGCCACCTTTTGTTCGCTCTGAGAGTCCAGGCCACAAACTTGAAGCCAGGATATATACAAGAAGAATTTTCGACAGGATGAACATGATGAACAGGATGTCTCGCGCATTTATCCTGTCCATCATGTTCATCCTGTCAAAACAACAAAATGCGGCGGGGCATCTTGTTGGAATTGATGATGATAGAAATTATTGAGCTGAGCATCGTGAACCTCGCCGTCGTCAACAACACAAGTCGCTAGTGGACGTCAAATGATTTGCTATTTATTGATAGCCTTTCGCTTGGATCGTGAAGAGATGAGCGTAGTGACCGTTTTGCTCCATCAGTTCTTCGTGGGAGCCACGCTCAATTATCTTACCTTTGGCCAGAACGATAATCTGATCGGCCATGCGAACCGTCGAGAAGCGATGGGAAATCAAAATGGCCATCTGCTTTTGGGTCACTTCGCGAAAGTGGTCAAAGATATGGGCTTCTGCCTCGGCATCCATGGCAGAAGTGGGCTCATCAAGCACCAGAATATCAGCTTGCTTTCTCATGAACGCCCGCGACAAAGCAATCTTTTGCCACTGTCCACCTGATAATTCTCTGCCATCCTTGAACCAACGTCCAAGCTGCGTGTCGTAACCTCCCTCCATCTCTTCAATAAAGGGATGGGCCAGACCCTTTTCCGCCGCATCTTGCTGTTGATCACGAGCGTCAAAATGAGCCACGTCACCCACGCCGATATTTTCTCCGACCTCGAGTTGGTACCGAACGAAGTCTTGAAAGATCACGCCAATGCGCCCGCGCAATGCATCCAACTCCCACTCGTTCAAGTCCCTTCCATCGAGCAAGACACGGCCTTCCGTCGGAAGGTACAGACGCGTCAGCAACTTGATCAGCGTCGTCTTTCCAGATCCGTTTTCTCCGACGAGCGCGAGCTTTTGGCCTGGCTGAAGATGGAGACTAATCTTATCGAGGGCAGGAGTCGTTTGGCCCGGGTAAGTAAATGACACTTCTTCAAAACGCACACCATCGCCAGGCTTTGGCCCCGTTTGAGCAGTGCCATCCTGGGTGTCTATCTCTTCTTCGAGGAACTCATAAAGGTTGGAGAGATATAGGTTGTCTTCATACATCTTGCCAATGGCGGTCAGGCTCGCTGCGATGGAGGATTGACCTTGCTTGAAGATCAGCAGATACATGGTCATGCCGCCCAACGTAATCCAGCCCATAGCTGCAGACCATCCGATCCACCCGTAAGCTCCATAGAAGGCGATGCTGCTGAGAATACCCAGCAAGAATCCCCACAAACCGCGTTTCAAAGTGAGGGCTTTGTCTTCTTTGTAAAGCTTTTCAAAAATCTCGCGGTAACGAGCCAAAAATAGCTCGCCCGTTCCAAAGAGTTTGAGCTCTTTGACATAGTCTTCGCGGGCAAGCAACCACTCCAGGTAGTTGCGTTTACGAGTCTCGGGAACCTGCCACCGAAAGAGCCTGAAAGCTGCACCCGAAAAATACGTCTCAACAAAAAAGGACGGTAAGGCCGCGACCAACAGGCCCAAAACGGCGAGCCAGGAAAACTGGATCAGTAGCCATCCATAGGTCAGCAGCGTGATTCCATTTTGGACCAAACCAAAGGTCCGCGTGACCAAGCTCAAGGGGCGGGAAGAAGCCTCGCGCCGAGCCCGTGTCAACTTGTCGTAAAACTCAGAGTCTTCGAAGTGAGAGAGCTCCAACTCTTGAGCTTTTTCGAGGATCATGACGTTGACGCGCTGGCCCAAAAGCGCACGCAAAAGAGATTGAGAAACCATCAAGGCCCGTTGTGCTGCCGCCATCAAGATGATCAGTACGGCTTCCAAGCCAATCCACTTTAGGACCATCCAACGATCGACAGAGAGGTCCGACTCGACAGCCAAGACGACGGCATCGACGATCAGCTTGCCGATATAGGCGATGGCGCCCGGGATGACGCCAGCAAAAATTGTGAGGGCTGCCAGAATCAGCGTCAGGCGTTTATCTGTGGTCCAAACAAGGGTCAGTGCTTCTTTGCTGTAGCGAAAGACGCCAAAGAATCTGCCAATGAGCGAGGAAGCATCGCTATCGGAGGGCACTGCAGGTGGAGACATCTATTACTCAATGAATGGATAAAGGCGAGCTAGGCAGGATTTATGTTAGGCAAGTTTTGACAGGATTTACATGATGAACAGGATTTCACGCGCACTCATCATGTCAATCATGTCAATCATGTCAATCATGTCAATCATGTCAATCATGTCAATCATGTTCATCCTGTCTAAACAACAGCCTGGCAACACAACCAAAATTGGCCAGTCATCGTCAATCTAGCGTCAGACACGATGCAAAGCGATGAGACGACCGAGGGTTGCATTGGAAAGGTGAAGAAGGCACTCAGAAAAACCAAGCGGAAGACTGGGATTGCGTGAGGCAAATTTCTGACAGGATTTACAAGATGAACAGGATTTCACGCGCACTCATCATGTCAATCATGTTCATCCTGTCTAAACAACAAGCTTGGCAACACAACCAAAATTGGCTAGTCATCTTCAATCTAGCGTCAGATAGGGTGCAAAGCGATGAGACGACCGAGGGTTGCATTGGAAAGGTGAAGAAGGCACTCAGAAAAACCAAGCGGAAGACTGGGATTGCGTGAGGCAAATTTCTGACAGGATTTACATGAAGAACAGGATTTCACGCGCACTCATCTTGTCAATCATGTTCATCCTGTCTAAACAACAAGCCTGGCAACACAACAAGCCTGGCAACACAACAAGCCTGGCAACACAACCAAAATTGGCCAATCATCGTCAATCTAGAGTCAGATTGGATGCGAAGCGATGAGACGACCGAGGGTTGCATTAGAAACCGAAGAAGGCCCTCAGGCAAAACCGAATTTAAGACGCGGTTTGTGTGAAGCAAATTTCTGACAGGATTTACATGATGAACAGGATTTCACACACACTCGTCTTGTCAATCATGTTCATCCTGTCCAAACAATCGCTTCCAGGTTGAACGCAATTTCCTAGGACCGTTAATTAGCACGATTCGACGCAAATTGTCTTTGTGTTTGCACGCAAAATTAGTGTGTATTTGCGGTGAGGGTTGGGATAGTCGCGTTAGGCCATGACGAAAGTTTTGGATTGGGTTAGACTATTCCGCATGAATAACCGCCTCACCAAAATCAGTAAATATTTGAGCTTCATATTGCGGCATCATCCCGAAAAGATTGGGCTGAAGCTCGACTCAGAGCGATGGGCAAGTGTCGATGAGCTTATCAAGAACGCAAATTCCAACGGCAAGTCGATCACAATGGCCCAGGTCCAAGACGTCGTGGCTTTGGACGAAAAGAAGATGTTTGTTTTAAGCGACGATGGTCTTCGCATTCGTGCCATCTGAAAGCAGGTGCTTAAGACTGCTAGGCCGCTTGATTGACTGACTTGGTAAAAGGAAGAATCGAAGCGTTCATGTTGGCCGGCCGCAATAACCGGGCGACTGCTGTCTTCGCTACTGATCTTCCGGTGAAGCTCGCCCCAGGATCTCTCGTCCGCTTCGCCAGTCAAAGCTCGGAGGACGACGAAGGGGCAGGTTCTGCTCCTTGCTCTAGTACGTGCGAAAAGGTCATGGCTTTGATTAGACGCAATCTCTGCGTTCGTGTCGTTGCGTGATTTTGAGTTCATCCAAACAGGTACTTGGCGCTCACTGCGAAACGATTCAACTCTGACGAGCTGCCGACGCTCAAACGACGGTGTGTGAATTATTCCCCGCCCCTGGGCTGCCGTAACCTTGTATCGATGTTGATCATTGCGATTGACGAGGAATCGACCGCCGATTCAATGCACGAGCAAAGCGTTGCAAAAATCATGAGAACGACTGCCACAACTTGTTCCAGGAACTAAACTGGATCCTGATATGACAACGCCGTTGTTGAACGGTTTTTCTAGTCACTGAGCATCCAGCTCGTCAGACTTTGGATGAAGTTAAATGGAAAATATCGGGTAGACTAAATAAATTGACGAAACGAAACGATTTTAGAAACACGACCTGGTTGAGAATCGCAATGAAACAAAAACACCTCCCTATCATATTGTTTAGCGTTTTACTTGTATCGCCAGTGTGGGCTCAAGAGAGCACGAATCTTGCTCGACCCAATGTCATTGTTATCCTTTGCGATGACCTGGGACAAGGGGATCCGGGTTGCTACAACCCTGACTCAAAAATCTCAACACCCAACATGGATCGGCTGGCTAAGGAGGGGATGCGTTTTACAGACGCTCACACACCTTCATCGGTCTGCACGCCGACGAGGTATAGCACGTTGACCGGGCGATACTGCTGGCGGTCACGGCTAAAAAAAGGGGTGCTTTGGAACGGCTGGGCTCAAGCTCTGATTGAAGACGGTCGGCCGACCATCGCCTCAATGCTCAAACCCCATGGCTACCACAGTTCAGCGATCGGCAAATGGCACTTGGGATGGAATTGGCAAGCCAACGACGGCAATGAGATTACGGCGAACTACCATCCGGCGAACGCAGTGAACTATGTTGCTCAGGTTAATCGCGGACCCGGCAGTCTTGGTTTCGATGCGTGCTACCTCATCCCTGCTTCGCTGGACATGGCACCTTACCTATGGCTCGTCGACGATTGCGCTCAACAGGCCCCGACCAACCACACTCCAGGCAGTGCCCGGAGGTGGAGCGGTGGCGGCGGATTCTGGCGTGAGGGTCCGATCGCACCTGGGTTTGATTTTTACGATGTCGTTCCTTCGACCACCGAACAATCGGTCGCCTATATCGAGCAGCGCGCAGCTGCGCAACGTAAGGGAGGTGACAAGCCCTTCTTCCTGTATCTTCCAATGCCCGCACCACACACCCCATGGATGCCGACTCCCGAGTTTCAGGGTGATACGAAAGTCGGCTGGTACGGCGACTTCGTGGCGCAGACCGACAAGGCCTTGGGACGAATTCTTGCGGCGCTGGACCGCAACGGCTTGTCAGAGAATACGATCGTCATCTTCACCAGCGATAACGGATCGCACTGGCCTGACAAGCAAATTGAAACGTTCAACCACGACGCGAATAATGGTTGGCGCGGGCAGAAAGCGGACATTTGGGAGGCAGGTCATCGCGTGCCTTTCATAATCCGGTGGCCAACAGTAATCCAGGCTGGCACCGTCACCGACCAAACAATCTGCCTCACTGACATCTACGCAACCCTCGCAGAGATCGTTGGGCACGACTTAGCTTTTGACGAAGGTGAGGACAGCGTGAGTCTGCTACCCATTCTTGACGGTACGGCCGATGCCCCAGTCCGCAAAACAATTGTCCACCACTCGCTCAATGGTACATTCGCCATCCGACGTGGAGATTGGAAACTGGTCGTCGACAACCTCGGTTCAGGTGGCTTCTCCCACCCACCCAACATTCGTCCCGGGCAGGATGACGTCCCAGCGACTCCGGGCGGGCAACTCTACAACCTGTCCAGCGACCCAGCGGAGCAACACAACGTCTGGGCCGACCGTCCCAAGATCGTTAAAGACCTTCGCAACCTTCTTGTGCAGTACCAAGACACCGATCGCAGCGATAAGGCCCCATAGGGTTAAACGATTGAAAAGTCAGCGTGCGATCAAAGCGATAGGGGAAAGTAGTCTCTCTAGCGAAATGATTTCTATCAAATATCGACAGCGACATGGCAGAATACTGAAGCACTACTGGCACATTTGCTTGGATCTGACGCCACAGCAAAGATTACGAAACGGAATCCTGAAACCAGTTAAAACATGATCTATTTCTCAATAGCTCGATTGTCACAAACGCCTTGACCGAACAAAAAACTAGCTGAAGCGTCCCTCTAGTCCCACCACCATTGACCTTTGCGCAACGCGGCAACTTTGTCGTCTTGCATCGCATCGTCAATCGAACTGTCTTGGTTGACTTGCATGGTATCTGAGCGAATTGCTTTGCGAGGTTGGATATTGACGCCTCCCCCGATTGGTGTCATGAACAAGTTGTCTTTCCATAATGCATTGACTGCAGGGGCAACATGAGTTGGTGCAGTGTATACTTCAGTGGCGAACTGATTTTCATCGCCAAACAATTCCATGTTCCATCCTGCTTGCCCGTAGAAATCCATATCCTGAATAAAGGCCGCTGCGATACTCATGTCGACACAGTTTCGCAGCTCACCAAATAATGGAACTGACTCAGCAAGGCGATCGTATTTCTTGGTAAATGATTTGCAGAACACGGTACTTGCCCGACTGGTCTTGCGGGTTTGAGTTCGTGTTCCGTCGTCGGCAATGCTCTCGTTTGCGCCAACGAGTTTGACTCCACTGCCAACCAACTGCATCCCAGTCCCGTCGTTGTTGCCCCGGACACATTCGTAATTTGGCTGGAAGTACCATCGCTGGAGGCCATTTCCGCCACCACTCGCTGGTTTTACGGCATCAACAAAACTAGTGATTCCAATTGGAGTGCCTTCAAGTCCAATACCAATAAGCTTCATGTGATAATCCGCATCGACCAGCACACTCGCGAAACGAGTTTTTGGAGAAACGCCTTCAATGGTGATCTCTTGAAGTCCTAGGGCCTGCCGGAAAGCATCAGCAGTCGCAAGCTCGTCTCCAGGACGAAAACGTTGGGCTACCCTTTTATAGGCTTCTTTCAAGTTAGCCAATCCTTCCTGGGTTGGGTCGATTGAACAAGAAATCAACTTGGCACGTGAGCCATCTGGCCCGAATGCACGTAGTGCAACGATCAGGTCCTCGAGATGAAGGGTGGCGGCCCCCGTTTCAGTTCCGATGACCCGATTCTCTGTACTCAGGAAAAATCCTTCGGCTGGACCAGCAATCACGATGTCTTTGGTTTCGGGGTAGTAGAATACGTGCGTGATGCGGGTCATTCCGGCCAGAAACTGCATGTCGTAAGGAACGTCTTGTCCAATAGCTTTGAGTTTCTCGATTTCGGCTTCGAGGCGAATCAACGAAATTTTTCGCATCTTGGATTGAGTGGCCAGGTCTCGATTCAACATACGCTTTGCTGCTGCTGCGCGCTCACGATTCAGACGACCGCTAGTCTCTTGGACCATTCGAGTGCTCAAGACGCCTTCAGCGCTAATCTGAACACCGCCTTGCCCAGGATTCGGCTGACCGGGATCTGGTGGGTCAATCGGGGGCTGAACTGGTGGGTCAATGGGTGGCTGTTGTCCGAGTACCAGTCCTGGACTCAGTAACACTGCGAATATCACAAGTGATAACAACTTAGGAAGAATTCGACTGATATGGAATTGAGCATTCCTGGCAGAAGTGCCAACAGACGGTTCTGAATCTACCCGTTGAATCACGCAGGAGTTTGAGGATATGTGCGAGAAACGCGCAATAATCGCGACCAAAATCTTGTGCATTAGATTTACTCGTAAGGACGTATTGTGTTTCTTTGTGGAAGGACAAGACACGCCATCTTTGTCTGACGTCAATCTGCCGAAGTAGTTCCAATTATTCGAAGACGGAAAGGAGATTATTGAAGCGATTCTTCAAACGCGGGCCAGGTAGTTCCCCGCCTGTGTTGCTAATGCCAGCTAGATGCCATTTTTCGACCAGTCCCCTCCCGAATCCACCCTCTTGAAAAGCTTGAGCGTTGCTTTCTGGGGCAGAACGACCTGATCATCCGGGAAATCGCCGTAGACACTGAAACGCCGCTGATGACGATCGCTCATGAGCCCGAGGTACTGCCTCCTCATTTCGCCTGCGAATTCGAGGGCAAACAACTTCTTCACGCTGACTTTTTAGATTACGCGCCTAGTCTCCTGCCGGACCGAAAATCAGCAAGTTTTTGCGTCGCCCTTAGAGGAGAGAAATCAGGCAATAGGCAATAGGCAATAGGCAATAGGCAATAGGCTTGTCTCCTATGCCTGGCTTGGGCGAAACAACTTTCCGGAACTGTAATTTCTTCGCTCGGTGGCGATGAGACATTCATGGTGAGTGGTTGATTTTAAGAAACGGCCAGTATGTCGGTCGTTGGTTTGGGTAACGATCATGGCGATACTATGCGGAAGGCCTGTTTCTCGCGCTGTGGACCTACGAGCTTCAAGATCGTTAAAGTTAACATTTCTGGACAGAAGATTGAGCGGTTTCCCGCCATCTTTTGACCGTGCCTTGCACGCAATTCCACAACAAAAACAAATCGTTCAGGATTATTTTTTCACTGAAACGATCTTCACAAGGATGTCGATAAAATGCATTAAAAGGATTGAAAAAAGTTGTAGCTTTCGCGGCCGATCGGGAAGCAATATGCGAAAAACGTTTGGTTTTGGTGCTATGTTTGGATTGAAACCCAACGACAGCTCCCTCCCCAGTCACTTCAATGCAACCAAACGACTTCACGTCGAAGAGTAGCTCTTTCGCGCAATTCTTGCGCGCATGCCTGAATGTGGAAGTGGTATCTGATATCACAGAATTGTACGAACTGGAGCAACGCGTTTTCTACGACGCTTCGCCATTGGGCGTCATTCTGAATGACCTGGTCGGCGATTCTGTTGACGCCGAGCAAATTGAGGTTGTCCTCGATGAACCGTTGCAACCGGTGACTACAGAAGATTACGGCTATGCACCTGACTTGGAACAACTGGAAGGGTCGGTTGATGAGATTGTATTCATTGATCGAAATGTGGAAAATTACAGCCTGCTGATTCATGACCTGACAAGCCAGAGTGACATCGCCGTCTACCTGCTTGACTCGAATACGGATGGCGTGGTGCAGATTAGCCAGGCCCTGCAGAAGTATTCTCAAATTTCTGCTGTTCATATTGTGTCCCATGGTGATCAAGGTTCTTTTCAAGTCGGCTCCAGTACGGTTTCGTTAGACAACTTTCATTTGTTTTCAGAACAGTTTGCGCAGTGGGGCAACGTTCTTTCGGCTGATGCTGATCTACTGATTTACGGTTGTAATGTCGCTGGATCAGACGATGGGAAGGCACTAATTGAGACGATCGAAACGTTGACCGGGGCAGATGTTGCTGCCAGCGTTGACTTGACCGGACAAAACTTGATAGGTGGTGACTGGGAATTGGAAGCTGCCGTCGGTATTGTTGAAACTGATATCGCGTTTTCGACGAATGTTCAGCAGGTGTGGCAAGGCGTTCTGGCGACCATCAACGGTTCGGCTGGCTCTGACATCTTGGAAGGTACGAACAGCGGCGATACGATCAACGGAAATGGCGGCAACGATATCCTTTTGGGCGGCACCGACATTTTGAGTGTCGGCAACTTGAACAGTTCCTCGACTCTGACCGAAAACGGCGTAACTGGTGCGAACAGCGGTTGGACGATAAACGGTAGTGTTGACTTTCTGGGAACAGACTCGGCGCTGGCCCGTCCGAACGATCCGAACGACAGCGGGATTCGAGGCGTCGACCTGAATACCGGTGGAATCGAGACTTCGCTGGCTGGATTGAGCATCGGTGAAACTTACAGCGTGGCGTTCTTCATGGGTGCTGATGGTGCGGTAACGCAGACCGTGGATGTCGAGGCGGTCGGCCTTGGCGCCCAATCAATGTCAGTGACGATGCCGGGCGGCAATACGTTGAGCAACATGGACTGGCAGGCCAAAGTCTATACATTTACAGCGACCAGCACCTCGCACACGTTGCGATTCACCTCGACTTCAGGTTCGGTGACCGACGGTGCGATCATCAGCGGCGTTCGAGTGGTCTCGAATTCAGTCAGTGACGGGGCTGACACCATCTATGGCGGCGCGGGGGTTGATTTGATTCTCGGAGGCGGGGGAGCGGACTCAATCTACGCTGATGATGACAACGAAGTCGACATTGTTGATGGTGGTGACGGTGCGGACAACTACTACATTGATGCGAATAACACACCCGATAGTTATCAAGATTCTGGAGCGACTGGGACTGACACCGTTTGGGGACAAACGGCAGGCACGTCGACCTATTTCTTAACGGACAACTTCTCCAAAGCGACTTCAGGTATTGATCGTATCTACGATCAATACAGTACGTCTTACACGACTTACCTGGGAAGCAGCACCCACGCGACGGCTCTCAACTGGGACCTGACGGGTATCGACCTGCAGTACATCGAGTACATTCGCGGTGGTACACAGGACGACATCATTACGGTCGATGATACAGGCACCGAGATGGTCAGCTACATCTACGGCTATGGTGGCAACGATACGATCACCGATGGTGCCGACGATATGATCATCTACGGCGGTACCGGCAATGACACTATCAATACTGGCGAAGGGTCGAACACGGTTTACGGTGAGGCGGGCGACGACATTATCACCGGTGGTTCGGGCAATGATACGCTCCGCGGCGGAGATGATGACGATACGATCAACGCGGGCGATGGCATCAATACAGTCTACGGTGATGATGGCATTGACGATATTACGACAGGATCAGGCAACGATACGATCTATGGCGGTGCCGACAACGATACGATCAACTCGGGTGCTGGTAACGACACGATTCAAGGTGGTTTTGGAGCCGACGTGATCAACGCAGGTGCTGGAAATGACACAATTGCCAGCAGCGAGGCGGAAGATAGTGCGGTAGATATCATTGATGGTGGCGACGGAGCCGACAATTTCTACATTCACAACGCCAACAACACGGCTGATACCTACCAAGACAGTGGAACAGACTCGGCCATCGACACGCTTTGGTTCTACACGCCAGGCGGAACGTTCTATATCTCAGACAACTTTTCCAAAGCAAGCACAGGCGTCGATCGTATCTACGATGCCTATGGAGCTTCATACACAACCTACATTGGCAGCTCGAGTTATGCCAACGCGGTGAATTGGGATCTGTCCGGTATCGACCTGCTTTATGTTGAGTACATTCGCGGTGGTACACAGGACGATATTATTACGGTCGATGATACAGGTACCGAGATGGTCAGCTACATCTACGGCTATGGTGGCAACGATACGATCACCGATGGTGCCGACGATATGATCATCTACGGCGGTACCGGCAATGACACTATCAATACCGGCGAAGGGTCGAACACGGTTTACGGTGAGGCGGGCGACGACATTATCACCGGCGGCTCGGGCAATGATACGCTCCGCGGCGGAGATGATGACGATACGATCAACGCGGGCGATGGCACCAATACAGTCTACGGTGATGATGGCATTGACGATATTACGACAGGATCAGGCAACGATACGATCTATGGCGGTGCCGATAACGATACGATCAACTCGGGTGCTGGCAACGACACGATTCAAGGTGGTTTGGGTGCCGACGTGATCAACGCTGGTGCTGGAAATGACACGATTGCCAGCAGCGAGGCGGAAGATAGTGCGGTAGATATCATCGATGGTGGCGACGGAGCCGACAATTTCTACATTCACAACTCCAATAATACTGCTGATACCTACCAGGACAGTGGAACAGATGCAGCCATCGACACGCTTTGGTTCTACACACCAGGCGGAACGTTCTATATCTCAGACAACTTTTCCAAAGCAAGCACAGGCGTCGATCGTATCTACGATGCCTATGGAGCTTCTTACACAACCTACATTGGCAGCTCGAGTTACGCCAACGCGGTGAATTGGGATCTGTCCGGGATCGACCTGCTTTATGTTGAGTACATTCGCGGTGGTACACAGGACGACACCATCACGATCGATGACGACGGTACCGGCCAAACCAATTTCCTCTACGGCTACGCTGGCAACGACGTAATTTCCGATGGCGCGGGCGACCACTATTTGTATGGCGGCAATGACGACGATACCTTATACGGTGGAGCAGGTACTGACTATCTATACGGTGACGCGGGGACCGACACTGCTCGATACGACGGTAACTACGCTGACTACAACATCAATCGAGCCAGCTACACCGGCAACAACAATAGTGGTTACCTGAGAGTCCAGGAAACGACGATCAACGGCATCAACGAGGGCAACGACGTCGTCTATGGAACGGTTGAGACACTCGAGTTTAATGACGGATCCTACGATACGGCCAGCGCGGCTTTCACGTTGTTCAGGGCCATTGATGACGCCTATGCGACTCACGAAGGCGCCGTCTTAAATGTCAGCGCGGCCAGTGGGCTGCTGAGTAATGATGACAGCGGTACCTCGCCTTTCGTGGCCAGCATTAGCACAACGTCGATCCAGGGGATTGTTACTTTTAACGCCGATGGTAGTTTCACCTATGATCCCAACGGTCAATTCAATTCTCTGGCGTATGGGCAATCTGCTACTGACACGTTTGAGTACACCTACGACGACGGAACCGGCGCGACTGACACTGGATCCGTCACCATCACGATTCGCGGAGATGCGGAGCCGCTGGATCTCTCCAGCGGTATTGAGCTGAACAACGATGGAGGGAACGATGCATACCTGCAAGCAGCCGATGGTGGGGCGATTCTTGGAGGGCTTGGCGAGCTAACGATCGAAACGACGTTCCAAATCGATTCCGTTTCAGGGACGTTTACGCCACTGGTATCTTACGCAGTTCCTGGCTTCGCAAACGAACTAACGTTGCAAATCAAGAACGATGGAAATCTTCTTTTCACCGCACACGCTGCATCAGGTGCTTTCACGACGACCACTCCCCAACTACAGCTGCTTGATGGCGAGGTGCACCATGTCGCTGCATCTTGGGACAACACGAATGGCACTCTTTCATTTTACGTCGATGGAGAGTTGATTGAATCCACCACGGGATACAAGACAGGTATCGTTCTAACCGGTGGCGGAACGCTAGTGCTTGGCCAGGAACAGGAGAGTGTCGGAGGCGGTTACCAATCAGCGCAGAACTTCCGGGGCACACTCTACGATATTCGCATTTGGAATGAAGCCCGAAGCACGGCGGAAATCGCGGCCAACCATGATCACAAACTGGACACCGGCAGCCTACCCAGTAGCTTGATCGCCAACTGGCAAATGGATGGATTTAACGGATCCAATCAAGTGGTCGATGCGGTCAGCGGCAACAACCTGAGTATTGGGCATGCCAGCGGAACGGGATTCACGACCAGCGCACCAATCGTTGACTTGACGATCGAAGAAAATAGTGCCAACGGAACTCATGTTGGATTTATCGAGCCAACCGATTCAGATTTGTCCGGGTCGATTGCTGCGATCGTGGCGGACAACCCAAGCCTTACCTATGATGCCACGACCGGTAAGTTCTACAAAGTCGTCACAACGACTGAAACATGGAATACCGCACAAACCAACTCGGGCAATGACCTGTTGCATGGCTTGGGGGGCCAATTGGTCAACATCCGTTCTGCCTACGAGAACGGCGTCGTGCACGGACTGATTTCCAGTTTGGGGGCGAGCTACTACATTGGAGCCACCGACGCGAACTCCGAAGGGGCATGGAATTGGTTCGACGAAGGAGCTGAGGCAGATAATTTTTGGAATGGCGGGACAGGTGGTTCTGCACCTTCAGGTGCCTACGCAAATTTCAATACTGGCGAACCCAACAATATAGGCAACGAGGACTACGGAACTATCAGGTCGAGTGATGGTAAATGGAACGATGATACGGCCAGTTTTCCGTTGGGTTACATCGTCGAATGGGATGCCGCGGAGGTTCTCGACAATGTCAACACGTATGCCTTCAGTTTGACCGATGATGCGAATGGGCGATTTGCGATCAACTCGGCCACTGGCGAAATTACCGTTGCCGATGGGTCTCAACTCGACTATGAAATCGCGACGTCACATAACGTTACTGTCCAAGCCACCGATGCTACGGGGGACACGTACAGCGAGGTGATGTCGATCGCGGTCAGCGACATTCCCGCCGAGGCGACTCAGGTGGTTCCTGTCGGCCAAACGACCGCCGAAGATACCGCAATCGTTTTCAACGTTGCCAATGGTAACGCGATTACCGTCAGCGACAGTACCGGCGCAGATGCATCGATGCAAGTCGCGTTGAGCGTTGCCAACGGCCAGTTGAATCTATCTGGTCTCACTGGAATCACAATCATTGATGGCGGCAATGGTGCCTCCAGTCTAGTGATTGAAGGGCTCGAGAGCGATCTCAATGTGGCCCTGGAGGGTTTAACCTATACGCCGAATGCCGACGACAACGGCGCGGATTCGTTGTCGGTAACCACACAATTGGTTACCGATGCACGGGCACGCTTACGTTGAATGGCTCTGCCACACTGGCTCAGTACGAAACGGCACTGCGCAGCATCACCTACACCAACGCGAACGATGATCCGAGTGCGGCAACTCGCACGGTTAGCTTTACCGTCAACGATGGCGATGCCAATTCGAATATTCAAACACGTGACATTGCCTTTACAGCCGTTAACGATGCTCCAGTCGAGGCATCGATTGAAGGTTCGGCGCTGCCTTATACCGAGAATGACGGTGCGGTGGCGGTCACTTCGACATTGGCCATTTCCGATTTGGATGACACGAACATCGACTCGGCTGTGATATCGATTAGCGCCAACTATGCCAATGGCGAAGATGTACTCGCGTTTGTAAATCAGAACGGCATCACCGGTTCTTGGGATGCCGGTACTGGGACGTTGACATTGAGTGGATCGGCCACATTGGCTCAGTACGAAACCGCCCTGCACAGCATCACCTACGCTAACACGAGCGACGATCCGAATGCCGCGACTCGCACCGTTAGTTTTACGGTGAACGACGGCGATGCCAATTCGAATACTCAAACCCGTGATATTGCCTTGACCGCAGTTAATGATGCTCCAGTTGAAGCGTCGATCGAAGGTTCGGCACTGACATACACAGAAAACGACGGTGCAAGCGCGATTACATCGACGCTTGCCATTTCCGATTTGGATGACACGCACATCGACTCGGCTGTGATTTTGATCAGTGCCAACTATGCCAACGGTGAAGATGTACTTTCGTTTGTGAATCAAAACGGGATCACCGGTACATGGGATGCGGGTGCAGGCACGCTGACATTGAGTGGCTCGGCCACGTTGGCGCAGTACGAAACAGCCTTTCGTAGTGTCACCTACACCAACACGAGCGATGATCCGAGTGCGGCAACTCGCACGGTTAGCTTTACCGTCAACGATGGCGATGCCAATTCGAATATTCAAACACGAGACATTGCCTTCACAGCCGTTAACGATGCTCCAGTCGAGGCTTCGATCGAAGGTTCGGCACTGGCTTACACCGAGAATGACAGTGCGGTGGCGATCACTTCGACGCTTGCCATTTCCGACCTGGATGACACGCACATCGATTCTGCCGTGGTTTCGATCAGTGGGAACTATGCCAATGGCGAAGACGTGCTGACGTTTGTGAACCAGAACGGCATCACCGGTTCTTGGGATGCTGGTTCAGGGACGCTGATGTTGAACGGTTCTGCCACTTTGGCTCAGTACGAAACGGCCCTGCGCAGCATCACCTACGCTAACACCAGCGACGATCCGAATGCGGCAACTCGCACCGTTAGTTTTACGGTGAACGACGGCGACGCAAATTCGAATACACAAACCCGTGATATTGCCTTTACAGCAGTTAATGCTGCTCCAGTCGAGGCATCGATTGAAGGTTCGGCACTGGCTTACACCGAGAATGACGGTGCGGTGGCGATCACTTCGACATTGGCCATTTCCGATTTGGATGACACAAATATCGATTCCGCCGTGGTTTCGATCAGTGCCAACTATGCCAACGGTGAAGATGTGCTTTCGTTTGTGAATCAGAACGGCATCACCGGTTCTTGGAATGTAGGCACGGGCACGCTTACATTGAATGGTTCTGCCACATTGGCTCAGTACGAAACGGCACTGCGCAGCATCACCTACGCTAACACGAGCGACGATCCGAGCGATGCGACTCGCACCGTCAGTTTTACGGTGAACGACGGCGATGCCAATTCGAATACACAAACCCGTGATATTGCCTTCACAGCGGTCAACGATGCTCCAGTCGAAGCTTCGATTGTAGGTTCGGCACTGGCTTACACCGAGAATGACGGTGCGGTGGCGATCACTTCGACATTGGCCATTTCCGATTTGGATGACACAAATATCGATTCCGCCGTGGTTTCGATCAGTGCAAATTATGCCAACGGAGAAGACGTGCTGACGTTTGTGAATCAGAACGGCATCACGGGTTCTTGGGATGTAGGCACGGGCACGCTTACGTTGAATGGCTCTGCCACACTGGCTCAGTACGAAACGGCACTGCGCAGCATCACCTACACCAACGCGAGCGATGATCCGAGTGCGGCAACTCGCACGGTTAGCTTTACCGTCAACGATGGCGATGCCAATTCGAATATTCAAACACGTGACATTGCCTTCACAGCCGTTAACGACGCTCCAGTCGAGGCATCGATTGAAGGTTCGGCGCTGCCTTATACCGAAAACGATGGTGCGGTTGCGATTACTTCCACGCTTGCCATTTCCGACCTGGATGACACGCACATCGATTCGGCTGTAGTTTCGATCAGTGGGAACTATGCCAATGGCGAAGATGTACTTTCGTTTGTGAATCAGAACGGCATCACCGGTTTCTGGGATGCGGGTACAGGCACGCTAACGTTGAATGGTTCAGCCACGTTGGCTCAGTATGAAACAGCTATGCGTAGTGTCACCTACACCAATGCGATCGACGATCCGAGCGCTGCGACTCGTACTGTTGGCTTTACCGCGAACGACGGCGACGCAAATTCGAATACACTAACACGTGATATTGCCTTCACAGCGGTCAACGATGCTCCAGTCGAGGCTTCGATTGAAGGTTCGGCACTGGCTTACACCGAGAATGATGGCGCGGTCGCGGTCACGTCGACATTGGCCATTTCCGACTTGGATGACACACACATCGATTCGGCTGTAGTTACGATCAGTGGGAACTATGCCAATGGCGAAGATGTACTTTCGTTTGTGAATCAGAACGGCATCACGGGTTCTTGGGATGTCGGTACTGGGACGTTGACATTGAGCGGTTCGGCGACGTTGGCTCAGTACGAAACCGCATTGCGCACAATCACTTACGCCAACACAAGTGATGATCCGAGTGCGGCAACTCGCACGGTTAGCTTTACCGTCAACGATGGCGATGCCAATTCGAATACTCAGACCCGTGACATTGACTTTACCGCGGTTAATGACGCCCCTGTCGCCATTTCTGATGCGGTTCTGGTCAACGAAGGTGGTACGGTTAATGTTGGTTCGCCAGGTGTATTAAGCAATGATTCGGATCTCGACGGTTCGGCGCTAACGGCTGGATTATTGACGGGGCCGACAAACGGAGTAGTCGTTCTGAATGTCGATGGTTCCTATCAGTACACACATAATGGTAGCGAAACGACGGGTGATAGTTTCACTTACCAGATCTCAGATGGGCAAGGTGGTTTTGATTCTGCGGTTGTCAATGTTTCGATAACTCCGTTGAACGATTCACCTGATTCAGTGGCCGACAACTACGCACTCGATGAAGGAAGTACACTCTCTTCTGCTTCTGGGGTTCTTGTGAACGATATTGATGCTGACGGTGATCCGCTATCAGCATCAATTCTATCGGGGCCGGTCAACGGCGCACTCCTCATGAACACCGATGGATCCTTTGTTTACACGCATGATGGTTCTGAAACGGTTTTTGATACGTTCACTTACCAAGTCGCTGACGGCAATGGAGGTTTTGATTCCGCAGTCGTTAATCTGACGATCAACCCAATCAATGATGTACCGATTGCGACCGGTGATCTGTATGCGTCAAATGAAGGGGCGACGATTGTCGTCAATTCCACTACCGGAGTTCTGGCAAATGATTCTGACGGCGAAGGCGACTTGTTGACCGTCAGTTTGGTTACCGGACCAGCGCACGGCCTCGTCGCACTCAACTCCGATGGTTCCTTTTCGTACTCGCACGATGGAAGCGAAACTTTCAGCGATCAATTTGTTTATCAGATCGATGATGGGAATGGTGGATTGCAAACCGCCGTCGTTCTGTTGACCATTCAGCCTATAAACGACGCCCCAGTTGCAAACTCAGAAGTTTTCTCAGTTTCGGAGGAGGCAACGCTAATTGGTGAAGTGGCATCCAACGACACGGACTCAGATGGGGATGTTTTATATTATTCGATTGTTAGCGGACCTCTGAATTCGCAAGCCTTTACGCTAAATTCTGACGGAACATTTAGTTACGTGCCGAACGTAGACTTCTTTGGCACGGATAGTTTCACCTATCAGGTCACAGACGGAAACGGCGGAGCAAGCACGGTGAGTGTCGGCATTACTATTGACAACGTGAATGATGCACCGATATCTGTTCAGGACGAGTACGTTGTAATGAACGGGAAAACACTGGATGCAATCGGCGGCGTACTCGTCAACGATCATGATCTTGATGGTGATCCTCTGATTGCGACTTTGATTACGCCACCGGCAAACGGCAGTATTACGTTCCAAACCGATGGTACTTTTCAATATGTGCCCTACCCGTCTTTTGTCGGAATAGATAGCTTTGTCTATATCGCCAACGACGGAACGACCTTCGGAACTGCTGTTGAAGTGACGATCATTGTTGAAACCGACATGTTGAACACAGGCGACGACGGAGATGATGATGGAAATGATAATGACTACGACGGGGACAGCGATGCTGAAAGCGACAGCGACAACTTGTTGCTTGTAATCAATGAGTTGATTCAAGACGATGAGAATCGTAACGATTCCGACAAGTCACAAAGTTTGGTTGTCGGAGGCCAAGGTGATGCCGAGTTTATTTCTAACGAGGCTTCAGAGTTCAAGATCTTTGAGTTGGAGCAGGTCGCAGATGCCAAGCTTGCATCTCGGGCACTGTTGCGGATAGTTGATTCCTCGGCGACAACTCGAGTGAACGTTTATCAAGTTGAGTCACGCCAATTGGATCGAAGTAGTTCTTCGGTGGCGTACGACGCGCAATTGCTTTGGGAGCAGATGGATGGCGTCGCCAAAGAGGTTTTGGAAACCAACGACAAGATGGACCTGAGAATTACTTTGAGTTCGATCACGGGCATGGTTACTTTGGGTGGCGCACTTTGGATTCTTCGCGGTGGGGTCCTGATGGCAACGGCACTCAGTCAGTTGCCTACTTGGAGAATGATTGACCCATTGACAATACTGGACTCCTTTAGTGATTCGCCGAAAGTTGATGAGGATGCCGTGGGCGACATCTTCAAAGAGTAAATTGAGCTTTGATTTCGACGAGAAGAAATGAATCAGGCTATGGCAGTTAGTGGCCCCAACCTGTTGCTCAGTTATGGAACCCCAAGTCTGGACGCACGCCTACCTATGGATTATCGCAGAGGTTGAACGGTTAGTTGAGTCTGGGCAGGGAGTGATCTAGCGTTTGGACCTGCCTGTGCCGTGAGCGACTTGCCGGAGTGACGAATGATCGCTGCCTGGCCTATTTTTGAATGGAATCATTCGGGAGCTTGAAAAAAAATCTCATCTTGAATTAGTCACGCAAGCCAAACAGGCGGTCATGCGGTGCGTCTTGATGACACGAAATGCACGAGTCGACTTTGCCGCTGGCTGTAATTGTATTGCCGTCGGCGGTAACGGTTGCGTACACCCAGCCGTTGTCGGTACCAGCCGTATCAGGTTCTAGTTTAAACATAATGTAGAGCCCCGCGGATTCGCCTGTTGTATATGCCTGTCCGTCCTTTTCCGTGATCGTAATAACGGATCCGCCCGGTGGTAGCAGTTCGGCCAAGTCATTTCCACTGTCGTCATCGGATTCGCCTTTGGCTTCAATCGCTTTGTCCGTCTCTTTCGGATGCCAGGACTCTTTTACCACGACTTGACCAACTTCTTGTTTATCATTTTCGATTTCCACGTAGGCATCTCGATTTTTGGCGTACAGAAAATAGAGTTTCTCTCCATGCGTTTCTGAATCATCGCTCTTACTGAATCGTACTCGAGCCGGCAGAGGCATTCTGCAGAGCCACGGCGCCCAGCGGGCTTCGTCGTCCACGAGACCGTACTGCTTGTAGTCTCGAGCAATTTGAATAATTTGCTCATCGAAATCGTCGCTGCGGGTTTCATCGCTAGTTGAATTCATCTCAGCCTTGACCGTATTGATTTGCGTCGAAATCGACGTGTGCTGATTTGAGACCTCATTTGACGAGAGGACGAAGGAAACGCAAAAAGCAACTCCCAAAAAAATTGCTACAGTCACCAATGGCAAAGATTTTTCGACGCTCGTCATGATCATCATCCTTTTACGAATCGAAGTAACCCATAAATTGTACCGGCCGACAAGCGTGATTGAGTAACAAGCAAGTAACTTATCTTACATCGATTCTTTTTTGAAAATAAATAGGCGGATTTCGCCTAAAACGCTTACGGGGAATTCGGGCCAGTTCCGACTTGAATGAATCCATTTCTTTTCAACGCGCCCCGTAACGTTGTGTAATCACTCGAGTTGCGAATTTGGTCTTCTCCATCCAAAATGGACAGTCGATTAAACACGTAAATCAATACAGAATTTAAATCATTTGGCTCTCTGACCTCACCAACAAAAGTGACTTCGATGTCGACCTTGTCGTTGCCATCGTTGGTCGCCAAGTTCGCTTCGGTCACGCTTTTCGCGCAGCGGTTTCGAGGCCAACCGCGAACAGATTCCGCCGCCGTGGTTACCGCGTCAGCTAGCAACGTCGTTTGCGGCGGCGGCTTCATTCAGCGAATGATGGAACGCCCGACTGTGCGGCAACATCAACGAACGTTGGATCAGCAAACGCTGTTCCATCCTTAAGTATTGTTGGGAAACTGACAGACCAACTATCGCGACATTGCTCAAACATATGGAATACCGAAGCATCCTTGTTCGTCACCAAGGCTTCTATCCGAGCTGTCTGATTGTCAGCACTCCGAAAGATAATTTCCTGTGCTTCAACCGAAACGTCCCAGTTCTCTTTGATGAACCGTTCCGCAATTTCCTTGGCGTCTTTTTCGTCTACCATGGATTGCCTCCCATTCGTTCTAAGTAATCTTGCGAGTGAACCTTTTCCATCAGGGTCAACAGTTCATTCCATCGACGAGGATTGCTTCGCAGCGTGTCGTAAACTTCTTGTTCGACAAAATTGAGCCCCTTGGTCGCTCGGCAAGTAGAGCTCGCCCACTTCAGCATTGAATCCGGCTCGTTTTCCAACCGGTAAATTACCGGCATCAAGTTTCAGCTTGATTCCAAGTCGTTCGAGAAACTTCTCGAATTTCCCGATCTTTTGAGCCCCGAAAGATCGCCGCCACGCCGGCCAAGTTACCCGCCGATGAAGTCAATCGCTCCCGTGTTTGGGGCAAGTAACTTCCTAGCTTAACATCACATTGGCTTCAAACTCCATGCAATTTTTGCATACTCAACGATCAAATAATCCAGTCCCTCGACGATGGAATTTGCGTCGAGACGCACGCACTCTTCGCCCAACGGCTTCCCTGAAGCTACGACCGTATACGGGCCGCTATCTTCTTCGTTTGTTCGCTCGCCATCCAGCTTAACCATAACAACTGCCCCATCGTTCTTCATTCTAGTGAGAAACGGCAAAGCCCAGTCAATTCCATTGTCTCGTGGGATTTTCTCCAGTTGAACGTCAATGTACTCAGCAACATTTGAAATGGCATTCAATCGCTTCTCTGACAACTTTGTTGGTTGACAAGCCAGGTTGTTGTTGGTGGGCATGTTCATGCCCCAGAATCGTTGGGCAAAGTCTTCAATTGATGAGGCGAGGCAATCTTCTAAGTTTGTAGCTTCTTGCGTAATGAACTGCCCCTCCATTATCTCACCAACCACGTTCACCGAATACGGTTGGTAGCCATCAACGCCTAAAAAGTTCAGCAGTATCACTGCTCCATCTGCACGCATTTGTTCCAAAACTGGCCAAACGACGTCACAACCTAGCCAGTCATTTCCAATGTCGGCGATACCAGCAGACTTCATCATTTCAGCTATTCCATCCCTTGCCGTGCGTGACATTCTAAAATCCCCTCAACAATCGAGCGATTTCACCGATATCGTCTAACGAGCCATCCGCAATCCGTTCAATAATGCGACGCGTTTCAGCAGAGGAAACACCGGTAGTGATACCGTTGCGCTGCTTCAGAAGATCCAACGCTGCTTGTGCTGTTCGCTTGTTTGCATCTTGGAATGTGTGGTTGCGTTGAAGGTTCCGAATTAGCGCCGCTCCCTTACGGAAAAAACCTTCTTCCCGAGCGGCTGCGGCCAAAGCAGATGAGGCGTCAACTCCCGCCCTCGCACCGGGACTGCCCAGACCACGATTCAGAGACAATAGATCGTCAGCGGAAATCCCTTTCGCAAATCCACCAAGTTCCAGTAATCCCCTTGGGGCAAGATCAGCGAGATCATCAACTCGCTTGGTTATTTGGCGGAACACCCATTTTCCACCAACCTTGACTAAAACCCCAGCCGCAAAACCGGCAGCTGGGGTGCCGATAATCAACCATTTCTCACCAGTGGTTAACTCGCGTTGGCCGTAGACGGTGAACGAAAGTGTCTGGCCACTGGCCAACTCAAAAGTCAAAACGAATCCGCCGAGATACGGCACCAATCGGTAGGTTGCCACAATCGCTTCGTTTAGACCCTCCAATTGCGACGAGGTCATCTGCTTGGGGGAGAAGACAACTCCCAACGTAACTCCTGCAGAAGCAATTCGATCCAAAAATGCCTCAATATCTCCGTCCCAAGTCGTGAGGTACTTGTTGATGGCAGACCTCTTCTCATCCGCCATCGCTTCTAAATGATTGCGTAAATGCCGAACCGCTTCTTGACGATTCCACTCGTTGTCGATCCAACTATTATCAAAATGAATTTCGTAGGACCAATGATAGGACCAGTATGTGGCACCCCATGAAAGAGGTTTGATGAGGACTTTGCCACCTCCCTCCACAAAGTATCGATAGAGTAGACCGTTTGGATAAGCCTCTAAATACAGAGCAACGATTTGTTTCGCAGTTAAGTAGTCGTCATTATCAGCAGCCGACCTCAACTGCGAGATCCTGTTCGAAATTTGGGTTGTCTGACGGGTAACGCTGGACAACATTTCTGAACGCTGAGCAGGTTCTGAAGATAACGCGTTCGCCGAGGCAGCAATTAAGTCAGCTCCCGACTCGACGCTACCAAGAACATCACCACTGAACGCATTGCCTGTGAATTCAGCGAGCGATGACAGCGTTTGCAAGGCCGGCGAGTCGCTTCCTCCCCAAGACAATGAAGCATTGTCTTGCCCTTGAACAAGGCTCGATATTCCCAACAAGAAAAGACATAAACACGTCGTGTAAATTTTCATGAGAGTTCCGCAGATGAGTAGTGTGAAAAGGCAACGGCCTAGAACCCTTGTGGTCGTAGCGTATCAAAATTGCCAGAGACCGCAACGCGAGAAAACGGGGGAGGAGAAAACGGGGACACCCAGGACACCAAATATTTGCATGTTGCCACTTGAAAGGAAAGTGGGGTTTGGTCAATCAAACCAGCTGAAACACTGCGGAGAAACAACCACTCAAATCAATAAAGAGCCTCCAATTAACGACGAAGTCTCTTCAAACTATGGCTGTCGCCGTTCGGGTGGGTGTTCACTCGAGTTGCGAATTTGAACGATGTCACTATCGGGCCCCAGTTTTTCGATGAAGCTCTGGAATGGATTCCAGGTCGCTAGTCCAAGTTGGACTTACCTATAGCGTTACCTCGCTGTTGTTTCCAAGACAAAAAGACGAAAATACCACCATACCTAAACTAAACGCGCTCTAATGGCGCGCGAACGCGTGTAGTGAAAGGCTTCCCTTTTGTAGTGTTGCTCACCACCGGGAATCGTAATGACCGTAATCATGTAGCTTTGCGCCGGAAGCGAGACCCTGTCGTTGGTTGAGTAAAAATAGAGATGATACGTATCCCCATTCTTACAGGTGAGACTTCGGTTGCAGAAATTGAGGTGCCGTAAGAGTCTGGCTCTATTGCAGGATGTCGAGATGCTCGAAGGCGTCTCCAACAACATCGGTGGAATTGATCTCCAACCAGTTATCAAGAAGACTGGCGTAGATTTGGCGAAAGTCAAATTGCGTTTTCACGTCGCCGTCTTCCAAGTCGGTCAGGTTCGTCGTTTCGCCAAGCAATCCTCCATTGACTGGAGATCCAGCCAGAAAAACAGGCCCCGCAGTTCCATGATCGGTTCCAAAGGTTCCGTTTTCATTGACGCGGCGTCCGAACTCACTAAACGCCAACACGACGACTCGGTCACCGATGCCACTTTTGCTCATGTCATCGGTAAAGGCTTTGAGGGAAGCCGAAAGCTCCTCCAACAACTCGGCATGCTGCTGAAGCTGTGTTGAGTGGGTGTCGTATCCTCCCTGCGTTGTGTAATAAACCCGTGCAGGCGATTTCGACTTGATCAGACGTGAAACCAGTCGCATTTGCTGCCCAAGTTGGCTGTTGGGAAACCCAACTGAATCGGTATCTTTCACTTTGGCTTCCATTTGTCGAGCCATGGAATAGGAGTCGGCGACTTGACGCTGTACGAACGCAGCAATGTCGTCATCTGGCACGGCAGTCCCGACTAAGCCGACTGATTGGTCCAGTTGTAAATCGGCCAGCCTGGACAACGCAGCAACTTGGGCACGACGTCCAATCATTGCTTCTGAGACCGCTTCGCGACCGATAAAGTATCCGTCCATTGATGTCTGACCCTTTTTTCGAGCCATATCCATCGCGTGCCCTAACCACCCGGCTCCGCTTTCTCGTTTCTGATCGCACAGTCCTCGGTGCCAAATCGCCATGCTTTCGAAATGGCTACGGTTCGGATTCGGGTAACCCACACCATTGATGATCGCCAGTTGGCCGTCGTCAAAAAGCTGCTTGCAGGCAGTCATCGACCCATGAAGCCCCATGGAATCATTGATCGAGTGCAGCGTTGACGAGTCAAGCGCCAGTTTAGGTCGTCGCTTTCGATACTCATCATCCCGATGGGGAACCAACGTGTTGATCCCATCGTTGCCACCACTCATTTCAATCACAACCAGAATCCGTTGATCCGTTTCAGCTGTTGCTGCTGTGGAAAGTGAGTTAACAAAGCCAGGCACCAGTGGGGCCAATGAGAGCAGTCCAGATGTTTTAAGAAAGTTTCTGCGAATCATGCTTCTTCCCTTTTTCGAATGACAGGTGACGATTCCATAGAGCTCGCCTCAGTTGAGTTGAGCTTGAGGACTGGCCAGAATCAAAGTTACTAGCCGTTTAGCAGTTTGTTCTGGTTCTGAGCTGTCAGGCAGTTCGGTTTTGGCTTTCTCCAGCAAAGGTTGTACGAATTCACGGTCGCTGCGACCGGTCAGCAGCTGGCAATAGAATGGCGCGATGTCGTCCCATTTCCTGTTGCCGATATTGGCCTCGGCCAAGCCCAGTAGATCGACCGTTTGGCCAGTGCGATTCAATCGCCCCTCCACGAGCGCCGCGCCAAAATTTGCTCGGGCAATAGAGGTTCGAGAATTCAACCAAGCTCGACCACCAGGCCAACCGCCCACATTAGGTGGATAAAACAGTTTGCGACCCAGTTGTTCGATCCAGTCGCTTAAGACGAGCGTGCTGGCTGGAGGTTGAAAGAACTCCAAAGCACGCAGTGTGCCGATGACAAAGGACTCAGGCCCTGCAATTCGTTGTTTTAGATTCGCGCTGCAGTGAAAGTACTGGCTGCGAAGTATGACCTCAATCGTTTTGTGAATATTGAATTCGTTCTTTGTCAAAACATCGGCCAATCCTTCCAGACTCTCGGGAGTAACAACTGAATCGGCAAGAAAGGTATGTGAAATTCTCTCGGATACTCTTAGAGCGGTGGCGGGATGACGGCACGTAATATCAACTAAATCATCGCCATTCAGGTTTCCCGTATTACCGAGAATCGTTTTTGAGGCCGAGTCGTGCCAGTCCTCACGAATTCGAAACTGATCTTGATACACGGACCAACCCGTCAGCGCCCGAGAAGCGTCTTTGACGTCGCCCTCGGTATAATTGCCGGCGCCCAAGGTGAAGAGTTCAAGCAATTCGCGTCCCAGGTTTTCGTTGGGCATTCCAGAGCGGTTAGAATCGCCGTCAAGCCATCGGAGCATCGCACCCTGTTTTAGGACTTTGGTTAGGAGTGTTTGAAATGAACCCAATCCGTCGGTGCGAAATACGTTGTTCTGTTGCCGCATGAGTACCAGGTTTTTCACTTTGGCGTTGCTGGTGGCGAAGTGGTTATGCCAAACCAACGTCATCCGCTCGCGCAGCGGATGAGGGGAAAAGTACAAATGATAGATCCACCATGCAGTTAGACGCTCTGGTCTTGTCGAACCGATTGCAGCATCGCCTAGCACGTCGGTCATTTCGGCAAAATTGTCTGGTGTACCAGGCTGATTTGGATCCCCTCGTAATAAACGCTGGATGGACTCTTCAGGGCCATCGGCCAGATCGCGTTGCAGTTGCGACCAGGTCGCGGCGAAACCAGCACGGCGATGGAGTGTCCAAACGCGAAGCAGATTCCACGGTTCCGACTTACTGGGTTTCCAAGGTTTCCAACTCATTTTTCACCTGAATTTCTTGTTCTCAAAGGCCTGCCAAGTTGCTCGGCTTCGACCGTGCTAGGGTACGATCAAGCTGTGAGAATCTAGTTCCCGGGATTCGGCTTTGCCATGGTCGTTGTTGGACCAATGTTTGCGGCGTCGATTTCCCCAAGGTCCAGGGTTTCCCCTGACTTGATTTCAATTCTTCGTTCACCAGGAGCTCCTTGAAAAGCTCGCACAGAGATCGAATAGTCACCTGGAATCAACTCACATGAAACGTGACCCTCTCCGTCCACTTCGCAGCGAGGAAAGTAGCCCGGCACACGTGCCCCGCTTTCTGAAAGCCGGGAAGCACTCACTTCTCCACCAACAATTGGGTTGCCGTCCTTGTCGATCAGTCGAAGCTTGAGTGTGCCGTAGGGTTGCATCACAACGACATGAGCCAGTTTAAATCCACTAATTTCATGTGTCGTCGCGACAATCGATGCGAACGCACCCAGTTTCTTTTCCGGATGTTGAAGCAGCAATGTTCGTTTTTGGTTTAGCGGGAATCCGTCAATTTCAATAGAACTAGATTGGGATTCGATTGACCGTCCTACCAATGCAGGGAGGAACGAGATTTTTGCTCCTGGAACTGGATCATCATTGGCATCTACGATATTGAGGACAACCGATTCGCCCTTGCTTAGTTGGAAATCCTTTTGCATTCCAGAATCCGCTGGATCAATGACGACAACGGCTGTGGATAATGGGTTGATTCTGCGGAAGAACAATGAACTCAATTGACCGTTCCGTTTCCGTTTTTCTGTAATCGAGTCCAAGCCCTGGCCAGCCGGATAACTTGGATCGGAGAAAACCCAAACGCCCATGGCGGCGGGGCCAGGTAAACCAACGAATCGATATTGTCCTGTTTCATCGGTGCGAGCTCCGTAATAGTCGGAAATCAATTGTTGACGAGCTTGATCCAGCTTTTGTGCTGCAGGGTTATCATCAAAAGGCATGTAACTCACACCCGCGTCCACGATTGGGCTGCCCGTCTCCTTGTTGGTAACTCTGCCGTGAATCCAAACACCGCGTTGGAGCCCGACCTCCATCGGAATCGCGTCGATGCCCTGACCGTCTGGGACATCTGCAGTTTGGGTAATGTACGGTTTGCCCAATTCGCCTGTGGTTGGTGTTGTGATGATGATCGAGTTTCCTGCGCCCTTGGGGAAACCCGCCAAACGAAAACGCCCGTTTTGATCGGTCGTCGTCTTCAGATCTGTTTGGCCAACCATGTGTTCAGGACCGTCATTCAGAAATCCGTAACTGGTAACGAAAACTCCAACGAGAGGCTGCTTCGTTTCACGATCGACCACAACGCCTTCGATCGGTTGTGAAGGCTCGCAAACGAGTGTCATTTTGCAACCGTGAATTAGCCCATCGCTCATCATGTTGGCGCGAGGATCTTCGTATTTCACTTTTGGGAAGTCACAAGTGGCAACCATTGCTTTGCGAATCGCCGTGGTTTCACTGGTCAACACTAGGCGGGCAAGTCGCCCGGCGCCAATTCCCTTGATTGTGAACCTCCCGTTGACATCACTGGTGACTGATGGAATATGATCTGGATTGTTTCCTACGCCCTGTGGCAAGAACGGCAATGATTGTTTGTTTTTGTTGACAGTTGCAGACGTTGCAGAGCGTCATTCAGAACTCCATTTTTGAAGATCGTCAATTGCTCGATCTTGACTTGAACGCCGGAGATTGGATTTCCCTCGGGGTCAAGTAACTGCCCTTCAATCGGATGGTCGTCGTTGGCCAGGATCAATTCTTGTTGTTGATTTTTGGCATCGATTCGCTCAAATGACTTTCCGAACCCCTCTTTTTGGAGCGTGATAAAGGGGCGGCTATCGGAGAAATTGGCGACCACGGATTTTGGGAGGTCGATGGTGAAGCTGCCATCCTGTTTGGTTGAAGTCGAGGCTCTGCGCTCGGGATTTCGGTCGATCAAACGAAACAGCTCGACATCGGCGACCGGATTGCCATAAAGATCAATGACTCGACCCGAAAACGAGACGGTAAGTTCTTGCGATTGATCCTTGTCCGATTCTTCTTCCTGTGGTTTTTCTTCTGGTTCGTCATTCGACGTCGTTCGTTCAGAAACTCGGGAATTTAACTCCTTCATAATTCTTTCGTGATTTGCTGCGATATCAACCGTTCCAAAATCAATCGATTCACCCGATGTAAATTCTTTATTCCGGGCGAACGCGTAAAAGTTGTCGTTGGTTGCGACATAGATGTTGTACGCTCCGGGATGGGTGAAGCCGCTAAACTTCCCTTCTTCGTCGGTGACGTAGGAATAGGGCAAGCTGTTGATGAAGTAATTTTGATTCTCCGTAATGTCGAAGCGGAATTTCGCACGAGAAATCGGATCACCATTACTATCAATCAATACACCTTCGAACTTTGAATTGGGGCGAAGCGTAGCCGTCACAGAGCCGTTGTCGTCGAATCGAATTGTCTTGATCAATCCAAGTTCACGTTCCTTATGATAGAAAGTCAGAGTTCTGCTTTGACCTTCTAGTAATCCGGTTACTTGAGTTGTCGAGTCTTGGCAAATTGAATTTCGGTCTAAGTTGGAAGTCGCATATCGAACGTCCACTCCCTTAAGAGGCTGCCCCTCTGGGTCAAGGAAATTGACTTGGATGCTCTTGCCTGGGTCCAATTCATAAACCAAGTTCTCAATGGGTTCGTCGCCCAAGATATTGATCTCTTTCATCATCGTCGGATGCTGGCGATTCGAGGGATAGCCAATGATTTTGATGTTGCCAAGGTGATCTTTGTGCTGCTCGTCAACGTCGCCCCACCCCTGTCCTGGTGGGTAAAAAGGCTTTTTCACGACCCAAACGTCGAGCAGGGCCTTTCCAGGCAGTGCAACCAATTGAAACTTGCCGTCTTCGCCCGTCTCAAGGTATCCAATGGGGTTGGGGATGCGGTTCTCTGAATACAGATCAACGGCAAGATCGTTTTCCTGATAGGGCTTGTAGGTGACACGGGCATTTGCGACGGGCTCACGTGATTTCGCATCGATTACTTTTCCGCGGACCCACGTGCCTCGCTGCAATTCGACTCGCACATCGACGGGAGATACTCCATCTCCTTCGGGGACATCAATATCACGAGCGAGGTAGGGCATGGCGTTTTCACCTATTGCAACGGGAAACGCCGTGATTGTATTCCCTTCCCCAACAGGCATTCCCGTTAAGGTAAAACGGCCTTCCGCATCCGAAGTGACTTTGATATCGCGAATGCCACCGATTGGAACTCCAGAGAATACGTCACTGTAGATATTCACTCCTGCCAAGGGACGCCCTGTTTCTCGGTCAACAACGACACCATTGATGACTTGGGTCGGCTGACAAACGATGGTCGGTTCGTGCCCGTGAATGGTGATCTTGCCTAATTCCGTAGCGAACATTCCCAACTCTCGAAATACCGAGACGGTTTTGATCTGGCGGGTGAGAACCTTCGCATTGGTGCGGGCGATATCGGCGCCGTCGATCCTCAGTTGAACCAATCGATCCAGACCGATGCCTTCGAGGATGAACTTGCCCGATTCGTCCGTGGTGACCTGTTTCTTTCTCGCCCCTGAAAGATTGGTACCTCGTGGCAATTGCGAATACGTAATCGTTGGATCCCGTGTTTTCCTAAGAAAATCATCGACGTCATCCAACGCCGCAATCCCTGCCAATGTAATCTTCGCGCCCACGACTGGCGTTCCATTGATATCAACCAAAGTGCCAGTGATTGCGTCATCTTTTGGCATGTCGATTTCGAGTTGTTTGGATTTTGATTTGCCTATCTTGCAGAAACCAAGTCCGAAACCTTGCTTCGTGGCAAACACGATCGACTCAAATCTATTAGCTTCCGTGAGAGCTGGAACCTCAATTTGAAACGAGCCATCGGAGCCCGTGGTTGTTTCGGTCAGCTTGTGATAAACAACCGCATCGGAAACTGGATTCCCCGCGAAATCTAACACTTGGCCTTCCAGCAAAAGGGTTTCCTCGTCTAGTAGAATCTCATTCTCGATACGTGAGTCGTCTGGATTGGAAGGACTGGCGGTTGGAGTTGATGTGTTTCCAAGAAAACCGCCCAGCGTCGTGCTCAGCAGAGTCAACGCGACGATACTCACGATCATTGGCAAACTTATCTGGGTCGTCAATTTACGAGTGCTGTCGAGAATGCGAACGACCCGATGATTGAGCAACGATGAGCTACTCTTGAACATCCCAAGTCCCGCCATATTAGGCGGCGCCAATGTTGATTCGGCGAGGGCCACCAATTGCTCAGCGTATCCACGACGATCCGAGCAATGTCGAACTACAAAGTCATCGCAGACCTCTTCGGCAGTCGTCTCCAGCCGATAGATCAGTCGCCATATCAGCGGCTGATAGAACAGTATTGCTAAGACTAACCGTTGCACCAAGTTCCAAACCGTGTCTCGGCGACTCAAATGGGCCAGCTCATGGGAAAACGCCTTCTTTAAAAGAACTGAATCTTGAAGTTCACATGGCAGCAAGATCGTTGGCGATGCGATTCCGGCAAGACAGGGACTAGCAAGCAAACTATTGCGACGCACTTCCGGAGGCCGCACTCGAAAATCTGACGCCAGTTGCCGGCAAACCGTGTGATCCGATTTGGTCGCGACAGGGGATTCCCGGCGAATGGCTGCCAATCTTTGATAGGCATGAATCAGGCGAATCAACATCAACATCGTGCCGAGAATCCAACACACACCAAAACCGCAATAGACAAAACTCCAGATTGGGCTGGCAATCCGTCGCTTAGCCATCGCGGTCGGTTCTGCGGTGGAAAGCAGCGGCAGCTTCGTGTCCGCATTCAAAAACCTTGGCTCCGAAGTCATATTGGAACGAGCATCATTGTCGCGACTCGCAATCATCTGTTGACTTCGATGGTCAGGCGGTGCCACCTCCAACGAATCCGCAGCCACTTGAGACTTCAATGCGGAAACGTCATGTGGATCCGGCGGTGTGGATCGTTCCAGGATTGGAGAATTTGGCGTGAAATCAGCCGCACCGTTTTCTGGGTTGAGCGAGTCGAGAAGGTTCGAGGTGGTTTCGGTACGAGTCGCACTAGGTAATTGTATTGTCCAACCACCCCATCCAAACTGATTGAGTGCTATGGAAACGAATGGACAAACTAAAACTGCGACAAGAGTTGCACGCAGGATCGCCGATTGAGCTGCCGATCCGTGATGCTTCAGCACTCTTGTTGCGAGCAGCCCGAGCACAATCAGTGCTGAAGACTGAATCAAGAGATTGACCGCGATTTGGGAAAGCTGTGTTGTGAATTCGATTAAGCTGTTGAGGCATTCGTTCATCGAGGAGACCCTTCTGCGTTCGTGGTTCTGGCACTTCGTGTGAGCGTGTTTCTATTTCTTTTTCGATTTCTCGTTGATCAGCTTTTTGATGTCATCCAGTTCCTTCTTGCTGATATTTTCGTTCTTCAGAAGATGGGAAACGAGATCTCCGACTTTGCCGTCAAAAACGCGACTGAGTAGATCACGCGTCGCACTTTTTCGAACCTTGTCCTCAGCGATTTTCGGCTTGAACACAAATGTGCGTCCACGCGTTTCGTGCACCACGGCCTCTTTGTCCATTAGTCCACGCAACAGCGTCTGCACCGTGCTGTGAGCAATCGGATCAGCCTGGTTGAGCTCGTCCGTTATTTCGCGAGCGGTCGCTTCGCCCAAATTCCACAGGACGTTCATGATCCGTAATTGAACTTTGCCAAGTTTGGTGGCGGTCATCTCCGCTGCCCTCACAGATAGTCGATGATGATACGTGAGACTGTCGTTTAGTTGACTAAATCTACCAACGTAGATGATGGACGTCAAGCACGAAAACTTCTGAAAACGACAATCTTTATTCGGCCAATTTCTGGACGGGGTGAACGAACGGTGGCCGCATTTCTTAGAGCAAAACGAGAATGCCGATTACTGAACGTCCAGCTCTGTGGTGCTGGAATTCGATGGAATTCGCAACGGTGCCCGCTCTGCATACAGATATTCCTTCTCAGATTCGATTCCAGGAACCGAATTTGTGAATGGGTTTATTGCATCGTCTTCGCGAATTCTCTCATGTGTTCCTTGAACAAGGCCACAAATCGATGCTCGTACCGATAGGGATTCTGCAGCAATGCAATGGTTCGAGTTGGCTTGTCACCTGCAAAGGGCCGGTACACGCGCCGCTTGTTTCGATCCAGTTGCTGGGCCATTGCCGGCATGATCGAGATCCCGTGTTGCAAAGCGACGAGTTCCTGGATGGTTGCCAATTGGCTGGTACGTTCAATCATCACGGGAGCAATCGATTGTCGATTGCAGAACTCTGCAATGTTGTCTGACAGGCAGTGTTGTTGATCCAATGTGATAAAGGGGAATTCCTGGATGTCTGATAGGTGTATTTCGGGCTTCTTTTCCAATGCGTGGCCTTTGGAGATGACCAACACAAGTTCATCTTTGTACAGAGCCTCAACCTCAAGGTACTTCTCGGTAATTGGCAGGGCAACGATTGCTAGGTCCACATCACCGTCTTTGCAGAGGCGTAAGATGTTCTGTGTTGTGTCTTCCTGAACTTGAATCTTGATTTCGGGATTACGCTTGCCGAACTTTCTCAGGACCGTAGGCAAAAGGTAGGGTGCGATCGTCGGGATGACGGCTAAGCGAATGAGCCCGCGGTTGCTTGCTTCGTTGAGTTCCGCAAATGTATCGTCGACCAAATCGCGAATTTGATTCGCACGCACCAGCAAGAATGCCCCGATCTCGGTCAGCTTGACACCGCGGGGTTGCCTTTCAAAAAGTGGTTCTCCCACGACCTTCTCAAGCTTCTGAATCGAACGGCTTAGCGCCGGTTGTGAGATGTTGATCTCATTGGCCGCCCGGGTGAAATTTCCGGATTTGGCGACCGCCAGGAAATGGGAAAGCTGATGGAAATCAATATCTGTTCGCATTTTTCCGTCTCAAATATGCCATGCGTTTTATGCATTGCGATTATACAACTTATGCATTGGGATTATATGTCTTGAAGTGCGATACTTCAGAGGAATTCCTAAGATTCATGATTCTTGCCGGAATCAGTTTTGGAAATTCCGAACGCACAGGAGAAGAAAACGATGCGAATGATAAACGGAACGAGCCCAACTTGGCTTTTTGCATTGGCTTTTAGCGGCTTACTCGCACTGGGAAACGGTATTTTGTCGGCCCAGGAAACGAGTTCAACCCCGCCTCGAAAAACGAGTTCAGCCCAGCCTCGAGAAGCAAATGAAGATATCAGTAAGTGCCCAGTGATGGGCGCGTCGCAACGCCCCACCGCCACAGGCAGTTATTCGAATGCGGATTGGTGGCCCAACCAGTTGAACTTACAGATCCTCCATCAGAACTCGCTCAAGGGTAATCCGATGGGAGTGGAATTCAACTACGCCGAAGAATTCAAGAAGCTTGACTTGGCCGCTATCAAAAAAGACCTCAGGGACTTGATGACCGACTCTCAAGACTGGTGGCCCGCAGACTATGGACACTACGGTCCGCTGTTTATTCGGATGGCCTGGCACAGTGCTGGTACGTATCGAGTTATGGACGGTCGTGGAGGAGCATCCTATGGAACTCAGCGTTTTGCTCCCCTCAACAGCTGGCCTGATAACGCCAACCTGGACAAGGCGCGTCGATTGCTTTGGCCAATAAAGCAAAAGTACGGCAACAAGATTTCATGGGCCGACTTGATGGTGCTTACAGGTAATTGTGCTTTGGAATCAATGGGATTCGAGACGTTTGGATTTGCAGGCGGTCGAGCCGATATCTGGGAACCGCAGAACGATATTTATTGGGGGCCCGAAAGTGAGTGGCTTGGTGACAAACGTTACACGGGTGACCGTGACCTGGAAAACCCTCTCGCTGCGGTACAGATGGGTTTGATCTACGTCAATCCGCAGGGTCCCAACGGCCAACCGGATCCACTTGCTGCTGCCAAAGACATTCGAGAAACGTTTGCTCGGATGGCAATGAACGACGAAGAGACGGTTGCCTTGATTGCAGGTGGGCACACGTTTGGGAAATCGCATGGAGCGGCTTCCCCAGAAGGAAACGTTGGCGCAGAACCTGAGGGATCCAGCATCGAAGAGCAAGGCCTGGGCTGGAAGAGCAGTTTTGGAAAAGGCAACGCTGGGGACACAATCACCAGTGGCCTGGAAGGAGCCTGGACATCCACCCCGGCAAAATGGTCCAACGGGTTCTTTGATAACCTGTTCGAGTTCGAATGGGAGCTGACAAAGAGCCCGGCGGGTGCGTGGCAGTGGACTCCAAAAGATGGAACGGGCGATGGGCTGGTTCCCGATGCCTTTGACGATGCCAAGTTTCACGCACCGATGATGCTTACCACCGATCTGGCTCTCAAAAAGGATCCAATCTACGGTCCGATTTCAAAACGATTCCACGAGAATCCGAAGGAGTTTGAGCAAGCCTTTGCCAAAGCCTGGTACAAGCTAACTCATCGAGACATGGGCCCGATTTCGCGATACCTTGGCACAGAGGTTCCCGAGCCTCAGGTTTGGCAGGATCCGGTTCCCCAAGTCGATCATGAGTTGGTTGATGAGAAAGACATCGCTTTTCTGAAAGGCGAGATCTTGTCATCAGAAACATCCGTTTCGCAACTTGTTTCAACGGCTTGGGCTTCGGCGTCAACCTTCCGTGGCAGTGACAGTCGCGGTGGAGCGAATGGTGCGAGAATACGACTTGCACCTCAGAAAGATTGGGCGGTCAATCAGCCGGCTGAGCTGCAAATCGTCCTGCAGAAACTGGAGCACATTCAAAAGGAGTTCAATGGAGCGCAGTCGAATGGCAAAAAGGTTTCGCTTGCGGACGTGATTGTCCTGGGTGGCTGTGCGGCCATCGAACTGGCAGCCCAAAATGCTGGCCAGGAAGTTCAAGTTCCTTTTTCACCGGGACGTACTGATGCATTGGTGAAAATGACCGATGTGGAATCTTTTGCCGTACTCGAACCCAAGGCAGATGGATTTCGCAACTTTCAAGGCAAGAGCGTTGGCCGGCCTGCTGAGGAAATGCTGGTTGATCGAGCTCAGCAGCTTACGCTGACGGCGCCAGAGATGACGGTTCTCGTTGGTGGAATGCGTGTATTGAAAACGAACTCCGGAGATCAAAAGCTTGGGGTCTTTACGACACGACCTGGAGCGTTGACCAATGATTTCTTCGTCAACTTGCTGGATATGAACACGAAGTGGCAGAAATCGCCCGTTTGCGACCACTTCTTTGAAGGCCAAGATCGCAATACGGGAGAAGTCAAGTGGACGGGCTCAAGAGTTGATTTGGTGTTTGGTTCTAACTCGCAACTTCGTGCGATCGCAGAGGTATACGCCAGTGATGACTCAAAGCAAAAGTTCGTCGAAGACTTTGTGGCGGCTTGGAATAAGGTCATGAATCTTGATCGATTCGATCTCGATCGGACATCGCAAAACTAAGCAGAGGTATCCTGAAAGGTAGGGCCGGCACGGCTGTTTCCCGTTCCCAGGGATCGGGGCAGCTGGAATAGGCTGAAGGATCAGGCCCTGCCTGATTGCTGCGTCTTTACGAGGCCATGGCTCGGATGTAGAAATTGCCTCGAAGAGGCAGCCTGGGGTAATTGATTCGATTACATATAAGTCCTTCGCTCATGTATTCTTCAAAGTCATGAGAGTTGGGCGGTTGTTTTTGAGACGATTCTTCATCAATCGCAATCGAGTGGCTTCTTCCCAAGGGATAGAGATCCGAGTACAAAACAGACTAGAAAAAACGCTAAGGAGAAAATATATATGAGTAATGAAAGCAAGTGCCCTATTATGGGTAGCGCGTCGACTCGACACACTGCGGCTGGCGCATTGTCGAATGCCGATTGGTGGCCAAACCAGTTGAACCTGAAGATTCTTCACCAAAACTCGTCCGTGTGCGATCCCATGGGTGAAGAGTTTGACTATGCCGAAGAGTTCAAAAAGATTGACTTGGGAGAGTTGAAGAACGACCTCTTTGCGTTGATGACAGCTTCCCAGGATTGGTGGCCCGCCGACTACGGTCATTACGGCCCCTTCTTTATTCGGATGACATGGCACAGCGCGGGAACTTATCGTGTCACAGACGGTCGTGGTGGTGCCAGTTCCGGCACTCAACGCTTTGCCCCGCTAAACAGTTGGCCAGACAATGCGAACCTCGACAAGGCCCGTCGGTTGCTTTGGCCAATCAAGCAAAAGTATGGGTGCAAACTTTCCTGGGCAGATCTGTTGGTCTTTACCGGTAATTGTGCACTTGAATCTATGGGATTTGAGACCCTTGGTTTTTCTGGCGGCCGAGAAGACGTCTGGGAGCCCGAAAGCGATGTCAACTGGGGACCTGAAACTGAGTGGCTTGGTGACAAGCGATACACGGGAGATCGAGAACTTGAAAACCCGCTTGGTGCGGTTCAGATGGGATTGATCTACGTCAATCCAGAAGGACCAAATGGAAATCCTGACCCTGTTGCTTCGGCTAGGGATATCCGAGAAACCTTTGCTCGCATGGCGATGAATGACGAAGAAACGGTTGCCTTGATCGCAGGTGGTCATACCTTTGGCAAAGCTCACGGTGCAGCTGATCCAGACCAGTACGTTGGCCCGGAACCTGAAGGTGCCAGCCTCCAGGACCAGGGGCTTGGTTGGATCAACAGCTACGGCAGTGGCAACGCAGGTGACACAATCACCAGCGGTCTTGAAGGTGCATGGACGACCGAACCAGCCAAATGGGACAACAACTTTTTTGACAACCTGTTCGCCTACAAATGGGAGCAAACGAAAAGTCCTGCAGGCGCAACGCAGTGGACGCCCGCCAATGCGGCAGCAGACGCGACCGTTCCAGATGCTCACGATCCATCCAAGACGCACGCGCCGGTCATGTTGACCACAGACCTTGCGCTTCGCATGGATCCAGCCTACGAGCCAATCTCGAAACGATTCCATGAGAATCCTGATCAGTTTGCCGAAGCGTTTGCCAAAGCATGGTACAAGCTAACGCATCGTGATATGGGTCCCGTTTCTCGTTGCCTGGGTTCATTGGTTCCTGCAGAACCACAATTGTGGCAGGATCCAATTCCCGCAGTGGAGCACGAATTGATCGGTGAAGGGGAAATCGCTGACCTCAAAGCAAAGGTTCTGGCTGCGGGACTTTCCGTGTCCCAATTGGTTTCTACAGCTTGGGCATCTGCGTCAACCTTCCGCGGAACGGACATGCGTGGTGGGGCCAACGGGGCCCGGATTTGTCTTGCACCCCAGAAGGACTGGGAAGCGAATCAGCCCGAGGAATTGGCCAAAGTTTTGGAGACGCTCGGTCAGATTCGATCAGACTTCAATTCCAGCGGCAAAACCGTTTCGCTGGCCGACGTCATCGTCTTGGGCGGATGTGCGGCTGTCGAAAAAGCTGCCAAGGATGCAGGGCAGGAGGTGACTGTTCCGTTTTCTCCTGGACGCGCTGACACGTCGCAAGAACTGACGGATGCAGATTCGTTTGATGTCCTTGAACCTACTCACGATGGCTTCCGCAATTACCTTCGTCCGGACCATAACCGGCCAGCCGAAGAGTTGCTTGTGGACCGGGCTCACTTACTTACACTGTCGGCTCCTGAGATGACGGTGCTTGTCGGTGGCATGCGGGTATTGAACGCCAACGTAGGTCAATCCGAACTCGGTGTGTTTACGGACCGAAAAGAAACACTAACGAATGACTTCTTTGTCAACTTGCTTGACAATAATTTGAAGTGGAAGAAATCCGAGAAGTGTGATCATTTCTTTGAGGGATGCGACTATTCAAGTGGCGACGTCAAATGGACGGCATCGGCTGTCGACCTTGTCTTCGGTTCTAATTCGCAATTAAGAGCGATCGCTGAAGTTTATGCCTGCAACGATTCACCCAAGTCGTTCGTGAATGACTTTGTGGCGGCTTGGTGCAAGGTCATGAACCTGGATCGATTTGATCTGGCATAGGCCAAGGGATGGCAAGCAGGAAACTACTCCTGCTTCATTCGCAAACGCAAATCGACAAAGCGTCCGAGGTTTGGAAGAACCCAGGTCGCTTAAAAGAACAAAAGCTCGTTAGCCAAAGGTTGATGAGTTTTTTTAACGAAATTGAAGTGCAAGCGAGGCTCTTCCTCGCTTGCACTTCAATCTTTATTGGAAAACGGCGATTCTTGATCTCAGTAATCGATCACGAAACACTTTAGTTCATTTTGATGTCTTTGAGCGACTCAGTGAGGTCGACTTTTTCTGCGTCGCCCCAAAGTGCCTCCAAGGCATAAAACTGGCGAGTGTCTTCATCGAAAAGATGGATTACGACTGTGGCGTAGTCCAAGACGATCCAGCGACTCTGCGCATAGCCATCGATATTCATTCGCTTGTCGTTCAAGTCGTTCTCAAGCTTTTCATCGATTTCTTCACTCATCGCGTGAATTTGTCGGCGGCTGGTTCCCGTCGCAATTACGAAATAGTCGAAACTGGGAGTATGCTGAGACATATTCAGAACGACTAAATCTGTTCCACCGTTTTCCGCAGCGGTTCGGGCAGCGGCTAGGGCCAATTCAAGACTGGTGGCACTATTTCGCTTAGTTTCCGACGAATCGTTCACAAATTCTCTTTTCAGGAGGTCACTGTTTTTTTCTGATGTGGTTGTCATTGTAAAAGTCTAAGAGCAGCCGACTACCCGTAAGGTTCGGATGATTCAAAATAGTTGTCCGGATTCGGTTGAACCTGCGACAACTTGGCTCAAATGACATGGGGAACCAGCGATTCTGGTGAGATTTGATTGAAACTCGCTTGCCGGCGGCGCTTTGATGAGGGCTCTTTCACCTGTCGAACCCTCGGGTGATCACCCACAGCTCAGGCTGCCGCGAGGATTGGGCCTGCCTCTCGATGCGGGCCTGTTTCAATAGCTTCCGTTGGGGAACTACTTGTGGCAGGCTATTCCTCTTCGCTTACCGCCGATGAGGTTCCCGGGGATTGGGCTTCGCAAGACCAGCAGACCGCGAATCCTTCGTCCACTTGTTCACCGCACGAACAAGTCCATGCGGGGGCAGGCTCGCCTTCTTCCATTTCCTCCAGCTCAGCCAGGATTTTTTTGGCGTTTTCATAGTCCTCGCGATTGACGATCAAGTTGATTTGGTCTGATGCGTCGATGGAGAAGCCAAAGGTACCCTCATCGGAGTCCGCAAGTTGAGCGGTGATTCCTGATTCTTTAAGTGCGGCCTTGGCGTGGTTTGCTTGGGACTCTGACAAAAAGATTCCGACAGATACGATATCACTCATGGGAAAATCCTCTTCTCGATACGGTCGATAACTATAGTATTTTGGGCGATTGTCCAGGCGTACATGCAACCAGGGAACTCCACCCCCGGCTGTGCTCAGCCAAACAGGTTTGTCGCTTACGCGTTTTTCCATCTCTTGCCCAAAACTGATCGAGCCGTCATCATCTTTCAGTCGGTATTTCCAAACGGTGTTTGGTTTTTCGATGCTGGTTTCCAGTTCCCACATGCCCCTAATTTAACGGGATTGAGTTCCGTTGCAACAATATGCCTGATTCTGATACAGAACGCGAGCGATTGATCGAGATGGTGCGGAAGGTACAAACCGCAAGTGCCTGTATGGTTGATTTTGACGCGATGCTAAACCGACTGGAAGAAAAACTCCAGGATAAGGAAATCAGTCGCCTGATTTTTGACCCTCCAGGCGGCACTCCTATCTCGGCAGAGGAGATTGTCGATCGTGCACTATCCAAGCGAAAGAGTTGAGCGAGCTGTCAAACCACCCCTCCTTCGGGCTCTGCTTGGAAGGATCGAACGCATTGCCTTGAGAAAGTGGAACACACATCAAACCAACGACATTACGTGATTGCTGTGACTTTCGAGAATCCTCAACTCACTTACAAGATAAACCAAAGCAAAATTTTGTGTTCTGAAAGATAGATGTCGGCCAACATCTCATCTAAGAGAAAAAGGGGTCGGGAGTCTTTTCATTGTTGGGTGACCGAAGTTTATTGATTGCGAGATTAGATTGATTTAACTTTCTCGCATTTGAACAGAAAAGACTCCCGACCCCATTGGCTTTGCGCCGTCGTCACGGTCACAATCCATTTCAAGTGCTTTATCGCTTGTTTACTCAACCGCCTGACAAAGTGATGCGGTTCATCTACAAAAAAACGTCCGCAAAGAGATCGTTGGCCTGAGCCTCTCAACGTCTGCGTTCGCTGCTGCGCAAACCAAAAAAGACCAACGACAAAATCTGACGACAAAAATATGAAGCCGAAGATCCCGGTCAGGGAACTAAACTCTTACCGAAAAAGATCGGCTCAGCCTTTCGAGTCAGCCGCATGAATCACTTTGGGTGCAATTCCAATTGAAACTGAGTAAAGTCAAACCCCTCAGCATGCCAATTCATATTCCACCCCATCAATCCATAGTGCGCCGAGTAGCCGTAAAAATCTCTCACCTTGAGTAATGCATTGGAGTCGGCACTTGAAAAGCGTTCTACTTTCATGGTCTCAGGATCGAGCCGAATCCATTGAACACCGGGCAAAATCAGCTTCTGCTCCTGTTTGATGAATCGATGCAATTCGGGAATATCTGCGTGTTTGAACTTCTCAAATTTGATTCCCTTCCTCGCGTCACCAAGACTTCCCCACCGGTCGTCGTCTTTTTGTTTCGGAATAATGTGGCGTATTGAGTAGCGACGGCAACGAAACAACTCATCGTCTTTCGAGAAAAACGTATCGCGATTATCCATTCCGTGCGGCGCCACACTGATCTCCATCGGACAATCAAACACTTCCACTTTTCTCTGAGACGGATCGACCAGCAATGGCAAATGCTCATCGGTGAAAAACAAATTGCGAGACCCCTCAAAAACAGGATGAGCGCGACTGACCAGGAACATCGGCTGTCCGTTGGAGTTCTGTTGATAGCGAGCAATCCACGCAGGAAAAAACGAAGCCTCGGGATCGCTCCAATCAAACGATTCACCATTCTGCATTGCATGAGTCGCATCATGAAATACATCATGCGTCAGCTTCTTGCCTTCTTTGGCAATCACTGCACACCAGGCACGGCAATTCTTTCCAAACGAACCGACGGCAAAAATCTTGCCAGGCTTCATGGGGATGATTTGCATACGCCGATTTGCGGGTGGGAGCCCATGTTCATCGTTGCATACGTGGTTCCAGTCTAAGGTTGTCAGGTCCAGAATTGCGACCCCTTTCAACTGTGAAGCAACCCAGAGATTCTCGCCATCCCAACAAACGTCCGAATAAAAAGCATCGGGATCAAGGATCGCTTCTTCCAACAATCCCTTCTCTCGCATGACCAGAACGGCCCCCTTGTTCCACCAAACATCCACGGTTCCACAGGCAACCAGATTCAATGAAGCCGACGGTGTATGACGATTGGAAAACGTGTCAAATCGTGTCGCCCATGTAATGCGATCCCCTTTATGTGCCTTGCCTTGCTGAGACAGATCCACCAACTCATCTGACTCTTTCTGAAATCGTTTCAGGTCTATTTTAACAGGACGCTCGCGAACCACTCCGGCGGTTCCGCTGTAGTCAATGCTGACAACACCAGGAATTGCCCTCTTGGGCGCCGTCGTTTCCGTTGAATCAGCCACCAGTCCGCTGAGTCGTTCACTCAATGAGTAAAGGTCTTTTCGAATCGGCTCATACTGCCGTTTCGAAAGTTCAATCCTGTCTGTCGAATAAGGCAAACCGTCATATTCTGCTATCAGTGTCTGCGCATCTCGCAATAGATCCTGAGCGGCTAGAGAATCAATCTTGCCACGCTGGTGTGGTAGACCTTCGACACTAAAAAGCTTCAATTTAAACTGAGCGAATCGGCCCAAAATTTGCGATGTCTTTTGCTCCGATGCGACCAATCGTTTAACGAACTTTTCATACTCTTCCTGGCCACGAAACCTGGGCCGACCAAACAATGAAAAAAATTCGTTACCCAAAATGCTCCCCTCAGGAATAACTTCGGTAATGAGCCGAAAAATCGAATCGAAATCAACGGAACGACCAACGAATGGTTGAATGATTGCTTTCAACTGCAGATCGTGTAGACGAAACCTCAATCCAACTTCTGAATCAGAATCCCACAATCCTTTGTCCTGACCGTCTCGAACACGTGGCAAATCCAAAATCAATGGACTGACTTGAAAAAAGAAATCTAGTTCGGCTGCATGAATGGTCGAGTTCACCCCCCGAATCAACCAACGAAGATCTGGATCCGTAAAGATCAAGGAAGTCCGGGAAAGATTCAAAGCCTCCTTGGCAACGATCTTGCGATTGCGAATCAAGTATTCCAGGTGACTCAAATAGGTAGAGTAGGCGTTTTCACGGGCAAAGATCAATGATTGAATTTCAGGATCACGCGGACTGAGCCTTTGCAGGCGTGACTGATCCTGACAACGCATCGTAACCTCTTCACCGCCAGATTCCGCACACTGGCACTTCCAGGCTCCAGCAAGAGTGCGGCTTCCAGCAACGAGGCACTCTGAGCAAAATCGCCACGAATCGCAAAACAATCAGCTTGTTCACAAAGCCACTCAAACTGAGTCTCACTCGAAAGCGCCGCCGTTTGGTCATCGCCTTCGAGCAACTCACCTGGAATTCGACGAAGGTACTCAGACAAAGCGTCAAACGACATGACCTCCGGATTGATCGCCTTGAATCCCGAAGCTGTTGTGGCTTTTAGTTTCAACTCAACCTGCAATTCCTCTCGTTCGGACTTGAAAACAAGGAATTCGCCTTCCAAAAGTAAAAGACCAATTCGATCTACTTTGTCCTTTTTGGAGAGTAGCAACTCCTTTTGAATCAGCCTGGCCTCTTCGATTTCGATCGCGACCACACCCTGGCGAGCCAAAAATTCCACTTGGCTCAATCGCTGCCAGCCCATTTGAAAATGGTCGTAGTCGTGAACTAGGTTCTTCGACTGAAACGGAGCAATGCCGACAATCTGTTTGACCTCACCCGCAAATCGATCACGGGTTTTTACGACCTGCTCCATGCATTGGCTCGCAAGCTGCTCAACATCCATCTCCAGACGTTCCAAGTCGTACACATGAAGCCGCACTCCTAAATCACACTCGCAGATTACGATCTGGACAATACCAGCGTTTGTCGGACTCGATGAAATCAAAACCAGTCGATCGGCATTGAGTTTCGCAGCGACCTGTAAACGCTCCGCCCCAGCAGAAACCGAACCGATTCTTCCCAGCTCCAGTTCGCGAATGACTTCATACAATCGCTCACGCTCGACCAGCTCGAATCCCTCCTCCGACAACTGGGCAGTCAACAAGTCCGAAACTCCCAACTCCTGTAGATCCGAAGTACAAATCACAGCCCACCGGACCGGATCTGCCCTTGGATCGGGCTGCGTGGCAACCAAAACGCCGGCCTGAAGATAAACGGCAAGTACCAATAGCCACACACCGGCGTTGAAGACTGTTCGTTTCATGGAGCTTCCTGTCGATTAGAGTTTTATCTGGCGTGCACAAGGTCTCGCCAATGTCCTATGAATTCGGAACGACGTTTACAGATACTTTTCGAAACCAATGGTGAACATACACCAACGGGAAAGCATCACAGCATTGCCTGGATTACTCTTTGATGATCTTTGGGATAATGCGTTCGGCAATATCAGCGGCAGCCTCTTGCAATGCCTGTTTACCAGCGATCTGCTCTCCCAAATCCACCGCCAATCGAGTTTGGCGATCCACAACGACGATTCGATCGGTCGCTCTTTCAATCACCTTAACCTCCAATCTCGCCTTGGCAGAAATCAAATCACCAGCTCGAGTGGCGAATTCGCTAACGCCTTCTCCCCGAATGATAAAATCGGCTTTCTTCTCATTCGCCCGTTCCGAATCAAGTACCTCAAAACCACATTCTTTTAGAATCATCATCATTTCAGTTTCGGAAGCCGGATCAAGAGTGTTTTGGCCAATGTGCTCTTCTGCGATGGAAACATAAACGGAGGGGAGCTTGCCATCCATCCGTTCCCCCAAACCTTCTTTGATCGAAGCGATTCGGCTTGGCAAATCAACTCTCGCAGCGACCAATCGAGCTGCGTTCTTTTTGATCGCCTGAATCACTTCCACACCCAGTTTCTCGACAATTTCATCCAGATATCTCCCTTCACCGATGCTCCAACGACGCGAGACGTTTCGGTGCCTATGACTTTGGCGACCAGATACAACTGATCTCCAACTTCAAATACGCTCCCTGTCACCAGCAACTTGGCGCCGGTCAATTGCCCGACCTGAGTCGCTTCAGCGGGATTTACCAATCCCGAAAGACTCAATTCGGCTACTCCAAGCACCTCGTTGAGATCCTCACGATCTATCAAAAACAATGCCGGATCGACAACCAAATTGGCAAACATCAGATCAGAAATCTTCTCTCCCATCCCCTCAACTTCATCCCCCCTAGTTTTAAAAGGCATGATCGCCAGCGGATGCTCAATCATCACAAACTCGTCCTCTTGCTCCGATTCAGCGGCTTGAGTGGTCGCACCTACGCTCGCCTCTTGAGCAAGCAATTGCCCTCCACCATTCAGCAGAAAAACCATCGCCAAAGCGATTGCCAAATACTTTCCCCAATCAAATCTATTCATCATTTCCTCCCAAAGGAAAAAAGTTCTATTCGTTTATTCACATTGATCATGCGAAATACTTTCGATGATCCGCCAAAACAAATGCTTGGCAACAGGCCCCTCATTCCACGCCTGAACAATTCCAAATCCACAGACAATCAACTCTGAGAATTTTTGACGATCTGCAGACTGAAACGAAAATTGAATCCAGGGCCAAGCAATTTTTGCATCTGAAGCCACAATCGAAATCGCGTCATTGGCCTGGCAAAACCCAAATCGCCTACTAACACATGAATTCCCTGACCAGTACAGGGAATCAAATCGTTTATCGAATTGATGGATCACCCGATTCCTCTGCAAAACAATCTCATACAAGAGACCGTCGGTGACATCCTTCGGCATTTTCAGTTTCAGATTCCCATCGGCAAACGCCAACACCAATACATTCAGTCCACGCAAATTCGCCGCAACCAACGACTCCGCGAGTCGCGGATGCCGCTCTAGCGAAATCCCCTCGCCAACAATAATCAAACCTTCCTCCGCCCGATCAATTGCCTCAATACTGTGAAGCCGTTGAAAAGGCACTCTCGACTCTTTCAAAACTGACTCGGTTTGGCCATCAGAATCAAACAGAAGAATCCTGAGTTTCTCTAGAAACGCTTGGCGTGCCACAAAGGGATCGGAGCCATACACCCAAACTTGTTTGGCAGCCCTCTCTCCATCACAACGCAGTTCCAAAACCACATCGATCACAACCCCTTCTTTGATTTCTGGTGCAACCAGTTTGACGAGCACCTCACTCCCCCCGGCATCAACCGCCCTGCGAACGGCACGCCCCGAATCCAAAGTCCTTCCGTTTATTGTCAACACCCAAGTCACTTCGCTCGTACGTTCACGATTATCTCGAAATACGAATTCGACGGGCAGCCCGGCGGAAATACATGACCACTCATTTTCCTGCACGAAAGACTCTACGTCCTGCGCACCAGAGATTTGAATCATCAACCACAGTGACAAAATACACCCACCGACGCCAAATCGACCAATTCTCATGACAACACTCCGCTGTTAAGCGCTAAAACAACCTGGTCTGCATCTTCTACAGTGTTAGCTTTGCCAATTCGATCCGCGGATTGATAAAGTCGATATTCAACTCCGTCCTGAATCAAAGAGTAAACATTGATCGGCTTACCGCTACGGTAAAGCTCCGAATTCGCCACCGACACACTGACGGGTAAATCAAAACGACATCGCAAATCCACTGAAACCAGATGCTGCTCCACGGGGAACGCCCAAATCTCCAACTGAAAAGCATTCTCGTCGTTCAGATTTAGCTGCACCCTTTCCTCACGCCCGGCAAGCAAGCTAACACTCCGTTCCAGCTTCCAACTCCCGTGCTCCTTTCGATCGACAACTCGAGAAACCAACACCAACTTGACACCTACGAATTCTTTTCGTCTGGCCAACTCGGGTGCGCTTTCCAGCTCAACACTCAACTCACCATCAACATCTGAGATCCAAAGTAACTCCTTGCCATAGACCTCAGCAAAGCGTTGATACAACTGCCGCTGCTTGCCAACATCCGTCCGCGCCAGCTCAAACACCGACTCGTCCGCCGCAACATTCATTGGAGTCCTATTCCAATCAATGGAAAATATCCCGATGGCAATCAAAACAAGTGCTGCAATCGCAATCACAGCACGCCAGAAAACGCCTTGCCGATGCGGTGTAGAAGTTTCAACTGCCCCAACAGCGGCTTCCAGCTTGGCTTGAATTTGCCGTTGCAATTGCTCCAAATGATCTGCAGAGGCCGTCCGCTCCGCTCCCCATTGGTGGATTGCATGATCAAGTCCTTCGTCACTTCGTTTGGCTGGTTCGCCATTTTGATGTTCGCTATTCATGATTCCAGATACCGACTGAGACTTTGTTTCAACTGTTTCCGTGCTTCGTGAAGCCGCCAATAAAACGTTTGAGGTGTACATTCCTCAATTTTTGCAGCTTCGCCTGGCGACAGTTCTTGGAATGCCGCTCGGAACTCCGGCTTCAACTCCTGAATTCGATGCTCAACCTCCTTTCGAAGTTCGAGCTGCAACAAAGAACTCTCCGGATGAAACTCGGCTGCATCCTCAACATCAACGGGTACCTCCAAAAGCACATTTTCTAGTGGACGAGTCCGTTTCTTGAGCGCTGTATAAATCGAGTTCATCGCAATACGATAAAGCCAGGTGGAGAACAGCGAACCTCCCAGAAACTTGGGTAGCGCAAGAACCACTTTCAAAAACACCTCTTGGGCGATGTCATCTGCAAGTGATTGATTCCCCGTCATCTTGAACGCCAGCCCGTGGATTGGCCGCATATGACGTGAAACCAACTCGTTTAGAACACTCGATTCACCCGTCTCTTTGAAATCGGCAATGATTTGTTCATCTGATTTCATTGCGATTTGTTGCTGGATGGGACCATTTTGTGTTCTTTAAGTTAGACAACGGCCAACACCGCATCTTAGTGATAATTTCAAAAAAAAAGCGACTCACCCTTTCGAGTCAGCCGCCTGAATCACTCTGATTGAAATGTAATTTTAATTAGTCCCAGTACCACTGACTGGTTTCTCCGACCACGGTCGCCGCTTTTCGAGTACTTGCCAATTCGCCAGACGACTCAGTTTTCATTCGATCTTTGGAAACGACCTCCGATACGTCATAGGAAATCCCCCCACTGACGCCGACCAAAGTATGTCGAAGCGATTTCCCGTTAACTCGCTTGTTGATCGTCCGATGATTCATCACGGACCCAACCTGAGTCGGTGTTGCCTCCAATTTAGGCTGATATCGAAGAGCCGAGTCAGATCGAAAAAATGTCATATTCCAATTGGCTTGTTCGTCCAGGCGTTCCTGTCGGATGATTGCACTAATTAATGCCATATCAAAAACGTTTTTCAACTGACGATAGATGGGGTACTTGTCAGAAATTTCTGCGTAGTGATCTGTAAAATCATCGGCAAATTGCTTGTTCGACCCAGTCGCCTGGCCGGTATGGATTCGCTTTCCTTGATCGTCGATCATCTCGTTCTCAGTGAGAACCTTGACGCCCGTTCCGTGAAACTCAAATGCCAAACGATCTTCGTCCGAAAACACATCATCATAGTTTAAGGTAAACCACAACCGCACTACATCCATTGGCGGCGCAGTACCATCTGCATTGAGTTTAACCTGGGAGAGGAAACTGGGAATCTCAGGAATTGAATCCTCCAAACCCACTCCGATCAACTTCATTCGATAATCGGCCTCAACGAGAATCCGTCCGGCGTGAGTTTGCGGGTCGATACCAAAAACTTCGATGTCTTGCTCGCCAAGTTTCTCACGCAATTTGTTGCGCCAGGCCCTTCCAGAAAGTTGAGTATTCTCCAAGTACTCTTTGGTATCAGCCAGACTCTGCTGGCGAGGAGTAATCGCACAGCCAAACTTGCCGTTCTTGTCATAGGCATTTCGCAAACAAACGACCAAGTCATCCAACTGCAATACCGGCTTTCCCGAAGCAACGTTAATTGCACGGCCTTCGTCGCTTAGCTGCCAAGGACCCGCGGGGCCAGCAATCACAATGTCACCGGAATCAGGATCGGCGATTAAATATCTGATTTCATAGAGACCCGCCAGGTTCATCATCTCATCGGGAATGACTTTTCCACGTGCCGCCAACAACTGGGCTTCGCGTTCCAGCTTGACCAGCGAGATCTTTCTCAAACCAGACTGAGAAATCGTATTCCAGTTTGAGTCTTTCGACAGGGCTTCGTTACGCAGACGTGTAAGAGTCGCGCTGCCAGGTTTGATTTTTTGCAAGGTTCCCGAGGCATCAACATAAACACCGGCAGGATAAGCCTGGATGCTGCCATCGCCATTTGTGTCGTCCCAATCATCGGGTGCGATCGTACCTTTGATCAGGTCAATGAGATTGGTAAAGTCGGCTTCGGTGATTCCGCCCTGATTGGGGTTCGGAGTCGAGGTGTCCAACAAGTTCCCCAACGTGTCCGCTCGGGTGACATCATTGTTAATTGAACTTGCCGAGTAATAGGCTCCATCAATCGCCCCACCATCAAATTGGGCCTGGGAAATTTGTGCACGCCACTGATCTGCCTGATTCCCTTCCAGCTGATTCGCGAGGTCAATCGCTGTTGCGAATTCACCACTGGAAAGATGATTCTGAATTTGCCCGGGAATGTCCTGGGCGGAAACTATCGAAGCAGCTGATAGTATCAAGCAAAGAAATAGAGTCGGTTCCACCCGCTGATGTAGGTGTTCCGCGTAGAAAGCTCTTCTCATTGAATTGTTCCTCTTAAGAGGCGATGCCCCATCGCACTCGCTCTAGCTTGACATAAATGCCTGGGATACGTCAAGTTTTTTATACGAAAAAAGCCCACCTGTTAAATCGACTGGTGGGCTTCATTACTTTGAATTACCTTGTGGAAACGGCAAATTCGCCGCCACAGGGTTATTTCCGCTTAGAATCCGCGGCGATTCTCTAGAACACTGTTTGCAACGCGATTGGTGTTGGGCTGATAGTAGCTGGCACCTTCATGCGTTGGCTCAACCTCTGAAGGCAAAACAGGGGGAGATACTTCTCTAGGTTGCATGATTTGCGGCTGCATTGTCCCCTGGTCAACAGGAGTCATCATTTGTGGATGAGTTGAGGTACAGCCACATGCACCGGTAAGCTGTCCGTTAACAGCACTAGTGAAATCTCCGCAGCCTCCTCCTGATCCACAGCGTCCTCCAAAATAGGACGAGCTTGTGGCACCATGTCTTGCATAGAAGTTACTGAAGGTTCGATCATGCCAGCTTCCACGCGAAAACAATCCGCAACCACTGCCACAACTGCGATGTGAAAATACACCAGCGAATTTTCCACGAAGCTTGCCGCCGCATCCGCCGCCACAACCTTGGTTGCAGCCGCCACAATCAGCAACCGGCGCCGCGGTTCCGCAACCGCTGTCACAGCCACCTGTAGCGCATCCGCCAGTTGCACATCCAGAGGGATAGCCAAAGCCATCATTGCACTCGCCGCCACATCCACCCGATTTCAATCCGGAGAACAAGCCGCGAAGTTTTCCGCCCAGGCAATGTCCATTTCCACCACCACATCCACCGCCACAAGCATCAGCAGCGGGTGCGAAAACACCTGCTCCGCAACCACCGCCACATGATTGCCCACAGCCATCGCCACATGATTGTTCACAACCACCACCGCAACCGTGATTGATCGAGCAATTGTCGTTGCAATAGTCACTCCACAGTGCCGCGGCTGCGTAATTCGAGATTTCTCGACCGCAGTTGGCACCACCATAGGCGTTTCCAACCATTCCATTGAATGCGTCGCTGATGCGGCATCCCTGATTCTGGTGAAGATTCCCACACTGCGCGGACGCAATCTGGGCTCCAACAGCAAACACAGTGATCGCCAAACAAGAAGTCAAAAATCCTTTTAACATTATTCCATTACTCCTATGGATCTGATTTCGTCGTGTCAAAGCGACCACGGCGGATTGTTTCGATTGAAATGATTGGGGGGTTCCCAATTTCATTCCGGCCAACTCATTCAGGCTGCGTATACACCGCCAGAGCTCTCGTCGTATTCTTCATGTCAAGCAACAACCAACCGCCAAACAAAAACGAAGCGACAACTCTGCAGGTCTCTATCCAGGACTCCTCTCAGGTCTTAGTCTGAGGAATCCACAAACGAGATTGGATCGTTATTGTCGGATCGACCCAATTGCCGTGACAGATTCAAGCGGCTTGTTCAGTAACAACGAATTTTCGCAATCTCACGTTGATTGTTCAGAAAGCGTTGTCGCGACCAGCGGCGCAAACATCACGCATCATTTCACAAACGCGAGCTGCAACTGATTTACAGAAAGTAAAGAAGGTTCGGACTGATCCAATTAACCGAGAGGATTCAATTGAATGCTCGGAATTACCGGCACATCATGCAAAGGCCGAACGAAAAACCCGGCGCCCCGGGCTTTCTTGCTACCTCAAATCCTTGGGAACCATCGAGTTTGACTCATACCAAATATCCTCGTTACCGGACAAATCGATTGGCGTATCAAGATCAGGAGAAACATAGACCAATTCGTTCCGCAGACGGGATTCAATACGTTGATCGTCCGTAACGGCAGAAAGCTCAAACTCTAACTCAGGGTCATATTCGTTAGTCGAGAGCTCCACAGCATCATGAGAAACAATCACGGGCGGCGCAACTTCAGCGACGGCAGCCGGCTGATAGGTTGGCTCGACGGTACCGCGATAGGGATAGGGCATTGCCTGATGCTCAACCACATCTCGATGATTAGGCAAGATGCGAACATCTGCTCCCAACAAATGGAACATATCACGCATATGATCATGGCAGGTGAAAAACAGAATCTGAAATCCTTTGGAGGCAAAATCACAAAGAAGTTCAGCCGCTTTTCGAGCTCGGTGTGCGTCAAAGTTCACCAGCACATCATCCAAGACGATCGGTAGCACGGTTCCTCGGCGGGCATAGGCTCCGACGAGAGCCAATCGCAAACTTAAATATACGGCTTCTCTTGTTCCGCGGCTTAGTTTATCGACCGTGATCGTTTCGTCATTGCTGTTGTCGACCAATAGTTCCTCACCAACGAGCCGAGTCCAGATACGAACGTACTGCCCTTCGGTCAAACGTTCCAAATACGTGGAAGCTTCCTTAAGCGTTTCCGGCTGTCGCTTGGCTTCGTAGCCCTCACGAATCGTTTCCAACATCTGCGAACTGGTTGCCAAAACCTGCCAACGCTTTTTGAGATCGTACATCTCTGCGTCGATGACGTTCAGCTCCAACCGAGCCTCGTCCAATCGCGAATCCTCTCCGAGCATTTTGACTTCTTGCAGGAATTCGCCTCGCTGTTGAAGCAACTTTGTTTGCTGCTCTTTCAGTTCCTCAACTTCCATTTGAACATCGTCCCAGCGTTTTTCCAGTCCGCTGCGACCATAGGTTTCCAAATGAGTCTGAACATCCTCTTCCGCGAAATTATTCCCCAATGCGGCAGCGATCTGTTCGGTCAACTGACGCTGCTTGGAAACCAACTTCCGACGCTGTGCGTGCTTGATGTCAAACTGTCGATATTCGTCTTCCGTATCAACACCAACGCTGGCCAGCAATCGGTGTCGCAATCCGACCAAACGATCCAACTCACGTTTGGACTTTGTGAAGCGACCACGAAGCGTTTTATAACGGTCGATGTACTCACGTCGTGTCGAGACCAACTGGCGTTGTTCATTCAGATGACTATTCAATTCAGTCAAACGTTCAAGCGGATTTGCGGTGTCAATCTGCACTCCTGCGTCCTGCACTAGCTCGTCGATTCGATGGGTCAATGAACCCAACTCGCGGTTCCGATCAGCCAACTCAACTTTGTATTGATCCACACGAGCATGATTGGATGCAATTCGGGAACTACGTTCGGTAATTTCCTTCACCTGAAGCGGAGAAAGCGTCTCGGGCAATCCCACGCTGCGTAGCGTTGCACGCCAAGTCTCTTGTTTTGCGGTAACTTCTCTTTCTTGAGCCGTAATACGATGTCGCAAATCTTCTAGGCTCATGCGAGCCGTTTTCACGCGGCTTTCCAGTGGAACGAGATCTTCCAGTCTGGCCATACGTGATTCAGCATCCTTCAATTCAAGGTCCCAACCACTGACAAGCGTTTCAGGCAATTGCCTTTCGATTTCGTCTCGTTCGTTCTTGGCTCGCTTCAATTGCTGACGGATCAGTTCGATCTGGTGACGATAGTCATCCAATTCATCTCGCGCGATCCGCTCCCAATGATATTTGAGTCCCATTGCAACAAAGAAACAAACCGCACCCAACATCATCATCAAAAAGCCAAGATGTGACGTCGCGTTACCAAACTGGTCCACCATCTGCGAACTGGTAAAAAAGGTCCCATTGAACAGTGAGCTAATCAAGCCGAATCCCGCCAGCACCGTACCTGCGACGAAAACCAGTCCGATGATCGACAGTTTGTTGACAGGAAGCACCTGCTCATTGACGACATCGTCAATTTCGCGTTCCAACCCGTGCCGGGACACTTGAAGTTTTTGGATCTTGTCTTCCAGCTCAATCCGGCGACGCAAGCGATTGACGTGCCGACTGGTATCGTCAATCGTTCCAGGGATTCCATCCGAGTGTTCGGAAATCGACGTACCAAGATGCTCTTCGGTTTGTCCGAGTTCGAACTTGGCCTTGTCCGCTTCCTGTTTCAGCGTGTTAAGGCGATCTTCGTGCTCTAGAAATGTTTTGGCGTTGGTTTTGAGCGAACTCAATCCACGGTTGGACAGATCACGCACATCCTTGGCACGGATTTTCAGCTGATTTCCCAATCCATCGACTTCTGCCAACATCCCATTTTCAATGGTGTTAATTTCACCGTTTAGATGGTTGGCCTGTCGCATCAACGACTCAATCCAGGGCAAGTGCTCCGATACCGCTTGGATTCGGCTTTTTTGAGCCCAAAGGGTTCGGTTGATCGGAAGCTGAGTCCCTTCCGATTTGACTCGCAGGCGTTCGTGACGAATCTCGTTGATCCGTTCACGCTGCTGGGCAATCTTGGAATTCAGTTTGTCCAAATCTTTAACTTTGATCATTTGCGGATCAGGCAATTTTCCAAACGCATCGGCCTGTTGTTGCAAGACGTGTCGGGACTGCCAACGCTCGGCGATTTGAATGGAGACTTCGACTAAACGCGCTTCGCGCTCGGTAGTTTTGATCTCTGTCGTAAGTTCTGCCAAACGGTGATTGATTTCCTGGGTCTGGGCGGAAACTCGAGACCATCGTTTGGACCGCGTGCGTAGTTCCTCGATTTCCTGAAGCAACTTTCGACGTTTCTCGAACAATCCAGAAAGCCGCGCCTTCGACTCAGGGTCGTTGAACCAGATATCATCGCGTTGGCTCCGCAGCGTTCTCATGACGTCGACCAGAGAAACTCGATCAAGTCCACTGGTCAATTTGTATAATGACTCAGCCGCATCGGTACTGTTCAAGGCACCGAGTTCCTGAATTTCACGCAGACCCACCGCAAAGACATTGTTGAAAATTGGCTCGTCGACCTCGCACATGATCGTGTTGAGCATCGCCGCGCCATGAACCGTACCGTCGTGGTTGTCGGTTACCGCGAGATCGCCCACTCGATCCATATGTCGGTTGGGGTCCACATGCCGTTGAATCTCAAAACCGCCGCGTGGCGATTCGATGTACATGGAACCGCCAGCAAGTCCGCCGTAAACTGGAGGCGTGTACTTCTCCAGACGATCCTTGGCGAATCCAAAACAAAGCGAACGCACAAACTGCATCAGCGTAGTTTTGCCTGCTTCGTTTTGTCCGTAGAAGACAGTGACTTCGTCAGAAACCGACTCGACAGTGAGTCCCTTCCAAACGCCAAATCCATCTATTTGAAGGTCGGTAATCTTCACCGCGCCTTACTCCTTGTCTTGTTTTGGAAATGTCTTCAGCCAACGGCAACGCGGCTGACCAATTTTAACTTTGCTGTTCTACTGACAACAGCGTGCTCAAATCCCGTCCGCCAGCGAGGTACTCAATTCCCAGCAAGCCAGTTTCATCCAGAATCCGCTTGCGCTGTTTCGAATCCACTCGACTCATCGAACTTGAAAACTCATCTTCAACCGTGCTCGGTAAATACTCGTGCAAAGCCAAATTGAGCGAATCGTCACTTTGATAACGTCCCACAGCTCGCAGAAAGTCGCCAAGAATGGTGTCTTCTTCGTAGCAACCTGCTGGCAATGAGTCGGGAACTTCGATTGTCAATCGAACGGACCACAGCCCACGTTCACTTTGCCCAAACTCGTCACGTAACCAGTTTAGCAGTTCTTCCTTCCATTGGGGCGTTCGTATCGCCTGATTGAAGGGGCCCGTAGTCGCCAAGTGCCAGTTGACCAAGACGGTTTGCTCGCTGGCGTCGGAGACGACTTTCAGGGCTCGTTCTCCAAGTACATTCTTGAGCTCGTCCAGTTTTACATCTTCGCTGATGGCGACCTTTTGAGGGCTCCAGCGTACCGAATCGATCTCGCAACTCTGCAGTCGAATTTTCCCGTTATTGTCCACCCGGATCAATCGGACGCCGTGTGCACCCGATTCCGATGGCTTGCGGCCTTGATGAGTGCCGGAATAAACAATCAATCCCAGCTCTTTATCAAGTGTACTGCTTTTGTGACGTCCACCCATCGCCCAATAGCGAATATTGGGTGCCGTGAGAGTCGTTGAATCAATATCGCCGTGAGTCAACGCAATAGGAAACGGAACTCCTGGCTCAATAATAAAATCCGAGGTGGACTTGCGTCGAGGATCATGGCCGGCGCCGAGAATCGTCGCAACAGGTTTTCCAGCTCGTAGATGAGTAACTTCCTCAACGACCGAGGATGAGAACGTCACTACGTTTTCAGGCAACTCGATCGAATTCGGCCAGCGCTCAGGATGGTCGACCTCTCCAGCGCACCAATAAACTCCGATTTCCTTCTCTGCCAGTCGCTGGAATTGACTCAGCATAAAAGCTGCGGCTCGTGGGCCACCAGAAACCAGGTCAAACAAATCGCCTGCCAACAGGACAAAATCCACTTTTTCAGCGATCGCCAAATCAAAGATTCGCCGCGCGGCCACATAAGGCGCATTTGCAATAACCGACTTGAGATGAGGCGGCAGCTGAGCCAACCCCTTCATGGGTTCATCCAAATGAAAGTCGGATGCGTGAATAAACTTGACGGAATCTGCCATCAGCCGCCCTCCTTGCGTCTGCTATGGCCGAGTATTTCAACTTGGCGGGTTCAGGATCTGCCAATGCCCACTCGCTCTGCGGTAGGCACCTGCTCAACGGGCCTCATCGCCCGATACAAACAGTTGAAGGAAAAGTCTAACCCAATTCGATTTTCTGACAAACATCAACGAAGTTTCAGCATTATTGGGCCTTAGGAAAATGCTATCAGTCTGCTAAAGTTGCCCAATCTACGTGGGAAAATGTCAATTGGGCCCATTTGACACCGTCCAACTCACCTTGTTGTATCTGCACGCACCCAATCCAATCCATAAAAATCGTCAAACAACGTCAGACCCAAATCATGCCTGAGCCTACATCGTTCATCTATGTGACTTGCCAAGTCGGCTCGGAAGCACTCTGCAAAGCTGAGCTCTCTGCCTCGCAACCCGATTGGAAATTCTCATTCTCAAAACGTGGATTCTTGACCTTCAAGTTGCCCGAGGGACACCAAGTTGATCCAAAGTTTGTACTCAAATCGACCTTTGCCCGGTCCTATGGATGGTCTTTAAATAACCACAAATCAGACGACGCAATCGAACTGGCCAAGCAAGTTGCCGAAAACGAGATTCTTAAGCAAGCCCAACATTTGCACGTCTGGCAACGAGACTCGGGCGTACCCGGCAAACGAGGATTCGAACCAGGTCAATCGGCATTGGCAACTGAAATTGGCGAGCTGATCCTCGGAAGATTGCAAAGCGAACCCAAGCCGTTGCTCAATCGCCGTGCTCAGCCGGATGACCTTGTCTTTGATCTCGCCATGGTTGACCCCAACTGGTGGTGGCTAGGTTGGCATCGCGTAGGCACGACATTTCAACGTTGGCCTGGCGGTGTTCCGATGTTCGAAATGGAAGACAAGCTCAGCCGGGCTTACTTCAAACTAAAAGAAGCATTATTGTGGGCGGGAATTTTCGTACGCCCCGATGATGTGTGTGTCGAGATCGGTAGCGCACCTGGTGGTGCAGCTCAACTTCTGTTGGAAATGGGCGCCAAAGTCATTGCCGTAGACCCTGCCGAGTTGGAGGATGAAGTCGCCCAGCATCCCAACATGACCTACATCCGAAAACGCGGTCGTGAAGTTCGCAAGAAAGAATTCAGTTCCGCACGATGGCTGCTTGCCGACATGAACGTCGCCCCCAAGTACACTCTGGATACCATCGAAGACATAGTGACTAACGACCAAGTCAACGTATCGGGAGTCATACTGACATTGAAGCTGCTGGAAAAATCTGTCGCAGCAGATATTGAGCAGTGTCGACAACGCGTTGCCCAATGGGGAATGCAGGTAGTGAAAACTCGTCAGCTGGCCTTCGGTCGGCAGGAGTATTGCCTGGTCGCCCTAAAAGACAAGTTCGTTCTACGAGCGGGCAAAAAGAAGGGCAATAAATGATTGAAGAATCGCTACCGCATCGCCAACCCGTTCCACTTGTTGGATCTGCATTGGAAGTTTACCCTTTGGCTCACAAATTCACGTACCAGCAGCAAGATCATGTCCCTAGTTACCATTGAAAATTTGACCATTGGATTCCAGGGACCTCCGCTATTGGACGGGGTCTCCTGCCGCATTGATCCCGGTCAACGCATTGGCCTTCTCGGTCGAAATGGCGCAGGCAAAACCACGCTGATGCGAATCCTCAATGGCGATGTTGAACCTGATAGCGGAAACATCGTCTTGACGGCTGGCACCCATATCGCACTTCTCCAACAAGACGTTCCAAAAAACACATTTGGAACGATCGCCGAAATCGTGGCAACCGGTTTGCCGCCGCTAAAAGCAACTGACGACGAGAAAGTCAAATGGCAACAGGAAAACGAAGTCGCTCAAATCATTTCTCGGATGCAACTGGAAAACGAAACCCGGTTTGAAACCCTATCTTCGGGAATGAAGCGTCGCGTCATGTTGGCTCGAGCCATCGTCTCCAAACCCGCACTATTGTTGCTTGACGAACCCACAAACCATCTGGACATTACGGCCATCAACTGGCTGGAAGAATTCCTGCTCAAATGGCCAGCCTCATTCATGTTTGTAACGCACGACCGCATGTTCCTTAGGCGAATGGCGACAAGGATTCTCGAGATTGATCGCGGAAGACTGTTCGACTGGACCTGCGATTACGAAACCTTCCTGGTTCGTAAAGAACAGGCGTTGGCAGCGGAAGAAAAACAGAACGCCCTGTTTGACAAGCGCCTTGCGGAAGAAGAAGCCTGGATCCGACAGGGGATCAAAGCCAGGCGAACTCGAAACGAAGGGCGCGTACGATCTCTCAAAAAACTGCGTGTAGAGCGTGGCGATCGACGTGACCAACTGAAAACATCCAGCTTGCAAATCCAGGAAGGCAACCGCAGTGGAACTCAGGTCATCGAAACCAAGGACATCAGCTACGCCTACGATGCCGCTCCGATTATCCGTGACTTTTCCACCAAAATCCTTCGTGGAGACAAAGTTGGAATCATCGGCCCCAACGGCGTTGGGAAAACGACGCTGATCAAACTCCTGCTGGGTGAACTTCAGCCAGATACTGGATCCGTCCGACTTGGCACCCATCTGGAAATCGCCTACTTCGATCAACTACGAGAGCAACTGGATCCCAATGAAACGGTACAACAAAATGTCGGCGAAGGTTACGATCACGTCAACATCGGTGATCAAAAGAAACATATCATTGGATATCTACAGGAGTTTTTGTTCTCTCCCGAACGTGCCAGGACGCAAGTAAAGTTTCTTTCCGGGGGTGAGCGAAACCGGATCCTTCTTGCCAAGCTATTCACCAAAACAGCCAACCTAATCGTACTCGATGAACCAACCAACGATCTGGACACCGAGACACTTGAAATGCTCGAAGAGAAATTGGTGGAGTTCCAGGGAACCATCCTGGTTGTCAGTCACGATCGTGCCTTTTTGAACAACGTCGTCACAAACAGTTTGGTATTTGAGAACGGCGGACTCAAAGAATATGTCGGCGGATACGACGACTGGGTCAGACAGACGACTCCAAATTTGGAAACTGCCAAGTCTTCTGAAAAGAAAGAGAAAAAGAAAAAATCTGCCCCTGCGAAAGAGCAGCCGAAAAAACTAAAATACAAAGAAAAACTGGAATTGGAAAAATTACCAGGTCTCATTGAAGTTCACGAAGCTGAAATCGCGCAGCTCCACGAATCGATGGCTGATCCAGCTTTCTACCAAAATCCCAAAGATGAAATTGCCGAAAGTCAAAAGAAGCTAAATGACCTCGAATCCGCACTGAAGCGAAGTTACGAAAGATGGGAAGAACTGGTATTACTAAGCGACGGGTAATTGAATTTCATTAGAAACCTTCCGTTCGTTAGAATACGAAGCCGCTCGAATGGGTTGAAGAAAAATTGACGCTAATCGGAGCCAAGATCTAGTTGTGACTTGAGAGTGCAACCGCTCGAAAACTCATCATGCGCCCCGTGGGCGCGTTATCAAGTCAATTGCGGTTAAAGATAAGACTTGCTTGATTGATCCCAAGTGCCTCTGCGTGTTCCTGGAATACCTGTCAGCATCCACGTTTGAGAGGAACAAGAATTGTTTCGGCAGGAGCCTCAACCTCCCGTAAAAGGCAAAAACCTCGATGGCGGGTGCCATGCTCCTCGCTTGCGTGGGCATGTGGTGTTCTGCCAACAGCCCAGTGCCTCGCCCGTCTTCGATTGGCGGGCCAAGAACATCAGATACTCCGGTTTTCTCCCCCTTGTTACCCGCAATTCAAAACGGTCCGGGTACTAGACCTGCGCAGGGCGTTTCTCTGGCACCTAGTCGTTATGGGGGGGAGGGAGCGTTGTTAGTTCGGCACCGCTCTGATTTAATTCAGAACTGTGATTCATGACACTCAACGCTAAGTTATGGGCGGCCCAACGTACCTTTTGGGCTAACAAACACTTGCCCAACTTGCACCCGCCTCATTTTCGCTTGGATACACTGGAGTTGCGCCAAACATCAAGTTTCCAATTTCGGTCGGGTCTTCGTTCCGGCAACGCAGTTGAAACACAATCGGCAACTCGGAGATGCATCACTGCCAGGGCCAAGTTAAAACTGATCGTATCTACAATGCCGCGTCCGCTTCAAACACTTGAACATTGCGTTTCAACAGTCCACAATCCCAGCACCACGCCTCGTACTATTGAAGTTGTTTAAGTGAAATTGCCACGCATCATCATATTCACATCAGTTCTTTGGGTTCTGTTTTCACTTGGAAACACGACAGTCGCCCAAAAACAAAACCTGACTCATCTTATTGATGAGTATTCTGAATTTGAGTGGCAGCTATCCGTTGCAAAAAATGCCCTGAATCAGGCAAGTGCCCCCGTTGTTGATAAAATCAAACAGATAAACCAAGCGGGAAAAAATACAGCGGAGAGAATACGAGCCATTGGCGTCGACCGCGGAAATACTTCAACCGAAGCCAGGGGCCTAATCAGGCTGGCCTATACACTTGCTTTGGAGAATCAACCTGCCCAGAAATGGCGGCAAAAAATTGACCGCAGCTTCGAGCTTGTCGCAAACGATATCCACAGTATCGCGAACGTCGAATGCTTGATGTATTCGGGTCACATTCTTGGCATGCTTGACAATGCCCCCGCAGAATCAAAAAAAGGGAGACGCAATCTCGAGGAGGCAATTCGAATTGCAGTGGAGCTGCAAGACGACGTTTTGCTAACGCGAACATTGAACTTTCTGGCAGAAGTATTGCTGAATCAAGAACAAGTTTATCTTGCGCGAGATTACGCGGTACGAGGTTTGATCGTTGCAGAAAGCACCGATGACGAAGTGCTGCTGAAAGTTGCCTTGACCGCAATGATCGTCGTTTGTCGATACCATCACGGCGTGGATGCGGTTCTCCCCTATGCAAAACGACTTCAGAAGATTGCACCGGATTCCCAAATCGCAAGGTTTACCATCGAGTTTTGCGAATGCGACCCGAAACTCATTTCATTGCTTACTGAGGCAATCCAGATCTCCAAACAATCTGCGCCTTCGATGGCCGTTACGAAGGAGTTGGCGGGCTACCAACATCTACTGGGATTGATCTTTCAACGAAGGGGTGAGCTACCCAAGGCAATCGAATTCTTTTCACAAGCCTTAAAAAGCTATCAAACTATCGACGATTCCCAATCCCTTGCGTCATGCGCCCTTCCAATCGCCGTTTTAAAGATTGAGCTGGGGCAAGAAGTCAATGATTTGGCCGCTCTTGAATGCTACGCACCCATGACCAATTCCTTCCGACGCAACCTCGAGTTTGCCGAGCAAATGGCCGACATCTATTTTGCCGTAGGAGAATACGAAAAAGCCAAAGAGTGGAAAGCAAATTCGCATGAGTATCACCAAGAGCTATCCATGCGAGCTCTTGCAAACTCTCAGACTTCGGGAACCAACTTTTGGGATGTTGAGCTCAAGTATCGCGAAGCGAAAGCGGCTCAAAAAGAACAACGAAAAGAAAACCAACTCTACTACTCAACCTTGGCCGGTATTGCGGCATTTCTTGTTTTGGCATTGGCCGTCGGGTGGACCCAGTACCAAACCATTAAAAAATCAAACGCGAAGCTGGAACGTATCGTCGATGAACGAACTCGATCACTTTCGACCGCATACGAAAAAGCGGAACTGGCCACCCACTCCAAAAGTGAGTTTCTGGCGAAAGTAAACCACGACATCAGAAACCCCCTCACCGCAATCATCGGATATTGCGACCTACTCCAGTTCAATGCGGACTCCGGGGAAATTGCCTCAGAGCAAACGGAACAGTTCGTTTCAGGAATCACCTCATCGAGCAAACACCTTCTGAAAATTGTCGAGGACGTCCTGGACGTTTCGAGGATTGAACAAGGGCATGTTTCGATTACCAACGGATGGTTTTGCCTACAAGAGATGTGCAAAGACATTGAGAAAATGGTTTCAGAGCAAGTCAACCAAACGACGCTTCAATTCCATATTCGCTGCGACTCGGAATCAGAGAACGTGTTCTCTGATGAAGTTCGAATAAAACAGATCATTTTGAACCTTGTAAACAACGCCATCAAGTTTACGGAAACAGGATTCGTGCATGTTGAGATTTCTCATCAACCTGTAGAAGACTCCAGCCAACTGCAGATTGAGGTTTCCGATTCAGGTAGCGGGATCCCAGCACTTCTTCAAGCATCGATTTTCGAGCCGTTTTTTCAATGCCCCACCGATAAGGCGCATGCGGGGGCCGGTTTGGGACTCAATATCGTAAGTAGTCTGGTTGAGGCGATTGGAGGTAAAATTCAAGTCGACAGTCAGGAATCTGTCGGCACAAAGTTCAACGTAAGCCTGCCCATCGAGACAACTGAAGCCGTCGTCCAGCAAAAATTCGTCTCTGCCGAGCCAACACCTCGATACAAGGTACTCGTTGTTGATGACAAACCAAATGTTCGCGATGCAATTTGTAAGCAACTCCAAATCCAAGGGATTTTAACGGAATGTTCGGATTCGATCCAGCCGACCCTCAGCATCATAAAAAGCTGGAAACCAGACTTTGTATTTCTTGATTTAAGAATGCCAGGTACCAGCGGGTTCGAATTTTTCACGGTGATTCGTGAGCAAGTCAGTCCGCCGCCTTACTGCGTCGCCGTTACCGGTGACGCGACGGAGCAAGTCAAGGAAAAATGCCTCGCCTCCGGATTTGACGGATTTCTGGCAAAACCAATTCGCAATTCGAAACTCAGCGCGTTGTTCGAGCAATTCAAAACTCAAGCACGACTTTCCTAGAATCGAAATAAATATTCAATCGCTGACGATCGAAAAGCGTTCCACCGGACTCGTCGTCTCAAGCTCCTTGGCTAGTTCGTGCACTGTGGGAACCATGCTCGACCCGAGACCGTATTCAGGATGGGACAATACAGCCATCTAGCAATACGCATTATGCGACAAAGTACAGAATCGTACCGTTTCCTGTGTGCGTCCCAGCACCGATCACTGGATTCAAATTCGTTACACTGGCCAATCTTTCTCACTACCCCTTTATGAGGCCATCGATGAAACGAACAACCCTCTTTCTGGTCGCGATTTTCGCGACTTTTTCCTCACTCGGTTTTGGTCAAGACTCGGATGCCGCTTTGGCAGTCGGCGACCAAGCTCCCAACTTTGAACTTGAAACGTTTGATGACAAAGTCGTCACCCTCTCCGAGCGCTTCGGTGAGGAAGGTAAACCCGTGATCCTTCTGTTCTCGCGTGCCAACTGGTGACCTTTCTGCCTGAGGCAGCTCGGAGAGCTGAATGAGCATGCAGAAAAATTCGAAGACATGGGCGTGGAAGTGATTGCCGTTTTTCGTGAAGAAGCAAAGGGCGTCGAAGGACTCCAGATCATCAAGGACAAAACAGGTGTCAATTTCACGCTCTGCCTGGATACCGATGCCGAGCACACTTCCCGATACAGCCCAGGACGTGGTGAGTTTGACAACTACGTGATCGACAAACAAGGCAACATCGCTGCCATCATCGACGGCACACTCCGAAAACGGGCCTTGTCGGATAAGCTTTTCGAGATTCTTGAAGGCCTCTCGGGCGATTCCGAAGACGACGACAATCACTAACGCGTTGGTGATTCTTTGATCGCAAAAATGAAGTAGGCCGCCAGAACCAACCGCGGAAAATGTACGGCCAATTTTCATTCCAACGAAAGCGCCCTCCCTTCGAGCCTCCGGGGAGGGTTGGCTTTTGGGGCCGGGCTAGTTTTCAGATGATTCTGGCGCTAATAACCGGATGCCAAGAATCGAACACCCTTTCACCAGGAGGGTCAGGAGCGCAACGACCGGGGCGAAGAAGCCACTGCCGTCTTCCGAAGCAGTAAAACCGCCTGCTTCGACTGGTGGCTGACTCAGTAGCCAACGTCATCTGAACATCCACTTTCCGCCTGTTTTGGAAACCCGAAGCGTCAGCGAGGACGAACCCGACACGTCCTCGCTCACGCATCGGGTTTCCATAAACCACTGTTTCTAGGTAATCGCTTCATGTACGAATGAAAAAGGCACAGCCTCGGAGAGTGGCCTTTTTGGGCCGGGCTAGTTTTCAGATGATTCTGGCGCTAATAACCGGATGCCAAGAATCGAACACCCTTTCACCAGGAGGGTCAGGAGCGCAACGACCGGGGCGGAGAAGCCACTGCCGTCTTCCGAGGCAGTAAAACCGCTTGCTTCAACTGGTGGCTGACTCAGTAGCCAACGTCATTTGAACATCCACTTTCCGCCTGTTTTGGAAACCCGAAGCGTCAGCGAGGACGAACCCGACACGTCCTCGCTCACGCATCGGGTTTCCATAAACCACGGCTTCTAAGTTTTTGTCAAGTACGAATGAAAAAGGCACAGCCTCGGAGGGTCGGCTTTTGGGGCCGTGTGGGAGAGTCAGCTACGTTTGCTACAGAGTTTGTACGGATTCAGTTTGCAGTCAACCAAATTCCGTAGATCGCGTAAATCGTTCCCGCGACCGCCAATGACGAAATTCTGTGCCCCTGAAAAAAGACAACGATCGGGATGGCAAAAAGCGGGCTTGTAGAGACCAACGTCTGTGCGATTCCGACTTCCGTGTTCTTGAATGCAATCTGGCTTAACCAGATTCCAATCCAGGTCCCAATCGCTGCAGCCGGGAGCAGTTTCTTGATCAATCCCCACTTGAAAAACTTTCGGGCAAACTGGCGACATTGTTGACGCGCCAAGAGAAATCCAATCGAGCAAACTGCTGCGACCAAGAGGCGGATCATGGAAGCTTCCAACGCTGAGCAATCATTAACTTCCATCCCGACCTTGGAAAACGTCGCTCCCAATCCCTGACACAGGGCGCCAGCGATCCCCACCGCGACCCCATTCGACTGAACTCCCGGGAACAAGCTAAGTGCTTCTTTCTCGCCTCGTTTCTCTGCAATCACAATCATGACACCCAGAACAGTCAACGCGATTCCCAACAGCTGAAAACCAAGCAAATTTTCTGACAACAAGAGCCAGCTTGAGAGGATCGCGAATAAGGGAGAAGTCGTCGCAACGACGAGCGATCTTCTTGGACCAAGAATCTGCAGGCTGCGAAAGTAAAACGTGTCACCAATGACAATTCCGACCAATCCACTCAGTGCCAGCCACACCCAGGCTTTCCAATTGGCTTTGAGCTTAAAAGGCTCTTGAGCGTCGGTTGGCTCTCGACCAGCCGCACTGACCAGGGAATCTGAATCAGTAGAGGTAGCGGTCATCTCTGGAACACTCGAGCTTGCTCCTTCAGCCAAATCTGGGCCGGTACTTGGCCCCAGAATCATGATCACCAGCAACAGCACGCCGACGTGCCCCGTAATCAGAACCGCTCCAACAATATTTTTGCAAATATTGAGTTCTACGGCATTGAGGTTGATCTTACCCCACAAAAAACTGGAGACCGTCCACATGAATGCCGCCGTGAGCGCCGCCGTTTCTCCAATTCCCATTTTTATCCCAGTTAAGTAATTGCGAGCCGCAATTTATCGCGATGCAACGGAAATTCAAAGGGTAGGCGATTGATAGGGATTTCCCGTCTCAATTCGCTCTTTTGCGGTTACAGCGTTGGATACTTCACTGAGAAATCGAAGGACTCGATCCTGACCACCGATCGCGCGCTTCGGCAAAATGTACAACAGACTTTCGTGTGACTGAAGGGCGACAAAATAGTCCCCGTAGTAAACCCGTACGATGTCACTCAGCGCATGTCGATTGACCACTCCGGGTTCGCCGATCCAAACGGAGTCTTTAGACACATAAAACTCGGTTTCCATACCCATCAAACGGTTCGTCTGCATTCTCCGTGTCCGATTCTGCCGAGAGTACGCCAGCTCATTAAGAATCACCAACCCAAAAAGAAACACTGACAAAGGCAAAGGCAGCACAGAAGATTTCACAATGCAGGAAAACAACAACCCCAACGCTGGAATGAACATCAATCCTGTCAAGAACCGACGACTAACCACGACATTTCTTGGCTTCCCCGACGCCTCCAGCGTTTCCCGTGGGTCGTAGGGGACAAACCGTTCCGCATTCATGTGTTTCAGATCGTCCTGATTCCAGGTGAACTGAAAGGTATCGTTTTTGTTCTGATGAAACGATTCTTCATAAAATGGCACTACAATTTCCGGTGCCGTCGCCACACGTCGTGTCAATTCATTCAGCAACCAGTCTCTTTGTGTCGAGTCAATCACCCGCTTGGGCAACAGGACCACATTTCCAGGATGTCGAATCAGCAGATAGTCTCGATCTTCTTCGACCCCCTCAAGGTATGCATAGGCCTTTTGATACTCGGTTTCATTCGATTTTTCATAAAGATAACCATCACGAAACTCAATATCGCAGTGATAAGGCGGAAACCTCCTTCGTCGGAACACTCGCGCAAACACATATGCATTGAATATCAAAACACCTGTAGACAAAATCAAAAACTGCATCCAGATGAGTTCACGCCACATCAGCAAGATTTGAATCATCGAGCATAGGATCAACAGCACAATTAACCATTGACTAATTCGAATCCTGGTATTCGACAGCAATTGATAACGCTTCAGGCAGTCTTTTTGATTAAAGTCAAATTCCAATCGCATCACCGCATTCTCCTTTCGTTGGCTCAGCCAAATTCTAAACCATGTTGAAATCATTGCGAGCCGATAAAACTGGGAGGTTGAGGCTCCCGCCGAAACCTACATCCACTTCGACATTTCCACTTCGACATTTCCACTTCGACAAGAAAAAGAATACGGAGGTTTCGGCAGGAGCCTCAACCTCCCGCGCAAACATTGAAACAGCTGTTTGCCACAAAGTCATACCAACATTCTTAAAACTCGTTATGATCATTTCTGATCCTATCTTCAAACAAGGCATGTGTAATGAGCGAAGGTCCCCGACCATTCGTACTGGCAGAAACGAACTGGAAAACGGTCAAAGCAACCCAGTTCGACATCGCCGTCTTACCCTGGGGCGCAACAGAAGCCCACAACTTCCACTTGCCATATGCGACAGATAACTTCCAGGTCGAATTCGTTGCCCAAGCTGCCGCCCAATTGGCCTGGGAGCAGGGAGGACGCTGCATCGTCTTGCCATGCATTCCATTCGGAGTCAACACGGGACAACTGGACATTGACTTGTGCATGAACATGAGCCCAACAACCCAACTTGCCGTTCTCCAGGACGTTGTGCAAGTTCTAGAATGCAGCGGGATCGACAAACTAGTGGTCATCAATGGGCATGGCGGTAACCACTTCAAGCAAATGCTGCGTGAGTTGTCTGTCGACTACCCAGATATGTTTACTTGCGCATTGAACTGGTACGAAGCCACAGACTGCGATCCATTTTTTGACCAGCCAGGTGACCACGCTGGCGAATTGGAAACCAGCTGCATGCTGCAGATTGCCCCTGAACTGTGTCTACCGCTATCAATCGCAGGTGACGGTGCAGCCAAAAGCTTTCAGATCCAGGGACTCAAGCAGGGCTGGGTAACGGCTCAAAGGGAATGGACTCAGGTCACCCAAGATACGGGAGTTGGAGATCCAGCCGATGCAACCGCCGAGAAGGGGAGGGCGTTCCTAAATGCATGTACAGAGAAAATCGCCCAATTCTTTCTCGAGCTTGGCTCCGCAGACCTAAACGACATGTACGAGTAATGAGTCCAACGCACGATTAATTCTTGCTGTCCGATTTCGCTGACTCATGTCATCAGAATCGCCGACTACTTGGGGGGCTTGTTAACAAACTTGATTTCAAAAAGAGTCGGGCAATACTTTCCCGTGACATAGATTTTGTCTTTGGCCTCGTCGTAGGCAATTCCGTTCAACACTCCGCCTTGCGGCCGTTCTGCCGGTGGCCAAAGCCCTGTCAAATCGATCATTGCCGTCACCATTCCGGTGGTCGAGTCGATCTCAAAAATAACATCTTCATTAAGTACATTGGCGTAAACTTTGCCTCCCACAAACTCCATTTCATTGAGTGCGGGAATGGGACGATTTCTCAATTTGACCGTGACCGTTTTCAGAACTGAAAAATCATCAGGATCTACGAAAATCAAGTTGGACCCGCTATCAGTCATCATCAAATTCTCACCGTCAGAACAAAGCCCCCAGCCTTGTCCCTTGTATTTGATAATCTTGGGCGGATCCTTGAGCTCCAAATCGTAAACGAGGCACTCCCCCCCTTTCCAAGTCAACTGATAGACCTTGCCATTGTGAACACATGCTCCTTCACCAAACCGGTCTGGACCAAGAAAGATTCTGGGATCGGTTGCACCCGTTTCGAGATCAACAATTCGCATTGTTGACTCTCCCTTTTTTCCGGTGCTTTCGTAAAGCTTGCCTTTATGGACAAACAGACCCTGGGTAAAGGCCAATCGATCATGCGGGTATCTGTTTACGATCTCGTACCCGAACTGCTCAATCCCCCGCATTGCAGAGCTCCGCATCCGCGTGTCTTTGAAAATCATCGCAAGTACGCCACCACCAATCACGATCGTAACGAACAATCCAACTAGGCCCCAGCGAGTCCCCTGCGGCTGGTTTGCAACCGAACTGAATTGCGGTTTAGGAGGCACGACACCCTGACGGGCTTCGGCAAATGAGGACTTACGTTTCTTTTTTGATTTTGATTTGCTGGCCATAATTTCAAACGATGTGAAGATGCAATTAAACTTCAAGCGTTTAAAGTATGCCAACTCTCGTTTTGAGTCCACTCCAGATCATCAAGTTGAGTGCGAGTTACCAACTCTTGCATCGCTCATTGAGTAAATTGAGTCTCACGAAGTCATCATCCACGAGCCTGACAAGGAGAACACGCGTCGCTGAATTGTTGTCACTCCAGCTGATGGAGTCATCGCCCCACGGCCAGCGACCTCAGTTCCGTCAGCTAAAGCCCGTTCGCAAACAAACGCCGCAAACGTTTGGGCAGACTCTTCAGTTGAGATTTCGAAATATCGATCGGAGGTTGGTCTGAAAAGTTAAAACTGTCGCAAAACCACGGACGGCTATAGACGATGTACAGAATCGGCCGAGAATGCTCGCTTCGATTCGCGGTCCCGCCATGGATGACCCGATAATCCATCAGATAAACATCCCCTTTTTTTGCAAACGGAATCGTAGCCCCGTCCCAATCTGGGTCAGTCATCAATCCAGACAATCGCTGACGAGCCCCCAGTTCCCGATGAGAACCTTCCCAGATTGCGGTCGAACCAGTTTGGTGATCGAGGTCGACCAGCGGGACAACCAGCGTGATTGCGTAGGGCGGTAAACCGATGCACTCAATCTCCGACTCGAATAAAGGCGGGTGATCAAAGTGGATGGGCTGTGGATCGGCACCGGGGAAAGTCACCACCGATCCAAAACTGGAAATAAGACATTGCTTGCCAAGCAATCCCTCCAGAATCGGCATCAACAATGAATTGTCAAACAATGAGGGGTCATCGAAAGGCGATTCAACCCGAATCGTAATCATGAAACGATGATCGCCCACAATCGCGTAGCGCTTCTTGAGTTCACTGACAGGCCGGGAAGTATACCTCTGATCGAAGGCCTGAGCCAGTGTCTCAATCAACTCAGGGTCAAAAACATTTTTGATCCAAAGCGCGCCATGCGATTGAAAAAGCTGATTCGCTCGCGCCACCGTCTCTGAGGCGATCGAATGACCGCCATTTTTTTTGAGCGACAGTACTGACTTCATGGACTACTTGGAATTTGTATCGGGAGTTTCTTCCAGCGCGGACTTGATGGCGGCAAGGAATTCTTCGTCACTGGGTTCAGTTCGGCTTCCAAAACGGGCGACAGGGTTCCCCAATCGATCCAGGAGAATTTTTTCAAAGTTCCATCGGACTTTACCAGTACCAACCGGCGCTAAATCCATTCCGGTCAAGTGTTTGTAGAGATCGCATTGATTTTCACCGTTCACATCGACTTTCGCCAACATGTCAAATTCCACACCAAAGTTTTTCTTGCAAAAACCTGCGATGTCTTCTGAGGAACCGGGTTCCTGCCCACCAAATTGATTGCACGGAACACCAACGATTGCCAAACCCGCCTCGTTGAATTCTTCGTGCAGTGCCTGAAGGGTTTCATATTGTGGCGTGAATCCACATTCGCTGGCCACGTTAACAAACAACACGACTTTGCCCTGATACTTGGACAGATCGACCTCTTCACCGTTAAGCGAATTCATCGTGAAATTCAATGCAGCAGGAGTTTCGGTTGACGAATCCGCGTCAGGATCTTGTTGAGCCCGCAAATTTCCACACATGAGAGTGACAACAACCGATACGACAAGCAATTTAATCTTCATAATGATTTGAATTGAAAAAGACAATCGAAATGGATAACCAACAATCGTTCCAGTGAACTTGTTCATCCTATCGCAAAACCGTTCCAACTGCTCACAATTAACGCCGCCCCACTCCTCAGTGTGGACTACAGAACCAATTCACCTTTTGAAATCGCAATGATTTCGTCACCGGGCTTGAACTCATATGCCAATGGATTGATTAGTTGCGGCCCATCCGCTGGCAGAACTCCGACCAGAATCGCATTTTTCTGGGTCTTTAAGGTCACTAGTTTCTCGTCAAAACTACTTCCGATCCATGATTCAGGCACGGCGACTCGATAAAACTCGTTGCCGTGCTGATAGGTAAGCAACTCTCCCATGATTCCCGCCAGCCCGCGATTCATTCCGGATTGGGCGAGCATATAGGCTCCGTACTCTTCACTCACGACAAAATCGTTGACCTGTCCAAGCTCGAGATGCGTTGCATAATTGCTGTTCAGCAGTTCGGCACAGGTGTACACACCTGGATGGATTTTTTCGACCGTCAACGCGGCCAAAATCGTACGAGCATCCGCGTCTTGTTCGCTTCTCCCGCAGGTTGTATCTGACAAGACGATGCAGGTTTTTGCTCGTTCGATACCAGCTCGCTTCAGTGCAGATATGCGGGTAAAGTCGTCATTAACCAACATCAAATTCGGATACACAGTCACATCGACTCCGATATCAGTCACATCCAATTGGGTAATCACGACGATCGGCGTTTTGCGAGTTCCTTTTGCTGCGCGATACTCCTTGATAATAATCTCGGTCTTTGGCGTCCAGCCGCAGATCACAATGTGGTCTTCTAGGTCCCCCCATTCCACAACTCTTCCCTCCGTTCGAATTCGATCCACCATAAAAGCGGACACCGTTCCTGTAAAAATCGCAAAGATGGTCATGCCCATAAACATCAACATGACCGTAACAAACTTGCCCAGCAACGTCGTAGGTGTTCGCGGAATGGGTTCGCCCGCGAACAACGTGTAGATACTAAACCAAAATGAATTGGCCAGCCCTTCAGCTTCGGAGACGTCCCTTGCATCACTACCGTCGATCTCGGCAGCCTCTGCAAAAGAAACGTTGCCCACGTCGCCATCCTCAAATTGGAGCATTCCCACCGTTCCAAACACGACCGCTACCACCAACAATCCGGAAATCATCAAAAAGTCGATCGCACCCGAACGAAAAATTTGCGGGTAATGACTCGACAAACGCGAAATCACGCCTGTGAGGCGAATCAATCGCACCAGTCTCAACAGTCGCAGCGCACGCGAACTTCGAAAAATACGGAACACTGGAATCGTCGCCAGAATGTCCAACCAGAACTCTTTGAGGTACTGGACCTTCGAGGCGGCAGCCAGATACCGTAGAAACAACTCAACGATGAAAATACTGGTAATCAAAAGGTTGAACGTCATCAGCGCGTTCAAATGACCTTGATCAAACACCCCATAAGACGATTCCCAAATTCCAGGGCTGTTGTCTCGTAGATGCAGTTTGGTCTCCAACGCAAACTCAAAAAGCGTCAAGATGACCGAAACGATGACCAAACCACCTATCGTGATCTCAACCCACGCTTGTCCGAAAAACTTCCGCAAACGAACTTGCCAGGGATGCTGGTGACGTTTCTCTTCGGCAATTCGTTGAACGGGTCGCAAAGTCTACACTCTTCCTTGGAACGGTTTGATCGTAAGTCTAACGAATTGTTGGCAAAGATTCATTAAGCGACGACGTCGTGGAGCCGAAAATGGTGCTTGCCGAGCTTTCCCCCATAATTCCCTGCCCCAATGGCAATCACGTCTTTTCCACACGCGGCAAAAATCCCGACTCGGATGGCCCGTTCGACAGCGTCGAAGCTCTCTCCATCGATCACAATTTCATAGGCACAGTTCACGCCCTCTGCCAACGCCGTATCGACTCGACCTTGAAGTGTCGGGCAATGGACCTCTGAAGTCGATGCGACCAACGCCTTGTAGCGCGACCCCACTTTGCTGCCACTTCTTGTGACTCCTCCCGGAAAGGGCGTAATACTCCCCGTCTCTTTGGCGATCGCATCGACTGCACGTCTGGCGGCCGCCAACCCGCTGGCCTGATCTGCGGTTTGCATGATGAAGTTTCCACCGGCCACCCCTTGAGAAACTCCCAATGACTCTTCGGCGACGAACTCGCCATCCATCACCGGAATCCGCCAAAACCTGCGTTCGCCAATGAGTTTGCTTTTCTGAAAGCCATCGCCAAAAAACCTTAGATGGCTGCCTAAGGGAATGAACTTTTCCGAATCCATGGAACGATCAAAAACCGCAGTCGATGGACAAGTCATCAGTGTTTGCCCCGCACGCTTTGAAACAGCAAGGCTCAACGCAGCACGAGAAAACCCAAACGCCATCACTTCGGCACCAGGTCGACCATCCAAAGTTTCACATTCATCCAGACCTCGAACGGTCCCAACCTCGGCATCACAGGAAATGACACTGGTTCCGTAGCCGGCGAACTCACGAGTCGCTACATCCACCCAGTAGCGATCAGCAGCCGTAATCTCCAACCGCACAAAGACCATATCAAACGCTTCGGCAAAGGTATCCTGAATCGTCGTTCCGTCAATTTCCAACACAACTGAGCATTTCGTTTGAGGTAAGTATGAGTCGCTTGAGCGCCATCAAATACGATAAAGTTGGCAATCTCATAATTGACTTTAAATCTGGAGTCGCCGATTTTCTCATATCTCACATGGGTTACAATGACCACAAGAGCCTCATTGTTGTTTCTTTCCAAGGGCACCGTTCAAGTTGATTGGCAATCCACCCAATTGACTTCGAATGAAACAAACTAATTCCTCCACCTAGTCAAAAACTCGCCGTATGTCCAAAGACCTCCCCAATCCGGTAGAGATATTTTTTCACAATCTTTTCAAGTTGATGCTTCGAATTTGGGCGTTGCTGTTTTATCGCATGCGATGTCACCACGTCGAGCGATACCCTAAATCTGGTGGCGGACTGATCTGCTCGAATCACCAAAGCAATCTCGATCCGATGTTGGTCGGAGTTACCTGTCGCCGAAACGTCTATTATCTGGCCAAGAAATCCATCTTCAAAAAACAACCGCTGAAACTCATGCAGAACACATTGCATTGCATCGCAATCGATCGTGGACGAGGAATCTCTGGGATCAAGAACACCATCAAGAAACTCAAACAGGGCAAACTTGTCTTGGTGTTTCCTGAAGGGTCACGTTCGAAAACGGGAAAGATGCAAACCATCAAGGGCGGATTCCTGACACTGGCTCGAAAAACCAAGTCCCCTTTAATTCCTGCAGGCATCGAAGGCGCCCACGCGGCCTACCCGCCAGGATCCTCGTTCCCCCGTCTAGGACACGTCCACGTCGCTGTGGGAGAACCCATAACCTACGATGAGTATCAAGACCTGAATGACGAACAATTAGTCGAACTTCTAGAAGAACGAATGCGAGCCTGCGTCAAAGAGGCCGGCGAAAAACGAGAGCACCATATCAGCTTAAACATTCGCGACCGCAAACCAAGCTGGCGACTTTCTGAACCGGCCCAAACGGAGTAACCCAAACCGAACTCGTCGTCGGCTCAATCGACTTGGCCAACGATCACCCAACCGACCGCTTTGCCAACCGGATAAATGCCAAACGATTCACTGTAGGTCTCATCGGGAAGAATCGCATAGGTTTTCAAAAGTGAAATACCCGAATCTCGCAGCTCTTTGCGAAATGCTCTCAACGAAAAATGATGAAGCATCAATTGATTCACGGATCGACAATCAGAAAACCGATCGCCAAGTTCACACTTTCCCCGCATCGCATGGATTGCATTGCCCAACATCCATTTGATTCCACCGCGAATTCGCAAATGATGCCAATAGTTATGTGCATGGATCACTAACTTGGCTCCTGGTTTCAGAATGCGTTTTGCGTGGTCCAGGAATCGTTGCCGGGTTACCTGCCCCTGCAACATTCCAAAAGTGCTGAACATGCACTGCCCAAAATCGCCCACATTGTCGGCGACCCCGGATAGCTCCGACAAATTCGCCTGAACTAACATCGTGTCTGCTAGAGACTTCAACTTTGCCGAAAACTGGTTCAACATGGGGAGAGACAGATCAATTCCAATGACCTTCCAGCCGAGACCAAGAAGAGGAATCGCATTTCGCCCCGTTCCGCAGCCGAAATCAACCACGATTCCCGGACTCTCGAGGGGCAAATGCTCCTGAATAATTCTCTGATCCATGGAAACTAGCGGACTTTGCAGCAAAGACTGATCGTAGCCAGCCGCAATGGACTCGTCATTGATGTATTGCCAGTTTCCAGGCGGCACACCTTGGGGACGATCCCAATCCCTTCCACCATCTTTATGACTCATCACATTCCCGTCGGAAAAACAGTCCAATAATTCAGAAAAAAGCCAGACCAATTGGCCCTCAGCGTGCCCCACAAAATCGAATTTTGCAATTCAGCCTATGTGGAGAATCTACACCCTTGGGCTGCAACCGGCGATTTGTTATTTTCACATCTGCGGATTCGTGGTTTAAATGCCTGGACGAGAATTTGCAAGCCGCCAACCGCTGGCTAACTAACGACAAAGAGCGAACATCTCGCTCTAATTTCAAATCAATTTTTGTTTGGAGAGTGCTGTGGCAATTCGAGTAGCGATTAACGGGTTCGGCCGAATCGGTAGGCTTACTTTTCGGAACCTGATGGCTCGTAGCGATGAGTTTGAAGTAGTCGCAGTAAACGACCTGACAGACAACAAAACACTCGCGATGCTTCTCAAGTACGACAGTGTTCACGGTCGTTTTCCTGGCGAAGTCAGTTTTGACGAAAACAATTTGATCGTTAACGGTAAAAAGGTTCGAATCTACGAAGAGCGCAACCCTGCCAATTTGCCCTGGGGCGAACACAAAGTCGATGTGGTCGTCGAAAGTACTGGCGTCTTTCGCGGAAAAGCATCCGGCGACAAACCAGGCTACGATTCTCACATCGCAGCTGGCGCGAAAAAGGTCGTCATCAGTGCACCTGCCAAAGACGGTGCGGATCTGACCTGCGTACTGGGCGTCAATGACGATCAGTTGACTGCGGACATGCACTGCGTTTCCAACGCCAGCTGCACGACCAACTGCCTGGCACCTGTCGCAAAAGTTCTCCATGAAAAATGGGGCATCGTAACTGGCTTGATGACCACGGTTCACGCATACACCAACGATCAAAGTATTTTGGATCTTCCTCACGACGACTTGTACCGCGCACGAGCTGCAGCAGCCAATATCATCCCCACCAGCACAGGCGCCGCAAAAGCAGTTGGCCTGGTAATTCCAGAATTGGATGGCAAGCTGACGGGAATGGCAATGCGAGTTCCTGTAGCAAGTGGAAGTGTCGTTGACCTCACCGTGAATTTGGCCAAAGACACCACCGCCGAAGAAATCAACGCCGCGATGAAAGAAGCCGCAGAAGGTCCTCTCAAAGGCATCCTGTCTTACACAACGGACCCTCTCGTTTCCTCAGACATTATCGACGATCCACACAGCTCGATTTTCGCCTCAGACTTCACTGCAGTCATTGGTGGAAAGATGGCGAAAGTCATTAGCTGGTACGACAATGAATGGGGCTACAGCTGCCGTACTACTGACTTGATCGCCAAACTCGGCGAAATGCTATAGGCGTCTGTTTCACTCACAACCATTCAAAAGGTGCATCCAATTCTGGCTGCACCTTTTTTTATTGATCAGCCTCAACAACGGACCAGGAATTTACCGTCCAGGATTTCTATCACAATGGACTTGCCAGTTTCAGCGAGAGTGGATCTGGCGTGAATTCCTTGATGAGTAAACTCAGATTTGGAATTAGGGTTGGTGATTCATTTCGATGTCAAAACTCAGAGCTGAAATGAATTGCCAACCCCCGTTTTTTATCTGGATGAAGCACTAAGCAAGAAAATTGTCCGCCTTGGCGTACCCGCGGGAATCTGTTGGTATGCGTGATATATTCCAGACAATCCGATTCAATGGTCAGCTCGACACGCGTTCCGGTGAGGCGTCAATTGACTTGTGGCATTTGGCGGAAGGTGCGGTTGCATTTCTGACCGCAATCGCAGTGGTCATCGACGCATTCGGGTTGCTGTCCTTGGTTTGGCAGCTTGTTGCCCGCGGAGAATCATTCAAGTTCATCTCAAGCAACGTTCAGTATCTGGAGATGGCTTCAACACCGCTGTACTTGCTTGCCAGTTTGATTGGGATGTGCGTTACCGCGACGAGCCGCGACACGAATTCTCGGCTTTCCTTGGGATGGCTGGCCGGATTGGTTGTCGCGACGATAAGTCTTTCCCAATCCTGGCACTCGGCTCCGACGGCATCAATTCCCTGCTGGGGACTTCTGGCATTTTGGAGTTCACTAATGTGCACAACGACCCTACGGAAAAGCGAGTCCCCGTCGCTTGCGAGTATCGCGTTCTTTGTCAGCGTTCTCGGATGCTTGGTGTTGTGGGGGAAGCACGGAAATCTGGAGGTGATCCAATCGTTGTTTCCCAATTGGCAAGGCCTCGATGCGGGAAATCTCACCTCATCACCCGCGCTTTCTAATGCTGACTGGAAAACGGCATTGGCCGCACTCACCGGTGGATTCCTGGCGGTTGTCGTATTGCCATGCATTTTGGTTCACGTCCTGTTTGGAGTATCGGCAAAGTCATTTGGATTGTCAGTGCCGACCGAAAAACGTGGCGAACTTTTGTTTCGTTCGTGCCTGCTTTTGTTCGCCGGTTTTCCAATCTTTTACTTAGCATCAAGCAATCCTGAAATACAAAACCACTACCCTTATGTCCGCAATTTTTCTGGCCCTCTGCAACTGGTGATATTCGAGATTTCGACGCTGCTGTTTTATACCTGCGTGGAATTCGTTTTTCGCGGTTATGTTCTATTTGGCGTAGAGCGGATTCTGCAGGGAGAACAGTCCTCTCGAAAACTCACTGGATCCGCGTTGGCGATTTTGGCATCCGCAGTTCCTTACATTGTTTGGCATCTAGAAAAACCGACTCCTGAGTTACTAGGTGCACTGGTTTGGGCAATTGTTGCTGGCATATCTGCAGTTCAATACAGAACCGTGCTTCACCTCATCATTATTCACTGGTTGTGGAATGTTTGTTTGGATCTCAACGTATTGAGAAACCTGGAGATTGGATTCACGGGATAGCGGACAAAGCTTCGGGCGCAGAAAAGTTGATCTTTTGATTGACTCCTGGACCAACTATGCTTCATTGATCTTTACCAAAAATCAAAATAACAGGGCGTGAGAATGTCTGACAGCGCGAACCCTTCTCCCAAGCAGGAAATTATTGCCCCGCTAACCTTCACTCAAAAGTTGGTGGGATTGATCGAAGCGTTCTGCAACATGTTCTTTTACCTGTTCGCCTTTCTCATTATCATTCTGCCGCCTTTGGTCTGGCTGCGAAAGTTCTTCAACAGCTCTGATTCGCCATGGATGGTCGTCCTGGCAATATTATTTTTCGTGTTTGTCCTTCCGACCGTTGCTCCTATGCTTGCCGAGAGGTCAATGTCCGTACTGGAAAAAATTCGTCGAGGCGATTTTCTCTCGGCTGTCTTTCGACCCCTGCGCGCGATCTGCGCGGTGGTCAGTATCTTTGGCGTACTGCAACTTGAATACTTGACGATTCATAGTGACAGTGGAAAAAGTTTACTCGAAGTCTTTTTCGAACTGATCAAATCCCTGTAGATTCACCGAGGTTGTTCTGACAACCTTGGATTGGACAGCCAATAAAAGTCTGAACTGAAGGTTCTCGCACGGGTCTGTTTGCGACACTGAATTACATTTGGAACTTGCATGTTGTACACGTTAGTCACTCTTCATTTGAGCGAGCAAAGGTCGTGAACGAAATCTTACCGCCGTTTGCTGCTGTTCTTTGGCCCATTTGGTTGCCCTTCGTTTTTCCTCCGTGTTCCTCCCTGTCCTCCGTGGTTCAAATTGGGTTTACCACAGAGAGCGCAGAGGGACACAGAGATTAGGAGCCAAGGGCTCCTCAACAATGGGTGGCCACGTTCTGACTCAGCCACGTTCTGACTCACCAGTTGAAAGGTTAGTGGTCTATCAAACCGGCTGAAAAAACCGAAAGGGAAATAGCCAATCAAATTTAAAGGGGCCTCAGTTGCCGACGAAGGCTCTTCAAACAAAGGGGTGGCAACGTCTTACCCGGTGTCGGTTGCGTTGGAATATCAACACGAAAAGTTCCGCCCGCATGGATATCGTTTTCGTTTCGGCTATGTCCCTACGCTGTCGGTGGATCTAAGATTGAATTGAATTTGTTATCGCATCGTAATTTCCAATGAGGTAGCAAAGACCCTCGTCGAGTGTTTCAAAATCACCTCGAATTTGAGAGCCTGCCAATAGACCGTCCATTGCGATTACAGTGAACTTTCCATTGTCATCTTCAGATATTCGCTCGCCGTCGAGTTTGATAATGACCACGCTTCCGGCATTCATCATTTTCTCGCAAAGCGGCCACACCTCTGCTGGTCCTGACCAGTCGTCGGAAACGTCGATTGAGTGACGTCGTGCAATGCTCGCAATTTCTGCTTTGGTGAATTCACGCATTCTTTAGTATCCCGTCTATGCGCGGCAATGTCCTCAACGGTACTAAGAGCACCTCGACTACCCGCCGGTTGTGAAGCGCGTGAGATTACCGAGCGAAGCGCTTCCGAACTTGGACCATTAACTATACCGTTCCTGCTCATCAGCGATTCGATTGCGGCTTGAGCAGTACGCTTATTTCCATTCTCAAAGAGATGGCAGCCAGCGATATCACGAATGATCGAACCCGACTTATTGAAAAAACCATCTCGTCTCGCAGCATTGGCAAGAACAGTCGAAACGTATCCTATTAGCATTCGGCCATTGCTAAACTGACGATTCAATCCGGCGATTTCATCTGCCCAATGCCTCGTGCAAATCCACCAAGTTCTGGAGCGTTTTGTAGAGCTCTCACTCCCCTGTTTGGGGCTACTTTCTATTCGGTCATGGTTGCAATTCTCGCACTAATTCATCGTAATTGTCCTTTGTGATGGCAAACTGAACATTATTCACAACTGGTACTTCCTCACCCTCAATTTCCTCTTGAAAGTCCAGCATAGAGTCAATCTCATTTCCCGGAGAATCATCGTGTGCGTGAATGCGTTCGTACCATTCCTTTTCTATTTGATATTGCCCGTCACTGTCTAAAAGAATGCCCGATTGCATTGCTTTCGAGAAACAATCTCGAAGAGTTGTAAATGAAGGTGGGGCAGCTCGATTTTTGAAAACAAACGCACGTAAAATAACGGCCAAATCCCCGCCGGCCTTGGGGATTGAATAGAGTAATGCCACATCATCGATCGAAAACTTAACTGAGCTGGTCATAGTCGTTACCTCCGTGGTCTTCCCCATGGTCGTAGTTTCATTACATCGTCAATTTGTGAATGTGAGATTGTTTTCCAACCAACTCCAAGAGATTCAAGAACTTCGAGTTCTGCTTTCAACCAAGTAGATGTTGCGGCTGATGATTTGGGGATGTTCCCCAAGACTTCAAAAGTAAACCCGCGTTGATGTAGCCGTCTGATCAGTAGTAAGTTGAATTCCAACGTTTCAGCATTCATTGCAGCTTTCTGGGCAGCCGTCGCTGTATCGAATGCAGTTGTGTAGTTAAGGCTACCTGGCCGGAGTTCAAGAAATTCTGTAACTTTGCGAGGATCTCGATTCACAAAACTCGCGATTGGCCCTTGGCCACCTTGGCCTAAGATAATTTTCTTTGGCCGTCCGCTTGCGACCAAATCATCGACAACGTTGTCGATATGCTTATACCACCCGGTATGCAGATGACTGAATGCGCTCCTTGGTGCAAGATCAGCGAGATCATCAACTCGCTTGGTTATTTGGCGGAACACCCATTTTCCACCAACCTTGACTAAAACACCAGCCGCAAAACCGGCAGCTGGCGTGCCAATAATCAACCACTTCTCGCCAGTGGTTAATTCGCGTTGGCCATAGACGGTGAACGAAAGTGTCTGGCCACTGGCCAACTCAAACGTCAAAACGAATCCGCCAAGATAAGGCACCAATCGGTAAGTTTCCACAATCGCTTCGTTTAGACCCTCCAATTGCGAAGAGGTCATCTGCTTGGGAGAGAAGACAACTCCCAACGGAACTCCTGCAGCAGCAATTCGATCTAAAAATGCCGCAATATCTCCGTCCCAAGTCGTGAGGTGCTTGTTGATGGCAGAACCATTTTCATCCGCCATCGCTTCTAAATGATTGCGTAAATGCCGAACCGCTTCTTGGCGGTTCCACTCGTTATCGACCCAGCTATTGTCAAAATGTAATTCATTAGACCAGTGATAGGACCAGTAAGTGGCACCCCATGAAAGAGGTTTGATGAGAACTTTGCCACCTCCCTCCACAAAGTATCGATAGAGGAGATCGTTTGGATAAGCCTCTAGATACAGAGAAACGATTTGTTTCGCTGTTA
>CBDDAC010000020.1:0-155708 GCA_965224765.1 Mariniblastus sp.
TTCAAACCCATCAACCCACGATTGCCAACGTGAGACCTGTCGATAAAATGGCACCATGAATGATCGAAAAACAGTTACGATGCGCCAATCGCTTGCCGTCCAGGAAAACATTGTCTTGCCTGGAGATACCAATACACATGACACCATGTTTGGTGGGCTTCTTATGAAGCACATCGATGAAACGGCAGCAATTTCTGCGCGTCGACATTGTCGTGGGTCTGTCGTAACGGCATCGAATGACGGAGTACACTTTCATCGCCCCATTCAACGTGACGATATCGTAATCCTCGAGTCTTACGTGTGCTCTGTGGGACGTACATCAATGGAAATTTTCGTCAAGATCGTAACGGAAAGCAGCGGACGTGATGATGACCGAGAAATCGCGGCGATCTCGTTCCTGACCTTTGTCGCCCTTGATAAATATGGCAAACCTTCAGTCGTTCCGTTGGTTTCCCCCACAACCGAAGAAGAAACATTTGTCCATGGTGAGAGGTCAGTTCGTAAAGAAGCTCGGCTTAAAAAGCGAGAAGAGACGAACGATTTGATTCATCTTCTGTCCAGCGGAAAAACCGCGTAGTCGCCGCAGCCAAACCGTCACTGACCTTTTGCTTTTCCTGGGGTCCGAGGGTCATGGGTTCCGGTAAAAAGACCGGTGGCAGGGTCAAGGCTGATCGCTTGGGTGATTCCGACAACTCTCGACTTTTGCACGTCATGTCCGAGAGCTTCTAATCGATCAACGATGCTTTGATCAAGAGTCGATTCGACGAGCAAGCGATCGGGGGTCCATTGATGATGCACTCGAGCCTCTGCAACAGCCTCGGCAACCGACATTTCCAAATCGAGGTGATTGATGATTGCCCAAACGACCTGAGTAATGATTTTTGGGCCACCCGCAGCGCCAACAGTAAGGATTGGCTGGCCATCCTTGAGAACGATGGTTGGACTCATACTGGACAGCGGACGTTTCCCGGGCTCAATCGAGTTGTTCTCAGATCCAATCAAACCGTAGGCATTCGGCACGCCCGGGGACATGGAAAAGTCATCCATCTGGTTGTTCATCACCACGCCCAACCCAGGAACAATAACTTTCGAGCCAAACTGTGTGTTGACTGTCGTTGTAATCGCCACCCAGTTTCCCTCAGCATCCGCACAGGCGATATGCGTCGTATGCCCGTCGAAAAAATCAGTCGTCGAATTGGGTGGTGTTCCGTGACTCAAGATCTCGGTCGCTCGATCCAAGCGAATTGTTTGAGCAAGTAATTGGGCGTAAATCTTTGCAACTAGCTGCTTGGGTACGTCGCAGTAATCTGGATCCCCAAGCCAATAGGCTCGATCAGCGAAAGCCAACTTCATGGCTTCTGCAACCAGATGCTTCATTGTTGCGGGGTCGTTTCGATGCTGCTTCGCCAAATCATAGTTTTCCAGGATATTGAGAATTTGAGCAACATGTACGCCTCCTGAACTCGGCGGAGGAAAACCCACAATCTCATAATCTCTGTATCGAGTGCGCAGAGGTGCGCGGCTAACCGTACGGTAGATTGCAAAGTCTTCCTGTGTGAGGATCCCACCATTGTTCGCCATCCACTTTGCCGTGTGTTCCGCAAAAGGACCTTGATAGAACCAATCGCTGCCATGTTCGGCGATCGCGCGATAGGTTGACGCCAAATCGGGTTGTCTTAGTGTTTCTCCAGCCAGATAAGGCGTTCCATTCGGTTTCAATAATGCATTCGCCGTACCAGGGTATCGATTCAGCTTTTCATGCTGGCCCTGCAACACTTCGGCGTAGCCTTGGGAAACTTCAAAACCTTGTTCAGCGATCTTTGCTGCGGGCCCAAGCAGTTGCGACAGTTTAAGATTGCCATGGGCATCTACCGCTTGCTCATAGGCTTTCAAAGCTCCTGGCACACCAATCGCCAACGGGCCAACTTGAGAAAGCTCGCCGACAGACTTTCCGTTTCGGAGATACATATCCCGATGTGCTTTGCCAGGTGCCATCTCTCGACCATCAATCGCAATGACTTCGCCGTCATGTCGTCGAATCAAGATAAAGCAACCGCCACCGATCCCGGAGTTGTATCCATCGACGACGCCTAGTGTCAGCGCGGTCGCAATTGCCGCGTCCACGGCGTTTCCTCCGCGCTCCAATGCCGCGATCCCCGCCTCCGTTGCAAGCGGATGTACCGAAGCGACCATATTCTTTTTTGATTGAGCCGTATGATTCGACTGACCAAACCCGTTTGAGCCAATCAAGCCGACGAGGAGCAGTACTGTCGCAAGCATCAATCGTTGTCTCGTTACGTTCATTCCAAATAGCCCTCGGATTCTCGTCAGTTTAGATTCAGCTTCCACCACGATAATAACAAATCCAATCTATTTCTGGTAAATCTACCTCCTTTTCTGAGCAACTTTGAGATTTGTCATCGTTCGTATTTTAGGTGACAATATCGAGAAGATTCCTTAGCCTCACTATCTCATTTCATTGATCAAAGCCATGAAATCAAACTTCCTTTTTGTCGCGATTCTTTTTGTTGCTATGCCTGCCGTCATCGCTTTCGGTCAAAAACCCGCTGCTGAGGGGCCCGTTGGGATTTTCCAAAATCAATCCGAATACAACGATTTCATGGTCGGCGTAAAACATGCCGCGTACGGTGAAGGCGGTAGCCCAGAACTTCAGGCGATGGTCCCGATGCTCAATGACTTGGTCCTGCAACAAGATTTTGGTACGACCGCTGGCAAGTATGGCAGTGCGAATACAAGTGAGTTTGACTTGTTGGCCAACGCCAAAGTCCGTGAGAACCTCAACATGGTTGACGAACAATACGATGAACTCCAAAAACTAAACGCAGGGGTTCAACGCAGAGCCGCCGAACGCATCCAAAAGATCGACTTTAGTGATCGCGAAGGACTGATCGAACGGCTCAAGGAGATCCGTGACGATGCCAATAAGGAATTGGAGTCGCTTTTTATTCCAGAGCAACTTGAGCGGCTGCAGCAACTGCGAAATCAGTCTCGACTTCGTCGCGGGAGCTTGGTCGATCTTCTCACTAGCAACCCGCTTAAAGATCAGCTTGAGATCACAGATCGGCAAGTGGAAAAGCTACGAGAAACCGAAGAGGAACTTGAAATCGAAATCCAGGAAGAGATTGCCAAGCTTCGCGAAAAGGCGAGAAAACGTCTGCTCGACAATCTTAACCCAGACCAACAGGATCAAGTCGACGAATTGATTGGCGAACCGTTTGAGTTCGCCAAGCCTGACACTCGTAAATGGTCCAAAAAAACTCCGCAAAAGAAGTAGGGCTCGCCGATTTGAATTCGTCAACAACGACAGGGCGAATGAATGAATGACAAAAACGACGCCTATGAGAAATCGAATCCACTTTTCCCTGACGGAACAGGAGGAGCAAGCCCCGTTGCGGCATTTCCACCGGACATGCCGAAATCGCGGCAACTCACCGCCTTGGATGGTGGAGGCTCTGCCCGCAACTTTCGCAGCGTTCTCCAGATTCATTGCCGCTCGTCTTCTCCAACTCCGCAATCACCATCGTCGTAAGATCAAGGTGTTTCTGGTAGACGACCATGTTGTTGAGACGCTTCACGACCTCTTTGTAAGAAGGCATGTCTGAGTCCTTCGACGCTGCAGCATCAAATTCCCTACTGTCATTACCCAGTTCAGGCTGAGTGTTAGCTCGAATTACCAACGCAATATCGTGCTCTTCGGCAATACTCGCAACGACATCCTGAACTCGATCGTACATTTCCGAGTAAATGGCCGCTTCCATCTTCAACAGATCATCGCGAAGTTCTTTAGGCGAATCCCCTTTGCCTTGGGCAAGTTCTACCTTTCGTTTCTCTACCTCATTTCGAAGTTGATCGATTTGATTCCTAAATGATTTGTCCTCTTTGAATACCTTGGCAACATCCAAAACCGCCACCAGGCCATTTTCCGCTTTTACTTGTCCAAGACTCGAGTCTGCAGCGCAAAAAGTCATTAACCATCCCATCGCCGTCGCCATACAGAGCGCAGTTACATGTGCATTCATCTTGTTTTCCCTAACAATTTTTTATGAACTCAAATTTGCTTAAAAAGAAGAATCTCTTTTCAAACATCCAAATAGCAACACTCAGGCCAAAAAAGAAATGTCTGCTGAGAAACTTCGCCCGCTTCGCCTAAATCCTTTGAGTGGAATGAGTTCGGTAGCAAGCGTCTATTTTGCCAGCAAGGGCAGGGGGGAGGTCACTAGTAAGAATTGCAAACCTGATTGTAGAGTTATCAAATTGCAAGAGCCTCGAAGTCAGCGTTTTGAGTCGCTACCAAAATTTCCACCAAGGTTTGTCTTCTTCGGATACCTTTCATGGCGGTTTCGTTCCCGATTGCTTTACTGGCGGAAGCGGCGTCACGCCGGATTGGAGATCCGTTTCAGCGTCAACCCAGCGTTGTCGCTAAGGCGAATCGAAACCCGGGTCAATCATACTCCCCGAATTGTGATTTCTGGGAGGTCAAGGCTCCTGCCGAGACAAGGATTCAAGCGTTGGAAACTTGACGAATGACAACTTCTTCGTTTCCGTGGACGATGGTCGGGGAAAAACACAAGTCATTCGCGTCAGGAAATCGGCAAATGCGATTTGAGATTATCGCGACACGAACGGTAGAACACCGGCGTAGCAAGAGAATCAAGCTGAAGCAAAACCACTTCAGCGATTGGACTAGAATGCCCGCTTTAAGACTTTGAGCCTTCGACCAACCGAATTTGAGCACGAGCCTGATTCAGTGCCTTTGTTTTGAGTTCGGCAAGATCGGCATTACTGCCATCTAAAGCCTCAGCTTTTTTCAAAGCCTCTCTGACGGTTTCTTTATCGAGTTCCGCCACTGCTACACTACGCCCAGTCAAAACAGAAACTACGTTGTCAGCAACTTGAACCGTTCCGCCATCGACGTAAAAACTATTGACCTTTGCTCCGCTGGTCACTCGAAGTTCACCTGGTCCTATACGTCCGACCATCGGAGCATGCCCGGGAAGAACCCCCGCTTCACCGTCGATCAAAGGAAGGACCAATGAATCGACCATCTCATCAAATACGGTAGTTTCAGGTGTTACGACGACGACTTGGATTTGTGCCATGATTCTATTTCAACGATTGCTTGATTGGCGAGGCGAGTTTGGTGGCTCGCTGCGCGGTGAATGAGTCGCAATTGATCCGCCAGGACCAAAGACAATCCATCAGCTTAGACCTTTTCGGTCGTCTTCTTCGCTTGTTCTTCGGCCATTTTCTTCGCTTGCTCTTCAGCTTGCTCGATCGCACCGACGTACATAAATGCGGCTTCTGGCAAGTGATCCCATTTGCCGTCACACAGTTCTTCGAAGCTGCGGATCGTATCAGCTAGTGGAGTAAACTCACCCTTCTTGCCGGTAAATACTTCCGCAACATAAAACGGTTGTGACAGGAATCTCTCGATTCGACGGGCGCGGTGAACGACCAACTTGTCTTCTTCAGAAAGTTCATCAACACCGAGAATCGCAATGATGTCCTGAAGTTCGCGATAACGTTGCAAAGTCGTTTGAACTTTTCGAGCGACTGCGTAGTGATGCTCACCCACATAGGCTGGATCGAGAATACGCGACGACGAAGCCAGTGGATCGACCGCTGGGTAAATCCCTTTTTCAGAAATCGATCGTTCCAAGTAAAGGAACGCATCCAACTGACCAAAGGCGGTCGCAGGAGCAGGGTCGGTCGGATCGTCGGCCGGAACGTAAACCGCTTGTACTGATGTAATCGCACCCTTATTGGTCGACGCAATACGCTCTTGAAGAGCACCCATCTCCGTCGCCAAGGTTGGCTGATAGCCTACCGCAGAAGGCATACGGCCCAAGAGCGCGGACACTTCAGAACCCGCCTGCGAGAAGCGGAAAATGTTGTCGACAAACAACAGTGTGTCGGCACCCGTTGAATCACGGAAGTACTCCGCCATCGTCAGAGCCGACAGAGCAACACGCAAACGAGCACCAGGGGGCTCGTTCATTTGCCCAAAGACCATCGCGGTTTGCTCGATGACTTTTCGACCGGTCGAACCGATCTCTGTTTCCTGCATCTCCAACCAAAGGTCAGTACCCTCACGAGTACGCTCACCTACACCTGCAAACACAGAGTAACCACCGTGCTGACTGGCGATACGAGCAATCAACTCGGTCAAGATAACTGTTTTGCCTAGACCCGCACCACCGAAAAGTCCGGCTTTACCACCGCGGACAAACGGGGTCAAAAGGTCAATCACCTTGATTCCCGTTTCGAACAACTCGGTGTTGGTCGAAAGTTCAGAAACGAGTGGGGCTTGTCGGTGAATTGAGCGAATCTCATCCGCCTTCACCTCACCACGTCCATCGACTGGCTCACCAAGCATGTTGAATACACGGCCCAAGGTTGCCTTGCCGACAGGTACAGAAACAGGAGCACCTGTATCCACACAGTCTGAGCCACGTCGTAGACCTTCAGTTGACCCCAACGCAACACAACGAACCCGTCCGCCACCAAGGTGTTTTGAGATCTCACCAACAAGAGAACGCTTTTGTCCGCCCGCATCAATCTCCGCGGTTACCGCGTTAAAAATGTCCGGCATGCTTGATTCGCTGAACTCAGCATCAAAAGTCGAACCGATCACCTGGGTGATTCTACCGATGTTTGACATAGAAATTATCTTTAATTGTTAGTTCAAATAGGTTTGTCAATTTTGAATCGCCGAATCATTCGGGATCCGTTTATCCTTCTAAAGCCTCAACACCACCGATGACTTCCATAATCTCACCAGTAATTTGAGACTGACGAGCTCGATTGTAAGTTCGAGACAAGTCCTTAATCATATCGTTGGCATTCTCAGTAGCACTCTTCATCGCAACCATACGAGCAACTTGTTCGCTGACCGCCGCATCAAGGAAGCACTTAAACAGCTTGATCTTGAAACTGGTCGGAACGACCTCTTCAAGAATACTCTCAGCTGATGGAATGAATTCATATAACGACTCACGTCCCGAGGCGACTTCCGGATCAACCGGCGTATCCGCTCCTTCGAGTGAGCCAAGTGGCAACAGAGTTTCGTTGACGATCTTCTGACGAGCCACTGAGAAAAATTTTGTGTAAGTTACGTCGAGCCGATGAAGCTTCCCGGCTGCGTACTCCTGGAGATAGCGATCTGCAATCGCTTCGACTTCGGCATACAGGGGTTGATCGTCAAAATTCAAAAACGACTCATCAACATCAACTTCCCGGAACTTGAATCCAGAGACACCCCGTTTCCCACTGATTTCGAGGCGAAGATTCTCAACTTCACTACTCAGTTGAATGCGGGTCTTAGCACCCAAACGAATCGCGTTTCCGTTGTAACCACCACAGAGCCCGCGGTTTCCGGTCAAAACCAACAACGTTGCATTCTTGGTTTCGTCAGGAGTCTCCAAAAGGGGGTGCGTTACTTCCAAACCTGCTCGTGCTAAATCCGACACAACGGCCGTAATTCGCTTGGTGTAGTCACTGGCTGAAGTCGCCCGATCCATCGCTTTTTTGAAACGTGCGGTCGCAATCAGTTCCATTGTCCGCGTAATCTTTTTGATATTGCGGATGGACTTGCGTCGTTTGTCTAGTGCTCTGGCGTTGGCCATTGTTCAAATGCGGAATTCGGATGGCAAGGCGCGAAAAAAATTCGCACAAAGGGTTTCCAGTTCCGTCCTTTCTATGACTTCTTACTTCAAAAAACGAGCATTTAGGTCAGCATTGGTCATGCCACGGTTTTACTTAAACTTGCTGTTGAACTCTTCGATCGTGTCAACAAGCAATTTAATTGTCTCAGGCTTCTTAGGATTGATCGCATCACCACTGTCCTTGGTTTTGTCGATATGATCCCAAACGTTCTTTTTCTTCGTATGAACAAAGTCCAAGAACTCGGTTTCCCAACGATCAATGTCGGCGACCGCTACGCTATCCAGGTATCCCGCAGTACCCGAGAAGATCATCATGATTTGATCGACGACGTTCAATGGTTTGTACTGAGGCTGCTTAAGCAACTCGACCATTCGGTATCCGCGATCAAGCGTAGCTTGTGTCGCAGCATCGAGATCAGTTCCCAACTGTGCAAAAGCTTCCAATTCGCGAAAGGAAGCCAAGGCCAATCGCAAACCGCCTGCGACATTCTTCATGGCTTTTACTTGAGCCGCACCACCCACACGAGAAACGGAAATACCCGCGTTCATCGCTGGACGAACACCCGAGAAGAAAAGGTCGGGCTGAAGATAAATCTGACCGTCTGTGATCGAAATTACGTTAGTCGGAATGTAAGCCGAAACTTCACCTTCCTGAGTCTCAATGATCGGGAATGAAGTGATTGAACCTCCACCCAAGGCGTCACTCAACTTGACTGAACGCTCCAGCAAACGAGAGTGACAGTAGAAAACGTCACCGGGGTAAGCTTCACGTCCAGGAGGACGACGCATCAAAAGAGACAATTCGCGATAGGCAACCGCTTGCTTTGACAAGTCATCGTAGACGATCAAGCAGTGGCCACCGTTGTACATGAAGTGCTCGGCCATCGCGGTACCCGCATAAGGAGCGATGTACTGAAGCGGGGCAGGGGCACTGGCACCGGAAACGATGACAGTCGTATATTCCATCGCTCCACGTTCTTCGAGTTCCTTAATCACACCCGCGACGGACGAATCCTTCTGGCCAACTGCGATATAGAAACACTTAACGCCAGAACCTTTTTGGTTGATGATCGCATCGATGCCGACCGCAGTCTTTCCGGTCTTTCGGTCTCCAATAATCAATTCACGCTGACCACGCCCCACAGGAGTCATGGCGTCGACGGCTTTGAGTCCGGTCTGCATTGGCTCGGAAACTGGCTTTCGTTCCGCAACGCCCGCAGCAATGATTTCGACTGGACGTGTGGTCTCCGAGTTTACGGGACCTTTTCCGTCCAAAGGATTCCCAAGCGGATCCAATACGCGTCCAATGACGGTATCCCCGACGGGAACAGACAGAAGCGTACCCAGCGATTTGACTTGATCGCCTTCTTTAATTTTCAGGTAATCACCCAAAATGATGATACCGACACTGTTTTCTTCAAGGTTAAACGCCAAGCCGATAACTCCGCCTGGAAACTCAACCATTTCACCGGCAGCGACATTGGTCAGCCCGTGGACCCTTGCGATACCGTCGCCCACTTCGAGGACGGTGCCCACTTCGCTAACATCAATCTGGCTTTCGAATTGAGAAATCTCTTGCTGGATGACCGAAGCAATTTCGTCAGCACTGATTTTCACACTCATCGGTTTTCCTTGTACTTAAGACGCTCGAAGCGTTTCTAACGTGTATTTGTTTCTGACTGTGGGCTTTCACGAGCGTGAAAGGACAGCCGGTTCATTGTTTATCAGTTGGTTTCTATCGCGAACTTGTCTAACGAACTTCGAATGGAATCGCTGGCCGCTTTGATCGCCTTGGCGCGAACCTGACGCAGTTGATTGGCAACACTACCGTCGTAGACAGTATCTCCAACTCGCACGACCATTCCACCGATGATCTCGGGATCGACCGTAGCGGACAGATTGACCTTTTTGCCGATGACCTTTTCCAGCCGAGTGGCAATTCCTTGCACGAGCGAATCTTCGACTTCGCTGGCGGTGGTCAAAGTTGCCCGGGCACGCCCAGCCATCTCATCGTGCATTTTATGGGCCGAACCACAAATTGCCGTCAGGCAGTCAAATCGGCCTTTACGGCCCAAGATTTTCAAAAAGTTCAGCAAATCATTGCTGACTTTTCCGCCCAACGCCTTTTGAATCATCGACTCTTTGTCGGCCACCGAAACTCGCGGCGACTCCAATGCAGCCCGAAACTTGGGAAGCGAATCAACCGCGGCGACAAAGTCTCCAAGCTGTTCAACCAGCTCATCAACCTTGCCCGACTCTTTTCCAACCGACAACAACGCCTTGGCGTATACATCGCCAATGTGCTGCTGGTCCGCGTCAAAAACGGTGGCATGCTTTGGGGTTTCGTCCATTGACTTTCACACAAAAGTTTCTGCTAGTTCGACTTACTTGAGCACTAGGCTCCACTGCCAAATCGCTCGATTGATTTTTCAATCAATTGCGAGTGATCCTTTTTGTCCAGCGATCGACCGACAATACTGCCTGCCAAAGTGACCGCCGAATCAACGCTCCTCTCCGCCAGCTCACGTACCGCAGCGTCTTTGGCAGCTTCAATGTCTGCCAAGGCTCGGTCACGAGCTCGCTGAGCTTCTTTATTAGCCTCGGCAACGATTTTATCCTTTGCGGCAACGGCATCCTTTTTGGCCTGAGCCAAAACAACACTCGCCTCATCGGTCGCTGCGGTCAGCTTGTCCTCGTACTGCTTCAAGTTGGCTTGCGCCTGCTCATTAGCAGAACGTGCGCCATCGATATCGTCAGCAATTCGCTTCTCACGAGCTTCTAAACCTTCCATGATGGGCTTCCAAGCGAACTTGAAAAGCACAAACAACAGGCCCAGAAAAACGATCAGCGAGAATAGCAGCGTATCGACCTTGAACTGCAACGGAGGCTTGGCGACATGATCAGCCGCAAGCAAGTTAATCGCATTCAGGGTTTCAAACATTTTCATTCACCACTTATTACTCGAAAATCCAATTCGGAAAGTCGCCAACATCGGCGACCCCCACCAACTAGAACACGAGACACAAAAGGATACCGGCAAACGCAGCACCTTCGATAAGAGCAGCAAAAATGATACCCGCAGTCTGGACGCTACCAGCCATCTCTGGTTGACGGGCGATACTTTCACAAGCTGCTCCACCAATCTTGCCGATACCGATACCCGCACCGATTACTGCAAGACCCGCACCAACCGCTCGGTACATGCGGAAGCTGTTCTCATCTTGTCCGAGAAGCAAGCCGTCCAACCCAAGATCTTGGGCAAATGTTGGTGAACAAAACAAAAATCCACCCATCACGAAAACTAAGGCAAACAAAAACCTAGCCATCAAAAGTTCTCCAAATCCAAAATTCAAATTTTGATTTTCAAAGCATATTCAAATCAGTGCGGGTGTATAGCCGCCCCGATAAACAATGCAGACAAAAAAGTAAAAACATATGCTTGAATAAATGCCACCAGCAATTCAAGCAAGTTGATTCCAATCGAAGCACCAAACACGGCGGGCACAACACCCCACGCCAACAAAAACCCCCAAGCCACACCAACAAAGGCAACAAACACTGCCAAAACCAGATGACCTGCAAACATGTTCGCGAAAAGTCGAACCGCCAAAACAAGGTGCTTAATAAACAATCCAAAAACCTCGATCCCCCAAATCATGGGAACGAGTATGTATTTCAAGGGGCTTAACGCGCCGTCAATTTGAATGTGAGGAGCCTGAGCTTTCCAAAAACCGACAACGCCAAGCTTCTTTGTACCAACAGACAAAACCAACACAAAAACAACCAACGCCAAGGAGGCGGTGATCGAAATTGAACCGGTTGCCGAACCCAAACCCGGAATCATTCCGATCAAATTCATCGTCAACACAAAGAAAAAAATCGTCCAAAGGAACGGCAAAAATCGATCGCCGTCCTTGGATCCAATAGAGGGTCTCGCGACTTCATCGCGAATATAAAGACAACCCGCCTCAAGCATATTCCAAAAGCGACCCCGAACCGGCGCGCCTGATTTCATTTTTTGGCCAAGCGTGATAAAGATTGCCGCAACAATCAACGCCGAAAACAACTCGATCACAACAAACTTCGTTGGCTGAAAAGTCACGTTGCCAAGAAAGTCATCTTCTTTCTGGCCAATAACTTCACCGTGATCGTCTTTGACATCCACGGAGAACTTGTACATCGGCTTGGCATCGGTCCAGCCCAGCGGATTGGGGAGTGGAACCGTTACAGTATCTTTGAAGTTAAACGCGGGAAACTCAAAAAAGGTCTGATCCTGAACGTGACCGATCAAGTGATCAGGGCTCAGGTACCAGTCCATCGAATTCTGAATCGTCCAGTCTTCGGCTGAGATCTCTTCTGCATGTCCATCACCGTGATCCGCACCTTCACCGTGCGCCGCACCTTCGTGATCGTGGTCACCACCCTCTTCAGCCTGTGCGTGCTCTTGCACACCGCTTTGAGGATCAGCGATCTCGTCTTCTAGTCGACCAAATGTGTTGAAAGGATTTGACATTAAAGATCTGTTCAATGTTCGTGGTAGTTCAGTTAGCAGTTTTCATCCGCAAAACATGCAGGGAAACGTCAGCAACCAGCCCAACAAGGTAAAACAAAATCACAAGTAAAACAAAGCCACCACTTACGGGTTCTGGCGAAGCCAACTGTGTAGTAATCACAACCAAAAACGGCAGGCTGGTCCGGGCAAACATGCCACCGCCTAAGCGTGCCATAAACTTATCGTCGCCGCTAGGATATTCACCCGCAACATGGGCCACAAGTGACGAAATGACGCATGCGCCAATTGCCACCCACAACTCCGACGGCTCAGCCAAACTGAACGTTAAAACCGCAAAACTCACCAACCCACCGACCACCGAGAAAATCAACACAATAAGCCCCAACCGATATGACAAACGCTCGATCGGTAAGCGATTCGGTTTCATCGATACACTTGCCATCGTATTGATCAGACGTTTACAGATCCCAACGGAATCGTCATTTTTCCTGGTGAGCCACAAAGTCGATTAACTGCTTGACCGCCGCAGCAATCCCAACAACCAAGCCAATCGCGGTAAAGAGAATCATGGTGCCAAAATACTGATCGACAAAGTATCCAACGATCGCCGGAATTATCATCATCAAACTGATCGAGGTGATCTGAGTGACTTTCGATAATGCCTTGGCCGTGGGCGATCTGTCATCAATTTCAGACATTCTTGACCACCCGTTTTTGGAGATATTGCCTTCATCCTTTTAACACTGGACACAATTTATCGTCGTGAATTCCAAACCACAACCCAACGCGGGAAAAGTTCGAGAAAACTTTCACAATGTCGATGTAAACCACTGAAAAATATAGACTTACAACCATCAACAACAACACATCATCGCCAAATCCGATGGGGAAGCCCAATTAAGAAAACAAAAAACCCACAAACCCTTTAACTGCAAAGACTTACGTCGCAAATAAACGATTGTTTATTTGCAGAAACGGTCATTAATGGCTAGTTTGGTATAATTAAGACTTATCGCTGGTGGAGTAGGGCACCTTCTCGATTTGTGGTTCCAGCCGCATTTCGTGGATCGATTGGGCAGCGAAAAGGATCCGTTGGTGGAGATCTAACGGACAGGCGGAAACTCTCTTGGGCAGGAGCCCACGTGAGTTGTTTTATTGCTGACTCGAATCAGCGGAGGCATCACTTGAAAACTGCATCGTCACTTCGTACCTACACCTCAAAAGACCTTGCCCAAATCGCAAAAAAGAAGGGAGTGTCTGGTTGGCACACGATGAGAAAGGAGCAGTTGGTCCAAGCGATTCTCAAAACCCACAAACGCAACGCAACTGCCAAGAAAACCGCGACAACCGCACCAACCCCAAAACGAAAAGCCAAACCTGTCGCTGAGAAGCCCATCACCAAAGTCGCCAGGAAAATGCAGCGGGAACACACCCGCCGAGAAAACATGAAGGATCTCGCGCTTCAATCGGCCATCAAACGCTCCCAAGTTCCGATCCAAGAGGACCGTATCATCCTGATCGTTCGCGATCCCTTCTGGCTACAAGCCTATTGGGAAATCACCAAGAACTCAGTCGTTCGAGCCAAAGCAGCTCTTGCCGAAAATTGGCATGGCGCAACTCCCATGCTCCGCGTGATGAAAACTTCTGATGACGATCGAAACGGTGCCGTCGAAGAAGTGCTTCGTGAAATCCCCATTCATGGCGGGGTCAAGAATTGGTACATCGACGTTTCAGATCCTCCTGGACAATTCCGAGTCCAAATCGGCTACAAAGCCGCCAATGGTAAGTTTCACTTGATCGCGAGAAGCAATCGAGTCAAAACACCTCCTGCCAGTGGTGACCACGATGAAAACTGGACGGATATCGCCGAAGACTATGAAAAATACTACGCACAAAGTGGTGGATACACCAATGACACCTCGTCCGGTGAACTGAAGAGTGTCTTCGAAGAAAAACTGCGTCGCCCCATGCATAACATGGATCCCCACTACGTGAGCCATTCCGCCTGCAGCTACCGGCCATTTAACTTCGAAGTCGACGCCCACATGGTCATCTACGGGGCAACTGCTCCTGGCTCCAACGTCACCCTCGCCGGCGAACCCGTCAAACTCGAAGACGATGGAACCTTTTCAGTTCGACTTGGCATGCCTGATCGACGACAGGTCCTTCCAATCGTCGCCAGCAGCCGCGATGGAAGTGAACAACGAACGACCGTTTTGGCAATTGAACGAAATACGAAAATGATGGAACCGATCACCCGGGACAACGAAGCGTTGTAACTCAACTCGCATCGCATCACAATTTCCATGAAACGATTCTGCTCCTTAGGACAGAATCGTTTTCTCATGGCCCCTGCCCAGAAGGGCATTTCCCTGCTGCTCCCAATTTCCCATTAAAAAAACGCAGCCAGGTTGCCCGACTGCGTTTGCGTTTCGTCTCTTCTACCACCAAAGCTACCAGCCTCCACAGCCCCCGTAATGGCCTCCACCGCCATAGTGACCACCGCCTCCATAGAAGCCGCCTCCGCCACCGTAGTGACCGCCGCCGTAGTGTCCGCCGTGTCCGCCAAAGCCTCCATAACCATTTCCGACACTGATCGAAATCCCACGGTTGTGCCCATGCCCGTAGTGCCCCTGCCCGCCATAAACGGGACGATAAACATTAGTGATCGGCGCTGAGTAAACGTGCCCACCGTAGCCGCTACTAATCCCTCCATAGTGGCCACCGTGGCCGTGACCATAGCTAATGCCGCTAAAACCATTGCCGACACTGATGCTGAAATTCGATCCATGACCATGCCCGCAATGTTGGGCATGAGACTCCGACGTCATAAACCCAAGGATCGCGACCGCCGCGACTAATACTGCAAACTGTTTCATAATTGCTCCTTGTACATACTTGCTGGGGACAATGTGATTCGCAAAAGCCGAATTGCCAAGTTGGACACTCACATCCAATCGTTGATTCAACGCAAGGAAAGACTGACGGTAAGTGCAGGCTGCACCGACCCATCGTTTTCCTCACCCCTTTATTCACACTAAAACGGCAAACTGCCGCCACCTCTTGAATTGCGCTCCAAAAATGTGCACATCAAACTTTCAATTCGAGCGAACCCCACCAGGAGCCTGCCAAGGCGACAACCCACAGGATATACTTCGACTTGAGTCTCGTTTTTCATGGCAGTAATTGCTGACCTATCGATAACCGTCTCAACACTGTCGACGCGGCGAGATGATGCGATCCGCAACCTAGGTCACGTGCCAAACAGAAGTGTCTCACCTCCGCAACGCCTTGTGATCAGTCCGACAACTCATATCAACTTTTGAATTCCACTTATGACGAATCCAATAAAACTTCCGCCTGGACAACAGCTGGTGGCACCGGGCAAGTGGCCCCAGATTGGCGAGCGAGCCCCCGCAAATACAGAAGAACCATGGTCACTGCAGATAACTGGACTGATCCAGAATCCCGTCAAGTATTCACTGGACGAACTAACGCAACTTGCTGACAAAACAATTACAACCGACATTCACTGTGTAACCCGTTGGTCAAAGTTGGGCGTAACCTTCGGCGGGATCCTCTTGGCCGATTTACTGGAAACCGCTCAGGTCATCGACACCGCCAAGTACATTTCCTTTGTCGCTCGATCCTCCAGACGGCATTCCAGTTCGCTTTCCATCGCGGATGCTATCGAACTCGGCACGTTCATCGCGATCAGTGTCGATAAAGAGCCTCTGGAGTCGGCGCATGGGGGCCCCATCCGGAATATCGTGCCGGGAAGGTATTTCTACAAAAGCGTAAAATGGTTGGAGCGAATTGAACTCCTGGAACAAGACCAACTTGGGTATTGGGAAGCCGACATTGGCTACCACAACGTCGCAGATCCCTGGCGCGAACAACGTTACATCGCACCGACGGTCGACAAACGGACGGCCACCGCTTTGATTGAGTCGCGTGATTTTTCCAAAAGGGATTTGCGCAGTATCGATGCCAGCAACCGCGAGCTGACCGGACTCAACGCCAAAGGGGCATTGCTACGTGACGCCGATTTTCGTGACGCAAACTTGGCCAACGCTGATTTCAGCGACGCCAATTTATCCAACAGCCACTTCGAAAAGGCGAACCTGAGAAACGCTAATTTTGCTGGAGCGGATCTAGAGGGCGCAAACCTATGTGGCTCAGATTTGCGAGGAGCAAACTTGAGTGGTGCGTCTTTGATTGGAGCTTCATTCCTACAAAATGAACCTGAAGTCCTGAAAGCCCAACTCGACGCTACAACGACCATCAAGGAAGCGACATTAGCGCCTCTCACGCCTGAGCAAATCGAATTCGTTCGGACAAGCATCAGACCTGCAAAGTCGTAAGCGGCATGCGGGGCCTCCGACCCTGGATTGAAATCCAGGGCTACTAAAAGTCGTCGCTCTGCGACAAAGGTAGGCTGCAAAGATTGGTTCGCGAGAGTGATTGGCAGACGACATCGCCAGCCGTTCAAGTATCATGTTGATCGCCATAAAGTCACCCTCCCGAAGGGCTCACAATACAACATATGTTTTTGGAGGGTGAAGGGTGCATGTTTTGCTGCTTCTTCAAAAAAATCAAGTTGTTGACCCGGGTCCAAATGCTAACCATGCGGATGCGTAGCAGCTGGCTACCTGAATCCCTTTCCAGAGTGTCTCTGGCCCTGGGACAGATTTGGCGTGGTCAATAAAGCCTCCCAAACGTGAGATGGTACGAATTACTTGGTTTAGTGTCGGGGGTTCTTGGGGAATTTCTTTACCCAGCACGGAATAAACTGACTTCCATTCACAAGGCTCGAAAATCAATTCACAACTGATATTTGGGCATTCCCGTCCCAGCATACACAGATACATTACTCGCCAAGCGACAACCATGTACAGGGCGATGGCATTTTCAATCGGCTCAATTTTACGAAACTGGCGACGTTCGATTCTGCAACCGGACTTCAGGGTGCGAAAGAAAATTTCGATTTGCCATCGGGTGCAATATGCCGCAATGATCTGGTTGATTTGCTGGTTTGTATCAATGGGCAAACTGGTCATTAGCAGCCAACGTATGGGCTCCTCTTCTGCCGGTGGATCGATCTCATCCACCAGAACAGTATTATACTGAAGCGGGTGATGCCCCTTGGGTGTCAGCGTAACAGATTTCGCCCTGACCTCGACGACGGCCTGTCGGGCCGGACGATCTTGCTCACGTTTGTGTGAAGTGCATTTGATTTTTGCTTTTCGGGCACTAACGGATATGTCCATTTGAAAACACACCGGAGCGGTCTTGACGCTTTCGTACAAGCCGCCTTCGGATGTCGACCGTGCCTGTCCATTTCGAACGATAATGTGCAGCTCTTTTCCGTTTGAAAGCGTGCGAGGTTGGGCGAAAACCTGGTTGATGTCCGCTTCGCTATCCTGAACGACAATGCATTTCTTGTTCAGACATTGCTCAGCCAATTCTCTTGCCTGGTTGATTCCCTGAAGCCAGCGGAAACTTTCTTTTTCTTCGATCGGTGCCTGCCTGCGCTTCTTGTCCTTTTCTGCTTTAGAACTCTTGTCGATTTTTTTGCGAATGTAGTTGCATTGTCCGACAACCCCCAACGGAACATTGGTTTCAGTAAACGCGACAAGCGGATGGATGAAAAGACCGGATTTGTGTTCCCCACTCAGTTTACCCGCACGCGGCCATGTTGCTCAACTCAATACGATCGCGATAAGACATGCCCACGCAAGCGTGGAGCATGGCACCCATACAGCCGTACAACGCTGCGACTGCGACTACGGCTACGGCTACGGCTACCGGTTGAACATCAGGCTTCTTCTTCGTTTTCCTCAACGTGAATCTTTTCCGAAAAGGAACGAGTATCCTTAGCGCGATTCTTGACCAGTTTGTACAGAGAAATCGAATCAGTTTGCAATAACTTGTGCGCATCAAAAAAGATCATGAGCAGTCCACCACCTACACCCGCTCCCAAGCTAATAAACAACCAGAACAATCCCTGCATGGCAGTAAGCTCCCCTGCACTCCAAAGCCACCCAACGTTAACGGTTGTCAAAAGACCTCGAATGACCGCCACAACTCCCAAAGCCTGAAAAACTTTTCGAAACACAGATTCGCCTTGTCGGACACTGACTTGTGATATCCAATATGCGGAACGGGATTAGAAAACCCCCGCTTCCTGAACACTCCATGTTAACTCATCATCAACCGAGTTCACATGTCTTTATCCTACAACGCCGTATCCTTTGGAGTCCCAAATGGCCACCGTGACGAACCCAGTCGACAAAATGAAGATGCTTTCGCCAAAACGAAACTCTAGCACTGCTGAGTCTTTGGACGAATTGGTTTCTGAACAGCTTGAGCATTTTGGCATTGAGTCCGACTCCGATTATGGCCAGGCCCTAAGTCGCATTGTAGGTCGCATGTACGAGAGCCAGGCCGACATGGACCACCTCTGGCAACTGACTCTAGAGGCCATGACGACGCTAGACCAGGCGGACAAAATCCGAAGATTCAACTCCCAGAAGTTTTTGTCTTTTCAACTGGCCAAACTTCTGGATACGCTTCAAAATCCATTTCGAAAGACCTATCAATCGCTTGGCTATACCACGGAAACTCAAGCTGCCAAAGGTCCCTACCCGGTGTTTGACAACGTCACGGCGTTGTTTTCTGCAACCCCTGTCATCTCCCGGACTGCGACCTACATCTACGCTTGTGCAGAATGGATTGCAGACGCCTTCCACGGCAAAGAATTGATGCTTGAGATTTACTCACGTCTCCTTAATCCGACTAGCGTCTGCCTCGCCAATCATGTGGTTGACCTTTGTGCAGGAAAGTACGCCGGTGAATACTTCGCATGGAACTTCAACAGCGGGATGGCGGCGATCGATGGTGTCCTATCTCATGTTCTCGGACGCGATGACATCATCATCACAAGCCGGAACATCTATGGTGGAGCCTATCAACTCATCAATGACTGGTATGCCAAGCCAGGAAACCTGGACGTGGCCGTTGAGATGTTTGACGGCTACTCCGCTGACGAGTTTTCAGAATGCCTGGCGAAGACCAAAGAGAAGCACGCCGACCGTTTGGCGAAAGGCCGAAAGATTTACGTTTACCTTGAATCTCCATGCAACCCTCACGGCTACATCGTGAACGTCGCTACGATCTGTCGCCGCGCTCACGCTGAGGACCTAACCGTGATCCTGGACGCCACCGTCGGAACTCCGTTCCTTCTCAAGCCGCTGCAACGAGACGATATAGAAGAGCGTCCAGACTACGTTATCCATAGTTACACCAAGGACCTGAGCGGTTGCGGCGCCGTTATCGCAGGTTGCGTGATTGGCCAAAATAAAAACATGTTCGCTCCCAAGGGATACGAGGGTGAAGTCAACTGGGACCAAACCATGTTCTGGAACGTGTACTACGTCAAAGGGGCCTTCTTGAACGCTGACGCAGCCTTTGAAGTCATGCAAGGGATGAAAACCCTAACCGTTCGAATGCTACGCAAATGCATCAATACAGAAATCCTGGCTCGATTTATGGATTCCCACCCCGGCATCAACGTTTACTGCAACGCTCTCGAAGGAAATGACAATTCCGAATTCCGCGAACGATATACCTATCTCGGATTGCCGGCTCCCTTGTTTACGACCGATATGGGAGACATGCCGATCGATTGCTTTAAACAGTTCTTTGATTCTCTGTCGCCAACGTTCGGACATATGATCAGCCTGGGCCAATCCAATACGATCGTAAGCTGCCCGGCTTTGACGACCCACTCTGAACTTAGCGAAAGTGCGTTGGTTGCCGCTGGGATGACACCCACCACGATTCGCTTTGCCGTCGGTGACGAAGATCCTGCCGATTTGATCAAGCATATGTACCACGCCGCGCGAGCGACACTCGATGCAACGGTCCCAGGTTTCTCAGACGGTTTCATGAGTGAGGCAGAATCCAAAACGATGATCAAAGAGGTCTACCTGAGAACTCACGAGATGCATGTCGAAGCCCAACTCAAGTAAAGGCAGATAAGAACCAGCCTTGAAGTACAAGGCTGATTCATTCCGACAAGCATGATCAGGGTGCGGTGTTGAAACCGGCCCTCATCGTTGGGTTGAAACTTTACTGATTCTTCAATCATCACCGACATCAACCCTTTCCCTTAAAGAAACACAATGCGGCTTGAGAAAAGCCTCTGGAACGATGTTCGTCGATCGAGCAAGGGCTTAGCGGTCTGTCAGAGCTTAATTTTGGGATTAGCCGTTTCAGCGCTAGCCGCGGTTGAACAAACAAAAACCGTGGCTAGCGCCAAAACGGCTAATGTCGCCAGTTCCAATTCTTAGCTTTGAAAAACCACTAGAGCATTCGTCAAGTTGGTATGCGTGGCAGGTAGGGCAGGTTCCCATCGGCCGATAGGAATGTTCAGGAACCGGCCCTACTTTAAAAAAAAGCCCCACATGTGCGGGGCTTATCGCATGACACCCGAAGGCTTGGTCTATTCAGAAACTTTGATCTCGATCTTTCGAGGTAGTTCCTTTTCCACTTTGGGCACAAAGAGGGTCAACAAACCGAGCTTAAAATCTGCAGCGACTTTTTCGGAATCCACTTGGGTCGAAAACTCAAAGCGACGACTGAATTTGCCGACCGCTCGCTCTCGCCGGACCAACTTCGCCCCTTCTTCGACAACTGTTTTTTCTCGCTCGCCTGAGACTTCCAATACGCCTTCTTTGATTTCGACGTTTACCTGGTCCGCGGCAAATCCTGGCAACTCCATCTCGATCGTGTAACCGGTTTCCAATTCGGTCACATCAGTATGTGGCGTCCATTGACAAGCCGAACGAGGCGTACCACAGCTGGAAGTTCCACCGTTGGATCTTTTGTCTCCAAAGATATGATCAACAAAAGTTTCCAAGTCAATTTGCATATCACCAAACGAACTATGAAGTGGACCCCCATTATCGGACCACCGGCTTAGATAGAAAAGTCGCTTGAATCGGTGAAACTGGTAGCATTATTAGTTTCATTATTGAGGAAAGAATTATGGCACGGAAGCGCCGTCGTTTCGGTTCGTCTTTTAAGGCGAAGATAGCGATCGAGGCTGTCAAAGAGAATCGTACGATTACGGAGTTGGCCAAAAAACACAAACTTCATGTGACCCAAATCAATCTTTGGAAGAAACAGTTGATTGACGGCGCAGAAGTCGTTTTTGAAGGCGAGACGAAAGGGGCTCAGACGCCCAGCGATGAGCCTCAGGCAGCCGAGTTGTACGAGCAGATCGGTCGCTTGAAAGTTCAACTGGAGTGGCTCAAAAAAAAAGTGGCCCAGGACGGTGAGTGAAGCAAGGAGCTGGATCGACTTCGACAACCCTGATCTGAGTATCCGCCAACAGTGTCGAATACTTGGCTTGCATCGCAGCAACGTTTATTACCAACCGGCTCCCGAGACAGTCGAGAACCTTCGGTTGATGCGACTGATTGACGAGGAACATCTGCGTCGACCGGCCCGTGGTTCGCGTCAAATGGTCGACTTTTTGAAGGACTTGGGTCATGGCGTCAATCGCAAGCGAATCCAGCGTTTAATGAGGAAAATGGGGATTGAAAGCTTGGCTCCCAAGCCTTGCACAACGGTTCGAAACGAAGGGCATCGAATTTACCCCTACTTGTTGAGGTCTCTCGATATCGTGAGGCCCGACCAAGTTTGGTGCTGCGACATTACTTACATCCCGATGCAGTTTGGCTTCTTTTACTTAGTGGCCGTGATGGATTGGTACAGCCGATATGTGATCTCTTGGCGATTGTCCAACAGTATGAATGTTGACTTTTGCGTAGAAGCATTGGAGGAAGCGTTGTCAAAATCAAAGCCGGAAATCTTCAACACCGATCAAGGTTCGCAATTCACCAGCCGCGAATTTACTGAAACACTCAAGTCTAGCGATGTCGCCATCAGTATGGATGGCAAAGGCCGTGCGATCGACAACGTAATGATCGAAAGACTCTGGAGAACTGTCAAATACGAGGAGGTCTATCTCAAGGAATACGTCACCGGAACCGATTGTTACAAAGGGCTCGGAGAGTACCTGAATTACTACGGACATCAACGCCGTCATCAGTCGCTCGACCGTCAAACACCATGGGAAGTCTACCGTCCCGGCCGATCAAAGAAGAAATCTTCTTCTATCTAAACTTTGCCCGCCGGTGGTCCAATAATTGGGGTCCACTTCACTATTCAAAGCATGATCAATTCGATTTTTAAGTTTCATTCTTGCGCTCCATGAAAGAGTGAGTCATTGAAAGTCGCGTCTGACGATTTGTCAGCTCGGCAACTTGTATCAAAACTCATGTAACGCAACCGCCGTGCCAAAACGAAACCCAACGGCGCAACTCCTTGTCAAACAAGCAGTTAGCACGACATTAAAACCACCGCCAAAGTGTCCAGTTCCCAATTTTGACCGGTCATCCAGCGCCTAAAACTGACAAATTAGTTTCGAGTCCAGGAACGGGAGGTTGAGGCTCCCGCCGAAACCTGCCCGTCTTGCTCTCGTCTGTCTTGCTCTCGTCTGTCTTGCGGAATTGCACTTCTTCAATCAGAGCTTCAACCCGGATCCTCCACCGACGTACAAACGCATTTCAACCCGAGGTATCCAATCACCAACTCGCCCTAGCATCCAGAACTTAAGCTGAAAATTTCCGGTAGGGCAGCGGCAATTTTTTCATAGGCACCTCGAAGCATCGATTCATCAACACATGCAGGCGGCAACAGATAGAGAGTGTTCCCAAAGGGTCGAAGTAACAAACCCTGCTGCAGAAACTTCTGTCGCATGGCGATTGAAACCGAGCTGGCGTACCCCGATTCCGTCTCCAATTCACAAGCGGCAATCGCTCCCAGGACACGGTGATTTCGCGTTTGCGGCAAAGCAGGCAAACACTCCTTGTGCACCTCGGTCTGAACGGCAATTTTTTCCAGAGTTCGTTCTGTTTCGAACAACTCCAAACTGGCAACCGCAGCCGCACAGGCGATCGGGTTACCTGCATATGAATGTCCGTGCGAAAGTGCTTGCCCGTACGAGTCCCCAAGAAACGCCTCGAAGACTTTTTCCGTTGTCACCGTCGCTGAGAAAGGCAGAAAGCCACCCGTAATTCCTTTCGAAAGACAAATGATATCGGGTCGCTCCTTCAGATGCTCAAAGGCAAACAGAGTTCCCGTTCGACTAAAACCGGTCATCACCTCGTCGAAAATCACCTGAACGCCGAAGGCCTTGGCCTTGGAGACGACCTGCTCCAACCAAGCCGCACTACAAAAACGCATCCCACCAGCACCTTGAACCATCGGCTCAATCAGTAGCGCGGCGATCCTATTCCCTTCGCGCTCCAATAACTCATCCAGCTGTTTCAGCGCCGATGATTCTTTGGTTTCCTGGTCAGGATCCTCGGTGGAGGTGGCGGGGTAGGGGAGATGCCTGACTTCAGGGATAAGAAAATCAAGATAGGCATCAAAGAATCCAGACGTCTTACCCGCCGACATCGCAGCCCAGGTATCACCATGAAAACCACCCTCGAACCCAACCACAAGCTTGCGTTCAGGCTGTCCAATATTGATCGCGTAATGAAGCGCCATCTTTAGGGCAATTTCGACTGCAGTGCTTCCATTGTCAGAATAGAACACATGCTCGAAAGGTGAACCGAGTTTCTCCACGAGCCCGTCGGCCAGTTTTTCAGCCGGTTCATGAGTGAACCCCGCAAAAATAACATGCTCCAACCTCGCAGCCTGATCAGCAATCGCTTGAGCGATTGCTGGATGCGAGTGGCCGTGAACATTCACCCACCAACTGGAAACCAAATCAAGGATCTCATTCCCTTGCTCGTCGTAAAGAAAGGGTCCTTTGCCTGAAACAATTTTCACCATATCCCGCATGGTTTGATGCTGGGTATAGGGACGCCAGATGTTTGGGTACTTGGAAGCCACGTGATTAAGCTTTTTGTTGAATATGAATAAATGCGATCGTGTACTGCACGTCGATACCGCGGGGAAACAAAGCGAACACTCGCTTTAAATTAACGGGTGAATGATTTAGTGCAGGTGAGTTGGCGCCAATTCGCCGCAGGCTCTGGACAAACGTTATAGGTTTCTCAAAGTGAACCGAGTAGTTCTCAATCGAACATTCACCCACCAAATGATCGGGAAATTGATTCAGCCATTCATCGACCTTCTCCCGACTCAACATTTCACGGACACCTGATTTCAAACCCAGCTGTCGATGCGCTGCAACCCAATCGACAAAAGTCCCTTCGATCGGAATCGTCATTGCGAACTGTTTCGCCTGTTGGGCAAAATCCACGGCTGAGGCGCGTAGATCCGATAACCATTGAAACGCCATACTTGAAACTACCAAGTCAGCTCCCAACGCCAAGTCGCTGTTTTTTTCGTCGGCTTCCCATTGGCGAAACACCACGCCACTCGTACCCAACGTTTCTCGAGCTACGTCAACCATTTTCTGGCTGGCATCCGTGGCGAGTACATCGGCATTAGGGAAGTGGGCAATCAACTCGCGAGTTAGATGTCCTGTACCGCAACCGATTTCCAAAATGCGTTCAGGTTGGGATACGTTGGCGGCCAGGCGACTCCCCAGCTCCCTGGCGATTTCACGCTGAACATTGGAATACTCATCGTAGGTCGCGGCAGCCTGATCAAATTGTTGAACAATCGAGTTCATAGCGAATTGAGAATACGTTCAATATGTTCGGCGCACCATTTTGGCTCGTCAAAGCCAAGAGAATGATTCGCTGCGGGGTGTAAGGTCAAATTGGCAAATTGGGTTCGTGCCAATTCACAAGGAACAATTTTGTCTTGGGCACCGGAAATCGCAAAGACGGGAACGCCCCGATAAGACACTTTTTTTCCCGGCTCGGCAGGACCATCGGCCAAAAGGCGTTCCAGATCTTGCTGGAGCAACTGTTTCTCGAAACAAGTTGGCGGCTCCATCACCAATCCACAATTCCGATAAAACGATTGCAGCACCTCGTAGGGTTGCTTTGAAAACCTTTGCAACATTCTTTGCACGATTCGCCGCGGGGTACCGCCAGCTCCACAGAATTCCCAAAAACCTGAAAGACTGATCAGTGCCCGACAATTGGCTAGATCCAGCTCCGCCAGTTTTTGAAAACCAAGCGAATGCCCAATCCCAACCCAAGGACGGCTGGGAGCCTGAAGCTCCTGCGATGGCTCCGAGAAATAACCAGACGACCCTATCAGTTCCTGCGCTGGCTCCATTGATTCGCGTAGTGGATTCCAGAACCAATCGGCCAGGCCCCAACCATGAGCGAACACCACAACCAACTCTTGTTTCGAATTCCCAATCATTGAACCATCGCCTCAACCAGCTGAGAAATCTGTTCCTTGGTATGATTCACATTCAAACTGATTCGAAGTCGTGACGTACCTGCAGGAACCGTTGGCGGGCGAATACACGCGACATGCAATCCTTGGCTGGCCAATTTCGATTTTAGTTTCATGGTTTTGTCTGCTCCACCGATCAATACCGGGATGATGTGAGATTCAGAAAGCCCACCCGATAGATTGTTGAGTAACAGTTGCTGTCGAAAAAAGTCTGACAACTGCCTGACTTGTTCACGCTCAGTTTCCAAAGTCGGCAACAACTCCCAAGCGGTCTCAACACCAGCCAATACAACCGGCGAAGGAGCCGTTGAATAAATCAGGCCGCCTGAAAAATTGACCATCAGGTCTTTGACCGTCGGCGAACACACGACAAATCCACCAGCCGCACCAATCGCTTTGGAAAAAGTTCCGACCACGACATCGGCCTGGTCTGCGTCCTGCGTCGCCAAACCATATCCTTGATCACCTGCGATCCCAACGGCGTGGGCTTCATCGACATAGAGAAAAAAGTTGTACGTCTGTTTCAGGCGATAAAGGTCATCGAGTGGCGCGAGATCGCCATCCATTCCATAAATGCTTTCGACAAAAACGAAGCAGGCAGAATCGGAGCCCGCATTTTTTTGAAGCAAACTTTCCAATTGATCCATATCGTTGTGAGCAAAACGAGATTGGCGTGCTCCAGCCAGCCGAATTCCGGCGTGGACACTGGCATGAATCAGACGATCGGAAAGCACAATCGGTTTGGTTCCCAGCAAGTCGGGATTGAGCAAGGTTGAGATGACCGAAGCATTCAGCTGAAACCCCGTCGAATAGATGATGGCTTGACCGTCTTGGGATTTGGCGGCAGCGATTTTTCGTTCCAACTGGCGGGCAATTTCGGCCTGAGCCCCCAACAACCGAGATGCCCGCCCTCCAAGCCCAAATTCGCCGACAGCGGCTGAAACGCGAGATATGACGGCTGGATGCTGGCTTAGCCCCAAATAGTCGTTATTTGTGAAGTCTACGCCGGAAACCTGAGCCTCTGGAAGCTCACGAAAAAGCCCAGACGCCTTGCGTTCCTGCAACCTGCTATCGTATCGTTGTTCCAAATTCAAAGAGTTGTTCCGAATTAAAGTTCTGCAAATGGCAAATGATACCCCAGTCGCCACGGTTACTCGATGGCAAGTCGACGACGCGATCCAGTTGTTCCAAGCACCTTTCATGGAACTGTTGGACAAAGCTCACACGATTCACAAGGAAAACCACAACCCTAGCTATGTACAAATCAGCACGCTGCTGAGCATCAAAACGGGTGGGTGTCCTGAAAATTGTAGCTACTGCCCTCAGTCCGCACACTTCAATACAACGGTCAAGAAAGAACCGTTGATGCAAGTCGAAGAAGTCGTTGCTGCCGCTCAAAAAGCCAAAGAAGCTGGCGCCAGCCGTTTCTGCATGGGAGCTGCCTGGAGAGGCCCTAACGACGAGAACCTTGGCAAGGTCGTCGAGATGGTCAAACAGGTCAAAGCACTCGGCATGGAGACTTGCGCAACGCTTGGGCTTCTCGAACCTGACCAAGCAACGAAACTCGCCGATGCCGGTCTAGATTATTACAACCACAACATCGATACCAGCGAAGAATTCTATTCAGAAATCATCACGACTCGCGGCTTTGAGGATCGCGTCAAAACCCTAGACGTAGTCGATGATGCGGGAATCAACGTTTGCTGCGGCGGAATTTTGGGGATGGGCGAATCGGTTGAAGATCGAGCCAGGATGCTTACCTTTCTGGCGAATCGCGAGAAGCCCCCGATGTCGGTTCCCATCAATCAGTTGATTGCCATTCCCGGTACTCCTTTGGCAAATCAGGCGGATGTTGACCCGTTTGATTTTGTGCGTACGATCGCTGTCGCTCGAATTCTCTTACCCAAGTCGGCGGTTCGGCTCTCCGCGGGTCGTGAGCAAATGAACGATGAGCTTCAGGCCTTGTGCTTCTTTGCCGGAGCCAACTCGATCTTTTACGGTGAGAAACTTCTGACGGCCGACAATCCGGTTCCAGAAAACGATCGCCGGCTGTTCGAGCGATTGAATCTCGTCAGCGAGTAGTGGGTGATGAATCGTGTTTGAGTTAGGTCAATGGAAACCCGACACGTAAGCGAGGACGAACCCGACACGTCCTCGCTCACGCGTCGGGTTTCCATAAAGATGTTACCCCAGACTAAAAGTCTGGGGCCAATGGAAATAGCCGCCCGCGGCAAATACATCGCGACGAATCACGTTGCTATTTTTTGGGAGGTTGAGGCTCCCGCCGAAACAAACATTCTCGATAGGCACCAATGATCTAGGAACTAAAAGCCTTGAGTTCAACCCCCCAGAGCTTTTACGCATTGTCACTCCCCAACAAAAACGGAAGGTGCAGACAGTTAGAACGATCGAAGGGCCGCAGTTTTGAATCGGCGAGTGCAGGCAAATGGATACCTTCGTGACGCAATCCACCGCACTCGTTCTCACTCGTTCTCTAATTTCAGCTCATGTCGAAGCGATTCATGGGCAACTGAACGTACTCGTTATGCGAACCTAGCCTTCGAAGGACTTGAGAATGATAGAAGCGTTGTGCCCGCCAAAACCAAAGCTGTTGCTCATTACGTAAGTCAGCTTACGTTCTTTGGAAACGTTAGGCGTATAGTCCAAATCACAATCTGGGTCAGGCGTCTCCAAGTTAATTGTCGGAGGGACGACTCCATCTCGAAGTGCACAGGTTGAGAAGATGGCTTCTAGTCCGCCACTGGCTCCCAATGAATGCCCCATCTGGCTTTTGGTGCTGCTAATGGCAAGCTTGTGAGCGTGCCCGCCAAAGACCTGCTTTACTGCCTTGGTCTCCGCCTTGTCACCCAATGGAGTGCTGGTCCCGTGTGCATTGATGTAGTCAATCTGTTCAGGAGCAATTTGAGCGTCGTCAATTGCCGCCTGCATGGCACCCGTTGCCCCAATCCCTTCCGCGTCTGGACTCGTGATGTGCCCTGCATCACAGGTCGTTCCAAACCCAATGACTTCGGAGTAAATATTTGCGCCACGAGCTTTGGCATGTTCCAGTTCTTCGAATACCAGAATCCCAGCACCTTCGCTAAATACGAAACCATCTCGATCAAGATCAAACGGTCGACTGGCGCCCTTGGGATCATCGTTACGACGAGAGAGGGCTCTCATATTCTGGAACGCTGAAATTCCCATCCGTGTGATGGCGGCTTCTGCACCCCCCGTCACAACGATGTCCGCGACTCCATGCTGAATATGATTAAACGCATTGCCCATTGCGTTCGTTGCGCTGGCACAAGCAGTTGCAACGGCGTAATTGGGTCCGCGAAAACCGTAAGCAATCGCGACGTTTCCGCCACCCGCATTCAGCATCAATTTGGGAATCGTCATCGGCGAAACCCGATCCGGTCCTTTGAGAACCAATCTGGTCATCGCCTCTGAGATCGTTGTCAAACCACCGATCCCGGAACCGATAACGACTCCGATTCGTTCTTTGTTTGGCAGATCAGCAATTCCTGAGTCTTTCACAGCATCAGTCGCCGCGACCATCGTAAACTGAGAAAAGCGATCAATTCTTTTGACCTCTCTCGGTTCGATGTACCCAGTTGGGTCAAAGTCCTTGATGTCACCACCAATCAAGACTTTGATTCCATCCATGTCGACAAGTGTGACCAGAGAGATTCCACTCTCCCCTTCGGTCACACGTTTCCAACACTCCTCGACTTGATGTCCCATGGGGCTCACTAAGCCCATTCCGGTGACAACGACACGCCGTCTCATGCGAAAACCTACCTTTTGGTTCGACTAAAAAAGTTGCACGGCAAAGATTCTAAAACCACTTGTTGTGACTCGCGAACTTCACCGCGCATTCAAATTTGAACAAAGCAATGATGGAAAGACTAAGAAGCCTTTTCGATGTGTTCGATTGCTTCTCCAACCGTTTGAATCTTTTCAGCAGACTCGTCGGGGATGTTAATATCGAATTCTTCCTCTAACTCCATTACCAATTCAACGGTGTCGAGCGAGTCGGCCCCGAGATCGTTAACAAAGTTTGATTCTCGTTTAATTTTTTCTTTTTCTACGCCCAGTTGCTCTGCAACAATTTCAACTACGCGTTCTTCGACCGATGCCATTAATCGGCCTCCTTTTCAAAAACCAATATGTATTGTTGTCCAATTTGGAAGCCAAATCGACCATGGACTCCGTTTCACAGAGCCTTGCCAATCAAACCTCCAAGTAATTTGCCGCAATTAGCGTCATCAAGATAGAGGATTTCCACAAAAAGGGTCAAGGCGTGGACCCCCCAAAAGCCATTTTTTCAGGGTTTTCAAGGCTTAACCATTACCTGGGAGTGCCAATTAGGCCGTCATTCCCCCGTCAACCGTCAACACTTGCCCAGTCACGTAGCTCGAAGCGTGGCTTGCTAGGAATATCACACAGGCCGCGACGTCCTCTGCGGTCCCAATCCGTTTGGCAGGAATACGGTCCGTCACCTGGCTCAAAATCGCTTCACCGAGCTTCTGGGTCATTTCGCTCTCGATAAAGCCTGGAGCCACGGCGTTCACGGTAACTTTTCGCTTTGCCAGTTCCTTGGCCAAGCTGCGAGTCAGACCAATCACCCCTGCTTTGGAAGCGGAATAGTTGGTTTGACCCGCGTTTCCAATCAACCCTGAAACACTTGATATATTGATAATTCTGCCATAGCGAGCGCGCATCATCGGGCGGCTGGCCGCTCGGCAAAACAAAAAGGTTCCGCGAAGATTCGTCGCGATGACGTCATCCCATTGGTCATCGGTCATCGCCGGCAACAAGGTATCTCGTGTAATCCCAGCATTGTTCACCAAAATATCGATTTTGCCCCATTCGTCGGCAACCTTATCCACAACCGCTGCGACGCTTTCTTTGTCGCTGACATCACAAGACATCGCTTCTGCATCGCCACCGGCTTCTTTGATCGCGGCAACGGTTTCAGCAAGCTTTTCAACATTTCTGGCCACGCAGCAAACTTTTGCGCCACATGCAGCCAAGGCAATCGCCATTCCACGACCAAGCCCTTGCGAGGCTCCAGTCACAATCGCATTTTGGCCGGAAAGATCGACCTTCAATGATTCAATACTCATCTAATAGTTTTCCAAAATGTTTGTTAATTAAGCGTCCAGCACGCCGTGTCCTGGCATCTTGCGAGCGATTCGCTTCATCAGCCCACGCAACACCCGTCCAGGTCCGACCTCGTAATATTCTTCCATTTCATGGTCAATCATCCATCGCAACGAGTCTTCCCAGAGTACTGGAGCACAAACTTGCTTGACCAGCAACTCACGCAATTCGGCTGGAAGGTCGTGTGGTTGAGCATCCACATTAGAAACAACCGGGATCCGAGTCTTGCTGATTTCGACATCCGCTAAGGCGTCCCGAAGTTTTTCAACAGCGGACTCCATAATCTGCGTGTGAAATGCACCGGCAACCGCCAGTGGGATTGCTTTCATCGCACCTGCATCCATCGCCCGCTCGGCAATGGTCTCACACGACTGCCGATCACCAGACACAACAATGTTTCCGGGACAGAGCAAATTGGCAACCTGCAAAGTTTGACCATCACCGCGACAATCCTGGCACAACGCTTCAACGGCTTCGCGATCCATTCCCAGAATGCTAACCATTCCACTTGGAGTCGCCTCAGCTGCCGACTGCATGGCCTCACCACGCCGCTGAACAAGCTTTAGCCCGTCTTCAAAGCTCATACCGCCAGCAAAAACTATCGCGGTATACTCGCCCAGGCTCAGCCCTGCAGCAAAACTGCAACTTTCGACGACTTCAGGCTTCTCAACCTTCAATTTTTCCAAAGCGGCAAGACTACACACATAAAGCGCGGGCTGGCTTCGATCCGTGGCATTGAGTGCCTCCACAGGCCCCTCAAATATCACTTTCTTCAAGTCATAACCAAGTACGTCGTTGGCGCGATCAAAAAGCTCCGCAGCAGCAGAAAGTCCTTCGTACAACGATTGGCCCATGCCGACCGTCTGTGCTCCCTGGCCTGGAAATAGAAAAGCAATTCTGCTCAAAACGTCACGTATTGGGTTGGATTATTGGTTCAATCAACCCGAAATCGTAAAGCGACCATTTTTTTTGTCAACGTGCCGAAACTCGCCACTTCTAGAATCAAGGAGAACGGCGGCAAAAGCCATAAAAGCACGGAACAACAATTGATATCACCAATGCTCTGAGAGTAGCGGACGCGAATGCTCTTCCTCCGCCAAAACATTTCCCGCCTTAAAACAATCTGTGCCCATTCTCTTCCCTGGGCGGTGGCACGACGTTCATATGCTCAAAGCCTTTGACGGTTGCGATGCGTCCGCGTGATGTTCGCAGAATCAACTCGCTTCGCAATAGAAAGGGCTCGACATCGTCTTCAAGCGTATCACTCGACGTATTCATCGTTGCGGCAATCGTTTCAATCCCACTCGGCCCGCCGCCACAAATTCGGACCAGAGTATCCAGGTACTTACGATCCTGCCGGTCCAGTCCCAAATTATCGATCCCAGACATTTCCAAGGCAGCTCTGGCTACCTGCAAACTAATGACACCATCCGCACGAGACTGGGCGTAATCTCGCACCCAACGAAGGCGATTATTTGCAACACGTGGTGTACTGCGGCTGCGTTCGGCAATTTCAGCAGCGGCTTCCGATGCGATCTCGATTTTTAACTTGCCTGCGTTGCGTTCCACAATCGTCTGCAACTCATCCTGAGTATAAAAATCCAAATGCTCACGCATCTGAAATCGATCCCTCAAGGGAGCGGTAAGCATTCCCGCTCGAGTTGTCGCTCCAATCAACGTAAACGGCTTCAATTGAAAGTTATGGGTTCGTGCATTAATTCCGTCTCCGAGAATAATGTCGATTCGAAAATCTTCCATCGCAGTGTACAGGTACTCTTCGACAATTTTGGGGATCCGATGGATCTCGTCGATAAAAAGAACTTGCCGCTCCTGCAAATTGGTCAAATTCGGCACCAGGTCTTTTGGCGCTTTCAAGCTTGGACCGCTCAAAAAATCGATGTGCACACCCATCTCTTGCGGAATACAATGGCCGAACGTCGTTTTGCCTAATCCAGGGGGTCCATCAAACAGGATATGCCCAAGTACATCTCCACGCTGTTGAGTCGCATCAATCGCGATTCGCAAGCGTTCAATCACATCACGCTGTCCTACCATTTGATCCAGCATACTGGGACGAAGCTTGGGATCGTCGTCCTCAGGCTCGGGTGTATTAGAAAGCAGCGTCTCGCGTGTCATCCGGATTCAATCGTATAATGGCGGCGTAGAAGTGCGAAACTCGCATTTCGAACAAAGGAAGCCAGGACACGGCGTCCTGGACTTTCCGAAAGAATATACCAGAGAAAATTCAACTCAGGAAACCTCGTTCAACGCAAGTTAAACGACTTCACGCATATGCCCAAACCTCGCTCTAGCAAATCAACGCTGTTCGAAGTAATGAATAACGCCGTTTGCCCGCTGTACATTCTGGATCAACAGGGACAAATCCTGTTTGCCAACGAACCGCTGTGCAAATGGCTCAACATGGAGTTCGATCTGATCAAGATGGTGTCCTGCCAGCCCACAACGGACCGAACCGAACGCCAGCCAGAAGATGCGATTCGCGGTCTCGCTGTTCCGCCAACGGCATACCAGGAACGAATTTCCCAAGGCAAAGTTTTTCGCACTGCGGCAGATCGACACTTGATTTGGCGCTCCGCCAGCTTCACCCGCCTCAGCGGAACCAACGAAGTTCGAGGAAATATTCTGGTCACACTGAGCAACGAAGATCAATCAATCGATGCAATTCCCGAACATCCCACCTCCTGGGTTCGACAAGTCATTGCGGATCTTCGAACGTTTGAAACACAGCGGTATGGCTTTGACCACTTTATTGGGCTCAGCCCTCAAGCCCAACGACTCAACAAACAAATTCAGGTTGCCTGCAAAACAGATTGCAATTTGACACTGGTTGGCCCTGTGGGTTCCGGGCTGGCCGAACTTGGACGCCTGATCCATCAAGCTCGCTGGAATGACCAGAAGGCGTCACTCACCGAGATCCCGTGCCCAATGGCGGACGCGCAAAGCATCCAGAACACCATTCTTCAAATTCAGAGGGAGCGCAACAAGGAAGCGACCAGCAATTGGCTAATGCTAGTCGATGCCGAAAAACTGAGCGAACAAGCAGCTCATGAACTTTGCGGATTCCTGCAATTACCGAATCACAATCTAAAAATCATTTCACTTTTTTCGCATCTCGATTCAATCGCCGCTCCACTCCTGAGCTTTCTCAACATCCAGGAAGTCAATGTGCCTGCACTGAGGGATCGCAAAACCGATATCCCGATCCTCGCCAGCTATCTTCTCAAGCTCCACAGCAGGAATGACGTGATCGAATTCAATCTGGCGGCCCAACAAGCACTGGTTGATTACAACTGGCCATGTAATCTGGAAGAGTTAGAGCAAACGGTTTCTGAAATCGCGTCGAGGCCAGAGCAGGACGTTGTCGCTCTGGATGATTTCCCCGATCGATTCAAGCACGCACTGCAGGCTCAGCAAATTGGTGGCAGTCAAGTGACTCAAATTGATCTTGATGGGTATCTGGCTTCAATTGAAGCTAAACTGATCGGGCGAGCGATGCAGCAAGCCAACAACAACAAAGCAAAAGCTTGCAAACTACTGGGAATCAGTCGTGCAAAACTTGGGCGCCGAATTCAAGTCCTGGGTATCGGTGAAGATGATTCGGATCCCATCATCTTTGAAGAGAGTCTCGACAATGAATAGCTCACCCCATCGGGCGCTTGGTCATCTCCTACTGCTTCCCAAGACGGATCGTTGGTCCAGTGCGATCCTAAACCAGGTCAACCAAGACCAGATCGTGGTTCGAACTTTTGAAACCCAACAATCGCTCTGCCAAGATCTTAGGCTCTACCCCAATCGCGTTGTGGTCGTCGAACTGACCGAGACACTGGACTCCATCGGACTAAAGTTGCTGTGGAAACTCTCCAGACGGCTGGGCTTCCCTCTGATTGCAGCAGGAGATTTTGCCACGGAGCAAGCCCGCATTCCATTGATCCAAGCCGGGTTCGCCGAGACCTTTAGCTCAACAGCAGAAGTCGAACGCTTGCTCAAACTGTCGGTCGATTTTCTAAAGAAACAAACAGTCGCCAGTTTGACAATCGAGCAGCAAGTTGCCCGAGACCTGCCTTGGACTCCTACTGATAAATGATCGGTGCCGTTGAAGGTCCCTATCTTGCGATACACCGAAGCGGAGGGGGGCCATCGGTCATTAAACCAATTGGCCGGTCGGAGTTGCCCTTCTTCTATTGCCAGCAAAACACTGCTTTCGAACCCGAGGCATGAGCAAGGAACCCGATGAACGGGCGTGTTTTGTATTTGAATTGTGAGAAAAACGCACGAACGCAGGCCGAATCGTGTTCCAAACCCTCAATTCGACTTGCCAATCCACAGAAACCGACAAAGATTGAGGCTCCCGAGAAGGGCCCCAAGGCAATCTACCCAGTAAAAAATCAAATACTATGAGTTCGTTAACGATTGAAACCGTTCAATCCGCTTTGGCCGAAATTAGAGACCCCGAGTCGGGCCGGCCCATTACGCAATCCAAGCAAGTCCATGACCTCGCAGTTGAGGGCAAAAACATCAACGCCAGCATCGGGCTCACCAGTTTCGCCGCGCCGATCAAAGCCGACTTTGAAAAGTCAATTCGAGACCTTCTCGGAAAAAAATTCCCCGAAGCGGAACTCAATCTCAAAATCACCGAACACGATCGAGCCCCTCTGCCTCTTGGCCAAGTTGGCTTGACTGCCAAAGCAGTCATTGCGGTGGGCAGTGGAAAAGGTGGCGTTGGCAAAAGTACAGTATCAACCAGCCTGGCACTTGGCCTGAAACGCGCAGGTTGCAAAGTCGGCCTAATGGATGCTGACGTCTACGGCCCCAGTATTCCACAATTGACCGGCGTTCGCGGTGGTGTCACCAAAGAAGGTGAAAAAATCAAACCCAATGAATTCGAAGGCATGCCCATTATGTCGATCGGATTCATGGTCCCCGCCGACAAGGCAATCATTTGGCGTGGCCCCATGCTCCACTCTGCAGTCACAACATTTGTCCGCGATACTGAATGGGGCAATCTCGATTACTTGATTATTGATATGCCCCCAGGCACCGGTGACGTTGCACTATCGCTTTCTCAGTTACTTCCGATTACCGGATCGGTCGTTGTCTGTACGCCTCAGGAGGTAGCCCTGATCGACGCTGTGAAAGCCGTTGGCATGTTCCGCGAAGTCAAAATCCCCGTCGTTGGGATGGTCGAGAACATGAGCACCTTTGTTTGTCCGGACACGGGAAAATCCTACGACATCTTTGGCAAAGGTGGCGCGAAACAGTACGCAGAGGAAGCCAAGATCCCTTTCCTCGGCGAAATTCCAATCAATATCGGTGTACGTGAACGAGGTGATTCTGGCGAGACGGACGGCAACTTTGACGATCCTACGATCGCTCCTTACCTGGAGAACCTTGCCCATCAGTTGGTCATGACGCTTGCGAAAAAAGCGGCTGCCGCTCCACAACAACAAGCACAGTTGCCCGTTCTGGGTTAGCGGATTTCCAGCTGGACTGGCAATTGGTCAAACGCCATTGATACTCTGAAAACTCACGATCAGTCGAAACAACCAGCGACAAATGACTCATTGTTTGATGGGCGGTCGCCGTGAAGGTGTGATTTTTCGATTCGTGCACGAATCGATTGGCGAGAGCATCAGGCTTCATGGAAACCCGACGCGTCAGCGAGGACGATGCTCCCGAGGGTTCACGTCTCTGGGAAGTTGCCAATGGAATCCCGACGTGGATCGAGGACCATGCACCCGAGGGTTCACGTCTCTGGGAGGTTGCCAATGGAATCCCGACGTGTGATCGAGATGCTACCTGCACCGGCCTTTGCGTTTCGAAATGCCTCCCAACATGCATTTCTATTTACACGCGATAAAGTCACCACCTCACTTGGATAAAAAAAGTCACGCTCCCGCCGGAAGGGTCGGACGCATCGCGCCCGGGGAGGTGACGCACCGGGTCTCAATTTCAAGGCAGCAGGAGAGAACCGCTCGGCTGGAGAACAGATGCCATCGCTCCGCAATAAAGGTTTTGGTTGGGAACGCTTTACCCCAGACTCAAAGTCTGGGGCTAAGGAAAATAGCCGCTCTGCGGCATCCCCAAGTGAGGCTCACGTTTTCGAGAGGTTGCAATGGAAACCCGACGCGTCAGCGAGGACGATGCTCCCGAGGGTTCGCGTCTCTGGATCAACCCACTAATGGTGATGTACTGGGGGTTCCATGTTACTGCCTGCACCTGGACGTGATTCAACACGCGAACTCGTTCAACGAGCTTTCCCTTCGAATCGAAGAATTTCGCCACGGGCTGGGAAAAACCCGAGGCTGGGACGAAATCCCTGCATAGCCTGCCGCCAATAAAATAGGACCATGAGCAAATGCCCACGGTCCTTTCTTGTTGTTTCATAGCTACAAAACTAAGTAGTCATCAACGTTGAGTAATTAACCGGTTAACTACTTCTTCTTTTTGACTTTTTTCTTAGCGGTTTTCTTTTTGGCAACTTTCTTCTTAGTTGCTTTTTTCTTAGTAGCTTTTTTCTTGGTGGCTTTTTTCTTAGTAGCCTTCTTCTTGGCTACTTTCTTCTTAGCAGCCTTTTTCTTAGTAGCTTTTTTCTTGGCTACTTTCTTCTTAGCAGCCTTTTTAGCTACTTTTTTCTTCGCTGCTTTTTTCTTAGCAGCTTTCTTCTTCTTGGCCACAGTACGTCCTCCGTAAATGAGCCTATGCAAGATGAACACGTCGGCATCCGTTTGCCAACAGCCATCCCACTATCGAGAAAACCAAAGTTAAATCCAAATTCGTTTGGTCACCCTCATTAGCTGATGACTAATCCCTTCGTCGAAACGTCGAACTTTCATTCAGTGTTTCAAAACCAGCAACGCTAAGTGGATTTCCTTGGTCGTAGTTTTAGAAAAGCTTGGAATTTTTTCAACATTTATTTTGCCAAAAAGTTTGATTTTGTTTACTCGCGACGCTCCAAATTTTGAAAAACAGATTCAAGTTTTGAATTGCGAACGTTTCAATTCCACCAAGAACACTTTTTGAGCTCCATTTTTCAACTGCAACAACAAGCTAAATATTTCGGCGGACTTTTAACGCACCCCCAAACCAACATGCAGCGCAAAAAATAGATTGAATGCCTCAACCTAAACCCCTTTACGGGGGGCTGGGCGTTTCCTTAATGACGCTTTGGGCACTTCGACGACAAAAACAATCTTCAAAAACCCCTATAAACAAAGAGTTTGCGAAAACACGCCCACTACAATCGCGAATTGTGTCACTTGAAAAAAATACAACCGCCAAATTCGAATTGAACATCGATCTAAAACCAAATTCGACGATGAACATATCGCGTCTCAACGGTTTTCAATAAAAAAAGTGACAACCCAACTCGACGATTATTCTAAATTTGATCGCGAATCACATAGATCCATTCAACAAACGAGTCGTCGCGTATCGCTTTACTATCCCAATATTTCTCAGGCAAAAAAAAAATGCTTTTCTTAGAAAAAAAACGCGTTTACGACGCCAGTCGACCCAAGTTTTGGCTTTTTGAAGATCGCGCAAACACATCACGCACTTTTCATGCAACTCAACAAAACCAAATATCGTAAATTGATTGACGTCAAAACACCGCCAACTTGGAAGCGAATTCCATCACTTCATGAATGGGCGAAGCAACAATAAGTGCGGCGAGAATTCAAGTTCCTGGTGCCCCAAGTGACACGAGACAACTCTCAGCAGCGATTGCCTCGTAGGCAACGCGAAATGCCATTAACACAACGCTGGACGATGTTCCGTTGCCGTGGAATCATCAACCGCTCCTTGGTTGGTCCCTCGGAAAACATTGGCTACTTGCGTCTTGAGCAACAGGAGCGAGTTTCAATTCAATGCAACGACGAGCTCGCCGTTTTTCATTTTGAAATCGGCGAGTGGGCGAGTTCAGATTCAGGCTGTACTTCGCTCACACGTCGAGGCTGTGACTTTTTCATCGCGTACGAATGAACTCGCGTAAGCTTTTGGAAACCCGACGCGTGAGCGAGGACGTGTCGGGTTTCCATTTAGCTCTTCGAAGAACGTGACTTCGCAAATGCATTTGTCGCAGTGCGACTATTTCTATTAGCCCCAGACTTTCAGTCTGGGGTCACTCCCCAAACCAATAACGAAGTCGCGGATGCGACGGCATCTGTAGAATACGCTTTGCGATTCTAAGCATTCGTCCTTACCAATCCACATGGTTTCAGGCTGTACGGAAACCCGACGCGTGAGCGAGGACGTGTCGGGTTCGTCCTCGCTCACGCGTCGGGTTTCCATTGCCTCTTCAAAGTACACTCGCCGCAGAGAGATTGTGAATTTTTGTGGCGAGAGAAACTCAAGACATGGAAATTGGGACGACTCAAGTCACCTTTCCTCCGTGCCCGAAGGGAGAGTGGCTTAGGTTCCACACGCTACACGCAGGCGTGGCTTTTCTAACGCCTAGCAAACGCTTTCGTTGTTGGCAAATCGATCGATTGCGTTACCAACCGCCACCGGTGCGGCCGCCCTGCTGCAACATCATGTAGTTTGAATAGGCCATGAATCCAAAGAAGACCATCATGAACATGCTTCCACTTTGCCAGCCAAGCATCGCAATCAATCCCGCCATAACGATGGAGAGAATCAAACTATTTTTCAAACCGCTATGAGGATCCGCTTGCATGAATACTTCTCGAGCAACCTGCCCACCATCCAATGGATAAATGGGAATGAGATTCAAACATCCCCAAACGAAATTTGCGAAAAACACGAAGCGGAACACATTGAAAATTGCGGTGTTTCCTCCGAGTACCGTGCCCGACAAATCGGCATAAACCATTGGCAGAAACCCCATGGGGCTGTAAACAACATTCCCACCGACAAGGTAGGCGATTCCAATGAACAATCCTCCTAGGGCGAAGTTGGCGAATGGACCTGCAAGCGAAACAATAATCTGCCCATTGGAGTCCATAGCTCTCCTGCGCCCAAAACTTGGCCCTCCAGGAACTGCGACTCCCCCCATCCAATACAAAACGATGTGCGATGAGATTCCGTAATACTTGAAAGCCAGAGAATGCCCAAGTTCATGAATTAAGATCGAAACAAAGAATACTACGGTCGCGATCAGTAACGTGACTCCGGGGTTTGCTTCATTTCCAAGTCCGCTACCACAGATGATCAATGGCATGATGAAAAACGCAGGATGAACCCGAATGGGAAACCCCAACAGAGAAAAGTTGATGTCGTAGCCTGTTCGCCCTGGTTCACCCAATAACACGGTAGTTTCCTTTTCTCAAGTTCATTCGCTGGCAAGTATTCGTCAATCAACTTTTGGTCTTTGCGGAATTCTAGCGGCAACCGCCGGAATCGTGCAGACCACGCGTGAAAATGAAAGTGAATTCACCATTCAACCCACTATTCTATTGTTTGGCGAAATGCAGCCAAACACGAACTAGTACCTAGGCCCGTCTTCGATTGGCGGGCTGAGAACATCAGATACACCGGTTTTCTTAGCCTTGTTACCCGTCAATTCAAACCGGTCCGGGTACTTGCCCTATGTTCCACGTTTGAGAGGAACAAGAATTGTTTCGGCAGGAGCCTCAACCTCCCGTAAAAGGCAAAAACCTCGACGACGGGTGCTAGGCAGCTACACGCTGGGCTTTTTTGATCGCCAAACGATCAGCGATAAAATCTGCAGCTCGGCGTGAAGCACCCGGGATCGCAAATTCCCTTGCCAAATCATCAAGTTCCTGAATCGTCGATTGCCTCAGGGATTCATCGGTGATCCAGTCGACAACCCTCTTGGCAACATTAGCTGTTCGATCGCCTGAGAACAAATACTCTGGCATAGGAACGCTTTCAGCGTCTGCCGAGTCCGGGTTATACGTCGAAAACCAGTCTCGAGTAAGCTTGGTCGCTCGCAGAAGATTTACCAAAGTAATGTAACGACTACGAATCAGAACCTTTTCCAAAAGACGAGTGATGCGGCCGATTTTGTAGACGATCACAGTCGGCAAGCGGTGGTACATCAATTCCAGTGACACGCTTCCGCTACAGGCAACACAAACATCCGCCGACTTCATCAGCTCGCCAGTTCGATTAACATACAACTCACAATTGATCTTTTGTTCATTGATCACTGATTTGGCCGCGTCACACTGCTGCTGGTTGAAAAAACCAATCGCAACTCGTAATCCAGGAACGTGTCTCTGAGCAACTTGAGCAGATTTCAGCATACCGCCCAAGTTGTCACGGACTTCACGATTTCTAGAGCCAGGCAGCAACAACAGCACTTGGGATTGTCCCTGAACACTTAAGGATTTGGAGCCTCGTTCAACCTGGTCAAATTTTGCAGTCAAGCAACCCATGCCTGGCGAACGGGAATGGGCAAGACTCCCGCTAGCGGTTGGTTCACTGGGGACATTCTCGCACTGTTCTTGGGAATCACTTTGAGATCGAAACGCACGCATGAACAATGGATCGTGTTTCTGGGACTCCAATTGATCAAAGAACGGATGCCCAACATAAGTCGCTGTACAACCTCGATCTTCAAACCACTTCTTCTCGAATGGTAATTTGCACAAAATGTGATCGACGCGTTTTCGGATTTTCCGAACGCGCCAGGGAGCCCAGGCCCATACCTGAGGGACTCCGTAATAGAAAACCGGGATGCCCAGCTTTTTTGCTCGCTTGGCGATGTGCCAGTTGAACCCTGGATAGTCGATAAGAACCACCGCATCGACTTGATGTTCTTTGAAATACTCTTCGGCCTGGTCGACCAGAGAGAAAAAGAATCGAAGCTTTTTGAGAATCGTGAATAGCAACATGACCGCGTGTTGCGTCAAATCGTAGTGTTGATCGAGACCGGCCTCCTTCATCTTGGGGCCACCGAATCCAACACACTCTACTGGTTGGCCCAAAGATTTCAGCTGACGAATCAAGTTGCTTCCGTGCAAGTCGCCGCTGGGTTCTCCGACCGAGAAAAATATACGTTTCATCGTTCCATCCATGAACTTTCTGAGCCGCTAATATCGCTGATATTGAAGGGATCTCCAAGATCAATCAGTGGCCCTTGAAATGGCGGACAACGAATTCTCGCAAGCACATCGGTCGCCGAGCTCAATCTGCCAGCAATGAATCCTGGAACGAATTCCCTGTTAACGTCTTGGGAATTCAACATTTCCTTGTGATTCCATGGAGAGGAAGACACTGCGCATCGGCAACTTTCACGGAAGCCAAGCAAACACCGGATTCACTCCGGCAACGAAAACTCCGACGGAAATGAGGGCGGTTCCAAAGATCGAGCCGACCCACCACCACCCATTGATTCCGCAAGCGATGAGGATCGCAGGCACATTAGCGACCAAGGCGGCGATTGGTTTTTCAAAAAATGGCGACTGACAGGATGTATCACGAATCCCCAATCTGCGTGATGAACCAGTTACCCGCAACATAATGGTTCAGTTGATCCACAACAAATCATGTACATTGGCTGCAACAAAGAACATAATGCTGATTTCCCGGAAAGCGAAATCTAAATGAGCAATTTCAAACAGGTCACGGTTTTCCTTTTCGCCCTTTTGATAGTTGTAGGGCCTTTAAGACTGCATGCCCAAAACGAACGACCTAACGTGGTGATCGTGATCACGGATGATCAAGGGTATGGTGACCTTTCCTGTCATGGCAATCCAGTTCTCAAGACTCCTGAATTGGATGTGCTTTACGAACAGTCGATTCGTCTTACGAACTACCACGTTTCGCCCACTTGCTCGCCAAGCCGCGCGGCGTTGATGACTGGACATTGGTCCAATCGTACAGGAGTGTGGCATACGATCATGGGCAGATCGATGCTGCGCAAGAACGAGATCACTCTGGGGCAAGTTTTCAAGGACGCTGGCTACGCCACAGGAATGTTTGGCAAATGGCATCTTGGCGACAACTATCCTTACCGTCCAGAAGACCGTGGCTTTGATGAAGTCCTGCGGCACGGCGGCGGTGGAGTCGGGCAGACTCCAGATTATTGGAACAATGCCTACTTCGACGGACACTATTGGCACAACGGAACCCCTACGCCAGCGAAAGGCTTTTGCACCGATGTCTTTTTTGATTATGCAACCGACTTCATCAAGTCACGGAAAGAAGCAAAGCAACCGTTTCTCGCGTACATATCAACGAACGCTCCCCACGGTCCGATGCATTGCCCTGAAGATTTCAGCAAACCCTACGCTGAGCAAGGAGTCCATGTTGCCAACTTCCTGGGCATGATTGCGAATATCGATCATAACGTTGGACGGCTACGTCAGTTTCTGATTGATGAGGGGCTTTCTGACAACACGATTTTCATTTTCACCACCGACAACGGCACTTCATCTGGGGGCAAAATCTTCAATTCCCAGATGCGAGGTCACAAAGGTAGCGAATACGATGGAGGGCACCGCGTCCCAATGTTTGTTCACTGGCCAAACGGAAAACTACTCGGCGGGAAGGACGTCGGGACCTTGGCGGCTCATGTTGATTTACTCCCTACACTAATCGAATTGTGTGAAATCGAATCGCCGGATCTCCCTTTTGACGGATGCAGCATCGCCAGCATTCTCAACCACTCCCAATCCGCCATCAATCTGGAAAAGCGTATATTGATCACCGACTCACAAAGGGTTAAGGACCCAATCAAATGGCGGAAGAGCGCTGTAATGATGGGCCCATGGCGACTGATCAATGGAAAAGAACTTTACGACCTCACCGATGATCCTTCACAGCAAAGCGATGTGGCCAATACCCATCCCGAGATCGTGAAACAGTTAACTCAATTCTACGACCATTGGTGGGCAGAACTTGAACCCAGCTTTCAGGACGAAACCGCAATTTCCATTGGACATCCTGCAGAAAACCCAACGCGTCTGACGTCCCACGACTGGATCACAAACGGCAGTACGCCTTGGAACCAGGCTCAAGTCCGTCGCGCCTTGAACGGCCCCGCACAAACGGGATTCTGGAATATCGACGTATACGAGGCGGGAACCTACGAGGTCGCCCTGTGCCGCTGGCCACGGGAAGCCAATCTTGCGATTGATGCTGAGGCTAGCGCAGAGGATGATGTTCCTGGCGTCAAAGCCATGAGAACTCAACCCGGTAAAGCCATTACCCCTGAATCGGTTCACTTGAGAATTGGTGAAACGGAATGGCAAAAACCGTATCAAGCGGGAGCACCAGAAATCGTTTTCCGAGTCGAGTTGGTCGCCGGTCAAACGCAACTTGCAGGACGTTTTCTTGAAAAAGATGGCACCGAATTCGGAGCCTACTACGCCTACGTCAAACGAATCAATTCAAAATAGATGGGGCCTATTTTGAATTGATCGGGTATCTAAATGAATTGGCCAGTTTCAATTGGAACTGGCCAAGGTTTCAGTCGCCAGTGAAAACCGGCACAACTTGATCGCTTACTCTTCGCCAAATCCACGTTTGAATGCTTTGGCAGAAAACAGCAATTCCGCTTTCTCATCGTCAGAATCTGCGGCGTTCACTTTTTTGACGCAGTTGCCACAACACAACTTGATGTTAACACCTGAGACTTCGACGACTTTTTCCTCATTCATATCACCACCCGAAAATGGACAGGCAGTCTGAGCAACCTGCCCAGTCACGAACAATTGCAGATTGGATTTAGTCACAAACGGTTCGGCATCTTCGTCAAACTTTGCCTTGCACTTGGGACAGCAAAAGTAGACCTTGCCACCATTGTGCAATGAGAATTGCTCTACATTGATTTCACCACCACTAATTGGGCAAGTCGCATTGGACAAATCGGCTTTTTTTGCGAAGGCGCGCTCGAAGGCGACTTTGGCAAATACGATTTCAGCTTTTGCCTCCAAATCTTCAATCGCGTCAACCTTGTCTGAGCAATCCATACAACAGAAACCTACTTCGACTCCTCCCACTTGAGCAACAGCTCCTTCTTTCAGAGGTTTACCCGACATCGGACAACCTTTCTGAACGTATTGGCCCGTCACAACCAATTGATGATTGGCCTTCACGGTAAATGTCGGTGCTTCAAGTTCTTGATCCGCCACAAACTTGGCGACACAACGACGACAACACAGGTATACATTCCCTTCCATGTACTCCACCGCGTATTCAGTATTTGCTGCTCGCTTGCCCATCACGATGCACTTGGCACCATTGAGCTCTTGATCTTCCTGCAAACCAACAAACCCTGCCAACGCCACGGCAAGCCCGGTCACTACTCTTAAAAACATGGATTCGCTCCAAATGATGAATGATTGATGTCGTCAATGATTTTACGCACGCATTGTCTTCGATGACCACAAGCCATGTCAAAACTAATTCTGCATTGTGAATCGGTTCACCAGCGAATCGAATTCAGGAGTATCGAGGTTCACGAAGTCCAATGGTCAGAAACCAAGCAGAAATCAGACAAGCAACGACCAGAATAAAAACAGGCTGAAAGCCAATGTAGTCAATCGCCAAACCAAGCAAAGAGGAAATCAACATCGTAGGCACCGCGATGCAGAGACTCAATGTACTCAAATAGCGAGGCTGCTGGTCACGATCTGCCAGTTCAAGCGTGTAGTTACTAAACGTTCGAAACGTTACCGGGGTTAACCCCAAAAGAACAAACACCCAAATAAAGAGTCCTTGGGCCGCCTCCCCCTGAGCGGACAAAACCAACGCCAAAACCGGTGCAATGCTCAACCCGCATAAGAGCAGGCGAAGTACCAAGCGATTTCCAAATCGGTCAGCCAACCATCCCGCCGGCAAACTAAAACAGGCAACTCCCAGATTCTGAGCAATCAGCCAGGGCACCAAAGAATCCAGCCCCACTTGCAATCGTTCACGCCCAAGTGCCTGGTAATGGGGGAACAGGGTCAAAGATAACCCGAAAAGCGCTCCGATAATTGCCAGAAGACGAAAATTATGGTCTGACTTCAAAATTGAAAATGCTGATTGAAAAACGCGTTTTACGGAAAAGGCCTCCTGTTTCAAATCATCAGGAGATTCATTGAGAAACAGGCTCAAGAAACCAGCGATGAGAAACGCACCTCCCGCGAACGCAAAGATATTGGTGAAGCTGCCGTTTTCCGGAGTAATCCATTGTCGAAGCAGAAACCAGGCACAAACCACCGCACAACTGGCACCGCCAATATTCGCGCACAGCATCAAACGACCTCGACGGTCCGTCCTGACCACTTTGCCGATCAGTGTGCTTAGTACCAAATTTAGAATTCCGACGGCGACGAAGAAGACTCCGTAGATTGTTAAAAAAGCCAGCGGCAGCCAACTTGCTTCACCGCCCGTCCAAAACCAGATCATCGCCAGGAACAAAAAACTCGCCCCCATCACCATCGTCGCTCCACTCAAAATCCGCTTTTTGAACGGAGCCTGTGTCACCCACCCCGCTGCCAGCAGAGGTGGAATGCTTTGGCCAAAGCGATTCAAAACGGGCAATATCCCTCTCAGCCATCCAGCGCCAGCAATCGAATCCATCACCGCCGGCATGACGATGCTTTCAGTTTTGAAAATCCAACCCGTGCGAAGAATAATTTGGAAGGCTGCAACTTTGAGAAAATTGCCTTTAATTTCAGAAGGCGTGTTCTGAATTTGATAGGAAGACTCTTTGACAATTGCCTGCCCCAACTGAGTTGGAGGCGCGCTAATATGACTTGAAGTTTCCGTGTTGGGGCGATTGGGCGGCATAGCGCTGACTATAGAGTTGCCTCACGTTTTTTACGAGGCCAGCCAAAGCCATGAGCGCGGCGACGCTGCGTTTTTGCTGTAATCCGTGCCTTAAACAGTGAATGCAGTTCTTGCAGTCCTCCCTTGTCGCCCCAATTTTTTTTCCTGCATTGAGGGCAAGATCCCCATCAAGATTGCACTTCTGCATTTTGTCTTGTGAGCGAAACGACGAAAAGCCGCGACTGCGAAACGAAAATTACACTAGTCCAAGTTGGACTTACGAATAGCGTCACCTCGGCGTTGTTTCCAAGACAAAACGACGAAAATACCGCCACACCTAAACTAAACTCGCTCTAGACGGGCGCGTTGCGAGTCAGCGACGCCTTCATCTCTAGAGCCGCGTCCACCGGATCCTCTGCTTTGATGATGGCTTTGCTGACAGCGGCATAATGGCAACCGATTGCCGTCAAAGCTTCGATATTCTCTAGATTGATTCCGCCAATTGGATAAAAAGGAAGCTTGATTTCCGCGGCAACTTGCTCAACCAATTCGACACCAACATGATTTTTGAAGGATTTCGTCTGACTTGGGAAAACAGGACCTACTCCAATGTAGTTAGCGCCATCGATTACGGCTTGCCGAGCCTGTTCAAGTGAATGTGTTGAGACTCCGATCAATTTAGACGGCCCGACCACACGCCGCGCGTCACCTACTTTCAAATCGTCTTGTCCCAGGTGCACTCCATCGGCACCTGCGGCAAGTGCAAGATCGCAGCGATCGTTCATGACCCACTTGGCATAGGTTCCCCGAGTAATTTCAGTCAACACTTTTCCTGCAACGACCAACTCACGATCTCTTAGTCGCTTGTCGCGTAGTTGAAGCATATCTACGCCGGCGTTGAGCAGCGATTTGCAGGTCGCCTTGAATTCCTCCAGACTCCCCATTCCGTTGACCAAAACATAAAGCCGTGCACCAACGAGGTTCTTAACGCTCATCATTGTCGTCAGAATCGCCTTCTCGAGCGTATAAACATCGTATCGCAGTTGCTCTACTTTCGAGGCAACATCGACATTCAACGTTTTTGAAAACTCTTCGATGGTTCGAAGCGATTGAGCCACTCTGGACATATTGGCTTGGATGATGCCCGTTTCGTTTTCTCGTTGATATTCTGATTGAGTTTGATTGTTGCGTCCGACATCCGATTGACTATCGCGCGCTCCAATTCTTTTTCCACGATCGAATGAATTGGTAACCGAAGTGATATCATGCCGAAGTTGTTTCAGGTTTTGAGACAAATGAGCGTCACTCATTACCATACGTGTGTAGTCTTCGACGACACGTAGTCCTTCGCCGGCGCGATTGATTGCGGCGTCGAGAATTCGATAGGTAGCAGTATCGACTTGAAAATTTTGGTCTGTCACGTTTGTCAGTGCCATCTTGTCACGGTGGAGAAGAGTGTCTCTTCTATTATTCTGAAAACGAAAACTCGAATCAGACCAAAACGTAGTTTTCCCCACCAATTTTGCCAATTCCCCAATCCTGACAAAAGAAATGGGTAAAGGGGAAAAATTTGGCACCCTGATTGCTATCAAATCTATTGATCATTTGAGTTGTCAGGATTACAGAAACTTTAACAAGGGTCGCCATACACGAAAAAGCGTCCGAAAATGTTAATTTTTGTTGATTGCACCGATTGTAATTTGGGGCTTTGAAAAAGCTTTGATGGATTGAGATTGACGTAAGTCGTGGTGAGATTGATACTTTGGCACTACTTACCCGGAAAAGCCAACTTTTTTCCACGGACGAAGTGGGTAAGTGGGTGGTATTTTTTACGGACAGAACGGAGGTTCCGCTTATGCGTTGGGGCCCCACAATTCTTTGCGGATGGCCTGGCCTGGCCCGATTATGGACCAAGGGACACTGGCCGAGCCTTTGGATTGCCATTGGATTTTCGTTCTTGGTCAATTTGGCGCTGATTTCGACTTTTGTCTGGCCACAACTTTTGGGGGACAGTTTTCCCATTGTGGCGTGGCCGTTGATATTGGTGGTGTGGATTGCAAGTGCTTCGGTGGCTTATCGAAGCCTTCCTGAGCTGTTATCCGTTGGATCCGCACCAGATGTAGTGGACATTAGCACTGACGACACCTTGTTTATTCGGGCTCAAGCGGAATACTTAAATGGGAGTTGGACGGATGCCGAAAGGCTTTTCGTTCAGCAACTGGAGAAAAACCCACGAGACGTTCAATCACGATTGTTCATGGCAACCATGTTTCGACACAGACGTCGAATGAAACAGGCCCGCGAACAACTCGCTGAAATACAAAAATTCGATGAGTCACTTCATTGGGAGTTTGAAATTCAACAAGAGAAGAAACTGATTGAGCTGATCGAAAAACAAAATCCAATCGAGGCCGAAACGGGCAACAACAACTACCTTTCCGAACTTTCGGGAGATGATGTTGTTTTGTCGGAGACGGGCTCAGACGATTAGTGAAGACGTTTGCAATGAACCATCAGGTAATTTCAAACGCATTAATCATAAACAGATAACGCACGTGAAGCGGCTGGTGAACCCAACCAGGTGTGCAACCCAAAGAGGAATGCGAAATGTACGAACGTTTTACCGACCGAGCTCGCAAGGTCATGCAACTTGCTAACCAAGAAGCTCAACGTTTCAATCATGAATACATCGGTACCGAGCACATGTTGCTTGGATTGGTGAAGGAGGGAACGGGGGTCGCAGCCAATGTTCTGAAGAACCTTGGCGTTGACTTGCGAAAAATTCGACTTGAAGTTGAGAAACTCGTACAAAGTGGTCCGGAAATGATCACCATGGGCAAGTTGCCTCAAACACCTCGGGCGAAGAAAGTCATCGAATTTTCGATGGAAGAAGCTCGAAATCTGAATCACAACTTTGTCGGCACTGAGCATATCCTGCTTGGTTTGCTCCGCGAACACGAAGGCGTTGCTGCTCAGGTTCTCATGAACTTGGACCTGAAGCTTGAAGATGTTCGCGAAGAAGTTCTAAACCTGCTTGGCAACGGTCTCGAAGGAGGCGAAGGTGGCGAGCGTGGCGGTCGCGAGGGAATGAGTGGCAGCGGAGAAGGCGCGTCTCAAGGCGGAAAGAAATCTTCCAAGACTCCTGCCCTCGATAGTTTTGGACGCGATCTGACTGAACTTGCTCGCTCAGGAAAGCTTGATCCTGTCATTGGTCGAGCCAACGAAATCGAACGAGCCATCCAGGTCCTTTGCCGACGAACCAAAAACAATCCGGTTCTCTTGGGCGAAGCGGGCGTAGGTAAAACCGCCATCGTCGAAGGATTCGCTCAGCGAGTTATCGAAGGTGATATCCCTGAGATCCTTGCCGAAAAACGAATCGTGGTCCTTGACCTTGCGATGATGGTCGCTGGCACCAAGTATCGCGGTCAATTCGAAGAACGAATCAAAGCAGTCATGAACGAAGTCAAACGCAACAAGAATACAATCTTGTTCATTGACGAACTTCATACTCTGGTTGGTGCAGGTGGTGCAGAAGGTGCCATTGACGCAGCCAACGTTCTCAAACCTGCCCTTGCACGTGGTGAAGTCCAGTGTATCGGTGCGACAACTCTTGATGAGTATCGAAAATACATTGAGAAAGACACCGCACTTGCTCGCCGTTTCCAGGAGATTATCGTAGAACCAACGTCTAACACGGAAACGATCGAAATCCTCAAAGGATTGCGCCCCCGCTACGAAGAACATCACCGTGTTCAAATCACAGACGACGCGGTCGAAGCTGCCGTCGATTATTCGGCTCGCTACATCCCCTCTCGCTGTCTACCCGACAAAGCAATCGATGTGATCGACGAAGCTGGTGCTCGTATTCGACTACGCTCCATGACTCGTCCACCAGATCTGAAGGAGATCGACGACGACATCGAACGTTTGAACAAAGAAAAAGAAGACGCGGTTGCTAATCAAGACTTTGAAAAAGCCGCTTCACTTCGAGACAGCTCAGATAAACTTCGCAAGAAGAAAGAGCAAATCAAACGCGAATGGCGTGAGAAATCACAACAAACAGACGGCGTTGTCGACGAAGAAGTCATTGCAGAAGTCATCTCAAAGATGACAGGAATTCCTGTCACCCGACTTACCGCCGAAGACAGTATGCGTCTGATGCGAATGGAAGATGAACTTCACAAAAAAGTCATCAGCCAAGATCCAGCGATCAAAGCCATTTCCAAAGCGGTTCGCCGTTCTCGAGCTGGCCTCAAAGATCCAAAGCGTCCAATCGGTTGCTTTATGTTTGCCGGCCCAACGGGCGTCGGTAAAACATTGCTGGCCAAGGCGCTTGCTCAGTTTATGTTCGGTGAAGAAGAAGCGCTGATCACGATCGACATGTCAGAATACATGGAGAAGCACAATCTAAGCCGCTTGATCGGTGCCCCTCCGGGATACGTTGGCTACGAAGAAGGCGGTCAGTTGACCGAAAAGATTCGCCGTCGACCTTACGCCGTTGTGTTGCTTGACGAAATCGAAAAGGCACATCCCGACATTTTCAACATGCTGTTGCAAGTGATGGAAGAAGGACGCCTGACCGACAGCTTCGGACGCAATATCGACTTCCGCAACGTGATCTTGATCATGACAACCAATGTTGGAGCTCACTCGATCAAGAATGAATCCAGCTTTGGATTGCCGGGCGCTGGCGATGATTCAACGTTCGAGAACATGAAAGAACGCGTGTTCGACGAGATTCAACGTGCGTTCCGCCCAGAGTTCCTCAACCGTCTAAGCGATGAACCTATCATTTTCCGCCACCTGGAAAAGAAAGACTTGCGTTTGGTTGTGGATCTCGAGCTTTCCAAGATTCGAGGACGACTTGAAGATCGTGGATTCAAACTCGAGTTGACTGACGACGCCAAAGAATTCTTGATCAAAAAGGGTACCAACCTCGATTACGGAGCTCGCCCACTGCGTCGCGCCCTGGAGAGCTACATCGAGGATCCACTTTCCGAAGAGCTGCTGCAAGGCCGTTTCGAAGGCAAAAACCGTATCATGGTCGACGCCGAACGAAACGATGAAGGCAAAATGAAACACCTCAAGTTCGAAGGAGTTTTTGAAGAACCAGAAACGAAACCGGATGACGAAGAACCGGTTGGTGTCGGAGCCTCCGAAAGTGGAGATGAACCGGACTCCAGCGAAGAATAAATCTGGCTGGATAACTGATAGCTCATAAGCCTCACCAAAGTTTGGTGAGGCCTTTTTTGTGCGCCCAGGTCGTTTTTCTTTCCGGGAGGTCGAGGCTCCCGCCGAGACATTCCAAAAATGAGTATCGGTCGGTGACCTATTTGGAAAGTGAATCTGCGTCGCGAAGAATATCTGCGATCTTTTTGCAAGAGTCACCTTCACCATAGGGATTCTTAACGCTGGCCATCGCCGAACGGGCCTCTTTACTGGCTAACAATGCCGTCAACTCAGATACGATCTTCTCATTCGAAGTACCAACCAGCTTGGCGTTCCCCGCTTCGATTCCCTCACCACGCTCCGTCGTCTCTCGCATCACCAAGACGGGCTTGCCTAGAGATGGAGCTTCTTCCTGGACGCCCCCCGAATCAGTTAAGACGACAGTACAACGATCCATCAACCAAACGAAAGGCTCATAACTAAGCGGATCAACCAGGTGAATACTGGGGTGATTCGCCAAAATACGATTGACGGGCTCCTGGACGTTGGGGTTCAAGTGAACAGGATAGACGAATGCCCAGTCTGAATGGTCATCCGCGACATCTCGAATGGCTTGGCACATACTTTCAAACCCACCTCCAAAGCTCTCGCGGCGGTGGCCAGTAACCAAAACAGTCTGCCGTTCGCCAATGAGTTCAGCCACCTTCTTCGCATCTTCTGGCATTTTTTTTGTGACCTTCTCCCGCACCCACAACAATGCGTCAATTACCGTATTTCCAGTCACGAACACGGATGAGGGATCAGTCCCTTCGTCCAGGAGTGCTTTTGCTGATTGAGGTGTCGGGGCAAAATGAAGATCGGCCATTCGCCCAACGAGGCGGCGATTCATTTCTTCTGGAAATGGAGAAAACTTATTGCCGGTTCGCAGTCCCGCCTCAACATGCCCCGTCAATGTATGGTGATAGTGCCCAACCAATCCGCCACAGAAAGCCGTTGTGGTATCACCTTGAACCAAACAAGCGTCCGGTTGGACCTGGGTAAACACTTCATCCAATCCCTTAACCGCACGGGCAGTTACCTGAGCAAGGCTCTGATTCGGCGCCATCAATTCAAGATCAAAGTCAGCTGAAACATTAAACGTTTCGAAAACCTGGGCAAGCATTTCGCGATGCTGACCTGTTGAGCAGACAATTGATTCAAACTCATCGGATCGGCTTTGCAACTCGAGAACCAAAGGGCAAAGCTTAATCGCTTCGGGACGAGTTCCAATGATGGTGAGGATCTTTTTCTTCATGAGAGTTCTGGAGTTTCGTCAAATTTTTCGATGCGTCGACTACATGGTGGACCGGAGTGGTTGAAACCTTCCGGTCAGAAAGACTCGCTGGCAGTTTATGCCTGTACTAGCCTAACATCGCCAACGTCACGCGCGACACATGAATCAAAAACCGCCAAAACGCAACAGCTGGGATCGATCCACACCGAATACGTTGACCGAACGCATGAAATTGACCAGGTTCACAAACAGGTTTCTCCGGAACTTGTTGGTGGACCTCCGCCTCGGGGGATGAATCTCAAAATAATGTTCCGCCGCCGCGACCTCGTCGCCCGCTGCAAGAGCGAGATTCCACCTAACGTTGACTTGGTTGGAATCGATCACACCAAGTTCACCATGATAAAAGTAGGGAAGACCGGTCTCTGGATCCCGCGGCAATTGACTGACAAACTCTGGAGACTGGAGGTTAAAAACCAACGTGTTGCGTCGAACCGTGACATTCTCTGCAAGGTAAACACTAACTCCCCGCCCACCGTTGTAAAAACACAAATTTTTCTCCACCAGACTTGGACGAACGTAGGGTTTTGGGGAGCCGTCGGCGTTCACGCCAATCGACGGTTTTCCACTCGACGATTCGGAATGCAACTCGCGCTGCATGGCGGCCAAAATGATATCGTTCGTCTGGCGATACATGTGATCGTCAATTGCGACACCATTTCCATCGGTAATTCGGCCGGCGGCGGTGGGGACCAGGTTGCGGTTGCAAAAACAGATATTGTTACGAATTATTACACCATACCTATTGCCTCTGACCTTCGTACGGACCATTGCCTGATAAGACGAAATACCACTGTGTTGATCAGGATTTTTGTTGGCATTGTTATAACAAGTGTTTCGTTCTGCTCGAACTAAATCACACTGATTGAAATTGATACCCCCGCCTCCATGATCGTGAACGATATTATTGTAAATTCCAACATTGTGACTTTCATAGGCAACGATTCCTGGCCCGTTACTCGAACGATCACTTGCGAACTCAAGTCCACGCACCGAAATGTAACTCCCACGAATATCCAAGCTGCCATAGATCAATGGTGGACGGCAATTGTCCTCTGCCCGAATTCGAGTTACTTTCCGACGCGATCCTTCCAATGGATGATACTCACCGGAAACGGGGTCTTGATAACGAAGCAGAATATTTCCCTCGCTACCGTTGTTACCATAAGTCCCACGTCCGATCGTTAAGATGTCACCGGGCGACAATTGCAAACAAGCAAAGGAAATCGTCTGCCATGGAGAGTCACATGATCCGTCATTTGAATTGTCACCACCAGGGCTAACAAAGTACTCTTCGGCGAAGACATCGGAACTGCTAATTGTTGTACTCGCCAACAACGCCAATGCGAAAATGAGCGGTGCAACAAACTTTGGAAAGACAACCTGTTTGAGGGGCATTTTTGAACTCTAGTAAAAAATCATGTTGAGACCGATATAAAGTAATTAGGCAGAACGTTCATTGCAAACAAACCGTCGAAGTTTCAGATGTTGATCCAAAGTGTGACTTATCGCGCCTAAAACTGTCGCGAAAATTCCTGAAAACGCAATTCGTTGCAATCGTTATTGGTCCATGGCCCTGGGGAAACTCCCGCTATTCCACCCCCACTTTTTGACTAGTACCTAGGCCCGTCTTCGATTGGCGGGGCGAGAACATCAGATACACTGGTTTTCTTAGCCTTGTACCCGTCAATTCAAAACGGTCTGCGGTACTAGTAGTCGGAACACGGAATACGTTTTCTCATGGCAGAATCGTCGGTGCACCAAGACCGATGTATGAAATCGTTTCCAACTCTCGATCACGCCGTATTTCGTTTCTACATCTTGATTGCGAAGTGATTGATTCTCGGTGGCAAAGTATTTCCGCAAGCGGTTTTCCATGTGCGTCCCTGGAACAGTCATTCTTCATCAGGGCGTTTCTTGCTAAATTCTTAGTCTTACCCACTTAACTACGCGGACCGGCAATTCCATGACCGTAAATATCCACGATCTGACGCGAGACCTTTTCATTCAGAACGATTCAAAAATCGTCATGTTGGTGGCGGATGGTCTCGGTGGGCTTCCCCTGATTCCCGGTGGAATGACTGAATTGGAAACCGCCCGCACTCCCAACCTGGATGAATTGGCAAAGATCGGCGTTCAAGGTGGCAGCATACCCGTCTTTCCAGGAATCAGTCCTGGGAGCGGCCCAGGTCACCTGGGCTTGTTTGGATACGATCCAATCATGTACCCCATCGGAAGGGGCGCACTTGAAGCGACAGGAATCGGATTCGAACTCGCAGATGGCGACGTTGCGGTACGTTGCAATTTTTGCACGCTGGATTCTGACGGCAATATCTCCGATCGCCGTGCGGGACGCATACCGACAGAAGAGAGCGCACCGCTGGCTCAAAAGCTGGACGCCGAAATAAGGATCGACGGTGTCGAAATCATTGTCAGGCCTGTCAAAGAACATCGTTTTGTCGTCGTCTTTCGTGGGCCGAGACTTGATGGAAATGTCGATGACACTGATCCACAGCAAACCGGAATTCCGCCACTTGCCCCACAGGCCAATGATTCTGGCAGCGAAAAAACCGCGCAGCTGGCCGCTGAATTTGTGACCCAGGCACAAAAAAATCCTCGCTGGCCAACCCAAAGCCAATGGATTAACCATGCGAGGCTTTGCAGCCAAACCAAAAATCGATTCCTATCGCGATGTCTACGGTCTGCGGGCTGCAGCAATCGCAGTCTATCCCATGTACAAGGGCCTAGCCAGTTTGGTGGGAATGGATATTGTTGGCAGCGCAACAACGCTTGACGAACAAATTGAAACACTCGAGCAGAATTGGAACGAGTACGACTTTTTCTTTATTCACTTCAAGTACACCGACAGCACCGGAGAGGATGGAAATTTTGACGAAAAAGTAAAACGAATTGAACAACTTGACTCAATCATCCCTCGCATCAACTCTCTTCAACCGACCGTCACAATCGTGACTGGCGATCACAGTACTCCCGCCTATATGAAAGCCCACAGCTGGCACCCTGTCCCAACGTTACTGGTTTCCGATTGCTGTCGCAGTGATCGCTGCCAAGCATTCAGTGAGTCAGAATCGGTCATGGGCGGTCTAAGCCAATTCGAAGCTAAATACTTGATGCCGCTGGCACTCGCCAATGCCGGTCGCATGAGCAAGTACGGAGCCTAAGCAATACACTAATGGACTCAGGAACTGGTGAATCGATTTCTCAGAATTTACCTCTCTGAACGATATTGATTTGGCAGGTTTTGTGTCTTTTGCAATGCCAAGCAAATATCCCAATCAAGATCTCTGAGCACTCAATAAAGTTTTGAGCAAATAATCCCGAAACTAAAAGTCTTGCACACTGTGAAACTTTGCACCGCGGATGAAGGAATTGAGGCCAAAATGGGATTTCTGACCGGATCGGTAACTTTTGAGCGTTTTCGAATCGTGGAAGATCCGACCGATGCGTTGGGCCAGTCACACATCAAACTTCTCAACAAGTTTCGAATTGGGGCGTTTGAAACGAACTTGTTCGAGCAGCCCAACGTTGGCTTCACGGCAGGCGATCATCTATTCGACACCGATTTCTCGGTAGAGAAGAATATCATTGGCGAGGCAATCCATTTTGGGATCCGCGTGGATTCGTGCAGTGTGCCCTCTTCGATCAAAAATGCCTGGATGCAAATCGAGCTGGCCCCATTACTTGTTGACAATCCGGGCGGCAAGCCGAGTAAGGCCCAAAAGCAGGAGGCAAAAGACGCCGTTGAGGCACGATGTTCCGATGAGGCTGACAAAGGTAACTTTAAACGGATGGCAGAAACGTCGGTTCTTTGGGACGGCGAAAACGAAACAATCTTTCTTGGCAGCACCAGCGAGAAATCGAATGAAATGTGCTGCGACCTGATTGAGCGAGCGTTTGGTGTCAAACTTAGTCGCGTCACCACAAGCAAATTGGCATTGGAATATGCAGATTCAACTGACTCCGTAGCCGAGTTGTATGACGTTCATCCTACCGCATTCAATCCCAACGAAGGGGTTGAGGTCATCTGGTGGAACGGAATGAATGACAACTACGATTATCTCGGCAACGAGTTCTTTTTATGGCTTTGGTGGCAATGGGAAACTCAGTCCGACACTCTCGCAATGTCAGATGGGAGCGAAGTCACTGGAATGTTTGCCCGCACTTTGAGTCTTGATTGCCCCCGCGGAGAGCACGGAAAAGAATCCATCTCATGTGAATCACCAGTAAGCCTTCCCGAAGCCTCATTGGCAATTCGAATGGGCAAGCTTCCACGCAAGGCAGGATTTACACTAGTTCGCACGGGTGAGCAATTTGACCTGACACTTCAGGCAGAAGCCTTCTCCATCAACGGCGCCCGAATCACGCAGGTTGATGGCGATACTGACATCCGTGACCGTGAGGATCGGATCGAAAGCATCCGACAACTTTGCGAAACGACCGACTTGCTTTTTGACGCGTTTTGCGAAGCAAGGATTGGCAGTGATTGGAATGTTGAATCCAAAAAAATGATCAAGTGGCTGAGTCACGAGACGGTGTGGCAGAAAAAGAAAGCCGCCTAAGAGTCGTCCATAGTGAAATCAGGGCTACGAAAATTGTCGTTCCGTGGCAAATGGATTGCAAGGAAGCACATTGTCGCGAAATCAATGGAAACCCGACGCGTGAGCCGTACTCGAATGAAAAACCTCAATCTCGACACGAAAATTGAAGACGCAGGGCTTGGAAACAACGGCTGACGGACACGATTACGATGCTGATGCTGATCTGAATGCTGCGGCTCGCACCCTCTATTCATCTTCGTCTATTTCAAGGTCCTCTTGCCACATCCCGACGTTGCCATAAGCCCCCAGAATAATTCTCAAACGCTTCAGCTGCTTGTCATTTAGCAACTCAGACAGATCTTTTCGTTCCAGCGACGCAATGATTTGAATCGAGCCATAGAAATTATTGATTGAATTAAAGGTGGGTTGATTGGAAGATCCAAGCTTCTTTCGAAGAAGTTCCGTGAAACGGTCCAACTGTTCTTCGCTAAGCGACAACCTGTTGCCAAAATTAATTGATATCAATTCTGCGCACGCATCCAACATCCGATCTTTTCTCGCCTTGCGAAAATCTGCGAGGTCTTTCCGCTGCTCATCGTTGAGTGTCGCCTTGATCGCTTTCTTCCAAATTCTATTTGAAGTCAAACGACTGCCGGCTTCTCCGCCGAAGTCCTGCGACACCCACTGTAGAACATTGGCGTCGATTTTTTTCAGATCGATATCTTCAACTCTAATAACCTCATCATCGTCGCCGTCTTCTTCGGTGTTGTTCCACATCTGGAATTGCTCCATTTGCTCGGTCCACTTTCCCACCTGCCTTTGAGCCACGGCTTTCGCCGCAACATTGAGTTTCCTTACTTGGGCATCATCGATTCCGCAAACCAATTTCATTTCATCAACTCTTATTTGAAGTTGAAGAATCAAATCAAGTTTCTTGACCGCCTGTAGGAAATTTTTCTTGGGTGCGCCAGCACCAAGCCCGAAGGCTGCAACACCCAAATTTGGCATCGCAAAGACCTCATCGTTTTCTGGAGCACTTCCAAGCTCAACCTCTTCGACAAACGTTTCGCCATCTCGTTCAACTTCAATTTCCATTTTATCGCCGGCGTTGTGCTGTCGGATCACTTCGACAAGGCTCTCATAGGAATCGATTTCTTCTCCTGCAAACGTGAGGATTAGATCGCCCTGCTCCAAGCCAATGTCTTCCGCTGCGGTTTCTTCCAGAACAGTGAGAATGACAGCACCCTCGGCTCCTGAATCAAGAGTCACTCCCAAAAAACCACGCGATTCCTCTTCCTGTTCTTCAGTATCAGTCTCTTGTGGCTCAGTCTCTTGTGGCTCAGCTTCTTGCTGAAATGCTTCCGCGCGGGCGGGTGAGAAAATGCTCAACAACGCACATGCAATCAAAGCCGCAGCAAACTGAAAACAACGTTCGAACGATGTAAAATTCATTCTCAACCTCTCAAAAACCCATCTCTCTACCGACTCTTCCCCTGTCGTAGGATCCGAAAATCCGACGGGGATGACGACTCTCAATTGTAGCAGGTTTTACCGACAATAAATCAAGAAGCGATTCTCCAAATCAGAGACATGTAAACTCCATGTAACGTGCCTGCAAAAAACGTGCATGCGTGACCCATGCTACACACTCACGCCTCAAAGTAAAAAGCATCGCAACCAAGTAGATTAGCCCGGCGAATCTGCTCTCACGTTCTTGAGAATCACCACACGTTTAGGAGCCGTAAATGAATAGTCGGGGGCACCATGACGTTCAAAGGCCTCCTGTACCGCTGGCGCGCGAACATCAGCTTCTGAGTAAAGTGAGTTAAACGAGCGACTGGAAAAATGCCGTGCAAAATCTTCGAAGGACTCGAACTTTCGAGCGCTGTGATAATCTAAGAGTTCCATCGATTCGAAATGACGTTCACCGAACTCCTGCAAAGCATTTTGCGCAACAGCACGCTCCATCTCTTCATCGTGGAACTGCATCATGATTTGGTTGAGCGGGCAATCCGTGGGTTCAATCACATAGACAAAACCATCTGGCTTCAAGACACGCAAGACCTCGACAAAAACCTCTGGGTAAATCTTGGCGGGAATATGATGAAGTGAGTAACTAAAAAAGACGCCGTCCACTGTCTGGTCCGCAGCAGGAATTCTATCAGCGCCCGATTCGACGAACTCGATTCCAGGCATCGGCGCGGCCTCACGATTCTTTTTCGCTTGGACAGGATCTGGGTCAATGGCTAACACTCTTGCGCCATTCTCTGCCAACATCTTGGCGATGATCATATCGCCGCAGCCTGCATCAATCAGAAACTTATCCTGGAGCGAAACATACTGTTGAATCACATCAATATTGGCCACGCAGCCAAGATCCTTGGGAGAGTTCATTTCACCGCACATTATTTTTCTGCCTCACACTCAAGTTCATTTTGCAAATCGTTGATCTGCTCCAAGACATCCGTGAACTTGCCTCCAAATGAAGTGAAGCGATATTCAACTCGCCGCCAACCATGACAAGCAAATCAACTATCTCGTTACCGCAGCAGGTTACTTCAATCCCAAGTCGTTTCTCGAGCACAGCGCAGACGATTACAATGCCTCATGGAGTTGAATCGCTCCAGCTTTTTCATCTCCCAAGCCGTCGCTCAAAACTGGTTGCCAATGGAGGAAGATCGATTGTACACGTTGGCTCGATGTGGGCAAAACAGGCAGTCAAGGCGACTCCATCTTCTGCCTACTCTATCGGTCGTGTTGGGCAAGCTGACGACGTTGCCAATGCAATTACCATGCTTCTCTCAGATAAATCCAGCTGGGTGACAGGGGCCGTCTGGGACGTCGATGGCGGAGTGATGGCTGGAAGAAACTAAAGGATGCCGGTAATTTTGGCAGCACGGCACACGCAATCGAGTCAATTTTCGGTACATTCTAGCCCGTCATTTCCGATGATTCACCCAAGTTACTTCCTCTGGATGAAGCACTAGGTAGAATCGCTCCCAACTCGCATTACCTCGCAAGAACTCACAAACCTGGCCTCCTAGTTTCTTTGAGGCCTGTTACCCGGGCTTTGATTTCGCAACAATAACCGTTTTGCCAAAAACAATGGGAGCCGCGGTGGCTAGTTCTGCGATTCAATTTGATCCCCAAGGAGCATTTTTCGCCGATCACGGGATCTTGGAAACCGACCTGCGAAACCTCGACTCACGCATGCTTGAGGTGCGGAGTGAAATCCTGGGAGAAGACTTGGAACTGTTTCAATCTGGCGGTGAAATTCCTCTGCCTAAGCAACCGCTTGACGCAGGGTTTCATGAACTTCCGGAAAGAATCCTGGACGACTATCAAACCGATCGCGAAAACAGCGAACTTCACCACATTCTTTCTACGGCAAAACGTCTTCGCGAATCCGTCGATCGCGTTGTCGTATTGGGAATCGGCGGCTCCTATATGGGGGCACGGGCCTTGATGGATTCTTGCTGTGAACCCTATTTCAACCAGCTCCCCAAATCAGCACGTGGCGGACGTCCGAGAATGTACTTCGCGGGCTACAACGTGGACAATGATTCGACGCAGGCGCTTTTGGAATTGCTGCGCAAGACCAATGAGGGGCCCAATGATCGTTGGGCCATGGTCGTTATCAGCAAAAGCGGAGGGACCCTGGAAACGGCAGCGGCCCTGAGACAATTCATCAACTCGTTTGTCAACTCTTTCGGAGCTGAACATCTCCCCAGTCATTTGATTCCTGTGACAGCACAAACGGGCAAGTTAGCTTCGCTCGCCGACCAGATTGGATGCGAAGACCGATTTCTGGTTCCCGATGGAGTTGGAGGTCGATTCTCCATTCTTTCCTCCGTTGGATTGCTCCCCGCCGCCATTCTGGGAATCAACGTCGTTGAACTGCTCGAGTCGGCAGCAGCAATGAACGAACATTTTCGATCAGCGGCTCCTGGTGAAAATATCGTGCTGGATTTTGTCGCCGTCAATCATTTGTTAGAGACGCAACGAGGGTGCAACTCTCGCATCCTATCTGCCTGGAACAATTCACTTGAATCGGTGGGGCTATGGTACGACCAGCTTTTGGCGGAAAGCATTGGCAAAGAAGAACGAGGCGCGTTGCCTCTGACCGTAGTCAACACAAGGGATCTGCATTCTCGCGCCCAACAACACCAGGAGGGCAGACGCGATAAAGTGATCAACAATCTTATTGTTGACAATTGGAGGTTCGATCCGCTTGCCATTGGCACAACAGGATGGAACCAGGATCTTCTCGACGAAATTTCTGAAAAGACGCTTCCAGATGTGATGACAGCTGCGATTCGTGGGACCAACAAGGCTTATCGCGACGGTCAAAGGCCGACGACTGATCTTCGACTGGCCGCTTGCAATGAACAATCACTAGGCCAGCTCTTTCAAATGCTGATGCTGGCCACCGTCGTCGAAGGCCGCCTGCTGAGAATCAATCCTTACGGCCAGCCAGGCGTTGAAAACTACAAAATCAACATGAACCAGTTTCTACGTGATGCGTAAAAACTTAAGCACAATTGAGGAAACCAATGACAATCAAATTGACATGGTACGGGCATGGCACCTGGGGTATCGAGTCGGAAAAGCACAAAATCGTGCTCGACCCGTTCTTCGATGACAACCCATCATCACCTGTCAAAACGAGCGAAGTAGAAGCCGACTTTATCCTCGTGTCTCATGGCCACTTCGATCACATCGCTGATGCGTCGAGCCTTGCCAACCGCACCAAGGCTCAGGTGATTGCCAACTACGAAATTGCCAACTGGCTGGGCAGCGAACAAAACGTGGAAAATACGATTGGTATGAATATTGGAGGCAAGGTCGATCTCGCTTTCGGATCGGTGAAAATGACGATGGCTCACCACAGCAGTCAACTACCTGACGGCTCCTATGGTGGATTTCCAAGCGGGTTCCTGCTGACGTTTCCCAACACGTCGATTTATTTTGCCTGCGATACGGCGTTATTCTCTGACATGAAGCTGTATACTGCGGATATTGCCGTACTCCCGATTGGCGACCTGTTTACGATGGGACCAGAGGACAGCATCACAGCAACACAACTCATTTCTCCTCGCAAAGTCATCCCAGCCCATTACAATACTTGGCCGCCCATCGAGCAGAACGGCAATCAATGGGCTCAGAAAATTCGGGAGCAAACTTCGGCTGAACCTGTCATGATCAACGCAGGCGACTCAATCGAAATTTGAGGGACTAAATTTACAGGGGCAAACCAGGAAAGCGATTCCATGAAGCCAACTTTTATTACGACTGCAATCCTATTGCTAACGTCACTGGTATGGATTGAGACCACCCCAGCACAAAAAATCGCCTGGAACTTTACTCCCGGCGACAACTTCGATGTCAAATTCGATCAAGATACGGTGGTCACCACGACCTTCAATTTGATTGAACGAAAAATTGGCACCCGCGTTCAACTTTCCATGGAATGGCGAGTCTTGAGCGTTTCTCCAGTGAATGTCGCTGTAATCCAGCAGACGATTACCGACATCTCAATCACGATGACGACCCCAACGAAAACCATTCAAGTGGATTCCACAAAAACCAACAAAAGCGATGCCAAGGTTGAACGCAATATGTGGACCCAGATCCAACCTTTGATTGGCGCAACCTTTGATGTGCAAATGTATCCCAATGGAAACATTGGCGATGTGACGACGCCTGAGGCCACGATGGCACTGCTTCGAAACGCTAACGGATCAATGAGACTACGTGAATTGCTGACCCCGGAAGGTCTTCGTGAGTTGTTCAGCCAATCTGTCATTTACCTTCCAGAAGAAGATCTGTCCGAGCCCTGGCAAGTCGAGAAAAATTCCTCCACAGAAATGGGAGACTTCCAGTCAACGCAGACATTTACACTGGAAGGGGAAGCCGAAGTCGACGGCAAAACAATGCAGAGAATTTCGTCATCCATGACGACCACACAATCACCTGTTGAAGACAAACGGGCTAATATTTTGACAAAATCGAATGGGGCTGGTGAACTGTTCTTCGATGCAGAGGGAAGGCTATTTCACCTCTTCCAACTTCACCAATGAATTCAAATTCAAGCGCAAGTACCGCGACTCAGCCATCGACACGGTGACCACCAGCACCGTCAAAATGAAAATCCTCAAAAAAGCCCCTATTACCGATAACTGATATGGCAAACGACACGAGTGAATCGACGGAAGATTCAAACGGAGAACCCAAGTTCGTTACCGTTGGCAAGATTGACGATGTCCCGGAAGGCGAGGGCAGGGCGTTTGAGGTTAACGAACGTAGCATCGCCGTCTTCAAAATCGACGATCAATTTTATGCGATCGAAGATCAGTGCCCTCACATGGGAGCAGCACTTTCAACAGGCTTTGTTGAAAACTGCGAAGTTTCCTGCCCCTGGCATGCTTGGCGATTTGATGTGCGTGATGGAGCATGGTGCGACAATCGCCGCGTCAAGATCGATGCCTTTGAAACGCGCGTCGATGGAGATGACTTGCAAATCGCAATCGTCCCAAAATCCAAAGATCCATAGATCTCAAGAGAGAATTTCATGACCTCCACGCCGCCGAGTAGCGTATCAATAGATGACTTCCAAAAACTCATCCGCAAAATGTACTTTGAAAAAGATGCCGCCCGTGGCGTCGAAGGTACATTCATGTGGCTGATGGAAGAAATCGGTGAACTCAGCAGTGCTCTTCGATCGGACGATCGCCAGAATCTTTCCGAGGAATTCGCTGACGTTTTGGCTTGGCTTGCAACCATCGCCAATGTCTGTGACATCGATCTTGCTCAGGCGGTCGCCGAAAAATATGGAAACGGATGCCCAGGTTGTCAAAAACTGGTCTGCCTATGCCCAGACGAAGAAAAACCCTAGTACCAGTATCAATTTAACTGGCCCATGCAGACCCCGCCCGGCGATTGCCCCCTCCGATCGACTGGGTAGAACACGAACCGCCGAATAAGTCCAACTAGTTAACAAGAATCCTATTTAAGCATTTTCGGATTACCGGAGATCAATTATTCTTGACGCTTCCCAATTCGTTGAAAAACTTTGATGCCTCGCATGCTCACCCAACCGCACAACAACTCACTGGTTCTCAAAATCCTATTGCTGGTAGGGCTGGCTATGACGTTCAATGGTTTGACCGTTGGACAAACCATTGAGTCAATTTCGGTCGGCATTCAGGGCACCGCTAAACTCGGAAAATGGACTTCCGTTTCCATTGAAACCGCAGGCGAGTTCCCCCAGGCCCCCGCGTCATTTGTTTTTTTCTGCTCTCGATTCCACAGCAGCCACCGTCGATTATCGGGGACCAATCGACCAAATCGGCCCCAACCACTATCAGGCTCTCGGAAAGATTGGGCGGCAGTATGGCACCCTTAGCATTCGCCTGCTCGACGCCAACAAAAACGAGTTGTGTAGCAAAACGATTTCGGTTGACAGCGCGACCGACATTCAACCTTCGACTTCAAATTGCCTACTTGTTATCGGTACCAATGAACAGATCGAAGCCAATCTGAAATCAGCGACGAGTGTGCTGATGGGCAAAGAGCCCTATAGCGTTCTTGGTGCAAAAACTTCGGGCGAACTCCCTTCGCAATGGGCCGGATATGATGGAGTGAACACGGTATTTTTGTCGACCGACGACCTTCCGCTCCTGCAATCGATCAAGCCAACTCAGTGGGATGCGTTAGAAACTTGGGTTCATCGCGGTGGTCGACTCATTTTGTCAGCTGACGGCCAGAAGGGCTTGCTTCAACCCAACGGATTACTGTCGCGGTTCCTGGTTGGCAATTTCACGGAAACAACGAAATTGAATTCCGTCACGAAGCTGGACAACTACACCAAGAACCGTCTCGACACCAACGAACTTTCCGTCGCGAATCTCTCCATAACTGATGGCAAAGTCGAATTGGCCGAGGGCTCATCCCCACTGATCATTCGCCAAGTCAACGAATTTGGACAAATCGTATTTGTTACCTTTGATGTCAATGCCCCAGTTTTCAAAGACTGGAAAGGCAACGACAGTATGTACTTGCGAATTTTGCAAAGTGGAGACGACATCAACGCGTTGGGCGGCGACCGAAAAAGCATCCCGATGAACCTGCATGGCTTTCGAGACATCAGCGGACAGTTAAGAATCCCACTGGAACAGTTCCGCAAGGTCAAGTTGATCAATTTTACAGTGGTCGCGGTCCTCATTGGGATTTTCATTCTTTGCATCGGACCAGGTGATTTTTTCTTCTTGAAAAGAGTCGCTCGCAAGATGGAACTGACTTGGATCACATTTCTGATGATCGCTCTTGCTTTTTGTGGGTTGGCCTACTGGCTGGCGAGTTGGTCCAGACCTCAGGAATTTCAAATCAACCAACTTGAAATCATTGATATTGATGCAACTTCCAACAAGATTCGCGGCAACGCTTGGTCCAACCTGTTCAGTCCAAGTACCGGCAAACACCGTATCGATTTCGATTCCAAGAACGCATTCGGATTCCAGATAGACGATCACATGATCTGTTGGCATGGTACCCCCGGAGACGGGATTGGCGGAATGCAAACCAACGCAGGATTAACAACGGGACGTAATTCCTACACGAGCCAGTTCCAACTCACCAACAACCAGCTTTCTACTCACATCGACGAATTTCCGCTCCAAGTTTCTTCGACTCGATTGTTTCATGCCGAATGGTCTGGCAAATTGGCATCCAAAATCGAAAGCAAACTCCAACTAAAGGATTCACAACTCGTCGGACAAATCGTGAACCCGTTTCCGTTTGAGCTAAAGAACGTACGCGTGATGTACGGCAATTACACCTACATTTTGTCCAACCCTCTTGCTCCTGAGACCCCTTTTGACTTGCTAAGTGAAACTCGCGAACGCACCAGCAAAAGCTATTTGACTCGCAGGGGTGGCGGGGAAAATACGGGACGCAAGGACCGTGCCCAAAACTTACCTTGGGATCCTATCAATTCTCGCCTGGAACGAATCGCTGAAATGATGATGTTTTATGAGATTGCCAATGGACAGGACTACACCTCGTTAACTCATCGCTACCAAAATCGAATCGAGATGAGCGAGCATCTGGCGTGCAACCGAGCAATTCTTATTGGCGAAGTTGACAAGAAGACCTGCCAGATCGAAATCGACGGAGACGATTCAACCCAACACTACGACAAGCAAATTACCGTTTTCAGAATTTTGCTACCCGTCGAATAACCTTCAAGAGAGCCTCGCGTGATTCGCACAGAAAACTTGACCAAAAAATACGGCGAGCTGTTCGCCATCAAAGGGATTGAAATGGACCTCAAAGAAGGCGACTTGTTCGGCTTCATTGGCCCCAATGGTGCAGGCAAAACGACCACAATGCGCATCATCGCAACACTACAAGAACCCACATTCGGAGAGGCCTACGTTTGTGGGCATTCGATCTACAAAAACCCCAAAGAAATTCGGCGGCTGGTTGGCTACATGCCCGATTTCTTTGGCGTATACGATGACATGAAGGTGATCGAGTATCTCGAGTTTTTTGCCGCGGCCTATCGCATCAAAGGCCCTGCACGCCGCAAAAAGTGCAATGAGATGCTTGAAATCGTTGATCTGGACTTCAAACGAGACGCATTCGCCAACACATTATCTCGCGGCCAAACTCAACGCCTCGGACTGGCCAGGGTGTTGCTTCACGACCCTCAGGTGCTGCTGCTTGACGAACCTTTGTCTGGTTTGGATCCACGCGCGCGAATCGAAATGCGAAACCTCCTCCGCCGGTTGGGGAAAACAGGAAAGACAATCGTTGTCTCCAGCCACATCCTTCCTGAGTTGGCAGACATCTGCAACAAGATTGGGATTATTGATCGGGGAGTCATGAGCATTTGCGCGGAGGTCTCCGAAGTGATGAAAAGGGTCCGTGAAAGGACCGTACTGCACGTCGGCGTCAAACAGAATCAAGATCAAGCCAAAGCCCTTCTCGAAAAACAGGAGATTGTAGACACCGTCATCGAAGGCGATGGACATCTGGTCGTGACACTTACCGGCACCGACGACGATTACTCAACGCTTCCAGCGGTGCTGTTCGAAAACGGCCTGGGCCTGACATTGCTTCGGGAAGAAGAAATCAACCTTGAATCAGCATTTATGGCGCTGACCAAAGGCACGGGCGCCAAGTTCTAGAACCTTGGCCGGCAAAGCCGCTACGCCCTTTGACTTATCTTGTGTTGCCGAGGGAACCAACCCTACTCCTACCAAGATTCAGCTGATAAAATCCGTGGCATGAAACTAATTATTGCCATCATCCAGCCAGGACGACTCGAAAGCGTAAAAAATGCGCTCTCCGAAGTCGAAGTCTTCCGATTGACCATCATGGATTGCCAAGGATTCGGCCGCCAAAAGGGAAATGCCGAAGTCTTCAACGGCGACGACTTTACAGCCAATTTGCGGCGAAAAGTTCAATTGCAGATCGCCGTTAACGAAAAATTTGTCGAACCCACCATCAAGGCAATTTCCGAAGGCGGCAAAACCGGGCCCAATGGCGAGATTGGTGACGGAAAGATTTTCGTTTTACCCATGGATGACTGTATCCGCATTCGAACGGGCGAGCGTGGCCCTGACGCAATTTAGAGCGAGCTCGAACCTCGGCAATGCCGCGAAATTCGGGACGATTGCTCTTTAAAAAATGCGAAAACACAACCGGTGAAACCTACATCTTGAGCCGGTTCCCAGCAGCCGCCTATGAGCTATCGGTAGGCATCCGATCCTACTTCACCATCGCGAACACGTAGATGTTCAACTGCTTTAGAATGTAAAGATCACGTCACAGCCAAAGTTCACATCGCCGTTGTCGAGTGCACTCTGCCCCCAGTCCCAACGAACTTCAGGACGAATCAAAATATTGGCTTGAGGTCGATAGTTGGCTCCCATCGTGAAATCGTAGGTCGACGCCATATTCGCTTGAAGCTGATTTGATTTCCACCACTCGATTCGCGAACCAAACGCCAGGCAGCGACTGTGACAATAGTAGAGGCTATTGATAAAGGCAAACTCTTCAGAATTTTGCAATCCAAGGAAATCAACTTGCCCGATGTATTGCAGCTTGGGGGCTAGTTGAACTTCTGCCACGCCAGACCAAAGACTTCCACTACCTCGGTGTCCAGTATCTCCAAGCGACGACGTGGTTGAAAGCCGAGTGTAAGAGTTAGGCTGAAAACGCATTCCAGTCAGCAAGTTGAAACCGCTACTGTTCGACTCAAAAGCTGAATCCCAACCAGCAGTAACACCAACCAGCTGAGTAACCGCGCCCATGTTGCGTTGAGCCAAAACACCCGAATGGGAAAAGGGCTCGATAAACCGACGAGCGTAGGTCCGAGAGAAGAAGAAATTTTCAGTCGAAGGAGCTGCTTCGAAACCAATGGGTGAAAGAAACTTACCGACCTTTACATTCCAATCACCTGCTGTCAACTCGACAAACGCCTGAGGAATGGCCCAACCGAATGAACCGTGATCAAAATCATTGTCCCAATTGTCCGGCGCTCCAGTAGGGCGATTCCCCACTGCCTGAAACTCCTGCGCATCCAATCCGTAGACCGTATCCAGGCGAAATCGGACATCACGTCCACCTAAAACAGAAGACTTTTCAAAGTGTAACCATGCCTGGTGCAGATTCAAACTGTCACGCCGATTATTGAAAGGAAGCATGTCGCGGGCTTGATACCCAAATTGAGCAAAACCGCCAATTTCGATTCCAGCAATTGGCCGATTGAACAATCGCTTTTGGCAACCAAGATTACACCATTGAGGCTTAGGGCGAAAACAATAGTCCGCTTCGGTATCAATTGCATTGCTTTGAACAGCCAATCCTGGTTGAACTACGTTGTTGTAAACGTCGCCGTCAGAAGGTGCGGCTGGAACATCATCGAACTTGAATTGCTCGGGTGCTGGAATCGATTCTACGTCTTGTTTGATTGGGGCAACCGCTTTATTCAAACCCATTTGCGGCGGAGCAGGAACCGGTTCCTGAGATCCCGATTGTTGAATCAATGTCGGCGTCGCTGAAACCGGCGTTAAGGTTTTGGGTTTAGCTCTGCTATCTCCCACCCTCCACGGATAACTCGCTTCTCCAGAAGAAGCCTGTTGATAGGATTGCGCAAAGCCTGTGGTTGTCAACATAGCTGTTACGATCACAACAGCGAGGGTTCGGCATGATTTGGAGATTTGCATTCGATCCACCCAATATAGTGCTTCGTTCGATTTTTTCCGCGGTCGCAGAAATTTCAATCAAACTCGTCTTAGGTGTGGTATCGGATACTACGGTTATGCCCAATAACCCAGAAAAACGAATACGCCTTGGATCGATTAGTCAAAGTTTGCCGGGGCAGGATGCGTTGTGAAAATATGACGACAGTGCAAGGCTTTACGCGTAGGGAGCTTAGCCCACCGCCCAACGAGTCCAGAATTCGCACTTTGGGCCCATTACTGATTGGCGAACCTGAATTATGCAAGCTGCAAGCAACCAACTCTACTCACTCACGTCGTCAAAAAGCGCCAGAACATACTGCTCGACATCAAACACAGCAAAGGCGTCGGGTGTTTCGCCAAGCCCGATAAACTTGACTGGCAAGCCCATTTCCTGGCGAATAGGAATTGCGACGCCACCCTTGGCAGTTCCGTCAAGTTTGGCCAACACGATTCCCGTACATCCGGCGGCCTCAGAAAAACCTTTTGCTTGGCTAATCGCATTCTGTCCGGCCGTTGCGTCGAGCACCAACAATACCTCATGCGGCGCTTCGGGAATCACCTTTTGGGTAACACGTCGAATTCTGGCCAGCTCATCCATCAAATTCGTTTGAGTTTGCAACCGACCTGCCGTATCGATGATGCAAATATCAGCATTGGCCTTCACTGCAGCGTCGGCGGCACGATAGGCGACACTGGCTGGATCACCACCCTGTTTTCCAGTAACCATTTCGGCGCCAAGACGTTCCGACCAAATCGTCAACTGCTGAACAGCCGCCGCGCGAAAGGTATCACCTGCACCCAGCACAACGGATTTGCCCTGCTCACGAAATCGATGGGTCAGTTTGGCAATCGATGTTGTTTTCCCAGATCCATTAACACCAACGACCATGATGACCGTGGGGCCTGACTCGGCAAACTGAATCTCGGCGGACTCTTGAATCATGATTTCCCGAATCGTTGCCTGTGCGGTTTCGACCAGGTCCTTCATGAACAGTTTACGAGCACGGAACTTGGATTTGATTTCATCACGTATTTTGGAAGCGGGTCCAGCTCCCATATCTGTCTTGATCAAATGAGCGAAAAGTTCATCACAGAATTTGTCATCGACGACCCTGCCTTCACTTTCACCTTTGAAGATATCTCGAATGTCCGTATTTAGCTTTTCACGGGTCTTCTTGATACTGGTTTTGATAAACCCAAGTACGCCACCTCGTTTTTTCTTTGGCGGGGCAGGCTCGGCTGGAGACACCGACTCGATTGGCAGGGCGGGCTCGACTGGCGGGGCAGGGGGCGCCGGCACATTGGCAACAGGTTCTTTCGACTCGATGGCAGGCGATTCTGGTGTTGCCTGTACTTCTGGCTCAACCTCAGAGGCTTCGGTCTTCTTGGGTTTTCGTGAAAATGGATTCCAGCGGGCCATAACAGTCTTCGTTGATGAAAAAAAGGAAAAGAGAAGTTTAACAAGTGGGGAATTTCTGCGACAGGGAAACGCCCTTGGCACAATCACGAGGAATGGACAACTCCCGATCGACCGGACCGTCAAAGACGCGTAATTGAGCTACTCTGCTGCCGATTCAGGGCTATTGACCGTTTCCTCAGCATCAACCGTTTCCTCAGCATCAACCGTTTCCTCAGCATCAACCGTTTCCTCAGCATCAACCGTTTCCTCAGCATCAACCGCTTCCTCAGCATCAACCGCTTCCTCAGCATCAACCGCTTCCTCAGCATCAACCGCTTCCTCAGCATTGGCCTTGGACACCCGGTCCAGAATTCCGTTGACGAATCCCGCCGATTGGTTGCTGCCAAAACGCTTAGCAAGTTCAATCGCCTCGTTAATCACCACACTAACGGGAGTGTCAGTAAAGAGCAATTCATAGGTGGCCAGCCTCATGATACAGCGGTCAGTGACCGCCATTCGAGGCACACTCCAATTGTTGGCAGCGGATTGCAACGCGGAATCAAGCTGTTCCTGGTTTTTTCTAACGCCAAAAATCAATTGATTCGCAAAACCAACAAGTCCTGACATCTTATTCAATCGGGCACGGATGAATTGTTGCTGTCGATCATCACCGTCGGGGTTCAGGTCATTCTGGAACAGGACTTGAACAACAACTTGACGTGCGCGGCTACGGGTGGACATAAATTCTGGATTCGATTCTGACTGGAGTCGGATTGTAGAGCAGGGGTTTTCGGCGTCAGTTTCCGTCCTCAACTCGATACGATGACGGCTGCGCATTCAACAGTGACGCACCATTATTCAGGTTGGAGCTGATCAAGCAAGCGCACCATGTCAATTGCGGCTTGCGTAGCCTCGACACCTTTGTTTCCTCGATTTCCGCCCGAACGTGCTTCGGCTTGTTGCAGATTGTTGCAGGTAAGCACGCCCATGGTAACGGGTAAGTTGAATTCGTGTCCTAATTGGGACAATCCATGACTAACCTCGCGATTGAGATGCTGGTCATGCGTGGTCTCACCTCGGATCACACAGCCTAGGCAAACCACTGCCGCGTACTTTTTCTGCATGCACAACCTGCGGGCAATCAAGGGAATTTCCCAAGCACCTGGGACCCAGAACACGTCGATGTTTTCGTCGGCAACTCCCTGTTCCAACAAAGTTTTCACGGCTGCTTCCTGTAACTTTCCAGTGATCATCTGGTTGTACTGGGAAACAATGACCGCAAATTTTCGAAACGAGATATTCCGCTCGTCAGGTCGAAATTCGTTTGGCATCACTTACTCATACTCATTCTGATATTATTCAATTCAACGGCGGCACGCCAAAATACGGGGCAAACGGCTGACGACGTGGTTTGCCGTATCATCCAACAAAAAACGCTCACCGTCGAGTGAACGTTTTTGAAGTTTCTATTTTCACTGCAATCCACAGGTGAGCTACAAGTTGTTGGGGTTGAAGCTCATCAAGAATTCCGCATTCGTTTTGTACTTTTTGACGTGGGCAACCAGTTTTTCCATGGCGTCAGGCGGGTTGAGTTCGCTGACCGCCCGGCGAATCAGGCAAATACGGTCGTACTCTTCTGGATCAAGAAGCTTTTCTTCTCGGCGAGTTCCACTGGCATTGATATCTAACGCAGGCCAAACGCGTTTGTCGACCAGTCGACGGTCAAGCATGATCTCAAGGTTACCCGTGCCTTTGAACTCTTCAAAAATCACATCGTCCATCTTGCTGCCGGTATCAACCAATGCCGTTGCAATGATGGTCAGCGACCCGCCTTCTTCGACTTTGCGAGCTGAACCAAAAAAGGCTTTTGGTTTTTGCAGAGCGTTGGCATCAAGTCCGCCTGAAAGAGTTTTTCCAGATTGCGGACATTCGGAGTTCCAAGCGCGTCCCAATCGTGTGATGGAATCAAGGAAAATCACAACGTCCAAGCCGCTTTCAACGAGCCGTTTGGCCTTTTCCAAAACCATGTCGGCCACCTGAACGTGACGGGAAGGCGGTTCGTCAAAGGTAGAACTGATCACTTCACAGCGTTCACTTTTGACTTCGCGTTCCATGTCTGTGACTTCTTCTGGACGCTCGTCAACCAGCAGCATGATGACATAGGCTTCTGGGTAGTTCAGTACAACTGCCTGGGCCATTTTCTGCATCAATATGGTCTTACCAGCTCTTGGAGGACTGACGATCAATCCACGTTGCCCAAATCCGATTGGCGTGATCATGTCAACAATCCGCGTCGAGATTTCGGTGGGATCATTCTCCATCATAATCCGCCGGTTGGGATGTAGCGGCGTAAGATCGTCAAAGTGAATCACAGTTGAGTTGGAGTTTGGATCACAGCGATTGATGGCTTCAACGCGCAACAAGGCAAAATAGCGTTCGTTCTCTTTGGGTGGACGAATCTGGCCACTGACAATCGCTCCGTTTCGCAGATTGAACTTGCGAATCTGGCTGGGTGATACGTAGATATCATCAGGGCAACTGAGGTAGTGATATTCAGGGCTACGCAAGAACCCAAAACCATCAGGAAGGATCTGCAATGTGCCTTCGCCAAACATGATTCCCCGCGAAGTCACTCGCGATTTGAGAATGGCCATAATCAAATCGCGCTTCTGCATTCCAGAACGCAGCTCGGCGTTTTCCTGTTCGGCGTGCTTTTTCAATTCGGACACTGACAACTTCTGAAGCTCTGCGACGTTGATAACGTCTTGCTCCGAAATCTTGTGCCCTTCTTTTGCTTTTGCTTCCTCGATAGAAAGCGTCTCGGCAAGCGACAAGGGTTCACCACTTGCTTCGAGTTCGCTCAATCTCTCTTCCACGTCTGGATCATGCCTGAAGTGGGGGCGACGCTCCGACCCGTAGGAAGAGCGTCTTTGTCTTGATTGGTATCGGCGCGAATCGGCCATTTCTTACTCTCCAAAATGTTGGACGCGCATTAATCGGAAACTTCTTAGATAAGTCATTTGTTTCAGATAGATTAGACTTTGCCAGATCGGTACACGTTTAAACCTGCCAAAGACTACGCGTTGGTGGGAACCTCATGATTATTTGGAAACGACAAATTCCATTTTTTCCACAGTTGAATAATCTGTTGATTCGTTGTCTCCGAATCAACGTTGTTGTCAATGACGTCAGTCGCTCGTTGACGCTTGACCTGAATCGGTGTCTGTGAAGCCTCGCGTTCAGCAAAATGCTGCTCCGTCCAGCCCCTAGCCAAAGCCCTTTCCAGGCGAATCCCGGTCGTGGCTTCCACAAAAACGATCTTGTCACAAACTCGGTCCCAACCAGCTTTGAACATGACTGGAGCATCCAGAACAACTGCCGGAACGCCCTCGTTCCGCAACCGCTGGAGTCGCTCAATGATCAATCTCAAAATCGGTGGGTGAACAATTTGTTCCAGGATTGTCAATCTCTGCTGGGAATCCGAATCCGTTCCAAACACAACCGCTGCAATCTTCATTCGATCCAATTGCTTGTCATCATTCAGGACCTGTTGCCCAAAGGCTTCAACTACCTGCGCAATAACATCCCCTCTCAAAAGGACTTCATGACCCAATAAATCCGCATCCAAAACGCTCGAACCCAACTGCTGGAATTGATGAGCGACAAAACTTTTGCCGCTGGCAACTCCTCCGGCCAGTCCGATAATCAACATTTAGAATTGAGTTTTAGTTAGAAAGTGACCTTGGCCAATCCGTCTATTGATCAGCCGAGAGAAAAGTGTTTATGAATAACGAACTTCAATTTTGGAAACCACCAAAATCATCCATATCAAACATTTGTTTAATATGGGGAATCCGACATCCCAACTGACCTTTCCAATGGAACATTCGAAAGGCCCAAAAATTATGTGGTGCCGAAAGAGAATGGAACCCTGAAAGGAAGGAAAATAAGAGCCACAATCAATTTGCGTACACCGCCGTCTCCGTTCAAGAATAGCCGTAGTTGCTGAGCGTTACCAGCCACATTGTGCTGATTATCGCGTCGAATCCCCGGGAAACGCCACGAACGGCTGGAAAGCGAACAACCGTTCGCCGTTGCGACATTCTACCGGCTACGAGCACCACTTAGCTGCTTGGCGTAGCCGTATGTTGTCTAACCAAATCTTCACAATCGACGACTGCGGCTAACCGCCGACCACCGTAACCAGTCCGCTGCCTTCTCAATCAGCATTTTTCGGTTGATCCGCCGGAATAAACGCCAATTTGAGGAATTGTCCTCTGAACTTTTCTAAGATTCGAACTAAACTTGGGGGAACGGTGGGGGGCTCGAATAGGAATAATCGGTAACACTCGTTTGATCGGAACAGGAATCCAGCTTTCTCAGGCTGTTTCCGTTCGCTGACCGGTAAAGTTTGACACTATTTTTACCGGCATTTAGAATCAAAACGAAGGGTTGGCGATATCCCCAAGTACTCATACGTCCGGCAAAATCTGTCGAACAACTGTGTAGCCCCTACCACCACCGACCTACCGAATCGTTTCAAGCCCTGCGGGGCTGTTGAGGAGAAAACGTAAATGGCCGCTCGCGAAAACCAAGGCTTACTGATTGCCGTCATCATTTTCGTCTTGCTTTCCCTGATCTTGGCGTTGGCCGCGTTCATGGGCATCTCAAAAGCCAGTGAATATTCCGACGAACTGGAGCAAATGAAAACGGATTTGGCGACTGCCGAATCAACGAGTGAAGCGTACCAAATTCAATCTCAAATCATGCAGGCATACATCGGCTTCAAAGAGGGCGGGACCCTGGCCGAAGCGAATCAAAACTTGACCGCACTGGATAATATGGGCGCGGTTGTCAGTGGCATTCGCGATCAAACCTACCTTCTCCAAGACGAGTACTCGAAGGATGTGCAAAAGTTTGCCTCCAACGCAGGTGGCGAGGAGCAACCAACCAATTCCTACAAAAGCCTGTTGGTAAATGCGATGATCATCCTTGGTCGCAAGTACAACGATGCAAATGTTCTTGGCAATCAGCTAGTTGTTGTAGAGAATGATCGCGACACCAAAGTTGCAGCCAAACAAGCACAAGTTGATGTGGCAAACACAAACCTCGCCAAGACTCAAAAGGATTTTAACGAAGCAACAGTATCCTATAAGCAAAAAATTGATCGGCTCAAAAGTGAGTTGGACAAGATCGAAGACCAAAACACCGAAATCAATGATGCCAAGGTGGAGCTTGAAAATAAGAAAGAAATTGAAGCGGGCGTCTTGAGAGAACAGATCACCGAGCTGACAAAAACAAAAGACATCCTGAAAGGAAAAGTCGACAATTACGAACGAGAAGTTTTTGACCGACCAGACGGTAGCATCCAGGGCGTCTCCCCTGAAATCAACATGGTTGTCGTCAATCTCGGCTCTGCAGACGGCCTTCGTACCAACCGATCCTTTGCGGTATTTGGAAAACGCACTACAAACTTCCAAAAAGGCGAACACAAAGCAAAAATTGAAATTACTCGTATCGTTGGGGCTCACCAAGCCGAAGGTCGAATCACTATGGAAGACCCGTTGAATCCAATTATCAAGGGCGATCACATCCTGACTGCTGTTTGGGATCCTGGCTTTGCCATCGAAATTGCCCTCTCCGGACGATTCGATTTGGACTACGACGGAAATTCAGATCTTGCTCGTTTGATCAACGACGTCGAACGCAATGGTGGAAAAGTCGTGGCTCACATTGATGAAAACGGCGAAATCGTCGGTGAGATCAATGCGGGTACTCGTTATTTTGTTACTGGACAGGTTCCTGATCCATCCGACTTTAGAAACGACACAGACGCTTATGCTCGGATCATCGACTCAATGAAGATCCTCGAAAAAGCAGCTGATGAGTTTTCTGTTCAGAACATCGATACGAAAAAACTGATCGACTGGATGGGGATGAAGCTTTCCGGCAAAATCGAAAGAACTGACAGTCGCATTGGTGAACAGTTCCGACGTCGCGAACCGTCAGATCGCTAAATCAAAATTCGAAATCAAAACGATCAACAAACTCAAACCAAAGGTCAATGACCTTTGGTTTGTTCAATTTCTCTCCCAACCGGATTCGATATCCGAACTCGTAGGGATTCAGTTCCCACCGCACTTCCGTCTACAAACGGCCATTCTCTTGCCAGCGAACCACGCAACGTTCGTGCTTGTGTCAATTTCGTCAGGCCGAAACTTTATGTTGACTTACGACCGTCAATGATCTGACTTTGGGCCGTTTCCTTTGTCGGCACGTGCCTCATTTGGCTTGGCGTCAAGTTTCACTTCGCCAATAATCTCAAGCTCAGGCAACTGATTTTGAAGCCACTCAATCCCCTCCTCATCCACCGCGGTCTGCCAGACATAGAGTTTTCGCAGCTTTTTTAGTTCGCCAAGATGCTTCAGACCCGCGTTGGAAACTCTGCTGCTGTACAAGTTCAAATAAACCAACTCAGTTTGATCTTTTAGATGCTCCAACCCCCGATCGCCGATTGCTGTTTTCTCAAGATGTAATCGTGAGAGTTTCAGGTTTGCCAAATTGGCAAGTCCTTCGTCAGTCACAGAAGTCGAGGCCAAATTCAACCATTTGACATTGGCGATTCCCTTCACCAATGAAACATGATGATCTGTGACGTCATCACCGGCCAAGTACAAGCTCACCTCGCGATCATCAGTATTGGCAGCAATGTTCGCAACCCGCCCGCCTAGAGCCTCTAATTCTGCGATCAAGTCCGCTTCACTTACTTGCCCAAACAACCCGGTATTCAAAGCTGAACACGCCATGATCAAGATTAATTTTGCACCAAATTGAAGTATCATTTAGGTTACCTTCCTTACTAAATGTAATGAACGGAGGTTGCTACCGTCTTGAATGGACAACTCCCTCCTTCGATAATACTAATCTTCTCATTTTATTAGCAGGATTGAAATGAATAAAGCTTTAATGGCTACTTTGCTAGGCCTGTCCAGCGTTTTCTGGATCGCAAATGAATACCCAAAAATGGTGCCTAGCACGCCCACCGTAGCCTTGACGACTGCGACAGATAACACGGTCGAGTTGGGCCGCATCCATTGGAAACGTGACCTTGAACAAGCAAAAGAGCTTTCTGCCGAGTCAGGCAAACCTCTTTTTGTTCAATTTCAAGAAGTACCTGGATGACTTACTTGCCAAAATTACGGACAGTCTGTCCTGTCGCACCCATTGATGGTCGAGGCGATCGAAGACCATTTCATTCCCGTGCTGATTTACAACAACAAAAAAGAAGACGCCAAAATTCTTAAACAGTTTTCAGAACCGTCATGGAATAACCCAGTAACACGGTTTCTCGATTCCGACCTCAACGACGTGATCCAACGCGAAGACGGAGTTTGGACCATTCCAGCAATGGCGAGCCGAATGGTTTCGACATTGAACGCAGCGGAGCGCGACGTACCTGACTTCCTCCAGCAGATGGTTGAACATTCTGCCTCAACTCAAAACGCAACCTTCGCCATGCATTGCTACTGGGAAGGCGAAGGCAAGCTTGGACGGATTGCGGGAGTATCCAACACTCATTCTGCCTGGATCGGCGGACTCGAAGTTGTCGAGGTCCAATATGACCCTGAACAGGTATCATATAAAAAACTCGTGACGACGGCCCAATCCATGGAATGCGCCTCCAAAGTGTTTACCCACTCGAACGAGCAGTTGGAGATCGCGAGGGAGTTGGTTGGTGACCAAGCGACTTCCGTTCCCAACAAATCACGTGCTGCCAAGCTTTCCGACCAGAAATACTATCTTCGCAATACAACGGGCATCAGAAATTTGCCGCTCACGAAACTGCAGTCGACAAAAATCAATGCTCGACTTGGGCTTAGAAAGGGTTACGATGATTTACTCAGCCCACGCCAAAAATCTTTGCTTGCGAAGATCAATCAAAAGCTTGCATCAGATTCGAAAAGCCTTAACGTTTTCATCTTTCCCGAAGACGACTCCAAGCTGGCCGATTACGAAACTCGCTTGATCGAGTTGTTGACTGAATAAGAATCGGCAAGCGTACTGTCGGAGCCTAACCACAATAGGATGCAACCTTCAGGCTGGGACCTGTTGTTGCTCCGATGCCGCATTCATGCCCATGACGACAGCGACGTGTCCATCGCTTCCGCTTAACGAAATGATAAGTTCAGCTGGTCGACTGGTATTCCCGTTTCTTTGCTTCTGGGTTTCGCTTTTCGCGAGTTGGAAGGAATCTGCGTTAGTTCACGGTTCTCTTTTTGGCTAAAAACCCCCAAACTGTGGGTAAAAAGCCATATTTCTCAACGTCGACTACTTTTCTTTGAGTTTGATGGAATCAAAACTGCAATTCTGGGTACTCCAATTGCAACAACTCACTTGGGTCCTCGACCTCAATGAAGCTCCCAGACACCCAAATCCAACAAAGGTACGAAGACTGTGTCGAGTTGTGCGCTGATTCCCTGTACCGAGTCGCTTTTCGGCTTACGGGCAACCAGACGTTGGCCAATGAGTTGGTCCAAGAGACTTATCTCAACGCCTGGAAAAGTCTGCACTCACTATCCGACCCAAAAAAGATGCGAAGCTGGATGTTTTCTATTTTGCGAAACCAATACACGAAGCTGATTCGCAAGGAATCCAAAGCGGCGGCACTCTCGGAGCAAGCCTACGAAGTCGCCGCACAGCCCGCTCCGAACAATGAATTGGCAAACACCGTGCAATCGGCCATCGAAAAACTGGATTCCAAACACCGCATGCCAGTCCTCTTGGTTTCGATGGAAGGATTGAGTGTGGACGAAGCGGCATCGATCCTCGAAGTCCCCAGAGGTACGGTCCTTTCCCGCCTACATCGCGGACGCCAAAAACTGAAAGAAATCCTGATGCTCGACGATGGTATCCCAGAAATCACGGAGCCTTCAAAATGAAATCACATGAAAACATGCCCAGTGACGAACAGTTGGACGAGTTGCTGCGACAAGTCGAGGTTCCCCAAGATCTCAAAGCTAACTTGTACCAACTTCCTCAAACGGACAATTCCAGCATAGCTCAACCCGCACCTCGGTACATCGACGTCCGCAAGAAACGGTGGCCGGGTCTGCTATTGCTTGCTGCAACGTTGCTAGGGATTTCCGCCTTCTTTGCCTGGCCTTTTTTGGCCCCTTCATCTCCGATTGAGTTGGTAAAGAAACATCCCCCGCTCCAGAACCAGGTTCTCCCGATTTCCGATTCGGATGCTTTTGGCATGCTTGAACAGGTTAACGATCTGCTCGATCAAGCGGAACTGAGACTCGCACAACTTAAGGTCGATGGATTGGAGTCCCAACTTCAGGATATGCATAGCACCTCGCAAAATCGATTGGCACTCGAGCAGTACACATCGATGATTCTGGCTTTGGCTGATCAAACCGTAGTTGACCTGGGCGGCTCTCAACAATCCGCTCAAGCCAACATGGTTAGCGTTATTAGTAAATTCCCGGACTCCGCTGGTGCCAGGATCGCGCAGCAGTATCTCGATCAAATTCCCAACTAAATTTCCCATATCCAATCGATCAAAAAAACTACCCATTCTTCAACACTGTTTTCCCAAGGAATAGCCATGAAAATCATCCGACTCAGCATCATTGCTTTCGCTACGATCGTCGCTTCAAACTCACTTCTCTCCACATCGTGTGCCCAATCGGTCACGTCGTCACCAGTTGCGGACGCGATTCGAAATGACATTGACACGCTGGAGACACATAAATCCACAATCGAATCGGCACTCAATTCGTTGCAGATAAAACTGGATGGAATGGCTCAACTCCGTATTGAGTCAATCCAGAAACAAGATTCAATCGGAATTTCTGCAGATTCGTTTGCGGAAATCATGAAAATGCTTCAGTCACAGCGCATCCAACTCATGATCGACCTGGCTGGCTTGGGGGCCAGGCGAGAAGCGCTCGCTGAAGCAAAATCGCTTGCCCAGGACGAAAGTAATATTGAATCACTCGTACCCCTTCGCAAAATCCTCGCTATCGCCAAACAAGGCATGGGCGACGTCCGAGACCGGTTCGAAAGCGGTGCACAAAGTCAGGCGGATCTTCTCTCCGCGCAAACTCGAGTCCTAACGATCGAAGTTCAGATTGCCGACACGGTTGCCAAGCACCGCAACTCAAACTTCTCAAGTCGTCTTAATTCCGACTTGCTCGACGCTTCTCTGGAACGGGCTGAGAAACAAGCCCGTTTGGAAACAACAGAATCACTTCTCGATACCCTCAAAGAATCTCGAGTCTTGGTAGAAAACACCACCGTCACGAGAAATAAAATTGAGGCAGGGCGTGATCAAATTCAACAGTTGCAAACTGAGATGATGAGTCTTGAAAGTCAAATCAATCTGCTTCAACGGAAATTGAGTGACTTGAAATAGTTAACGATACGAATCGGTCCCAACTCCCCACATGGATGAATTCAATGCCTGATAAAAACAAGATTTGCCTGACACTCGTGTTCCTACTTGCTTCAAGCACGCTTTGGGGCCAAATGGGTACGTCATCCATGTCCATGAGCCTCAGCAGGGCAGGGAAGTCCACGGGGCAATTCATCATGCCTTCTCCGGACATGATTCGAATCGAAGAGTTCATAAACTATCACCGACATGAACTCCCAATGCCATTGGGCGATCAGCGAGTCAGGTTGAATCTCCAATCTTTGGACCTGCCATCTGGCAAGTCGGTACTACAGTTTGGACTCACAACACCGAGGGCAATCGATCCTGAACTCGTTGCTCCATTGAATCTTGTGATGGTTATTGATCAAAGCAGCTCCATGTCGGGTGAGCGAATCGCCAACGTCAAAAGCGCTCTTCAGTCTTTTGTGCAAAAACTTCGAAAACACGACAAAGTAACCATCGTTGGGTTTAGCAGCACCGCCCAAGTCCACCTTCCTGCAACCAACAAAACAAAAGTTAAAAAGATCCGACAGGCAATCGATAACATCTATGCCAACGGAAGTACCAACCTGCACAGCGGACTGATGTTGGGATATCAACAAGCTGTAGAGCATTTTGATCCTGAAAGAACAAATCGCGTCATCTTGTTGACGGACGGTCGCACCAACACCGGAGAAGTTGATTTGGACGTCATCGCACGCCATTCCAAGACATACAATAAGAAGGGCATCGACCTCTCAACAATCGGACTTGGCAACGATCTCAATCACGAACTATTGCGAAAGCTGGCCGACGCCGGTCGAGGCTTGATTCATTTTGTCGCTGACGAAACGGACATTGAAAAAACCTTCGTCGCGGAAATTGACAGTCTTCTGGCACCAGCCGCACGACGAGTCAAGCTTACCATCGATTTCAAACAATCAGCCGATTCCGTAAAAGTCTTTGGCTACGCTCCCAAGAGAAAGGGCTCCAAGTTTGTCTTCCATCTGGAGGACCTGAACCATGGCGCAACTCAGGTCATATTGGCGAGTCTTTCGATCCCTCAGGAACTGACTGTTAGTGCGGTTTTGCGCTACGACGATGCCATCACTGGAGAAACGGTCAAAGAGGAAATCTCCGTCCGAACGGGCACAGAAATTCTGCAGGGATTTTGCGTCAAACGAAATTACGCAATCGCAGTCCTCGCGAAATCTTTCAAACGAGCCGCGACGCTGTCCAGTGAAGGCCAATGTGAAAAATCAAGAAACCGACTAATCAAAGGACTTCAGGCCGCTAGAAGACTCATCGAACACAATGAGGACGAGCACTTCAATCGCATGGAATCGATTGTGGAAAGTTACCTGTCCAAGATGCAGAACTTATCCGACAGCCAGCTTGATTAAGTTCGGGAGTGCTTCAACAGCCTGCGTTGAACCCCAAGGCCAACGGAAATTGTCGCTCCACGACAACAGTTTTTGTTGGGGAGGTTACCCCAGACTGAAAGTCTGGGGCTAAGGGAAATAGCCGCTCTGCGGCAACCGTAACGTGAGGATGCACGTGTTTGAAGAATCACGTATCTTGAGGAAGCACATGGCTTCAGCAGGCATGTATCATGTGCGATCACACGTCTTGAGCGGTCAATGGTACCCCGACGAGGCTGTGACTTTTTCATTCGTACATGAAGCGAAAACGTAGAAGCAGTGGTTTATGGAAACCCGACGCGTCAGCGAGGACGTGTCAGGTTCGTCCTCGCTGACGCGTCGGGTTTCCATAAACAGGCGGAATGTGGATATTCAGATGCCGTTGGCTACTGAGCCAGCCACCAATCGAAGCAGGCGGTTTTGCTGCTTCGAAAAACGGCAGTGGCTTCTACTCCCCGGTCGCTGCGCTCCCGACCCTCCCAGTGGCCCGAAGGAAGGGTGTCCGGTTTTTGGCATCCGAAGACTCATCCATGGTAACCCGACTAGGTTGTGATTAAATCAACTGGGCTGGAGCAAGTATTTGTTTTGCGCTAAAACTTAGTAATGAACAATAAAAAAAGAGTGTTTGCACGAGTGCAACGGCCAGAACGTCATCAATCAGAATGGAAACCTTTCTGCCTCGACGAACTTCTTTCGACAGACCATCGTGCTCGCGTGGTTTGGGAATATGTAGAGTCACTGGATTTTTCAAAGCTTTACGGAAAGATCCTGGCAGTGGAAGGGCGTGCAGGACGGACGCCGGTCGATCCGAAAATTCTTCTTTCACTTTGGATGTTCGCGACGCTCGAAGGGATCAGCAGCGCCCGTCACGTGGCACGGTTGTGCGAACGCGACCTTGGCTACATGTGGATTTGCGGCGGAGTCAGCGTCAACCACCACCTCTTGAGTGATTTCCGCTCAACCAACCCCGAGTTCTTTGACGAGCTTCTCAGCGAAACGGTCGGCACGCTGATCTCGCAAGGTTTAGTTGAACTCGATGTGATTGCTCAAGATGGCATGCGTGTTCGCGCCAGCGCTGGTGGAGGTTCGTTTCGCCGCCAAGGCACGCTCACAGAAAGCTTGAGCCAGGCCAAGCAACGCGTAGAACAATTGCGAGCAGAAATGGACGATTCTTCTATCGGGCAAACAAGTCGTTCAAAGCAAGAAGCGGCTCAACTTCGCTCCGCCGAAGAACGCCAATCACGGCTCGCTGACGCTCTGGAACAACTTCAAGAACTTCGCGCCCGCAAAGAAAAACGCAAGAAGGGTAGCGGTGCTGAAGCTCGTTGTAGCACAACAGACCCTGACGCCCGCAAGATGAAAGTGGCCAGCGGTGGCTACCGTCCTTGCTACAACGTTCACCTTGCGACGACAGCAGATTCTCGTGTAATCCTCGACGTGGAAGTCAACAACAATGGCAGTGACGGCGGGCAGATGAGCGTCATGCACAAAAAAGTAGTTGCTCGGCATGGCGAGGTTCCAGAGAAAATGCTGGTAGATGGCGGCTTTACGACGCACGCTGATATCACGTTGCTTGAAAGGCAAGGCACTGCGGTTTATGGTCCGATTCCTAAAGAAGCAAAGCTGCTAAAAAACGGCAACGATCCGCATGAACGTCAGCCGAAAGACACCGACGAGGTGTTCAAGTTTCGGCAGCGAATGGCAACGGACTCAGCAAAGGAACTTTATAAAGCGCGGCCTTCGATCGCAGAGTTTCCTAACGCGGAGTTCCGCAACCGAGGGCTCCAGCAGTTTCGAGTTCGAGGTTTGGCTCGAGTGCAATCGGCAACGTTACTCGTAGCGTTGACGTTTAACTTTATGCGTTGGATGGCGTTAAAGGGCGTTAAAGGGCGTCAAAGCGGCGATTTAAAGCAGAAAGGACGCGATTGAATGCTACAAAAAGCAACCAATCGAAACACAAAAACATACCAAGCCTGAAAAACGGCAAACAAAAATTCAAAATCAAAAATCCAGCGCCAAAATTTCGCTAAAACTGTCGCTGCAGAATTTAATCACAACCTAGACGCGTCAGCGAAGACCGCCAGTAGAGGACCCTCGCTGAAAGTTCTTGGGTGCCATGCTCCTCGCAACGCGTGGGCATGCTTTTCACCAAGCAGATTTACGCACCAAGCAGATTTACGCACCAAGCAGATTTACGCACCAAGCAGATTTACGCACCAAGCAGATTCACGCACCAAGCAAATTTACGCACCAAGCAGACTCAGGCACTACGCAGACTCAGGCACTTCTTCGAATGGGTTTTGGCCTTGGGGCATCCAGCGACACATCCCAATTCCCAAAAAGTACAAAACCGTCAAAGGTACAGCCAAAAGAACCATGCTGACGGGATCGGCAGGAGTCAACAGCATCGAAAGAAAGAAGATGACCATTATCGCCACGCGCCATTTAGTCAAATAGGCGTCAATGCTGAAAACACCAAGCCGATTGAGAAACAACATCAACAGCGGCAACTGGAACGCCAACCCAAATCCAATCGGTAAAAACAAGACAAAGCTCAGCCAGTCATGAACTCGAGGAATCGGCGTGATTCCCATTTGAGCATTGAAGGAAAACAGGAAGTCCAATACCGGATCGAAGACAAATCCAAAGGCCAGGCCAACTCCTGAAAAGAAAAGCGCCAGGCTGATCGGCATATACAAGTAAACGTACTTGCGTTCGTGCCCATACAATCCTGCGGCAACAAAAGTCCAGACCTGAAAGAAAATCCAGGGGCTTGCCAGTAGAAACCCACTGACCAATCCCGCCTTGACCCAGATCATAAATGGCTCAGTCGCAGTCAACGATTGCGGCCCAACAAGAACACTTTCCCAAATCTCCAAAGGAATCAAATCGAGACGCAACTCGTTGCATTGTCCTACAAACTGTCTTGTGATCAAAACACGATTGATCCTTCGATTCAAATCAACGCTCGGGTCCTCTTGAAATGTTGCATACATTTTCGGAAGAGTATCATCAGGCTGCTCTTTGAAATTATCCCAGAAAGAGTAGACTGGCTCGACCAAAGCGTCAGCAAAGACCTTACCCTCAACCATATCTTTGACATCAACCAGTCGATTCATGACGTCCAAAAATTGACCGAATTGCTCGTCGCTTACCGTCTCGATTTTTGCTATCGTCTTGACCGTAGTTTGATCGCTCGAAGAAAGGTTGGACCACAGGTACTTCTGTCGATCCTGTATTGTGGAATCGCCGGAATCTGAATGTTCCGAAAAATCCATACACAAGCCGGGAAGCTTTTCGCGATCAAAGTTGTCCGCGTTAAATCGATACGGAGTTAGATCGTTGTAGGTCAAACCTGGACTGACCCGGCGCAACAAATTCACCATTTGACCGGGATCGACAAGCACCTGTTTTGGCGCGAGGCCTTCGGATTCAAGCCAGGGTTTTAGCTCGGGACCTAAGTAGCCCACCTTTTTTTCGATTTCTTTTACCGCTGCCCCTTGGGTGTATTTCTTCAGGGCTCGATCCAATGGAACGGTGAGAAAGTCGACAACGCGGTCGGCAAACCAGAATCCAATCACGCAGCCCAAGGCGACGCCAATTAAGGCTTTCACCAAAACCTTTCGAAGTTCCTCCAGATGTCCACCGAAGGACATCCTTGATTCTTCAAATAAATCTTCGTCCGGTTTGCGGATTGGCATATCAGTAAATTTCGAAACTGTTCAAAATTGGGGCCGGAAATCGGCCAAACGAACTATCTAGTATCAACGACGGATCCATTTTCATCAACGCTTATTGTAATTCAAACCGCCCGCTTCTGAACCCGACCATTTGTCGCACCAACTTGGACCCTCGCCATGTACCCACTCCGATTCCAACCGATTTTCAAGAATTACATTTGGGGCGGGAAACGACTTGGGAAAATCCTTGGCAAGGAAACAGGACCCGGCATCTGGGCAGAAAGCTGGGAAATCGTCGACCATGCCGACAACCAAAGCGTCGTTCTGGAGGGCCCCTGGAAAGGCAAGTCGCTCGGTGAGCTCTTGAAAACCCGAGGAGCGGACCTACTTGGCCAAAGGGTTTTTGAAGAGCTTGACGCACAAAAGAATCCCGAAAACCTTCGCGGAAGATTTCCCTTGCTGCTGAAGTTTCTGGATGCCAGCCGCGTCTTAAGTGTTCAAGTTCATCCAGACGACCAAATGGGGGCGACATTGACGCCTCCCGATCTTGGCAAAACCGAAGCCTGGTATGTCATCGACGCAAAGCCTGATTCAGAAATTTTCGCCGGACTAAAATCTGGCGTTTCACGCAGTGATCTCGACGCAGCGATCCAGCAAGGGACTGCGGAGTCGTTGCTTCACCGATTCACCCCACAGGCGGGTGACTGTGTTTTCATCCAGGCGGGAACTGTCCATGCGATCGGTGAAGGACTTTTGGTATGTGAGATTCAACAAGCAAGTGATACGACCTTCCGCTTGTTCGACTGGAATCGCGTCGGGAACGATGGGCAGCCTAGACCTCTCCATATTCAAAAGGGGCTTGATGCGATTGACTTTGATCTTGGACCGATTAATGCAGTCTCACCATCCAACTCAAACGGAATCGAAAATCTCGTATCTTGCGAAAAATTTGTCCTGAATCGAATGCAACTCACCGAAACAGCCCGCGTTGGCGGCGACGGAAAGTTCACAATCCTTGCCGTGATCGAAGGTGAACTTTTGCTCAAGGGTGATCCTTGTTCCGATTCCATGGTTCGTGGTCAAACCGCCTTGATCCCCGCCTGTTGTGAATCGGTGGAAGTCAACGTTCGCGATTCCGCAACCGTCCTGGAGATTCAAATGCCTTGAGCCTGTTGAGCCGAACTCTCAATCAATCGGTGAAGGCTAGTGGTTTGCCATGTAGAGTTTACGAGTTCCTTGAATTCAAAGTCTTGCTGGAATGTCACCCTGCATTTGATTTTCAACATTCTATTCACAGTCTCGACTCGTAAACTCAATATAGTTGAACCACTAGGATCTCAGACGCCAAAACCCACCCAAACTCTGTACGGATTCCACTGAAAACGGCTGAACACAAGCCCCCGTTTATGGGATCAACTTCAAGCTTTTGGCGGGAATTCTGAGATGCACCGCTAGCAATCGGGCTTCGCCATTTCGGCAATTTTTGAATTCTATTAAAGTCTCGCACCCTCAATTTGCGAGCCAAAATATGAATCAAGCCAAATTTCTACGTGCTGCACTTATCGTGACCAGCTGTGTTGTTTTTTCAGGCTGCCACATGCGTCCGAATTTTGGTCCGCAGGGTTCAATCGGCATGCAACGAAATCAAGCAGTTTTGCATGATCCGTTTCCCAGCAATGATTTAGGGCCAACCATTGAGGGCGGGCGGCCGTTGGGATTTGAGCAACCATGGGCCCAGGCACGTAGCAACCAGGATTCGCCCTATGTCCGACGCGGCTCGCGAGTCAACCGAACCAGTGGGTTCTAGGACTACAGTCGCACTTCGATGAACAACCAATTGAGGGAATTCGCGACAATTCCCCAATGAGTTCTTCGACGCCGCAAGACAATGCAGTTCAGCGACTATGGTGTAGCGATTCGATTCAGAATCTCAATGCCTCGCTCTAACGTTGCATCATCTACCGCGTAGGAAATCCTGAAGTGCGTGTCTTCGTCGCTGAATATTTTACCCGGAATCACCATCAGTTTGTTCTCGATTGCCCGCTCGACGAAACTGTCGCCATCGCCCCAGGGTAAACGAGGAAAAAGATAGAATGCTCCACCAGGTTTGACGATTTCATAGTTATCTTGAAGCCCCTCAATCATACGATCACGTTTTGCGCGATAGCGATCCACGTGTTCCGAGATATCGGTATCCATAGCAACCGCACTCGCCCATTGAACAGGTTGAGGTGCACAGACAAACGTAAACTGTTGAACCTTCAGCATCGCATCAATCAAATGCGAGGGCCCGTGAACGTAGGCACAGCGCCACCCGGTCATCGCGTAGGATTTTGAGAAACCATCGATCACGACGGTCTCGGGATTGAAGGTCGCGGCAGATGTGTGCTGCTTGTCATAGGTAAACTTGCTGTAGATCTCATCGGAAACCAAACAGACTCCGCGTTCTGCAGCTAGATTGGCAACCTGCTCAAGCTGTTCATCGCTATAGCAGAATCCGGTCGGATTGGATGGACTATTGACGATAATCATTTTCGTCTTGTCCGTAATTGCATCACTCAAGACATTGAGATCGATTTTGAAATCTGGATACGTACTAAGTGCAATGGGAACGCCGCCTGCCATACGCACCAACGCAGGGTACATGACAAAATACGGATCGAAGAAGATGACCTCATCACCAGGGTCAACCATCGTCAACGCAGCCAACATCAATCCGCCGCTGGTCCCGGAACACACAAAAACCTGTCGATCATCATGGCCAAATTGTTCATCAATTTGAGCCTGAAGTTTTTCACGCAAAACTGGCATTCCCTGCGTAAGGGCATATCCGTTCTTGCCGTCTTGAACGGCAGAGATCATCTCGTCTTTGATGGGTTGTGGTACATCGAAATCGGGTTGACCAATGGAAAGATTGACCGGATTCTCAATCTTTGCGGCAAGATCGAACATGCGGCGAATCCCGCTACTGGTGAAATGCTTGGTTCGTTCGGCAATCCAGTCGTTGGTGATCGGCATCAAATTGACTCCAGTGGGCAGCGCAAGGTACTTTCCTCTAAGTGTTTCATCAGCGATGTAATTATTCAACCGCTATTGATGTGTCCGTCGATGTATTCATTGTCCTAGTTTCTTTGGCAGTTCGAAAAGCCTGTAAAATTTGGTCATTGTGGATTTTGAGGCGTGGATCTAGAATCTGTGAATAGTGCCGTTTTATGGGATTTGCTCCAATTTTGCTCCGCGTGGACAAATGAAAAATGTATCAATCCGATGCTCACGGCAAAGTCATTCCTTCCACGCCAAGCTCGTTTTGATCATTTTGTTTTGTCGTTTCGGTCCTCCTCCTTTTGCTTAACGCAGTTAAGGCTCAATCGATATGTGTGGTGTAGTTGGAATCGTCGGTAAGTCTTCCGTCGTACAGTCAATTTACGACGCCCTTTTACTTTTGCAGCATCGCGGCCAGGATGCCGCTGGAATCGTAACCGGCAATAAATCCGGCAAATTCTGCCAGCGACGATCCTTGGGGTTGGTGCGAGACGTATTCCAACAAAGGCATATCGAACGCCTGGTCGGGAACATGGGAATTGGGCACTTGCGGTATCCAACAGCGGGCCTTCCATCCGTCGACGAAGCTCAACCGTTTTACGTCAACTCCCCGTTTGGCATCGCTCTGGGCCACAACGGCAATCTGATCAACGCTGCAGAACTCAAGGCGAATCTCTTTCAGGACGACTTGCGGCATCTTAATACTAATTCCGACTCGGAGGTCTTGCTCAACGTTTTGGCTCATGAAATGCAACGTAGTTGTAGACCCAGCCTAACTCCTGACGATTTATTTTACGCCGTTCACGGAGTTCATCAACGAGTCAAGGGTGGCTACTCAGTCGTCGCAATGATCACAGGCCGAGGCATCCTGGCATTTCGAGATCCCAATGGAATTCGACCTCTGTGCTATGGGACTCGGAAAACGAGTGGCGGTGAGATCGAATACATGGTTGCCTCCGAAAGCGTCGCATTGCATGGATGTGGATTTGAATTGGTTCGTGATCTCGATCCAGGTGAAGCCATTTACATTACAAACGATGGCGAACTCCATTCACACCAGTGCGTCAATCGTCCAGGCAAACACACCACCTGCATTTTTGAATACGTTTATTTCGCTCGTCCAGATAGCATGATCGATGGTATTTCTGTCCATCGGGCGCGTATGCGAATGGGAGATAAGCTCGCGCAAAAGATCAAAAATGAATGGGGTGACCATGACATCGATGTCGTAATTCCGATCCCTGATACCAGTCGAACCTGTGCATTGGAATTGGCCAACACCCTTGGCGTTAGGTTCCGAGAGGGTTTGATCAAAAACCGCTACATTGGTCGCACATTTATCATGCCCGGCCAAAAAGAACGGCGGCGCTCCGTTCGCAGAAAGCTCAATCCAATTGACCTGGAATTTCGCGGTAAAAACGTCTTACTGGTTGATGACTCAATCGTTCGTGGAACCACATCGCAACAGATTGTCGAAATGGTTCGAAACTCCGGGGCCAACAAAGTCTACTTGGCTTCAGCAGCACCACCGGTCCGCTATCCAAACGTTTATGGAATTGACATGCCAGCCCCCGACGAGTTTGTCGCACACAACCGTACGGTTGATGAAATTTGCGAAGCGATTGGTGCTGACAAATTGATCTACCAGGAACTCGAAGACTTGATCGAGGCGGTCCGTTACGAAGGTGCAAAAGTCAATGATTTTGATTGCAGCTGCTTCGACGCCAAGTACCTCGAAGGCCACAATATCACCGAAGAGTATCTCAAAGAACTTGAAGTTGCACGCAATGATGCAGCCAAAGAAGAGCACGCCAATAGCGTAGCCGACGTCAACGTCGTTTAGTATCCAATGGCCAAGGCGACAGCTGAACGATACAAGCCCTGCAGAGGGCTAACCGCCTGCAATTAAGACTTGGCAAACTCGCTACGAAACACCGGATGGTCGTTCTTTCGCATACGACGTTCAAAATGAGTCCGATAGTCCATATCGTGCGCAGCCTCTTCGACAGGCACCTCAATCGGACCACTCAGCGAACTGAACTCCTGGATCGTCTCAATTCCTGATTCAAAGTACTCCTCGACATCCGTCCAGAAATGCAGACGACCATCTGGAACCAGGATTCGTTGAATGTCCTTGACCATTTCGGGCTGGATAACGCGACGACGGCGATGACGTTCCTTCCACCAGGGATCGGGAAAGTACACATGGACAGCGACCGCAATTTCATCGGCGAGCAATTCTCGGAATAACTTCAATCCATCGCCGCAGATCATAAATGCATTATTGCACTGAAGCCTTGCCAGTCGATGAGCCGCAAACTGAGAGTACTTGATGGCAATTTCATTGCCCAAGAAGTTGTGATTTGGGCGTCGTTCCGAATGAGACATCAGAAATAGGCCTTTGCCGCTACCGACTTCAATCTCCAGCGGTCGAACTTCATCGAACAGAGATTGTGGGTCAAACGGGGCCTCAATCTCCGCCAACTCGCGATAATGGCCAGAGATATCTAGTGTTCGATCATATTTTGGAAGTGATCTTCTGCCCATTGCTTCGCTTCATCTACCCAAAGAAAAAACGGCCGTAAGCCGTTCAAGTATTTTCAATTATCAATTACCGGTTTACGGCAATTTCAATTTCTTGCGGCGAGCTTTGCGTTTTTTCGCGTTAGCTGGACGTTTGCCATGATTGGCTTTTTTTACCTTGCGGCCAGGCTTTGACATCAACGATCTCCATCAAGTGGATTATTTCTTAAATTTAAGCTCTACAGGTTACCAATCGGCTGCCCTGGGCGAAAGGTCTAATCTTTTGCCAAACAACGTCTTTTTCAAGGCATTCCACGTATTTCGCGCTATGGATCCGTCGTCAAAGCCTGTTGCCAATTGTTGGATGGCCAGGAGCTCTGAGTCGAATTCCGCACTACAAATTGGGTTTTCGCACACCCAGCCGATTCGCCCATAGAAAATCCACCGAGCCTGTGTAGTGACGCCGAATCGCTCACAAGGCAGCAAGCTGGGTAAGTACCTGATCGATTCACGCAAAACGCGTTGTAACGCATCCGGTCTCCCTAACAATCACAATCCCCACAAACCCACTCGTTTACCTGCCCAATCCAAACTCGATTTTCGGCTCGAAGCTATCTGCCACAACGAGCAAGACCGTAATAGTTTACGAATGTCGGGGCAGCTATGCGCACGCAATCAGTTTTTTTTGCTTGTTGCATGATGTTCTCCGATTTAGAATTCGAGGAATCACTTTTCTAACGATGGCTGTAATCGGCAAAGAAACATGGCACGGAAGATCATCATCGATTGCGACATGGGCACGGACGACGCCGTTGCCCTTTGCATGCTGCTTTTCGACCCGCGAGTCGAAGTCCTGGCAATCACCGCCACTGAGGGCGTCGTAACCGCGGATCAAACCAACAACAATTTACAAGCCATTTTGAATGAGCTGGATCCCGACCGCTATCCTCGTTTGGGTATCGCTTCGGCATGTGAAAATGCTCCAGCGATCAATACGAGCTATTTGTATGGTGGCGATGGCTTGGGAAATTCAGGACTGGAAGTATCTCGCCTGCAACATTCGCTGCCTTCGGAAAAGTTGATTATTGACTGTGTCCGGGCACATCCTAACGAAGTCTCAATTATCTGCCTGGGACCACTCACCAATATTGCCAAAGCGTTTCGGCGCGACCCTGCTTTACCGACCATGCTCGACCGGGTCGTGATGACGGGCGGGAGTTTCGACGGAGTTGGCAATGTGCACCCCATGGCCGAGTTTAATTTTTACTTTGATCCGCAAAGTGCTCGAGAAGTTTTTCATTCGCGAACGACAAAAACGCTTATCCCGCTGGACGTGACTCGACAAGTCACATTTGGGCTGGAGATTCTGGACCAACTTCCTGGCGAAGAATCCAGAGTTGGGTATTTCCTGCGGCAGATCCTATCCTATGCATTTCGCTCCTATCGTCAGCAGCTTGGTCAAGAAAACATCACCCTCAACGACGCCATTGGCGCACTTGGCGTTTTGGAGCCGGACCTGTTCGCCTTTGAAGAATACTACGGCGACGTAGAATGTGATGGCGAGCTAACACGGGGCGTCACGGTCTTTGACCGTCGCGTGGTGACCGACTCTAGGCCCAACATGGAAGTTGCCCGAAAGATTGACACTCAGCGTGCTCGATCAATCGTGCTTGAGCAGATTGAAAAATCCGGGCGATTGACCTAACTCAGCAAACTCATCTGAATTTACTGATCTCGAGTCTCATTCCGATCCCGAACGGAAACATTGACTTGGACTATTTTCCCCTGTCGAAATACAATCACGGGTACGGTCTCGCCAATCTCTGTCACACTAACCAGCGTGACCAAATGAGAATCATTTTTCACTCGTTGGCCATCAAACTCCAGAATAACGTCGCCGATTCGAAAATCAGCTTGCTCCGCTGGTGAACCCGGAGTGACGGCGGAAACCATGGCACCGTACGATTTCCCAACGCCCAACTCGAGGGCTTTTCGCGTATCGTAACGAGCGTCAAGAGAGACTCCCAAAAATCCGCGACGCACTCGGTTGAAGTCAATCAAGTCGGTCGCAACTCGCATTGCCATTTTGATCGGAATAGAGAATCCAATACCGTCGCTGCCACCAGAATTACTCGCGATTGCCGTGTTGATCGCTACCACTTCTCCACGCATATTGATTAACGGACCGCCGCTGTTGCCTGGATTGATCGCTGCATCGGTTTGGAAAAAGTCTTGATAGCGAACACCATTGGGTCCCAACTCAAGATCACTCCGTTGCTTGGCACTCACAATTCCATAACTCACACTGTGGCTCAGTCCAAACGGACTTCCGATTGCGACAACGAAATCGCCAATCTCCACATCACTGCTGTTACCAATCTTGGCGCTGGGAAGGTCCGATCGCTCAAGGAACATGACAGACAGATCCGTTTCAGGATCATGACGCAACGCTGTTGGCTGCATCAGTTGGCCATCAATTTGAATTCGAATATCTGATTTTGCAGAACTTTCGATCACGTGATAATTGGTGACGACAAACAAGCGGCCGCGATGCCGGATGACAACGCCTGAGCCGGCTTCTTCGACAAACGTTGCTTTGGTCGAGCTGCTGTTACTGACGCGAGCCGTTTTCCGTTGCTTCTTTGCTTCGATGTGAGCTACCGTCGGCGCCACAGTTTTCACCAAGCGCCGTATTAGATTGAACGAATCGGAGTTTTGCTGGGCGTCACGAGCCAGCGCCGCATACAGCTGACTTCGCTGTGCATCAATGTCCAGACTTTGACCAGAGGCCTCAAGAGGCAAGCCAAGAATGAAAGTAATAATGAGAAATGACCAAAGGCACGGGCGAGATTTTTTGGCCATAGTGTTTCTACGTTTCATGTTCGGATTCATCGCAAAGTCGCGATTCAAGATAGGGGGTGGGCTGTGAGTCTTCGAGCGATTAACCGGCTTGTGCCCGAATTAATCACAAGTGGGGTTCGGTTGGTGACGATTAGGAAAAGTGAACGTCCACATCGCCGAGTGAATCAGTGGTTGAATCAAGGATCTGCCCCCAGTCAATGACGTCACCAGGGCGATGCCCTCGATCCTCTGCAGCTCGTTGACAATCAATGCACGCTGACGCGTAGGGAAGGGCCTGCAGTCGGGCCAAAGGAATACTGCGTTTGCAACATTCGCATTTGCCGAAAGTTCCTTCATCCATCATCTTGATGGCTTTCTCGACGCTTTGCAGTTCACGAGACTCGACTTCAGCCAGCTTGGATGAAATTTCGCCGTAGGCGGTTTCCAACGCGAAGTCAGCAACATCTCCACCTTGCTGTTCCAGCTTTCGAAGAAGGCTATCATCGCCATTTACGGCTTGGCGAAGTGCCTCTCGTCGTTCCAACAACAATTCTCGCATTTGAATCAAAGTCTGTTTGCGCGACATCGAATTGTTTTCCTGTTGCAGAAAAAGGGAATGGATAACGCCCAATTCGCATGACGCTGCTCAAGCAATGTCAGCAAAAGGTCCAGACATATCGGTTGAACTGGTCACGTAGACTAGGGCACAGAAATATAGTTCGTGATGACTTGAGTGCAGCTGAATTCCCGCAAAAAACAGGATTCGCCACGCTTAGAAACGGGCGTTCCCTCACCGCTTCAGATAGGTTCTCTAAGTCTACGCACACCGGGTAAGTTTTGTGCGGAATAGACCGATTTTGCTATCTAGCAAAGCAGATTCGCTAAACATTGAGTAATTTTTGTGCTCCTCACATTAACTGAAAGCTAAATCCAAGAGTCAACAAAATACTTTCGGTCGAAGAACCCATGACAAATCCTACTCATATCGATGCCTCGACGCTTGTCCTCAAAATGGTCGGTGGCAAACTTGACGGTAAACTCCTCCCGATCTCAACTCAAAAGTGTTTTCTAACGGGCGGCCAAAAAGAAAATAAAGATCAGTGTGCCATCGTACGCGGACCCAGTGGAACAGCAATCAAGTCAACGGAACAAATTGTCGTCAACGACCATTACGATACACTCCATTGGCTCAGCGAAGGCGACACGATCCGCATCGGACAAACCGTGATGGTTGTTGAGCAACTCGGAAACTTTGGTCAAACCACGACTGATGTCGCACCAGAAAAATCAGAAATTGGTGCTTCCCACGTCGCGACACCCGCGGTGAGCCAAACAAACAAACAAAACACCCACAGCCAGCCAGTACCAGCAGCCCCACGGATTGAATCGCCTGCCATGGATTCTTCTTTGCAATCTGCGGAAATGCCCCAAGAAAGCGAAGCTCCAATAGCTGACGCGACGGAAACAGCCGCAAAGCCTCAACCGCAACTGGAGCAAATCCTCGCCAGCTTGCAAACAACGGAAGAAGCTTGCGACAATGAAACGGGACTCGACCAAGCCGAAAACGCAGGCGAAGATGATTCGCACTCGGCGCTTCAAGAATTCCTCAACTCCAAACAAACACCAAGTGCGAGTGAAATGCCCTCCGCGCCCTCAGAAGATGAGGTCCGCGAACCGGAAAGCCACACTCCAGACCCTCGCATGAACAACGAACTTCTTGAGCGAGCTCTGCAATCTCTGAAGAACCCTTCTGAAGAACTAGCAACGATTCCCTCAGAGCAAACGGAAGCAGCGGTTGAACAAACAGAGTTGTCTACCGAGGAAAACGTTGACCAACAGCTCGATGAAATCCAACACCAACTCGAATCACAGATTCAGAGTTACGACTCGGCTCCACAAATCCCAGAATCAATTGAACCTGCGGTCGACACCATCGAAGACCCGGTTGCAGACGAAATTTCGAACGAAGCAAACTCAGTCATCGAAGAAGTTGATGCACGTGCCGAGCCTGTCGAAGATATCATGGCTCGACTTCGTGCGGCCAACCGGCCTCAAATCGAGAATGAGGCGCAACCCGAGTTGCCAGCGATGAATCCAGTTCAAGAAGAAACTCCTTTGGAGCAAGTTCTTCAGTCGGAACCAGCGGAAGTCGAGAAGACAACCGCCCCGGTAAATTCAATCGAAGACATCATGAATCGACTTGGAGCCACGAACAGCGAACCCCAATCACAAGAACCCCTTGAAGAACCAACTCAAACGGTTGAAGAAACAGCCCAGGTGATTGACAGCCCGTTTATTGAAAATCCCGTACCGTCATTGCCTCCTGCAGACGAATTCGAAGAACAGCATGTTGGCATGCAGTTGCCAGTCGAAAGCCACCAGGAAACCGAAGTTGCTTTACCAGAAACTGTGGAACCGTCAGAATCCAGCGTTAAGGAAGTTGCCCCTACGGTACCCGAAGAGCTTATCACTCCAACACCGGACGAACAAAGCAGTGTGGCTGCCGTTTTGGCAAGAATGCAATCATCTGGCAAGTTAAATGACTACAGCATTCCATCTGAAGAGCCGTCAGAAACTCTCGAACAGCCAAGTCAACCAGTCGTTGAGCCAAGTCAACCATCCGTTGAGCCAACTCAAACAGCGCCCGCAACGCCTGAAAAAGTCGGCGAGGGTGGTGGTGACATCAAAGACTATATGAACCAACTTTTCCAACGCCTACGCGGAAGTGACGCACCTGCCTCGGCATTGCCCGAATCCACCGAAGAACCGGCACCGATTCAGGCTGATGAATCCGTTTTCTCGATGGAAATTCCCAAAAAGGAAGTTGAGCGGATTCTTACGTCGACAGAGTACGTTCCTCAGCAACAAGCTCCAGAAGAAAAATCGCACATGGACGCAATGCGTCAACTGGCGAACGAGCAAAAACACGCGGCCGTGCAAATCTGCTCGTCCAAAAAATCACAAGTAGAACAAGCCATTAATCAGTGTGTCGGCTTGTCGTCCTTTGTCGCTTCTGCCGTTTTGGGCTGGATGGCAAATTCGACGTCTGACCCGTTGGCAATCGCGTCTTTTGGATGCGGTGTTGCTTCGCTGATCGCTGGCTACCGATACGTTGCGGGCGTGAAAGCAGCAAACAAGGCAGCAATATTTCCCGAACAACCAGCGCCAACTGAAGAACAAGAAGCTGAATTGGTTCAGTAACGAAACACTGGCAATCGTCCATCCAGTCGAACGGAGCCCCGGGCGATTCAATTCATCAATCACAGGCGAGGCAAAATTGTTAATCTCACTTGATGTACGCCTCTCGAATATCAAACGCTCTTATTTCGATGCCTGGATAGCCGCAAAGTCGGTCAAAGAATAGCCGACTCCCGCTTGATCACAGACTCGGCAAAAGGCTCGCAGTGCGACACCAAATCCATCAGGTCCACTGAACCCACCGAATTGGCCACCGCCACGGACATGGGGCTCAAGATCCACAAAAACACCATCGATGCCCCGAGACTTGGTTCGCTCAAGCAACGTTGGCAAATACGTCTTCAGATCAGCGACGATTTCCCGATGGCCAGAATGCCCGACATCCGCTGGAACAAAATGGGAAAGTGACTCTTCATTGACGTGGGTCACTCGCTTCATTCCCATCGGCATTAAATAATCCTTGATGTGAATCCACCCCAGACTTGGCTTCATCGCACACCACTGCGCAAATACTTCCTCCTGGGTAAACCCTTGCGTGACCAAATTCCCGCCGTCGAAAATTGTCAGCAGGGCAGGGTGGTTCACCTGATAATGAATCTCTGCCAACAGTTGCCCGGTTTGCCCTGTCAAATTCGCTTCTACTTCCAGTCCAAAGGTGACACCGAACGAATCACAAACTTTGGCAATCTCTCGAAGGCGCACAACCACTTCATCAAGATGATCATCCGGTTGGGTGCCGACCGGGTGATAGAATGAAAATCCTCGAATCAATTTTGAGTCAAACGCATTGGCCAACTGACAGGCACGGACCACCTCGTTTTCAAGGTATTCTCCGAAAGGTCGATACGGATTCGAAGTCCCGTCGTCGACGTCCAGCAACTTGACTTTTCCAATCGGGGACCCAATTGAAGAAATTCTCAGCCGGTAATCCAAAAGTTTCTGTCGTACGAAGTCGACTTCATCGTCTCTCAGATCCATCACATTCTTGATTCCGCTTCCCGCATCGAGAAATCGAATGGAAAGAAATTTCAGGCCCAGCGCTGCAAAGGCGGAAAATTGTTGATCAACCGTCTTGTTGATCGCGCACTCGTCCGCAAATCCCGTTAGCAGTACCCCTTGTTCATTCATGACGGATTCGGGTACTCAACGATGATCGTCGATGAAATCCCACCTCGAGGAGTAAAATGGGCCGTCAACGTCGCCTGTCTCGGCTGTACTGCTGCAACAAAGTCGTCCAGAATCGAATTCGTGATGTTCTCGTAAAAGATTCCTTCATTGCGAAAACTCTGCAAATACAGCTTCAAACTTTTCAGTTCAATGCACTTTTCACCAGCGACGTACCGGAAGTTCAAGACTCCAAAATCTGGCTGCCCCGTTTTAGGGCAAACTGAGGTAAACTCTGGGCAGTTGATCTCAATGATATAATCTCGTTGAGGGAACTCGTTTTCGAATGTTTCTAATGTTTCAATAAATTTTGTTGGCATGGTATTCCTACATTTCTTTTTGACCATTCTGGCAACTTAAGCCGTTTTCCAAAAGTGCCCCCTAACAATTCACGCAAATGCTAGTCTCGGAAATTTATCATTCACGCCAGGGTGAGGGTCTTTTGACCGGAACCCCGAGCGTTTTCCTGCGAACATCCGGATGCAATCTTCGTTGCGGATTTTGCGACACCCCCTTTGCCTCATGGAATCCAACGGGCGAGCAGTTCACGCTCGAAAAAATCGTTCAAATCTGCCAACAATTGGCCGCGGAAGATGGAATCGATCATGTCGTCTTGACGGGAGGCGAACCTATGATCCAAAAACAGCTTGTTGAACTGACCCAACTACTTTCCATGCATATCACCATAGAAACAGCGGGCACCGTCTTCTCTCCCGTGCGATGTGACCTAATGTCCATTAGCCCGAAACTTTCCAACTCAACTCCATCCTTGGAAAGGGCAGGGGAGTGGCGAAAAAAGCATGAACAAGCGAGATCCCAACCTGGAGTTGTCGCCCAACTGATGGACCGCTACGAATACCAACTCAAATTTGTCGTCGATACTCCAGAAGACCTGCCGGAAATCGAAGACTACCTGAACCGCCTCGCGTCATTTGACCGAAATCGCATCTTGCTGATGCCGCAAGGAATTTCCACGGAAGAACTTGCCTCTCGGAAAACGTGGTTGGAACCCTACTGCCAAGAAAACGGCTTTTGCTTCAGTCCACGAAAACATATCGAATGGTACGGAAACAAAAGAGGAACCTGATGCGCCCATGCCCCAACTGTGGACAACCAGTTGCCAATAACCAAACCTACTGTGAGTCGTGCCAACTTGACGACATTCCACTTGAAGAAATCGAAACTCATCGCCATCCAAAATCGAGAACCCGCGTCTCGGCATTTAATCTATTGTCGCTGCTGCTGGAAATGTTGCTGACCGCACTGATCATCGGTATTCCCGTGGGAGTCATCTGCACTCTCGTCGCGTTGTTTTTCTTTCCCAACTGGTGGGCAGTCTACTACGGATTCATGTTTGGGTTGATTGCCGGTGTCATTTTCTGGCTACTGGGTGCCTACTTCTTTTCCCAATCCATTCATCGTCCCCTTCAATAAAAAAACGACAGTCAAAAGACTGTCGTTTTCATTCACTTGTTGGGTCGCTCAATGTGATCAATACTCAAGCGCAACCTCTCCGCCGCGAATCGTACCCAGCGCGGTAAAAATGCGGAAGTCAATCTCATCGGTGATTCCGCTGGTCGAGCCATCACAAAAGCTGAACATCGTCACACCCGGGTGCATACTGTTGAATTGAGCGAATCCGTGAAAGTGTGCCGCCCTGGAATCCACTCTGTTTTTTGGTGGTTCACCCGTCCATCCAACGACGCGCCAACCCGAATACTTCGCATTGGTCCCCACACCAAACCAAGTCGAATCAAAGATATCATCGCTTCGCTCGCCCGCAATGATAGTGTTGGTGGTTCCATCTCGAATGTCTGCAAACCGCGTGTTACTGTTAGCATAGAAGACCCCGTCAATGCGTTCTTTCGTGGTCCCCAAAGTTAACGATGGGCAAGAAGTCCCATCGTCCATTAACTCAGTTGAAACTGAACTTCCAATCGACCCAACATAATGGGTTCTGGCAAAATTGATTGGAAATGTCGTGTCGTCCTCATCCCAACTGGTCAATTCAAAAACCTTGGTATCATGCGTTGAAGAAGGACAGATCATAAGATCCCAAGAATACTCTCGAGTCGTTGGTGATGCGTCCAAGACATCCACACCGAAATCAATCTGGTCGTAGATGTTCCCCTGCTCAACAAAAGGCAACGTGTAGACCATCCAGCCGTGACCTGGAGTTGACGGCCAGGTTTTCGCACGCCAGCCTGGCGGTAAATGCCGGTGAGCTGACTCATAATTATGTAAGCCAATCGCAATCTGCCGCAGCTTATTCATGCAACTGACACGTCGTGCGGCTTCTCGCACCTGTTGAACTGCAGGCAACAGCATGGCAATCAGAATGCCAATAATCGCAATCACGACCAGTAGTTCAACTAATGTAAATGCCCGTTTCTTCATTCCTGCACCCCAAATAAAATTTGCGTAGAAAGTGAGACAAGGTGCTGATAAAAGCTGCTTAGTTATAAATTTATTGGCCGCTACTGTCAATTTTATCGGAGCGTTAGGCGGTTAAATCGACCAGGTTTTCAAGAGAGTGAATCTGCGAACACAGCAAATCAGTGATTCACACCCTACATTTCCTATCCGTCACCGACACTCAACCAACTCAATAATCCTTGCAACCGCCAATCTCAACGAATTTGCCGCCATTTGAAAGTTGGTATGCGAGGAGATTTCGGGCTGGATCTCCGAAAACAGATCGTTGCCGGCTTTGAGCCTTTTGAGCTTCTTTTTTGCGACCTTTAGATATTTCGCGTAATCTTTGGCCTGCAAGGGCGCACCCAGTGCCAGCATGTAGTCATAGAGATCACGATGAACGTCTCGCAATTCATCATCTTCTTCTGCTTCCTCTGAGTGCTTTAGGAACGTGCGTACCATCCAGACATGACTCAGCCAGTCGTCGATCTCGTGAACTCTTTGTTCGTCAGTCAACTCAATTTCTTTTTTTGAATCAGGCATTCATCCACCAATCGCATTGGGCTCAACTGACCTCAGGCTTCGCAGCTGGTTTCTTTCCACGTGGGGCACAGATCAGAACCATCATCGCTCCCAGAATGACCAACAACAAACTCAGATAGAACATCTGCGAGACTTGCCCGTACAGTTGCTTCGATACAATTTCGGTGAAAGTATTCACGACTGGTGCGATACCAAAAACCAAGGGCATCACAAAAATCGGTTTCCCGCCAAAATTGAACGCGTAGATAATCCCTAGCGCGCCGATGGCACCGGCGGCCCCCGCAAGTAACGACCAGGTCATCCCTGAATTGAACCACACGCTTCCCGATTCTGGGCCCGGCTCGGGAAAACTGGACATCAAGAAAAACGGAATCACGACGGCGATCGCAAAATACGCCAATCCAACACACAAAAATGGACGCAATTTACTTCCATCCATCTGAGCCTGACCGCGATGAAGGACCGGGCCATAAGCTCCCCAGCAAAGTGCCGTAACCGCAATACTGCAGGCAACCAACCAATACTTGGAATCCGTCTTTTCGTCGCTATCTGTAGGTCCGACTGCTGCGTTCGTTTCAGGTACTTCGGCGCTATCCTGAGCATGCAAGACCATCGCCGTTTCGATTTTTGGTGTGTTCGTTTTCAGCGGTTTGAAATACATCACACCAGCGGCGCCAACCGCCACAATCAAAACACCCAAATAGAACAACATGGAAGCGTGCTTGGCCGTCCGCGACATCAACATGGTCACGATCGTATTAACGACTGGAGCGCAACCGAAAACCAAAGGCATGACATAAACGGGCTTTCCACCAAATTTGAATGCCATAATGATGCCAAGCGCACCAATTGCCCCAACGGCTCCGGCAACGAAAGACCAAATGAACCCGAAAGAAGTCCACTTGCCCGTCTCGCCTTTGGTGAACAAAACCACAATCGGATAGATCACTGCGATCAGGAAGTAGGCAATCCCGACGCAAACGAATGGGCGCAAGGAACTCTTTTGCCCTTCAGCCCCCATTCCCTCTTGGCCAAGATGCAAAGTCGGGCCATAGACGCCCCAGCAAATGAACGTCATAAAGACGAAAACCAAAAATCCAAAACTTCGCATCAATATGTCCGTTGTATCTGTGATGCCCCAAAGGGCGGTACTTGTTTTCGGTAGTTTAACGGCAACCAAACAGAAAGCGACCCATGAGCGATTTTCGCGCCTCAAAATCGACTATTTTTGGCTCGCTTTAAGTCTGGGTTCTGTAATTCTCCGTGTATCGGAAACTTCCCCCGTCACGGTGAGAAGCAAAGGAACACTGGACACTGGGATTCCGTTTTCATCAAACATCACTGCTGTCAGCTTGACAGGGCCACGTCCCAACTTGGATGCAGGAATCGAAAACTCGACATCCTGTCCAAGTTTTTCACCGAGGTCTCGATAGTTTTGCCGCAAGACGACCCGTTCGCCATAGTTCGACTTAACTTGCAAAACCACTTCATCGGTCGATTTATAGCGGTCGCGATCGGCACTCAGGTCCACACGATACCCATGATTGTCGACAAACACCGGCAGAACGATCCTTCCCGTTGACTCTAGCAAACTATTTGCAACGGCCACGACTCGCAACTCATGGTAGCCGTCGGGAATCTTGGTTGAATCAAATCGAAGTTTGTCACTCACCGACCTTTTCTTGACTTGCAAGCCATCGATATACAGCTCAATCGCTTTGCAGGGCACTGGCGACTTTGAAAAATCCAATCCGATTTCAATCGCACCTGATAATACCGTCTCTGACTCAACTCCCTCATGCTCCAAAATGGGAATCGTGGCGAAGGGCTGACAAAGCGCGTCTCCAATAATCAGCAGTTGAAACGGACCGTGAACTGATTGATAAAACGCTTCGGCCAACGTGGAACCTCGTGCGTAGTGAGCATGAATCATCGGATGCGGAAACTTGGCTTGAAGGGCATAGGGTTCAATCACGGTTCCACTCGCACCGGCGGCCCCCGCGGCAATAAACTCGGTGCACTTGGTCTGCGAACTCTGGTTAAGTCCTCCTCCGTAACTGGTCAAGTTGTCGCCGATTGCGCCAGGAAGCAATGTACTTCCGCCTGTCTCCCAATCAAACCGACTCGTGCCGATCGTAACCCCCATCACACGATCCTGATTGATCGGAATAACATCTTTGATCACGCGTGTTCTTTGGCCCAGCAAATCCAGCGCAGCGATCGCGTCGCGATAGTTGGGCTGGCGTGTTTTATTACGAACATCGGAAGTATCGGCAAAGTAAAACGTTCCCTTTGGTTTCGTTCCGTCTACTACGGCATTGCGTTTCAAGGCCGCCAGGGCTTCCGATTCTGTACAACCTTCGTTCCGAGTCACAGCCAACACCGTCGACAAGTAATAAACCCTCCCCTGATTAACGGCTCCATTCACAGATCCGTTAGGCGCCCAAAACTTATCTCGTTTAAAACCTACGGTTGGCATCATCTGAAACGGATCGTCTGGAATCCGAGCCAATCGCTCACGAAATTTGGAGGAGTTTTCGATTGCTGCCGAGAAAGCAGAATCCACTTCGGTTACGCTCCGAAACGTCCAACCATTTTCTGCGGCCACTCCAATCCACTCAGTGGCTGCCTCGTAGTCTCCTGTTTGAGCGTACAACTTGGCCAGCTGATAAGAAACAGCGACTTGCCTCGGATGTTGTGCCGCAAGCTTTTTCAACAAAGCGATCGCTTCATCAGGATCTCTTCGAACCGTTTCCAAAGCCTCTTGATACGCCTGCTGGGCTGCCACCACAAACGGCTGTTCCAAGATTTTGGCAGTTGAACCTCGATAATAAAAATTGGCATTCAAAAGCATGTACGCCGGCTCGTCCCGCATAAAGGCGTCTGCAAAAAAGGTCACCGAGTTTAGCGAAGCATGCGGGTTGAAGATTTTCAGGTTCCCTTGCGGGATTGGCTGGCCCTGCTCCTTGGCCAATTCGACCAATTTGGTCCGGTGACTTTGGATGTTTACCAGCGTGGGAAAATCTGCAGAGTAAACGATGTAGTCGATATTACCCGACAATTTTCGTTTTTGAATCTCCTTCAACACAGGTTCCAAAATCTTGGACTGCGCTTGCTGGACGGACACAACTTCCCGGTCCGGAATCCCAGAAAGGTAAACCACATTGCGTTCGGGAATATCGCGCAAAGCAATATAGTGATTGGCAATCAACAGACTCGAGGGTGAATCCGCGTTAACCACGAGCAGCAGGTTTTCCGGCCCCCCAGCGAATCCACTCACACTGCACACAACCATCACCAGAAGCGTGATCAAAAACTTCTGCAAACCATTTCGCATGCCATACATCCAATAACAAGTATCTCAAGGGAGATTGAAAAAAACCATTGAATTGTGATTTCCAATCAATCAGAGAATCTAAATCGATCAAAAAAACTCCGTATGAATTGTACGGAGTTGAATGGCTGCTGTCAGTTCATCTGGCCGAGAAAGCCGGCCCGGACGCGAAACGGCTAACGTACGCGACACTTAAAACGAATGATTCCACCTTTGCCGATCTTCAGCGGATCCTCAATTTCCCAGCGAAGTGTCACGGAGCCCGCGTCATTCTCGGTCATCACAAGATTGCCTGGGACAGAACACTCGGCAGAATCCTCGACGTACTCCAAACGTGCCGTCAAGTTGTCAATAATGGTTACATTCCCGACCGTTTGATTTCCCACATTGTCAAATCGGATAGTAAAATCAACTTCGTCACCAGGTTGAGCTGTAATCCGTGAGGCCAGCTTGGCAACTCGAAGCGTGGGATTGTTCCCCTCGGTTTCCGACACCGTGATGTCTTGTGCAGATGCTGCGTCGTTCACCATGATCAATTTGGTCGTACTGTTATCGATCAGGACTCTTAAATTGTCAGTCCAGGCGTTAGCGGATTGCGTTGCAATATTCAGGCGAGTACCTTCAGACAACTCCAGACGACCAAACTTCACCAGCTGCAGATTCTCGTAGGCTTTGTAGCCAACTCCCAGCTGCGCCATATGTAGAACCGTTTCGCTGGCCACACCTCGTGTGCGGTCCAAAAATGCCACGGGGCGCTGGGCAATCTTATGGCGCTGCGCTTGCAGATTTTGCATTGTAGTTGAAGTCAAATCCTCAGATTTCCGAGTGACTGTTTCCATTCTATCGTTGGCTGAAGCCAACCGCGAAGTCGTCGAACTTCCACTGATATCAGCAACTCTTCTTACGGCGGCAAAGCGGGGCGCATAAATCGCAACACGATTGCTTGGCGTCGCGATTCGGCGTCCATCTAAGGTATCAAAATGCCCGATCGTGTCTTCAGTATCCAATCCATGTACATTCCAATCTTTGTCGACATAGGCTCGAAAGTTTCGGTCACTTCCATCGATCAGATATTCATCTTTGGGGCCAGGACGGGGCAGTTGCATTGGCCCGTGTACTTGCTCAGGGGTAAATGTCATTCCTATCGGGGCGACGGCAATAGGTGCATTCACCATGTGTCGCCCGAGAAATTCATTCGGCGCACAGACCTTTGGTACTGGAATGTCTTCGACACACTCCTGAAAACTCGCAGGTTCGACTGGCGAAAGTTTAAACGGTTTTCGCTTCGCGCGATTCGGCGTTGCCTGCTGAATCAACTGTGGAGATTGAATGTTTTGTTGAGCGCTGGCCTCTTGAGTCGAGACACACCCAACTACCAACCCCATTCCGATTGTCGCGAACCCGGAAAACCATCGTTTGGAAAACAAAGTCATTACTTGTCACCAATTTTGAAAGAAGCTTTATTGACACCTGAAACAATCGGAGGAAGTCCAAATTGTGGATTTGTATTCATATTCAGAGTCTGCTGAGGCGTGGATTCAATTGCAGGTAGTAGTTCCGCGCCGCCAATGATCTGAAGCCCTGGGCCGTAGAACTCGAACGCACCGATAGGATCATGAACAAGGGGTTGCCGCGATCCAAGTCGAACGATCGCCATAGCACGTCCAAGCCGCGATGCAGTGCCGAGAGTATCTTCAAAACCTGAAATATCCGTGGTTCGTTGACGATCTCCGATCTGAGGAAAGGGGAGGGCAGTATCTGGATCTTCAAGATACACAACCTTGGTTACCATCTTCCCATCGATCGCTTGTTCCAAATCATCCTGAGTGATTTCAATGGGAATCGGAAACTCAAACTCTTTTCCTTCTGGCGGATGGAGACGACTGAGCAGCTCAATCGAAGGATAAATCTCAGCGCCGGGATGGCCAGGAATGTCAACGATCTTGATTCGGTAAACGGGGCCCATCGTCATCGCAAATGTTGGCCCCTGAAAATCCGCGGTCGCGTATCCGTCTCCCGTCCAGAATGCCACGTGCGATTTGTCGGGCGTGACAATTTTGACGGGCTGAACGTAGCCAAAGAAGTTCGGGTTGGAACGCAGAGCGATTTCTGTCGCTTTGCCTGGTGGCAAATTTCCGTTAATCAACCGGTGGGGCATCTGCTGGGCGAAAATTGATTCCTGGATCAACAGCCCTAACAAAAACGCCAATAGAAACATCCACCATCGATAGTGGATTTTTGGAATAGTAAGCATTCGAAGCATCGTTGATTCCTGAACCCAATTCAAGAGACTTGCCAACAACCAAAACAAAAAACAAGCCGCGAAAAGCCAATTGGCTAGACGCGGCCGTTAGATTCAATCTTTCACGTCTGTAAGTCGAAGAGCATACACATTAAAGCGTTTCGCACGCTGCTTACTCGCCCTGTACAGAGACATCGCAAATAGAATAAAACAACATCAACGCCTCATTTCTCTATCGACGCAAGCCGCAAGTACCGCCGCACTGACCGCCGCCGCAAGCTCCACTGCATCCTGGCGGCAAGTTGCCATAAACCATGTCTGCAGGTGGCTGACGGTTGAAGTGAGGTGGGCGAATCGTGTTCTCTTCAATCAGAACTCGATCGGCTGGGCGAGGATACGAAAGTCCTGGGTTCTGGCGAACGTGCACGTTGACCTGTGGTGTTGGGCCAGGAATCTGACGTGCTGTGTGATTGTGCATTGTGTAGTTACGCAATCCAGCAGGGCCTCCAAGTGGAATATGAGGAGGACCGGGAAGGCCAATCGACGTTCCAACACTTGGCATCCCGTAGTGTGGTCCTGTAATTCCCGAAACATAGTTATTGGATCCACCGCCAAATTGAGCACCACCGCCAAATTGAGCAGCACCACCAAACATGGCACCCGCTTGAAGACCTGGATCAACACCAGGAACTTCCAGATCCTTGTTACCAATTCGCAAGATCGCCAGGATCGATCCACGGCGGTCTGCTTCTACGATTGGATCAACGCCTGGATCGAGCCGTGTACTTACCAAAGTATCAACGCCAGCCAATGCCAACTCCTGATACTCGGCATCGGGTACATAAATGACTTTGGTGACGTAGTTACCGGCAGTGACCTGATCGAAATCCTCTTCAGTTACCTGGATGGGAATCGCCGAGTGTGCAAGATATGCAGCGGTGCGAGGTGAAGCCGACCCGATTTCCAGAGTTGGATACAGCTCCAATCCTGGACGGCCATCGATATTAGTTACCTTGATGCGATAGACTGCACCCTGTGCGAAATTCTGGCGACCTGGAACAACTAAAGGAACCGAATCGTATCGACCAACGCCAGAAACGTCCCAACGAACCTGCATCAATTCAGGCTTGTCAAACAGAATTTGAACGCTCTGCTGAGTTACTGCTCCAAAAGGGCCGTAGGCAGCAAGATTATCAGGGCCGCCACTGCGCCCCATCGAAGCAGAAGCTGACATGACCCCTGGACCAGGGCCGCCAACGCCAGGACCAGGTTCAAGCAAACGCTGGGCTGGTGGTAAATTGTGGGCTGCCGGAATGCCGGTACGCATCCCGGTCATTTGAGCTGATGCCACCACGGTAAGTGACAGCATAAGGATGCCCGTAAGTAATCGAGTGAACATCAGATTCCCCCCTAAGCGGATTCGTCTGCAAAACATTCTGCGGGAACGCTCTGCAAAACGGCACGATCGTTCAAATCAGACCGGCCATTGGTGAAAAATTGAATCGTCTTGGGCCATCGCCAGATTGAAACTGACATAGACCCACAAAATCACGACTTGTAAGATGCATTCCCAAGCTGATGGATCAGTTTGGTCGCCGTCGGGTTGTACTTACAACCAGCGCAGCTCTGCACGCGCAAGTGTTGTGATCGTTGTTATATGTTCGGCGCGGAATAACTCGAACCTTTGGAAAAATCCGCATATCCGATTCATGAAGCTGGAATTACCTTTGGCGATCTTGCTGCTAGCGATTGGTGGCTGGCATTTGACGGGCTATTTTACGCCGCAGAAATCCCAAGATCTCAGACCGGTCGCTGAAGTTTCCAGCGATCATTCGGACGCCAATCCTCGGTCAAACCCTTCTCTGAACCCTGTTCAGCAAGCCGCCTACCTTGAACCGGCCCCCCAATTCGAGCCAACGTCTTCGGATTTTGAGCCAAACACCGATGAGCCAGGGATCCTTTTGGCACAAGCAGCCAAAAAACTAGAGATGTCTCCTCCGATATCATGTAAATCCCGATGCAAGATTCATCTGTTCGGTCAGACAATGATCGGCGAGGGAAACTACTATCAAAAAGGGCAGGGGAGTGGACTAACACGATTGGAAATAAAGTACGAGATCTCCTCAGAAACTGCGTTTGAGTCAACTCAAGTCTGTGATGGGAAGTTCTACTACTGGATCCAAAAACTTGGCGATGAACGCACCATTGAGTTTATCGACCTACAAAAGCTGAAATCCAATCGTACCGGGATGGACTCAGGCCCATCCCAATGGCTTGCTCGATCCGGCACCGCAAGCTTGCTTCGCAATTTGAGCACGGCATTTGAATTTGAAAAGCCGATTCCCACCCAATTGGGCGATCACAAAATGCTGCTGCTCAAAGGACAATGGAAGCAAAAGTCACTCGAAAGCATCCTCCACGGCCAAATCAACCATCAAGCGGATGAATCGATCCAATGGGACCAACTCCCCAATCAACTTCCCCATTGCGTCGAAGTCTACTTGGGTACCGATGACTTCCTTCACCTGTTTCCCTATCGAATCAGTTTTTTCAAGTTCGACAAAAACGGCACGCGAGAAGAATCACCAACAATGACCTTGGAGTTGTACAAGGTGCAAAAGCTGGATCAGCTGTCGGACGAACTTTTTCAGGTCAACGCAGAAGGCAGCAAACAGATCGATTTGTCGGGCAACTACAGCGACCATATCGAATACCTTGCTGGTGCTGCCAACGAGAAAGAACGCCGCTAGAAAGCGTTCCCCATCGATCCAGCTCTTTCGTTCTCTGACAAAGAGCTAGTCGCGAATCGGCACTCCGAAAATTGGACAAATTCTCAGATAAAATCCGCTCTATGCAGGCGCGAATTCCGCTTGTTAAGGAATTATGAACGGATGTTTAGAAAACCCAATTTCGGTAAAACCAATCTAAAGGTACTTGTTATAGCTTAGTGGATTTACCAGCAAAAAAAATCCGATAATACTTACTGAAAGACAAAAAACCGCAGTTCGGCGGTTGATTCTGCCCTTCTGCTTCGTATAGTTGTTGGGACAGGTCCAACCCTTCAAAAAAGGAGACAAAGCGACGACATGGAAGTAGCTCGTCGCAATAAATACTAACTCTGTCTTTTTGTGAAAGGAGATTTGCATGACTGGAGTTAACGGAGCCTGGACGATTAAATCCGTACAGGTTGACGCCGAAGAAGTGGTAGACGAGGGATTCGATCGATTGGTCGTAACCCCAGATCACATTGCCATAGAACCGGCAGGAATTGAACTAGCAATCAGTCAATCGACTGCGCGAAGTGCAATTCTGGAATCTCGGTCGGAAATTTATTACGCCGAATTCCACAAAACAGAAAATGAGTTAACACTTATTTTCACAAGACCAGCGTTTGGCGAAAAAGTTCGATTAAGCGCGTGCATGAATTGAAAATTGACTCGGTATTATTTTTCTTTTTAGCTGATTAAGACAATTCAAGCACTTAAAAGAGCAGCCCGAAATGGCTGCTCTTTTTTTTTTGCATGCCTCAAAATTTCAAAAAATTCAAGGCGTCGCGAATTTGCTTCCAATATCTCATAATAACGATTGAACCCTGTATGTATCCTTCTTGAAAGAATGAACATTGAAGCTCAATCAAAATACATTTGGCAGCAGAACCTGTCGGCCTCCGATTCTGTGGCTGCTTCTGGCAATTGCCTTGGTGTCGCTTTCTAGCGTTCAGTCATCCGCTCAAGATATTCCGGATGATAAACTCGCGACATTCGTTTTTGACGTCAATTCCGATCGCATTTTGCAAAACGAGTTCGTGCATGCATTGGGACCAGAAATTTTCGAAGAACTCTTGGATCTTGACACGCTGATGCCGCCAGGTTGTGAGCTCGGTCAATTGACTCGCTTTTGCGGAGCGCTCCAACTTTCCGTCGAGGCCGTGGATATTGGATCATTCAATTATCATTTTCAATTGCATTTCGACTCTGCGGAAACCGTTCAAGAGATCAAAAAGCAAATTCCAAATTTTGCCGACAATCGATTCGAAAAAGACGGCAGAACTTTTTATTCTCCCGAACCCAATATCTACGCTCTGTTCGAAGATAAAATGCTGGAGATCGGAACGAAGCAATACATGCTTCATGAGGACCGAGATCTCATGGTGAAAAGCCTCGTTCAACCTTGGCGTGAAATCCCCTCAGAAGCCGCCTTCAAAATTGCTTTCGACATAAACGCATCACAAAAAATTATCAGGGGCGCTCGAAACTCGCTCGCCAACGAAATTTCCTTCAACCCAACCATTCGGTCTATCGTCAGCACTGCGCTCGAAGTCATCGAGGATATCGATATGGTCGTCGCCTATGCGGACTTGGACATGCCAGAACTGCTCAGTTTGCAATTGACGCCCAAGGACGGATCCCACGAGAAGGTAAACGGCGTTGTAGATGGCGTCCTCTTCCTCGCAGCGATCTCACTAAAAAACCTGATCAATGCGATTCCCAATCAATCGCAGCGTGGCTCCAAGATGCTTCTTGCAATGACAGACCAACTGTCGGCCAAAGAAATCGACGGGCAAATCGAGGTCAAAGTCGTCAAACCAGAATCATTGCCAAAAGTTTTTCGTGACGACTATCTTCCCGGACTCATGGCGAAAGTTCAGGATCAGCGAATTAGACAAAACCTGATCGCTCTATCTCGAGGAATCTTTACCTTCAACCAGGACCAACTTCCATTCGTCAAAACCGACGAGGACGATTGGAATGATGACCTCAGCTGGCGGGTGCGCATCCTACCTCGACTTTACCAACATCAAGCCTACGAGTTAGCAAGGATTTCTGACATCACGAAAAGCTGGAAGCACGAATCGAACCAGCAACTCCTTGATAGAATACCCAAGCAATTTGGCACCAACAGACACAATTCTGATGTCGTTTGGGTAAAATCTAAAGTAAAGGACCTGACGGAAATACCGGATGGCTACCAAGACACGATCTCTCTAATCCGCCTTTCGGCGACATCAGAATACTCATGGATCCAGCCCGAGGGTGATAACATCTCAATACTGTCTGCGATCAAGATGGTTTCCGAGTTGCCCGAGGGTGAAGAACTCTACGCGGTAACCTACGGATCTTCGATTATCAAATTGAACAACACGCTCACGCACCAACAACTGAAAGCGTATTTCACACCAGCAGGTGCTGAAGCTCCGCAAAAAAAGCCCTAAAACCAACACCCCTATTGTTTCTACAACGACGAATTTCATGAACTACCTACGTCAACTTGCTACCCTCTGCTTGTTTTTCATTGCTTGTAGCCTGCCGGTTCAATCAATCAAATCCCAAGAATTACCTGAAGACGAACTCGCGACGTTTGTTTTTGAAATCGACATGGTCCGACTGCGAGACAGTCAACTGGCCCAAACAGTTGGACTCGAAACGCTGGGCCAAATACTGGAATTGGAAAACGCTTTTCCTCCAGGCATTTCGATGAAGAACATTGATCGCATCAATGGTGCTTTCGAGTTTTCTGAGACATGGGACTCGGTCAACTCACCCAACGGCAAAGATTTCCCATTGGACTTCTACATTCAACTTCATTTCAACACCCAGGAAGCCGTAGATTCTTTCGAAGAACAAATGAAAAACTCCTCGGAAACTTACGAGGAAAACGGAAAATCATACTACGGTCCAGGCGAAAACGATTTCACGCCCAACAACCTTCGAATCGGCTTTGAAAACTGGATGATGGAGGCGGGAACCACCAAGTACCTTTATCGCTCTGATCGAGATGTCCTCTCGAAAAAACTTTCACAACTGTGGGCAGAGGTTCCCCAAGACAACATCGCACGCGCCGCAATCGACGTCGACGCATCACGCGAGTTGATTGATGGATTCCTAGGACTTATCAAAAATGAACTAGGTATGGGAGATCCGATGTTCAAGATGATCGCGGAAACGACACTAGAGGTTGTTGATCATATCGATTCCAGTTCAGCCTACTTTGACCTGGACAATCAAACGGTCCTTTCCATCAAGTTGAGTTCGCAAAATAAAGACGCACTCGAAGAAATCGAGGGTGTTACCAATGGCCTGCTGTTTATGGGCGCCCTGCCACTAAAAGGGCTGATTGAAACCATCCCATTTGCCTCCAAAGATGATCACAAACCGCTACTACACTTCGCCAATCAACTAAAAGCGGAACAAAAGGAGGGTGAGGTTGTTGTTGTGGTAAGCAAGTCCGAGAATTTCGACGAAATTGCCGAGCGAGTTTATTTCCCAATGCTCCGGGACTGGGCGTCAGTTTACACCTTGCGAACCAATCTCCAATCCATTGCGCGAGCGGCGACTAACTATTCATACTCCCACGAGAATGATTTGCCATTCCTGATGCCTGAAGGTGCTGAATGGAACGCAGACCTTAGCTGGCGGGTTCGTGTTCTAAACCATTGTTACCAACCTAGATTTCAAGAATGTGCGAGAATCGCAAACATCATGGAATCCTGGGAACACGACGACAATCAAAAACTGATTGGCAAAATGCCACTCGCGATTGGTCCCGGAGAAGGTTGCTCCAATATCGTCTGGGTCAAAACCAAAGTTCAAAAACGAGATGACGTGACTGACGGCGATCGGGATACCATCATGTTGGTTCGAACACCTGAACCCACCGACAAACCATGGACTCACCCTGATGATTCGATTTCGGTAATCAAACTGCTCAAGCTTGTTTCCAACTTGAAAGACGGTGAAAAGATTTATGCGGCAACCTACAGTTCCACGATCGTTGTTATCGACAACACCTGGACTCGCAACCAACTCAAAGCCTACTTGACTCCTGCCGCGGGCGACGGCGATAACGAGTAGCCATGTGGCATGGGATTACCAAAAGTGCAGCCGGCAGGAACCGGCCCAGCATCACGAGGCGGGCGAAAATTTCGCTAAACGGACCAACTTAACAGGTCACGATGCTCGGCAAGTCGAAGGGCGGTCTCGATGGCCTGGACCATACTTCCGCTTTGCGCCTGTCCTGTCCAGGCCACATCATAAGCCGTTCCATGGGCGACACTCGTTCGAATGATCGGCAAACCCAACGTGACGTTAACGGCCTGCTGCAACCCCAGCAACTTGAGAGCAATATGGCCTTGGTCGTGATACATCGCCACGATGTTATCAAACTCTCCGGCTGCAGCTCGATGCATCAAGGTATCGCAGGGCAGGGGACCAGTCGCTGAAATCCCCTGGGAACGAGCAAGCTCCACCGCAGGAGCGATCATTGTCATTTCCTCATCACCAAACACACCCTGTTCACCGCCATGTGGGTTGAGAGCCGCGACGCCTACCGCGGTCGGCCGATCAATCTGATAGGCCGCCAATAAAGCACGCCCAAACCCATGCGCCAGTTTGCACTTATCGACGATCACATCTTCATTCAATTCCGCAAAAACATTCCGCAGTGCCGTGTGCAACGTCGTATGGACAACGCCCAAGCCGATCTCGCCTTTGACGATCTCACTGGGTGGCAAATACAACATCATCGCAAAATTGTCGACTTCACAAAGCTCGCCAAGAATTTCGGTATGTCCTGGAATGTTGTATCCAGCCGCAGACAGAGCAGCTTTGTTCAACGGCGCAGTCACCAAAGCATCTATGTCCTTGGCGATCGCCAGATTGGCGGCTGCGACGACCGATTGATAGGCAACTTCGCCGCCTGCCGCAGACACCTTGCAAGGCTCCACATCGTCCAGGTGTTGATCGCCAATTTCCCAAACCGGAATCACTCCCGGTTCAGATTCCCAATCGGAATTTGGCTCAACAGCGACGACGCGAAAGTCTTTACTCAACACTTCACATGCGCGCTGCATCAGTTTGATACGCCCAACCACAAAACGCCTGCAAACCGAGTCGGCAACATCGTCCCAGCTGCCGACAATCACTTCTGGCCCAACGCCAGACGGATCGCCCATCGTCAACGCAATCAAAGGTATTTTTTTGTTCATGCCACCAAGTTTACTCAAACAATGCAGCTTGGCGAGGCCTCATGTTGCCGCGACGAAATGTTCTCGTACTCCCCAATTCGAGCGGATCTCGGTACGATGCTGAACTACCGTTCAATGTGAGACCAGATCCTTGAGAGCCGTCGTTCAGCGAGTTACCTCCGCAAAAGTCGAAGTCGACAATCAAATCGTCGGACAGATCTCCCATGGCCTGATGGTCCTGATAGGCGTCGAAAAAGGCGACACCGAGAACGACGTAAAATATCTCATCAACAAGCTGATTGGCTTGAGAGTCTTTGAAGATTCGGACGGCAAAATGAACCTGGCCATTGGTGAAACCCAGGGATCCATCCTTGCAGTCAGTCAGTTCACTCTGCTTGGTGACGTGCGAAAAGGTCGCCGCCCCAGTTTTATTACTGCTGCCGACCCAGAAACGGGAAACGACCTTTACGAGCAGATGGTGGCAGGATTAAGGACAATGGAAATCCACGTCGAGACAGGCAGGTTCCAAACCGATATGCAAGTCAGCCTGGTCAACGATGGCCCAGTAACAATTCTGCTGGACAGCCGCAAACGGTTCTAGACGAAAAAACGCCGCAAAGAGACGTGATCGGTACCTGCAACTTGCGCTAGTGTTGGATATCGTTCTATTTCCAGGATGCAGGCTTCACGCCCAGGGTGGGCATACCAGAACAGGAAACGCTGTATTTCTTTGGCCAATACGTTGCCGTCAGCGCATAGAGGACCTGTCCAGCAAACGATCTACCCAAGCCGTCCAGGGAATTTCCAGCGGCTCAGCCCCAAATCGCTCCATCACCACACCATCGCTCATGACAAGCAGAATGAGAAAAATCAACTTGGCATAGGTGGAATAGTTCGGCCAAGGACGCTTGCCCCAAAATTTCATCGCCGTTCCCGCTGATTTCTTCAGCCTTCTTCCGCGAAAGTCGACCGAGTAAATTTCATCCAGCACCAAATGCGAAATAAACCCTAACACCATCCCCCAGGATTTGAATATGCGCACATTCAACTCCGGAGACAGGCAAACCAAAAAGGTAATCAAGCCCGCAATTGCCGCGGCAGGCAGACTATGCCACATCCCGCGGTGCTTGGTATATCGCTTGAAGATGAATCCGACACCAAACCGGATGGAGACATACATGACTCCAGCGGCAAATACCATCAACTCGGGCGTCAAACCCAACGCTTCAAAACGCCGAAGCATCAACATCGGCACCAGAACCGAAACGAAGCACAACATCTCGCGAACGGGAATCCCCGAATCACTATCGAGATCCGGTAACATTCCGCCGATGCTGCAGAGCGCTCCGGCGACTAAACAGTGTGCTGGGGCAATACCGTAAAGATAATGTCCCGCAGCTGCGTAGCCGACACCGAGTACCGTGCTGGTCGTGATATGAGTTTGAAACTTGGCCAATTGGACGCAACTAGGTTCTGAGAGTAAAAAGGGCAGGGGAGTGGTACGAATCAAAACGTCGCCTGGATCACCCTTTTGAGGTTATAATTCAAGCAGATTCGATTTATTCAATGAACCGTGTCTGCAATGACAGATCCGACTTTCCCATTTTCCGGGTGAAATGCAGGCACGACCCTTTGATTAACCCCTAGTTCATATTGAATCCATGAATTGCTTCCAAGATCAAACCTTCGCTAGCGAATAATCATGTTCGAGCTAGCAGTTTTGCCCACAAAGCGACTTATAAAGCTGGTTGTCTTGAGTGGCAGCCAAGAATACGATTTAATCCCGCATCAGAATGCGGCACGAATGCTTCAAATCTCGACTCATCAAACTCACCTACGAAGATTTTGCCACACGGAGGAAACTGAATGTCAATCTATGACATCTTGATGCTCATTGTTTTGGGCGGTGCGATTTTTTTTGGCTATTGGAAAGGCCTCGCTTGGCAGGTCGCTTCATTGGCATCCGTGATTGTCAGCTACATTGTTGCCAGCAATTTCCATGGAATGATCTCTCCCTATTTCAGCTTGGGCGAGCCTTGGGACAAATTTGCGGCGATGCTTGTGCTGTTTCTGGGTACCTCCTTACTTATCTGGGTCGCGTTCGGCTATATCCGCAATACCATCGAAGAAATGAAGCTCAAGGGTTTTGACCATCAAGTCGGTGCAGTTCTGGGCGCTTTCAAAGGTGCATTGCTGTGCATGGTGATCACGCTCTTCGCGGTCACCTTGTTACCAGACTCACTTCAAAAAAACGTGATCGGTTCGCGGTCGGGGCACTTCATTGCGAGATCCATCAATCAGCTGACCATGGTGGTACCGGATGAGTTCCATGCCGTCATTGATGGTCGACTAGAGAACTTCAATCGACAGTTCGTTGAGAACAATCTCGACCCAACGCTTCCAATCAAACTGGACAACAAGAATGAGTGGTTTGGTGACCCCCAAATCAACAACCAAAACCCACTCACCAACAATGGTCCAGTGTTCAATGGTCAGGTCGAAAAAAACAACGTCAACCTTCAGGACGAATTCATTCGACAGGGAATCGAAACGGGAATTGAAGCTATCGGTCGCGAGCTGAACGGAAACCAAAACCGCTAGACGAAAATGGGCCTCTGAATTTCGACGGTGCCTAATAACGCCACCGCGTTTCCTTTGAGTGAGGACGAGCGCTCGAACGTTAAAAAACGATCCTCGAAAAGGAACCGGTTTCCTTCCATCATTTACTCACCCCCTAGCAGCCCATGCCAAACATCGCGTTTCTTACCATCGCCAATCAAGACGAATGGGTCATGGACGACGAACTGGCTTATTCCGCATTGCGAAAATCCGGCTGGCAACTGGATGAAGTCGTGTGGGATAGTGACACAGATTGGAACCATTACGATATCGTCGCGATTCGCAGCCCCTGGGACTACCAACATCGTTTGGAGCAGTTCATTGAGGTCCTGGAAAAAATCGAAACTTCATCTGCAGTGCTTCACAATTCGCTCGCGCTGGTTCAATGGAACATCGACAAGAACTACCTGTTTCAGCTCGAACGTGAAGGGATTGCAATCGTTCCGACACATCGACTCGATCAGCCAACCCCAGAAGACGTACGACAATTGTTTCGGCGTTTTGATTCAGCAGGAGTTATCCTCAAACCAACCGTCAGTGCCAATGCGGATGATACATTTCACATTGGCCCAAATACGACCAATGATGAGTTGGCCGACATTTGTAAGATCTATGAGACAAAGACGTGCCTCGCACAGCCTTTCATGAACGGGATCATCGACGAGGGTGAATTTTCAATGATTTACTTCAATGGGCAATTTAGCCATTGCATCATCAAGACGGCGAAACAAGGAGACTTCCGTGTTCAGGAAGAACACGGCGGCGGAGTGATTCCGCTTCCGCAACCTGAATCCGGCTTGATCTCTGCTGCCCAAAAAGTCATCGCCGCAATCCCCGAACTTCCACTCTACGCACGGGTTGATTTAGTCCGAACCCAAGCCAACAGCTTTGCCCTGATGGAAGTGGAACTGATCGAACCGTCGCTGTACTTTCGGTTTGATGTGAACTCGCCAAACAGGTTTGCCAAATCAATAGACAATCGTTTCTCGCAGGCGTTGAATTAAGAAGTCACCTACCCTCTGAAAGTATGAAACGACCCTCCTCGGGAGGGTCGAATGCATCTCATCCGGGGCGGGGAAGCTAATCGCGTGACACCGAACAACCTGGGGTCCATCTCACAAACACGCCCCCATTCATAGCGCCGCAGGAATTTAACTGATTCAAAACTGGCAGGGGAGGGGAGTTCAGTCTCAACTCAGTCACTCTTTGCTCTCAATCTCTGGAGCACTTCAATCGCGTCGTCCGCTCGCGCCCCAGGAACAAAGATGTGGTCGTGATAAAAAGCCGCAACCACATTTGCACTGACCCCCTGCCTGGCAAGCGCATCAGCAACCGCTGCGGTTAACCCAACGGCTTCGAGACTCGAATGAACCTGGAGCGTAATCATTCGAAAAACGCCTTGGTAGGATTCGCCAACTTCATCGGCTCGATCCCTTGGAACGATCAAAGTCAAACCTTCGTTTTCTTCAAAGGCGGCGATGGGATTCAAATCAGACCCTTCACCATATTTTGCATTCAAACGAGACACAAAAACAAATTCACCTGGAACCAAAACAGGATTCATGGACGCAAGAAGCGTTTCTAGATTGGTGATTCCACTCATGACAAGATCTCCAAGACAATTGATGGCCCAACTCTCGTTAGTCGTTGGAGTCGCCAATTCCTGACCATGCCGCAAGTCGCACCATGCTGGAGTTTTCGGTCCATCGGGTGCCTTCAAAATTTCACGTTGGATTTGCACTCAACATAACATCGACAATCCGAGTTGGCCACAAATCTGAGATGAAGTAGAAAACTTGGCAAAGGGAGTTCACCGTTTTTATTGCCGCTAATTTCTTGTGGAACTACTCGTTTATAAAAAGTTGGGAAACCGCCCTGCCAGTGCACCAACCAAACTCAGGGCGCCAATTGGTTGTCGCTTGGGCTTTGAGAATTCCCGTGACAGAAAAACAGAAATTTGTTTCGGCGGGAGCCTCAACCTCCCAAAAACAGCCGCATGGCACGAGTACGCCACAAATCTGAGATGAAGTAGAAAACTTGGCAAGGGGAGTTCACCGTTTTTATTGCTGCTAATTTCCTGTGGAACTCGTTTACAAAAAGTTGGGAAACCGCCCTGCCAGTGCACCAACCAAACTCAGGACGCCAATTGGTCGTCGCTTGGGCTTTGGGAATTCCCGTGACAGAAAACAGAAATTTGTTTCGGCGGGAGCCTCAACCTCCCAAAAACAGCCGCTGCGAACGATCGACGCCAAAGCGACGATTTCTCAGTTCGCGTCAACAAATCGTCGCTTTTAAACATAGAGGCTGATCGACGGATTCAGATCGTTCAAACGACAATCCGAGCATCTTGATATTTACTGCCGAGCAGCCATAGGGGCCTTGATCAGACACCACATTTCGACCAGTCTTAAGAGTGCCAGAAGAGGCAACGTTTCAGCGAAGAGTTCGCGAAGAGTCGTCCCTCGCCGCTCACTCTAACTTAGTGAAAAACAGCGGTTCGCCAAGCGTGCTTCAAAAGCGGGGGCGCCTGGCCATAGCCACTTCACTCAGTCAAATCCATGAAACATGGGTTTTGCAGAACTGAAATCAAAATCTCGCTATTTCCCGGGGATAAGTAAAGGGTTAACCGAACATAAGAAACATTATCGGACGTTGGAGGTAGGTGCGTTTTCATAGGCTTTTCGATGGTCGACTCAGTAAAGAAACACCAACGATGGCTTCGCCGCATGAACCAAACGAGGTGTTTGGTGTCCCATCGATTGCGAGGATACACCTGGAATCTTGTCAGTGAGAACCCAGGATCCGTGGAGATTCGAGAACTTCATCAAGGAACTCTGAATCGGACCGTTTTGGACACCAAGAGGCAATTTGAGGAGGCTTCGCTGAACGCGACATCCCCCAGCGACGGAACGGTTTTTACGTCGGCCAACGTATCGGTCAAAATGATTGAATTGGATCATGGCTGCGTCAGCGCCGGCTATTTGGTTCGAGAACCAGATCGGATGAATATCGACACTCTACGGATGCAAAACATGGGGCTCCAGCCTGGACCCTGGTTGAAAGATCTGAAGTCGCCTGACGTCAATCTGGACGAAGCGATCCTCATAGGCGATCAGAACTACACCCTGGGACAATTGCGAGAATCATTAGTAGCTCACACCAAGGGAGAATCGCTGGCCTATCTCACCGACTTCCGGCCAACTGGAACTGAAATGGAGCGTCTTGTCGACTTCATCCGCGATGTTGATATTGTCATCTGCGAAAACAACTACCGCGATGAAGACATTGAGTTGGCAATCAAAAACTATCACCTGACCTCAACTGAAGTCGGCAAGATCGCCGCTGCAGCCAATGTCGGGAAACTCATTTTATTCCATCTTTCGGATCGGTACCAACGAGATGATTGGGCGGCACAACTCATGGAAGTCAAAGAGATTTTCCCTGAGACTTACTGGCCCGAACATTGGACAGATCTCTTGAACGGCAACTCCAAAACGTAAGCGTTACTCTGAATGCTCAAAGTAAACACCCAGTTTTCGAAAACGCTTGTATCGAGCATTGAGTAAATCTTCGCTACTTTTCTTTTGCAACTCTTCGACGTTCTTCTTGAGATAGTTCCTGAGGTTCGCCGCCATATTGTGTGGATCACGATGAGCACCGCCAAGAGGCTCTTCGATAACATCATCAACCACACCAAATTCGAGAAGGTAATTGGAAGTAAATTTCAATGCCTCTGCTGCTTTCTCTGCATGCTCGGCGCCCTTCCATAAAATCCCAGCACATCCCTCTGGGCTAATCACGCTGTAGTAAGAATTTTTCAGCATCGCCACCTTATCGCCAACGCCAATCCCAAGTGCACCACCGCTTCCGCCTTCCCCAATCACAACACAGATGACGGGTGTATCCAAACGGCTCATCTCAAACATGTTCTCAGCGATCACCTGCGCTTGCCCGCGCTCTTCAGCACCGATTCCAGGATACGCGCCTGGCGTGTCGATCATACAAATGACGGGCAAACCGAACTTGGCTGCCATGCGCATTTTGGACATCGCTTTGCGGTAACCTTCAGGATGTGCACAGCCAAAAAAGTTCTCTGATCGTTCTTTCAGATTTCGGCCCTTCTCGTGACCAAGCACCAGAACTTTTTGATTCCCCAACCTGGCAAACCCTACTCGGATCGCTCGATCATCGCCGAACAATTTATCGCCATGCAATTCGATAAACTCATCAAACACCAACGAAAGGTAGTCAATCGTATGGGGTCGATCTTTGTGGCGAGCCACCTGAACAGTCTGCCAAGGAGAAAGGTTGCCATAAATGCTTTTCGTGACTTCTTTCAACTGACTTTGCAGCTCACGAATCTCTTTCACCGCATCGGCCGAGTCGTCAGAGTTCTCTTTCAACTCACGGATCTTGATCTCCAACTCAGCCATCGGTTGTTCAAATTCCAAAAAGTCTTTGGGGTCGTTACCCGCCCAAACACCATTGGAGATATAGTCTGTGCCCTGGTCCATTTCCTGATCTCTAATTCGAACTATGAATCACTAAGAGGTCGCACCTTTGGGGCGACTCCCTGCGCGAAAAACACGCATCTTTTCAAACAATGACAAAACTGCCCGCATGGATTGCGGACGCTTGTCTGGCTCCTTCGCCATCATTTGCGAAATCAAGTCGGAAAACTCAATTCGCACTCGGCGATCGGCGGCCTGCAAGGATGGCGGCGGCGAATGCAAATGCTTTCTCAAAAGCTCATCCGAATTCAAACCGGAGAATGGTGGCCGTCGAGCAATCATTTCAAACATCACGCACCCAAATCCATATACATCAGTCCGCGCATCAACTTTCTTGCCGCGGATCTGCTCTGGTGCCATGTAACTACGCGTTCCTTGAATTTTCGCTCTGCCGCCGAACAACTTGAACGCAGGCTTCATGGGTCGAGCAATCGAAAAGTCAATTACCTTGACGCTCCCCTGCTCGTCCACCAAAAAGTTATCGGGTTTGATATCACAATGAACCCAGCCGTTGTCGTGCAGATGCTGAAGCCCATCAGCACACTTTCGAATAACGTCAGAGACATTGATATGGACGGCTTCATGATTGTCGCGCAATTCCAATTTCAGGTTTCTCGCATGAAACAGCTGCATCTGGATCAAGGGCAATCCAAAATCGTCAAAGTATCCGTAGATCTTGATGACGTTCGGGTGATCGAGTTTTTCCGCAACTCTCGCTTCGTGCTTTAGCGCTTCAATCTCACGCTTGTTATTCTTTTCCTTTTCCAGCATTACTTTCAGCGCACATCGCTCCTTTTCGCCCTCTTTTCGAGCTTCCCAAACCGCAGTGGTTTGGCCCGCTCGAATCAGGCGAATCAGGCGGAACGGCCCAATAAAATCTCGACCCACGTTTCACTCGCTGATTGTATGCACACCACTTGATTACCAACGGTTTAGTTTAGTCCAAGGACCAGGAACTCAAAAGAGCGTGTGGCTCGCCGAAAATACCTAACCGCCCTGCCCTACGGGCGTTCCAGCACCAATATCCACATAGAATGACCGAGCAACTGGACACTAAACCGATCCGGTCCGCATTTCGCCGCAGCCCAGCATTTCCCATTCGACCCCTGACGACCAATCTCCGCTGAATTTTCATCCACCCAAAAACCGAATGTGGCTAATACCGGACGTCGATGAGGTACAGTCCCCAAGCGGGTGCCGTCATCCCGGCGTGTTGCCGATCTCGTTTGGCCAATACCCACTGAACCCAATCTGGCGATTGGTATCCATAGCCGACTTCCACCAGCGTTCCCACGATAGTACGAACCATATTGTAAAGGAATCCATTGGCGGTCACTTCGATCGAGATATTCGAAAATCGCCCCAATTCACTAGGCGTCACTCGAATCTCCATGACGTTGCGAATGGACGTCTTGGCCGAGGCATTCGTTGCGGAATAACTTTTGAAGTCATGCTCTCCCACCAGCAGACTCGCCGCTTCAACCATTGCCTCGACATTCAATGGCTGCGGAATGTACCAGGAACGGCCAATCTGAAAGACATCACGGGGCTTGCCCCAGTTGATTTGATAGCGATAAGTTTTTTGCAACGCCTCACGAATTGCATGAAACCCTTCTCTTGCACTTTCAATCGAAAGGACTTCGATGTCTTCGGGCATGTTCGCATTGAGCGCACGTCGAAGGATCTTTGGCTCCAACAAAGTTTCCGTCTGCACGCTGCAAACTTGGGCCAATGCATGAACACCCGCGTCCGTTCGGCCGCTGGCCGTAATCCGGACCCTTTCCTGAGTGACGTTGGCCCACGCCTTTTCGAGCACCTCTTGAACAGCAAGCCCGTTCGGCTGTGCCTGCCAGCCAACGTATTTCTCGCCGAAATACGCCAGCGTTAACTTATATGACTGCATCTGATTTTCGTGCGGAAAATGGACATCAAACTGAGTCAGCTTTTACGCCTTCTCGCACAAGTAGCTCAGCAATCTGAACCGCGTTGGTCGCAGCTCCCTTGCGGAGATTGTCACTCACACACCAAAACGCCAATCCATTTTCGGAACTTAAATCCTTGCGAATGCGCCCAACGAACACTTCGTCTTTGTCATCACTGTTGCTTGGCATCGGATAACGTGAGTTAGTCAAATCGTCAAATACTTTTATCGCGTCACAAGCTTCGAAAAGCTCCTTTGCCTTTTCTACAGAAATGGGGCGTTCGGTTTCCACGATGATGGACTCACTATGGCAATTGGATACAGGAACCCGTACGCAAGTTGGACACACTTGAATATCTGGATCGCCAAGAATCTTACGAGTTTCGTAAACCATTTTCATTTCTTCAGACGTGTAGCCGGCTTCTTTGTGACTTCCGATTTGAGGAATCACATTGAAAGCAATTGGATGCTGAAAAGCTTCCGATTCTCGCGCAGTCCCATCCAACGCAGCGCGAGTTCCTTCGGTCAATTCATTTTGCCCAGCGACCCCTGCTCCACTGGTCGCCTGGTAGGTGGAAACAATGACCCTTCGAACTCGCCCAAAGTCATGAAGTGGCTTCAGACAAACGACCATTTGGGTCGTCGAGCAATTTGGACTGGCAATAATCCCTTGATGTTTTATCGCAGCGTTCGGATTGCACTCGGGAACCACCAAGGGAACATGCTCCATCATGCGATGGGCGCCGCTTTCATCGATCACGACCGCTCCTCGTTCAACCGCCCAAGGTGTAAACATCAACGCCACATCATCAGGCGTACTTCCAATCACCACATCAACACCGTCAAACGCCGTCGGCTCAAGAAGCTCAATCGTATGTTCGATTCCACGAAACATAATCGTCCGACCAACCGAACGTTTTGATGCCAGGAACTTGAATTCCTTGGCAGGAAAATTCCGCTCTTCCAGCAACCTGATAACGAGCTGCCCTACTGCTCCGGTCGCACCTGCAATGGCGATCGTGTTCATATCTCTTCCAGTCGCGATTTGCCGCGAGTCTCTTAAACAAAATTGAAGTCTCGGTGTAGTATATCCCTGCCACCGCTCGAAACAAATGGGCGAAAACCAAATCAGGTCAAGGAAGAAGGCAACCAGCGTCGGCCCCAACGACGCACCCAATCCGATGAAATAAAACTCAGATTGGCGAACACCATGATCAGACCAAAAGTCATCATTCCCATGCTTATCCCGATCCCAAGGTGCACGAGAATCGCCATGGACAGAAAAATCGGCCGAGTCAATCGAGGCCAAATCAGGAACGGGTAACTGAATTCCCAAATCAGAGCCGCGTAGTTGATCAAATTCAGCAACCACATTGATTCAACCAACCAAGTCATATCCAGGGTTTGGTACTCGTAGTTCGCAATTGCTCCCCAGATCCCTTCTCCGTTCCACCAACTCTCGCCCATCAATTTAGCCGCACCAGCGAACAAATAGACGACGCAAAGATGCAGTTGCATCAAACGGACTGACACATTGGACAATGTCGATTTCTCAACTGCCCTGCCCTGCCCTCGGTTCTTCCACCAGCGGTCAAAACTCAAGTACTGCCCGCTCGGTCCCAAGGCCAAATAGAATGCCATGAATCCGTTGATATGGTCCAATCCGAATTGGGCACCCATCGAACGATTCGCATAGGAAACGACCAGCAATGCCGAAACAACTCCGGTGACACGAGTCCAACAGCCCAGCGCAAACAACGCAAAGACGATCAACCCAAGAATGTGCACCGGCCAAAGTAGCTGAGTCCCAACCCAGTCGAAGTGACTCCAGCGATATGATTCGCCATAGCTGAAAACCTCGCGAAACGATGAGGGCAACACCGCCTCTTCAGCGCCGAAAAACGCGTGGAGTTCCAGCGACCAAACCAAGTGGGTATAGAACAACATGCCCCCCACCAAGACTCGCAATACGCCAAGCAGTGCTGGATCGCTCGGAGTAAACCAAAAGCGATTCCAAAGATCACGCCAACCTCGGAAATACTCGGCGAACCAGGAAGCAGATTGAGTAGTTTCTTCCATCAGTTCGTTGCCTCAATTGTCCAAATCTTGAGTGCGGGCGAAACACGCTCGGGCTTGCCAAGCTTTTCTCCAAGAATAATATCTTCAGGATAAGGAATTTCACGAGCATGAACACTTAGCTTGACCCACCTGCCACCGTGTTTGCGTATGAGATGCTGACCAATGGCTTGGGCAAGTTTTTTAATCTGCTTCATGTTTTCTTCGTAGCGTCCCCCCCGTTTCCGCTGAAACCTCAACAACCTTTTTACATAGCCGAATTTGCCCTTCTGCTGCATTAACTCAATTTGTTTTGTAATCGCGTCTTGGGTTTTCCCAAAGGACTCGGGATCAAGGCTCCCACTGTATTGATTAAAAACCGTTTCGCTCAACATGAACCAGCGATGATAAAGCAGTCTGGGCCAATGCTCGTCACGATCAGGAAGTTGCCCACTGACAATCGACCGATCTGGCATTCCGACTTCGAATCGAAGCAAGTGACTTTGACCTGGATTGTGTCCAAAGTATCGGTAACCATGCCCCAAATGCATCGCCTGATGCACAGGCTCCATCGTCTGACCAATCGCGTTGGTTAAGTCGGACGAAATCGAGTTCGTCGTGGGGCCCGATATGACGATCCCTAAATACGCCGCGATCAACAGGGACGCGACAAGACGTTGCGCTGCAGACCAGGGATAACCCGCGGTAGCATTAGGTTTCTGTTTGGAATTCATTTGTGATCAATACTGGTTGAGTGCCAACCCTCATCTTACCTACCACCCTAAATATTGCAGCAGCAATCAACGCTTGAAAAGCAAGTCCTCAAACAATTTGGCCCGGTTAATGGGCCAAGACACACCAGGAGAACCTACAAAAAAAGCTCTACCCGAAGGCAAAGCTTTTGAATTTTTCAGATCAAAGATCAGACTACGGATTTTTGACTGCAACCGCATCCGCATCGACGGTATCGACGAAGCTCAATGTGTAGGCCTGACCACCAATAACATCAAGGGTCTTCTCTTGGACAACTTCTTTGCCATTTCGCTGGTAAGTAACGACGACTTTGTAGTCATCCCAAGTCTCACCTTTTTTAAGCTTCTTCGTGGTGAACTTTCGTTCGACTCCACTGCCCTTTATCAAATTGCCTGCCAGTTCGACCTTCGCATTCTCTGGAACTTCCAACGCAACAACGGTCATTGCTGAGAATTCAAAAGAAAGCGATTTGGAACTACCCGCAGCCATCGTGAACGTCTGGACTTGCTCTTCACCATCGTTGACGGCAGTAATCTCATATCGATAGTTGCGATCTGGTTTCTGAGCACGAGCAACAAACGTTCGGTATGCACCCGTCTTTTCTGTCAACCTACCGTTGACATAGACTTTGGCACCCTTGGGCAGTTGAATATCGATTGTCGACTCCAACAGACGTCGGTTCATGGTCGTGTCATTTTCGTTTGGCTGTGGAGTGGGGTCCGTGGCTCCAGCTCCATCTTTGGGAGGTGTAAGATCGCCGCCGTTTCCAGCAGGATTCACAGCTCTGCCGCCTCCCTGAATGACGCTTTCGCCTTCAGGAAAACCGCCCTGGATTACTCCGCCCTGAGCACCGTTGTAATAGTAAGGATCAACAATTTGACCACCCGCTGGATAAGCTCCCTGAACGCCAACGGGACTCCCCATCGTTTGTCCAACTGGAAATCCGCAACCCGAGTCCATTGTCACTGGATACGACGAATTCGTTGAATAACCCGAACTGTAAACTGGCGCTGATGAACCATAACTGGAACCCCAGCTACCGCCCGTCGAACCCGTTGAGCCATAGTTGCTTGATGATCCCCAGGATCCACCCCCAGTTGAACCGTAGCTACCATTACTGCCGTTGCTTCCGTAGCTACCATTACTGCCGTTGCTTCCGTAGCTACCATTACTGCCGTTGCTTCCGTAGCTGCCGTAGCTACCGGATCCCCAGCTTCCACCAGAACCCCAGCCGCCAGCACGATCACGAACTCGACCAAGCATGGTACGCAACGGCGCTCGTGCAAGAAGGTTTCTTACGGGACCACCATGGCTTCCGAATAGTCGGGAACCGTGGGAACCTGATCCCCAGCTTCCTCCCCATGATCCAAATGAATCCGCATTGGCAGATTCTGGAAACATCATGAATGCTGCCAGGATTGCCATCAACGGCATCGCAATACGTTTCTTCATTCTCATTATGCTGTCCTCATGTTGCATTCTTTGTGCGCGGGTCTAGTGGTTGCCTACCAATTTCAACCCATGCGACGTAATCAAGAATTTCCGAAACGCCGCTGATCCACCGAGATTTGGGCCACTAGTGCGAGTCATTTCCAATCTGCGTCGATAACAACACATGCTCGCATGGAAATAGAATACCAGCAACCATTGGCAATTCAAGAGACTTAGGGGCTTCAGGGAGACATTAACCATTAAAGAAACCCTGCAGATAACAATGATTTTTTTGAATCAATTTTAGGACGCATTCATAACCACTGGGCATGAATAAACGTCGATCTCATCCCCGATACATGGACGGTAAACTTCTTGGGCAATTGGCTTCCCTGCCAAGGCGAGCTAATGACGGGCACGACGCATTTCTTGGGCTCAAAAGCCATTGCTGATAATCGGCAACGTACCGCCCACAAATCATTTGTGGGGTAAATTCGAAAACCCTGTCGACTGTCAAGCAGTTCACAAAATCGAGCGGCACGGCTGGCAAATGAAATGCTACCCGACGTCTACTCGACCTTCTTCAGGATAACATTGTCAAAGCTTGCTGAGCCTGTCGAACCAAACATTCCTACCCGCAAGATTGCTTCGCGGGAAGCAATAGGAACCCGCAATTGCCGCTGGTAGTTCTTCCAGTCCTGTGTGCCGCGAAAATCATTAAAGTAGTGAGTCCCCACTTCTTCGCGATTCTTGTCATAGAAAGTCAGTATAACCGAAGGGAGATCGTGAACGTTGGGTCCCACCACAACGTCCTCACAAGCGACCGAAGCTCCGAACTTCAGTTTTGAAACCAGGCGACCATCGATTGCAATCCCCTGCATCACATGCGCGTATTGCCCGCCAACGTCATTGGTAAACTTGACGTGGTAATTTCCACCTGGTGATTTCTCGTCCTCGACCAGTTCCAATTGACGTTGATAGTACCACCCTTTCACAAAACCATTGTCGTCCAGCCCTTCCTCAAAGTCACGATTCAACAAAATCGGCTTTGAACCGTCTGGAAGAACCTGTCTTGCATCTTCTGCGCGTCCTGTCATAGGTACGAATAGCGTTGGTCGAAGCGACTCACGAATCATTTTGCCGTCTTTTTTCTTCAGCAGATAAAGTGTCTGCTGGTGGCGTTCCCCCATGGGCACGACCATCATGCCGCCTTCTCGAAGCTGCTCAACGAGAGGTTCAGGAATATCTTCTGGAGAGCAAGTGACAATGATTTTGTCGAATGGTGCTGCATCTGGCCAACCTTTATACCCATCACCAATCTTGGTGTGGACATTGTCGTAGTTCAACTTTTCCAAGGTTCGAGCCGCCCTGCGTCCCAATGACTCAACGATTTCAATCGTATAAACATCCTGAACCAAAGGGCTAAGGATGGCGGCCTGATAACCACTTCCCGTTCCAATTTCTAGAACTTTGTCTTCCGGCTGCGTATCAAGCGATTCCGTCATGTAGGCAACAATAAACGGGGACGAAATCGTCTGCTGTTCACCAATTGGCAACCCTGCATCCAAATAGGCTTGATGGCGAATATCGCGAGGGCAGAATTCGTGTCGTCGGGTGTTGGCGATCGACTGAATCACTCGCTGATCGGTGATTCCCGCCCGGACAACCGCGTTTTCCACCATTTCAGCGCGCAATGCCGTAAACTGCTTTTCCGTCACCTGCGAAACACCGTAGTTGCAAGTCAAAAACAGCAACACACCTGCCAGCAAAAAATTTCTCATCTCGAATCTCAGTCCTTTTACGCTTCGTTGCGGAAGCTTTACTATCGCCATTGATATATCTTAAATATAGTCCTCAACTACAATGGATCCAAATATCGTTTTGATCATTCGGTTTCAAACTTCCCAAAAAAACCCGTAAAGTCTGATAGCGTTTCTATCCAGGCACCGAATTTCGGGACATGTTCTTTTTTTGCGTTTTCTTCAGATCCCACAATGAATTCGAATCTCGACGCAGAAAACGATTTAGCCACCCCCCTCCCGTTTATCCTCCCTTTTGTTGTCGTGATGGTCATGGGCTTGTTTGCGCCCAAATTTGACGTTTTGCTGAGCGAAAGCACCAACAGCGAGCTCACTTCCCAGCAAATCGAAGAGACCAATCAATACACGGCCAAACGCAACAGCCAAATGGCAAAGCACTACACATGGATCGTGGTTGCCAAAGTTGTTGCCGTCCTGGGAGTTCTGTGCGTATTCGCCTCGACCTACCTGAAACACTTTCCTTGGAAAATCTCCTATTGGGGATTCCTTATTGGAGTCATCGGTACGGTACTATGGATCGCCATTTGCAAACTCCACTTAGAGCAGTCAGTTCTTCAGTTACTGGGTTGGGAATCCTGGCTACCCAGGCGTGTTGGATTTGATCCGGGACAGATTGAATCCGAAACTGGGCGATTTTTCTTTTTGAGCGTTCGATTTCTTCTACTGGCAGGATTGACTCCGATTTTCGAAGAGCTTTTCCTGCGAGGCTGGCTGATCCGCTATGTGGATAACGAAAACTGGTGGACGCTGTCGCTTGGTCAACTCTCCTTAAAAGCCTGTATAGCAGCCACGCTGTATGGTGTAGTCGCCCATCCAGGTGAGTTCTTTGCGGCCCTGATTTGGTTTAGCCTAGTGACTTTTATGATGAAGCGCACGCAAAATTTCTGGGACTGTGTCGTTGCCCATATGGTCACAAATTTGCTATTGGGAATTTGGATAGTCAGTTCGGGCGACTGGTTTCTTTGGTAGTTTTTCCCAGGGAAAAACTATATCTGGCGAGACAACCGAATGCCGTATCGGTTTTTCAACCAACGGGAAATTTAGTTTTCTTGGCACACAAATGGCAACCTATGCTTGGAGAATCGGTCTGCCATGACCCGTAATCCAACATCGAATTTGCATAAACCATGCCTCGCAACGATTTATCACAAGAAGCCAAACAGACTTTTCAAGTCCTCGCGATGTTCGCGACCGTCCTGGTCGTTGGAATTCACTACAAGTCAGACATTCCCAACGTCGCCGAACTTTCAGGCTCCACCTGGAATGAACTTGGTCAAGAGTTCCTGTTTGGTGGTTTGGCGCGAGTCGCAGTACCACTGTTTGCCTTTGCGGCAGGCCTGTTTTACTTTCGCAGCGACAACGGATCACTCACCTCCTATCAAAAGAAACTCCTCCAACGAGTGAGAACACTTCTCGTACCCTATCTTCTGATAGGGTTGATTGCGACGACTTGCCTATATCTCGTTAAACGAATCGAAGGCTCGCCTTTGGATTTTTCATGGAGCAACTTTTTTTCGACCTGGCTTCTTCATCCACCGGCTGAACAACTTTGGTTCCTGCGTGATTTGATGGTGCTGGTTCTATTTGCTCCAGTCGTTCGGCTTTTTGCCACGCATCGAATGATACGCTGGTTCGCTGTTCCTGCGATTGGTCTAGCGTGGCTGGTCAACTACCAGGCTTCCCCTGTCATTCAGGGCTGGCATTTGATTCACATGGAAACCCTATTCTTCTTCCTGATCGGGTGCGTGGCCGTGTCTCATTTTGATTGGATCGAAAAAGCGGGAACCTTGTCCCACAAAGCCGCCATTGGCTGGGTGAGTTGCTGGATTGCAATGTCGATATTAAGAGTTGCCTGTAAACCCAATTTTGACCTGTGGTACACCAACGAGTGGGCAATTCCGGACCTACTCCTCCACCAGTTTGGAATTATTGTTGGTTGTATTGCACTATTTTTGCTTTCATGGCGAATGCGTTTTCACTCGGTACTTTATTTGTCTGGCGCGTCCTTCTTCGTTTACCTAATCCATGAATTCCCACTGCGAGCCGTCGCCGAAAGAATTGGCAGTCAGGTCGTTGCAACCTCTACCTCATGTTGGCTGCTCACCCCTGCAGTGATCGTTGGCTGCTATTCACTGGCGATCGTGCTATTCAAGTTCTTGCCAAGAGCAACTGGAGTGCTGACAGGAGGGCGTCAGCCTATCGCGGTCAGCGAAGAAAAACGGACTTCTCCCCTGTCCCGCAAATTACAAAACACTTCTTGCTAGGCAAGATCATTCAGCGGCGACGATCAATGGCGGTTGAACCGGGTAAACGCGTTTACTCCGCACGGTCCCCATACTGCGACTGTAAAGATTGCTGGCCAAGCCTGCCCAAAAGAAAAGCAGCATATTGGCCATCGGAACAAGCGCAACGTCTTGAACCATCCCCGACACGAAGAAAACCATGACGAGCACAAACAACAGAATCCCCGTCTGACGTGCCTCCAAAGACGAAAGTGGATCGAACCAAACCGTCCAGCCAACAAAGGCAAACGTCCCCAACAAACAAAGTAGAAAGAACACGCCGACCAATCCGGTTTCGGTCAAAAACGAAAGCACGATATTGTGCTGAATGTAGTTTTTCCCCAAGGCAGTCTCAACATTGCCTTCTGTTCTTTGATCCAAATAAGCCATTTTGGCTTGCCGGTATTGCCCAAATCCATGCCCAAACACGGGTTGATCAGCAAACATGTCTTTCGCAATCACAAAAAACACAACACGGAGTCCTGCGGATTTGGACATGTCATAAGTCGAGACGTGCTTATCACGTTTGAAGCTATTGAGAGCCCCAGTACTTAGAACTACCACCATGATCAATCCCATTACGACACCCACCGTGCCGTACACCAGCTTTCCTCGTTTCGGCAATGGAACCCACGTCAACACGAACAAGGCAATGATCAGAGACAACCAAATGATACGTGTCAACGTAGAATAGACACCTACAAAACCGATCAACACCGCTGCGATCGCAATCCCCACGAGAACGGGGCGGTTGCGGACATGCGAAATCAATACTGCCGAACAACAACACCCGACAACGATCAAGAGGCCATTGGCGACGGGATTGTGAAGTGGTCCTCGCCCCCTTCCCAAAAACTCAGTAACGCTAGGGTCACTGATGTAACGAGGGAACACCGCCCAGGTCCAGTCTTTCATCTCCGCAAATCCGGTAATTGACAGATAGACTCCGAGCAACGCAAAAGCCACAAACACAAATCGCAAATCACGATCAGTCAGATGACAGTGTTTGGTGACAAAGTACAGACAGACAGGCAACAACACAAAAAACAACAATTGAGACAAAGGCAAGTTGTCGCGAAAACTCCAGTCATGGGAAAATGTACTCAAGGTCACGACGGCAACAAAACCGAGCACAACGAGATCCGTTCGGTCGAATCCGCGAAACTCTTCCTGGAATTTCAAATAGCGAACCAGGAAGATAAGGACGACACCGCCGAGCAAAAGTCGATCCAAAGTAATCGGTATCGGCCCCGCATTGGCATTGAAAAAGGCATGCCCAAAAACCGTACCCACGAGTATCGTCGCTGCCCCGCCGATCGCGATTGGACTGAACGGAAGTCGCTTGCCATATCGCCAAAGAACCGCCAGCCAAACTGCTGCGACGAGAGTACCGATTCCCAGAAAGAATTCCATTTGAAATGCCAACCGCTATTCAACGACCATTCGTTCGATTCCGGCCGCGACAACATTTGCCTGAAAGTCGCCTCTTTCCACGAGCGATCGCGGCAGCCCTTTTGAATATCGGTCTAGTTCGTGGCTAAAGTAACTCAATACACAATTGTGCCGAATGTACAAAGCGATGCGATTGCAATCGAATCAATCCAGCCCAACTTCCGACAGAACCGGCAGAGTTTATCAGCCTCCGAGAGAGGCTCCACTGTTTCATGATTCCTGAACGATTGGATAGATCGGTTCAGCGTCCCTACTGGGTTGAGCGCCAAGACGACCCAAAAATGTCACTCAGCGGCAAAAGGAGACGAAGTCATTCGAAGTCTTCTCCGTCAGAATCAAATTCTGTGCGTTATCGGACTTCAAATTCCATAGCGGGTTCCAGACTTGCGGACTTTCCACCCCCAATGTCATCTATCATCAGTTGATACCTGTATTTCCCAGCGGGAAGGTCACCAACCACAAAGGGAATATGCATGTAGAAATCGCGTCGTCGACGCTGGGCGAGATCCTCTACGACGGGGAATTCGGCCTGTTGAACGACCCGTTGGTTTTCATCATAGACGATACAACTGCCGGCAAGCCGAGTCGATGCCATCGTCTGTTCGCCGACCAATTTCGACTGTGACGAGTGGTTTTCGATTTCGCAATAAATCAAAACAGTTTGCCCAGCTTCTAAGATTCGGTTCTCCATCACTTCGAATTGCCCGAACCCAGACACCTTTGTGCAGAAATTTGCGTTTACGACTTTCATGCTTGCAATGGTTTCCAGGTAGGCAATCGCGTCGCGAAGTCGCACCAAAGTCTGACCTGTTTCGTAGATGTCAGTCGGCGCCGAATCGGTTGAAGTTTGTAGCAAGTCAGTCAGCGCGGCCATGTACTGCTGTTGCTCTTCATCCAACTCACTTGGCAACAACCGCAACAATTCCAACTTACCTTGAAGCTGCTTTCGTTCAGTCATGTCTCGAGTGGTACCTACCTGATACTCGATCGTCTCAATCGCATCGGAAAGGTGTTTTTGCCAAGTCGGTAGTGGTGTGTCTGCACGCCGAAAGTCGGAATGACTTACTCGCTCTGGTCCACCACCAGCGCTGGCTGGTTTAACCAACCCATTAGCCGCGGTTTCGGCACCACCCGACAAATTCGGAAGTGGTGTTGCTTTGACGGAGTTCTGCCCCGGAGCAGGCAGAGGCGGATCGGAGGAGGCAACCCGAAGCGGCACGTCCCGCAGTGGTTTGAGTTCCAGGTTCAGCCTTGGTGGCAACTCAGTTTGAGGACCATCCTCTACTTGAAATTGAGCCGGCAAAATAAAAGGCGGCTGCGAATCCACCTGGGCCGAAATTTTCGCGTCGGAACAACTACATTGTTCCTGACATTGCTCGTTTTGACACCATCCTGCAACATAAAAATCTTCGTTGGTAAATTCGTCGGGCTCAGGGGTCGACGCGTCCTGAACCACGGCATCTGGATTGCTCGTTTCCTGCTCCTCCTCCTGAACCTCTTGTTCCCATCCTACCTGTTGAACTTCATCGAACGAGCGTTGCCCGGTCGTCGCTATCGGTGAACTATCCTGCTGAGCCTTAGGGGCCAGCATCGTTGGCAAGTGTTTTCTTTTTAGGGGTTGAGCCATCATCATTGGAGGAAGTTGCTGAATCGTCACCACTTCATCAGAATTGCCGATCGATCCAGGTTGAAGCGGATGCGCAACGACATTACCAGGCGGCTCTGCTTCCACGCTGTTTGCTTTGGGATGTAACGGTTGCTGTTTGGTTAAATCAGGACGAAAAGCCTGGTTATTTTGAGAACTTCCAACATGCGTTGCAGACTTTGGCTTGGAGACCATTCGAATCAGCTTCGTGCGATTAGAAGAATCAACCATTTCCGACGGATCTAGCGGCTGAGCGTCGCTAAGAATGCCAGGTGAAGGTTGAGACTGCGATTGAGCCAGACGTTCTTTCTCAGCACGAATCTGATCTGCTTCCTTGAAACTCTGTTCCGTTTCTTGCCGTTGAACCAGATAATCCAAACGAGACGAACTCCAAACGCCAGACTCATCACCGCGCGCAAGACTCCACGGACCTGTTCGGCTACAACCAGAGGCCATCAAGATAATACTGAGTGAAAGAGCGACAATATATCGTTGCATCACAACCGTCCTTTGGAAAATTATTCGCAAGGAGGGTAGAAGAAAGCCGATTTAAACACAACGTCGATTTTTTCTTGGAATTCCACCTAAATCCACGTTCATGTAGGGAAAGTGAATGGTTGTGAAGCGAAATACGCGATTTTGCCATTGGCATAAACCACCACAACAATTGAGGCGATGATCGTGATGGTGGTGTGAGACGCCCTCTCCCCTCAAACGCCAGAATCGAAGCGTGCAATTGATCGTCGACCTTTTAAAAACGATCCGATCAACCCACCATCACAGTTCCATTCGATCAACGGTTGTTTCTAACCCGCTTGATCAACAAATTTCCAGCTGACGTTGCTGTCGCCGTCAAATCGAAAGGAACTATACTATCGTTGTCAGATTTGAGTTGCCCCAAACCTCCCCATTATTTGCCTGCACTGAATGAACGAATCGACGACGAACAGTAGACGAACATGGTTCAATGGGATCTTTATCTGTTTGATTATCCTGTTGCGATTTTACGCTACCGGTCACGACGAGTTCATGACCATCAAAAGCGATTCGCTCAATTATGCTCGTAACGCGGAGCACTATCTTCAGCAAAGTGGTTTTTCGGCACTGCCACCACAGATGCCTGGCCTTTCCATATTGGCCATGATGTCATCGGAGTTTGGCATTCCCTTCAAGATTTTCCAGGACCTCCTTCTGATCATCGTCGGAGTTTTTGCCTGGCGATTGGTAAGACAAACAACGGGCTCCTCGGTTTGCGCGCATTTTGTATTTTTGACAACCGTTCTGAACCCCTGGTTCATCCAGAGTTCACGTTTTCTGTTGTCTGAACCCCTAACCTCGATTCTTCTTCTGGCGGTTTTTGTCAGCGCTGGCTACGTGATCCGCCATCCTACCCATTGGAAACCCTACGTTGGCGCTTCGCTGGCTTCGGTTGGGCTCGTGCTGACGCGTCCAGAAACCCCGCTACTCCTGGCATTTTGGCTGATCGTCGCACTGGTGATCTACATGCACGAAGGCAAACTTACAGAGTTGGCAACACGCAAATCCAGATTGGCAAAAGCGATTTTGGTTGCAATTCCAATGATGATGGCAATAGGCAGTACCCAAATCGTCAGCAAGCTTCATCAGCGGCATTTCGGTATCAATGCAATGACTGTTACCGATGCACCTGGAATCCAGGATTTAATGAATGCGCTGTATAGCATCGTGCCCGAAGAGGAAATTCGTTTTGCCCCGGTGACTTTTCAAAGTCTAGCCCAAGCCTGCGATGAATGCCCAACTTTGAATCTCCGCCGTGAACGATTGCTGAGCACCAGCACATCAGCCTGCAAGGCTGCGGAGCGCAACCTGGATCTCAAGAACGAGTTCGGGACTTGGCTGAATTGGCACCTCGCCAACTCGTTCCAGGGAGTGAATCCAAAAACTGAACAAGAGATGCTTCAAGCAGCGGCAGAAATTCGACTCGCGCAATCCGAAGGCCGATTGAGTCATCGTTTCGCCCATTATCCGATCAACCCACTTTGGGATCAATGGCTGCCCGAACTCCCAACAACCTTCTGTTCGCTTGTCAAAACAAGTTTCACTCCGAACTTGACAGATCGTGTCAGGGCCAAATTTTTCAGAAATCGCTTGGTCCGAAATACTGTCCATTTAGGCTTTTACAATGAGGGCTTGGTGCGCCGCAATGGCATTGGAAGTCAAGAAGAACTTCGACTGTTTTTTACCTGCCCAGAAAGCGGCTTTCGTCGAGCAAGAGTCTTTTCCAAAGACAAAAAGATGTTGGCAAAATCGCTGATCGATCAAAATCCCAGCCAGTATGAATTCGGGTTTTCTATTCGTGACTTCGAAGGCCTTGCTGCCGTTTTTCCTTTGACGGTCCAACTCCATCAAAACAAAGACCAGACCATTCCAGACGTTTCCTTTGAAATTCCACGCTGTAGCGAATATCGAAGATTCGTAGTCGACCTGGGTGAACAGCGAACGGAAGAATGGCTGGCAAGTGCGTCTCTATCAAAACCCGGAGTTCAAAGAACAGCGTTGCGTCGCTGGATAATCCAACACTCGCGTACCGGGTTATTGATTCTAATTGGCTTGTCCTTCTTCATCGGAAGTCTTCGCGGAATCGACCAGGGCCAATTGAGGCTCTTCTATTACATGGTTCTCATGGGCCTGAGCCTGTTGGTCTTGAGATGCCTGTATTATGTTCTCGTTGATGTTTGGTTGAGTTGGTCGGGGTGCCGCTATGTAGAACCGAACAACATACTCGCAAACGCCACGACGATATTGCTTTGCTTTGCGATTGGAGCAAGCCTTAACCGGAAGTTTTCGTTCCTTAGAAGCAACCGTTTTTCTCGTTTTGCCGGTTCTGTTGAGGCGAGTGGCGGTTGAGGGATTGAAAAGCGTAAGACTTCGGGTTCGCTAACTGCTAATTTTCAGGTTCCAGTGACAGAAGTTACCGATTAAAAGAACTGGATACGAAATTGCAGGAACAGCGTTCCGCTTCGACCTTGGTGTCCGGGAGCCACCCAAAGCAATCCGCTCTCAATCCTATATCCGAAGCTGGCGATCAACCTGCCGACAAGCAAGTTCGATTCGAATTTTTAATAACCCCCTTGGGGGTTATTAGTCTGAGCCTACGGCTCTATAAAAGTAGCAACTCAACCGTTTTTTCAACCCCCAGATGCGCTACAGTTCGGGTTCAACAACTGCGCAATTCTTCGGGTCCAATGACACCAAGTACCACGCTTAGATATATTCGTGGAGCAGAGCAGCTTGATCGAAGCCCTGCTTACACCATTCGCTATTGATTATGGTTCTTGACTGCGCAACGCTTCGGGTTTGAAAGCTCAAATAATTCGGTTTACCGTGACATTGTACGTGAGGAGGAAAATCCCTACTGTTTTTCGGTGCCTAGGCTCCAAACCGCAATCTCGTCTCTCCGATTATGAGCAACCAATTGGGTTTGAGGCTTGTTGGCTGCGATGTGATAGATCATGTCACGACTCCAGTGAATTTCCCTCTGCAGTTCACCGCCAAGGTCAGAACAATGAATTGGTACCGGGCAATTCTTGGCATTCCCTGGCATATGGATCACGGTGCTCAATCGATCTAGGAAAAGATAGTGCCGATTGATAATGTTCACGCCACATTCTGTGAATGACTCATCTCCATTGCCATCGATCTCCATTATGCTCCATGTATTATTAAATCGATCATCCGTGGTGAAAGCTATGACAAAATGCTCATTGCAAGTTTGAACAATTTGGCATGGAGTTGCTGCCATCCACTCTAGGCTTCTGGTTGTATTCGTCTGCATGTCTAATTTGCAAATACTTGAGTTAGCTATGAAAAATAAATAGTTGCCTGCTACGCCGATAGGATGAACGTCAGGGTCGATGTAGTTACGCATTTCCAAGCTTGTCGTTTCAACATCAAATAGTGTTTTTTTCGTTTTGCCATCAAAGCGAATCAGACGCATCTTCTTGTCAACGAAGATCAAATCATCGTGAAAAAAAACGCACGAGGACAAATCCAATTCAGCGGGACAATCAAGTTCGTCAATAGTATGTCCATTTTTAATGTCCACCACATTCAATGATTCTTCGCCTGAATGATGGACAAAAACTGTTTCACCGTATGACTTGGAAGAAAAACTCAAACCTTTACACTCTGCCTCGCACCGGTTTCTCCAAAGAGTCTTGCCAGTGTTTGAATCCACCAAGGCGTACGAACACGAATCTCTATTTTGAAATGTACAAAACAACTGATCGTTCCCTACAAAGCTTACTTTATTTATGCCCGCAAAAACTTGACTCCATCGAAGTACCGGTATGAAGCATGATTCATCTCCCGCTATGTTTTTCGATCGTTCGCCGTCCTGCTGTATGAATTCATCTACCGGTTGACACCCTAACAAGACTGTCAGTAGGGTGAATAGGGCAATTGCTTTTTTCATTTTTTACCTCCCAGGTCGTTCAAACTTTTGTAGCGGCAAACTCTTGAATGAAAGAGTCGTTTTCAGGGTCGTCTTACGCTAAAAAACTCAATGCTTGCCTTGTCGGTGCATGTATTTAGTTTGTTGCATAGGAAAATTGTTACTTCTCAGGATCAACCGCCACCCAATTCCCCCTACCAAACCAGGTGGGTTTTCTAGAGGCAGTCTCTTGAAAAAACGAAACACAGTCCTCATTTGATATCACACGGCGCTTAGAGTGGTTTGCAAAGATTTGGAGCCCTTTACCACCACCCTGCTCAAACTGGTCACATGAACCTAGGCAGATTGGAGCGTCCTTTTTGAGCTTTTTGTCGAAGAACTCGCCAAGTCTTCCATTGCGAACAGCATGCCAATCTAATGGTTCAGATTTTGGAAAATTAACGCCTGCTATGGCTCCATGGCCAATAAGAAAAATAGCAGGTATTGAATGGTCCTTGTAGGTATCTAGAATTTCAAAAACTCCCGACACGGATTCGGCTCTGTGTATATAGACTCTATCATCTTCAACGGATTTTACAATTCCCTCAGTATCGATGTCATCATCATCTGTGATAATTACTACGGTCCCTCTGGGGAAATCTAGGGGCTCGCCAGGCTTGCCAACAATAACCCCTGTGACGTTGTCTACAGAAATGGTTCCGTCTCCATTGTTCAGGCCATTGGGACCATTTTCCTTAATGCGCCGAGCTCTTTCGGTCCTAGGAGGTGTGTCTTCCCAGTTTTCCCATTCCTCCTCCCAGTGGTAGTCCGGAAAGTCAGTGTACGGCCCCAGTAGGCGTTCCAAGAAAATATCCCTGTCCTCCATGTTAGGGTCTTGGTCCTGGCCCCCTGTGGTGACAATCGTGTGACCACCGCCACCACCCCCGGGCCCTCCCTTTAATCCATTTGAGTCAATATGAGATATCGCTTGGTTTCCGACAAACCTTGAGATGTTTGCGTCACCGCCAGCAAATCCAATTGGGTCCTCGCTGATCCATTTCCCAATCACAGGATCAAGCCAACGATTGAGGTGGTGCGTGTATCCTGTCTCGGAATCGGTCCATTTGCCGTTGAATCCAAATTCAACATCCACCGATGTATCTGTTTCGCTGATCAGATTGCCGAAGCTGTCATACTCTCGGTGATTGGCTATTTCAAATTCAGTGCTGGTTGCATTCCACTCCCCGATATCGCGGATTGTTGCTACCTGATCGCCTAGTGCCCATAGAATGTCGCCGTCAGAACTCGTGGAGGTTACTTGCTCATCGGCGAGCAGCTCGTCAGCTCCAAGACCCCATAGATAGCGATGTGTAAGATCAGTTCGGTTGGCCCCATCAAATTCTAGCGTCGCATGGATACCGTCAAATCCTGCGAAGAATTGATCGGTAGCCGCAGTGCCGCCAGGTCCATCACTATCAAAGGTGCGTCTGACCATTCGATTGAACGCATCATAGGCATACACAATCGTCTTTTGCAGAACATCCGATGAGTTGTAAAACTTCACGTCCGTCAAGCGATTGCGATGGTCAAATTCATACAGCTCGTAGCTGCTGTCAGCGGTCTTTAAGCGTTTGGTACGATTGCCGTTGCGGTCATATTCATACTCGTAGCCTGTGCTTTCATCTGTACGATTCTTGGACGCAACGACATAATCACCGCCAGTGCGATTGCCTGTTGAGTCAAACGTATAGGCTTCGTCGGTTCGGCCAGTAGCGTGGTCAGCATCGGTCAGTTGCCCAACTGCGTCGAACGTGTAGGTTGAAATACCGTCCTGAGTTGAATCTATCTCGGTAATACGCCCCATGTTGTCATAGGTGTAGGAGTATTCCGCAAGCGGAGAGCTTGTTGATGTGTCTTCCACGTGACGATGTTGCATCGCCGACATTCGGTTGGCACCATCGTAGGTGTACACCGTACGCAGGGCCTCACCAACTCCGGTTAGATTTTCGAAACGCTGCGTATAGGTGGTTTGTCCCAAACTGTTAAAGACGTTGTTGACTCGTTTGTCTGCAACCGCATTGCCGCCGCTTTGGTTGGTCTGTTCAACTTGGCCCATTCGATCAAGTCGATCGTATTCGTAGATGTTGGAATAGTCTTTGGTGATGCCAACATGAGTTGTCCAAAATTCAGCGGACGCGGATGTACGATTACTGTTTGCGTCGTATTCGTAATCGAGATCAATTGATGAGTTGAAACCTGCGATGGTTTCTCTGGTAGATGTAAGACGCCCCAAATTGTCGTGCGTAAACGTATAGTCGGCCCATGAGTCATCGATTGCCGTTAGGCGTGATCCGGCATCGTAGGTGTAGGTGATTTGTTCGGATTCTGTACCGTCGGAGTCGAGCCGAACGTCACCTTGCATTGATGCAACATTGGTCGCCGCCAAAGCACCCAGGAACGTAACCGTGTATACGCTACCTGATTTTGTGACTGAAACATTGTCAATTGCATCCAAACCCTCCAAGGCAGTCTCTACTACAGTTGCACTCGCGTTGTACACCAATGGGTCCGTCGTTTGACCATCAAACGCCACTCGGAACTTGCCACTAGTCGCATCGGTCAGCGTGATCGTCTGCACTTCATTGACGCCGGTTGTGCCCTCGGTGGTGGTCGCAACTGTTGCTAGTGGTGTTGTGCTTGAACCGTGAGCGTACCAGTATTCTTCTTTGTCGTAGCCATCAAAGCCGTAAAGGATCGTGCGTGATTCTCGATCTACCTGGGCAATCAGTCGATCAAGGACGTTGTAGTATTTGGATTCCGTGTAGCCCAATTCGTCGGTTTCCATCGAGACTCGACCAAGGTCGTCATATGCCCACTGAGTGGTGTTGCCGGATGCATCCGTTAAGCTCAGAAGCTGGCCAGCAACGTCGTAGATTCGAGTCGTTGAATCACTGTTTGCGTCCTCAGATTCAATCAACCGCGAATACGCATCATAGGTGTAGGTCGTTGTCGAAGCGGTCAGTGTCCCTGCACCATCAGGATCAGGCAATTCGACTTCCGTGGTGCGATTTAGGAGGTCATAGGTGTAGCTCGTCACATTGGAAAGAGGGTCAGTGACCGACGTCATTCGGCCTGCGGAATCGTAACTGTAGGTTGTGCTATGATCGAGCGGATCCTTCGTCGTTGCCAGCTGCATGTTGTCATTGTAGGTGTTGGTCCACACTGGCGAAGTTGCGGTCCCTGTGTTGTCCGGATCAGGCTGCGTGACCGTCAACACTCGATGCAAGTCATCGTAGGCATAAGTGGTAACCCAGGATTTTGCGTTGGTCTCTGTCAGCAGATTGCCAGCCGCGTCATACGTATACGAGTAGACAGGGCTTGCAAGTGAACCTGCTCCATCAGGATCAGGCAGGGTGACAGACAATGTCCTACCCAAATCGTCATAAGCATAGGATGTAACAAAGTTCAACGCATCGGTTACCGATGTGAGCCGCCCAGCCTTGTCATAGGCATACTCAGTCTCTGGTGCAAGCAACGAGCCTGTGTCATCAGGGTCAGTGCCAATACTCTTGGTCACTTGCCCAAAGATGTTGTATTCAAGTTCTGAAATCCGATCGGCGGCGTCAGTTGTTTTGATCCGCCTACCTAGATCGTCGTAATCAAATGTGACGACCGGTGCAGTTTCTGCACCTGCTCCGTCGGGATCAGGGCGAGTCACTGTCTTCAGCAACCCTCTCACGTCATAAGTGTAGGACGTTTCGCGTCCAAGTGGGTCGGTAATTTTGAGAAGCTGGCCTGCATCATCGTAGTCATACTCGGTCGTTGGCCCTACTTCCGAGCCAGCACCATCTGGATCATGGTCTATAAATTTGGTGAGCCGACTGCGTGAGTCGTATTCGTAACTCATGATACGCCCAGACGCATCGGTCACCGAGGTGGTACGCCCCAAGGCATCGTAGACATAGGTTGTGTCTTGGCTCGTAACCGGCCCGCTGATTTCATCTAGCCGACCATTGGCATCATAAGTGTAGCTGATCGAAACGCCGTCAAACTCCGGTCGGGTCTCGGTAAGTGTTTGGCCTAGTTTGTCATATGTGTAAGTGAACTCAGGATTGGTGAGTGTGCCAACGCCATCGGGATCTGGCAGCTTGATTTTCGTAACCCAACCACGCGAGTTGTAATCGTAGTCAGTGACATTTCCTAACGGATCTGTCTCAGTGTCCAGCAAGAAATCTGCGGTATAGGTGTAGTTGTAGATCGGAGACGTTTGCGATCCAGCGCCATCGGGATCGGGCAACGTCGTTTTGGTCATTTGGCCCAATAAGTCGTATTCATACGATGTGACATTACCTAACTCATCCTTGCTTGACGCAAGCTCATCGCTGGAAGTGTAGGTAAACTCTTGGAAATCATTGTTGTCCCAAGTCGTTTTGGTTAACCGATTGTAGTAAGTCGAATCATAAGCGTAGGTTGTAACAATGGCCGAGTATTGAGTGGCCGCTCCGTCTGGATCAGGCGATGTCTCGGTCAGCAAGTTTCCGTAAACGTCATAGGTGTAGGTCCAAACGTTGCCGTCTTGGTCCGTCAGCGTTGCCAGATCGCCATCCGTTTGATACGTGTAGTCAACATCTTCACCAAGCTCATCTGTAAATTTAGTGATTCGGTTTAGTGTTGGGTGATAAGTGGCAGTTGTGGTTGTTGCGTCAGAATTCTCAGTAAAGACACGGTTGCCCAACGAGGAGTAACCAAACTTGGTGACGGGAGACGTCAAAGAGCCCGCGCCGTCTGGATCAGCCTCGGTTAGCCGATAAAGCAAACTTTGATCGTCATACTCGTATGTCGTAACGTCATTGGTTGCGTTTGTGAATTCGGTGATATTGCCGAACCGATCCGTTTCAAATTTGAACGTATTGCCCTCTTCGTCGACAAACCTCGCGTTCATGTCGGCCACTTCGAGCAGGGTGTTGCCAGTCCCTTCGGCATAGCCTTCACCAATGGTTGGGTAAAGCTTCCAACTGGAGGGATCACCTGTCGTGTGATCTGGGTTGTTGATCTGCTTTAAACGCCTTGTTGAAAGCGTATAGACAAACTCAGTAACGTTATTGGCAGGGTCGGTTACTTCGTCCAGATAGTCTTTGCCGCCGATGGTGATGTAATCATAGGACCAGACTGGCGCGGTGTAGCCTGTCGCGGTTTCATCAGTCAACGTAACTTCTGTGAGATTGCCACTGGTTACCGTGAACGAGGAATCGCGATCATAAAAGTCGTTGGTAGAACTGAGCTTGCCATTTCCATCATAGGTGAATGTAAATTCACGGCTAAATTCGTCGGTAATCGTCTCAATGCGATCTGAGGTGTCATAGTCAAACGTGAAACTGGCATTTGAGTTGTTGAGCGATTGAACGCTGGTCAGGTAACCGCTTGAATCGAAGTCTTTGTGGTCGCCCCACTTGTCAGTCAACGTGAAGTCGCCGCCACCATTCTCCACCAATGTCGAAAAGCTCAAATCCCCTTCGGCTTTGAGGTAACTACTTCCGTCTTTTTCAAACCAGAGCGTGGAACCATCGCCACGAACGAGAAGAGCTCCACCGGATTGGTCATAAATACGGTCAAGACCATTCAGCCACCATCCAGAACCGAACTCGCCATCAACCCGATTCACAATCGCTTGTGAGCCCGTGAATGTTCGCGTGAGTGTCGAACCTGAATACTCCAAATCAACATCAACCGACCAATCGTACATCCCTGTCGTTGAGCTGGTCGTCAGGCTGCGAAGCACAAACCTTAGTGGCTCTCCAGTCGCAAGGCCGGTGTTATTGAAGGTCACGTCGCCACTGGAAACGCCATCAATCGTCAAGTTGGCAGTGATGGAGTCAGGGATCGTCGTGCCCGCCGCGATGAGCGTCTCAATAGGAACCAACACTACGGGAATCGTGTCGCTTGAATAGCTTAACGTCAAACCGCTTCCAATGGGCTGGCTGGTGGAAACAATTCCGTCGCTCAGCAAGCTGGTATCACGGCGTTCACCGTTCACCGCTCCAGTCAAACCGTCGCCCACAGTAACTTGCACGGTTCCGGTCACACTGGAATTAGTTCCATCACTATTGGTGTAAGTGAATATGTCGACACCTTCGAAACCAGTGTCGGGAACATAGGTGAAGGTACCATTAGAATTGAATGTCAACGTACCGTTGGCAGGGTCGGCCACTTTGGTGGCGGTGAGTGTAGAGCCTTCGGCATCAAAATCATTGTCAAGCACGCCTTCGGAAGTGCTTGTGATGGTCAACGTTGTGTTGAGTGCAGTGACAAAATCAAGATCATGATTGATGAAGGGAGTGGCATTGAGAACTTTTCGATCTTCAAGTTTCTCAAAGTTTAAATCGCTTTCCTTCTGCTTGCGGCGTCTCGATTTTAGTTGACGGGTAACCCTTGGTGCTCTTCTCTTGGACCGTGCAAACATTCTCTTCTCCCGAAAAAATGTAAATCCGCTGATCGTCAATTGAACATCCATTGGAGGATTCGGAAATTACGGCGTCAAAGCAATTCCCAATTTATTAACAAAAGCATTACAAGATTGTCTTCCCCACCTGTGAAGGCACGAAGATACACAGTTTCCGAAATACAGGCTGAATTCCGTTCAACGACCCAAAAAAATTGACATTATTGCCAAAAGATGAATTGTGGCACGCAATAACATCAACGCTTCGAGGATTCATGATTGGGCAAGGCAAAACAGACTTCATGAGTCTGCTTTTTGGCGAAGATCAGTTTTTGTTTTCAACCAATCAGCAGCTGGTTCCAAGGCTTACGCCGGACAAGTTCCTGCCCTTCGCCGTGGTAGCAAGTGTTGGCGAGGCTCTTTTCAACCGCCGTTAACACAGTTCCTCCAGCTCCAAGACTTCATCAAGCGAGTCAATCGACTCTGAGTAAAACCTGGACTATGAAGTTCTCAGTTGAAGGACGGAAAAGAAAAAGCTGTTAAAAAACAGCTGCACACCCAAGACCAATGAGAGTACCGAGGGCAACACCAACCGCATCATGGACGAAGGTTCAATCGCCCCGAAATCGGTATTACTCCAACCGACCACAGCGCAAATGGACCCAATCACACCTCCCAAAAGAAGTAAACAACTAAGAATCAATCCAACCTCTAGATTGAAAAACTTGCGAAAAGTTCTCGAGGAAGGCGTTTCTGGCAGCAGCCCCTGATTGACCGCATAGGTTTTGGTAAGGATCGCAAAGAAAACGCTTTGTACGCCCAGCACAACACTAAACAAAAAATAGACAAGCGTGTGGACGTCCAAAACAACCGAACCCATTTGCTTGGGTCCAGTCAACAACCATCCACTCATCAACAATCCAACAAGCGACAAGAGAATTCCGGGATAGAAAAACAACCAGCGAGGACTATACAGAAGCATGAACCTCAAATGCCTCCATCCGTCACGCCAGCTGCGCAAATGGGGAGGCCTTGAACGGCCATCTGGATGAAGAGTGATTGGAATTTGCGCGACAGGCAACTCTTGCAACGTCGCCTTGATTACCATCTCCGAAGCGAATTCCATCCCAGGAGTATTGAGTTGCAGTTTTGTGATCGCTTCTTTGGAAAATCCACGAAGGCCACAGTGAAAGTCATCGATTTTTGATCGAAAAAAGAGTTTACCGATAAAGGAAAGAACAGGATTGCCAATCCAGCGATGCTTCCAGGGCATCGCTCCAGGCATCACAGTACCTCCACCTCTTGGCATTCGACACCCCATCACTAGATGGTTACCCTTGCGAAGCTCTTCGACGAACCTGGGAGCCTGAGAGAAATCGTAACTGTCATCCGCGTCGCCCATGATAATCCATTTCCCTTTCGCATTGGCGATCCCGCCTCGCAGCGCACTTCCATACCCCTTTCTTTCAATCTGGACAACTCTCGCACCTAGATCTGTGGCGATTTTTTGAGAACCGTCGGTGCTTCCGTTATCCGCAATCAAAACTTCGCCCACGACACCAGCATCCGCAATACCTTGCAATGCTTTTTCAATACAAATTTTGATCGTCTCTGCCTCGTTCAGGCAAGGCATCAGAATAGTCAGCTCGACATTGAAAGAAGACTCACTGGAGTCGGTGTCATCAGAAGAGTGCAGTGAATCAGTCATAGTACCCCGGCAGGATGGAAATACAGATAATAGATAGAACAGATACCTGTATTATAGTTCGAGATTCCGGCGGTCAGACTTCTGATTTATCAGCAGCCAGCCAAACAAATAGTTCCTCCAGCACCAATCGTCCGCGTTCTTCGCGAGAATGAGTCCTTTTTAGCGCCAGGTCTGCAGTCAGCAACTTTCGATTCAACTCCCCTGCCCTTTTTCGTCCCAACCGTTTTATCCGTCCCCCCGCAGAATCCAGTTCACCGCCCCAAGAACGAAAACCGGCTTTTTTTAAAACCGCCTTCATGTCCAATCGATTCCCAGTTCGCTGCTCGCGCTCAACCAGGTCGAAAACGTCACCGTATCGTCTTAGCGACCATGACAATTGTCCAAACAAAGCCAACGGGTGTTCGCCCGACTTCAAAAGTTGATCCAAAAGTTGAAGTGAGTACGCTGCGTTCCCCTCCGTGGCCGCGTCAATTGCATTCCACATGGTTCGAGTTCGCCAGCCGCCAACGACTTCGCCAACTTTCTCGGGTTTGATTTCCTGTTTTGGATCTTCAACGTACAGAGCCAATTTACAAAGCTCCTGCTCGATGCGTCCGAAATCACAATCCGTCAATTCAACCATCAGGTCGGCACTCGAAGATGCCAATTTAAAGCCATGGAGTTTTTTCGCGCGCGACACGATCCATTTGGCAACTTTGACCTGATCCACTGACTTGCCGCGTGGCTTCGTTGGCGCGTCACATTGAATCTGAATTCCTGATTTGTCGATGGCCTTGTAGAGCCGAGTGTTCTTTGGCCACGTCCCAACGACAATCGCAAGCGTGCCATTTCCCCGCGGTGAGGCAACAAAATCTTCCAGCTTTTCTCGGTACCTTTTTACAAAGTCATCCGCATCATCAACCACCACAAGTTTGGGGCCACTGCCACCAAACAATGAGGCCGTACACAATTCATCCATGACGTCGGCCCAATCGGCCTCACCACCGTCAAGCCGAACTAGCGAAAATTCACTATCCCCGGTCTCCGCCAAGGAATGAGTCGCAAACTTCTCAAGCTGCTTGACCGCCATCATTTTGAGAAATCGCTCGCCCCCAAAAACAGCGCAAACCGCAACGTCTTTGGATACATCCGCCGAGTCCAGGAATTCAAAAACGTGATAGGTATTGGGCATCACAATAAAAGACCATACTGGACCTTTAATTTCCAGATCCCCAATGAACCTCACAGAGAATCTCCAGCCACGACGCTCAGATTTACTTGCCCAAATAAAAATTGTGATGGCATTCTTGATGATGCAAAATTCGCAGGAATTGAGAGAAAACAGAATTTACAAGGTCGTTGAACCGACAAAATCTATGTTCTCGATGTGAACATCCTTTGATTGCCCACCAAGAATCCCTGATGGTTTGCGACCAATTGCCAAGTATTGATCGCATATTCAGCACCTTCTACGACCGTGGACGCAACGGCCAGCTTGGAATTTTTGTGAGTTGGGTTATGATTCAGAATCCTCGCAAACGCGCGCCACTTCCAAAACGGCTTTTGGATTTTGGTCAACCAACGGAGTTTTCGGCTCTTATGAAAATCTTCATTTCCATTTCTGCAGTTGTTGCATTATTTACCGTTGCATGGACGTCACAAAAAGCTGACGAGAAAAAGGTTGAATCGGCTGCAAAAACAACTCATTCAACATCCATTGCTGACCAAAGTACGGTCCCACAACCCGAGGGAGCTGAGACGGCAGCCAGCGATGACTCCCTCAGCAAAGAACTCGCCGAAAAAGCTCCTACCCAAAAACGCCACTCCGTCAGAAAACCCGTCCTTTCTGAATTCGCGAAAATGGAAATCAATTCTCAGTCTCGCCAAATAGAATTGAAAAGAAAGCTCAGGAGGATTAGACGCCGTTCCAATGGCAACTACTCCGAAATATTTAATGTGATCGCAAAGGAGATGGAGGGCGACGATCAGTCAGAAGAGTACCAGAAAATCCTTCGCTTCGAATGGTTCAATCATGCGATTGAACAACCTGGTGAACCCGCCGTAGACGCGCTGCGAAAGTTTGCCGAAAAGAACCGTGATAATCCAGAAGTGCTTAACGAGTATGCGTGGCTCATTGTAAAACGCAAGATGGCCGGGGAACTGGTCCCCGTTGATTTAATTGACGCTGCGGTCTACGCGATTGAATTTGCCGTCAAGGACAATACCCCCCTGGCACATATTTATCACACGATGGCTCATCTTTATGAGTATCAGGGAAAAATCAATCTTGCCATTGCTGCCGCGCAAAAAGCGGTCAGCCTTTGTAAGCCGGGATCTGCCTTCGAATACAAGAACTACTTGAGTGAACTTCTAAAAAAAAAATCTCAGGCAGCCACGCTCTTAACAGCTGGCTAAAACACAAGCTGTCGCTGCAACTCGTTGTCACTGTGTGACGATGGGCTGCACCCCGTTGATTCGTCCGCGTGGTACCAACCCGGAAATATCGATCGGGCGAGTCAGTTGCTGGACAGTCACATTGCCAGCCTCATCCGAAACTTCCAAGCGAAGATAAATTCGATCGGGTAGGTCGCGGCCAATCTTCCAAGCGTACCTTCCAGTGTTTCGCAGACCGTTTTCTATGGTTGTCCAAGGTCCCTGAGCTGCAGTACTGTAGGCCAACTTGATTGGTTTCGTTCGCAGTTTCTCGTCATCTGCCTTCCAGTTGATAATCAGCCGGCCAGCTTCATTCCCCGTACCATAGGGCACCGAGACAATTTCAGCGGTCGGTGCATCATCATCAATCCTAACCCACATATCTGCCTCATCACCGCGCAGAGGAGGCTTGCCTGACAATCCATCATTCGAATGGATAACGATTCGAAAACCGTAGGTTCCATTCTTGTCCATCTCAACAGGAAAAGGACTCGTCGTGTCATTGTCATTGGCCCAGGATTTCCACGTCTCACCACCATCGCGAGTTATCCACAACACGACTTTTCCGACGCCGGAAGGATCCACCGAATCGACGTTGTAGTTCAACAAGAACTTCCGACTGTTGATCGCATTGACATCCACATGAGCCAAACGATTAGCAAAATCGGGAATTGCCGACTCGGGTGTGGGGAGTCGGTTGCTCCCGGATACGAATTGATCGCTACTGCGTTCCCGAATGCCCGGCTGCGAATTGGCATCCTTTTGGGGTACTATCGAAGCCAATTCAGTACCACTCGTTTGTCGATTGACACTTGAGCCCTCGGCAAAATCGTTCTGAAGGTAGCCTGAACGGGAGGCTCCATTGCCAACAATTCGGTTCGGTGCTGCGGGCTTTCCAGCCAGGCCTTGTGGTTGTTCCTGCTCTGTCATCGATTTCGTGGATCCAAACGTTTGACGTTGTAGCCCTCTTGTTGGAACGGACTGGCTTCCCCATTCAATCGAATTGGGAGTTTGCCGATTGACGAGTTCAGACGTTCGGTTTTCTCTTTGCGGATTCGGTGCAAGAGAAACAGGCTTCCTCCTGGCAGTGACCAGATCAGCTGCCGGCGAGGGCGCGGGCGGATCGGCGTACTCAGGCAAAGAGCCAACCTGCGTCATGGGCCGCTGCATCCCCGATTGACCCTGAGCAAAACGAAACTGGGGACCTGGCAAGACGTCGGGGGATGGTACCTTGCATACACCACCGGGACAATGAGTTGCTGGAGCACGAAACGCAGTTGATGAGTCGGACGTGGCGTTTGCCAAGCGAGGCACGACCACGGTACGTTGATCAGAGACTTCGTTTCCAGCCTGATCGGCAACTTGAATCCGCACAACGATCTCACGTGAAACCGAAGATGGCCACCAAGCCAATTGATCAGCAACCACCATAGTGTTGGATTGGTTTTGCAAAGGGCGATAATCGATCGCCGTCCATTTCGCGTTTCGGTCGTTCGCCGGTTGATAGCTGATTCGCAATGAGTCAGGATTGATCTCCAGATCTTGCGCGCGCCACTTGCAGACGACACGGCCAGCGGCATCTGCTTTTACCGCAAACTCCAAAACGGGCCGGCGCGTATCAACGACGACCTTTAGCTCTGGTCTCGCGTTGCCATCTGGATGAAGTTTTCGATCTCGATCCAGCGTCTTGAGGGCAAACCAATACTCACCATCACCTTGTGAATAAAAAGGAAATTCGGATTCATCTGGACTTTTCCGATTGTGAAACTGCCAAGTCTTTCCGCGATCTTTGGAAACGTAGAGTTGGACTTCGATGAAACGTCCTTCTGCATCATCAATTTTGAATGGAACTCCAAACCCGGTCATCGAGGTCGAAAGCGACTTAATCCCATCTGAGGACGAACTCGCTTGCCTTGAGTTTCTCGCAAACTGATGTTGGGACGCTACTGGGAAAGTCGCTTCGGGCTGAGCCTGTGAATTGCTATAAGCGGCCGGAAAAGAGCGAGGCGGAGCGAACTGTCGCGCTGAGGAATAGCTTACGAGCGAAAAAAGGATCAAATTCGCTGCGATAAAAAGTTGTTTGCACGGAATATCCATAACACTCAGGGGATGAGAGGTACGATCATCAGCCAACTTCCGTGCCGCAGTCAGATCAAAGTTTTCATAGAATCCTTCGATGGTTCTTTCGAACCGACTGCTAGTGAAACTTTGCTGTTTCGAAAAAAAGTCCTGTTGTTCCCATATTTCGGTTTTCGACGTGAACCCGGATCGTTTCAGCTGCGTAAAATTAGCGACCTGCCAAAATCATCGATAAACTTAGGTTTTTCTTTGAATGAAAGGGACCAGAATTGCGGAATTGATTTCCGCAATTTCATCAGCCGTTTTACGGCTTTCTAAACTTCCAAATGACTGGAAGGCAGGTCAAATTGAGGCTTTGAAAACCAAGTTTCAAAAAGCAAGCTAAACCAACCCTTGTAGTTCCGGTATAATCTCAAGCGCTTTCCTGGTGATGACGGGCTCGACAATTCGCCCATTCACCCTGAAAAGTTCTTGTACCACGCTACGTTTGTTTACGCATTGAGCCGCCAGAATATGTTTCAGTTCATGAGTGTTTGGCTTGCCCAGCAAGAAGCCATCAAGGAACAGGCTGACCCGCCAACACTCGAACAAATCATCATTTTGGCAACCATCTTGGTGAGCTTGCTGTTTGTTGCTTTTTACGTAGTTGGAATTTTTCGCGGTAGCGCACTGGGTAAAACGCAAGAAGCCTCCAGTCATCTGGATGAGTTTAAACGACTGCGTGAAGAAGGCGTGTTGGATGAAGTTGAATACAAAAAGGTAAAAACCCAAATCATCCAGCAACAGCGCGAAAAAATAGACTTTAGTGAAGATACCTCCGACAAGGCGAAGGATGACGATCAGTCATGATAGCAACGATTCAGTGTCATGTAACTGATCTTTTGATCATCGTACGTTCGTCGGTTAAACGGCTATTTGATTTCAACTTACAGAAATCAAAGTCAGATAGCTGATGGATATAGAACTCGAAGATCGCGGGCAGGGAAGCACCACTGGTCCAACGATACGTTTCGTTGGTCAATTTTCGAGCCTCAACTGGGACGGTTACAACGGTTGGACTTGATAAGGAAAGATTATGCCCGCAGGCAACGACATTAGTAGTAGTCGTACCAACTCTACTAAGAAGAATGCTCATTGTTCGTTTTGTCGAAAAAGTTATCGGGATGTAGGCCCACTGGTCGAAGGACCTGGGGACGTCTACATCTGCGGTGAATGTATTGAACTGTGCCAATCCATTTTGGAACAGGAACAACGACGAAGAGGACCATCAAAGCAGCTCTTCTCAAAGATTTTGACACCACGAGAAATCGTTGCTCGCATCGACGAGTATGTGATCGGACAACCAAGTGCCAAGAAAGTTTTGGCAGTTGCAGTCCACAATCACTACAAGCGTCTTTCACTTGGCTGGGAAGGCGGCGACGTGGAGATCGACAAGAGTAACATCATGTTGGTCGGCCCAACCGGTAGTGGTAAAACTCTACTGGCTCGCACCCTGGCTCGCATCCTGAATGTGCCATTCGCGATCGGAGACGCAACGACGTTAACCGAAGCCGGCTATGTCGGCGAGGACGTTGAAAACCTTCTTTTGAAACTATTGCACGCTGCTGATTTCGACATCGAAACCGCTCAACGAGGTGTCGTCTATATCGACGAGATCGACAAGATCGGCAAGACCTCAAACAACGTCTCCATTACTCGCGATGTTTCGGGGGAAGGTGTTCAGCAAGCTCTATGCTGAAAATGCTGGAAGGCACCGTTGCCAATGTGCCACCTCAAGGCGGACGCAAACACCCAGAACAACAGTATATCCAGATCGACACCAGCGAAATTCTGTTTATCTGCGGTGGAACGTTCGTGGGCATTGACGACATTGTCAGAAAACGACTCGGAAAACGTACGATTGGATTTGGTCAAGAATCTGGCTTCAAGGAAGAAGGCGATTTGCGAGAAATCCTGCCTCAGGTCACCAGCGACGACATACTCGAGTTTGGGCTCATTCCCGAGTTGGTCGGTCGACTACCTGTGGTCACATCACTGTCACCTCTTCACGAGGACGGGCTTGTTCAAGTCCTGACCGAGCCAAAGAATGCTTTGATTCGCCAATTCGAAAGTCTCTTTCAAATGGAAGACTGTGACCTCAAGTTCACTGATAAGGCGTTGAGGATGATCGCTCGCAGAGCGATGGATAAAGGGACGGGTG
>CBDDAC010000021.1:0-117811 GCA_965224765.1 Mariniblastus sp.
CCATCACTGTGACGCCAAAACGATTGAATTTTGACACAGCAGAAAGCCCACAGAAACCTGTAGGTCCACAAAATGTCTTGAGGCAGACCTATCCGGTTCCCGGCGGACGTATCGAGTCCGTCGAAACGCTCACCGTGGTCACTTCAATTCGCCCTCGCAACAATTCGCCTGTCATGATGAACACTCAAGAATATCGCGATCACAAGGCCGTCGCTGGCGAAACTCTACAAGAACTCGCAGTCAAGTACTTTGGTGACCCTGCCTATTATCTGGACATCTATGTCGCCAATAAAAACGTTCTTCAAAACCCATCGAATTTGCCTGCTGGAACTCAATTGCGGATCCCGGTCTACAAGTAAACCAGGGAAGATGCAATTGCGAGCAGGCGAATACAACTCCAGGCAGACGACTCCAAGCTAAGGCAATTTATTCCAAGTTGGCCAGGCAGGTTCTCACCGGCCTGACCAAAAATCGATCTGCAGGAACCGGTACGACTGATCCATCTCGAAAACAAATTGATAACGTGCAAGCTGAGAAAACGACAAAACACCTGCTATTTCGGTGATAAACTCACTCTAATTCTTGGAACTACGATCTTGCCATTGAAAATCCTCTGACTTTTCGGCGATCGTTTTTTTAATAATCCCTGCGATGTTTGTCTCGACTTGTTCCCCGGTGGCGCCGAACATCAGCTCGCTTCCAGTTTCGGAAGTAGCAAGTGAGAGTCGAAACAGTGTCTGTCGCTCCCATTTCTCATCAATGGGAATATCCGTCGGATCAACACGCCCCTTGAGCAACAAGCGATAGATCGATTCAACATCACGATCAATTTTCTCGTCGTCCTCACCCCAAATCATCGTAACGGTGACAGGGCGGAAACCGCCTTTGCCGGACAGGCATGCCGCTTTCAAGGCGCCGTTCAATGACAGTGATTTGAATCGTTTAACTGGCGAGATCAAAATCAATGACTTGATGTCTTGCCCCTGTTTCGTGCCGTCTGCCAACGTCGGCCACGCCCAGTCCGATACCGTCCAGTTAACTGCGTGGATGGCAGTAACATGATTGGCGACGACTGTCAGCATCTCAATATTCAGTTCTCCGGCGTTGTTTTTTCGCATTAGAAAACGTTTGCAAGTATCAATATCGATGACGATTGATGCCATTTGAGACTTCTTGAATTCCTCAAAGTCCAATGGCTCATCTGAGCCATTGAGTGTCGTGCTCTGACCGTGCCCACGGAGATCTGGAACAATAACCGCGTGGCCGGCTTTTTGAAGATGTTCAGCAAGAGGCAACATATCCGATCGAGTTCTCCCCCAATCGTGGACCAGGATCACCGGCACGGTTAGTTTCTCATTCGTGCCTGGATACCACATACACTTCAAAAGCACTCCGTCCATCGATTCAATCGATACGACCTCAGGCTCGGGAAGTTTTTCCTCAACTTGTTTGTTTTGGGCGAAACCAGGAGAGGAAAACATTAATAGTGCCAAAGCGAAAACCCGAATCAGGGCAACGTTCTGTTTCTGCATGGAGCTATCCGAAGGTTAAAAGTTGCGACTACCTACTCATCCTAGAACGGGCCTTTTTCAGGGTCAACGTTGCCTTTTTGCATCAAAGATTCCATTCAGGCTTGATTTTGGGAGAAATCTACCCAGTTGCTTGGCCATTTGCTGAATTCGGAGCGGGTTTTGGCTTGCCTGTTACCCCATTTCCTCCGAAAATAATAGATAAGAGTTGACGCACTTGCGTAAGCTTGATGGCTCTTCAAACAACAGATCATCCCTAATGGCTGGAGCATGGTTCAAGCAATTAAACATTGGTGGCAAAAACAAACCGGGCAATTGGACACGCCGCTCGATGGCGAGTTACCCTTTTGGACGGCCAGCCTGATTTTCCACCTCGGTATTCTCGTCCTGTTTGCGATGGTTCTAATCCCAAGGGAGCAACCTCCGGAGTTTCGCATCAGCGCGAAGTCGGAGGAGGAAATCATTCTCGAAGAACTGCCGCCTGAGATTCAATTCGACGAAGCCGTTCCCGAAGAGGTGGGTGCTGACAGCGAAGACAGTTTGGAAATCGCCATTTCCGAGGCACCTGAGATTTCTGATGTCAACGAAGACCCTATCAAAATTGACATTCCCGAGTTCGAAGTCGGTGAATTCCTCACTGATGATGATTTCGAAGATGCCACCGCAGAATCGCTGTCCACACTCCCAATCAGAGGATCCGCTGGTGATAGTGTCAAAGGTGCATCCGGAGCGGTAGATCGACTGACCCAAGAATTTGTCAATTCACTCACCGAACGAAAAACTCTGGTTGTTTGGGTGTTTGACCAATCTGCCAGTCTCATGCGACAGCGAGAAGAGATCGTCCAGCGATTTGACAAGATTTATGAGGAACTAGGAATCCTGGAAGCCTCCGGACACGAAGCATTCCTCAACCACGGCGACAAAGCACTGCTTACCCAAGTCTGTGGTTTTGGAAGTACGTTCCATGCAATGCTAAAAGAGCCCACCGATGATTTGGACAAAATCAAAGACGCCATCAACGCCATCCCCCGAGACAACACCGGGCTGGAATATGTCTTTTCGTCAGTGATCGCGATTGCCGAAGAGTATAAATACCTTCGCAAAGTCAAACGCTCAACCGGAGATCGTGAGCGCAATGTCATCATTGTCGTCGTTTCCGATGAAGCGGGTGATGACATGGAACGCCTGGATCAAGCCGTTTCGATTTGCAAGAAACATGAGATACCAGTTCACGTCATTGGGATCCCCGCTCCATTCGGTCGTGAAGTGACCGAAGTCAAATGGGTGGACCCTGATCCTCAATTCGACCAATCAGTTCAATGGGCGCCAGTCTCTCAGGGCCCCGAATCGGTTATGGCCGAACGGTTGCAGCTCGAATTTACCGGCGGCAATTTTGAGGATTTGGAAAAAATCGATTCGGGGTTTGGGCCATTTGCGTTAACACGTCTTTGTTACGAAACCGGTGGCATCTACTTTGCCGTTCACCCCAACCGGAGAGTGGGACGGAAAGTCAGACAATGGGAAACCGCAGAATACTCAGCGTCTATTCAGTACTTTTTTGAACAGGCGAGCATGCGGCGATACAAGCCTGATTACGTTTCTGTAAAAACCTACATGAGTCGCTTGAATGAGAACAAAGCCCGCTATTCACTGGTTCAAGCGGCCCAAGTCTCTCAAACTGGAGCCCTGGAAACTCCCGAACTTCGATTCCCCAAACTGGACGAAGCCCAATTCGTCAGAAACGTCAGTATCGCACAAAGAACTGCCGCGATTCTCGAGCCGAAAATGAATGAGCTCTATTCGATACTTAGAAATGGTGAATCGGATCGCAATCAAGAGACATCTGCCCGTTGGCAAGCCGGTTTCGATCTAGCATTTGGCCGCGTTATCGCAGCCAAAATCCGCGCTGAATCTTACAATGCGATGCTTGCCATGGCAAAAACGAAACTCAAATTCAAAGACCCCAAAAACAACACATGGAATTTGACTCCATCCAATGCGGTCTCAACGGGTGGCCAAGACTCAAAACTAGCTGAAAAGGCCCAGCTCTATCTGACACGAGTTGTCGACGAACATCCAGGAACTCCTTGGGCCATGCTGGCGCAACGTGAACTAGAAACACCCATCGGATGGGAATGGAAAGAAAGCTTTACCAAGCCCCCACCTCCTCGGCAACAAGTCGCAAACAACAATAACAATAACCCGCGACCCGTTCCGCAACCTCGCGAGAACGCTATGCCCAAACCCAAGCGACCTCCACCCAAGCTATAACGGGATTCCACGTCCGCACTGCCTTCAGGACAAGGTTTCCTTCTTGGTCTCGGACGGATGCAAGTAGACTCAAATGCAACCAGTTGCTGGAATCTTCTCACGGGCACTTTGATTCACAAAACTCGGCGTGCCTACTTTCCATTCCCCGTTCTCAACCGTTGAGATATTTCCTCTTCTTTGACGACCCACGTCTTCATCAATTCCGAACTGGACATGCGATCATAGACTTGAACCAACTCACGGGCGAAATACAACAACTGGACTTGCTCTTGGTGCGCCCCTGAGTCGTTGACCAGTTTTTCAAGCCCTTCAAACCCCTTTACTAATTCATCCTCTGCTTTTCTTAACAGGTTTAGCACTGTCTCTTTTTCGCTAGACATTTCAGCGGCATGGCTGAACACTGCTCCCAATGTGAACCTCGCTTCGTATAGCCTCAGAGTATGCGGTGCGTATTCCCGTTTGAGTTGGCAGCTGCATGAGTAGCAATGAATGGCTGCTTCGTAGCAGCGGTACTTCATGCATTTCGCGCCTGCCTGTTCGAATAAGCTTGAACACACCTCAGGCGTCATGTCTTTAGTTAGTTCCCCCCAAATCTCAATCGCCCGTTCCATTTTACCTTGCTTCCAAAAAGCGACTGCAAGCAACAATGAGTTACGAATCGGAGACATTTGTTTTCTACGGTACAACTCTAGCGAGTCCGTAAAATGACGAACGGCTTTGTCGGGTTGATCCCTCATGAGGCAAATCTTTCCCAGCCCGATCATCGCTGCATTGGCGAGTTTCGGTTCAACCCACTCTGCATCTTTGTATTGTAGGAGTGCTCGATTGAACATTGCCTGAGCTTCTTCAAGTCGATTCGCATCCGCCAAAGTTCTTGCGACCCTGTAGAGGCACATGCCGCCAACCGAATTGTCCAGGCCGAAAGTCGATTCAGCTCGTTCAAGTGCTTGCATCATTAAACCGATTGCGCCTTGGTGGTTTCGATTCGAACCGTAACACCGACTCACGATACACGCGACCTTCACGAAACACTCATCCGTTAGGCCTTGTACTTTGCAGAGCCGTTCGATCATTGAAGATAAAGTTGTATGGCTACCTTTTCACCCCCGGAGGAATTGATTGCGACCTTGAACGAAGTGTCCATCGCAAACATTTCACCGATTGAGATAACCGGCGCGAGAATATTGAGGGCTTCTTCAAACTGTTCGATAGCATCGGTGTAACGTTTAGAAGCGACCAGGACGCATGAGTAATGCATCATGATTCGTCCGAGATCAGGATGTTTCGCTCCCAGAACTTTACGAATTGCCGGAATCGATTTCTCCATCAATTCAATCGCTTCATTCACGTGACCAGCCGCGGAAAGTGACACGGCGAGATCAACTTGACTGTTGTGAAAAACAATGCCTTCTCGACTTCTTCCGCGAAACAGGTGCTCCAATACTTGGCGTTTTATCTTGACTGCCTTGTCGAATTGGCGAAAATCATCGTAGGCAACTCCAAGAAACTGCATGACATCAAGTGTCAAAGGGTCATTGTCACCCAACGTCAATTTTGCTTTTTTTAATGCTTTATCAAGAGTCACAACTGCATTGCTGTAGTGCTTTAGGGCTCGATCAATTCTGGCAAATCGAATCATTAATTTGATCAATTCTTCCGGATGGTCGGGACTGTTTGCAATTTGGCTTTCAATTTCACGTGCAAGAATTTGAGAGTCGTTGTATTGTGATCGATCGTAATGGTTTTGAGACAGGAGTAACATCGATTCAATAAGCTTTGGATCTTTGGCGTTGCAGTGTAAACGGCGCAGTCGCAATGATTCTTCCAACAGCGGCTTTGCTTTTTCGTAAGCTCCCAGCCCATGATAAGTTTCGCCGAACAAAGTCAGCAGGTCGGATTTTGTCGTAGGATCATCAGAATACGTTTCAAATACCGATGCAGCGTGGTCTTCCAACATTCTCAATACGGTGTATTCTTGGCCTTTATTCTCCGGGCTAGGACTCTTTAATAATTCCTTCAATGAGTCGTATAACGCTTGAAAGGACCGGCGACTTTCGGCCTCTGTTTTGAGCGCTTTTTTTGCAATGACTTGGTTTTGAGTCGCCCTGTATGCCTGCCTGACACTGAAAACTGTTGCAGCCAATAATACTCCTGTGAACATTACAGTGATCGCCAACGGAAGGCGATTCTTCCGCAAAAATTTGCGAATAACATAGGATGTAGATGGAGGCCGTGCTTCGACGGCGTCGTTCACCAGAAACCGCGCAATATCTCGTGCCAACGCAACCGTGGAATCGTATCTGCGATCGAGTTCTTTGTTGAGGGCCTTGATCACAATCCAATCCAAATCGCCTCGAATGAAGCTGACCAGTCGAGACCTTGTGATTTGCCGTTGGTCCGCAATTTCCTGAACCGCTTCGCCGGACTGGCTCAAACGCGTACTCGGTCTGGGGGTTTCCGATTCTCGAATCATGCGTAGCAATTGGTTCAGTTCGAGTTCGTTTTCATATCGGCGAACAATAGGAGTGCTGCCCGTCAACAATTCGAACAGTAGCACGCCCAAAGAGTAGACATCCATTCGAACATCGGCATCGTTGTTCCCCAACGTGGAAGCTTGTTCTGGACTCATGTACAAGGGCAGGGCCAGCGCATTTGAAAACCTGCTAATTACGGAATAAAATGGCTTCTAGGTTGTCGGTGTTGAGTGCAGCTCTTAGTCTTTTTCGTTTGAGGCTTGTTTTGGGCATCGAAGTGTCCCGTTTGAGTAGCGAAAGAACGAAGCGACGCAAGCTGCCCATGATGGCAGGTGCGTTTGCTTTTCTTACTCGGCTTCGATCCTCGGTAAAAGTTACATCGAGCGTCCAGTGCAACGAGTTCTCAACCGCCCAGTGCTTGTCAATGTACTTGGCTACCAAGGACGCCGTTGGCGGTAGGCTGCTGATGAAAAACGTCACGCCGTCGGTCGTTGAAATCGCCCTTGGGTTATCAGGGTTAACCGCTTCTCGGTGACGTTCGACTCGGACAACCGACTTAATCCCGGCCCACTTACCGGCAGCCTTGATCGCCGCTGAAACCGGAGCGACGGTGATCCTTTGATCGGTCACACGTCCACGTGACTTAACGTTCTTGCGGCGAGAACGGAACCGCCGGTCTTTCCCGTCGTTATCATCGAACTCGATAAACTGATCGAGGATCGCTTCGAACAATTTAGGCTGGTTCGCTTTGACGGTGATCACGTAGTCAGCTTCTTGATCAACAATCTGCTGGACAGTTTTCTGCTGGCAGTTTAGGGCGTCAAGCGTCACCACGCCGCCTTTGATCTGGAGCAGTTCCAGCAGCATCGGGACGGCGGTGATCTCGTTTGATTTTTGATCGGTTGCCAACTGGCCCAGACAAAGACTCTCCTCATCCACCCACGCACTGATCATGTGCAACGCCTTGAGGTTCGAATCGCTGTCGAAACTGCGGCGGGCGGTCTTCCCGTCCACATGGATACCTTTGCCACGCAGATCGATTTTCATGGAATCGATCCACTGCTGAAGGCACTCAAAAAACATCGCTGTATCGAGCCGTGAGATGACTCGGGCGATCGTGTCGTGACCGGGAATCCCGTGCTTGAACGTGAGATATTTCCGCAACCATGGTTCCCGCTCTCGTCCGAAGTCTTCGATATCTTCCCATGTTTCGCAGTAACAAATCGTCAGGCAACAAGCGGCAGTCGATCTACGAACCCTATACGGGGTTGCTGGACAAAGTCCAGTATCGAAACGCCAATGGCAATGTCGTTGGAACGGATGACTTTAGTTACGACAATTTCCTCCGTCCAATCGGCTCCGTTAGCCGTTATGGTGTCACACGAACCTTGGCCTATACAGATCGTGGTCAGCTTGATTCGGAAACGACAACGTACAACTACAAAAGCTATCTCATTGGCTACGGTTACGACGACCGTGGGCGGTTGGACGAAATCATCTATCCATCAGGCCGCATTGCAGCCTATACGTCCGACGATCGTGGATCATTGGAAACCATCTCTTGGGATGGAAGCCAGATCGAAGATCGAACCTACAACAACCTTGGCCTGTTGACTGGCGTTGATCGCTCTTCTGTGGATGAAACAAGAACCTACGATGCAGGTAGTCGCTTGACGGCAATCGCCAATACGAATGTCAGCACTGGCAGTTACACCTACGATGCCAACAGCAACAAGCTCAGTGAGTCCTGGACTGGTGCAATGGCGCCATGGAACTTCACGACTCTCAATGGTGGTTCTGACGGCTATGATGACGAAAATCGGTTCACGAATTTCAACCAGCCCTCAAAAAGCAAAACCGTTTCATTGACTCGTTCGAATATTGGCAACATTTCCAACGTGACGACCAATGGAACAGGCTCAGCGAGGGGCTATTCCAGTGTCCATGCGATGACAAGCGTTGGAGGGACGGCCCAGACATTCGACAGCGACGGGAATCTGACTCACTCGCATTCGGGAATCGATCTTGGCTGGGATGAAGCGGGTATGATCAAGCAGACGGTCGTTGACAGTAGCGATACCGCTGGAATCGTTGGCATCAACGATTACGGCTATGGGCGGCACATGTACTTACGGCGATAACATGAGCAGACATAGACAACTCCATCTTGGCGCAGAGATAATTTCCTGGCTAGAACCTAAGCTGCTTCATGATCATAAAAAAAGACCGCCAAAGCGATCTTTTAAGTTCACAAGTCAATCAGAATGCCATCAATACATGGGCATCGCCGCGTCTTCAGCGATCGTATCCAGGCGATCATGAGCATAGAATTTTTCGCGAAATGTGTTTGGTTAACCTGGAGAGATAGAGCTGTTCAAATGCTCGATCTGTCGTTTGAATCGCTGGGCGACCATTCTCTGGAAACACAAAGTCTTTTGGGCCTTGAGAGAAAATAATCTGCCCGCGGTCCATCTCGTAGACGCTGATGGTTAGATCAGATTGGCCTTTGAACAAGGTGGAACCGTCATGGATGGTATAAGATCCAACTTCGACGGCAACAACCATGTCGGCGTCGACGCCAAGTCCGATGTCCACAAAATCAGCTTCTTCAAATCCATTTTCATCGATCCATTTCTCGATGTGAGAAGGCGGAATCACAGTCGCCTTTTTTACGTTTCTGGCAATATCAATGCTGACGGCCTTTCCAACCCGATAGGTCAAAGTATCCGCACCATAGGCAGTTGCGTCGGACACAACGACAACTGCAATTGTCTTCCCCTCGAGTTCGTCAAACTCCGCAGGCGTTTTGTGACCTTTCATGACATATAGCAATTGAGCTAATGCTCCACAGCCAGAACTGGAGACCAGTATCGCTGCTGCAATAACAAGCAACATAAAACGGCAGTTTCTTGCGTGATTGATCATTCCTTGATCTTCCTCTGCAGTGTTCTTTTTCCAAGGCAAGTTCGCGACGTTGGTCAAATCCAAATTTGATTAAACCAATGCAGCAGTGTGGCCATAACTGTACAGCTGAGCAAGATTGCCAGCCAGAATGTTGAAGGAACTCCGATAAACCACTTTCCTCGGACTCCTGTAATCAACATCCAAATCCCAAAAACGAAACACAAAATGCCTAGCATCGTGCCGCCCGCATTGGAACGTAAGGATTCAATCAATTGACCGCGCGTTAACCACGCCCAGCTTGTTGTCATCCCGCATGATGGACACGGAATATCGAACATCATCTTGAATCCGCATTCGGGTAGTCCAAGCTGCCGATGTGTCCCCATCCCCAATGGATCTGGAGTCAACATTCTTGCAACAATCAACAAACCCAAGCAAACTAATCCGCCCAACACCAAGACGCCCCTCAACCAGTTCTGGCAGGGAGGTGGAATCTCGACTCTTGGAGGGTTTACTGGTGATTTGTTTAGTTCAGACACGACAAATGCGATGGGACCGTAAAGAGATCATTCGTTCCACTCAAGCCCGAAAACTTCAATACAAAGTACAACTCAAGCAGCTAGCACCCAAGTCTATCACACGACAGCCGATTGCAAGAATCTACTGAACGGGAGGTTGAGACGGTTGAGGCTCCCGCCGAAACATCCTCCCCATTTCCCTGCACCAATTTTGATCTTCGCAATCAAGGTAGTAGCAACAGTTACGACAGGTAAACCTCAAAGCCATGGCTAATAGTCTTCGTCGTCCAACAGCTCTTCGAGCTTCCGTTCGTCCACAACGATTCTTTTGATATTCAAAGCCTTGCCGGTACTGTTGTCGACATCAAACATCGTTCCCGAGATACGTTGATCGTTCTTGGCGACCGTAAAAGGAAGGGGGCGGAATGTAATCGTTGCACCCATGACCTTATCAATGCTTCGCCCAAGAATACTTTCGTGCGGCCCTGTCATGCCAACGTCACATTGAAACGCGGTTCCCCCCGGCAAGACCTGCTCGTCCGCGGTTGTTACATGAGTATGAGTACCTAAAACTGCTGACACGCGTCCGTCTAGGAATCGCCCCATCAGTTGTTTATCGCTTGTCGCTTCTGCATGAAAATCGCAAAAGCGAATCTTGATATTCTCGGGAATCTCTTCCAGGATTTTGTCGGCCGCAGTAAAGGGACAATCGACTGGCCGCATGTAGACCCGCCCCATCAGGCAAAAAACCGCAACCTCTTGTCCAGTATGAGACTTAACCACAGTCCAACGTTTCCCTGGCGCTCCCTCCGGATAATTTCCTGGCTTCACAATGTCAGATTTCGATTCCAGGATTTCGATAATCTCTTTCTTGCGATAGATATGATCTCCGAGGGTGATGCAATCGACACCTGCCTTCATCAATTTTCGGTAGATAGAAGGTGTAAGCCCTGAACCGCCGTCAGCGTTCTCCGCATTGGCAACCACCAAGTCGATCGACTGCTCGCGCCGCAGCGGTTCGACAGCCTGAACGACGATATCTACTCCACCTCGACCGACGATATCGCCGATAAATAATATTCGCACAACGCTCTTTCTGGATAACGAAAAAAGTCTTAAAAATCAGGCGACCAAATCCTGAACTACTTGGCAATTTCTGTGAACCGTGATTCTCGAATGACGGTCACTTTGATTTCGCCCGGGTAGGTTAATCGCTCCTGAAAAGCCGCGGCGATATCACGGCAAATTTTGGCAGCTTTGTGGTCATCGGTGTTCTTTGCACTGGCCAGCACACGCAACTCACGTCCTGCTTGAATGGCAAAAGCGTTTTTCACCCCAGCGAATTCTTTGGCAATTGTTTCCAATTCTTCCATTCGCTTGATGTATCGTTCCAATGATTCACGGCGTGCACCGGGTCGTGAAGCACTACATGCGTCCGCGGTCGCAACGATCATCGTGTAGGGATGCTCAACGAGAATTTCATCGTGATGTCCAAACGCGGCGTGCACAACCTCGACACCTTCACCGTTGCGTTTCAAAAGGTCGGCACCAATTTTCGGATGTCCGCCTTCCAATTCATGATCGGCCGCTTTGCCGATGTCGTGTAGCAATCCACAACGCCTGGCGAGTGTTCCATCGAGTCCCATCAACTCGGCGATCATGCCTGCGATAAAGGCAACCTCAACGCTGTGCCGAAGAACATTCTGGCTGTAGCTGGTCCGAAAATGAAGTCGGCCCAGCATTCCGATAACTCGGTCATTCAGCCCATGAATGTCAACTTCCTGTGCTGCTTCTGCACCCTTGCGTTTCAGGAACTCTTCAATTTCCGTCTGAGTTTCCTTGACGATTTCTTCAATCCGAGTCGGATGAATGCGGCCGTCTGTGATTAACTTATCCATTGCCTGCCGGGCAACTTCACGACGAACGGGATCAAATCCGCTTACAATGACAACGCCCGGAGTATCGTCGATAATCACGTCGATTCCGGTTTCTTTTTCGAAGGAACGAATGTTTCGACCTTCACGGCCGATGATCCGCCCCTTCATTTCATCATTAGGAATATCAATGGTACTGGTTGTCGAATCCGAGGTATGTGAAGCAGCGTAACGTTGAATCGACGTTAACAACATCTCACGCGATTTTTCGTCGCAGACTTCGGCCATTTTTTTTTCGTGAGCCAGAATTCGCCCACCGACTTCGTCTGCCAGTTCGTCCTCAAGCAATTTGAATAAACGTTTTGCGGCCTCTTCTTTGTTGAGCCCGGTTATTTGATGCAACTGTTTTCGTTGTTTCTCAAAAATTTCATGCAGATCAGAGGCATGTTTATCTGCCTGTTCAAGCTTTATTTTGAGCTTGTTCTGATTAATCTGAACCATCCCTTCCTGTTTTTTGAGATCGTCAGCCTGCTGCCGCAACTGACTATCTCGCTTGCTGAGCGATTTGTCCTTGTTGTGCATTTCATCGCGAAATCTTGCTTTTTCTTTTTCAGACTCGGCCTGCTGCTTTAAATCGAGTTCCCTGATCTTGAGCTCAGTATCTTTGACTTTCGCATCAGCATCTCGCTTTGACTCTTCCAGTATCGATTTCGCCTGGCTCTTTGCATCGCGGCCCAGCAAAACCCCATAAAGGAAAAACAGCCCAAGCCCAATCAAGACGCCTACGACGCCTCCGATTAGATATTCCAGCATCACACTCACCTATCTTTCATGAATGCGAGGCGTTCAGGTTCAGAAGTCGCAACGGAGAATCAATTGAATATCAGTCGACAAATGTAATAGGTTTGCCCCTGGGTAGGGTTGCTATTCGACCAACCATCATCTCGTTCCCGGAATTCGTCAGGTATTTTTATTCGACGAATTGAGAAGGCACGGATCAATATCCACTGCCTGAAAAGAAAGCCTGCTGCGGTAAGCTCAAGCTGGATAATTTTTCGCCATCCAGCGACGCGTGCCTTCGGCACTAAGATCTGCATCACACGACACAAAAATTGGAAGATAAAAGCAAAAATCGCTTTGATCCACTCCACCGCTTCATGCTCCAAAAAAAACAAGATGTCAACGATTCAAATTCGTTTCAACTGCTAAAACCTTCAAACGCCATCGGCATTTAAATTTCGTTTCAACGTTCGGCTCCAAATGTGAGCCTCCATCATCTTATCAGAGCCTGTGAATCGTGAAAACTATTGGCAGCTCGCCTTTCCTCTACAAACGAGTCGCTTTTGACGCAAAGTAACATTGGCAAGTATTTTCCGTTACATTCTTATGAGGCTCACATTGAGATTCCCGCAAAAAGCTCCGGGACTTAATCAACGCCACTCAGGATTCCCCTGATGGCTCTTTCTTGTCGACAAACCTAAGTTTTGAATGTCATGCCTTTGCACGTGATCAATCAGAGAATTCTAGAAGTAATTCCCGCAGAAAAATGGCAAAAACACCCAATCGTTCTCGGGGTCAGCGGAGGCGCAGACAGCGTTGCGATGCTAAGGCTAATCCATCAACTTGGACAAGAATTATCGGCCGGAAGAATCTTCGTTTGTCACGCCAACCACAAGCTCCGTGGAGTCGAAAGTGACAACGACCAGAAGTTTGTGGAGCAGCTTTGTGAACAGTTGCAGCTTTCTTTCGAGGCTCATGAACTACCCTTGCGGGAAAATTCATCGGATGGCATCGAATCCAATTTGAGAACTTTAAGGTACGAACTATTCAAGACTATCGCCGCTCAGAGAAGCGCTCGATATGTCATGACAGCTCACAACGCAAATGACCAAGCCGAAACGGTTCTCTTTCGACTACTACGTGGGACTGGCGTAGCAGGCCTAGCCGGTATCCCGGCTAACCGCCCCCTTTGCGATGGAGTGACCCTCGTTCGACCGATGCTGGAAATCCATCGCAATAAAATCCTTGCCTACCTTGCCTCGATCGAACAAGAGTTCCGTAACGATTCATCAAATGCTCAGCTCAACTTTTCACGCAACAAAATTCGCCACCAACTGATTCCGCTACTGGAAAACGAATTTAACTGCGATATTCTGCAGCGCCTCAAGCCACTCTCTTTGCAGGCTCGAGAGCAACAGCAACTCATCGAAGCATTTGCCGAACAAATCCTTGATTCCACCGTTCAATTTGCTAAACAATCCGCTTCTCTTTCAGCAACCGAGTTGGCTCATCAACCCGCAGTTCTCATTCGGCAAGTCTTCATCCTGGTTTGGAAAAAAATGGAATGGCCGCTTCAGGCAATGACTTTCGACAAATGGAATCAGCTTGCTGATCTCGTTCTGGGAAACACAAAAAACGGGCAGCCATCAATCCTGATACTGCCCGGCAACATTCGAATCAAAGCGGAACGAGGTATCGTCACCCTGTCTAACTCTTAGTCCAAGTTGGACTTCCCTATAGCGTCACCTCGCCGTTGTTTCCAAGACAAAACGACGAAAATACCGCCATACCCAAACTAAACGCGCTCTAGATTTTTCTAGGTCGTGTTTTTCTGCTCACCAAGGACGACTGGCTTGTATCCACCACGCACCGCGAAGTAGAGAATTATCAACAAGAACGCGACGGCCATGACCAAGGGAAGAACGGCTGCAACTTTCAAGCTACTCCGAGACGTCGACTTCAATTCTTTTCCAAGGTCTTCTTTAGCATCCTTATCCAACAACTTGATGAATTCGCCTGAGTTCACGGAGTCGTAACGTACGCCAAAGAAATTCTTGCTTTCGTAGATCGATTTATCTTCTGGCTTCTCAGCATTCGTATTGTCGACAAACGTTCTCTGGTTGTCTCGAACGTCCTCGTACAGTGTCGTCTGCTTGGCAATGATCGCCTGCGTGTTGTAATGATCCTGCACCGCACCCAAAAACGGAGCACCGAAGATCCCCACGGTCAAAAGTCCCATTGCGGAGACGGTGTTGAGAGTCATTGCTCCCCCCTTGGGGAACTGTTCGGAAACTAACCCCAACATCGTCGGCCAATAAAAGGTTTGCCCAACGGCATAGAAGACAAACGCCCCAAAAATCCAGGCACCGGTGACCGAAGACAACGCGTACAAACCGGCAATTGAAAACAATGAACTAACGAACAACAACACCGGCGGAGACATAAACTTGAGAGGGATGCCAGCGAAAAACCTCAACCCCATCATGATTCCCGCGGAGAACACAATTGCCCAACCCGCATATTTCAATCCAAGGATCGGACGCATCAACGTTTGAATCCAGTTGTCTGTTGCCAACTCGGCAGCAGCCAGGGGCACCATGATTACGCAGAGGAAAAAGAACAACAACTTTCCTGGAGACCCAACCAACGCTCCGGAAATCACACCCGTAATCGCACCAATTCCCAAACACAAGTAAAGCTTGGCGTTATCTCCCCAACCAAGTCCCTCAATAAAGTCATTGACTCCGTATGCCCCCAGCTGATTGAAAAGCTCGTAGATCAAAAACGAACTCGCGAGAAAAGCACCCAGACCGCCAAACTCTCGTAGCATTTCTCGCATGGAAACGTTCGCCTCCACGCGTTCATCCACCGGGAAACGGAAACACATCAAAAACAGTACTCCGTAAGCGATTACCGGCACCAACATGAACCAGAAAACCCACCTGACGTTTTCCCAGGCTGGAAGAATATCTTTGTCGTCGGGACCAACCAGCAACAAGTAGAAAATTCCTCCGACCACAATCCCTGCCGGCCAACTGGCGTGAAGAATGTTAAGCATCTTGCTTTTGTCATTGCGATAGATCGACGCACAAAGCGGGTTGATACAGGCTTCGACAACTCCATGCCCAAGTCCTGCACAGAAACAGGCCCACCACATCATGTCAAAGTCTTTGGCTATCACCGTCAGAACGACCGACGCCAACTGGAGGGCAAATGCGAAGAACATGGAGACCTTGTAACCAATTTTGTCCACCAACAAACTGAACAAAATCATCGTCACGGCAATCGGCCAAAGCGCCGCGCCTGTCAAAACTCCGACCTCCAGGAGCGTTACCTGAAAAGTCTCTGCCCACATCTGCGGAATCATAACCCGAAAAACAAAGCCAACGCCTGCTGCTGCCAAGGCCAAAAAACTAGCCCAGAACAGTTTCGTCTTATCCGCTTCCGACAAGTTTCGTGTCGAGTCGTTCATTGCTCTCCCATCAAGCTCAGACCTTTGTGAGTCATCAAAAGCAATGAATCAAACTGACACGTCCAACCAATTCAAGTTAGCTATCATATCAATGCATGCTTGTTTTCGGATCCCGAGTATACCTCAACCGTTTTTTCAGTAAACCGTTTGGTGGTAAGGATTTCGGTAACGAACCCTCAAGCTTCACCTCCCTTACCCACTCGCCTCGCCAAAGTATATTTCTCTTGGGACTTTGAGCTAAATTTTGTACCATTTGCAGCGATCCGCACGCTTGAGGTGCGCAAATCGAAAACTCAACAAGGATGTTGAACGATTCGACCTAAAACCACTCGGCGTGATTGTCCCATTCGACATGGGCTTTCGCGATTCAGAAATTTCTTGATCGGGCTGCTCTTGCTCGGAGCGATCGGGGTCTATAGTTACCCCACTCTTTTTCAAACCGTCAACTCGCGTCTCACGCGACACATTGAAAAAGAGTTAAACGCTCACCTCAATCGAATCGGTATCTGCGGCCAAATCGACAACGCCAAATTTATTGAGGACAAGGGCATCCAAATCAGTGGAGTCCAACTCAGGTGCGATCAAGGCCATAAGTTGGCCGGAATTGAAAACATCTTCATCCATGTGCCAGTTCAACTACCTGAACTTTTGTCGTCTGAACTAAATCCCTCAGCCATCGAGTTGACCGGCGCAACCCTGATCATTACTCGTGACGAGAACGGGCATTGGGATATTCAAGATACCATTCGGCAACTCAGTCAGATGCCTGATCCGGGAACCAAGCCGGTGCCCCTGATCGTTCGAGATTCAAGAATTCGAATCATTGACCGAATGCGAACTCGCCCCATGGCAATTGAGTTTTCTGATCTCGACTTTCACTTGAATCCGCTGCCTGACGATCCCACAAAGTTTGCCGCTGCAGGTACCATCAATGGCTTCCGCACGGGTCGATTTTCTTTTCGTTGTGCACCCGATGAACTTGGCTATGCGATCAAGTATCGCCTTGCGAGTCTTCCCATCAACCAAACTACCGTTGGTTTTTTGCCCCCAGGCGCTCGTCCCAAAGAAATTCGAGCGGTTGTCGGCGTGGTCAGCGGAATGGGATCAGTTCGCCTCAATCATGGGCAAAGTAAATTTGAAGCGATGGATTTTCGTGGCAAGATAAAACGATTCTCCTTAGATCATGCACTGCTCCCCCACCTGATCTCCGATTGCCAGGGGACCATCGAACTGAACGATCAACTCCTGACAGCAAACTTGTCAGGTCTATTGGGTACTTCGGGACAGTTCGGACAATTTGCGACGAAAGTTCGACACCCAATGAACCAGCCGACCCATTGGAGCGCCGATGGGAAACTCAGCAATTTCGTCGTCGACAGCAAACTTTCTCGCTACTTTGGCCCAGCGATCCAAAAGTTTTTCGCCGACTACGAACCCCAGGGCAACGTCGAAATCGATTTCGAGCTCACTCAAGATGAAACAGGATTGTCAAGAAAGTTAAATTCTGAGCTGCTCGATTTCTCTTTTGAATTCAATCGATTCCCCTATCTGGTTCAACACGCCAAGGGAAACGTCAATGTCATCGACGACAAAGTCTGGTTCAAAGTGACTGCCACCGAACAGGGGCAACCACTTGGCTTGCAGGGAGTCATACAGGGTTCAGGCCCCTCGGCAACGGTGGAAGTCGACTTTTGGAACGATGGCAGAATTCCCATCGACAAAAAACTGGCGCTCGCCGTCTCAGCCAGTCCCAAGATCGCGCGGTCACTTTTCGATTTCCGACCCGCAGGCTTTGTGAAAGTCTACGGACAACTTCGCAAAACATCAGATCAACCCAGGTCAATCCTGAGCTATGACGTCGAACTTATCGACTGCAGCTCTCAACATGTTCACTTTGAGTATCCGATCGGAAACATCAACGGGAACGTTTACGTTCGCGACGGTCAAATCACCATTGAAAATGTGGGTGGCTCCAACCTGGATTCAAGAGTGACTTGCAATGGGACTTGGGATTTACAAAGTGGGTTGAACCTGGACTTTGATGCTTACGACGTCCAGTTGGACACAAAACTTGCCGCTGCGCTAAAACCTGACATGCAAACCGTCTGGGATTCAATCCGCCCCTCAGGCCGCGCCCACTTCGTCCATGTCGACCTGTTTTCCGAATCAGGAAAATCCCCGAATATCGAGGTCGAGGCCACGCTCGCCGATCCGCATAACCTCGAACAGGCAAGCGTCGCGATCAACCCTCTTTCGTTTCCTTATCCCCTTGGACAACTCGATGGAAAGATCTCTGTCGGCAATGGGCAAGTCGACATCAACCTTGCCCGTGGAAAACACAATGAAACTTGGCTCAGCTGTCTTGGAAACGGAAAGTATGGCGAACAGACCTGGTCGCTAACCCTATCCAACATGATGGTGGGATCACTCTCCACCGACACGGATTTGTTGAATGCGGTTCCACCAGAACTCCGCGAAGCCCTCATCGACATGAATTACCAGGGTGCGCTCAGTGGATTTGGCACAATCTCGATGCGAGGTCGTTGCGACCAAGCCGGTTCTTTGAATCAACACATGGGTCAGATCGCTCAAATCCGCTACGACTCACCAACCAACTCCTCGGACGGTTTTGAGATGGATTGGGACGTCAGGCTGGAGATGGACCGTGGCAGTTTCAACGTAGGGATTCTCGCAGAAAACGTTTTCGGTTCGCTCAGTCTAAACGGTCGCTACGATGGGAATTCAACTCAGTGCAACGGAGCGATCGTGATCGATTCTCTACACTGGAAGGAAATGCAGATCACCGATATTCGCGGCCCCCTTTGGATCGAAGACGAACGAATAGGCGTCGGCAGTATGGCTCGACCGGACGATGAAGCCACGACACCAGTTTCACTGACGGGTAATCTATTTGGCGGAACGATTCGCCTGGACGGCCAATGTTGGAATGAACTTGAAAAACAGTTCTTCGTCCAAGCCACAATCTCGAATTTGGACATCAAAAAAGCCGGACAGCAACGTGCACCTTCCCTCAACAAAGTTGGAGGAACGGCCAGCCTGGCTTTTCGAGTTGGAGGTGGCGAAACGACAGAATCGATGCGGGGAGAAGGCGTGTTCCAGCTTCGCGAAGCGAACATCTATGAACTTCCTGTCGTGTTGCGAATGTTGAAAATGATGAAGACGCAAAAACGTGACAGATCCGCCTTTGATGCCAGCAACGCAGATTTCACGATCCATGGCAACTCAATCAACTTGACCAAAGTTGAACTGCTGGGGGACGCAATCAGCCTGGTCGGAAAAGGACGCATGACCATGGACAACGAAATCGACCTCGACTTTTATACAGTTGCAGGACGGAATCGGTTCCATATTCCAATCCTCAGTGACCTAGCAAAAGCCAGCAGCCAACAAATCCTTTGGCTGAGAGTCGACGGCACGGTAGAAAACCCCCAAGTCCGCAGTGAAATTCTCCCAGGCCTGAACGAATCCGTTAGACAACTTTTCCAAACGGCTGAACAGCCGCCTCCACGCTTCGAACGCGCACAAAACCAGGACACTCAATGGCGGTAGAACCACCAATTCCGATGTCCACTTTATCAACGCAAATCATCACCACACACCTTAACCAAAATCATGGACGCAAAACTTAATCCCATTTCCAGTAGCACCGCAGGCCTGCCGCTGATGGGGAAATCCGTGTCTGCGAAGTCGGGAAATCAGCTGGAAACGCAGTCGAACCTCAAAGACGAAACCGTTCAAGACACATTAGAAACATCTGACCGCGAACCCGATGGCCGCCAACCGTTGGAATCACGGAATGCCACCCCGACTCCCGAGCCACCGCCGGAGCAGGGGGGGATCCTCGATCTTGAAGGCTAACCATTCCCGATTTCGCTTGACAGCTCATCGCTCCTGATTTGTCAGCATTTCACATGAATGTGCCGATATTGCGCCGAGTTACATTCTCCCTGGTTTGACGTGCCCTAGTACCCGGACCGTTTTGAATTGACCGCCTAGGTACCAGGCTGTTGGCAGAACACCACATGCCCACGCAAGCGAGGAGCATGGCACCCGTCGTCGAGGTTTTAGCCTTTTACGGGAGGTTGAGGCTCCTGCCGAAACAATTCTTGTTCCTCACCAACGTGGAACTTGGCCCTACTACCCGGGACCGTATTGAATTGACGCGTAACAAGGCCAAGAAAACCGTGGATCTGATCTCTCGGCCCGCCAATCGAAGACGGGCCTAGGTACTCGGCTGTTGGCAGAACACCACATGCCCACGCAAGCGAGGAGCATGGCACCCGTCGTCGAGGTTTTGCCTTTTACGGGAGGTTGAGGCTCCTGCCGAAACAATTCTTGTTCCTCACCAACGTGGAACTTGGCCCTACTACCCGGACCGTTTTGAATTGACGGGCAACAAGGCCAAGAAAACCGGTGGATCTGATGTTCTCGGCCCGCCATTCGAAGACGGGCCTAGGTACTAGCCTACAAATCACTGACAGAGCAGGGGACTTAAGTGCCCGAATCGGGGCACCAAATGCTAGTAAAATTCCGGTGGATTATCTTGGCGTTGGAATAGGTCGCAGAAAACAGTAAAGTCCACCAGTTATTTCAGAAGAGCCTTCTCAAACCGGGATCTTCGAACACTTATCGCCTTAAGGAAATCCACCAGAATAGATGGCAACGCAACGCACGGAAGCTGAAACCACGCCAACCAACGTTCGACTTTTGCATCGAATCGGCGGAGCCGCTTGCGCAATCGGACTACCTGCCGCAACCCACCTCTGGGATTTGAAAATTGGTCACTACGATCTCTCCAGTGATCCAGCTCGCCCCGAATACAACGAACACTGCATTTTTGTGTTCTGGCATGAATACATTGGCTCCGTTTTGCCCCGATGGGGCCAAACGCCTTTAACGCTACTCGTCAGCCAACATCGCGATGCCGAGATCCTCAATCAAATGGCACTTTGCCTTGGACTCAATATTGTTCGAGGCAGCACAACTCGTGGTGGTTCCAAAGCCATCCGAGAACTCAAACGATACAGCAAGTTTTCCAGCATCGCGATCGCTCCAGATGGCCCCAAAGGCCCGCGCCGAGAAATGGCCATGGGGGCAATCTACCTGGCGTCACTTCTCAAAATGCCCATCGTTCCAGTAGGCGTAGGCTGTGACCGCCCCAAACGGCTCGGGACATGGGACAAGTTCGCAATTCCCAGGCCCTTTTCGCGTGTCCGGGTCATCTTCGGCCCCAAGTACTACCTACCTCCACGAACCAAGAAAAAAGACCTAGAAGATTACCGGGTCTTAACCAAAGCCCGTCTCAACCAGGTAACCACGTTCGCCGAAGAGTGGGCTGAGTCCGGTCAAAAACTCGAAAACGAAAAGAACTTTCGACGCGGGCATCGAACGGGACGCATGATTCTTCCCGAGAAAACGCCGCCTGTCACGATTCAACGCCAACAATTGAAAGCCGCTTAGAAAACGCTTTCGCTTTCTGCCACAGATCATCACGCGTTTCCTGCGTTCCTGCCGGAATCGAGTATCGAGCCGCTTTCCTGTTTATTGAAAAAAAATCCATTATTTCATAATTGCGCATTGATCGGGGGATAGTTTCTGATACTTTGGGGATAGGGATTTGTGGCCGATTGCAGCCTTTACTGCTAAAGAGCCATCGAAAGTATCAGACTTTTATACGACGTTTGCCTACGAGTTATCTCGTGGGTTCCGCACCTGCGGACCTCTTTTTGTCGGCCACAATTCCGCGTATTTTTTTATTACGGAATTGAACGATGTCTATTGCCGACGTGAATACAAAAAAGAATCAACCCGCTGCTTCGACTCCCGATACAACGACGGGATTTTCTACGCGCACCGTACACGCAGGCGAGTCGCGTCAAAAACCGATCAACTCGATCACCGACCCCATCGTCTGTGCGTCGACTTTTACGTTTCGCAAGACACAGGACATAATCGATTTCATCGAAGAAGGCCAAACGAGGGGTGAATACGCACGCTACGGTACACCCGGTGAACAAGTCGTAGAAAAAAAACTCGCTCAAATCGAAGGCGGTGAAGACGCAATTCTCTATTCCAGTGGAATGGCAGCGATGGTTGGGCTTTTGACAGCCAAGCTAAATCAAGGCGACGAGATCATTTTCTTTGATGAATGTTACCATCGTAGTCGCGAGTTCTGTCGCAAACACATGTCTCGTTTCGGCGTCAAAACCATCGAAGTTAAAACCGGCGACTACGACGCCATGGAAGCAGCAATCACTGACAAAACGCGGCTGCTGGTCAGCGAATCACCAACCAATCCCCACCTTAGTATCATTGACCTGGAGCGGTTCGGAACGATTGGAAAAAAATACAAGATCGACACGCTGATTGACGCCACGCTCGGAACTCCCTTCAACATCCAACCCTTGAGTTATGGCATCGATTACGTGATGCACTCAGCCACAAAGTACCTGGGAGGCCACAACGATCTGCTTGCTGGTGTCGTCATTGGATCCAAAGAAAAGCTTGAATCCGTTCGAACCTTGCGTGGGATTTTAGGAAGCGTCAATTCGCCCCATAATTTTTACCTTCTCGAACGAGGCCTCAAGACGTTCGCACTTCGGATGCAACGGCACAATGAAAATGGCCTCGAGGTTGCCCATTTCCTGGAATCTCACCCTGCTGTCAGCCGAGTCTATTACCCCGGTCTAGAATCGCATCCCTATCATGAAATCGCCTGCCGTACCATGAAGGGATATGGCGGATTGGTCACGTTTGAATTGGTCGCCGAGGATTGGAAGTCCGCCGCGAAAGTCGTTGACTCAACCAAGATCGCTCGCATCGCACCTAGCCTGGGTGGCGTCGAAACTCTCATCGAACAACCCATGGTCATGAGTTACTACACGCGAAGCCCCGAAGAGCGCAAACAGTTTGGAATCCCGGACAACATGATTCGCCTCGCACTCGGTATCGAAGATTCGACCGACTTGATTGCGGATCTCGATCAAGCCTTGGCCCAAATCGGCCACTAGAGCGAGTTTAGTTTAGGTGTGGCGGTATTTTCGTCGTTTTGTCTTGGAAACAACAGCGAGGTGACGTTGGTAAGTCCAACTTGGACTAGGCCATAATATTATTACTGGGAGGTTGAGTTCCGCCGAGACAGAAAACGCAATTTGTTTCGGCGGGAGTCTCAACCTCCCATTTTTTGCGCAATACGGGCTTTCTCAGGTGCCCACAATCCGTGGCGTTCGCTCACAAGAAAAAACCAAGTTCTTGGAAAATCTGCCGTCTTTCTAGTTGACTACAAATATAGTCACCGACTACTATATGACTACACGAGTAGTCACAGGTGACGGTCATGGCAAAACAAAAAACACTAGGTCGAGTGGAATTGGCAGTGCTCCAATATGTTGTTGAGCACGGCCCTGTTCCTGTCAAAGAAGTCGCAGAACATATGCAAAAGGCTTCAGGGCAGGCGAGAACGACCGTTCTTACCGTCTTGGAACGATTGCGGGAAAAAAAGTATCTCAAACGTCGGAAAATCAAAGGTTTAAACCACTACACCACCACCGTTTCCAAACCCGAATTTTTGCAGGAACTCGTTGGAGACTTCGTCGATGGTGTCCTCCAAGGCTCAGTCTCTCCTTTTGTCGCCTACCTCAATCAAAACAGTCAGTTGACGGATGAAGAATGTGAAGAACTCAAATCACTGATTTCCAAACTTGAGTTAGACAAAAAGAACAGAGGAGGGAGTCAATGAGTCTCTCACTCCTAAGTACGACGACATTCGATATGTGGGCCGAGCGTTTGGTTTCGGCCAGCTGGCAAGGTGGATTGCTGCTGGCATTCGTGTGGCTCGTTTGTCATTTCTGCAAAAACGTTTCAGCGAACACGAAGTGCTGGATGTGGAGAATTGCCTATCTCAAGTTTGCAATTCTATTGATGTTTGGCGGTTTCCTGAAATTGCCTGTATTGCAATCGAATCCACAAACGTCAGTTTCCCATTCGCGCCCAACTAGCAACCCATTCATCGCCAACGATGTGAATCCATTCTCCGTCTACGAAGGTTCAACAGGCCGCGATGGAATGGAAGAGCCGACAAAAGTAGATACGCACTTGCTCGCCGGTTCCTCAACCGAAGAAGCCGCCGCATCGGCAAGTCCAGCCCGAGAATTTTCAAGACAGACTAGCTCGAATCCTTCCGTTGAATCAGCAAAACCAGGCCGGTCGGGCGCGATTGTACTGCTCCAGGTCTGGTTAGTTGGATTTGGAATCGGAGTCGCATTTGTAGGTCGTCAGTTCCTGGTGGCAAATCAACTTTCGAGACACGGTGTGCCGATCACGGAACCGTCAATCCTTACGGGCTATCGAGTTTTGTGTTCACGTTTGAAAATGTCCTCGCGGCCTCGCCTTGCGATGACTTCGAGAATAACGACTCCGATCCTAGTTGGCGCAATTTGTCCCACAATCTTGATTCCGAGTTCAATGGTTCGATCCCTTAGCTCGGCCGACCTGCAATTGATCATTGCCCATGAATTGGGACACGCCAAACGACGCGACCTGTTCTGGAACTGGCTCTTGGTGATCGTACGAACCATTTTCTTTTTCCATCCGCTGGTTTGGATTACTCAAAAGCGATTTGCTCTGGATCAGGAAATCGCCTGTGACCAACTAGCGTTAAAAACGACAAACACAAATTTTCAACAGTACGGCAGACTTCTAGTGAAATGTTCCGCACCATCTTCACGTAGGACAACACAAAACCTGGCAGCAGTTGGTGCAGTTAGTTCCTTTAATTCCCTTAGAGAGAGGATTCTGGAAATGAATCGATTCGACACACAACATTCCCGATTTACTGGTTGGCTATCGATGGCAGCACTGGCAGCGTGCCTTGCCTTGCTGGCGCCAATCCAACTTGTGGCACAACAAAGTGAATCAAATGAGGGACAAGCTTCTGCGAGTGAGACATCCTCGGAACGTGCAAGTTCTTCGATGACAGAGAGTGCAAGCTCCTCAACTTCATCAGACGAATCAGGTACCACGAATCAAGAACGGAGGAACGTCAGCATTTCCGTCAACGATGGCGAACACAGTGAATCCATCAAGGTTGCCTGGGAAAACCAACGAGTATCGGTAACTTACTCAACTAACGCAAACGATGCAGGAAAGCCACAAAAACACAACCTGAAGGACATTGCGGAGTTAGAGCAGGTCAATCCTTCCGCCTATCAGTTTTACAAAAAGCATACGACCGAAAACGGCAATGGGGTCACGTCTGTCAGCAGCGGCACCGCTGGTGGTAGAGGAACAGTCTCTGGCCGTAGAGGAACAGGCGCTGGCGATAGAGGAACAGTCACTAGTGGTAGAGGAACAGTCACTAGTGGTAGAGGAACAGTCACTAGTGGTAGAGGAACAGTCACTGGCGGTAGAGGAACGAGCAATCGGTCGCGTGGCGACGACTACAACGACTATGGAGTCGACGAAAACCCTTCTAGCCGAGGGTTCAACGGCGCCAGAGCCGGCAGTTCCAGCTCTTCCCGGGGCTCATCATCTTCAAGTGGCCGAAACGGAATCTCCCGCCAATCCAACAACTCAGGCAGTACCTCGACCTCAAGCTTATATGGAAACCTCGACGAGAATATAGTCAAGCAGATCCAGCGCATGATGAATCAAACCGATGATCCACAGATGGAAGCTTCTCTTCAACAACTATTGAATCAGATTCAAAATGAGAATCAGCTTCAAATTCAGAACCAAGGCAATGAGCAGCGCCAACGCAATCGGCGATAATAGAATTTGATCGACACCGAATTGAAACTCAGGGCCGGTTCCTATTAACCACTTCTAAACGAGCGGTTGGTTGGAATCGGCCCTTTTGTTTGTCAACTCTCAGCTTGATTCGCGAGAAATACTTCCCAAATTGGACCACCTCAAGATGGTTAAAGGGTCCGGGACTTTTATCCAATCAAGAGGGCGTCGTTTGATTACCGACGTCGAAAAATACCTCGACGCTCAGCTTGGCGCGGTTCAGGAATGGGTCCTGCTTCGGGCGATTGAGGGCGTCCCAACGAAGCAGCATTGATGACCGGCAAACGATTGGACTGGACGGTTTGCTGAGGGTTGCTTTGCTGTGGCTGGCGCTGAGGTGTCTTCAACGATTGTAGTAAACCGCGGGGCGCTGGAGAATTGTTGCTGTATTGCATGGGTGCAGTTTCGAAAACTTCCCCGGTATAATCGTCGCCGCCACAATCCGCGCATCCGCCGTCCAGCAGTCGCTGCACGATATCGTTTCTATCTTTTCGCCAAGCGTTTTTCCATCCACCGTACCAATCAGCTTTGTGTTGGGAGTTCCAGCAAATGTAAGGGGAATTGCGTTTGCACTCTTCGTCATCACAGTTGTAGAAAAGACCATAGTGCCCCGTCTGCATTCGCAGACGTTTGCTTCGAGTATCCTGATCGGTCGGGGCGTAGGCAATTGGGCCGGGATAATCTGCTCGTTGAAGTTGCATTTCTCGGGTCAAATTGCGGATCGGCCCCTGTGCGGCTGCGAATGGTGCAACAAGCCCCATCAAGCAAACGAAAGTAAAGACGCTGACAATCAATCGGCTCATTAGAGTTCCCTTTTTGGATCAAATTGTCGCATCCTCGCTCCAACGTTTCCTGGCGAAAGACAACCGTTGCGACATCATACGATTGATCGGACCGAAGCAACCCTTGGTTTCGGTGTTTCTAGAATGCCTGCCAAATTCCGTATTTGCGTTGAATCTAGCCCGTTTTGCCTAAGCAGAACCATGCCTACAAATTCAAACCATTCTGTTGAGAGCCTGACAAAAATGCGGTTACTGAGATGGGCCAAGGCGACTTGGAATCAAGTCCTATCTTGGGCTAAACTTGTCTCTCCTACTTGCTGAAACGCCAACTCCTCACAAAAACCTGGAACCCAATTAAATGCCACTCCCCCGCATCGGAGCCGTTTCCTACCTCAATTCCAAGCCCTTGGTTTATGGTCTGGATTCGCTAGCGGAGCAATGCAGTGTTCAATACGATCTACCCAGTCGATTGGCGGATCAACTGGCGGCTGGAGAACTGGACGTGGCCCTGATTCCGAGTATTGAGGCCGCCAGCAACCCTAACTACACCATCGTTTCTGATGCCTGCATCGGATGCCGAGGACCGGTTTGGAGTGTCAAACTTCTCAGTAAAAAAGAGCCTGAAAATATCAAATCGCTCGCTCTCGACGAAGGTTCACGGACCAGCGCGGCACTCACAAAAATCATACTTGCCGAAAAATACTCGGCCCGCCCCGATCTTCAGCAGCTTGGTATCCATGACGACTGGCGAACGGTGAACACAGACGCAGTCTTGGTGATTGGGGATCGGGCCATGTCAACGGAACATCAACCCTTTCCTTTCGCTTGGGATCTTGGAGAGGCCTGGCACGACTGGACGGGACTTCCCTTTGTTTTTGCGATGTGGACCGCGAATACCGATCGGCATCTGGATCTCCTGGATTCTCTTCTGACTCAAAGCCGAAATGCTGGGCTGGCGAACTTGAATGCCATCGCCGATGCGAATGCGGCACCTTACAATTTGACGGTTGCTCAGTCTCGGAAGTACCTTGGGCAGCACCTGAATTTCACGCTTGGTGATGAAGAAAAAGCTGCCTTGGAAAACTTTTACCAACTGGCCGCCAAGCATCAATTGATCTCTAACGAAACCAAACTAAATTTCCATGAATGTCAGGCAACTCAATAACGTGGATTCTATTTTACAAAAAGCGGTCGATGGACAGCGAATCTCACCCGATGAATGTCTTCACCTGATGAAATGCGATGACCTAGCATCCCTGGGTGCTGCAGCAGACGCGGTAACTCGTCGACTTCATCCGGAGAACTATCGCACCTACAACATCGACCGGAATATCAATTACACGAACATCTGCACAGCGGTTTGTGATTTCTGCGCCTTTTACCGAGGCCCGAAAAGTGATGAAGGATACGTACTGTCTCGCAAAGAACTGCTGGCCAAAATTGGGGAAACGGTAAAGCTTGGCGGCGAACAGATTTTGCTCCAAGGAGGACTTCATCCAAAATTCAAAATCGAATGGTACGAAGAGATGCTTGGCGACATCAAATCAGAGTACCCGCAGGTCAATGTGCATGGATTTAGTCCACCAGAAATTCACCACTTCACCAAAGTCAACAACATGTCGTTGGAAGAAGTTTTAACTCGGCTAAAGGCGGCAGGTCTGGGCAGTCTTCCTGGCGGCGGCGCCGAAATCCTCGTAGATCGGGTCCGCGATGAAATCACCCGAGGCAAGGTGATGACGGACGATTGGCTGAATGTCATGAGAGTCTGGCATCAGTTGGGCGGTCGAAGTAGTGCAACCATGATGTTCGGTCATGTTGAAACGCTGGAAGAACGAGTGGAACATCTGGAACGACTGCGGCAGCTCCAGGATGAAACGAGTGGATTTACCGCTTTTATCTGCTGGACCTTTCAACCCGAAAACACCGAACTCCCAGACATTTCTCCGGCGGGCTCACACGCCTACCTCAAGATGCTGGCAATCTCTCGGCTGTACCTCGACAACTTCAACAATGTGCAATCCAGTTGGGTGACCCAGGGGTTAAAGATCGGCCAGATTTCGCTGCAGTTTGGCGCCAATGATATGGGTAGCCTGATGATCGAAGAGAACGTCGTCGCCGAAGCCGGAACCGTTCACTATTTAACTCTAGATCAAATCCGAGATGCAATTCGCGAGATTGGATATGTACCGCGTCAGCGAAATGTACATTACCAATTGCTGAATGAAGCTCAGGAGCAATTTGCCGTCGAGTCCAACCAAAAATGGGTCAAACAACAACAGGAACAAGAAATGGTTCAGATAGGCGCAGCAGAGTAGTGCAAAAAATTCAATTCTGAGTTCATTGGCGAGCTCCCGATTGGTGGATAATCCAAATGGTGAACAAAGCCGATTCGATCGTAAGTGCTGACGACAAAGTCACTGACCCTGGGGTGAAACCCAGGGCTGCAAGAAGTTGTCGCTCCACGACAAAAGCAGGATGTAAAGATTTGATTGCGAGCGTGATTGGTTTGTGACGTCGCCTGCGACAAGTGCATTTTGAAAAGTAAATGGTAACCCGATGAGGCTGTGACGTTTTCAGTCGTACATGAAGCGATAACTTGGAAGCAGTGATTTATGGAAACCCGACGCGTCAGCGAGGACGTGTCGGGTTCGTCCTCGCTGACGCATCGGGTTTCCAAAACAGGCGGAATGTGGATGTTCATATGCCGTTGGCTATTGAGTCATGAGAACCAACATCTCATCAGCACCAACATGCCCTGATGGGCGAGGAGGTTTCGGCGGGAGCCTCAACCTCCCAGAAGAACGTCTCCGACTCTTTGGGTCATTCGCACACAATAAATTCTCGAACAGCAGCCAAAACCTGATCTCGATGCTCGACATCATTGATGTATCGAGATGCGACTTTAACCAACTTGCTCCCAGGCAAACACTGTTGAATTGATTTGCCAATTTCCAATGGATGCAAAGGATCATCTTCGTTAGCAATCATCAAACAAGGTTTGTCGATTTCGGTCAGTCGCTCAAGTTTCTGAAATGGATGATCCATCACCATGTTTTTTAATACCTGAGGAAGCTGTGGATTTTGAGTGTTGGCAAAGACTCCTAATATCGATGCGGCAGCGCGGGGAATTGTTTCCCTGATCTGCTGAAATGTTTTCGTTTGCTCAAACTGAGCTCGGCCGTCCGCTTGGGGAATCAACTCGGCAGCTTCCAAGAGTATTCTTAAATTTTCTGGGCTGGCACAATCAAGCCACGCAGGACGAACCAGAACCAAAGCTTTCACTCGGTCGGGATAACGCAGCGCCGCATTGATTGAAATCCCGGCCCCCATCGAAATGCCTCCCCAGACCGCTTGCTCAATTTGCAAGAAATCCATGAGTCGCACGATGTGATCGGTATAACTGGCAAACGAAGGAGGCTCGCCAGGACTTAACCGAGATTTTCCGTGTCCTGGACAATCCATAGAAATCAGTTCAACGCCTGACAGCCCTGCCAGCAAACGTTGAGGCTGGCCTCCATGCGAAGCCAAACCGTGTTGAAAAATGAACGGCACTCCTGTCCCGTTACGTTCAAAATTGAGGTCAAAATCCATGGATCGCAATAAAATTGGTAATGTAATCTGTGATTCCCTATCGTATAACCTGCATCGCCGTTTCCCAATGCGAACCTTGATCAACGGAAATGTTTCAATATTGTGTGTCAAATTCCGAATAGACCATTAGAAACATGAATATTGAAAGACAAAACGACTTTTCCCACCACCTGCCAACCAATACGCGGCAGAGTAAGGTTATCCGTCGATCCTTGGCGGCGCTCGCACCACTTGCCATCTTTTGCGTAACAGCAGTCGCTGTTCATGCAAGTGAATTGGGTGCGCCGAACCAACCAGCAACGTCTGGTTTCCAATGGACCACCGACAACCTTCTCGCCATTTTATGGTTGCCATTCGTGGTGATGATTCTATTCAGCCTGATCATCAACAAACGAAAGGGTTGGGGCTGGGTTGTCACGGGTTTCGCGATTATTTTCGTATTGGCGATCCTGCAATTGGCTTGGTCGATCATCACCTCATTTCGCGGTGACCCTGGCGACGACGAAGACTATTTCAAGCCCTTGGACAACTGGACTTCAGATAGTTTCTGATCCTTGAAACATGAAAGATAAAGTGAAAGAACCTGGCGGCGACAACTGGCCCAAACCTCCGGTCAAGGAACAGAATCCTGATTCTGCTTCAACCGTGAAAAAAAATGAGCCACGCGGTATCAAGGCGTGGCTTATTCGTTTTGTAAATCGTGCGGTCAAGAAGCTATCAAAGTTCAACTAATGCAACTCTCAGCGAGTCGACGAAAAGCCTGCTCCATTGGAAGAAGCACCGATCTAGTCCGCGGGCACCAAAAAAGGCTGCTTCGACTATCAGATTCCCGTATCTAAATTATTGTACTTCCCAATTCTCATCAGCTCTTTCAGGAGTTCGACTGGAGTTTGGTATCGATGTGCAGGATCCTTAGCAATCATTTTCATCACAACGTCCTGGAAAATTTCATTGACTGCCAGCTGATAAACCTTGGGCTTTTCTGGCACAATTTCGCGGACGTTCTTGATTATTTCAGGCATCGAATCGCCACTGGCCGGCGAGTGCCCAGTTAGCAATGCGTAACAAGTTGCACCAAGACCGTAGATATCACTACGCGTATCGACCTCGGCGTCAGCACGTGTTCGCTCCGGCGCCAGATAAGAAATTTCGCCAAGGATCTGTCCCGGTTGGGTTACCTGCTGAGCAAGAGTTCCCTGCAGGGCCTTAGCCAGCATGAAATCTCCCAGTAGACAAGCCTCGTCACTTTTGCGCCGCAAGATGTTCTTTGGGGTCACATTTCGATGAATGATCTGGTGCTCGTAGCCTGTCTTCAAGGCCATCGCAATATCAAAGGCGACTCGCCAAACTTTCTTCCATTCTAACATGCCTTCGATACCAATTCGCTCGATCAACTCAGCGAGATTCTCTCCTTCAATGAATGCCATGGCCGCCCAGCAATAGGGTCCAGTTTTACCGGCGTTGTATAGATTGACGATACGCTCGTCTTTTACCGGCAACATGGTTTTCATTGCCCGCACAAAACGCATCCTCTGTTCATCGGTTGAAGTGAACTGAGGTGAGAGCACTTTGACTGCTGCAACTCGATTGTTCTCCTCATCAATTCCTTTGAAGATCATTCCCGAGGAGCCTACGCCAACGATCTCTTTTAACAAATAGTTACCTAGCGACTGCCCGACCAGCTTGGGCAAGGGAACTCCAGAGGGAGGCGCCGCAGCCATCGTCGTATTCCCTGTGGCGAGTTCCGTCTCCAAACGCATCACGGTATCACCCACTTGAATTTGGCTGCCGTTTTTGACTTCCATGGCGTCGACCTTGGAACCGTTCACGTAAGTTCCGCTGGAACTGCCCTTGTCGGTCAAGAATACACTCTCGTCTGCCACGGCCAATTCAAAGTGAACGCGTGAAACTGCAGGATCTGAAAGCCTTGCAGTAGCGGCTTCGCCACGACCAATCAGTTTCGAACCCCCCGGCTCAACTCGAATCGTCCTACCTTTATCGGGTCCACTTAGGATCACCAGTCGATAACTCATATTGCTCCTCATCAGCACGTTAGTCCGCACCGATTATAGCTAAGACCACACTGATTTGGGCCTAGAGGGGAGTAGGGATCGAATGATATTTCTGTGAATACGATAAGCTTTGCGGGCCGGCAAGTCCCGAACTTCTGTGGAATCTCGCACGATTATTCCTGAACAGAAAGGCTTCTGGCAAGAATACGGATTTCGCCGGGTTCATTTTCCGGAGGGAGTCAACTCAACTGCCGGTTGATTCCAGAATCGGTACGGATCATCTAAACGGCGCATTTCCTCAAGCAATAACGCTTCCATTTCGGCAAGCTTATTCGCGTATTCGGGGATTTCTGCGAGATCCACTGCAGCGTTATTGCCACCATTGGCGTGTTCTTTCAATAATTCGTGGGGATTGTCCGCCAAATTAAATAACTGAGTCTCATGGACCTCGCCATCCAGGACATCGTATTTGATCAGTTTCCAATCGCCTTTTTTGACCGATCGCATCCCCGGTTTCGTTCCACCACAATAGACGCCAAAGAGAACATCGCGAATCGACTGCGTTTCTCCATTCAAAACGGACTTGAACGATTTGCCCTCTTGAGATTCCGGAGCTTCGATGCCTGACAGATCGCACAGCGTGGCCAGAGAGTCAAGCAAATAAATGTTTCCTTGAGTTCGCGTCCCCGCTTTGATTCCTGGCCCCATAACGATGTAGGGAACTCGCCAGGAATGCTCATAAAGATTCTGCTTGCCTTGCAGGCCATGTCTTCCGATGGCAATCCCGTGGTCAGAAGTATAAATCACGTAGGTGTTTTCCAATTCCCCCATCGCCTCAAGCTTTTCCAACACCTTACCAATTTGAATATCGATATTTTCACTGCAGGCATACTGTCTCCCCAGTTCATTCTTGATCGTTTGCTCATCACGACGTTTCCAAACTCCACTTACATTGACCTCATCACGTAAACCGGGATGTCCGATGGGAAACGGATGTTTTGGCAAATAGTTTGCAGGCAGATCGGGTTGGTTGGGATTCTCGGGAGGCACGCGATCTTTGTCGGTGTGATTAATGGCACCGTATTTGTCCAGCAATTCGGGCGTACCATCGCGAACATCATGGGGATGTGAAAAACCCAAATAGATCAAGAACGGATCAGCATCATGCGAAGCCTCTCGCTCATTGAGGTAGCCTAAAACCTGCTTCCCATGCCAGGCACTTCCGCTTTCCTCTGTACCACCACGTTTGGTTGCGTCTCGGATGATTGAAAATTGTCGATTTGCGGCGGGGTAACTGTTTCCCTTTTTGCAGGTCCGCATGGTGTCGTACCCAGCGTCATTAAACACTGCAGCCATCGAGAACTGCTCGCAGTTGGGGGGACAATTCAATTTACCCGGACCAATCGGAAGGTGCCACAACGTTCGCCCGGTCATCACCATATGTCGTGATGGCGAGCAAACGGCGCCACTGAACGACCCCATATGATAGGCGCCGTCGAAGGTCATCCCTTCGCGGGCAAGTCGATCGATGTTTGGCGTTTCCAGAGTGGAATTGGGGTTGTAGAGGTTCAAGTCAAACGCCGATTGGTCATCGACCATAATGAACAAAATATTGGGGCGCTTCTCGTCACCGCTGCGATCGGCACCGCTGTGATCGGCACGAAGTCGCCCCTCCCATGACATGGAGCAAACAACGATCACACAAATCAATCCAAGTTGACGAACACAAATCACCGCAAGCTCCAATCATTGTTATAAAAGGGTAGCCGTGTAGGCTATCCAACACTACTCGTCACTGGCACGGAACCAATCGGTCAAGCAAGGTGAATGAGAAACGACCTCACCAGTACCAAAGTACAGTCCAATTTCACGTTTCGCGGCATCCGGTCCATCTGAGGCGTGAACTAGGTTCATTTGTCGACTGCTGGAGAAATCTCCGCGGATTGTTCCGGGCTCGGCTTCCAAACCATTAGTGGCACCCAACATTTTTCGAACGACCTTGATCGCATTTAGCCCTTCCAGGACCAAAGCAACGACGGGAGCACCCGTGATAAACGATTCAAGTGCCGGATAAAATGGCTTTTCCGCGTGTTCCGCGTAGTGCTGCTTGGCCAATTCAGGGGTAACTTGAATCAATTTCATCGCAGCGATGCTCAACGCCTTGTCTTCAAAACGAGAGATGAGTCGGCCAACAAGGCGTCTCTCAAAACAGTCAGGCTTCAACAAAATTAGTGTTTGTTCCATTTTCGATAATCCATTCGCCCTTAGGCGATATTTGGGGACCAGGTTAGAGGTTGAAAGTGAAGGATTTTAGCAGAGATTTCCCCCTTTCGGAAACGGGTTGGGTGTGCCAAACTACGGAATAAATGTCACTTTGGTGGCAATTAACGACCCCCCTTTTAGGAGCGGTGGCGGTAAGAATCGCGTGCGACGATTTACGTCCTGAACAACACACGGTAATTGCTTCGGCTTCCGCATAATTGAATGATCAGCCAAACCGATCAGTTCCCTCCTACTTCCAAACCTACGGAGTCTGTTTCTGGCGTCACGGTTCGACTTGCGGGTGATTCCGGCGACGGCATGCAGTTGCTTGGCACCCAATTGACGAATACTTCAGCACTGGTTGGAAACGACGTTGCCACCTTTCCTGATTTCCCCGCAGAGATCCGGGCGCCACGTGGCACCCGCGCCGGAGTCAGCGGCTTTCAAGTCCAATTTGCCTCCGAAGAAATCTTTACCCCAGGCGATGGACTGGATGCTTTGGTTTGTATGAATCCTGCTGCACTGATTACCAATATTAGTGACCTGAAACCGAACGGCATTCTGGTTCTCAATTCAAACAGTTTCGCAGCCAAAGACCTCAAATTGGCCAAACTGGAAAAGGATCCCCGCACCGACGGTACGATTGATGGCTATCGAGTCATCGAAGTAGAAATGACCAAGCTGACACGAACGGCAGTCGAAGCAACCGGATTATCGGTGAAGCTCGCCGATCGCTGCAAAAACTTTTTTGCGATGGGTTTGGTTTTTTGGCTTTACGGTCGCGATGTCACTCCGTCACTTCGCTTCATCGAAAACAAATTCAAAAGCAAACCCGAAGTCGCTGACGCCAACAAACTGGCTTTGAAGTCTGGCTGGCACTATGGCGAGACCACCGAAGCGTTTGCCTCAACCTATCAAGTTCCTGCTGCCAACCTGGACGCAGGAACCTATCGAAACATCATGGGCAATCAGGCACTCGCGTGGGGTCTGATCGCGGCAGCCAAATTGAGTGAGAAAGAACTCTTCCTGGGTTCCTATCCGATCACTCCGGCAAGCGATGTACTTCACGAGTTGAGCAAGTACAAACATTTTGGCGTTCGCACCTTTCAAGCCGAAGACGAAATTGCGGCGGTTTGTTCTTCCATCGGCGCCGCTTTCGGAGGCTCGATGGCAGTGACCGGGAGCAGTGGACCCGGCATCGCTCTCAAGGGCGAAGGAATGGGACTTGGTCTGATCCTGGAACTGCCGTTCATCATCATAGATATTCAACGTGGCGGTCCCAGTACCGGTTTGCCGACCAAAACAGAACAATCTGATTTACTGATGGCGATGTACGGTCGCAACGGCGATTCACCGTTGCCAATCATCGCCGCTCGCAGCCCCAGTGATTGCTTCTTTGTTGCCATTGAAGCTTGGCGAGTCGCAACCCAATTCATGACTCCGGTCATCATCCTTTCCGATGGCTACATCGCCAACGGAGCGGAACCCTGGAAACTTCCTGAGGTATCGGAGCTGGAGCCGATCACAATCACACACCCACGGGCCAACGGCCAGCCATTCCTTCCTTATTCACGCGATGAGAATCTTGCCCGCCCTTGGGCGATACCTGGAACTCCCGAATTGATGCACAGGGTTGGTGGATTGGAGAAAGAGGACGGCAGTGGCAACGTCAGTTATGAACCAGCCAACCATCAAAAGATGACGGACATTCGCGCTCAAAAGGTCAAGAACGTCGCCAACTTTGTTGCTCCCGCCGAGCTCGACGGTCCCAAATCAGGTAAACTCCTGGTCATTAGCTGGGGCGGAACCTACGGTGCCTGCCACACGGCCATTCGCCGATGCCAGGCAAACGGAAAATCGGTTTCGCACGTTCACTTGAAATGGGTCAATCCATTCCCTAGAAATCTGGGCGACATTCTCTCCCAGTTCGATAAAGTACTTATCCCAGAGTTGAACACCGGACAACTTTGCAAATTGATTCGCAGCGAATATCTGGTCGACGCAAAACCCTTCAACAAAGTCCAAGGCAAACCTTTCCGAGTCGGAGAAGTTGTCGATGCAATCGAGGAGCTTCTCTAAGTCACAGTTTCCATTTCGTAACTATCAAACAACTTGAATCTGTGAACAGGAAGAAAAACATGAGTACAGAACTACCCGTCCTAAAAGCAGCAGACTTTGCCTCCGATCAAGACGTCCGCTGGTGCCCTGGCTGCGGCGACTATTCGATTTTGGCCCAAATGAAAAAAGTGCTGCCGACCCTTGGCATGCCTCGCGAAGAAATCGTATTCATCTCTGGAATCGGTTGCTCCAGCCGTTTCCCGTACTACATGAACACCTACGGAATGCATAGCATTCATGGCCGTGCACCGGCGTTTGCAACAGGCCTCAAGTCGACAAGGCCGGAACTAAGCGTCTGGGTCATTACAGGCGACGGGGACGCACTAAGCATCGGAGGCAATCATTTGATGCATGTGATTCGCCGAAATGTTGACCTGAACATCGTCCTATTCAATAACAGCATCTACGGCCTCACCAAGGGCCAGTATTCGCCGACCTCTCCTGTCGGTTCCGTCACCAAAAGTACCCCGCGCGGTTCAATTGATCATCCACTCAAACCTATTTCGGTTGCGGTGGCCGCTGAAGCAACTTTTGTTGCTCGTACTGTCGACACCAACATCAAACACATGGTTTCGACTCTAACACGCGCCGCCCAACACAAGGGAACGTCCTTCATTGAGGTCTACCAGAATTGCAACGTATTCAATGACGGAGTCTGGGACTACATGAAAGACAAAGCCACAAAGTCGAAAACCAACCTGATTCTGGAGCATGGCAAACCCATGATTTTCGACGACGGCAAACTGGGAATTCGGATGAACGGTATGAGGCCCGAAGTCGTCAGTCTCGAATCAGGCAACGTTGCAACAGATGACTTGCTGTTTCACGACGAGAAAATTGAGGACCCTAGCATGGCGTTCATGCTCAGCCGATTTCAACACCCTGAGTTCCCTGAACCGATCGGTGTTTTTCGCGTCGTAGAACGGGCGTCCTACGACGACATGATCAACGCCCAAGTCGAAATCGCCCGCCAGGAAAAAGGCAATGGCAAACTGGAAGAGCTGTTTCAATCAGGTGATACCTGGACGGTGCAATAGCGTGCTCGAAGTCTTGGTCTTTGGTGAATATGGCACACTCAACGGTGGTGAGAACTCTTTTCTGGCAACCGTTCCGATCTTGAAGGACGCCGGCTGGATCGTTTCGGCAGCGGTTCCCGGCAACTCGGATTTTTCCTCGGCGCTCGATAAAGCCGGAGTGTTCGTTTACCCATTCTGGTTGTCCGGGCTGGGTGGCGACCGATTGTCCCAAGAACAAATCCGCTCTTCGATGGCCAATATCATTACTGAAACCAAACCGAATCTGGTCCATGCCAATAGCCTGTCCACCAGCCGATTGCTTGGGCCCGTTGGAAAGGAACTGGAAATACCCTGCAGTGGGCACCTGCGTGACATCATGAAATGTAGCGCCAAGGCGATTGAGGACATCAACTGCCTGGACCGCATCATTGCCGTCTCCAAAGCAACAGCAAATTCCCATGCATCGCAAGGAATGGATGAATCCAAATTGCGTGTCGTCTACAACGGAGTGGATACTGAGCAGTTTGCCCCCCTGGAGACACGGTCAAGATTGAATCGACGGCCAAGCCCGATTCGAGGCGAACTCAATCTTGAGGCGGACGCGTTCCTGGCAATTTGCATCGGACAAATTGGAATGAGAAAAGGTGTCGAGTGCGTATTGGAGGCCATGGAAACGCCTTTATCGACTCATTCTAATGTTCACCTTCTCATGATTGGAGAACGGCATTCCCAAAAGCAGGAAGCCATCAAGTACGAACAAAAATGCATTGAGTCCGCAAACAGAATCAGCGATTCCCAAGTTCACTGGCTCGGACGAAGAACGGATGTGAGTTCGTTGATGCAACAAGCAGACATGCTGATTCACATGCCGCGTCAGGAACCCCTTGGACGTGTTCTTCTTGAAGCAGCCGCATGCGGGTTGCCAATCATCACCACCGATGTGGGAGGAACTCGAGAGATCCTATCGGGATTGGAGCAACTAATCCTGCCGATCCAGAAAAGCTACCGAGATTGTTTCGATTTCGAAAAATACTACGGCGACACTTCTTTTTCAGATCAAATCGGTCAACAACTTCGTCAATTGGCCTTAGAGCGTTTCCCTAACCAACTAGCCGGAAACAACATCGCCAGCCAATGGCAGAGCCTTTTGGAATCCGTCGATCAAGATTGACCGGAGGGTTGGGGGGGTTCGAAGCTGGATCACAAGAATCCAACTATTGAAAACGCGCATCATTGCTGTGAGAATGGGTTCATTCAAGGACGCTTTCTCCCAAAGAAAATCAATGGCTGTCGGTTCCAAACAAGAATTCGTCGAGTGTCTCAAAAAGAGCCAGTTAATCGATTCAGAAAAACTGGATTCGTTACTTGAGAAGTATCCAACGGATGACGTCAAGAAATTCGCCAGTCGACTGGCCCAGGACGGAACGTTAACGCCTTGGCAGGCAAAGTTCCTCTACGCTGGTCACCACAAATTGCGTCTGGGCAACTACACGTTACTGGATCGAATCTCGCGGGATGAACTTGGAGACCGGTTTCGCGCGACCCACCGCTCACTCGATCGTCCTGTTGAAATTCAATTACTCCCAAAGCGAATTAGCGAAAACGTTCACCTGCAAAAATCATTTGTCAGTAATATTGGACTCGTGTCCGAGCTGGACCATCCAAACATTACCCATCTCCATGACGTTGACCGCGAAGACACACAGTTCTACCTCGTCGACGAAGCCCATGGCGGTGTCCCTTTGGACCAAGTTCAATTGACTGCCCAGGGTTTGCTGCTTTGCACCAACCAGATTCTTCAAGCATTGGCTTTTGCTCACAGTCAGGGAGTCGTTCACGGAGACGTCACTGCCGAGAACATCGCATGCGTCAATCATTCGAAATTCAAGATCTGTGGCCTGGGACTTTCGCTCATCCGGCGCAAGCTGACCGGTCAAGCAGACGCCACGGCACGAGAAGACCTCGAAGCCTTGGCCACCTTGTTGCAAGACCGATTTTCACAACTACCTGCAGGCTGTCGGCAGGAGTATGGTTGGCTAGGCGCCCAACTCACACAGCTAAAATCGGATCCGATTTCCAATTATCCACGTCTTGTTGTGGCGATGGAAAAAACAATCAAAGCATGGGGAGATACAAAACCCGCTGCCACGCTGGAGCAAGCTTCGCAGCAACCCACGCAAACTCCCGCTGCCGAAACAGCTCGCCCAGCCCTTTCGACCCGGCCAGCGTCCGAACCCAAAAAAGCTGCTGGTACGAACGCCCCTTCCGAGACGCCCCCCTCTGCCGTACCGACAAAAGTAAAATGGCAATCTCCCATAGCGCTCTCCGCCATAGGAGTGGCTGTCATCGTCCTGCTTCTCGGAGGACTTTTTCTATCGGGAGTACTCTCGACGCCGACTTCGCCATCCGACGCGACAACGGCGAATAAAACCGAGGCAACACTGCCAAAAACGGAAAAAGTTGATGACGTAATAGACAAAAACGAGATCCCGGACATGCCGGAGAGAAACAGAACCCCTGCGGTCGCTTCTAATCCAACAACCGAAACAGATCAAAACACCGTCGAGCCAGCCGAATCGACCGAGAAACTCGACGACACAACGACCCCAGAAATCGTAGACACTTCTTCGTCCGAAGACGCCGCTCCTACCGATATGGAAACGATGTCGGCATCGGCGCCAAAAACATCTGAGACTCAGATCACAGTTCCCGTACAAGAGCAGGAAACCGAAGAAATCTCATTAAAGCACTTTCCGGACCTCGTTGATTTGCCCACGTCCGAATTCAAAGAAAGCTTCACGATCGGCGAGCTGACTGAGGACGAAAAGCTGGAGTCGCTAGAGGTTATTTTCGCTCCGGTTGTTTTTTCGAATGGCAAAGGTGCCTTCGGTTTGAATCGGGTCGATGAAATCAGCTGGGAAATCCAATTACTCAACAAACCAGGTGGATCAGGCGACACGGTCGCAGCTTTTGAAGTAAAAGACAACTTGTTGACATTTACATGGAAACCGGAAGTCAGCAAGAAATCCAAAGCAAATGCGCTGCGAAACTGCATTTTGAAACTTACCACGGGCGATGCCACAAAAGAACTCGCGCTTCGAGAGCCCATTGAACTGGCCGTTCAACTCAACGCAAAGAAATACGGTCCAAAAATTGACACCGAGGCTGACTGGCTTCCTCAAGCAAGCTCCATTCGAGTCAAAATCGACATTCCCCTTGAGCCTTGGCCCCGTCGACTCTACTTCGCCGATGGAGACTCGTTCCATGAGGCCTTCATGTTTGACGAGGAGAATACTCCGTTGGCAATTCTGTTCAATTCAGACGAAAAGAAACAGAATTTATCAATCATGCTTCAACCGGTCGTCAAAAAGAAACTCACCTTCAACCTTGGCGTTTTCGCGAAAGGGAAGAACACAGGTACGGTACAGTATCAATCGTTCCAAACGGCGGAGCAAACCATCGAATTACTTCAAGGTGCCAGAGATACCCAATCGCGTATCAAGCAAGAAGCCGCCCAGGCTGTGCAGCATGCAAGGCAGATTCGCAATGGCACGATCGGCAAGAGGGAAACCGAGGAAAAAGCCGCCCGAAAGACCTACGAAGAAATCAATGACAACGTTGAAATATCTACGGAGATCAGGGACCAACTCAGCGAGCTTCACGATGCCCCACTACCAGTCACCGTGTATTTCGAGCTTGAGGGGCGACAAATCCTTGTTGGCAAGACAAACAAAACAGACGAATCGACTGACGAATAAGAGGCTGCAGACTGCAATTCCCCCCCAGCCTGAAACGAACGAATTTAGAATCGCTGCGGCACAGGGAATCCAATCACCGCCCCAAAATCACTACGACCGGCAAAGTCAAACTGGGGCGGTTTTATTTTCAAGCCAAAAACAGCAGTTTTCGTCGGTCTTTAGCGAGATCGCTTAACCGTGCCATAGGGTTGTCTGCGGCCCACAAGCCGCAACTTCTCACCCCCCCGTGCTGGACAAGCCAATCAATTTGACTGGCTTGTCCTTTTTTATTGCGATTGGGATATCAGTTCCATGAATCCTTCGGGGAACCGCGTGCCAGCTTCAGCTACGGAAGAAGAGGCCAAGATCGGCTTATAGGAATCCGGCACTGGAATCCGTGTATTCCCCGATTCATCACCCAAATCCCGCTGTTGGGTTCGAGAACTCCCCATCCTGCCAGATACTGGAAGTTCCCCAATGTTCTCTGTGGAAGCCTCGATTTCCTTGAAACGGCAAATTGCACGCCGACTTGGGCAGGTAATTCATCCCAATCACTTCTCGACCGAACAAAATCGCAAAGTCGCAGGTTTTCCCATCGTTTCCGATTGGATCACTCGGGGCCAAAATCTGATCAATTGGGACAACTTGCGACACTGCAAATAGTGTACCCTCCTCAATCCGGTATTCTGCCGTTTGTTGCTTGACATCTCTGCCGTTCTACATACCTTTTAACGTTCGGATTAAGTTTCTGTAGATAAGAAGTAAGTGAAAGAAAAACGATGACAAACGAGCCGAATGACGAAGGCAAGGCAGAAGAGACGGAGTCTCAGCCTGACTCCGACTCGAATGACAAAGGCAAGGTAGAAGAAACGGCGTCTCAGCCTGACTCCGACTCGAATGACGAAGGCAAGGTGGAAGCGACGGCGTCTCAGCCTGACTCCGACTCAAATGACAAAGGCAAGGTAGAAGCAACGGCGTCTCAGCCTGACTCCGACTCAAATGACAAAGGCAAGGTAGAAGCAACGGCGTCTCAGCCTGACTCCGACTCAAATGACGAAGGCAAGGTGGAAGCGACGGCGTCTCAGCCTGACTCCGACTCGAATGACGAAGGCAAGGCGGAAGCGACGGCGCCTCAGCCTAGCTCCAGCTCGAATGAAGCCACCATGGAAGACACTTTGCTTGATGCGCCTCTCGAAGAGGCAGAAGAGCAGGGTGATATTCTCGATGAGTTCGATGAAGAAGACTTTGACGACGACTTTGATGATGATTTCGAAGAAGAAATCGAAGGCGAATACGACTTGGAGGATGACAAGTATGGTGAAGAATTCAGTCGCGAATTTGGCCATCTCGAAGAAGGCGATAAATGAACCTTGAAAAATCCATGATGTCTCAAGAGCTGATGTTCCAATCAGCTCTTTTTTTTTGCCCTGAGTTTAAACCTCCCGGGATTGACTGGCCGTTATCGCCACAGCGCCAACATCGCTCATGGAGCCTGGCGGTGAACTCCCTGATGAAGTGACCAACCTGAAAAGAAAACGCTGGGAGACGAGCGACGGGGGCGAAATGGCCGCATTTACACAACTACTTGCTTCGAGGATATTGGTGTGTTCGATAACTCGAATTCTGGCTGTCCCATCGAAATACCTCAGAAACGCGTTCAACCCCTTTTGAATTAAGGACTTTGAAATGTTCAACTCCGTCGACAATAACGTCAACTTCCCGGAACTAGAGGAACAAATCCTGGAGTTTTGGCGCGACGGAGGTATTTACGAGAAATCGCTGGCTCAACGTGACGGTGGAGAGGGCTTTGTCTTTTTCGAGGGTCCGCCAACCGCCAATGGCAAGCCGCATCCAGGGCATTGTCTCACTCGCGCCATGAAGGACCTGTTTCCTCGTTACAAGACCATGCAAGGATTTCGCTGTGAGCGAAAAGCCGGCTGGGATACTCATGGACTTCCGGTAGAAGTCGAAGTCGGTAAAAGCCTTGGCATCCATTCCAAGGAGCAAATCGAAGAATACGGAATCGAGCCCTTTATCCAACAATGCCAAAAAAGTGTCTGGCAATACATGAAGCAGTGGGAAGAACTCACTGAACGCCTGGGTTTCTGGCTGCGTTTGGACGAAGCCTATGTGACCTACCACCAGAGCTACGTCGAATCGGTTTGGTGGTCATTGAAAAGCCTCTTTGATCGTGGGCTTCTCTACCAAGGCCATAAGATCGTTTGGTGGTGGGCCCAAGGAGGCACCGCCCTAAGCTCAGGCGAAGTCGGTGAAGGATATCGAGAAGTCGCCGATCCCAGCGTATTCGTCCTGTTCCCTTTACTCGACCAGGAAAACACGAGCCTGTTGGTCTGGACTACAACTCCCTGGACTTTACCCAGCAATCAGTTTGCCGCCGTGCACGACGAAATCGAATACGCGACGGTCTACGATTCAGAAACCGATCAGAAAATCGTTATGGCGGCGGAATTGGTCGAATCCATTGGCAGCAAATTGAAACGAGAACTGACGGTCCAATCAACCTGCCTTGGGAAAGACCTAGTGGGACTTCGGTACCGCCCTCCATTTGATTACTACTACAAGGATCAAGGAGACCAAAAGGGGCAACTAAAGGATGGTGGAGAACAGCACGTCGCTTGGCGAATCACCAGTGCCGATTTTGTAACAACGAAAAGTGGTAGTGGAGCAGTCCACGAGGCTCCCGCATTTGGCGAAGTGGACTACGAACTCCTTATCGAGGAACAAAAACGCTTCGTCGATGATTCCGGCCCCCAATTGATCTGTCCCGTTGGCCCCAACGGTCAGTTTACGGACGCAGCTCCTGATTACGCCGGAACTTGGGTCAAAGACGCTGACAAACCGATCATACGAGACCTAAAAGAACGAGGACTGCTCTACTTTCAAGAACAGTACCTTCACGACTATCCATTCTGTTGGCGAGCCGACCAGGATCCATTGATTCAGTATCCGCGAAAGAGTTGGTTCATCCGAACGACTGAATTCAAAGACGCAATGCTTGCCAACAATGCATCCATCAACTGGCTTCCAGAACATATCAAGGATGGCCGCTTTGGAAAGTTTCTGGAAAGTAACGTCGACTGGACATTATCGCGCGAGCGATTCTGGGGCACGCCATTACCAATCTGGGTCTGTGACAAGACGGGCAAAAAAGAAGCGATTGGCAGATACGAAGAACTGCTCGCCAAACCTGACGTCCAAGGCACAGAAGTCTGGGATGCCGCCAAGGCAAAGGATCCAGATCTTTGTGAAGACCTCAAAGTCCACAAACCCTATATCGACGAAGTATCCTACCAGTCTCCCTATGATGATGCGGGGCGAATGCGCCGAGTCACCGAAGTCATCGACTGTTGGTACGACAGCGGTTCGATGCCCTTTGCGCAATGGGGCTACCCGCACAAGAACGCCGATCGACTGGAACAGCAGTTCCCCGCTGATTTTATCAGCGAAGCCATCGATCAAACACGCGGCTGGTTCTACGGCTTGACCGCCATCAGCACGATGTTGTTTGGTGAAAAAGGCGAATCGAACAACGACGTCCCTTATCCGCATCCCTTCAAGAATTGTATCGTTCTGGGGTTGATGCAGGCTCAGCCCTACTTCTGCGCCAAATGCGATGCCCAGAAAAAACCCGCGAGGCACCTGAAAGAAATCAAAAAGTGCCCCGAGTGCGGTGGCAAGATCACTCGAAAAACCGAAAAGATGTCCAAGAAGCTCCGCAACTATAGCGAGCCCCGGGAAATTTTTGACGTTTACGGTGCTGACGCTTTGAGATGGTACTTTTTTGCCAATCAACCACCGTGGACCAACATCATCTACAGTGAACGGGCAATCAAGGAAAGCATTCCTGAATTCCTGCTTCGACTTTGGAATGTCTACAGCTTTTTTGTCAATTACGCCAAGGCAGACGATTTCGCTCCGGGCGAACTGCTCAAGGACGCCGTGGGAAATTTGGAGCCAGATTCCTTGGCTGCGGCAACATTCTATCGACCGATCGAAGAACGTGGCGAACTTGATCGTTGGATCATGAGCGAACTTGCCATGACGGTAGAGTTTGTGACGGAACGAATGGATGCCTATGACAACTATGGGGCGTGTCGACGTTTGACTCAGTTTGTTGAAGGATTGAGCAACTGGTACCTGCGTTTGAGTCGGCCCAGATTCTGGAGTCGTGACAAAGCAGATCCAAACAAATTGGATGCGTATTGGACGCTCTTCGAATGCCTGACCACCACCTGCAAGTTGATTGCCCCTTTCACTCCCTTCATTTCCGAAAACATCTGGAAAAATTTGACCGGCGTCTTCAAGAATGCAACGGAAAGCGTTCATCTTTGTGACTATCCAACGGTCGTACCCGGATGGGTCAATCGGGAGCTTTCCGAACAAATGGGATTGCTGCGCGAGATCGCGTCGCTGGGCCGGTCCGCCCGCGCCGAAGCCAAGCTCAAAGTTCGACAACCACTTCAGGGCGTGACTGTTGCTCTCAATGATGCCAAGCATCAGAGCTGGTTGGCCGGCCAGGAAGAACTGCTCAAACAGGAACTGAATGTCAAAGGCATCACTTACACGTCCGATGCAGCAGACTTTGTCAGCTACCAAGTCGTGCCCAACTTCAAGAGCCTCGGCCCTCGAGTCGGGAAACTCATGCCTCAAGTCAAAAAAGCCCTCACTTCTGCCGACGGGGCCACGTTCCTGAAAAGCCTCACGGAAACGGGAAAGATCGTTTTGGAATTTGGACAAACCCAAGTGGAACTAACCAGCGACGATATCGAAGTTCGCCTAAACGCAAAAGCAGGCTGGGCTGCTGCCGAAGGAGCTGGATGCGTTGTTGTTCTGGCAACCGAATTGACTCCTGAACTCATTCGAGAAGGCATGGCGCGTGACCTGATTCGCCTGGTCAACGACTATCGCAAGCAACGTGATTTACAATTATCTGACAAGATCCAACTGCTACTTTGTTCAGAAGATAGCGACCTAAAACAAGCAATCGAAGAGCATCAAGAATATGTCAAAAGTGAATCTCAGGCGGTCAAACTGAGCTTTGAAAACGAGATCGGCGATTCACTCGCGGTCGAAAAACAGATTGGCGAGGCACCGATCAAGATATTTCTTCGCGTCGTAGAGTCAGAAAACTAGTCCAAGTTGGACTTACCTATAGCGTCACCTCGCTGTTGGTCCAAGACAAAACGACGAAAATAACGCACACCTAAACTAAACTCGCTCTAGAGCGGACTTATGGAAAATCCAAAACTGAAGATCGCGGTTTTGATTTCAGGTTCTGGCACCACGCTCAAGAATCTTATCGAAAAAATCGGAGACAATCAGGTTGATGCTGAAATAGTCCATGTGATTTCCAGCAATCCTGCTGCCAAGGGAATCGGTTTTTGCGAGCCTGAAAATCTCCCTTGGACGGCGATCGACCACCGCAAGGTTGGGGAACCAGAATTCAGCAACGAGATATTCCAGATTTGCCGAGACGCCCATGTCAACCTCGTTGTGATGGGCGGCTTTTTGCGAAAGCTCACGATTGCTGATGACTTCGAGAATCGGGTCATCAACATTCATCCCAGCTTGATTCCTTCATTCTGTGGTAAGGGAAATTACGGCATGAAAGTCCACCAGGCTGCCCTCGATTACGGCTGCAAGATTTCTGGCTGCACCGTTCACTTTGTTGACAACGAATACGATCACGGCCCGATCATCGCGCAGCGCCCTGTGCCCGTTCTCTCCGGTGACACGGCAGAATCGCTCGCGAAACGCATCTTCAATGAGGAATGCCAAATCTACCCAGCAGTCGTTAACCACTTTGCCCATGGCAGAGTTTCGATCGTCGATCGAATGGTTGCCGTGGCCAAGCCAGCGTCATAGCAAACTGCCGCCCCCATTTCTTTTTCTGACATTCAGGTTGTCTTGCACGGACGTTCTGCCATCACGGGTGATATCAGATGGAGGAATTGGCCAGCTTAATCATTTCTTAACAATCAATTACTGATAGTCATGTCTTAAGCTGTAGGGATTGGTGAAAATCTGCCGTGTCAAACCTTGCCGGTTTTAAGAGTCTTCGCAGTTCTACTCAAAGGAAATCCTTAGTTCGCTAATAATCATTCGATCCGATTTCATGAGAGGAGGCCGGATATCCGATTCTAACGGAGCATCATTAACTTCAGAATAATTGGTTGAATAATGAAAATCCTATCCTTCTGCCTCGTGATAAGCGCGATGTGCACAACGGTATTTCTCGGCGATCGGGCGGATGCGCAAATAAACGACTCGCTGTCTGACTCCAATGTGATTGGAGCAGGGTTCTTTAAACAAGGCGATGACGACGACGACAATGACGGCGACTTCAAATTACTCGACTTGCGTTTGCGTGAGTTGGAGAACGACTTTGCCAAGTCCGCCGAGGAAGGTGCCAAAGACATCGGCAAAGAAGTTGCCAAGGAAATGGAAGAGCGAATTGCCAAGCTAGAAAAGGGCGTTGGAAAGAACAGCGACTCCATTGGCAAAAACAAAGACAACTTCAATGGCTTTTTGAAGGTCGGGCACAGCTCTGATCGGAAAATGACGTTTTTCGGACGTATCCATCTGGATTACTGGGCGTTCCCGAAAGCCGATACAGCGATCGAAACCTTCGAAGGCCAAAACCCACAGGATCGATTTAACTTTCGTCGTTTGCGAATTGGTGTCAAAGGTGAGCTAACAAACAACATCTTCTACAAGTACGAGGGTGAATTTGCTGGTGGACAAAATCCCTCCTACCGTGATGCATACATCGGAATCAAAGAACTTCCTTACTTGAACACGGTACTTATTGGGAATCACAAACGCCCTTATGGCTTGGATCACCTGAACAGTAGTCGTACCAACGTTTTCATTGAACGTCCGTTCATTATCGAAGCACACAACCAGGATTCACGTCGACTAGGTATCTCCAGCAATGGTCAGACAGAAAACGTCAATTGGCGATACGGTGTCTGGAATCAGCAACTAACTCAGAGCGGCAGCGGATACGTCGGAGACCATTATCAACTTGAGGTCGCCGGTCGTCTGGCAGGAACTCCCTGGTACGACGAATCATCCGATGGCCGCGGCTACCTGCACTTGGGTATCAGTGGCTCAGTTGGATTCCCCGATGGAAACGGCCCAAACAACCAAGCTCGTTACCGCACTCGCCCTGAAGCCCGTTCCAATTCACGCTGGCTGGACACTGGAACGATTGCAGGTGCCGACACAAGTAGTATTTTGGGCTTGGAATCTGTCTTGAACTTGGGTTCCCTGCAACTCGCTGCTGAATTCCAACAGTCCAATGTTGAACGTACAGCCGGATTTGGCCCATCGCTTCAGTTCCACGGTGGATACCTTTACGCTTCGTATCTCCTGACCGGTGAACACGAATCATGGAATCGCAAAACGGGAACCATCGGACGCGTAAAGCCCTTTGAAAACTTCTTCGCCGTCCGCGACTGTGAAGGAAACACAAAGCGTGGACTCGGTGCTTGGCAAGTCGCTGTGAGATACTCTTACGCCGACTTCACAGACCGAGATATCCTAGGCGGAGTTGGAACTTCCACCACTTGGGGTTTGAACTGGTGGTGGAACCCCTACACACGCTGGCAGTTGAACTACATCAACGGCAACATCGACAAAGGTGTTGGAGGAATCGGCGACTACGACATCGTAGGCCTTCGATTCATGGTTGATTTTTAGTCAACGCCGTTTCTCAACTGGGCAATTTCCAACAACTCTACAATAGAATAATTATCATGTATATTCGAAAAGCAATTACAGCGACTCTGTTCGCTGGGCTGATCCTTGGTTTGCAACTAACATCCCAGCAAACTGCCAACGCACAAATCATTACTGATTGTGGTGGCCAACAACTGGCTTGCAATGCCTGCGACTGCGGGCAACCCACCTGCAATAGTTGCTGCCAACAGGTTGAATCCTGCGGGTGTGAAATCACGGGCTGCCGTGGTGGCTGCCTGGGCAAACGCGTGCGAGGTTGCGACCGCTGCCCGAATTGCAACGCAGAAGTTTGCGTTTCGGAAAGCAAGATCGAGAAAGAAAAAAGATCCTGCTGGAAAACCGAGCAAAAGGTGATCTGCATTCCAAAAATTCGTTTTCCATGGCAGAAATGTGACGGTCCCAAGTGCGGCAAGACAAAAACAATCACCGTGCTGAAAAAGCACAGCTACGAATGCGAAGTCTGCAGACACGAATGGAAAATTCTCAAACCAGAACTTCCCGCAACTCCAGTAGACGCAAAGAAAACCACTGTAGTTCCAATCGTGCAACCTGGGTTCCAGACGGCTCAACCCTTTAACGCATTGCCGCCCACCGCGCCAGCGGTCAACTCATTACCGTTTGAAACCAACATCATTCCTGCGAGCACGCCGTTGATCATTCAAGGCAATGGTCGATAGAGCGCGTTTAGTTTAGTAATGGCGGTATTTTCGTCGTTTGTCTTCGAAACAACGGCGAGGTGAAGCTACAAGGCTGTGACTTTTTCATTCGTACATGAAAGCGAAAACTCAGAAGCAGTGGTTTATGGAAACCCGACGCGTCAGCGAGGACGGGTCAGGTTCGTCCTCGCTCACGCTTCGGGTTTCCAAAACGGGTGGAATGTGGATATTCAGATGCAGTTGGCTACTGAATCAGCCGCCAGTTGAGACAGGCGGTTTTGCTAATTCGGAAACGGCGGTGGCTTCCCCTCCCTGGTCGCTGCGATCCCGCCCCTCCCGGAGGAAGTTTGTCCGGTTTTGAGCGCCAAAATCATCTGAATCCAGCCCCGTTGAAAAAGTCACAACCTCTACGGCCTGATCAAAAAAAGAAAGCTGCCGCAGATTCGCAGCAGGCTTTCTTTTGTATTTACGCCAGCGGAAGTCGTCCTAAACGACAGGTTGAACCAAGAATCCGTTGGTAGATGTCGTCGCCAAAAGTTCAAAATGCTGATTCGACGATGTGGCTTGGGTGTAAACCGAATCCAGATCGACTCGAGTCCCATCGGGCATCGTCAAAGTCTCGATACGCGAACGTGACCAACGTTGAGTCCGTAGCGTAATGCTTCCTTGAGTCTCACCACCGTCAAGAACCAGATCGACGATCAAATCTCGATTTCCGATCCCATCGGTTCGAAATGCAATATCGCCACTGAAGTTGTCCAGTGTGGGGAATGCGTCAAGAACCAGAGTATCGGTCCCCTCAAGTCGCATCTCATCAATCGCGTCGTTTCCATCTGCGATATGGTAGTGGAAAGTATCATCTCCACCGCCACCAATCATAAGGTCATCACCACTTCCACTTCGCAGCGTATCGTTGCCCAATCCGCCTTCAAGTTTGTTGACGTACTGGTTTCCAACGATAGTGTCATCGCCATCGGAACCGATCGCATTTTCGATCTGAGTCTCAAACGCGATGGCAACGTTTTCAACAACCGTTCCGATCGTGCTGAACTGACCTTCTCGCAAATCGATCTGAGCCGGGTTAAGTGCGCCAACCGCGGAAAGCGTATCAACTCCATCTCCGTCCCAGATTGTGGAAATCAAGCCTTGCTGGCCACCTTTCCAACCTGCGATATCGTAAAGGTCATTGCCTGTCTTGGCATCAAAGTTCTTGCCATACAGTTTTTGGAAACCGTGGATATCGTAAACGGAATAGTCTCGGGGAACTTCGAATCCACCATGAACGAAAAAGCGAGAAACGGCAGAACTCTGAACAGTAAAATTTGACCAATTCTGCTGGGTGGGAAATGCCCCAGGAGGAACAACCCCCAACGCAATACTGATTTGATTCAGCATCTGATAATACTGAGTTGTACCAGGACTTAGGAATCGTAAGTCAACTTTGGCCGCGTTGATCCATACATCACCACCCGCTTGAAAATTGACCGAATGGTCTGGCGTTCCGGTAATGTTGACCGGAGAAAGCAAGCTAGGATCAAAGTAATTCCCCAATCGAACCAAGCCACCCTTGCGGCCAAGTCCATCGACGTCATTGTCGGCAACTTCGACAAAAGTTAGCTTGGTCAAGTTTTCCAAGTCAGCAATGATCGATCGAGTGGCAATTCGCTGTAAATTCGTAAATTGAGCAAAACCGTCGGAGTTCACATCCGGTTCACGCAAAATCTCTCCTGGATCGTAATCCTTGGTCTGCATGAAACTATAGGTGATCACTGACGGGTCAACCCCACCAAGCACATTCCACTCCAACCAATCATTGAAGTTAGGGCCGTCCTTTTGAAGCAATAACTCGTCGTGGTTGGGTTCGGTGGCAACTTCGACACGGGACCAAGTATTCTTGAACGTACCGTTGTCGGCACGAACATAAATATCGTCAACCTGACGGGCACCATACGCTCCAGTCCGAAACACCAAGTTATCAAACTGGGTTGCGGTCACGTTGTGGATTTGATTCGCGGAAAGCGGAACGCCACCGTTCTCAAATCGCCCCGACGCAATGCCAGTCGTTCCGTCGAAAATCTCATAGCCAATCGGGGATGCTCCCCCGCCCACGTTGTCAAACACTTGTGATAGAGGCAGCAGATTCAGTTGCTCCTCAAGCAAAAAGTCATCAGAGACAAGAACTGGCCGTTCTATTGTCTTGATCTGAAGTTTTTGGATCGGACTCCAATGCTTGCCGTCATATAGCTGAACAAAAATTGGCGAGGAGTGTCGTCGACTCGCACCAACAATTTCCAAGTTTCCGAAATCCTCGGCATTGACGGAGACCCAAGTCTGAGCATCACGCTCACGGCCGTTGACGGCAAGATAACTGGAGAACGCCTGCGGGGACCCGTCACGAGCTCGATACTTCTTGATCGAGTTTCCATCAGGATCGGACCAATTGAGCAATGGGAACAAGACCAACCCGCCGCTAACTGGAACAGGAATTTCCTTGTAGAAAACAACGGGGCGGTTAACATTTTCAAGCGTACTGGCAGTAACCGTTTGCCGCTCGCTCAGTTGAGCACCATCATGAACCCAAAGATCGATTGACTCATTGGCAAAGTTTGAGGCGCCTTCGTAATAGAGATTTGGGAAATCTGCAGCCGAAACTGCAAACGTCACTCCTTCGGTTTGCGCAACACCATTGAGGTAGAACTTCCCAGCCCCGACAGAACGGTCACGAACGTAATAGGTCGTGATCGGCCATCCATCCGGATCGTATGCATCAATAAACGTCGAAGCAGCCACTCGCTCTGGTGAGACGACGGTAAAGTTGTTCGCATTCACTAGCGGTGCGGTAACGTTGGAGCGCACTGTGAAAACAGTCAGCTTGGCTCGGTTACTCCACGCGCCGTTGGCAAATGCCCGCACAAAGATATCTTCTTTGCCGATGCTGGTTCCACCGACGTAAATCAAATTGGCAAGCTGAGCTGCGCTAACTGTCAACGTTCCGCCATTCGCCTGGCCCACGCCATTAAGTTCAAAACGACCAGACGACGCAATCGCCTCATCTTCTATTTCGTATTGCGTGATGGTATCTCCATCTGCGTCCGTAGCAGTAAACAAATCGGATGCGCCGATGGTGTCATTGATCAAAATTATCTTGTCGAAGCCTTGTACAATCGGGGGGGCCATCACGTGTTCCTGATCTAATAGATGAATAAAACCCAGTATTTCGGGCCGCACAAATCCTGGTAAGCGTAATCAAATTGGTATAATCCGAAGACTTCATCATATTTGCCAGACCAAAATCTGCAAACGTGTCCCGCAGTATGTAGACCAATTCTAGGAAAATGACGATTTTGCGGGTTATTCAGTTCCCAAATTAATCAAAAAAGGCGGTTATGACCGTTCAAAGCAGCCACGCGGTAAGCTTCAGCGAAGGTCGGATAATTGAAAGTCGAGTTCATGAAGTATTTGAGGGTATTTGCTTCCCCCTCCTGATTCATCACGGCTTGACCAATATGGATGATTTCCGAAGCATTAAAACCAAAGCAGTGAACCCCCAGGACTTCAAGCGTTTCTCGATGAAACAGGATTTTTAGCACACCGACCGTTTGGCCGATAATTTGGGCGCGAGCCAAGTGCTTGAAATGCGAGATTCCCACTTCATAAGGGACCTTTGCCTCGGTCAACTCAGATTCCGTTCGCCCGATGCAGCTAATTTCAGGGCTGGTATAAATCCCCGAGGGGATGTCTGCAACTGACACGCAACCGTCTTTGTCACCCAGGATATTGCTCGCAGCCGTTCTCCCTTGCATGTACGCTGCGCTGGCAAGGGACGGGAACCCGACCACATCACCAACCGCGTAGACATTCTCGACCGCTGTTCGATAACAATCGTCCACAGCAACATAGCCTCGGCTATCCGGTTCAATTCCAATTTTATCCAAGCCCAAATCGTCCGTATTCCCGGTACGTCCAGCCGCCCAAAGCAAAATATCTGACTTCAACTGCTTGCCACTTTTAAGGTGGGTGATCACTCCATCCTCGCAACCTTCGATTTTTTCAAAGCTCTCATTGTGACGAATCACGACACCGCGCTCGCGCATGTGATAACTCAAAGCATCTGAAATTTCATCGTCCAGAAAATCCAGAAGCCGCCCGCGATTGTTAACCAAGTTGATCTTCACATTCAAATTGCGAAACATCGACGCATACTCACAGCCGACGACACCCGCACCGTAAACTGTCATCGTCTGAGGCTTGGTATCCAAATCCAGGATCGTATCGCTGTCAAAAATACATGGATGAGAAAAATCGACTTGGGCCGGTCGGTAGGGTCGACTTCCTGACGCGATCACTATGAAATCGGCCGAGTAAGTTTCGTCACCGATCTGTATCGAATTTGCATCTACAAAACGCGCATGCCCAAATGCAACTTGCACATCATTTCGAGCGTAAAACCCTCTCCGCATCTGTTCCTGTTTTTCGATAATCGACCGAGCACTACGTCTCAGATCTGCGACAGCAACATTTGGCTGGACCCCAACTTCTCGAAAAAGCGGATTATTGAGTGCTTCCGTCAATCGGTAAATCGACGAGCGAAGAGCCTTACTGGGAATCGTCCCCCAATGGGTACAACCACCTCCCACTTTGTCGTATCGCTCAGCGAGCAACACTCTTTTGCCATGCTTGGACAATTGCATCGCCGCACCTTCGCCACCAGGTCCTGATCCAATAATGATGGCATCAAATCGATTATTCATTCGTGTTCATTCCTCGCGATAAAGCATCGCCAAATCGACTCAACTTCAAAAACTCCATTTTTGAATCGCCCTCACTGACAAGCAACTCGACCAGTTGATCGCCAAGGACTGGGGCAAACTTAAATCCATGCCCTGACATTCCTGCCGCGAACACCACGCCTTCGTGTTCGGGATGCCGGTCGACAATAAAATGTTCGTCAGGAGAAAAGGTATACATGCACGCGTCATGATAGATTACGCGATAGTGACCAAAATCGAGATGCTGATCAACAAAATGCTTGACCCTCTCCACCTCGTGCTCCGACAATTCTCGGTCCAATCCATCTGGTGAATCGATCGGCTGCCCGCCTGTGTGCTCAGCAATTTTCATCCCTAGTTTGTCAATCGCCGGGATTCCATAAAACCAATCTCGCGAGCTCGTCTCGACAATGAAACATGGGAAACCAGTTTCAACGTGACCGTCCACTCGATCCGACTGAATCCATTGCTGCTGCTTGCGAACAATACGCAGCGGCAACCCCAAGGACTCCAACAACGATTGACTCCACGCCCCCGCAGTAACAATCAATCGTTTAGTCCGGTAGTTTTCCTTGTCCGTGATGACCGTATACGTTCCATCAATCTCGGCTTCCCAGCGAATCACCTTCGTACTTGATGCGTACTGAGCTCCCGCGACCATCGCACGTTTGAGTAACGTTGCAATACACTTCTCAACTCTTAGAAACCCGGCTTCTTGTTCAAAGATCGCCACATGTTCATCGTTGGGTTTTATCAGGGGATACCGCTCTCTTACCTGTTTTGCCGTTAGCCTTTCGAGCTCCAAACTGTGATCTGCTGCACTCTTGAGAACACCTTGGACCACCGCTCCATCTTCGTAGCCGATTTGCAGCAATCCAGACCGCCTCAGTAAGGGCAGGGGGGTCATACACTGGATTTCGTCCCAGTTTTTCAAGGCTCGTTGTACCAGAGGCACGTAGTTTGGATGTTCAAAATAGGCAGTTCGAATCATTCGGGTCTGGCCGTGGGAACTGCCTAAATTGTGGGCAGGACCGAACTGGTCGATCCCAAGCACTTTCCAGCCCTTTTTTGTAGCACAATGCAAAGCCGCGCTGCCTATTCCGCCGGTTCCCAGTACGATACAGTCGAACATCAATAAACTTTTTCTCGTAAGTTAAATGGGAAAACCAAGTCAATAGATGAAACGTTGGTTGACCGCAAACTCGGGCAAACCAACATCAAACAGTTTAGACCTAAGAGGAAAAACATGAAACCGACCCTAGGTTTTCTACTTCTCCTTTTGCCCCTGTTGGCAATTGGTTGTGGTGAGCTCGCCAATGGCGAACTGAAAGTTGCACCTGGTAATCAGGTCGTACAATACGATGTCGACGGCATGACATGAGGCGCCTCGTGATCTGCAGCAGTGAAGGAATACTTCACCCAGTTACCGGGAGTAACTGACGCCAAAATTGATCTTGAAACAAATACCGCCAAAGTCAGCTATGATGCAGCCAAATTCAAACCAGATTCACAGGTGGGAAATGCCTTGAACCGCTTTGATATTACACTCTCCAAAGAGTAAATATCCCAAGCACTTTAATGACGGCCTGCGCAGACAAATTACGATGAATCGCCTCTTCGCATCTAAAACATTTAGAATTGCGTTTCCCTCGGTGTTCTTGGTTGCACTGAGCGTGTGGGCCAGCATAGGTTTCTATTATCCAGGCACGTTTCGCAAAGAGGCGAATACGGGTCATCGATTGGGTGGTGACGTTTTTACCGATCTGCCTGAAAATTCTCTGGCCGTATTCCGCAAGGCCATCGCTGAGATCGAACGGAATGAGGACTACCTCTATTCGGAGTGCGACCTTCGGGAGACGCTTGATCATCATATCGTGATCTTTCACGACTGGGATCTTAAACGCCTGGTCCCCGACTGTGTGGAAAATCGCTTGGCTTTGGACGAACCTCAGATCGGCCAACAGAGAATTCGAGATCTGACCCTAGCCCAGATCAAATCATTGGAACTTGAAAATGGCCATCCAATCCCTTCTTTGGAGGAATTGCTTGAAACCGCCATAGAACTCAATCTCAAGAAACCCCTGATTCTTGAAATCAAGTACTTTCATTCCGAACGAGGCAGGCAAGCGGTAATCGATCTTGCGAAAAAATATCGCGATCATTCCCAACTCGAAATTCACTTTTCTGCATTCCGGCGCAACCTGGGTCGCTCGTGCCCCACACCCAAAAACTGGCTGAACCAATTCCAATCCGCCGGCTTTCGAGTCTACCAGGTCTACCGCCCGAAAACTTCGCAATACGATCTTTGCGAAACCTGGTAATGCAAACTCGCCTATTCCGCGGCCAAGTCAACACAAATCAACTTCCTGTCGTTGCGTAGAAACACCTTCCGGTTGGCAAATGCCGGATGAGACCAACAGACGCCACCGCGTTGGTTGAGCTGCGGTTTGGTCGGCTCTATCAGTTTGGCGCGACTGATCTCCTGGTATCCCTCGGGAGACAGCTGGCCCACCAACAATTCCCCTCTTTCATTGAACATCCAGGTATCATCGCCATTCTGAACGAAGTGAACCGTACTCCAGCGCGCCTTGGGGACGGCCGCTTCTGATGACCACACACGCGATCCATCCGCCGCGGAAATACAACGAAACTCACCGTAGCTGTCGACTCCATAAATGTGGTCATCGATCCAAACCGGAGTACTGATAATTGATTGAAGCGCCTTGGTCTTACGTTCATTGGGTCCGACCGCCGCCCAGACCTTTTCCGCTGACTTTCCATCCTCGGAAATTCGAATCATCATCGATCCATCATAGAATGACGTAACGAAAACATGATTGTCCTTGATCAATGGAGTCGCAATTCCAATCGGCATATTGCGAGGCTTCATTGGAACCGACCAAAAAACGGTTCCGTCCGATGGCTCAATGCCAGCGATGTTGTCCCCAGTCCAACAAACGAGAATCTCTGTATCGCCGACCGAATGCAAAACAGGAGAAGAGTATTGTGCTTGATCATCCAATGCACGCCACACCTCTTCACCCGTCGATTTATTGAAGGCCACGATGCAGGCACCATCAGTTCCACCAATGTGAACGATCAAAAGATCCTTGTAGACCAACGGGCTGCCGGCGATGCCCCAAATCGGCATGCGTTTTGATTCGGTGATCTCGTATTGAGTGTTCAAGTCCGCAGACCAAACCACTTCACCACCCGCTGCAGTCAGGCAATACAAATGCCCCATCGTACCCAACGAATAAACGTTTTCCCCGTCGACAGTGACAGATGCACGTGGCCCAGCAACATATCCGACTCCGACATACGCTACATCGTAGGAAGACTGCCAAACGGGTTCACCCGTTTTTTCATCGAAGCAAAGGACGCGTTCCTGCTGTGTAGGCTCGACCTGGCGATCCATCAAGAACACTCGACCTTCAGCGACCGTTGGGCCACTGTATCCAGACCCAACGGGCTGGCTCCAAAGCTCTTTTAGTTCGCCATCCTTGAATTCACGGTCTAGTCCATCTTCTGACCAAACCCCATCACGGTTAAGACCACGCCACTGAGGCCAATCATCCGCAAACAAAGGCCCCGTGAGACCCAACAAACCCAAACCGGCAATAAACGAACGACGATCCACAACAAACCTCTCTCGAATTCAGCTTTTAGACCCTCAGATTATAAGGGAGTTCACAAGGCTTGTAGTTCGTCAACGCACCATTCAACGCTTTTAAGTGAAAATACAATGGATGCGCGATTTGACTAGTAATTCGGCGTGGGCGGTCGATACTGTTCTGGCTCGATTGATTTGAACCAGGCGATCGTTTTTTCCAACCCCTCGCGGAGTGGGATGAGCGCCTCCCAATCAAGATGCTTTTTCGCGAGGGTGGTATCCGGTTGTCGTCGAGTCGGATCGTCTGCCGGCAACGGCTTGTAAACAAGTTTCGATCCACACCCGGTGATTTCGATTATCAACTCAGCCAGTTGCTTGATGGTGTACTCCCCAGGATTTCCCATATTGATTGGCCCGGTAAGGTCGTCAGGTGAATTCATCAGACGAATGAAGCCTTCGACCAAATCGTCGCGATAACAGAATGAACGGGTTTGTTCCCCATCTCCAAAGATCGTGATATCTTCACCGGCCAATGCCTGACGAATAAAGTTGGAAACGACGCGCCCGTCAAAGGGGTGCATTCTAGGACCATAAGTATTAAAGATTCGACAGATCTTGACTTTCAACTTGTGCATTCGTTGATAGTCCATAAAAAGGGTTTCGGCCGCTCGTTTCCCTTCGTCGTAACAGGCCCGAATTCCAATCGGATTGACACAACCACGATAGGATTCCGGCTGCGGATGCACCTCAGGATCTCCATAAACTTCGCTGGTTGAAGCCTGGAAAATTTTCGCATTGCAGCGTTTAGCCATCCCCAACAAGTTGATGGATCCAATGACACTGGTCTTCATCGTCTTGATGGGGTTGTATTGATAGTGGCCTGGGGCAGCTGGGCAGGCCAAATTATAAATCTCGTCGACTTCCAGGAAAATTGGGTGGACGATATCGTGACGGATCAGCTCAAAATTTGCTTCGTCCAGCAAGTGAACCACATTCGATTTTTGGCTGGTAAAAAAGTTATCCAGGCAGATTACATCGTGCCCTTTTTCAACAAGCCGCTCACATAGGTGAGACCCAAGAAATCCGGCTCCTCCTGTTACCAGGATTCTCTTCAAATTAGACACAACTTCGATTCCTCTAATTCTGTGTAAATGTTTCCCCGCAGTATAGTTCACGTTCCAGTTTTTTATAGTCGAACTGCTAATTCCCCTTCCCCATTGAATTGACGAGAATCACTATTCGATCTTGAGTCCCCATGAATTGGGAATCAGCTCAAGACTCATCAGGATCCCCATCGTTGGTCCCGCCCCACTAGGATCCTCGATAGTCATCGTCGGCACCCCAATCAAACGCCATTGGCTGTCAAATGCCGCGCCACCAGAATTCCCACTGGCAATATCGGCATCGGTCTTGATATGCCTGTCACCCAAAAACCCGCTCAAGATACCTCCTGACACCGTAAAGGTTGGGTTGTTCTCGACGCTTCCCGACGCAGGATATCCGCAAACCCTGATACTCGACCCCAACTCGTTATTCTTCGGAATGTGACAAGCGGCGTGCGGAAAGCGGTAGTCGGCTGGTAATGCTTGACCGTAATAACCGGACTTGATCTTCAACAGAGCCAAATCGTTCTTTACTGATTTTTCGATAACGGTCGCCAAAAAATATTCGATAGGCGGCACCTCTGGCCCCGTACTAAGCGCGACCACGACATCATTTTCGGACTCATCATTCAAAAGGTTGGCAAAATGATCGGCCTCAGAAACCACGTGATAGTTGGTCAAGATCAAACCTTCTGGCGAAACAATGGTTCCTGACCCACCACCTGATTGAGTCCCAATCTGAACCGTTGCCAACATGGCGTTTTCCGCCGGCGTCAGCTCCAAATCCAAATCGGGCAACTCAAGAAGTTCTTCAGGAGGTTGGTCTCCCGCAGTCACATAGATATCGAAGTCAGTAAATGACTCGTTGTATGGAGCGTAAACGTCCACAAACCATTTCTCCTGGTCAAACTGATCGAAATCTTCGCGTTTCAAAACCAAGAACTCACGTGCCGTAATATCCTCCGAGTAGTCGTCTGCGAAGATCGTGTTCACAATTTGCTTCGTCTGGCGAACAGCGAGGTTAAGATCAGAATTGCTGCGATCCAAATCCAGTCGGAGAGAATCCAGACCTTCGGGGATCGTCAGCTCAAACGTTCGGAAACATCCAACTTCTGGACTAAGAGAAGAAGAGATCTTTGTGCCGACTTCCAGTTGCCCATCAACTCGTGAAGAATTTACCTGACCCGTCACGGTTACATCAAGCGACTCAACTCCCCCACTCCACAATGCCTCTAAACCTTCTTGTTCCAAGACAACAACAAAGTAATACCATCCTCCTTGGAGAGGCGCGACATAGTCGTAACGCGATATTGTGATCAGGAAGGTTTCTTCTGGATTTACGTCGGTTGCGTCTTCAGGACCATGCAACGGCGAACCACTGAGTCCATACATTGATACGGCCGTCGGCAACTCATCAACAGCAAAAGTCATCGTCTTGGCATCGCGGGGAACACGTATTTTAAACATAACAACGATTTCATCTTCTTCTGTCATGATCGACACGCGCTGGGTCGTGGGAGTATCAAGCTCAATCGATTCGTATTTCGTTTTGTCGAACCAATCAGTCTCCGTCAATGATTCCTCTTGCAATTTAACTCTATGACCGGGCCAAAATCGGCGAGGCTTTTTGGAGCGAACAACGCGAGGTGATTTGACAAACCGTTGAGATGTCGTCCGCTCCGAGTCAATTTCCATGGTCGTCGGAGTCGCCTCATTGCCCTGTTGACCTGAGTTGTGAACACTCACCCAGCAAAACCATCCCAAAAGTACTGCCCAAACAAGACAAATGAGTCTTAACACAAACACACTCCGAAAAATTAGTAGACAAGTAGTTACGGTACAAAGCCAAATCATCAAATCAATCCGTGATCGACAATTCTTATCCTCTCAAAAATGGCCGACAAGCCATCAGAGGCATTGCGAAACACGATAACACATTCAAAAATGTAATGAAAACTAACAAGAATGGGCTTCAATGCGTAATAATCCATTGGCAATTTGTTTCCTGATTTTCGGAGTTTTCTTGGCTTCAGAATGCTCTTCTCAAGAAGCAATAAAAGATTCCGAATCAAAAAAAATCGTTTTCCTCTCTGGCGCCAAAAGCCATGACTATGGTTCGCATGAACACTACGCAGGTTGTGTGCTTCTCGCGAAATCACTCGAAGCTGCCATGCCAGGTTACGAAGCCGTCGTCTACAAACACAAATGGCCTGATGACGAAGATGCCTTCGAAGGAGTCGACTGCATCGTGTCCTATTGTGATGGCGGAGGACGACACCCGTTCAATCAGCGCATTGAACTCATTGACGCATTAGCAGAAAAAGGCGTTGGGATCATCTGCATCCACTACGGTGTTGAAACTCTGAAAGGCAAAGAAGGCGAAAAATTTCAAGAATGGATCGGCGGCTATTTCGAAACGCATTGGTCAGTGAACCCAAACTGGCTTGCCGATTTTCCCGAACTGCCTGACCATCCGATCACACGCGGTGTAGAACCCTTTGAAATCCATGACGAATGGTACTATCACATGCGATTCCGAGAGGACATGGAAGGAGTCACACCGATTCTTACAGCGATTCCTCCAGCAACCACTTTGGATCGGCCTGACGGCCCTCACTCTGGAAACTCTCACGTACGTGCCAAAATCGGACAGCCCCAACATGTTGCTTGGGCCAACGAAAGAGAAAATGGCGGACGAGGGTTCGGGTTCACTGGCGGCCACGACCATTGGAATTGGGGCGACGATAACTTTCGGCGCATCATGCTCAACGCCATCGTCTGGACTGCTAACGGTGAAGTCCCCGAGGGCGGAGTCCAAGACGAACCCAAAGACCTCGAAGTCCTGAAAGAAAATCAGGATTTCGAGCCCCGAGACGACTACGATTGGGAACGGGCAAGATCTCGAATCTCACCTCACGATACAAAACCCGACGAAAAGTAAATCGTAGCGAGACGCCCTTCCATCACCGGGTCGCGCAAATGCCGGCTCTAACCGCGGTGGCGAATCCAGTTGCGAGGCTCTTGCCCCAAATCGGGAGGTTGAGGCTCCCGCCGAAACCTAGCGCAATTAACCAGACGAGAAGTCCACTGCTCGCCTTCCGAACAACAAATAAAATCCACCCGCTAATCGGTCCTGGAAATAATACTCACAACGACTTCGTTCTCTCTTTGCTCAACGACGGCAACCATTTCGCCGCAGGCAACGTGCTGACTCAAGGTCGTTGCCTGTACCAAAACTCCGTTAAACTCAACTTTCCCCGTTGGACGCAAATCGGTAACACACCGAGCGTATCCAAGCACCTTTTCCGTTGGACCTTGCGGCAGTGAGATAACCACTTCGTCAGGTGCGCACTCAGCCAACTCCCGTCGTCCTCGCTCATCGTCTGCTACGGAAGGTTGCAGGCTGCAAAGCTGAAGAAAACAGCCAAACAAGATAGTTGCCGGCCATAGCAACATCGCGGGAATACCGATCAACGGTTCGATTCCAACGCATTCAAAAAGATCGGTAGTTCGGCCAAACACTCGGGGCAACGATTTGGCAATGATGTAAAACAAAATGCCACTTCCGAAATATATCATTGCTCCCTGCATGAGTATCTTTCCAAAAGCTTTTGCTTCTCATCCTCGCCAAGCGAATGAAAATTCCGTGAGTTTAAAAACCTGGCTAGAAAGACAGTCCCCAACAACAGCAAGCATGAAATGAATGATATAGTTCCCAAGAATCAATGTCCCAGTGAAATGAAAAACCCGACAAACTGTCTATCCCAAGATTTATTGGGCTCGCTCAAGTCTAACACCCGTGAGATTCCCCGCTCCTTGAATTCCCTTAAATCACTCTCCCCGAAATGCAACGGGGACACCAATAAATCAATGTCCTTCCATCCTTGGAATTGATTTGCCGATCCGTCGAGTTCAAGTGTTGCCAATTTCCCCACCGTTCAGAACTGCCAAATATACCAGCGATCGATTCCAGAGTACGAGTATGACAATCCACTGCCATCCGGCACTCGCTGCTCATCATCAATCCATGCCAAGCCTTTAGCGCCATGCCTAATTTTGGCCACAAAAACATGGGGGATTGAATCGATTGCAAACCCCTTAAAAACTCCGTCTGGCGCCGCAATTCGATGTTCGCAGTACCACGTAAAATCGGGAAGCTCCACCAGCGACATGGTGTAAAAATCAGTGCCATCAGGATAGTTACTCTCACCAAAATCAACCTGCGCAAGTGCCTTTTGATTCTGCTCAGAATGTTTTGAAATCGCACTGGACCAGGACGCTTCGCTCAAACGCGGGGCAAGCAACAATGGCGCAACTGCGATACAACAGCCCAAGACACATGCGACGGAGAGAGTCCATGAACGTGTGAAAGCAGCCCAGCCGATACCAACGATGAAAACCAACGCCGTCAGCAGCAATGTGAAAACGAAGACGAAACCTACCATCGTGTCACCGGCATTCCAAACGGAGTCGATCTCCAGCCAGGCGATTCCCATAAACATGGCCATCGCAAGTACACACAGAAACAAGTTGAAATTCTTCATCAAATGAACTCATCAAAAGCTTTAGTTCCGATTCGACGTCGGGGAATCCATTGCCGATCATCATCCGACAATGAGTCGCGATCAATACTGCATCGTTCAAGGACCGCAAGGACTTGCATCGGATCGCACCCATAGATGCCCGACCCAAACGCCGGATTCGCCTCAACAACCGCCCAACCCATGTTTCGAATGATCCCAATGTCGACCACCACGGCGGGTGGCAACACGACAGAATTGTCGGCCAAGACTCGCTCGATAAATTCGGTGGCTTGCTGTATTTCCGTGTCCGTCGCTGACCAATCTCCGTTGGCATCCTGAGCGAGAAGTCCATTGCGAGAATAAGGCGAAATCGCTTGCAATTTCCGATCCAATACAAAACATCGAAACTCAACCTCCCAATCAACAGGTGTCGATATCAACACCGGCGTTTCGCCAGGCAACGTTTCGAACGTCGGCAGATCGTGGCCAGATTCATAGACCTGCGCACGAAAGCATTTATCATCGGCAGGTTTAATGAATGATTGGCATTCGACAATTCTCGCTTTGGCAAGCGTCGCAAACCGAATCGAACGTTGAATATATCGTGAAGGAATAGTGGTCAGCCAATCAAACGAGGGTTCGATCAGCGAAAGATTGAGAGAGTCTGAAACGACCGCAGCAAACAACGGCTCGCCGTAAAGGACCAACCCCGGTCCAACAAGGTTTTTTGGCACTCGCCAGTTTGGCAATCGCTCAACCTTCCAGCCCGCTTGGATCGCTGCCTTGCGAACTAGATTGGTATCGTCGGTAAATCGTGGGGGAAGAATAAGTATTGGCATTCGATACTGACATATTCCGGTCGGTTCAGGTTCACAAGCACAATATAACGTCAATTGCCTGTTGTGTTAGTCGAGGCCCCGCCCAATATCCCAACGCCAACGAACCCTCGCCAAATCCTATCTCGCAGAAGCGGTTTGACTGCTTCCGATGGAACGTGGCGGCCAGATTGCCTGTAAGAAGATGCGACTCGTAGAACTCCTGAGTGATTCCCAAACTAATCGATTCCCGCGAACCTTGATTAGTCGGCCGCTTTTTAGTGGAGTGACATTTCGTTTCCACCACTGAAAAAATGTTTGGTGATTGAATAGTGCGTTGCATCATCGATCGCCGGAATGCTGGCAATGAATCCGATCAGTTTTGACCAACGATGAACACAACGAAAATGTTGCCGTCATCCAGCAGATTAGGAATGAATCGAGTCTGGTGAGCTACTTGAAACCTTTGGGTTTCCCATTGTCACGGTTACTCGATGAAAAAGTTGCGATTAACGCCAAAGCGATAACCACACCAACACCAACAATCGCAAAAAGAACGACAAGGAACGATATGGCCATAAGTTGCATCCAAACGAAAAAGGATAGAAGGGCGATGAACAAACGGTATTCGATTTTCCCATTAGAATCTTGGACCTTTTTCTTTGATTTACCCTAACCACGAAATAACTGTGTGATTCACCTGTGTTTTGATAGCAATCCCAAAGAACCAGGTCCTCTTTTCGGCGTCAATCGCCAAATCACTTTCCGGTGCCCAAACGGGGGCGCCCATTGTTCGGAGCTCAAGTCTGGCACACCAAACTGACCAAATCACTTCGGTAATGCACGCCCAACTTCCGTCTTGAAATCGATTGCCTTCGCAAAGCGCCACAAGAAAAAGCATGTCACCCTCAATGATTTCGTGTCCCCATTTGTCCGACGTCCGCATCCCATTTGCCCGGACCGTATCTGGGACAACCATAGCCTTGGTGAGCTTTTCGTAGTACCCAATTTCTGTGTTCCTCCGTGAACTCTGTGGTAATTGATTTGAACCACTGAGAGCACGGAGAAACACAGAGGTGACGGAAACGATTAGAGCTGAACTTGCACGCCCTACGTCCATCTTGAAATCGATGACTTCGCAAAGCGCCACGAGAAAAAGCATGTCACCCTCAATGATTTAGTGTCCCCATTTGTCCGACGTCCGCATCCCATTTGCCCGGACCGTATCTGGGACAACCATAGCCTTGGTGAGCTTTTCGTAGTACCCAACCTCTGTGTTCCTCTGTGAACTCTGTGGTAATTGATTTGAACCACTGAGAAACACAGAGGTGACGGAAACGATTAGAGCTGACCTTGCACGCCCTACGTCCATCTTGAAATCGATGACTTCGCAAAGCGCCACAAGAACATGAGTGTCACCCGCAGTGATTTAGTGTCCCCATTTGTCCGACGTCCGCCTCCCATTTGTCCGTACCGTATCTGGGACAACCATAGCCTTGGTGAGCTTTTCGTAGTACCCAACCTCTGTGTTCCTCTGTGAACTCTGTGGTAATTGATTTGAACCACTGAGAAACACTGAGAAACACAGAGGGCGTGCAAGACGGGGCCACCAAAGTCTGAAGATCCAATAGTTATTGGCTAAGGTACATTTAAAGGCTGTTCGCCTCATCACCCGAACGTGCCCGCCTCATGATGACTTAGCAAGTTTGCTGAAGTCGCTTGTGGAATTCGCAGAGCGTGTCACTTTGATCTTCTGCGCCGAACAATCGGCCCTATCGCCAAGTCACTTTCCGCAGGGACTTTTGCCAGGTGGCAAATCTTTCAACCCGCAAAACGGACATTGAGTCGTACAAACATCAGAGTCATCTTCGTCCATCTCATCACTTCGGAATCCGATCGTATCACGCCAGCCGCAATCCAGACACTTAAGTTCCCAAGCATCAATCGTCAAATCTTCCGACTCGAAGTGATTGTATTTGCACTGCAACTCACACTTCGTTTGCGTGGCATCTCGTGGGCATTTGTTGCCCGGGGGCTTGTCTGGAATCATCCGTACAACCTCAAACGTGAACTCAATGAAGTGGGCTTCAATCGACAATGGCCCAAACAACGACCCGCAGCGCCATCAAGACGTCAACTTGACCGATCTTCCAACTTTGCTCAAGCCTACCTCAATTCGCTTTCAAGAAAAACTTCATCAGCTCACTACCTACGTCAAATGCGACACCTGAGGCAGCAGCATTCCGTTCATGATAGGCATCCATCGAGTCGGGTTCAATATTTGCCCCCGCCATTACAAAGGGCACATCTCCGTGTGTATGAGTCTTAGTACTGCAGTACGTCGGATGGTCTGGAGTGACAATCATCCGCCAATCCTCACCAGACTCCTGCAAAGACTTCAGAATTGGTCCGACAACATCCGCATCCACGCTTTCGATCGCGGCAACTTTCTTTGAGACGTCGCCTTCGTGGGAAGCCTCGTCACTGGCTTCAACGTGCACGCAAACGATGTCGTATTTTTCCAGTGCATCGATGCCGTAACGTCCCTTGGCGGCAAAGTCGGTATCGACGTAGCCAGTAGCGCCGGGGACTTCGATTCGATCCCATCCAATCAACGCCGCTAATCCCCGCAGTAGATCAACGGCCGTAATCATTGCGCCTTGAATTCCATGCACCTCTTTGAAACTAGCCAGCTTTGGCTTTTGCCCCAGCCCCCATAACCAAACGTTCGTAGCTGGAAGCTTGTCATTGGCGATTCGCGTTGAGTTGACTGGATGATCCGCAAACCATTCAACACTACTGCCCATGATGTCGTTCAACATGCCGCTTCCAGGGCCGCGAGGAAAATCTTCCGCAACCGTTTTGTCAGAAAGATCATGTGGAGGAGTCGTACGAGTTTCCATCGAAAACGGTGCGACTTCATTCTCAGTAGGGCGATAGAGCAGAAGGTTCCGGTAGCTAACCCCCGGGACAAACTCCATCCTTGTATCAGCAATCTTTTCCTGAGCGACTGCGAGTAACTGCTTGGCTTCGCCCGACGAAATATGCTCTGCAGTAAAGCTTCGCATCGTTTGATCCGTCACGTTCACCAAGTTGCAACGCACCACCCAATCGTCATCGGAAATTTCAATTCCTTGGGCGGCTGCCTCCAAGGGTGCGCGACCCGTAAAGTTCTCATGGGGGTCGTAACCAAGCAAAACTCATATTGGCGACGGCGCTGCCAGCAGGCAAATGCTTTGGTGTATGGTTCGCACGTCCCACAATCCCCAACTTAGCAATTGCGTCCATGTTTGGAGTTCGTGCCGCCTCTAATGGCGTCTTGCCGCCCAAGCATTCCTGAGGTTCATCAGCACATCCATCGGGAATAACAATTACGTACTTCACTTGGATTGAGTCCTTTAGTTTATAAAACTTCTAAACGTAAATTAGATCGGCAAATGCTTGCCAAAAATCAGTAAACACTAGTCGAGTATCTTCAAACGCTCAGTACCGGGTCGAACATTATCCAGTTGTGAAATTTCGGCGATGGCACTGGCGGTATCCTCATGGGTCGCCAAATGAGTCACGATCACCAAAGGTACAATGCCCTCATCGCAGATATCCAAATCGTGCTGGTAGACCGACGCGATCGAGATCCGGTGCTTCCCCAGAATTCCTGCAATTTGAGACAGAACTCCCGGCCGATCCTCAACATTGAATCGCAAATAAAATCGCCCCTTCAGTTGGCCGGTATCTGCAAACGATACCAATGCTTGCTCAGATGACCATAGCTTGAGCGTCTGAAAAGTCAGTTTGGTTCGCCCTACCGCAGTGTCGATCAAGTCGGCAACGACTGCGGAGGCCGTTGGGCATCGGGCCAGCACCTTGTCCATGAAAGAAAACTGGGCCAACGCTATCTCCAACAACACTAATCGCATTAAAATTTTCGCTGACTTCGGCAAGTGGCTTTCCCGAGCGAATCAGCATCGGTGCCACCATCAACTGGACGCCCTCACCGGAAAAGCTCACCAAAAGCGATCAGCTTGATGTGATAACCAATCTGTTTCGCGTACTTGATATCAGACGAACATAGTTGATCGATACCACGCCGAGCAATCTTTGACCAATCCGCGGAGACACCAAATGCCAGCTGCGCCAAAATGGCCAATTTCTGAGCTGCGTCACTGCCATCTACATCCATTGCTGGATCGGCTTCGGCAAAGCCCAAACGCTGCGCCTCAGCGACACAGGTATCGTAGTCGGCGCCCTCATTATCCATCCGCGAAATGATGAAGTTGCTCGTCCCATTGAGGATTCCACGAATCGAAGTGATCTGATTCGCAGCCAGGCACTGCCCGATATTGGCGATAATTGGAACTCCGCCTGCAACACTTGCCTCAAAGGCAATCGAACGTCCCAACTGGCGAGCTCGTTCAAATAATTCACTTCCGTATTCAGCCAGCAACGCTTTGTTCGCGGTAACAATATCCTTACCGCTCTCAAGCAGCTTCAACATGATCGTGCGAGCTGGCTCAACCCCGCCAATCAACTGGGCAACGACACTGACCTCAGGATCATTGACCAACGTCTCCAACTGATCCGTCAAGATCTCGTCAGGTAACTCCACCTCCCTGGGTTTGGTCAAGTCACGTACCACAATATGTTTTAGCCATAGCGTCCGCCCCGCATATTTTGCAGTGCGATCCCCGTGATCCAGCAACAACTTGGCAACGCCCGTTCCGACGTTCCCAAGCCCAACGATTCCAACTTGTGTTTTTTCCATGGCTGAATTATGCACCCGGCTCTCGTTTCGAACAGACCTCTGCTTAAGAATTCGGACAACTGCCACAGAATCTTAATCATATGTTGGTGGAACCCACCTTACCTCTAGAAGATGGCCTCCTGATCTCGGCCAGTTCATCTATCGATATCACACGAGGACAATTTCAACTCGGCTAGATCGTGGCGCGGCGGTTTTGGCCCAAAAAGCCAATGATCAACCAGGCTGCGACCAACGTCACGACGTAGGAAACGATCGGTACGGCAAATGCAACCACCAAAACCGCCCCCCAATGAAAATCGTAGCTCAATACGTCGTTGATTGATATGATTCCGTAGGCAGGTAATAGCCCCGCGGGAATGGCCAATGTACAACCAATCAACGTCAAGATTCCCGATCTGGCAGCCGCTTGGTGGCACATCACTCGGGGAGGTGCCCCCCGTAGTCAGCAGGATGCGTTGATCCAAGCGTGCTTCCTCGCCAGCAAGAGCATTGGCGATCCCCACGATCACAAGCCCCGTAATCAATGAAGCAATCAGCATTCCCCACAAATCCATCGGATGATCGTCGAAGTCAGATTGAGTCGAAACGGATGTCCCAACAAACTCACTCACCTTTTCCAACGCCCAATTTCGCTCTGACGACCAAATATTGTGCCCCAGCCTGATAAGCCAGGTTTGCTCATGCTCAAAAGGAACTCTATGCCCCAGGTTCCACAGTATGCCGTCAGACGACAACTCATACTTTTCCATCGTATCCTGAGAAACAACCATCCGAATGTTTCCCAAACTCATCTGGGGGTGAGACAAAGAAGCGGCCGGAAGTGTGTGTACTCTTTCTCGTTTGATTGACGTTTTCAGATCAACTTCCGCGGCTTTTGGACCATTTAGTATCAGCACATGCCCGTTCTCAAACTTCTCAAGCAGCTCTCGGTCACTCGTATCAACTCCAATCACTTTTAACAGATCAACGCCACCAACGGCAACCGGCGAAAATCCATCCTGCTTTGTAAAATCCCCTGCAAGTACAAAGTCATCGTTGAACTTCAATCGCCGCAGCTCGGCTCGAGCCACGGCTCCAAGTTCCTTCATTATTTGCTGCGACGCTTCATCGGAACTTGGCCCAACCACGGCGATTTGATTGCGTTGCATCCGGAATCGAATCCGCTGATGGGCCGAAGTCGCGGATTGATACAATGTCGCGGACATGATACTCAATGACATCGCGGCAAGAATCGCAGTGACCATGGTTGCATTGCGAGCACGATAACGTCCGACTTCGCGAACCGCCAAACGCCACGAAACAGGAAGACTGGAAGCAAGCCTGGAAGTGCAGGCCACCAACCAGGGACTACACATCCCAAATCCGAAAATTCCAAGAATTGATCCCCAGAGAATTGCCCACAATGCCGAATCATCCGAGTCGCGATGCACCTCTCCTGAACGCATACTCTGTGCCGCGAGAACCAGGAGTACTCCAGCAATCACACTACCCACCCCGAGCAACAACCAGCGCTGCCCCGCTTTCTCGAGTAGCGATCTTGCCGACAACGCTTTCCTGATTGACATTCGACAGGCGCCTATTGCAGGCACCGTAACCGAAACAATGGAAACAGCGATACCTAGCAGCGCCGTCAAAAAATGGAGTCCCCAACAGATTTCAAACGGACCATTCCTTCTTTCTGTCCATCCATCCAGCCATGGATAGCAAATCCTTGCAAGCAACAACCCAACAACAATCCCAATCGCACCGGCAATCAATGAAGTCAGAAACGAGGAGAATAGAAGTGAAGAAAAAATTTGCCGTGGCGTCGCTCCACACGAAGCCAAAAGCCCGATCTGGCGTTGCCTTCGCCGAACGCCAACGATAAACGCCGCAGCAATAACCAACGCTGCCTCGAAAAGAGCCAAACACCCAACCAGGAATACGAGGGTAATTGTTCCGTCGTCAAGCTCGATAAAATCATCTCGCCGATATTGAACATCCTGATTGGGCAGCCCAGTTTCTAACTTCCCGGACTCAGGCAACTTCACCAACAATTCATACTGCCCAACGCTATCAGCCACGTGCTGATAAAAAACCGCATTCTCTTTTAGCGATTCGGGGTTCTCCACCTCGCCAACAATTTCGACTTCGCCCCCAACCGATAGACTGAGTTGGTCTCCAACGCGTTTTTGCAAATGCTCTAAAAGGCTGGACGAAACCGCAACTTCCGTTGGCGAATTTGGCATGCGGCCCTGCACCAGAGTGAACATTCCCTTGGCCAAACCGCCGGGGTTCAGTCGCCTCGACTGGATAATCAACCTCCGGCCAAAACCTATAGTTTCTTCCCATCCGGACGAGATAGGTTCAAACTCAGTCCCAGCCGGATACTCCAACCGCAGCGTTTCCAGCGAGCGATCGGTTTGGACCAGCAGATCAGCTTGTCCCATCCACGAGGCCGCTCGCTCTTCACCCGTCGGTCCGATGATATAAAAGATGTTGACCACTGCCACGATCGCCGCGATCGGAATCGCAATCAACAGACTCGTCAACAACGTCCGCATTGGTGCTGAACGGAGTTTGCGAATCTCAAGCCGTGCCAGAGCTCGAAAGGCACCGCAGACCTTCATCAATCTCATGATGAGGCAACTTCTGGATCGGGTGAAGGGGCAGGGGACTCGTCAACGATTTCTCCGTCTTTGAGAAAAATCACTCGGTCCGCCCACGCCGCATGACTCGCATTGTGCGTCACCAGTAGCACCGACCGACCTTCGTCACACTGCTCGCGAAGAATTCGCATCACCACTTCGCCGTTCCCGGAGTCCAAAGCCCCCGTCGGTTCGTCGGCCAACAACAAATCGCGGGTGCCGACAAACGATCTGGCAATAGCAACTCGTTGCTGCTCACCTCCAGACAGATTGTCAGGAAAGCGGTCGGCGAGTTCCCGAATGTTGACACGATCCAAGGCCTCGAGTGCAGCTTCTCTGGATTCCCGAATGGAGACTCCGTCCAACTCCAACGGAAGTGCGACATTCTCGACAGCCGTCAAACCGAGCATCAGATTGAACTCCTGAAACACGTATCCGATTCTTCGCCGCCGCAGTTGGGCAATCTTCCTTGCACTGAGTTCTGCGATATCCTGCCCCTCAAAACGCACCGTCCCACTGCTGGGATGATCCATCGCCCCAGCCAACGAAAGAATCGTAGATTTTCCCGAACCGGATGGCCCCATGATTGCAACAAGTTCTGTCTGCCGCACGACAAAACTCGCAGGCAACAATGCCTGTACATGTGCACCACCCGTTCCAAAGGAACGTGAAGCCTTTTCAAACTGCAGAATGACGTCATTCTGTTTCGACATGATCATACAAACCTCGCAACCTATTTCTTCTGCTGTTTGATCCGGGTTTCACAGAGATCCAGCCAACGAATATCTGCTTCTGCCTTCAAGATCAACGCGTCCAGCGCCAACAACCAGGGCAATTCCTTTTCCGGGTGCGCATCCTTTTTATGCCGCGTATATCGTTGCAACTGCTCCATCGTGGCAGTCCGTTGTGTTTGAATGATATCGCCCACATCACGTCGCTGAGCCGTCACGGCGATTAGTATCTTGATCGACAACTCATTTCGAGAAGGTGGACTTCCTAAAACTGGAGTCTTGAACCAGTTGTTTAATGCTTTACGCCCTGCCGCAGTGATTTTCCAGATTTGCTCATCGTCAGTTTCGCTTTTTGGCTCGACCAAGCCGTCCCGCTCCAGTCGCCCCAGCGTAGTGTAGACTTGCCCGACATTGAGTGGCCAAGCCTCTGCGGTACTGTTCTCAAATCGAGTTTTCAAAGCGTAGCCATGCGCCGGCTTTTCCGCGAGCAGGGCAAGAATCGTGTTGGGGATGCTCATTCTTTTCCTTCGTCCTTAGAAGGCAAATTCAACTTTTCCCGGAGACCTTCCATATCAATACTCGACAACACGGTAATGAACTCCGAATCAACTTCACCATTGAGATCAATAAAAAGAAAATTGGGAAAGGCAGTAAACTCAAAGAACTCCATCGAATCCGATGACAGCTTTTCCGGAAGAAAGACATGATGCCCTGGCACTCCCATTTGCGTAACGGTCTGCATCCAGGTTTCGTACTCCGATTCAAAGCACAGATAAACAACTTCGACCGGCAATTCTGCCAATTTATCTTTGACGGCCGCGCTGTTTTTCATATCTTCGATGCAAGAGCCACATGAGGTGGCCCACATATCAAGAATAATCGCTTTGCCAGGAAACGACTTCCGCAGGGCGACCGCCAACTCTTTGGAACTTTTGTGATTGGCATAGTACAACTTAGCCCCCTCATCGGTTGTCAGCATCAACGCCCCCAACTCCACCGAATTTTCCACACCAGAAAATGCATTCTCCAGTTTCGACTTGTTGGCCTGATCTCTGGCAAACTCAGCCTCCATGCAACTCCGGCACCACCCGGGATTCATCTGGGAAAGAGCCAAATCGACAAACTCCTCCTTGGACCACCCGCCTCGTTGCCCAGCTCCCATCAACATCATCACGCCACGTTTGCTGGCCGGAACACGCTCGAATCGATTGGCAAAACAAGCCAAACGCGCCCGTTGAAATGCCGCCGTATTGGCGACCATAAATTTTTGACCGCCCCGCTTGAAAAGTTCTTTGTCGTAATCACGACCACTGCGTGCATCCACAAAACACTTGACATACGCTTCAAATTCGTCACGATCTTCGTCGACAATCTTTCCCTCCAACGCCTTAACCACATAATCGTGAAGCTCGGCAGTCAGCGGTTGTCCCAAACAAAGAACAAAATTGTGGTAGTAGGAAACGCTAGAGGAACTCAGCATGACCGGTTGATGAGAGATACATTCCTGCCAAACATCTTCTGGGATCTCACGACCGACAAATCCGATCAAAAGATCACGGTAGTAGGAATTTAGACTTTCCTCTTCCAGCATCCAGGCAAACTCTTGAACCGTTTCTGGTTGATTCGCAAGAAACTCTTCGTTTCGTTTGCGGCCTTTTTCCAGGATGTCCTTCAAAACAACAATGAATTCGTCGGGGGGAAGTTTCTGCATCCGATTGGCTTCAAAAACACGGTCACGAGATTCCAGTATGGCTTCCATCGATGAAATACGATACTCACAAAGAAACTGATTCATCGCAGCATCTTTGCCCGAATACTTCACCCCGTCGCCCAGGCCTACCTGCACAGGATTTGCTTTCAACTTTTCCCAGTCAAGCTCCAAGTGCATTCCGTCTCTGACGATAAGTCCTGTGGCATAGTAATCACCAACTCGAAGATAAATGTCCTGATAGGGAATCGGCGATTCCAAGGGAATTCGAAATCTCCCATCATTCGTCACCTCAATCGTTCTCGACCGCGAATGCCGATAGGGCGTCGTCAAAACACATTGAACGGTGATCAATTCCAAGTTTTCCCCCGCTTTGCCGGTCACCTGGCCAGTGACAACCATTTCCTTTGATTCGTTCTAAAATACTCATTGATTTTTTCAGACTCGAGTGCGATGCGTTCCTGCGCGACAATGGTCATACCAGATTGAAATTCAGCAAGGCATTGAATCGTTAAAACAAACGACGCCAAGACAACGATACTCCGATAGCATTTCTTGATTCGATCCATTGTTGTTCTCCCTGCTAAGCCAGCTCGGACTTCTCAGATTCTCTGAAACTATTTCGTCAGCGACGCGGCAACATCACCTGCATACCAAGTATGTATACTGAGTATGCAACTGCAAGTCCAGTAGAAATTTGAATTAATTCGCTTCAGAGAAAGCAAATCCCTACATTAACATTTTCACGAGACGAAGCAGGAAACGTCTCATCGTTTGGCGGAGGAGGAATGACAGCAAAAAAAACGTGAAACCAAAACATCAAGGCAATCGATCTGACATCATAGACCGAGCTTCATTGGAAAAGGATCCCCGCACTATTGCCAATCGCAAGAAACGAACGGAAAATATGAACCGCGATGGGATCCTGGTCGAACGTGCTCCGATGCGTGACGAATAAATCCCGCCGCATTCTCACATGCAAGACGACATGCCGTCTCTGTCTGAGCTCAACACACAATCAACTCGTCTGAGCCTCAACCGCGGGAACACTAGCTGAACGCCAGTTCGGTAAGTTTTCCCACTTCATTATTGACAATCTCGTGGGAGTTTTCATGAATCGATCGACGCGACAAAAGATCGACTTGACCATTCTGTAGCAATAGCTACAATCCACAACCGTAGCAATGGCTACTTGTTGATCTTGTGCGGAGTGGGACATGAATAATCAAAGAAAAGCGTTCACATTGGTCGAATTGTTGGTCGTTATTGCCATCATCGGGATTTTGATCGGCATGCTGTTGCCGGCAGTGCAACAAGTCCGAGAGGCTGCCAGGCGTACAAGCTGTGCTAACAAGATGAGGCAACTGGGACTGGCACTACAAAATTACGAGGGAGCCTTCAGACATTTCCCTCCAGGCTACACATCCACCCCGACTGATGATGGAAGTGTTGCAAGTGGAGTCTTTATCGACTCGACGACTTGGGATGCCGCTCCTGGTTGGGGCTGGAGTGCTCATCTACTTCCATTCCTCGAAGGCAACACGCTACGAGACGGATTGAATTTTGACATCCCTATCTGGGATTCCTCCCATCGCGAACTGATCCAACATCAACTGCCGATTTTCCTTTGCCCCTCTTCCTCGGGCGATGACCAACCCTTCACCGTAGTCGACCTCACTGGAGCCCCCTTTTCCCCTAACGGAAACGCCCCGCTCGTTCTTGGCCGCTCCAACTATGTGGCCAGCCACGGTCAGGAGTCTGCATGGGGTCCAGAGGCAGGAGCAAATATATCCGGTAGCGTTTTCACCAACATTTACACCAGCCAGACAACAAGCGTCGACATCTATGGTGATGTGAGCAAAGTCGCCGATGGACCGTTTTATCGAAACTCAAAAACCCGCATGTCAGAAATTTCTGACGGAACAACAAACACCATTTTTCTTGGCGAGCATTCATCGCGACTTAGTGACAAGACTTGGGTCGGTGTCATCCCCGGCGCGGCAATCCACCCAAGATTTACTTCGCCTGAAAATGGGCCCGACGGCGCTGCGACCATGGTTTTGGTCCACATGGGACCCTCCGGTGGTGAATTGGACATCACGGGCTTTCCGATTATTCACCCGATCAACTTTCCGACATTCCATGTTGGCCAAATGTACTCGGAACACCCGGGAGGCGGGAACATCTGCATGGGTGATGGATCCGTTCTGTTCTTTTCCGAAACAATCAACCTGATCACCTATGCGGAACTCAGTAGCATGAACGAGGGTGAAGTTCCCGGAGAATGGCAGTGAAATCTAAACCCCAAGTTAAACAAACACTACTGATCCTGATCGCGGTTACCCTTACCGCGGCAACCGTTTATTTTTTTTGCAGTCAAGGTTACGGCAAAGTCAGCCGTCGCACATACGATATGGCAACCGCAATCTATGGCGCCTGTCTGGCAAAAAGTGAAATCCGTGTGGACAAAATTCAACGGTTGCTTTCAGACGACGATACCGATTCACCGGAAATATCACCTCGCGAGCGGAAATGGATCGACAACATTATCCGCAAGGCAAAAAACGGAAATTGGGAATCCGCCGCAAAGGCAGCAAAGCAAATCATGGAGGATCAAGTCGAGCGGTAACTCAAGCAATTTTTCGCTGACACCAATTTGGGGGCGATTCTCACTCCCATTTGGTTTCGACTTGCCCGCTTCATTATTTTTCAAAGCTAACTGCTCAGAATAAAGAAATTGCCAGAAAAGAATCTCTACCTGGATGATAAATGAAAAGTTTTGGTACAATCGGAGGGATTGCTGCCTGAACAGTTCAGGCATTAAACCAAATGGAATTTACCGACTGTTCTTTCTTCCATTTGCTGGAATGATTTTTGCAATTGCGAATGTCCATCTGACTTTGCCCAGCTCTTCCGTTCGAGCGCATGCAGCAGACAGGTTGAACAATACCTTGTCAAACGGCGCGTTGATTCCACGAAATGGGCCGAGAAATTCGAAGTAGCAACTGTTGCACGAGGGGAATGATCGGAATGACTGAAATTGCCAACAATATCCAACTGGGTGAATTTTGTCTTCCCAGCGCGGACTTGAATCAAGACCTCCCCTTTTTTACCAAGCAACTTGGCTTTCGCTTGGAAGAAATCTTTCCGGCCGATGATCCGGCGGTCGCAGTGCTCTCCGGTCATGGCGTACGAATAAGGCTGGAACGCGGTTCCCAGTGCGATCCCGGTACACTCCGTCTTCGCTGCCAAAATCCAACGGCCTTTGCCGATGGGCAAGTGGAGCTGCTTGCCCCCAATGGGACGAAAATTGTAATCGTGGAGGCCAATCCGCAACTGAAAATTCCCGGAACACAGCACAGCTTTCTGGTTCGCCGCTTGAAAGACAAACAGCCCTGGATCATTGGCCGAGCTGGAATGCACTATCGCGACCTGATCCCCGAGCGATTGGGCGGCAGTATTATCGCCTCCCACATTCGTATCCCAGACGGAGGCCCCGTCCCCGATATGGTCCACTATCACACGGTCGGTTTTCAGCTGATTTTTTGCTATCGCGGATGGGTAAAGCTGGTCTACGAAGATCAAGGCCCACCCTTTTTGCTGAAAGCTGGCGATTGCGTTACCCAGCCTCCAAAAATCCGTCATCGCGTCCTCGAAGCGTCTGACAATGTCGAAGTCATTGAGATCGGAGTGCCCGCCGAGCATATCACCACCATCGATCACAAACTCGACTTGCCTAACGATACCATCAACCCCAAACGTGACTTTGAGGGACAGACCTTTTGCCACAACGAAGTCGCCCAAGCTAAATGGACCCCCTGGCGAATGAAGGGTTTTGAGATGCGCGAAACGGGTATTGGGTCCGCGACAGCCAATATCGCTTCCGTCCAGGTGGCGCGTCCGCAGCGCGGCGTCAAGCAATCGTCCGTAACGAGCCATCAATCGGATATACTGTTTGGCTTCGTCATGGAAGGTTCGATGACACTTCATGGGGACGGCGAGGAGCCGCACTCACTTGAAATCGGTGATGCTTTTGTTATTCCGCCAGATATGAAAACGGCCTTTCGCGATTGCTCCGAAGATCTGGAGATACTAGAAGTCTCTTTGCCAGCGCAATTTAAAACGAGCGTTCACTCCGAGTGCGACTAGCCATTGGCGACAACCTAAATCACTGCCACCGGGCTCCGCTCGTAGGATCCACAGTTGCCGAAGGGCTCGCCGCCAGAGCATCATCGTCGGCAGTCCAAGGAGTTACCACAGAGCGACTGTGTCGCATGTCAAGTTTCCAGAGCCTGATTTGCCACCGAATTTTTTGATTGTTTTATCAAAGTGTTGAGTCGTACGAGCATTTTCCTTGCACATGCGATAATTGCGACCTTGTAGGATTTTCCTTTTTCTCGCAGTCGATTGTAAAACTGACTGATTACCGGGCACCACCTGACAGCGGTTCTTGCAGCCATGTACATGGCTTTTCGCACGATTGCCCGTCCACCATAGATGCTTCTCTTTCCTTTCCAATTTCCTGACTCATTGGCGTGAGGAGCAAGTCCTGCCAGAGCCGCAATACTTTGCCGAGTGAGTTGCCCCAGTTCCGGCAGGTTAGCCAGTAGAATGTTTGTGGTTATCTCACCAATGCCCTTTTGTTTCTGCATGATTTCCGACTTTCGTTGGAGTTCGGCATCTTACTCGCGAAACACTTTTATCTTGGCGTCGAGTTCTTTTTCCAACTGCTCGAGTCTTTGAACGCTTTGCTCAATCTGTTGAATGACCCATGAGGCGGTTGCTTTTTCCAGACGATTGGTTTCACGCACTCGATCTTCAACAATTTGTTGCCTTCGATCACAAAGGGCACGCATTTCGCTCACGTTTTTTGGGGTTTTGGGAGTTGCCTTGGGTTGAGTAGCTTCACCAAATCGAGCAATGACCGTTGCGTCGATCTGATCCGTCTTTGCTAGGACTTTCAGGCTCTTGGCAAAGTGGCGCACACAACCAGGCTGTGCGACATGAACGTCAATGCCGGCATCTTGAAGGGCTTCGCAAAGGCTCCTTTCATAGCCACCAGAGGCTTCGACAATAACCAAGGTCGAATCATGCTCGCTGATCAATTTGATGAGCTCCTGATGTCCCTGGCTTGAATTGCTGAATTCCTTGAGAAACTTTTTTGAGTTTCCTAGATGTAGTTTGCTTTTCGAAACGTCAATTCCGAGATATGTTTTATACGTCTTCATAAGTCTCCCTGCCTTGCATAAACGAGCTCCGACTTGTCGTGCTCTGGCGACTGTTCGGGATGACCCAAAAGATGAGAGAATGTGTTCCCAGCTCCGTGACGATCTCAATAAAGGATTTGGACTCAGAACGAACTCCATTCTCCCAAGAGACGCTTTGCAGAGCGTCTCTTATTTTTTGGGTCGCCAAAGTGGCTACCACGATTTGAGCAAAAATTCAGTGACAAATCAGCTACTGCAAACTTACAAGGTCTCAGAGGTACACGGAGTTCGATGGTCGCCGTATCACCACAATTCAAATAGAACCCAACATGTGTTGGCATGCACAGGTCAGGCAAAACAGTAGGGAAACACTTACTTCACTCTGTGAACCTCCGTGCACTCCGTGGTAATTTCCTTCCTATTTGGCGACAGCTTCCTGCGTCCTAAGCGATGCCACAGAATCCACAAAGATTCACCGAGATTGAAAGTCGCAGCCCATCTGAAATTCAAACCCGCTTGGTCCAAGTCGATATTGGCAATGCGATCAAGACATCTGTCAACATTTCCAAATGTCATCGCCTAATAAGACAAGTCAAAATGCAACCCGTTTCACAGAAACGATACGGATTGAACCGGTAGCGTCTGGATCGAAAATTTGCGTCGACCATAAATCATTATTCAAGAAAACTTAGGACATTGACTAGTGAGAACTTTGATCCTTGCATTCGTAATCTGCTTCTCCAACACACTACTAATCGTTGTCCAAGACTCATTGGGGTTCTCATTGAGCAAAGAAATCAGCAACCTCAAAACGCACAAAAACGCAGGGGCTTGAGACCAAAAGGAATACAAAGTTGGGACACTGGCAACCGAAGCTTATGATCAACTACCGGAGAAAGACTTCCCTGCTGCTCTCGAACCACTCGATGAATACGATGCGAACAAAACCAAGTCGCATGTTGAGGGCTTTCAGATCTCGGACTCACTCACGATGTTTGAGCATCGAGCAAAATGCCTGTTGGGGCTCGAAAGATTTGATGAAGCGATCGAGGTGGGAAAGCAAATCGTCGCATGGAGCCAGCACCGCAGCGGGCAAGATCCTCCTGGCTGCCAGCAAATACGAGCAAGCCATCACAAGCTATCTTGGCGAATCATCATCGCGTCTCCACATTTGAAAAACCTTGATCGTCCTGACGAACTCGCTATCGCTCGCAAGCGTTTGAGCGAACTCGATGCCGCTGAGCAACGAAACGAAGACAACACAAGTAGCCGATGCGGGCAATCGTTTAAGGCAACTTTTTCGCTGCCTGGAATTGGAATTCTGGACATGGCTTGCCTAGCCCGGCAATTTTGCTAAACTTCCCCGATGTCACGGCGACATTTGGTTTGAAAATCGGGTTCTGCGGTTGCAAAATCCAGTACAGATATTCAAATAGTCGTCTGAATCGAGCGAAGAAACGTTCCTCGATTTGACACGGTAAAAAGCGCAGGACGGATGGCTGAGTCTGGTCGAAGGCACCGGTTTTGAAAACCGGCGTAGGGGTAACTCTACCGGGGGTTCGAATCCCTCTCCGTCCGCTTTTTTGCAGGGTTTCATGGCAGTTTCTTGCCTCGCGTTAGCTCAGTGATACTATTGTGATACTAATCAATAGGCTGAGGACACGAATATGTCGCGTAAGAATGAACCGTGGTACTGGGAAGCAAGAGACTGCTGGTACGTTAATATCAACGGTAAACGAGTAAAGCTTTCAAGGGATAAGAATGACGCCCTTGAGAAGTTTTACCGTCTCAAAACAGAGAATCCAACGCTTGGAATGGAGTCTCTTCTCGTCGTTATGGATGAAATGATTGAATGGACCCGAAAGAACCGGTCTGCCGGTACGTTCCGGTTCTACCATGAGCATGCTCAACAGTTCACTGGCTGGCTCAAGGCAAACAAGATTGTTGACATCGCTGTAGGCGAACTGACCGTTGATACCTTTGAATCGTACCTTGAAGAAAGTTCTCCCGGTCGCCGAAACGGTGCGGTGCAAATGATCAAACGGGTTTACAACTGGGCAAACAAAAGAGGGCGAATTAAAGTCAATCCAATCATGGCTCTCGAAAAACCGCCAGCGGGTCGCCGAAAAAACTACATCACCAATGCTGTTTTCAAGCAGATGTTGAAACATTGCGATGAGAAGCTTTCTGACCTCATGGAATTCATGTGGGAAACCGGATGCAGACCGCAAGAGGCGTGGAAACTAACCGCTGAACACATTCAAGGACAATACAAACGCCTCGCGATTCCCATTGAACAAACAAAACGGAAAAAAGAAGAACGGCACATTTACTGCACCGTCCGAGCTTGGGCAATTATCCAAAAACTCAAAAACTCCAGTGGGTTTCTATTCGCGAACCAAGCCGAAACTCAATGGAACAAAGACAATGTTGGCAAACGTATGGATAACTTGAAAGCCCACATCGGAAAACGCTACGCCCTCTATGACATTCGACACACTTGGATTACCAACAAGGTAAAAGCTGGCATGGATATTCACATGATTGCCAAGCTGGCCGGAACCTCAATTGCAATGATTGAAAAGCACTACGACAAGTCTGATGAGGACGCAATGTTTATGTTGAGCACGCTACGAAGCTCGAAGAAGGCTGGTTAGTTCAGTCCGCAACTTGTTGATTGTACGCCGCAGCGTCAAGGTAGTCCTCCGTTTCACTTCGGCTCCACCTTGACACTGGGCGGTTTCACAAGTGTTCGCGGACTAATCTTCCGTGGCGATTTATTTTTTCCCTCTTTGATATGCCTCGCAGCCCACCGAAGTCGTTTTACTTCAACAAATTTATTTCATTTCCAATTTCATTCATGTTTCCAATTCCCCTCGATAACCCATCGAGAGCAAACAATTTTCAACTCCGTCAACATCAGTTGATTTACAATTCTATTCTTGGGCGGCAATCCAAAAGCGATTGCTGTCACGCAGAAGTAACGACCTACGCGACGAAGGACGTTTGCTCCTGCTGTCTCAAGCGATGTGAGCTTGAACAGTAACTCGATAGCCCTGACTTCGGTTGGGGCTTTTTTTGTGCAAACAGAGTACCACCAATCTTGACTGCAAAGCAAACAGATCCAATTCACACAAATGCACACGGTTGGTCAGCAACACAACAAAAAAACAATTTGTCAAATCAGTCGCTATCGGTCTGTTGCCCCCTCCGCCAAGGAGAACTTTTGTGAGTTCAAATTTGACAAAGTTATCATCAAACAAACTTATTCGAAAAAGAATAAAAGTAGTTGCCTGCACATAGTTAATTAGCAAATACAAAAAGCCAAGACGTCAAAGACTTTCCGGCAAGAAAGCAACTCTGAAGCACTTGGACTTGAAGTAAGTAGTTTACCAAAAGCTCTCCTTAGCGGGAGGGCTTTTCTTTTTTCTCAGGAACCCGAACACGATCAATTGCGAAGTTCATAGGATCGCCAAACATCGACGTAAAAGTACGCCGTTCCTCAGAATCAAGGAACTCCAAGGAGCGTCTCTCGTGCTTATTGCAAAGTTCAAGAATTTCTTGTTTGTGTTTCTTAAGAAGATCTATCAATTCGTTTTGTTGCTCTTCGAGATCGCTCTTGAGATTGTCTTCCACCTCTCGATCTAGTTTCATGTTCGGTAGCTCACCATTTAAGATGGCTTGAAACTCACCGTGGAACCACTGTGGTCTTGAGTGACGATTGAGCTGATAACGTAGCAGCAATTGATCAAGTCGCTGCCACTTTTCAGGACCCAAAATCTCACTCAATTCATTAGCGAGTTCGACCAAATTTTCAGCGTGATCTCGTTTTAACTGCGGAATTAACATTGGATCTAACTGTGCTTGCACCGTTCGTTTTACATATTCTTTAGTAGCACGTTGAAGCTTTCGTTGAATCTCTTGAAAATCAGACTTCTTGAATTCCGATAAGTCAAGATCGCGAAGAACAGCAGGTTCCTTTAGAAAGATGGGGAGTATTCCCGTATTCTCAGGACTAAAAATGTCTTGTTGTGCGACAGTCTCTGAGCAACAAATTGCAATCAAAAGTAAAATTATAATTCTCATTTAGTTATCCTTAAAAAAACAGCTGCCCGAAAGCAGCCGTTCAATACACCTGATCAAATTGACTACTTTCCACCACGAAGACGAAACTGACCTTGATCCGCGTCAAGAAGATGAACGTCCAAGTTGGAATCGACAACAGAAAGAGACGTAGACGTGTGATAACGATCCGGTAGTGCGTTAAATATCAGCACGTTCGTGTCTTCGATCATTACTTGGTCTTGACCAGCTCCGATAACAGCTTCATCCGCATCGTCTGCGATTATGGTTAAACCTCCAAACAGGGTGTATATTTTTACATCAAGCACGAAGATTCCAAGCTCAGGAGCAGCCGCGTCAACGTCGATATGTGCGGTCGCCCGAATCATAACGTTGTCACCAAGGTCGTAAAGGTTGGTTTGGACATTGTTGACGAAGTGTGTGAACGTGGTGATTTCTCCGCTACTCGAAGGAATTACCTGAGCAAAGCAAGGAGCAGAAAGTAGTGAAAGAACCGCAAGAACTGAAAAAAAACTAATTTTCGAACGCATTTTGATGTCTCCAAATTCCGAATAGTAACTTCCGAAAATATTAGCGGATAAATTTACAGTTGCAATATTGGGGAAGCAAAATAGGTGCATCGATTAGTTACGTATCGATAGAATCGATTTTGGGTGGAAAACCGAGCGTTTCAGCTTGCATCTATGGCTATCAGTATGTGCTAGTGCTACGTCCAATCTACGATCGAAAACATAGACTCAAGCCACTTTTATTTAGGTTGCAACTGTTGCAAAATCAATAGGAAAATCCAAGTAGTTACCGGGGCCGGGCGGCACCCTTATCAACGCACCCCTTCACATACTTCGATAAAAGACTCCGTCGAAATAATTTGATTCACCCCTTCAACTTGCAACGCCTTGTTTGCAGTTTGCGGTTCCCTTGCGGCTAAAACAGAATTCAACGCGTGCATCTTTTGCGTGATGTACTCCGAGCAATCAAGCGGGGGCCAAATAGGCAATATTGTTTTCACGAACCAAGGATCATTTCCAATCCTCGCAATGCACTCCCCTCTTTGTTGACTAGTGATGTCATCTATCGAAACATCTGGCATACGATTGGAGAATATTTTGGCATCATCTAGATCGACGTTAAATGAAATCAACACGCCAGAATTGGCAAATGCGGATTCCTTTACCTTGTCTGGCATTTGCGTTACGTGCTGGCTGGCCAGTACGAGGCTAAGCTTGTGTTTTCTGGCTTGCGAAAAGAGTTTTGGAAAGTTCATACCCTCGTGCATGAAATCAACGGCCTCATCAATGATGAGAAAATGTCTGTTACGATCATCTTTGGGTTGTCGTAATGCCGCAGCTCTGATTTTCCCAATCAGAAACGTACCTAAGATAATCTTGATATCATCCGACGTAGACGCCGTGTCCAAATCAACAAGGACAATTTTTTTCTCTCGAATAATGGCGTCAGGATCAAAGCTGCTGGAATCCGCACTGAGCATTGGCCCCAGAAGTTTGTGTTTCACGAGCCCCCGCAATTTCCGAATCACTGGAGCTTTGCTGGCACTAGATTGCCGATCAAACTTTTCCCAGAATTCAATTAACTCTTCGTCGTGTAGTGACGCGATGGCCGCGTAACGAGCCGATGGTTTGGTGAATAAATCGAAAACATCTTTTAGAGAGCCATCAAAAAGTTTTGCCGTCTCAATGCCAATCTCCATCTGGTACGCAATCATTTCACCCCAGCTACGCGATACACTCCGCAAAGCACTAAGCATTTCGTAGTTAAGATTCATTTCCTCACTACGGCTATGTGTTTCCAGTAAGTTGAGCCGAAATGGATTCTGTTCATCTTTTGCCCGAATCAAAATCACATCGTCTTTGCGATGTTCGGGCACTAGACGAAGAATATCATCAACGAGATCACCCGCTGGATCGATTACCGTTCCACCCAATCCGTTTTCAAACATCCATTGCAGTTGGTTGAGAATTAGAGTGCTTTTGCCCATGCCAGACTTGCCGAACACACACATGTGCCGACCGTACGCTTCTTCATCAATGCAAACAGTTTCTTCCACCGAAAAGCCCAACAATTTTTTCCAGAACTTAATAAGGGCGTTTTGTCGTTGGCAACTTCGATCTTTGCCGACTGGAAAAGCGTTTTGGGTCATCGCCTGCTTGGTTCGCGATTGATTTGATGTGCTACGGTTGCCGCCGATGATACTACCTTTGACTAAACGTGCATCAGTCCCCTTTTGAAGCTGAATAGTCGTGCGACAATTTTTGCGTGGACATTCAAACTTGCCGACTTCACGCCCACGATCATCATGAATCGTTAACACATGAGCCCGCCGATTGTGTTTGTAGCCGTCCCCTATTTGCCATCGTTGTTTCAGTGGAATCAGGTAGCGACATTCGTTATTGGGACAACGATATCCACTGCACATTACAGAGCTTTGGAAGGAGGTCAGCAATGTTAACGGTCGCGGAGTGCAGTCGCAGAATGGCAGTAAGTCAAAGCCTGTTGTACCGACTGATAGCTGATGGAACGATTGAATGTTACCAAGTCGGCAAGTCTGGGATTCGCCTTAGCTGGGAAGCTCATATCCTGCCGTACTTGGAACGGCCTTCAAAGAAAAAGCCAAGACCTCAGAGACTCTCCAGCAAGAAAGCAACTCTGAAGCACTTGGACTTATCGTGAATTCGAATTGTAAACCAAAGCCCTTCCAGATGGAGGGGCTTTTTTCTTTAGATAAACAGAGCCAAGCGGCACTTGAGTTAACGCGATGGACTGATACTATTGTTGGTACGTATCACTTCCTAACGGAAGCAAAACCATGGAAAATGTAGAAAACGACGCCAAGTTTAACTCGGTATTTTTCGAGTTACACTGAATTTGAAAACCGGCGTAGGGGTAACTCTACCGGGGGTTCGAATCCCTCTCCGTCCGCTGAAAAGGGCCGAGTATTTCAATACTTGGGCCCTTTTTTCTTTTCGGGATGCAGCTCACTCGTAGTATTGCGGTACAGAACTGTGGTACAGAACTTAGGAGCAAACACATGTCTCGACCGCCCAAACCGTGGTTTCGCAAAGATCGAAATGAATGGTACGTAACCCTTAGTGGAAAACGAGTTCGCCTCGGACCCAATAAGGAGGAAGCATTTCGAAAGTTCCATGCACTTCAATCGAAGCAAGTAAAGCTTCGCGAAGAGTGTTTTGTCGTGGTAATGAACGACTTGCTGGAATGGACAAAGAAAAATCGACGTGCTGGTACGTATCGGTTCTATCGTGAACATGCCCAGCAATTTGTTGACTGGTTGAAGGACGAAAAGAAGGTCGATATCGAGTGCGATCAGCTGACACCAGACTTAGTTGAACGCTACGTCGAACAATGCAGCGAAGGTCGGAGAAACGGAGCTGTCCAGTTACTCAAGCGAGTTTACAACTGGGGAATTAAACGAGGTCGTATTACGTCAAATCCGATCATGGCTGTTGAAAAACCTGCTCAAGGACGACGCAAGAATTTTGTGAACAATGCAGTTTTCAAAAAAATGCTTGATCACTCCGATCAACTGTTTTCTGATCTTTTAACATTTTGCTGGAATACGGGCTGTAGGCCACAAGAAGCATGGAAGCTAAAAGTCGAATACGTACAACGAAAGTACAAACGATGTGTTATTCCAAAATGCGAAACAAAGCGTAATAAGCGTGATCGCGTCATATACTGCAATCCGGTTGCTTGGGCAATTGTTCTCAAACTTTCAAAGAACGCGGAGTTCTTGTTTGTGAACCGAAACGGCAGTTCATGGAATAAGGACAATGTCAGCAGTCGAATGGAAGTTCTTGCGAAGAAGCTAAACAAGCGATATGCGATGTACGACATTCGCCACACTTGGATCACCAATCGAATCAAAGAAGGAATGGACGTCCATATGATTGCCAAACTTGCTGGCACTTCGATAGCAATGATTGAACGGTTCTACGACCAATCCGATCAGGATGCAAATTTCATGCTGTCAGCGGTCGAACAAGCAGTGATATAGATCAGTCCGCAACTTGTTGATTGTACGCCGCAGCGTCAAGGTAGTCCTCCGTTTCACTCCGGCTCCACCTTGACACTGGGCGATTTCACGAGTGTTCGCGGACTAATCCTCCGTGGCATTTTATTTCATTTTTCTTTGATATGCCTCGCAGCCCACCGAAGTCGTTTTACTTCAACAAATTTATTTCATTTCCAATTTCATTCATGTTTCCAATCCCACTCGATAACCTATCGAGAGCAAACAATTTTCAACTCCGTCAACATCAGTTGATTTTCGATTCGATTCTTGGGCGGCAATCCAAAAGCGATTGTTGTCACGCAGAAGTAACGACCTACGCGACGAAGGACGTTTGCTCCTGCTGTCTCAAGCGATGTGAGCTTGAACGGTAACTTGATAGCCCTGACTTCGGTTGGGGCTTTTTTTGTGCAAACAAAATATCATCGAACGTGTTCACAAAGCAAACATTTTCACACCACTTGAACGGCCCGAGAATTGTTTATCAAGACAATAAAAAACGTAATTTGTCAAATGAATCGCCAATCGGTCTGTGGAAAAAACCCTCCGCCAAAGAGAGCTTTTGTGATTTCAATTTTGAAAGGGAAAAGTAGTTGATTGACAAAATGCAAAAAGCCAAGGCGAACCTTGGCTTTGTAATACATCGACCGAATTCAGCTACTTACTTTTTCCAAACATCAGTCTTCCGAATAGCCTCATCAATTTCGACCTCTTCATCAACAACGCGATTTGGCTCATAGAGAAGATGTTTGAACATTGTTTTCAAATCAGATGACTCAAAATATTCCGTCACAAACTTATCACCATAAAGGCTCTTAAGCTTCTCTACTTGCTCCGTCGACAATTCACCAATGATCGTTTCGAACGACTCCATTCTGGCATCATGTATAAAATCGTGGATTTTCGCAGCCAAACGATCAGATTCTTTGCGAATCTTATTCTCTTGCTGCTTAGTGAGCCCTAGAAATTCTCCAACTTCTGATTCTGTGATTGCTTTTGCAATGCCTACATTGCGAGCGTCGTATGAAGTGACAATGTCGCGTTGGTGTTCAAGAAGAACGTCGAAGACAGCGGTTTGAAACTGCTTGTTTTCTTCGTTTATCTCCCTGTTCCTTTGCTTCTTTGCCGCCATCATTTCACTATGTGGCATTCCTTCGAAACTGACATCTTTCAGCTCAGCTATCTTGGATTCATGGTCGGATTTCAGCTTCTTGATTTCTTCAACTTGAGAATCCACTAGGCTTAAGACACTTGCTGGATTTTCGTGCTGCTCAAAGAACTTCATCATTCTTGAAACAGCTCTCATTTGCCGCTGTGTCTCAAGTTCCATATTCGCTTGATCAACTGCGTGCTGGCCAGCAAGTCTTGCAAACTCTTCGTCTGATGAAGCCGATATGACATGTCCTTGAGCAAATCCGTCTGCTTGAAATGCAACTAAAACGACTAACACTGTTAGTGATGTTCGAAGCATATTTAGTTCTCCTTGTAAATTAGTTTCGAGGCACAACATGAAAGTGGTGAATCTCTGAGTCACCAATCTGAACGAAGTTGCCTCCCTGAAATCTAGCTGACATTGTTCCGACAACCTTATAATATCCTTGTTTTGATCTAGGGTACCAGCCGTTTTCAAAAACGCTATCAAATTGCTGCGGCACTAGTAACGTTGAGTTTGATGCTCCAGGTCCGTCTAATCCCTTGTTAAGAGTTTGCAATTCCCACGTGTCAGCCGTTTGGTTGTGCTTGTAAAGATAAACATTTACCTTGCATTGAATCCAAGCAGTTTCTTCTAAGTTCTTGAAATCGGCTGCGGCCTGACATTGAACGGTCTGCCGCTCTGTCAAAACAGCGTTGTTCGCTGGCGTAAGAAGTGTGATTTCGGCTTCGACATTGGGAGCTTGGCCGTAAGTCGTTGCGTTGAAAACAAATCCAGCTGCAAAAATCACCAAAAACATCGTAGTCTGTCTTCTCATCTGTTCTCCTCATTCTGAGACATGTGTTGTTATCAACTTAGTTATTCAAAACGAGTCATTTGATGTCAACAAGTAACTACAAATATGCTCCAATCCCTTTCGATAAAACTTTTGCCTCCCCTTCTGTCGATTCCTTTCCATAGCAATGGATAGAAAAATCTACCTATCAACGTACTCCCTCGCAAATTTCCACAAACGATTCCGGGTGGTGTAACGTTGTTTCTGTAATTTATGTTTAATCAAGCTGTCCAGCTGTTGTCCGAGCATGGCTTTGAAGGAATGGCAAACGCGATGCAAATCCTCTTCAACGAAGCGATGAAAATCGAGCGCAGCGAGTACCTGTATTTCTGTGTGACAAAGGAGAGGGGACTACGACATTAAACTGTCGATATCGCGAGCCTCATGGATACACCGAACAATGGCAACTCCATTTGGGATGACTTGATAGAGTACGACGAACGTTTTTTCGACTACAATCCGCCTTAATCCTTTTCCAAATTGCTCTTGTGGTTCGCCCAATCCGGGAAACTCTAAAACTTGTTCAAAGTTTTTAGAGATGGAGTTCATGACCTTGTCGGCTGAATCCAGTCCTCGTGTTGTTGCGTAAAAAAGCCAGATGTTGCCAACATCAATTTTTGCCAAATCCGTAATCACTAATTCTGCCATACCGTTATTTTTTCATCTGCATAAGACGTTCTCTTCCGCGAGATTTAACGTCTTCGAGATCGAATACAGAAACTCGTCCAGCTGCAAGGTCGGCAAGTCCCGCATCAATTTTTTGACGTAAGGACTCGTCGGTAAGACGGCGAAGAGTTTGGTCGGTAACAACGTAGTAGATTTTTTCTGGCGAATCACCTTGAACGCGAATGAGCTGCTCAGGGTCGTTGTCAAGTGAAGCTTGAATATTTGGTGAAATTTCATTTTGCATGTCTTAATACTGCCACAATCTTCAAAAAATGTCACGCTAATTTGTTTGGCTGGACTGAAAGAGGGGACTTAAGTAACGTATCGGTGCACTTAAACATGGGTTAACATAATGAATAGCGTTTTATCACTTCGTCGCGAAGCGATGGATGATAAAACGATGTTGAACTAAGCCGCGAAGCCGGTCTTGGGGAAAGTATTGAAAGCCTGAGTTCTCGACAGGCTATGTTTGCAAGCAACGTTGATTCTTTTGCAAGTTGGCACAATGCTCGAACGGTCGAGCCGCACCGTTCTGTATGAAAACTGCAAAAATTGCTGCGTGAGGCTCAGTTGAGAACGTACCGGATTCGTATTGACCGTCGATGTTTCTAGATTTTAATCGCCGAGTGGTCTTTGAGGTGAGCCCCGAGTAAGATTGTGGGCCATCCGTGGCTCGAACGTCCGAGATGATCCATGCAGTTTGTTTGGCAACTCGTTCTCGAAAAGCTCGTCACCACAACACGGACAACTCTTCAATTCGACGCCAAGTACGTTTTTGAGCCATTGATCAACCGAACTGATCTCCACTACCGATCTCGAAGGCGGTTTGGCACCTATCAGTTTTCGGATAATCTCAAGGTTCTTTTTGCGGTTTCGGTTGGCCATGAAGCCGTAATGACGAATCCGTGTGAACCTACTTGGCAAGACGTGGGTCAAGAATCGACCGATGAACTGGTGGGTAGGCAGCGATGCCAGCTTACTGCGATCTCGGTAGCTGAACGTCACTTCACCATCACGGCATGTGCGTATCCGTGAATTGGTAATCGCGATTCGATGAGTGTACCTGCTCAAGTAGTCCAACAACTTTGCCGGTCCAGCGAAAGGAGCTTTTGAGTAAACAACCCATGACTTCTTAAATAGCCGTTTCACCAGCTGTTTCTGGCAAGCTGGGTTCAAAGACGACTCAACTGGATCTAATGCACCTTGGTCAAAAAGGTGTCTCAGACCCGCGAGGAATTTGCCCCGATACATCTTGCTCAGACCACGAACTGGAAACAAAAACTGGTTACCTCCAGCAATCCAGTGCAACCTGTCCTTTGAGAGTGCCCCAGACGCAATCAGACAATGCAGATGAAAGTGTGGACGCAATTGCTGATCCCACGTGTGGAGCACCATGGTGAACCCTACTTTGCCACGCAATTCAGTATCACCAAACTCCAATAGGGTTTGAGCCGCTGAGTCAAAGAGCAATTTCAACATAACTCTCTGATTGGCTTCACTTTTGAGAATCAAGCCATTGAGTTCGTGCGGTAACGTGAACACATTGTGAAAGTACGGTACTGGCAGCAACTCTAATTGCCTCGCTTCCCTCCAGGCTTCTTTGGCGGCTGTTTGACATTTGGGACAATGTCGATTTCGGCAACTGTGATACAGGTACCGTTGAAATCCGCAACTTGCACACCACTGGCGATGACCGCCAAGCACTTCGGTTCGGCAGTTTACGATCTGCTGCATCACTTTCAGATAACGGGCAACCAGAAAGAAGCACTGCCGCAAAAATGAGCAAGTTGCGAACGTTCATTGATCTTCTTAGCCTATCGGGTTTCCTGAATGCTCACTGCTCCGTCACGTCCCATGACGATATGATCCAACACATCAATTCCAATCGTCTTGCCGACATCGGAAAGACGATCTGTGACCGCGATATCCTCGCGACTCGGGGTTGGATCACCAGAGGGGTGGTTGTGAGCCAGAATAATCGAACTGGCCGCGTCCCTCAATGCGGCACGAAACACTTCGCGTGGATGCACCAATGAAGCGTCTAGCGTACCTGTCGTAATATGGTGTGAATCGAGGACCTGATTTTTGGCGTCCAAAGTGACAATATGAAACTGTTCTTGAAGGCAATCAGAAATTAAACGTGAGAAATGCTGTTTGCAAAAGTCGATCGCATCCGAACTGCTCGAGATTTTCGTTATCAACCGGTAGTTCGTTTTCGCTTCATGAATGCGACGTCCAAGTTCGATTCCCGCTCGCAATCGTTTGAATGCCGCTGGAGTCAAATTTGCTTCTCGTTGGCGAATGTCCGCCAACGCTTCGAGTTTGAACTGATCGAGAATAGCTGCCGCTTTGTCCGGTGATCGCAAAAGAACTTCAAGCAATTGAATATCTGATTGTTCGGTGAAATCGGGTTCTTGGTTCCGCATAAAACGAGCTTGCCACACGTTTTTGCTGCTGCCAATAAAACTTGCCAACAAAACCGCCCTCGTTGTCAATCCAATCTGCATCTCCATCGGAGTAGCATAAAAGTCCTATTCCAATGACTGCTTGTGTTGGCCCGAGTCACAGTACCGGAAGCCAAGCTCATTGAGGTCGTCCCCGTCTTTATGGCGTAGCCGAGATCGACCGTATCGGACCTGCAACATGAAGACGTCGTTTTCGTCGTCAGGCGAACGTGGAATTCAGCTGAGTCCTATCAAGCGTTCATAAAGTAGGCCGTCCCGCGGGCGGCAAATAAGCGTCATCGGGACGGATAACCCGCAACTCCCACTACGTGCTCTTTCAATTCTCAACCGCCGGCAATACGGATCGTGAAGAGGTTTGCGAATCGTTTGATCAGATTCTGCAAACGTTTCATCAGTCGCTCTTGCTTCAGCAAAGTCCCCTATCGTTGGAATTGGGCGTTATTGAGGGTGAAGTCGTCCAGGCGTTTCGGACCCATAACGAACATGCACGCAGAACGATAAAAAACGCCCTCAGAAACGTGTTTCCATCTTCGCGAGTGTCGAACCTGCCTGAAGACGCTTTCATACCGCAAAACGAATTCTCGCACTATTTTGCCGATGTTAAGCTGGAAAACGATCTGTTCGCCATTCGGCGATGGCGTGAACTGCTTACGCAAAGCGATCCGTTTACCAACCTGCTGGCCTCGCTGACGACCAATCAACACGCGAAATATTTTGGACATGTCGTCATCAAAGTCGCAGCGCTTCCAATGCCCTTGCTAAAGATTCATCGAACTGCATTTGAGCACCTGCAAAACGAAACGTTTCGGGACCGCCTAATTTTAGCCAAGATATTTGAACGCTCCGCTCGATCACACCACCCACTGGTTCGCATGCCTGCCTGGATCTTCAAACGTTTAGCTATCTCCAAGGTTCAAGACCCAGCAATGACCATTGGTTCCAGCCGACATCACGAACGTGAACCCGATAGCCAATCAGCATCGAACAAACTTAGTAGTGCATGTTTCGCGGCCAGGATTCGTATCAACGTTTACGCACCGAGTGACCGCGCAGATCTGGCCACAAGCTTGGTCCAACAAATTTTTTCGCCACTTGCTCAATTCAACGCTCCGCGATTGGGGCAGTTTTCACTTGGACCAGTTCGGAGTGGTTCCGCACCGAAACTGCGATCCAGGTTTTTTCTTTTAAGTTGTCAGGAGTTAAGTTCCATTTGGCATCCGCCTGTCGTGAAAACCCAAGGATTGTCGACGACTCGTTTTGTTCATTTGGAGCCGCCTAAAGCCCTCCCTATTGGTAAGCAAGCATCGAATGCGATGCGACTTGGACGAACGTGCTTTCACGATCATCAAGAACTTTTTGGACTTCACGATAAAGATGCTTCATTGCACGGGTTCGTCGTTGGTTCATCAGGATCTGGAAAAACGACGTTGTTGACGACAGCGATTGACAGTTTGCTTCGGCGAGAACAAGGATTAACGCTGGTCGACTTTCATGGCGATTTCGCCAGCTCGATACTTAACCGCGTTCCCAAGCGTTTGCGTAGTCGCATTGTTGATTTCAGTCCCCTGCGAGAGCGACCACTCGCGTTCAATCCCCTCTCTTGTCCTAATCGAGAAAACTGGCCGATCGTAGCCGATTCAGTTTTGTCAGGTATGAAAAATCTGTTTGGAAATTCCTGGGGACCACGTTTGGAACAGATACTCTCGATGGCGTTATCGGCAGCCATTGCTGCTGGCGATACAACCTTGGCTGATGTCCGCAAAATGCTCTCAGACGAACCTACGCGCGTTCGCATTTTGGCCCGAGTTGACGACCCAATCGTCCGTGAATTTTGGTTTGAGACGTTTGCAAGCTGGGGTAAACGCCTACAAGTTGAAGCCACCCAGAGTGTCATCAACAAACTTGATGCACTTCTGACGCCAAAGCTTCGCGCGGTGCTTTGTCAGAAGGGGCCGTCGTTTGATTTTCGCACTGCATTCGACGAACGTAAAATCGTGATCGTCAATTTGGCACGCGGACAAATGGGGCAAACTGCCGCCAGTACACTCGGCAGCCTGATTCTTAGTTCGATTCAGAATGCAGCACTATCTCGTGCAGAGATCCCTGAAACTAGCCGAGTCCCCCACTCCGTTTTTCTTGATGAACTTCAGTTGTACAGCAATCCCCAGGCGTTGGTGAGCTTGTTATCTGAGGCACGCAAATATCGAGTCGCCGTTTGGAGTGCGACACAAAGTCTCGCCAGTATTGATCGTGATGAAGTTTTGCCAATCGTATTAGCCAATGCAGCCAACCTCATTTCATTCCGCGTTAGCCAGAAAGATGCTGTTGAGATTGCCCCAATGCTGGATGATCAAGTTAGCCCACAAGACCTTGTATCACTCCCCCGCTTTCACGGTTACGCCCGCATTATGGTGGATGGCGAAGTGCAATCGCCGTTTTCTTTCAGCACAATCAAGTCTTAATTGAAGCTCCACCAAGGTTTCTTTTTCTTGATAGTCTTCGCTTCGATGACAGTTTCTTCGACCTCTTTGGGATTTGCAGATCGCTTGGCTTTTTTCTTCGTCGATTTGCTTTTGGGTTTTTGAACCGTTGCCGATTTCTTGATCGGCTCTGTCGACTCGACGTCGATCGGATCGGCCACTCCCCCTTTCTCTGGTGGAGATGCAATCGTGGCTTCTTGTGATCGAGCCAGTAGCAAGTTGTCTTGTTCCATCAACCGCCCCATCGTTTTCATTAACTCGCCTTGCTGAGTGAAATAGCGATTCAGTTGCTCGTCTTTTTTCGCGACTTGTTCTTGCAGGTTTGTTACTAAATCCCAGAGTTTTTTATTCTCTTCATGAATGCCGTCATGCCTGTCAGGTTCGTTGCCGTCCTTTGGCCGGTCAGACTCATCGCTGACACTCCCCTCTCCATCAGCTGTGTCATGCTGCTTTTCCTTCTTCTCCTGCCATTTGCGTTGAAGTGCCTTGTTGTCTTGTGACAACTCACTGGCACTGTCAGGTGTCGTCACTATGTCACTGTCACCGGCATTGAGGAATGGATATTGTTTTTCTAGGAAGGCAGCTTCGATCAACCACACATCCCTACCTTTACGTTTTTCCATCTCGAAATATTCCGAATTAGATTCGACATTCGATTGGAGAAAGCGTCGGATCGTTCGCTCGCTGACGCCGGTCAAAGTCCGAGCTTCGCGTACGGTAACAAGCGTATCATTCATGTGGAAAAAAGGAGGGAAGTAGATAATTGGCATGACGCCTGTCCACAGGGTGGCACACAATTGTCATGCTGTCCAACGTTTCGTGTGCCAGCGATGTCAGGTGACAACCGGCACACGTGACGGCAAACCTGACAGCACACATGCCAACGAATGTCAGGTTGGCAATGGTGCCGTCAACTCATGACATGACATGTCACGCCTGCCGATATCCTTGAACCCTAGCAATAGCCTGTCTGTCACATGTCGCCATGACAGGTGTCAGTCACGTGTCAACTCGCTTTCATTGCCCATCCTATTAGGTCGTGGCAAAATTCACCCATGGTCACCACGGCAACCGCACCGGCAAAATTAACGAAAGGGGAGTTTCGCAATCCCGCTTCTATCGTGATCAAAGCTGAGACCAATTTTCTACGGTTTCCGTTCTTTGCACTATCGACGAAAAACATTCACCAAATTGACTTCCGGGAAGTGACGGGCACGCGAACAATCACCGGAGCGAAAGGGGAGTCGAGGCAAGTAGATTTTTCTTACCGGGTTTCACGAAACACGGATCACATTTTCCCTGGCCAACTCAGTCGCAACATTCACTTTGCCCTACTTTCGATCATGGCCAAGCAAGGATCGAAATTTCAGAATCCCATTCAATTCTCGTGGCGGCAGCTCGCTGTTGAAATGGGAGTCAGCTACGGTGGCGGCAAAATGATCAAAGATATGAAGTCGGCGATACGTTCGACTCACGGAACGATTATCCGTACAGACCAAGCACTTATTGACGGAACAGCAGAGGATCGACCAACGATTCGAAGAGAGAGGGGACTACAGCTTTATCAAGACTACACGTTTCACGATGAAATTCGCGACGATGGTTCAACGTGCGATCGCAACGAAATCACTCTTTCAGATTGGTATTTTAATAACCTTCAGGCCCGCTATGTTCAGCCACTCGACTTCGCAGTCTGGCAAACGCTCAATCGGAAGACCCCGATTGGAAGTCGGCTCTACGAATATCTCACCTTTGTTTTCGGAAAACAAAAGTTTCGCCGAATCTCATACGCCAAGCTTGCCGCATCTATTCCACTCACAGAAGTTCGCGAGCTGGCTCGAATGAAGAAGCAACTGACGCCAGCATTGACGGCGTTGAAAGAACTCAAGTTGTTGAAAAGAGTCAATTGGACAACTGGAAAGTACGGCGATGTAGTTTTGGAATTCCAGAAAGGGGATTGCTTCCGTACGATCTCGTCACCATTCACCCAAACCAATGAGCAAGAAACAATCTTGCGGACGAGCCAGGAACTCAACGATCACACTCCAACGGATCGTATCATCAACAGCTACTATGAACTTCGATTTGGGACTGACCACTTTATCACTGATAAAGAACGCAAATTGGTCAGTCAATTCGTTACTCGTTATGGATTCGAGCGTATTAATGAAGCCATTCCCAAACTCGCTCGGCAGATGAAACGTGAATTTCCACAAGGCCAAAGCATCATGGCTGCTCAGCAAATCCTTGAACTCCTATTGGCTCGCAAACCTGAAGCTTCAAAGCCAGCACCAAAAGTAGAAAAGAAATCGGAAAGAAACAACGATCGAGTTCGATACCGCGAACGTTTGGAGCAACAGTGGCAATCATTGACAGAAGACAAACGGCAGGCCGTTTTTGAGATTGTCAAAAGTCGTCTCCCTTCAAGTGATAAACGTTCATCTGGGTTTCAATTGATGCTGCTCAACGAAGCCAATAATCTTTTCTTTTAAGTCGTGATGCCCCGTTTGTTTTTTGTTTGCAGAATCATTCATCTACATACGCCATCCATTGTGGAACTTGTATTTCTTGTAGTACTTACAAGTTCGAGAAACGGCTTTCGGGAGCCGATCAAGTTCACATCTCCACAATGCAAACTCCCACCAATCACAATGCAAACTCCCACCCGCAACGTTGCAACCTCCCAGAATTCACGATGCAACCTCCCATTGATTGTATGTCGAAAATCTTGCGATTAGCGACGTCTACAATCGAGTTGCTTCAGAGGAGGCGAATGATTCAAATCCCTCAGCGAGAGGTATTTACGTGGCAAATTGGGTGTACCGAATGCTGTACCAAAAGGTGGGCACGGGAGGCCCACGCTCGATGTGTTGCGATTGGCAGTAGCCATCGCCCGCAAAAGGCTGTCACCAGCCGTTACGACTTGAAGGCGCCGGGCCGTGGCTTGGGGGGTGGAACCCCCGCCTCCGAGGTTTCGACTATTGTCAGAGAGGCACACGCCATCTATGACGCTCAACCTCGGAGGCGGGACTTCTTTTTAGGCCAAGACTTTTTAGTGATTCAACTTTTTTTGAGATGGTTCGTTTTCTCGTTAGTTCCGCCACGGCCCGGCGCAGACAGCTGTCGTTTGCTTTACGGCAAACGACCACGGCGCGAAGCGACGTTTTTAGTTTCAAAACAACACCGTTGAAACGAACCTACATTGATTCATCCAACAATTGAACGGTAGTCCCATCAGAGAAGCGTTTGAACAACTCCAGCAACTCGGAACGTTCTAGTTCCTCTGGTTGTTTTCCGCGATACTTTCCTCCAAAGCAATCTGGCGTCCAAACAGTACGCACATGTGCATGGGCGGCAAGCTTCTTTAACGAATCCAAGCTGCCTTCGAATCCTTCGCGATCGTTGTCGAGCATTAGTGTGATTTTGCCTCCAGCCAGATCGTGGCTCCACCGAGCTAGTTTTTCGATTTGACCATCGGTGATTCGATTCGTACAAAGCGAGACTGACAACAATCCGTGTTGATCAAGCGCGATGGTGTCGTTCATGCCTTCAAGAACCAGCAGGCCGGTATCGGCAAGTTGGGCTTTCGCCGTTTCGTTTTGCAACCGTTTAGCCTCCGCTCCATAGAGGAATTCACCTTTCGCAAAACCAGGGGGAAACTTCGCTTTGATTGGTTGCTTGCTGGTGCGGTCGGAGTTTTCCCATTTTCGAATCTTATCTTCAAAGGCTAAATCGCGACCGACATATCCGATCTTTTCTGATCGTTCGTTTCGCAGTTCGTAAACCATGTTTCCTCGAAGCATGCTCTTGGAATTTGATGGTAAGAACCCAACCCCCCATTGCTTCATGACATCTTGGGTGAAATAAGCGCGTTTGGCTAAGTAGCTCGTTGCGCATCCATTCATTTCATCCACATCGAAAGCAAACCCGTCGCTCAAGTGTTCAAGTTTTGCAATCCGGGGATCTTCGTTTTTGTGGAGTGGAAGATTGATCTTTCTTGGCGGCGACTCAATTTTCGCAACTGCGGGACGCTTTGACGGCAATGCTTCCGTCGATACATCGTTCGTCCCATAGTTTGCGACTTGAGCAATGTCCGCTGCAATGTCTTTGAATTCTTGTCCTTGTAATTTGCCGCCCGACGGCTGCCGTCCATATTTCATCCCAAACAACAGTGTTGTCACGCGACCTCGCGTGCTGCAATGGTAGCAGTGACTGGTGAATACGCCGCTCTGCCAGTTGACAGACACTGCTTGTGAATTGCCAGCACATTTCTCACATGCGAACGGATTGCGAATCTTCTCTTCGTTCCCTGATTGCTTAATCTCGGTTTCAAAGTTGTAGCGTGTTACAAATTGCTCCAACGTCGTACGGGGCAGTAGTTCATTGACGGGGATAAATTTCTTAGGCATACCCTAATAATACAACAATGAAATACTGGAGTAGAACGTTTTGACGTGACAGAAATCCGCAGCTATGGCCCGATAGTACTGGCAAAGAATATTACGACCCAACTCAATCCAAGAGGCAATTTGTTTCGTTTGAATATTGGCTTGCAAGTTTGCTAATGTGACAGGCAATGCCAGTTCAATTAACCAACCGGGATCACGAATTGTTGCAAGTCTTGCAACAGCTACCGCTGACCAATGATCAGTTGTTTCAATTGAGCCAGACGTTTGCGGATTCCTTTCCGAGCGAACGGGTGTTGCGGCGACGGATGCAACGACTGGCTGAAGAGGGGATGGTGCGGCGGTTCTTTTTTGCGTTTCCGAGCAACGGTCGGAACCCCGCCTATTGGAGATTGACTCGGACGGCGTGTCGGGTGATCAATGAAATACCGACCGGTGCACCCCTGCCAAAACGATCTGTGTTTTCCGCGATTGGAGTGAGTTTGCACTTTCACACGCATCGACTTAACGAAGTCTTAGTTTCGATTTTGGTTGCCGCCGCGAAAGGGGGGATTGAGATTGAACACTTTGAGTACGAAACTCAGTTGAAACTTGACGACCAAAATTACATTAAACCAGATGCTACCCTGCACCTTCGCTCGGTTGATGGTCGGCGATATATCTTCTTCGCAGAGTTGGACACAGCCAGTGAACGAATTGCTACGAAGCAGCGCTTGCCGTCTTCGATTCAGAAGAAGCTTGAGCAGTACGAACGTTTCCGCCGACAATCGTCGGATCAGTTTCGCGTTTTGTTCGTAACCACAAGTAGTCGCCAGCGAGCTGTCAACATTCTTCGGTTCAGCGATGCCGTTGCAGGCAATCGTGCCGCCGAATGCATCTACGCCACTTACTTTCCAGCCCTGATGGCTTGCAAGTCCAGTTTGCTTGATCCAGTGTTTGCCAATCACAAGTTGAACGCGGTTCCATTGGTTCGCAAAGCTCGTTCGTGTCGAATCAAACCGATCTTGAAGCAAGACGAGCGTGTTTACGCTCATCTCAGCCGAAAAGAATTCACGCCTTGGTGGAGCCCTGCCACACTAACGCAATAACCGTCCAGCTAACAAAGTAGCACAAGTCACCCAGTCTTTTCATCACATAAAAAGCTTTGGATGCTGATCAAATTGCGCTATAATCAATACATGCCAACTCAATATTCAAAGTCCCTGTTCGAGGGATGTCACTGGCTTAGAAATGATCGAGCTCGCAATGCGAAGATTTTCGAAGTCGTCGAGCGAAACAGTATCATTGAAGGCTTGCCTCCGTTGAGCCAAGCATTTCGTCGTCGATTGGATCGTCGCTATCGTTCGAATCGTAAGACCGAATCAACGCTCCGTGGATAACGGCTTCCATCGGAAGTAGATCACGCCCCATCGCTGCGATCGCCGCATTGATATACTCCGTTTGGCCGGCTTCTGTTTGATCGTAGATTAAGAATCGACGACCGGTTTGCGCTGCGTACAAATCGGTTAGCACTTTGATCGTGCGAGCATTGCCTTCGCGGAATGGATGGATCGTCAGGAACTCGCCATGAATCAGCGCGACGATGCTACAGAATTCACAGTCACTGATCGCTTGGCTTAGCGGTGCCCGCTGCAGAACTTCGGCTTCAAACGCTTGCATCAGCGTTTCGATATGAATGGGATTGGCCCAGACCGTTTGGTCCTTGCTAATCCACGACGCCCGCCATTTTCCAGCCCACTCAAAAAGTTCTCCAAAGATCGCCCGGTGAATTTCACAAATCAAGGCGTTTGAGAGGGGAGTATCGAAGTTCACTCGTTTGATCATCCGTTGGTAACAATCGACCAACCCTTCTTCCTCTTTGATCTGAAGTGAATTCAGTCTCGTAATTCCCAACTTGTTGACAAGGACTTTGCTTTGGCTGTCAGCAAATTTGGTTTCAGGGCCGACTGCAATGTAGCGATTGCCTTTTTGGTTGTTTTTCACGTTCGCATGGTAACACTCAGGGATTACTTTGCGCAATCGTTGCCACTTTGAATCTGTACCCAGACCAATATTCCACGACATCGGCGGTGCAAGGCAATTGTTTTGACATCCCATACATTGTTCAGGCATTCTCGTTCCGTTCATTGTCGATGAACCCGCGTTGTGCGGAAACTGTTCTTTAATGTTTGGAGAGAAGCAATGTTGATCTCGTTAAACGATGGCCAGTGCCCTGAATGTGAAGGGCAACTGGAAGTCATCGAAGTAGATGATTGCTCAATGCTTTGCCAATGTGTTGAATGCGATCATGCCAGCTCTTACGAGCCGGATGCATTCGGCGACGGCTGTGTTGACTACTACCTTCCCTTTTACGCGGAGAGCCACCAAGTTGACCTCGGCAATCCGCAATGGGAGTAGTCATGGACACAACTGCAACATCGAACCAAAAATGCTTGACGTGTTTGGCGAAGAAAATTGGGAGACGGCTGAAGAATTGGCCGATGAAATGCTCGCGTGGTTTCGAGTGGGAGACATCCCGCAAATTACGTCTGTTGGTGACTGCCTTTATGGTCATTTTTCAGGATGTTCAAGCGAGGCGTTCAACCGCAGATTCGATTGCTCGGGCGATTGCCGCCCCCAAGCTCAAATTGCGATAGTCAACAATGGCCAAATTTTTGATCTGAGCCGTAGCAGTCCATCGCAACTGCCTTTACGACTCGAAAAGAGCAAGACACCTCACAACGCAACGTCGCAAGGTTTTCGGTCATGCACAAGGCCCAATTTCGGTTGGGCTTTTTTGGAATTGGGACCTTCTTTTTACATACCAATCAATGACAAGCAGGGTTCGACTCTGCTAAACTGGTTAGCCGCAAACAGAATCATCGACTCTCACTTTTCTATAGCTTCTCAGCTTGCACGATAACGAATGAAAACAGCTATTTCGCAGCCAAGGCAGATCGCGCGTATCTCCCGGCAAGACGAAGACAACCAGGAGCGAAAGGAGCTATTCTTGTGGACCCTCTTAAACTGAAAGTTCATCGTCAGACGGCGTTGACTGAGTACTTAAGACTACGGCGGACTGCGTTCCAAGATTGGTTTGCTAAACTAATGACACAATGCTATTCCGATGATTTCTTAAGAGTTCGGTTGTCACGCGGCGATGGTGGTCTCGACGGTTATCGGATCTCAACCAAAACTGTCTTTCAAGTTTTCGCACCTCGCGATTATACCGGTAAAGAGATGGCCGACAAAATGACTGGTGATTTCGCGACGGCGGTGGAGACGTTGGCGGAGCAGCAACTTGAGATGGGTGAGTGGGTGTTCGTTCATAATGACCCAGATGATTTACCGCCGGAGGCGATCGTTTCATTTGCCGGGCTACAGCAGAAAACCCCAAAAGTCACCTTCAAGCGGTGGGAGTTCACTGCGATTTGGACGGAGTTGGCGAGGCTGTCTGAAAGTCAGTTGGACCAAATGTTCGGGGCTGCGCCGACGTTGGCTCATCTGGAAAGTTTGCAGTATCCGCAGATTATTCCGGTCGTTCAGCGATTGGCGACCGAGGACGCGCCGCCTCTTCCGCCAATTGATCTGCCGGACCCTGAAAAACTGCCCTACAATCAACTTTTGCATGCAAGCGCTCAACTAGTCGAGATTGGTCGCCATAAAACCGGAGTGGTGCAGGCTTACCTGAATGAAATTCCCAACGAGGATCGGCCTGAAGACATCGCCGAAGCGTACCGAAATAAATATAGGGATCTGGCCGATTCCGGGATTTCTGTCGAGGAAATATTTAACGCCCTGTGGGTGTTCAGCGGCGGCGAACATTTTGCCGGCAATCCAAATGGAATTGCAGCAGTGACGGCCGTGATGGCATACTTTTTTGATCGTTGCGATATTTTTGAAAACTTACCTCAATCATCATGATTCTACCAACCAAACATCTTCCTTCAGATCGGTCGCTGATTGGCATCGGCGGCGATGTGCTCGCACTGTTGGAATTCACTTCTAATTGTGTAAACTATTAGTCAACTATGAATAAACCAGCGGTTAATGATGACATGAATGAATCAGAATCTATGGCAGAACAAACAGATCCACCGAATTCAATCAACACTTCGGTGCCTGGTGATCTTGAATTGCAAGACAGTTTAGAAAGCGTCGAGGGTGTTGAAGACGACGGCGAATTGGGCGAGTTCCCGATCGACACATTGCTGATTCGCGATGAACGACGGACTGTTTTTGAAGTCGTACGCCGAATCCGGCAGGGCGGCTACATCATGAACCCGGACTTTCAGCGGGACTTTGTTTGGGATCGAGACAAGCAGAGCAAGTTGATTGAGTCTGTGTTAATGAGAATTCCACTACCGGTTTTCTATCTTGCCGAAAACGAGGATGGAAATGTGATCGTTGTCGATGGGCTGCAACGATTGACGACCTTTCAACAATTTCTTGACAACGAATTCGCACTCAAGCTTCCTGAACAAAGCTTGCTTCACCAGATGCGTTTCGAGGAACTCTCACCCAAGCTACAAAATCGGATCGAGGATTGCAGTCTGATTTTGTACATTCTCGACAGCGATGTCCCGGACAATGCTAAGTTTCAGATTTTTGAACGAGTCAACGGTGGCGTTCCTCTGACCCGCCAGCAAATGCGAAACTGCTTGTACAACGGACAAGCAACGGAATGGCTGAAAGCAGAATCCGAAACGGAGCTGTTTCTTGATGCCACTGGCGGCAGTTTGAAAACGAAGACGATGCGTGACCGGGAGTTCGTCAATCGTTTCTGCGCCTTTTGGCTAGTCGGTAAAGAGAGCTATGAGAGAGCCGACATGGACGGATTCCTCGCCAAAGCTTTGAACAAGATGAACAAGATGTCTACCGCCGAATTAGAGGGTTTTTCTTCGCATTTCCAACGTACTTTGCGAAACAACCTGTTTCTTTTCGGAAAGCATGCATTTCGAAAGCATCTGCCCGATACGGTTAATCGAAGTGTAATCAATGCGTCCATGTGGGACGTGATGTCGGTGATTCTAGGCCAGTATGACGAAGAGCAGGTTAAACAGTCCCCCGACCTATTCCGCGAAGCCTTTTACGCGTTACTTGACCAACCTGAGTTTGTCGATGCCATTACGTACAGCGTCAATGGCAACAACAAAGTGAATCGTCGATTCGACATGGCCTATCAGAAATTTACGGAGGTGGCAGGTGCTTTCACAGCTTTCGCTTAATTACTTCAAGTGTTTTGAAAAATTGAATTTGCCTCTTTCGCCACTCACTTTGCTGAGTGGAACGAACGCATCGGGAAAATCGACGGTACTCCAAGCATTGGTGTTGTTGCACCAGACGATGCTGGACCACGAGTGGTCGTCGCGGCTCCAGCTAAACGGGTCTGCAATTCAGCTCGGAACAGTTTCCGAAGTTGTCGATAAGATTCATGGTCGCCGTCAATTTTCGATTGGGTTGAAGTCTACAGATACAATTGTAGATTGGCAGTTTGGCTATGAGCATGATAAGCAGGCAATGTCTGCGGCTATTGAACGCGTACGTGTCGATATCGCGACCTACGAGCCACCGCTTCATTTGCGATACCTCTTTCCGGAGTTGCTGGAGGACGTCGATCTCGCACGCCGTCTTCGCAGCCTGTCATATCTGACCGCAGAACGTATCGGCCCCAGAGACAGCTATTCACTCGGAGATCCTACGGCAGTACAGGTTGTTGGCCCACGTGGAGGGAATGCTGTTGGATTGCTGTATCAAAAGCGGGACGAAAAAGTTCTTTCGTCGCTGTTGCTTGATGGTCATCCCAACAACCTCCTAGGGCAAGTGAATGCACGGATGGATGATTTCTTTCCGGGGGCATCTCTGATCATCAAGCCGGTTCCACAGGCGAACATGGTGACGTTGGGGCTTCGGAATTCTGAAGAGACCGACCACCACCGACCGGTGAATATCGGGTTCGGTTTGACGCAGGTGTTACCAATTTTGGTCGCCGCCCTCGCCTCCAAAGAAAACGACCTACTGCTCATTGAGAACCCCGAGGTGCATCTTCATCCCGCTGGCCAAGCGAAGATGGGCCAGTTTCTAGCTGAGGTGGCGGCTGCTGGCGTGCAAGTGATCACTGAGTCGCACAGCGATCACGTACTCAACGGAATCCGCCGGTCGGTTAAGAAACAAACGATCAGCCATGAAAAATGTTCGATTCATTTCTTCGGTGCACGGAATACGGACCATGAGCAAGTCATCAGTCCAACTCTAGATGCCGAAGGAAATATTGACCACTGGCCAACAGGTTTTTTCGATCAGTTTGACAAGGATCTCAATTTCTTCGCAAGTTGGGGGAAATAAAATGGAGTTCTTGCTAAATGAATTGTCTCTGCATGGTCAATTCAATTCATCTTTGGAATTTGCGAACGCGGCATCGAGTGTTATGGCGATTCGCCAGTCGATAAAGGAGGCCGGTCGCGAATTGTACTGCAATCGAAATCTTGCTGTACGTTCAGTATGCCCCTCGATACTAATGCCAGAAGCCATGGCAGGACTTAGTTTGAATGATCGTCGCGCATGGATGAGTTGGTTGACAAAGGGGGGGCCATTTTGGCTGGACAAAAGGGAGCATGCCGACGACGAATGGTTGGAAGTCAGCGGGGAAATGGTAACTGATAGTGCGATTGGTGAAGCGGCGTTCTGCCTTGCCAATGAACTACCTCGGCAACTTATCAGCTTTAGTCCTTCAGCGTGGGAATCAACGCCAGTTTCAGTGACTTGGCGCCAAGGAGCCGATCTAGAGACGGATGTGGAAGTGCGGAACCACTGGACGCTCGAAACGGTTGTCCCTGAACTGGAGAATCTTCCTGCCCCTTTCTACTCATGGCAGACATTAGGTGAACACTTGCAAAGCTCTTCGCCGGAGCTCATTTTCTCGGAAGGATTCATGCGGATGAATGGCTATCCGTATGTGAAAAGTGTAGCCAACGGAATTTTTCTGCTCGCCCAAGTTCTCAATAAGCTCGCGAAGAATGTAGATGCCGACGGTCATCGGAACGAACAGTACAAAGTCTTGTACGAAACTTACTTCATGGGAACTGCTCCTTACTTTACGGATGAATCTCAGGGCAACAAAACCAAGTTTGCAGCTGAAATGACGTTTGAAGAGACCGGGGCAGAACGGCGATTCTGTCCGTGGCATGGGAAGGTCAACTCTCCCAGTAGCTTTCCGCCGATACGAATACATTTCGCTTGGCCGATGCAAGGCAAAGAGAAAATTCTCGTACCTTACATTGGCAAGAAAATCACGATGTAAAGTTCGACTGAAAATTACACTGATGTCAGTTCACAAAAAAGAAAACACCTACTTTTGAAACCAGTCGACATTCGCGGCAAGCTCACGGAAACGCTTCAACTCGATCTTGGTTGAGTTGTTTGTACTGATTTCTTTTCGTTGTTCCTCGCGGGAATTCAGGCTAAAAGCGAAGCGTTTTTTTTGCGCCTTGGGATTTGCCATTCCAAACACTGTACTTGTTCGGATACTTCACAAGAAGCAAAGTCGTGAGAATGCTTGGTCCCAAGCCACGGATTGAATACGCGCCATCAATGATTCCATCAAGCCGATCAGCAATCTGTTTTTTCAAGGTTTGTCGAGATGACATTGCGATTCTCGATAGCGGATTCGAGCAACACTTAATTTTTGCAAATTCGTCAATTCAATTAACTTCCCAGAATGTGCTTTCTGGGTGTATAGTGTTGTTGTCTTTTCTCTCTGATTTATGAATGATGATTTCGCAATAAAACCATTGGCAGTGTCAAGTAAAGCGGCACTGGTCGTTCCTGAAAGCTTGACTTCTCGTGAAACTGTGTCGGCGTTTCTTTCTAAGCTGATTCCGACGACTCGAGAAAAAAATCCGGCGGCTGCTTTGGTGCCATGGATCTGTGAACGACTACCAAGCGACCAAAGTCGCAACACCTATGCATCGGTGATCCGGGATTTCGTGTTTCACATGAAAGGTTGCGGCCTCGATCCTTTGACGGCCAGCGGCGACGACATTCGCATCTTCCGCGAGGCGCTGAGGCAAGCAGGGATGCAACCGGCAACAATCGCCAAACAGTTGAGCATCATTCGCGGAGTCTATCGGCAGTTTGGGAAACGGGGCCTAGTTGACTGGGAAACAGTCCAAGACATCCAAGCAGTCGAATCGCCTCGGGTTCAAAAGAACTCAACGCCAATTCTGACGGAAGCAGAAGCCAAAAAGCTGCTTCACCAGCCTGACCTAAATACATTGGCCGGAGTTCGAGATCACGCGATGTTGTTCGTGTTCTTCAAAACCGCCTGTCGAGTTTCAGCTCTGGCGTCGGCGACGATTGGAAGCCTGGAAAGATCCGACCATGAGTTCTATTTGGTAGTTGAAGAAAAAGGCGGCAAGCGCCAACGCAAGGCGTTACTTGAGTCTTCGCCTGCGTTGATTCGGTATCTGGAGTTCGGTCGAATCATCGACCAACCAAGCAACTCACCGCTATTTCGTCCTGTTGCGAAGGATCGTCGATCATTGGTTTCGCGACGAATGAATCGACGTTCAATCTTGGATCGAATTAAGCGACACGCAATTGACGCCGGAATCGACGTTGAGCGATTTGGCAGCCGAAATATTTGCTGCCATTCGCTTCGGGGCACAAGTATCACGAACGCGATCCAACATGGTGCGAAACTTGAACAAGCCCAAGCATTGGCGGGGCATTCAGATATCAGAACGACACAGGGCTACTTTCACTCTTCAGGTAAAGAATCTGAAGAAGCGGCAAGACATATTCAAATACGCTAGGCGTTTGTCTTCCGCGACGAACCCGGGACGTTCGTACTACAAGTTAAATTGTGCGGAAACCGTACGACTTCCGATAGCAGATTTTACTAATCGTCGCACAGTTTTGCTTCAATGTGAAACACTTTTACTTGACACAATTTTCCGCGAGTGGGGCTGCGACAGTTCTGGGGTCCGTGAAAACTACTGTCTTGCCTCTGATGGAAATGGAATTTCTTGGATTGAGTTGTTAAACTCAGATTCTACGAAAGAACTCCATGTCCCGAACACGCAGAATGTTTACTCCATCACAAAAAGCCGAGATTGTACGTCGGCATCTCAAAGACCAGGTTGCGGTCAGCGAGCTTGCTGCTGAGCACGATCTTCAGCCCAGTCAGATTCATCAATGGTGTTGATTCGAATTTTTAAGAAAATTTGATTTTCGTTGCGACAAACACTCTCGATGAATACATTTAAGTTAGAAAGCTAATCCAATGTTGAAGCGTAAAACACGCGGGAGAATGTTTTGACTGAAAATGTAAAGCAACATCCGGAGTATCTCAGGCGCGATCAGGTGCAAAGGTTGTTCGCCCCCAATGAATTTGAAGAAGGGAATCCCCAAATACCAGGAGTCGATGTTGATACACTCGCCCGAACCCCAATAAAACTATATCCCTATGCAGATTTCGAGTCACAGCGTTCTTGTTCTCGCGCGATGGGAGTGTTCATTCGTACTTGCGATCCGCAAGATTGGGAGAACGCACTTCTAACATGCAACAATGGTCACACACAATTTCAATTGGCTTCGACGCTGTGTCGATACGGGAAACTTGACTCAATAGCTCACTTGCTCAGTAAAATTGCGTTTCAGTACAAAGAACCAACAGCTGATCTGGTTGACAACCTGTGCAGAATCTGGATCGAGAACGGCTACGTTGCCCCCGTCCTCGAGATTGTCAACTTAAGAATTCAGGAGGGAGACAGAAATTCGCCAATAGGAAGTCGACGATTGGAAGTAGTCCACATAGCTGCATTTATGCTAATTAAGTATGGTTACGAAGATCTTGTTACTTCCGCGCTCATGAACCGTACTGGGGACGTATTTTGCAAAGATCTTGCGGTGGCAATCGCATTTCACAACTGCCAAAAATACAATGTGCTATTTAAGATTCTTTTAAACGAAAAAATGTCGTTTCAGACATGCTTCTTCGCGGCCGCCGTATTAGCTGACAATCGCCCCGTTGAAACACGGAAATTCTACGCTAGTTGCGAGAGTTTGAATTCAAATGCGATAAACGCTTTGGCTGAAAGTCTTGTCGTCAAGGAATTGAACGATACTGACCAATCGGAGAAAGGTCTTTTCTTTCAGCAAATGGGAATTCGCTTTGTACGTAACGAATTTCCCTGCAAGCAAAAGTTTAAAGCACTGGTGAAATTCGCTTTGGCCGGAGATAAAAATCGCGAGTTTGGAGTAAGTTACCTGACATCGCTGGATAGCCCTGCTCATATGCTTCACAATTTGTCTTCTACATCGGAGAGCATACTTCCCCTGTTTAAACATATCTTACCAGAAAACAAAATGCAGGAATCGAAAGACAGATTGCATGATTTTCTACTGAAAATAAATGAAGAACCTTTTCGACTCGCAAGAAACAAGAAAAAGAAGCAATTCAGATTTGATAAGCTGTTTTTTCAATTTGACAGCGTTCTTTGGGGAGAAGTTAGAAACTTCTTGAAACCGGATCGCATTTCCTTCAAAACTCAGACTATGTCGGAGTTGCTTTTGAATCCAAGTTTAGTTCGAGATCTACAAAGGCCGTTATTGAACACGCTGGAGCAAGACGAGCTGTTTGAAGTAATCAATACCGAATGCAGCGTCCACGAATTTGAGCTGTTGGAGAGATATTTTCTTGATGGCGCTACATTGCGAGAATTGGCAGAAGAAAGGAGATTGCATCATTCGCAAATACATCGAGCGTTGAAAAGGCTAGTTAACCGTTTACGTCACGCCTGCGATCCAACTCGATGAACTTTCTATGCCATGCCCGATACGTGGCAACAAGCTGAAGAACGCGCTGTCTCTCGGATTTACCAGCTGATTCATTGACCACTCTCAGCACACATGCTTCTTCTACAGGCGGTCCGCCGCTTTTCTTCTCACTGGACACAAACCAGACATCCTGCGGTTTGCCCCCGCTGGACCATTGAACTTCGATAGGTTCATCGGGATTGTTGCCGATGTTATTCTTCGATTCCATTCATGTAACACGGTACATCTGTTCTCACAAGTAAGTCAAGAATAACTGCGACACAACCATCAAATTTGTACATAGCAGGTTAGAGGGCGAGTCGCCCAATATTCGTTTTTGACGTCACTTGTGTTTTATTCGAAATGCCGATACTCATGCGAACCTTAAAAGAAATCCTCCAAGAGACTGGAGAGTATCAAGAACCTCCTGTTCAAAAAGCCGAAGTTCCTGCTCGGCAAGAGCCAGCAAAGAAAGAGCCAGAGCGTTGGACAACGCTTGGTGAAGCTATTCAAGAACCTGGCGAGTTCTCAAAAGCTTGGGCCGGTTGGGCTAGTCGAAGAGTCGGCAAACTGCTCAAGGATTTTTGGAACGGCATCGTAGCTCGCATTGAGGGATTGGTGGGTAGGTGCCGTGTCTAATCTTCTCATCACTGGAACAACCAGGGCAGGAAAGTCCATCGGTGCGATCATCACAATGATCATGCGCATTCTCGAAGGGTGTGCTGTTGTCTGGGCGGACCCACAAGCTGAAAGTAGCGCAAGGCTGTTTTGGTCGATGTGTGAAGAAGTCTACTTGCCGTGTCTTCTTCAGAACAATGACTGTTTAGATAATGACCTGATTCCACATAATTTCGCCAGCGACACCGGCGACCCAGTCAAGAACCGGCGCGTGGCCGAAGATCTTGCTCAGTGTTTGGCATCAGACCGGGGAATGGGGCATGCCTCACAATACGTGCAAATAATGGAACATGCAATCATGTTCATTCTTACCAAGATTTATACAGGTCTACGATTTCATCAAATGCGGGATTGTTGGTACCGCGACAAGAACGCTTGGATTCGTCAAAGATGCAACAACGAAGTATGCGTCGAGTGGATGGAAAGACTGCCGACAGGTCTCTCCTCAATGAATCGAGAAACAGCACCTGCAAGAAGATTTCTAGAACCGCTAACACATGGCGAAGTCGTCAGAAAGTTCGATTGGGGAATGTGTCCACTTGCTGACATGATTAACAAGGGTTGTTCACTGGCGATCGAAGGCGGAAGAGTTATTCCCAGAAAAGAACACAGCTTTCTGTTGAACCACACCATTATGAAGGTGATGCGTTTAGCTGAGGACGGTGCGTTGAAGAGAAATGTATATGTAGTCCTCGACGAGGCCGAAATCCATGGCGTCAATCCCAAGATTGCGCAAGCCATGCAGAGCATGTCGAAGTACGGACTGTTCTTTGTCCTAATCTGCCAGGAGCCAGTATTCAACGATGACGTTTATCCAATCACTGAAGTGGTAATGCAGAATTCAAATCATCTTTGGTTTAGGTGTAACTCATGAGTGTACTCGATATTGCCGTACGAGATCTTGCTGCTGTATTCGATCCTTATTACGTCAAACGCTACGTGCAGACGTTTCGGCAAGCGAACGCAGGTTTCGAAGAATACGAATCAGAGTCGATTCGCAAAAAAGACAAGAGTAAGACGATTAGCAATCGTGAACGTCCAATCTATCGAGAGTGGATCGAGACTAAAGAGGAGTTTATGGGGATACACGAGCAAGCCCAATTGCTCAAAAAAGCGATCACTAGGCTTCGAGTCGCTCAGTGTATTACGAAGATTGAAGGCGACATTGAAACGTTTCAGTTTCCGAACCTAGAAAAGTGGATTGAGAATTTACGGCTTCACCGGCGAGACCATCGAAACGACCAAATTCTAAGCGAGTTGGATCAATGGAAAGTAAGAGTAGAAGAGCTTTCTTGGCAGGAAAGGGTAGACAACACGTCTTCACAGATGAACAAGCAGTTCGGATCTGCTGGGATTACGTCAAACACCTCAAGTCACCCATCAAGACAATCCAACGCGACATCCGGGCATTGGTCGGAAGTGAACATCTCAACGTTGTCGGGTTGGTTATGGCCGGAAAGCGAAGAAAGCAATTGATCGGCAAAGTGAAAGTGGGGCCAAACATGGCAGAACACGAAAAAGCAGTTACTGGAGCATTGATCGGCTTAGGTCGATTGGATGCTAAACGCTGGAAAGCGGTTCATAAGAGCTATCGGCCAGACGCTGAGTTTGATGATTGGTATCTGGAGATTGACATGGGAACGGAGTCAAAAGGCAAAGTCGAACAGAGAATTCGTATCCTTAGTGGCGCTCCCAAGAAGATCCTCTTTGTGGTCCCAAGTGCAACGCGGTTACACCGCATAGGAACACTGGCAAAACCGCTCGGAGATCGCGTTTTCTACACGAATTTGCAGTACATCAGTGAACGCTGGGTAGACCATAAAGGGGAGCCATGTCAGGCGCTCCTGGGAGAGAACTAAATATGAAAATTACACTCCCTAACACCACCGTTGAACGCCCACCCGTTTCCTTCGGAGCGAACAACGTAATCAACAACACTCCTCATTATTTCACAGCAGTAAAGACAGACTGCTTCGGCAGCTGCGTCTTGACGGCCATGAACCATGATCCGCGTCTATTAATTACTTCCCCTCATTCCTATGCCAGATCTACAAGATCAAATCGACAGCTTAGCCGAAGCACTTCACGAGCTTCAGGAAAGCTACAACCAAACCCTGCGTGGTCTAAACACAAACAACCAAGCTCTCATGTGGCGAGCAATAATCGGCATCACACTTCACTTAATCCAATTCGGTTGGATTGCATTTTTAACCTGGGGATCTTAATCCCCTTTTCCCCTCAAACATCATGCCAATGTTCAAAGTCAAATATTCTTACTGGATGGTCTATGCACCAAATGAAGAAACGGCTCGAAAGCGAGCAGTTAAAGAAGTTCGAGATAACGTCGAAGATATCGTTTCGGTCGAGAAGTTCAAAAAGAAACAAAAGCCGTTGTGGCGATTGTTGTTGTTCGGCAAATAAGCCGAACATCACCCAAGCCCTGAACCCTCCCGTTCAGGAACACTTTACTTTTTTTAAGGAATAGCATTTATGCAAACTACAAAAGACGTTTCGCCTTACCAACAAATGGTTGGACAATCTGCAAAAGACATACTTCATTGTGTCTTTCAATTGAGAAAACAGATAAATGAAAGCAACGTTGATAGCCGGGATCTCGCCTACAACGAAGAATCCAAAAAGATTGCAAGAAAGCGTTCTGAATTAGTCGGGCTGTTTTCAGATTTATGTAGGCCACTGGCTTTGAAAATCATAGAGCCGCCAGTTCCGGGTTTTCGATTTCGTGGAAACTTCCAGCAATGGCTCAATGAAACCAATGAAGTCTGGATTGACCAATTACTGGCACAGATGAAGTACGACTCAATTGGCACCTACCACTTTTTAGGTGAACGAGAAATCGTGTACACGTTCTTCGAAGATGTGGAAGAGAAGAGTACTGAAGTTAGGCGAGAATTCAGGGTCAACAAGAAGCGTGTGAAAAAAACGCACACGGTTGTAGATGCTGATCTGCGACAGCTTCCTGCGGAAGGTGTGTCGCTCAATGTAAAGGCCGAAGCCATGATCGGCCGTATCATGCAAGAAAAAGAGTTGGCTCCCTACTTCGGCATTGTTACCGGTATGCTGGTTGAGACCGAGGAGGAGATCACAAAACGTTGGGAAGAGGAAACAGAACTAAAGAAAGCTCTTCGAGTAATCAGAAAGAAGGTCGGCTACAAAGTTGAAGAAGCGGAAGAGGAGCTGAAAGCTGAGCAGGTAAGACTTATTCAAAATGAAGAAACAATCCGTAGATACATGATGGTCGCTGACCCTGCAATTTGCTTCGGAAATGATGTAGTTTTTTATGGTTGGAAATGAGGTAGTTATGACTGAGAAGAATCGTATCGAGAAATTTCTCGACAGCAAGAACGAAGAACTGGCAAAGATTATGTACAGCGAGGTGTTGGACCTAACACGAATCGCAGAGGTTGTCGCAAAGGCTGAGGAATCTATGGTTCCCATTCTTGACGAGGTTGGCACGTTCTTCATTACCGAACGAGGCGAGGCAACAATCAGTTCTCCAATTTTGATCGAAGCTGAGAAAGACAAGGTTTCAATTCGTCTTGGGAGGGAGGTGAAATTCAAGAAAGGCTGATGAACAAAAAACGCCAAGATGTGATCATGATCAAAAACATGATTGAAGAAGGGCACAAGCTTCTACTTGTCGCGAAAAACTCGAAGAAGCCTGTAACCCGAAACTGGCCCAACCTAAAGGTTGCCCCAACTGAGATTATAGCCCATATCAAACGTGGCGGTAATGTTGGTTGGCAACATGGGTTGGGAACTATCGCAATTGATTGCGATTCCCGTGATTCTGCGGTATCGGTTTACAAACAGTTTGGACCATTCCAAACGATTGTTCGGACCCGCCGTGGAATCCATTTATTGTGTGCCTTTGACGGACAGGACATTGGAAACTTTGTCAACGTCAACGGTCTATTTGATATTCGAGGGAAACACGGATACACCGTCTGCCCACCGTCTCGCATTGATGACTTTCAATACGAATTTGTTGAAGGTCACGATGAAATCCGCCGGGAGCATATGACAGTGTTCAATCCAAGTTGGCTTCCCAAGAAAAAGGTAAACAACGAACCCATTCAAGAATCGGGTGACATGGTCATGCGTGCTGTCGACTGGACGAACGCCATTCCCGGTGAACTCAAAGGACACCGAGACAACAAGCTGTTCTATATAGCTTGCAAATTGGTACGGTCCTTTGGTCTCTCCAAAACGGAAGCCTATCCGATTCTCGTTTCGTTTGCGGCTCGTTGTGAACCACCTGTAACTAACCAACGAATGCTTCAAAGAAAACTCGATGAAGCTCAGAAAGGAAACTAATGGCTAAAAAAGTTAAGGCCAAGATTTACGGAGTCGCTGAAGTGCCGTGTGTACGTACTGGCAAGACCGAACACGTGCTTGATGTGGCCGTCGGCGACTACGTATACCCGCTACACATCACAGAGCTTTGGAAGGAGGTGCAAGTTGATGACGGTAAAAACGGCGGCAAAAAAAATGGCAGTGTCGGAAAGCATGCTGTACAGATTAGTAGCTGATGGAAAAATTGAATGTTACCAAATCGGCAAGTCTGGGATTCGCCTTAGTTGGGAAGCTCATATCTTGCCGTACTTGGAACGGCCTTCAAAGAAAAAGCCAAGACCTCAGAGACTCTCCAGCAAGAAAGCAACTCTGAAGCACTTGGACTTATCGTGAATTCGAATTGTAAACCAAAGCCCTTCCAGATGGAGGGGCTTTTCTGTCCCCTTAGAAAGAAAGAACTTGCAGAAGGGGAAGCGATATTGATTTTGCTTGATTCATGAAGTTACTGCCTTATGATCGCTGAATCGATTTTTGCGAAAATCGTACTAAGTTTACGTGTGTATTGAAGATTGAGGAAAAAATGAGAAACATCATTGGTTTGACAGCGTTGATTTTAGTTGCTTTTCTGGCCCAAAATACGGAAGCACAAACCTTACCGCTTCCAACCGGAGACGTAACCAGCCTTACGCCCGCCGATGGCGACATAATGTGCCATCATTCCTACTATGGCGTAGAAGCAGACGCTTCTGTTACAAATAACTACGGTGACAAAGCAATAAGAGCGTTGCTGGTTGTTCAGGTTTTCGAAAAGAAACCGGGAAACACTTGGGCTTCGGTCGATATTCAGAATGATATGAAGTTGCTCGACGCCTTGGAGACTGTGGATTTGAATGTCGAAGCTGGCAAACGGATCGCCGATCTAAAAAAATTGGGGAACGGGAAAGAGTTTATGGCTAAAGTTTGGTTAAGCTGGCAAAACATAGGCGATGACCCAAATTCCACTACTGCCTGGCATGCTATCCAAGAACCAGAAGCACCTTCGGTCGATTCAAACGGTGACATCGTTGACATCAACACCCAGCATGAGTTCACAATCATGCGTTGCCATATTGATGACTGATACAGATCCGCCTTGTACAAATTTTTAAGGAGAAAAAATGTCTGCATTTAAGACGTTCATTTTTGGCATGTGCTTTTTAATGCCAGCCATTTCTGTAGCACAAGTGGAACATCCTGTGGTGGAGAAAAAGAGCTGGGAAGACCGGCAGGCTGCTCACGCGGAATTCAACCAGTACCTTAAAGACAATGGAATGGATGGTCCTCCACCGATTCGCGTGGACAACGCATCCCGTTTGTCTAACAGCACGCGAATGCTTGGTGTACTGGAAGTGCTAAGCAACAATCAGTCATTGCTGAACCAGCTCGACTTAGTTGGAGAGCAAGCCGAAATGGTCGGTGAAATCACTGAAAGATATCGTTCCGCAAAACAGCACTTAGGTGAAAAACTTGAGGGTGTGGGAAAGGCGGAACAAAGTCATCTTAAAACAGTATTCGGCAAAGAATGCAAAGTGCTTTGCAAGGAGCTTTCGGAACTGCTTGCCGATTCTCAATCTGAGCAGTTGTTGAACACAAGGATGGGAAGAGGAGGATTGATAGGAGTTCTTTCTGAGGAAAATCTTGTAAGTAAACACGTCGGCCTTTCTGAATCCCAAAAAGAGGGCATCAACGAAAAGTATGCTGAACTCGCAAAAGAGATTGAAGAATTCATTAAGTTGAAGAGGAAGGAAGCTTCGGAGATTTTTGAAGATGAATTAACCGATGAACAGAAGAAAAGACTCGTTGAATTTTTCGGTTCAGATCGAATCCGAAGTAACTTTGAGTCGGCTTCCTCTGAGACGTTCTTGCGTCGATCAGGAATGGATACCAGCGAAATGATTGGTCCCAAATTAGAGATTTGGAAAGAGATCGAAGAAACGATTGCGGACGACAACTAGAATCGAAATTCTCTTAAATTAAAAATTACAAGGCCCTTCCAAACGGAGGGCCTTTTTTATTCCAACTTGAAAACCCACGGTACAGAACTTGGTACAGAACAGGTATTTACTTATGACAAACAATGGATAATATGGAAACTGACGTTATTGAAACGCCGCAATTTTGCGATTGATGCTGTATTTGAAAACCGGCGTACTGTTATGGTACCGGGGGTTCGAATCCCTCTCCGTCCGCTATTTTCCTTGATTTTCTATAATCAACTCCTAGGATTGGACCTATTCATGGACCTTTTCAATCCACTAATAGGAGAATCCACCATGCCACGCCCAGCGAAGCCATGGTATTGGGAAGAACGAAAAGCTTGGTACGCTCGCATTAACGGAAAGCGCACCAAGCTTGGGATAAACAGAAAAGACGCGTTTGAAAAATTCTATGAGCTTAAAGCTGCGTCATCGCTTCCTGAAGATGC
>CBDDAC010000022.1:0-58235 GCA_965224765.1 Mariniblastus sp.
ATTTGTTTCTGTCTGGTGAATAATTCTGATGCGCAAAGAGGAGGTAGGCTATGAATATAGCTCCACAAATCCCCGTCATTCATATTCGTTTTGACGGTCGAAGTTTTGACGTTCCGCTGTCGGATTTGGATATCGGAACGGGTTCCAATGATGATTTGATCAGGCGAGTGTTGGGAACTTATCTGGAAGTATCACCGGGGAAGTTTCGACATTATGTTGTTGATCGCCATGCGACAGGGAATTTGACGTTGCGGCCGCAAGCGGTCTTCGGATAACGGGCATCTGGCCGGCCATTGAAAGTCGGCGATATGCAGAGTGTTTGTGCGAAATGAACGCTGCTTTTCTGCTGGACCGCCATTTGGCTGTGAAAATGTTTTGGCTTCTTCCGAACCCGAATTTCCAAATGGCGTCTTATCTTTTGTTCAAGCAATACTCGACCAAGCGATTTTCGCTTGGTCATCGCAAGTCATTTTATTTCGTTCTTCTCGTGAATGATAACGATGAGGAACGTGCCAGTATCAACTCGTTTGACTTTTGAAGGAATGCAAATGGCAGAAAAGGAACAGGATATCCGGTTGGCTATTCTGAACACGTTGTTGACGACTCCGCACCGTGAGTTGAACAAGATTTGGCCGGTTCACCGCGATCTGATCGTGCAGGATCCGCGATTCTATGTTCAGCTGGCTGCGTGGTACTTCGAGCATGGAGCGGTTCGTGATCACAAAGAGATGTTCATTATCGCTTTGGTGTTGAGCGAATTTTCCGGCCATCGGGACGCGGGATTGGCAATGCTGCGAACGTTGCCGCCTTACCAGGTCTTGCGTGTGGTCGACTTCATCAGCGGTACCAAGCGGACTCGGCGCGCGAGCAAGAATGAATTGAATCGCGCCGCAAAGTCCATGAGCAAGCGTCAGCGACGTGTGGCTGCCAAAGCCGCTTTGACTGGAACGCAAATGCAAGTACAGCCTGCGAAAGAAACTGACGAAGCGGTTACCTTGACCGAAGAATTCGGTTTGTTCCGGAACCTACCGCGAGCGATGAAGACGGAAGTCAAACGATACTTGCGTGAACGTGAAGCCAATGCAGATCGCTTCGACGGTGCCGTGCTACATGCACGTCGCGCCATGAAGCGACTGTATGCCCTTTTGCACATCAAGCCAGGTGTGCGTGCACAGCAGATTCTGTTTGATGGGAATCCACCAGAGGACAGTCGCCTGTATGCATTGCGAATTTTGGCGGCTGCAGAAAAGCCGGCGGATCAGGCGCGAGCGATTGTCGAGCACCGGATTCCGTATCGGGTTGCTGCGACCGTTGTTCGCCAGATGACGCCAGCTGTTTTGGTTGCACTGATTGAGCAGATGAGTCCGCAAGAGTTGATCAACAACTTGGGTTCGCTTCGCAAGCGTGGCGCGATGAATGCTCAAGAGATTCGAGAGATGATCGAGTCGAAACTGGAATCGGCAAAAACGGATAGCCGTGTTAGTGCGCTGAAGGCTCAGCAGGCGATTCAATCGGCTGGTGTGTCTGAAGAGGTCAAGAAAGGGCTAGAAGATGTTGCGGACACGCAGGTCAAGGCAAAGGGGCGGATTACGCGTCCAACGGCAATTTTGATCGACAAGTCGTCGTCAATGAATGTCGCAATTGAACTGGGACGCCAGATTGGTGCGATTGTGTCAACTGTTTGTGAAAGTGACTTGTACGCCTATGCGTTCGACACACTTTGCTACGAAATCGATTCGAAGGGACAGGATCTGGCATCCTGGGGTCGAGCTTTGGAAGGGATCAACTCAGGTGGCGCAACTAGTTGCGGTGTGGCATTGGTGGCAATGACGAAAGCCAAGCAAAAGGTTGATCAGATTATTTTGATTACGGACGAAGGGCACAACACTTCGCCGAACTTCGTCGCGAGTTACCAAGCGTACTGCGACGCAGTCGGCGCGACTCCATCAGTGTACATCGTTCGAACCCCACGAGGATGTGGTTTGGTTGAGCGTCATTGCCGTGAAGCCGGAATCGAAGTTGATGTGTTCCAATTTGATGGTGATTATTACTCGTTGCCAAACCTGGTGCCGCTGTTGTCTCGCCCAAGCAAATTGGATTTGTTGATGGAGATCATGCAGTATCAATTGCCCAAGCGTCGAGCAGCGTAGGCTGATCACCCTAAATGGTAGGATGAGAAAAATCAACGCGGCCCAATCTGTTTTGGGTCGCGTTCTTTACGCCGTCAAACAGGATGTCGGTTGGAGGTTTAATAATGGCCAGAAGAAAAGCGAAAGATTTGATTGAGCGACTTGCTGCTGCGGAGGATGCTTTTTGCGGTCGTCAGTTCATTGCGCCTGCGGTTCCTGGTGGAATTGTGGGTGTGCGAATTGGTGAAGCTACTTGCCAACTGAAGATCGCGCCTGACAATTTCCACGGGTTTGGAATCTTTGAGCCTATTTCGTTTACCGAAGCTGCCCTCGTACGTGAAGCGAGTCTTGGCGAGCGGAAAAGTTACTTGAGTCTGTTCCCATCAATTTCTTTGATCGCAACTCGCCAGTGGGGACCGTCTTGGTTGTGCGCCGCTGCAAGTCGAGGAGACCGGAGGTTTTGCCTGGATGGACTGATTCCAATCCAGCTTTCGGAAAATGTTGACCTGTTTGATTTGATTGAAGGTCGTTTTGACGGGAACGTTTTTTGGTTTGAGCGAACGTCGTCTCGCGCGAATCCACGCCATGCCGATAGATTACGAAAAGCTTTGTTGGATCAGAAGCCGCCGGCACAAGTCAAAATGTCAGGGATGACTGCAGAGCATCGAGCTGCATACGACTTTAATTATCGACTGGCGGTGGAACCAAAACGGAAGATTGAAACGGAGTCAGATGCTGAAGCTCAAGATGGTTTTAATTCCGATTTGAGTCGAGTCCGAGAGGCTTTGTCACATTCGGGGGCTCAGTTCACCGGAATGCGTGAAGCGCATGGAAACCTTCAAGTCAGTTTTACAGTGGGTGGAAGAAGTTTTACCTCCGCCGTCGACAAGGAGAACTTCGGGCTGGTTAGTGCAGGAGTATGTCTGGACGGTTACGACAATGATTTCGATTTGACCAGTTTGGTTGGCGTTCTTCGAGAAGGGATTGATACCCATCAAGTGTGAAGCGAAACGGGAGGTTGAGGCTCCCGCCGAAACAGGAATTGTGGAAACAGAGCAAAGGTTCTGCCGGGACAGCTGCCAGGGTTAGTTTTGTCTCGGCGGGAGCCTCGACCTCCCAGAAATCCCGAACGACCTTGCGAACAAATATATTCGAGTCAAAAAATCAGAAGAAATCAGATGAAAACTGAAACTCGTATTAGCGAACAGTGCTGGACGCTTGTGGGAATTTCACAAGGATCATTCTGGCAGTGCGCGCTGATACATCCCCATGAGGGCAAGCCGGCTGAAGTTGAGTTCTCGTTTGATGCCGTCGAGAAACGTGACGAAACTTCTGGTGATGTCCTGGGGTTTTTGCATACGCATCCAAGCGGGCGATTGGACCCCAGCCGCAAGGATGTTGAAACCATGCGGGCCTGGACGAGTTGTCTGGGGCGCCCCCTGCTCTGCTTGATTGCCCACCAACAGCGAGTTGAGGCGTTTGTATTTTTGGATGATGAGTGTGATGGCTGGCGATTGGCGGCAGCCGACTATTTGAATGACGATGTCGTAATCGTCTGTGACCGAAGATTGAGTGAGCTAGGAAAGTCGAATGACCGCGCGAACGTTTCTGCACGAAATTGAGTACCGAGGTGAGATTGCAATGGGCAAGCTTGCGCAGGCCCGGGTTGTGCTGTGTGGGGTCGGGGCAATCGGATCGAACCTTGTGGATAGCTTGGCGCGACAAGGCTTGCGCTGCTTGAAAATCATTGACGCTGACAAAGTTGAACAACACAACATCGGAAATCAGATCTATGATTTGACCGATGTCGGTGGCGGTAAGGTTGAAATCATGCGCAATCGACTTTTTGAAACTTGTGAAGTCGAAGTCGAGGTCGTGAATAAGCGTTTGGAAACGTCAAATGCGAAGAAGTTCTTGCGCGATGCGGATCTTGTCGTTGACGCCTTTGATAACTCAGAGTCTCGCCAAGCCGTTCAAGACTATTGTCGTGCGGCCAATATCGACTGTATCCATGTCGGTTTATTTGAGGGCTATGGCGAAGCGATCTGGGATGAGCAGTATCGTGTTCCAGAAAACGTGGAGGGGGATGTTTGTGAGTATCCGCTTGCAAGAAATCTGGTTGGGCTCGCCGTTGCCATCGCGGGTGAACTGATTGTTCGCTTTATCGTGGATGGGGAAAAGCAAAGTCTCTCAGTGACTCTGAGAGACTTTGTGATAGGGGAAATTTTCGATTGAGAGTCTTATTTCACTCCTTGAGTTTCTTTAGAGGATCGCTTGCTCCACCACGATACACCTGAATCTCAGGATTCTTTACAAACTGTTTCGCCGAGATGTTTAACTTTTCAGAGAGTTGTGTTGGAGTCAGGTCGTCTGCATGAATGACGCCAACCAAGGGAGCGGTGATTGTCAGATCTTCTTGGACAATGACGATTCGATTAAATGATGGGGCGGCAAACGACTCGATTGCCAAGGTTTCACCAGCCTGAACGGGAATGTCGGATGCAAGTGGAATATCCTGGGCAACTCGCGGTGGCAGTTCACGATAGACGTCAATCATTGGTTCTGTGATAAATTGTTTGAACGCAATATTCAATTTCTCGCGAAGCTGTTCTTGTGATAGATCCTTGACCTTTTGAACTCCAATGAGGGGAAGAGTGATCGTGGAGTCCGCGGCAACGACGACGCGGCGATTGAGCGACGCATCCCGATAGCTTTCTATGGTGAAGACTTCACCAGGTTGGATTTTCGCTGTCGATGCGGGCGGGATAAACTTGGCGTTTAAAGATCCATTGGGAGTGGTGTCTGATTGCTGTGAGTTTTTTGGTTCGTTGTTTAGCTTATTCAGCAGCAAATTGATTTGTAGAATCTTGGCCCTTTCCTCAAGCACGTTGGCATGGAACTCGTGCGCATTTCCTTCAATTCGGCCTTCATCGAATTTTACCATTTGAATTCTGTAGCTTTCGATCCGGGCTTCCGACGCGGATCTCACCAGTTCCCAATACTCTACAGAATCTTTGGAAGCATCCATTAATGGGTCTTCGCTCATGCCGGCTAGGTCAGGTGTTTCTGGGGGTAGGTCAGTCGTCGATTCGAGTTGATTGGAGGTGATGGTGGATCGCCAGATGCCGTCGTCCTCCTGTTGTGTACCTTGAATTTGGACTTGGGTGCCAGTTGAGGACGTTTGAGTTCCCGATGAGAGGCCGACCTTCTGGGCTTGATTTGCGTTGTTCTGCGCGAGCAACGCCAGGGGGAAGGTGATTAATGAAACACCAATAATCGTGTATACGGCAATTTTTGAGTACGCGATGAAGTTCATTCCTACTAGTTCCTTGTGAGCAAGTAATTGAATGGATTCAGGTGATGAGCCGAAGCTGGTTTGGGGCTTGAGTCCCTGGCAAATCTGTGTCGTTGCGACAAGCAATTCCTGAGAGACGTTGGCTTTTGCGCTTTGTGTAGCGGCGGCCAATACTCCAAGGACTGTTGACGCCACGATACCGTGTCGAATCAAACGAAGTCGTAAAAGTTTTCTACCCCGCGCCAACATGGCTTTGACTGACGCCGTCGTGCAATCGAGCGTTTCGGCCGCTTGTGCACGACTTTGTCCTTCGATGTGACAAAGGATGATGACTTCACGATATTGTTTGGGGAGTTTGGAAAGTTCCTGTTGAACGAGTTCACGGTCATGTAAATCGGAAATAGACTTCCATGGCTCGTTGGTGTTCACGGCAGGTTCCTGACTTAATTCGACTTCACGTTTTCGGTTTTTTTGCCTTTTCAAGTTGCGGCAGTTTCGTACCGCAACTTGGTGTAACCAGCCAGCCACCGAACTGTGTTTCAGGAGTCGATTCGCTTTGTTTGCCAACACAAGAAATGTTGCTTGGAAAGCATCTTCGGCATCCTCATTGTGCCACAGCAAACTTTGACAGACCCCCATTACCATCGGTGAATGGCGGCGAACAATCTCCAATAGGGATTGCTCATCCTGGTTCCGAATAAATTTGCCTAGCAGTTCGTTGTCGCTTGGTATCACAATTGAATCCACGTGATGGGGCGAGTCACTTTTAGGAAAGTCTTAAAGCCGTTTTCTACAACAGTTCCCAAAACTTGCCCTCTCATGAACTCGCTGAAAGGTTACGTCAATGGGATACGGCGCGGATCTATAGATCGGACCTCGTAATTTTTCAATTATTTCAGAATAGTCCAAGCCAGCCAAATTATGCAGTTTTTGAGGTGGAGGATATGTGAAATGGAGTTGTTCCTGAGTTTTTTAAGGCAATGGCTCGGTCGGTAGTGCCTGTTCATACAGTTGAACTGGCTGTCAATCGATCGACCTTACTTCCAGAATTGCATCAGGAATAACAGCCCACCCCATAACATAAGTCGCGGAGAGTTTGTGATTTTTTGCATGATGGATAGCTTGGCGTGGGCGCCAAGCTTTATGGAAACCCGACGCGTCAGCGAGGCCCGCGCTGGTTGTTCCTCGCTCACGCTTCGGGTTTCCATGAAATCCACACGCACGACGAATGCTCAAACACGACGAATACCCACGCACGACGAATACCCAGCACGACGAATACCCACGCACGACGAATACCCAGCACGACGAATACCCACGCACGACGAATACCCAGCACGACGAATACCCAGCACGACGAATGCTCAAACACGCTAAACTTAAAAGCGCTGAATGCTCAAAAATGCATTTTGCCGCGGAGCGGCTATTTCTCGTAGCCCCAGACTTTCAGTCTGGGGTAAAACGTTCCCAACCAAAACCTAATCGCGGAGCGATGACATCCGTTTTCCAGCTCATCGGTTCTATCCTGATACCTTGTAATCGATAACCGGTAGAACCCGGCCCTTTCCCCGGATGGATCACATCCGGGGAGGGAAGCTCTGGGGGGCCGAGCTAGAATTTTTGCAAGGCAATGAACCCGTGTGCGCGACACGCAACGGATGCCGTCGCTCCACGACTCGGCTTTTTGGGTTGGTTGGATACCCCAGACTGAAAGTCTGGGGCTATTGGAAATTGTCGCGCTGCGACAAAAGACCGAGAACGTTATTCGTTCCCAAGCGTTCGGTTCACGATGGTTGGCTCCCAACGGATATCTCACGAGGGTTGTCTCATCAGGGGTTTCACCCCTGACAAACTCGCTCCGCGGCAAATGCACTTTGCGACTTGGACGGGAAATAGAAAGTATGTCGGCGAACACCAACTCACAGGGATGAAGGATTTTGTGCTACCAACTTCATTGCATTGGCTGCGGCTTCGATTGTGAGTTCAATTTCGGTTTCGGTATGAACGGTTGAGATAAATGCCGCTTCAAAAGGCGAAGGTGCGTAGAACACGCCTTGATCGAGCATCGAGTGGAAGAACGTTTTGAATTGTTCTTTGTTGGCTTGCTCGACTTCGCTCCAGTTGGTTGGTTCTTCAGGAAGAAAGTACAATCCACTCATCGTTCCGACGCGATCCAGGACCAGATCGATTCCGCTTTCCTGAGCGGCTCGAAGGATTCCAGAATCCAATTTGGCACAGCGTTCCATCAGCAATTTTTGGTCGACGGATTGCAGTTGGGTTAGCGTTGCGATTCCAGCGGCCATCGCCAGGGGGTTTCCGGACAAGGTCCCAGCCTGATACATCGGTCCCGTCGGTGCGACCAGGTCCATCAAATCTCGCCGGCCTCCGTAGGCGCCAACCGGCAGTCCACCACCTATGACCTTGCCAAGCGTCGTGAGATCGGGAGTGACTCCGTACAAACCCTGAGCCCCCGAAAGATCGACGCGAAACCCTGTCATGACCTCATCGAAGATCAACAAGGCGCCACTTTGATTGCAGAGCTCTCGAAGGCCTGGAAGGAATCCTTCTACTGGGGGAACCAGACCCATGTTCCCGGCAACCGGCTCGACAATGATTGCCGCGAGCTCGTTCGGGAACTGATCGACCAATTTGCTGACAGATTCAAGGCTGTTGTATTCGGCAACAAGCGTATCCTGGGTCGCAGAGGGCGGAACTCCAGATGAGTCTGGTAGCCCAAGGGTAGCGATCCCAGATCCCGCTTTTGCCAAAAGTGGATCAGCATGGCCGTGATAGCAGCCAGAGAATTTCATGATTTTGTGTCGGTTGGTCGCAGCGCGAGCAAGACGCAATGCGCTCATGGTTGCTTCGGTTCCCGAGTTTACGAAACGCAGCATTTCGATTGCCGGCATGAAGCCTTGAATCATCTCGGCCAGCTCAATGGCTTTCTCGGTCGGCATGCCGAAGCTTGTGCCTGCGGCTGCCGCCTGATGGATGGCTTCGATAACCTTGGCGTGAGCGTGGCCGTGAACCAAAGGGCCATAGGACAGAACGTAGTCGACGTATCTTTTCCCATCGACATCAATGAGATAGGGGCCTTCACCGCGTTCGATGAATTTGGGTGTACTGCCAACGGCGTTGAACGCTCGCACGGGCGAATTGACACCGCCTGGAAAAAGCGATTTAGCTTTGGAGAACAGGCTCTCAGATTTGTTTTGCATTTTTGATTACTCCTTTAACAGACAAGAAACGGCTTGGTCCGCTGCTTGGCGTCCACCGCGGATGCAATCGGGGACACCGACGCCTCGATACGAGGCACCACAAAGGAAAACTCCGCTTGTCTGTGCTAGTTGTTGTTTGATCGTTTGAAGAATCTCGGGATGCGAGAGGTTGTATTGTGGCGAGCCCTGTGGCCATCGCTGGATTAGAGAGCCATCCGGTTCTAAGTCGATTTTCATGAATCGTTTGAGTTCACGTTGAACGATCACCATGATTTCCTTATCGGACATTTCACAGTCCGCTTCTGCGCCCGCTCTGCCAACGTAGACTCGAATGAGTTTTTTGTCAGCGGGGCACCGATCAAAGTGTTTTGAAGAGGTCCAGGTGACTGCGGTAATTCCGTTTTGTTCGGAGGCCGGTACCACAAATCCATAGCCGTCCAACGGATGTGTCAGCCTTGATGCATCGTACCAAAGGTTGACCGCAGCCGTTGAGACGTGAGGAATGCGACTAAGAGCCTCGGACAATTCAGGATTGGTGCTCGCCGTGATCTTGGCTGCGACAAATGCCGGGCAAGTGAGGATGACCGCGTCATAGTCGTGAGTTTCACGTGTGCCGGTTTCTCCAGTGTCTAGCGTGAGTTTCCAAGATTCGGAGTCGCGTTGAATGTTCGACACCGGGCATTGGTGACGCACTTGAGTGAAGCCGAGTTTGTCGTGAACCGCCTCAATTAAACCTGACATCCCTCCTGGGAATGTCACAAAAGGTGGCAACGAAGATTTCGGTTGATTCTGACTACGAAGATGTTTGTATCGTTGGCGAAGACCACGAATTAAGCTGCCGTATTTTTTTTCCAAGCTACGTAACTCTGGGTAGGTCGCTGCCAAACTTAGTTCGGCGCCGTCTGCCGCATAGATGCCACAAAGTAAGGGTTGGACAAGTCGTTGGAAAGCTTGCCGGCCCAATCGCCGTGTCATAAAGCTCGCCAACGATTCATCGTTTTCCGACTTTCGGGCGGGAATGACATAATCTGCAGCCACTCTGAGCTTGCCACCAAGACTGAGCAAGGAAGTCGAGAAAAGGCTTTTGATATTGCCCGGCACAAAACCGGTCAGCCCTTCCGGTAAGCGATGCATTTTCTCCGCATGCCAGATAAAGGTTTTCTTGTTCTCGGGGCGCGTTCCACGCAGCGATTCGGCAACCTCGAGTTCCTGGCACAGGTCGATTCCGGGCTTCTTGCGAGAAAGGAAGCTTTCGGCACCGGCTTCCAGTTGCATTCCTCCCTGGCGGATGGTGTGAATTTTACCGCCCAGGCGATCCGACGATTCGAGCAAATCGATTCGCAGGCCGCCAGAAAACCTGGACGCATGACATTCAAGTTGGTACGCCGCAGATAGGCCAGTGATTCCACCACCTACGACAGCGACCTTAAGTGGTTTGCTCATGCACATATTCCACTAGTCGTGTAACTGATTCGATAGGAGTCATTGGCAGGATGCCATGCCCGAGATTGAAAATATGTCCAGGACGATTTTCTGCGTCCTGCAGAACCAAATCTACTTGTCGCTTCAATTCTGGCCAGGGAGCAAGCAGAGTCGTGGGGTCGAGATTTCCTTGAATCGATTTCTCCGGTCCAATGGCTTCCCAAGCAGATTTCAATGATCTCCGCCAGTCGACTCCGATCACATCGCCTCCGCACTTGGCGACTTCTTCCAGGTGTGTTGCAGTACCAGTGCTAAAGTTGATTAGCGGTCGGTCTACCGACTTGATCTCATCGAACAAGCGAGTGTTGTACGGTTGAATGAATCGTTGGTAGTCGCGAGCCGAAAGAATTCCCGCCCAGGAATCGAAGACTTGAAGTGCCGAGGCGCCGTTGGCCGCCTGCTGAATCAAATAGTCTGCCACGACATCGACCAGTTTGTTCATCAACAGAGCCCAGGATTCCGGGTGGCTGTACATGAACTGCTTGGCTTTTTCATACATCTTCGAACCACTGCCTTGGATCGCATAGCAAGCCAACGTAAACGGTGCACCGGCGAATCCAATGAGTGGAATCCCTCGTGGCTCGAGTGCTTTTCGAACCAAAGAAATCGCCTCCAACGTGGGCCCCATGCAATCGATTGCTTTGGGGACACGGAGAGCTTCGACTTCGGCTGGCGTACTGATGGGCTTGGCAATCTTGGGGCCGACTCCTTTGATAAAGTCCAGCTCCAAACCCATCTCAATGAGTGGAGGCAAAATATCAGAGAAAATAATGGCGGCATCCAGATCGAAAGCTTCGATGGGTTGCATCGTTACTTCTGCTGCCAAACTTGGAGTCTGAATTACATTCAGCATCGAATGTTCTTGCCGGATCGCGCGATACTCTGACATGTATCGCCCCGCTTGTCTCATCAGCCAGATCGGAGTGCAGTCCGTGGCTTCACTGCGGCATGCCTTGAGAAAGCGACTGTTGAGCAAGTTCTCTGGTAATTTCGTATTTTGGATGGTCTCTGCCATAGTCATATTACTTTTTCAGTTCAGGTTGAGGCTGCCAAATGGCACGACCGACAAAGAAAGGTCCCATGCCGTCAATAAATTCACTGGTTTGTCGGGTCCTTCTCATGTGCTGCACAAGTGCCGAGAGGGGAAACAGTTCCTTGCCCAACAATCCGATAATAAAATCGTTGTCGTTTGTGTTGAGGCCATGACCGGCCAATCGGATGTCGGTGGCAAATCCCGCCTTGCCGTAGGCATGCCCAATGCCACCATGTTCCATCAGCATTTTTCTTTGTTCTTCGCGAGGTTGCCTTTCAAAGGCGCCGCTGCGACGAACGGGATACCAAACCGCCCAAGGAGTGGCTGGATCGCAGACTCGATTGATTGGCCGCTGGAGCAAAACCGATTCTAGGTCTTGTTCGTATCCAATCGAGTAGGTTCGGCCCAACATCGTGCATCCAGGTTTCAAGGTGAGCTCTGAAAACTCTTCGGTTGAAAGCAAGGAGTGGTATTCGTCGACCAGATAGGAGGGGTCTTCGCAAAACGCCGCCAATCCGATTCCGCAGGGATCATTGATGTCTTGATAGAGAACGACTTGAGGAGATTCTTGATCGAGTCGGTTCTTGATCGAGTCGATATTTCGACATCCTCCATAGGCACTGAATTGCATAAAAAGGCGACGATCCAGCGAATCCGGTTTCCCTTCGCTGTTGACGCCTTTTTCTGAAATGTCGATATGGGGCAAGTTAGGTCGCCCCTTTGCCGAAGCGTTTTCGCTTTTGTCAGGTTTTACGTTGGTGTTTGAGTCAGCCACTGGCAAACATCCTTTGCGTGATAAGTGATAATTAAGTCGGCGCCAGCACGTTTGATTCCGATCAGTGTTTCCAACACTACATCGCGCTCGTTGAGCCAACCTTTTTCGACGGCGGCCTTGAGCATCGAGTACTCGCCGCTGACGTTGTATGCGACCAGCGGTAGTTCAGGGAACTGTTGTTTTACTTGGCAAATGATATCTAGATACGCCAAAGCTGGTTTAACCATCAGGAAATCTGCGCCTTGTTCAACATCCAGTCGTGCTTCAAGTATCGACTGACGTTTTTCTGCAGGATCCATCTGGTGCGTGTTTCGATCTCCGAATTTTGGAGCGCCCTTGGCTGCGTCGCGGAACGGCCCATAAAATGCCGATTGGTACTTAATGCTGTAAGACATTACAGAAACATGTTCGTAACCCGCGGCATCCAATGCACCGCGAATGCTCTCCACCATGCCGTCAATCATGCCGCTTGGCGCGACCATATCTGCTCCGCTTTCAGCATGAGACCGTGCGATAGTATTTAGTCGTTCCAGCGTTTGGTCGTTGAGTACGTAGCCTTCAGGAAGTTGCTCAGTTCCAGATTTGTCCGCTTCATTAACGACGCCGCAGTGGCCATGGCTGGTGTACTGGCAAAGGCAAACATCGGTGATCACGACAAGGCCAGGAAACTCCTGTTTTAGTTTTTGGGTTGCCTGTTGGACAATCCCGTCCGCAGCGGATGCTGCCGACCCATCAGGGTCTTTGCTTTCCGGAAGTCCAAATAACATGATGGCCGGTATGCCAAGAGCGACGACTTCATGGACTTCAACCGATAGTTGATCGAGCGACAGTTGAAACTGGCCTGGCATCGATTCAATTTCATGTCGGATTTCTTTACCTGCCGTAACAAACAGTGGATAGATAAGGTCCGCTGGGGTCAGATAAATTTGTCGTACCATCTTTCGAATGCCGGCGGTGTGGCGTAGTCGACGTGGGCGAATTTTGTTCGGTGATTTAGGTAGATTTGGTTCAGGCATCGCTGCCTCCTTTCTCGCGGTTCTGAAAATGACAACTCAATGCTTTGACCAGACCTTCGGCGCTATATTCTTCGGGCAGCACATCGACGCGTACTCCCAACTCCATTGCTCTGCGACCCGTCATTGGGCCGATGCAGGCCGTTGCCGCATTCTTTAACAGGGCTTGATGTTCGGGAACTTGCCGGCAGTAGCTACTGACGACTGACGGGCTGGCAAACGTCACGGCATCAATGCCTGAGCAAATGGTTTCCAAGTCTTCGGCTTGAATTTGTACTTGGAGGGTTTCGTAGATTGGCCATCGAGTTACAAAAACGCCCGCTGCCTCCAATGAAACGTCCAGGTCGGATCTGATCTCTTTTGGGCTTGGGTAAAGTATCTTTTGCCCCTTTTCTAATTCGATCTCCCGGACGAGCTGGCGACTGGAAAACTTGGAAGGAACAAAGTCGGGCTCGTGTCCAAACTCTCGCAGCGTAGTTGCAGTTTTACTGCCGACACAGGCAAGTTTCATGATTTCAGGAATTGGAATCGACTGCAGGAGTTCGAAGAAATATCGAATTGCGTTACTGCTGGTGAACAAGATCCAGTCGTAGTCATTTAGGCGACTTAATTTGGAGGTTGCTTCTGTTTCATCAACGATCTGGCGAAACTCAATCAATGGAACGGAAATGGGGTGCGCACCTTGTTCGCGCAGCATCTCTTCCAAACGACCGGATTGGTTGACGGCACGAGTGACCAGAACTCGTTTCTGGTTCAGCGGTTTTTCTTTGTTAGAGGTGCACATGGTTGGTGCCCGCGATGGGCAGGTTGGACTATCGTTTTCAATCAAGCGTCAATGCGAGTTTGGTGTAGGGAGTGAGTCGAGTATCTCCTGGCCGCCATTCTCCAGGATGGTTTTCGCCAGTTCCTTGGCGAGCAGGGTTCCATTGGCTCCCGTTAGCTCATGAGTGATCACACTTTTTCCATCGAGACTAGATAATCGCCCAGTCAATGATATCGCATCGGGGGTCGTCTCACTGTGGCAAGCGTAGGCTGCGATTGGGGAAGAGCATCCGCCGCCCATTGCGGCCAGGAAGGTTCTTTCTGCGTTGACGAATTGAAGGCAAAGCGGATCGATCAATGGATTCAAGAGCGCTGAAACCCCTGAGTTGTTTTCTCGAAAGGTCGCAGCAACCGAGGCCTGCCCAGGCGCGGGCAACATATCAGAAATCGGTAGCCAATCGGCAATTCTGTTTTCCATGCCAAGTCGCAACACGCCTGCTGCGGCCAATATAACGGCGTCAAATTCTGGGGTTTCCGCTTTAGCAATTCGGGTCGGAACGTTGCCTCGAATGGAGCGGATATTCAGATCAGGTCTCAACGACAGGAGTTGGGATTGTCGTCGATAGCTGCTAGTGCCGACCGTTGCGCCTGGTTTCAGATCGGCTAGCTTTTGATCGTATTTGGAGATCAGCACGTCTCTTGGGTCTTCTCGCTCCAAAAGAGGTTGCACGACTAGATCTTGAGTAGGGGTGGTCGGCAAGTCCTTCAAGCTGTGGATCGCGAGATCGATTTCGCCTGTTTGGATGGCCCTATCAAGTTCCGCAGTGAACAATCCTTTGCCGCCAATCTTGGGAAGCGGCTGGAGCGTTTGCCGATCACCAATCGTCGAAAACTCACGAATCACAACCTGTACGTTGGGGTTGGCTGCGACCAGCTTTTCCGCAACGTGATGTGTTTGCCACATTGCCAGTTTGGACTTCCGACTTCCAAAGATCAATTTGTGCCCTGTGGACTGTTCCATGGTCTGTTCACCCGTAGCCATCTAATTACTCCGATCCAGGGCGTGTTCTTCTGCCAGATGGAGCCGGAAAAGTTGTCGAATGGCTTCCCCATGATCGATCGCGGCACGTGTCCCTTGGACCTCTCGTAATTGAATCGTTGGATCGTGCAGTAGTTTGTTCACGAGTGATTCAGAAAACTTCTGAACGACCTGCCAGGAGTCTTCGTCCAACTCAGGCAAGAGTTTGCCAAGACGTGTCAATTCGTTGCTGCGAATCTGCTCCGCCTTTTGGCGTAAACTGGCCACCGTCGACTCAATGCCAATTGAGCGAAACCATTCCAAATAGTTTTCAAGTTCAATCGAAATGATTTCTTCGACCGAAGGGATTTCTTCCTTTCGCATCTTCAAGGAATTGCCAGTGGTCATATGCAAATCGTCGACATCACATCGTTCCACATTAGGAATATCCTCGACGGCCATGTCCACATCACGTGGAACCGCAATGTCGAGGATCATCATGGGACGCTCGACACGGTCTTGCATCGCGCTGGCAATCATCTCTTTGGTAATTAACGTGTGGGGAGCACCCGTGGACGTGATCAGGACATCAGCGGCGGACAGCAAACTGGTCAAGTGCTCGAAAACATAGGCTTTGCCCTGGTGCTTCGTCGCCAGTTCACTTGCCTTTGCAAGTGTGCGGTTTACGACCCGAATATCCGTTGCCCCTTTTTTTCGCAGCTGAGAAATAGCAAGGTCAGCCATCTCGCCTGCTCCCAGGACCAACACCGTTTTACCGCAAAGATTTCCTAGCTTTTTCTCTGCCGTATTCACCGCGACGGTCGAAATGTTGAGCGAGTGATTGTTGATGTGTGTCTCGGTTCTCGCCCTTCTCCCTGCTCGGATTGCCGTCTGAAACAGGTTGGTAAGGACGGGACCGGCGGAATTCATGATCAAGCCCAGTCGCATCGCATCACCGACTTGGCCAAGCACCTGGGGCTCTCCGAGAACCAACGACTCCAATCCGCAAGCGACACGTGAAAGGTGGTTGACGACGTCAGGGCCGTCAAACCATTCGCCGAAATCAAATAACTGCTTTTCGTCAACTTCGCATGCTGTGCCGATAAAGTTCACGATTTCATTGCGAGAATCGTCAAGCTGACCAAGTTTTCCGTTGGCTCGATAGAACGCATAGATCTCAGTTCGGTTGCAGGTCGAAAGAATGGAAAGTTCAATGATCGACGAAGGTTTTTCCGATCCACATCGGAAACGTGCGCAAGCGTTGGCCATCGCGTTGGAATCAAAGTACACCTTTTCGCGAAATGCAATCGGCACGTGGCGATGCGAATATGTAACGCAGACTAAGCTCATGCTATCCAGACTGGCAAAAATGAAACTAATTGTTGAGGCAAAATCAATTGACCGTTACGCTGATTGAAGGTTACCGGTTGTTCCTGAATGATCCATACTTTTGCAAAGTATCTCAACACCAAACCCAGTTTACAGGTGAACAGGTGTTTGAATGCTGCGGCCAATCGTCGCATCGATGGAATGCGTAAAAGTGATTACAAAAACAAACACCAAACTCTAACAACTGTTTAAAACACTAATGACCCAATTAAAAGACAAGTATCAGGCACTATTGGTTCTTTCGTTCGGTGGCCCCGAAGGCCCGGATGATGTGATGCCATTTCTTCGCAACGTCTTACGGGGAAAGAATGTTCCTGAAAGTAGGATGTTGGAGGTGGCTGAACATTACAACAAATTTGGTGGAATCAGCCCAATCAACGGGCAAAACCGAGAACTCATCGCAGCGATCGAGACGGACTTCCGAGAAAACGGAATTGACCTTCCCGTTTATTTTGGCAATCGAAATTGGCATCCAATGTTGGAGGACACCTTGCGCCAAATGAAAGAGGATGGTGTGAAGGCAGCACTCACTTTTTTCACTTCTACGTATAGTAGCTATTCTGGGTGCCGCCAGTATCGAGAGAATATTTTCCACGCTCAACAAAACGTTGGTGAAGGAGCCCCTGTTTTTGACAAAATTCGCATGTGCTACAACCATCCGTTTTTTATTGAGGCGATTTGCGATCGGGTTTCAGATGCCCTGACGCAGTTGCCCGAATCGGCAAAGTCGGAAACTACGTTGTTGTTTACCGCGCACAGCATTCCTACCTCCATGGCCAATGGATGTGAATACGAATCTCAGTTGCTGGAAACAAGTCGTTTGGTTGCGGAGGCACTTCAAATGCCAGAATGGAAGCTGGTGTATCAAAGCCGCAGTGGTCCTCCAACTCAGCCCTGGCTGGAGCCAGATGTTTGTGACTATCTGGAAGCTCTTGGTAACCAGAATTCTAAAAACGTCGTGATTGTTCCCGTTGGCTTTATTTCGGATCACATGGAAGTGCTTTTTGATCTGGATGTCGAAGCCAAGGAGGAGTGCGAACGGCTGGGCATCAATATGGCTCGCGCCAAAACGGTAGGAACGCATCCAAAGTTTGTCGAAATGATTCGTGAGTTGATTCTCGAACGTGCTTTTGCGGGGGCGAAGAAAACGATTGGCGAGCATCCACCCTGCCATGATGTCTGTCCCCAGGGATGCTGTCAGTCAGGTCGCCCCAACGCCTCTTCACCGGTTTAGACCAGGAGCTTGGTTGAAAACCCAAGATGCATGGCGAATCTATTCATATGCGGATGAATCGATAATTTAGAAGCAGTGGTTCATAGAAACCCGAGCACTGGGTGCCATGGCCTCGCTCGCGTGGCCATGTTCTTTTGAGATTGGCTCGTTGGCAGTCTAAGCTTCGAAATCAACTCAAACGATTCTCGTTAAGGCGTAGCCCACGCGTTGCGAGGAGCATGGCACCCAAGAATTCATCCTGCGCGATTTGCACCTGAGCCCTTAGTTCATCAACTTCCGCTTTGAATCTGGTCTCCGTGAAGTGGCTGCGATCTTTCATTCGTACACGAAGCGAAAACATAAAGCCTAATGCCTATGTCAATCGATGATTGAATTGATGTTGAACGTAGAAATTTCGATTTTCAAAATGTCCAATAGTTACTTCAACTCTGTGAAATAAACATCGAGTCGCGTGATCTCAATCACGTCTCCATCTTCGATCGCTTTTACGTCTGGATCTTTTAAAGCGGCATCCTTGATTGCCTGTCGTATTATTGGATTGAGGGCATTGTCATCACTTTTGTCAGAGTTCAATGGTGCTGCTGGCAATGTCAAACTTTGTCGTCTTCCTGAAATAGGGTCTCGCCGAGAAATTACGATCAGATCGGCAAAGCGAGGGTCTCCAAAAGAATTCTCATCGGTTGAGAGAAAAACCAAATCGCCTTCCACGTTGGAAAAGACGTTGCCACGTGTATCGATCATTTGTTTGATCCCAATCGAAGAATCGCGTCCAGATTCGATTCCGAATGTCTGCAGCCCACTTTTTTTCGCGAGTGGCCCTGCCACGAGAACGGAAAGTGTTTCAGGCTTCGTTTGGTTGGCAGAAGTTTGATTGAGATGGAAACTTGTGGAATCTAGTGGGACCGTTTCAATTTTGTCACCTTGCTTGATCGCCATGTCTGCTACTGCGGGCAAGAGTACTAATGAGACGGGAATCAACCAATCTTGATTGCCGCGGGTTACTTTGATCAGGGAAGCATCTTTTTGAAGGAACTCTGCGATGTCACCGATATTCGTGTTTGACCTTCCCACGGGTGACTTGCGAATTTTATTTAACAGATTCTTGGTTAAATCTTGATATTCGGATTGAGAAAATAATTTGCCTACCAAGTTGATCAATTTGGTATCCTTCTCAACCGGAACATGTTTTGATGCGGCCAGCCAAGGTGTGACTTTTACCGTCGTGTTGTGTTCCGCCAATGAGTTTTGTGCAAACCGCGAGGTGGTTGAGCGGCATCCGGTGAGCGCGCTGGTTGTGACCAACAGCATCGCTAAAATTAAATTAAGACGGCTAAATATCGACATGTCAGACTCCTTCTGATCTTCTGAGGCGAGGTACTGCATCACAAGGTCAATCGACAAATTCCCATTCGTCTTTGGGTTGCAAAACGCTGTTGTCCAGCTTTAGTTCAAGTTCGTTGATTACATCGGCGAAGTGACAGGCGTACCCAATTTTTCCGGGTTCATTTCCTGCAAACACCAAGCCGACTACCAACAGGCCACGATCTACTTTTGCGACCAAAGCAGAACCGCTGTCGCCACTACTAACAATGGTGGGACCGCCGCTAATGAATTTGATTACGTTTCTCGCTTTTTCACCGTCGACCTCAACGGTGAAGTTGGTGTGTTCGATTGTGCTTTCGGTAAAATCGGTAGCGGCACCGACTTTGAAGACTTTGACGAATTCTTCGTCGGGAGTCAGTCTCGACGAAGCGAAGAATACGTCTTCATCCATGATCCCGCCCGCACCATCCATCAACTGCTGACTGAGTTTACGTCCTTCTGACAAAGCTAGTTTAATAATCGCTGCATCGACGGCTGGCCCATCGATTGAATCGGACCCGAAATTTTTCTTCATACTGATTGTCACGGGGCCAATATGTTGCCCTGTCGAATTCGGAAACGGATTGACTGGCGGTTGCAAACCTCCCTCGTCAACATTCTCAGCAAAATGCTGGTTAACAATGGCGACCGATTCGCCATCATGGTCGAAGCAAATGCCCAAAGTTCCAATGTTGTCCGAAGATCCGGTTACCGAACAGGAAAGCCCTCCAATGACAATCGTTTTACTGTAAGAGTCGGCGTCCGGCGGAAACACCTGGTCTTCATCTACATTTCCGTTCCCCAAAGTGATGGCAGACGCAACTCCGCCATTCAAAAATCGATTTCGATCCTCTGTGACTTTAATTCGGATCCCTTGGTGCTCCTGGGGGATTTCAGAAATCCCCATTTTCTTTAGACGGGTCAGCGAAATTTTGAACGGTACTTCGACTTGAACCACATACTGTAGTGGCGATAGGACTCTCCCAAACTTGCGACGAAAACTGACGAAGCAGTTGGTTACTTTTCCAAACTTTGAATTCTTGCTCCGAACCATCTTGTCGACTACGAGGCATGTTTTTTCTGCTTTCTTCCGTTCGGATTGCAATTCTTTCGCTCGCCGCTTCACTTCCATCCGAATCTGTTCCAAGTCCGGAAAGCTGACTGTCGGATAGGGTCTCGTCGATGAAGGAAGGCGATCCAGTTCAACGAGTACTGCCGGTCGGACTTCACTATCAGCGGGGCGTCCTGTTCTTCCACCTACCAGGATCTCCTGAAGTTCATCAAGCTCCTGCCACTTCTTTGCAGCGGCAAGTGATGCCTGATAGGGCCAACTGGTTGGGTCGGAAGAAGCCTTGCCTGGTCCTTTCAGAATCGCTTTGATTTTTGTCGAACTTGACTTAGCTAGTTTGGCGAATGAATCGACCCCGGCCTTTTGAAGGTCGGCAGCAATTTTGGGCCCGATTCCTTCGATCCTGGTAAGATCGTCTTGCTTCTGAGCAGTCGATTTTCGTTTTTTGACCCCCTGGCTCTTTTTTGAGATCCTCTTCTTCGAAGACTTTGATGCCTTTTTTGCGGCTACCTTCTTGGAGGATCGTTTGGCTTTGCTCGTTGTTTTCTTTTTGGCCATGGTTCACACAATGAGAAAAGACTACAGGGAGAAGAGTCGATGCATATCTGTAGTATAGTTGCCATCTTAACGCGGGGTGAAAGTTTGCATGCTGGATGAATTATCCAGCATTCAATTTGTCGACGGTTAACGGTCCGAGTTTCTGGAAGTGGCTTCAGACTCGTAATAGTTGTTGGTTTGAGGTGTTTCTTGGTAGGTCGCTGGTGGTGCTGCGTCGATGATCAATCCCCCATTTCCTTCCCCACATGATTGGCAGGGGACACTACAGACGCCCATGTACTGTTGGACAAACGCGTGCATCCTGTCTTCCCAGCCACATTCACTGATATCAAATCGCTCAAATGCCACAACACGCGTGATTCGCTGGTATTTCTCGTCACCGAGCTCAATAGCATTGGTTGTTGATTTCGAACCGGCCTGGGCTTCACCCGTGATAACACTCCCAAGTGTCGCGAGGGTTTTTTCTTCATAGGTGCCGCGAATTTTGCTGAAGTATTGTTGTGCGTCAAAGCCAATTCCATCCGCGCCTCCGGAGCCTGCCAAAGAGAGAGTGCCCGACAATGGCCGTGGAAAGTCCACGGTGAATACTTTGTCTGTGTAGATTTTTTCTGTAGCTACGGTGAGCAATCGATTTTTCCCAGGAGAGAACATGGTGGGCTTTTTCTCAGTGACTGGTGTGACTTTGTATTCCAGTTTCGCTGGCTTGAACTTCGCGTCTGAAACGAAGTCACCATTGGTGTTTTGCTTGATTCCCGATTCTACAGTTGTGGTTTTTAGCTCAAGTTTCCCCTCGGTTGGAGAGCTGACAGCAGTCGGCGGCCCAATGAACAGAGTCTCCAGGATTTTTACCTCCATGTGGCTTGGGACACTCAGTTTGACCGGGACGCCTTTGGAGGTTCGTGGATGATGTTGTGACGAGAGCGTTTCGTCACTGTTTCGATTTACGATGGTTGATTCAAAAGATGAGCAGCCGGCGAGGGCGACAAGGGACGCGACGAGTGCTACAGAAAACAGATACGGGGATATTTTTTTATGCATTAGATTTACCAGTTTTTTTCGATGACTTGATACTTGTGTTATTGAGGATAGGCAGGTTGCGTGTTGCAACTGCCCTGGCAACCGTTGAGATAAAGATGGCAGAAACTTCTCACATCATCTTCAATCGTCGGTGAATTGAGATCGAATTTGCGAAACGCAACGGTTCTGGTCGTCGTGATCAAGCCACTTTCTGCCGTATCATCGTTGCTGTCCGAAGTGGCAAATGCTTTCGCCAATCCTCGAACCAACGCTGCGGATTCTGAAATCGTGGTGTCGACTGCTTCGTAGGAAGTGCCAGAGAGGTATCCTTTGCCCGGAGAAGCTTCGGCGAATGAAAATCCATAGATTCCGGTTCCCGATGCTACACGTTTTGGATCGACCAGGAACATTTTCTCTGTTTCTGCGACTTTGGTGATGACATGGCGTCCAGTATTTGAGGCACTGCCATCGGATTCAACTTCTGCAAGGACCCCATTATTCGGATACCAGTATTTGACTTCTTCAATGGTGACATCCAAATGAGTTGGGACTCTGAGCATAACGGGCAAGCCCTGTAGGGGGGCTTCGTGGGCGACGCAAAGATGACCGCCTTCTTGGCGATCCAGTGGGGTCGTTTTTATCGAATTGCAACCGAAGCTGCCGAGGATCAATAATCCTGTGATGGCAAAAGCAAGCCTCATTTCAGATTCCTTCCTGATAGATGAGTTCTAGACACTGTTCTTCTCGAGGTCCCGGAATTGACGAGTACCTTGACTGCTGATTGCGGTTATGTGCGTTCTACTTGAATTGCAGAAAGCACTGGCTGTAACGGTTTCAGCAGTTAACTATTGGATAATCGTATTCACCCGCCCAAACATGTTGTCAAAAGCGGGGGAAACGGTTGAAGCTTCGAATCGAAGGTCAATCAATGCATACAATCCTTAAGGTTTTACATTCCATTCCCCAATGACACGGGAGCACTTCATGGCGGATGAAGAAAACCGGATCACCTTCCATGTATGGAATTGCAAGGGTTGAACCATGATCTAGGGCCAAGTTCCTCGTTTGAGAGGAACAGGAATTGTTTCGGCAGGAGCCTCAACCTCCCGTAAAAGGCAAAAACCTCGATGGCGGGTGCCATGCTCCTCGCTTGCGTGGGCATGTGGTGTGCTGCCAACAGCCTAGTGCCTCGCCCGTCTTCGATTGGCGGGCCAAGAACATCAGATACACCGGTTTTCTTAGCTTTGTTACCTATTAATTCAAAACGGTCCGGGTACTAGGGGATGAAGTCTTTCCAAAACTACAATTTCAACGAATCTCTCACATCACACAGTAGGCAACGGATTTCATAGGACGCGGAGCCCAGTTCGGAAGCTTCGATGAAACGCAGTGCATTTTTGACCCGCTGTGACGCATTTGCATACAATTCCGTATGGGGAAGCATCCTATCGACGACTTGGCTAAGGTGGCGAACTCCTGATTCATTGATCTGCTCAATGTCGGTTTCAGAAAGCAATTCCCAAAATTTGAAGTAAATTTGGCGGGTTTTTGAATCCATTTTCGAGTAACCTCTAATATGCCAAAATGAGTTTCGCGACGCAGTATTTTTTGGTCCATCAATTGGTGCGTTCAGATCCTCGTTCTGTGGGTCATATTACCGCCAAGCCAAATTGAAATTGAGGAGATCCGATGCAATCATCCAGCTCTAGTGTTGAATCTGGGCACTCCGTTTCTCAGTATTTGTCGGGGCTCCGGACAGGCGACTCCAAGGCAACACAGAAAATCTGGGAGCGGTATTTCAAAAGGCTTATTCAATTGGCCGATCGCAAGCTACGATCTTCACCGCGCGGATCCATGGATGAGGACGATGTGGTCCAACAGGTCTTTGCTGAGTTTTTTGCACAGGTCCAACAGGGGCGATTCCCCAAGCTCGATGACCGACACGATCTCTGGCAAATTTTGGCGATGATGGTAGGCCGTCGCTCCAAAGATCAAATTCGAAAGCAAAGTACATTGCGAGCCGGTGCCAATCGAGTCGTCAATGAATCTGCCTTTCAGGATGCCAATGGATCTTTTAAGGCCAATGTTCTGACTTCAATTCCTTCGCGCGACCCAAGCCCTGCAGAAGCGATGGAATTTGTCGAGGCTCTGAGTGGTCGACTCCGTATGCTTTCAGACAAAACGTTGCGAAAAATTGCGATGCTAAAATTACAAGGCTATTCCAATCGTGAAATCGCCAAAAAGATGCGTTCCAGTCTTCGCTCCGTTGAGCGAACGCTAAGTCGAATTCGCTCCATGTGGCAAACAGAAGAAAAGCCCTAGTGAGGAGGCGATTTAATTAGCGAATTCGAGAAGAGGGAACAGGCAGTTGAACGTGCCTGTCGTGCCTTGGAGCATGCTTGGCATGAGAATCCCAATACACGCATTGAGGATGTATTGCCCAAGGTACGGGAGTCGCTGCGCAGTTTGGGAAATTCCGACAACCGTCCGGCAATTCTGGCGGCAATTATGGCTGAACTCATCCATGTCGAAATGGATCTGCGTGTTGCTGACGGCGATCACTTTCAAAAACGTGAATATCAAAAACGATTTCCTGATTACGAAATCGCCATAGGCGAAGCTTGGAAACGGCTTGGCGACTTGTACCCCGAAGCCGATCTGTTTTCGACGGCCTTGTTTCGTACGCAGTTTCTGCCTGGGCCGGACGCCGATTCGAATGACGACTTAACGATCAGCGAAGATCAACGGTGCTCTATTCCTCAGATTTTTGGCCCATTCCGAAATATCGAGAAGCTTGATGAAGGGGGGTTTGGGGTCGTCTGCAAGGCGCTCGACAGTCGAACCGACCAGTGGATCGCATTGAAATTCCCTCACCGTGATATCTTGCATAGCAAAGAATTACTTGGGCAATTCCAAGAAGAAGCCAATCGCGTTATTGAGCTGCGCCATCAAGGAATCGTTGAAACTCATTCAATCGAGTTCCACGATGGATATATTGCGATCGCGATGCAGTTGATCGTAGGCTCATCGCTGAAGAAAACGATTTCCGACGAGCGAACCCAAAATCAAATTGCCCAAATCGTAGCAAAAATCGCCGATGCGTTGGCCTACGCTCATCAAAAAGGAGTCATCCATCGCGACTTGACACCTGCCAATATCCTGCTTGATCAAGAGGGAGAACCATTTGTCACTGACTTCGGTTTGTCACTTCACGAGAATGACCAACCATTTTTTCCGGATGAGCAATGTGGCAAGCCTCCCTATATGTCGCCACAGCTGGTTGAAGGCTTGACTCGCAATCTAGATGGGCGGACAGATATTTGGTCTCTGGGAGTCATCCTCTACGAAATGCTCGCTCGCAAACGCCCTTTTCGTGGAGTATCGCGGCATGACATTTTTGAACAGATCGAGACACGCGATCCAAGGCCTCTCCGAGAGAGCAACCCTACGGTCGATCATGAGTTGCAAAGAATTTGCCTGAAGTGCCTGAGCCGTTCGACCCGTGAACGATACATGACGGCAGACGATTTGGCAGAGGATTTACGACACTGGTTGGACTCAAAATCAAACCGGACGGACTCTGAGGAACTGATTTCCGATGTTGTGCCTAGAGGCCTGCGTTCCTATGAAAAAGAAGACTCAGACTTCTACCTTAGCCTGTTGCCAGGGCCTTATGACAGAAACGGAGTACCATCGAGTGTCAGATTTTGGACGCGAATTCTGAACAGTACTGATTCGGAATGCGAGCCAGTTCCCGTTGGCGTAATTTTTGGCCCCAGTGGTAGCGGCAAGTCATCACTTATCAAGGCGGCAATTTTGCCGCGCCTATTGGCAATTTCACGAATTGTTTATGTCGAAAGCACGCGTGACGACACTGAGGTCCGCTTACTAAAAGCTATTCGCCGAATTTTTCCTGATGTGCCCAATGGATTGGCTTTGCCGGAGCTGTTTCGTGGACTTGCAGGCGGGCTATGGAATCCTCAACAAGAGAAAATTGTTGTTATTCTTGACCAGTTCGAACAGCGGCTCAGCGTCAACGATAACTACGATCAATCTCAAATCGCAAAGGCGCTGAGGCATTGCGATGGCGATAAGGTGCAATGTCTTTTGGTGGCTCGGGACGGGTTCTGGCTTTCGTTGACTCGATTTGCCGACTCTCTGGAAATATATTTGCACGAAGGACGAAATTGCCAGGCGATTGATCTATTCGACCAGCAGCATGCGCGAAAAGTGTTGCGCAAACTTGGTCATGCGTTTGGCAAGCTTCCCTCCGATACTTCTCCATTATCGGACGAGCAGAATCTGTTTCTCGACATGACGATTGACCAGTTGGCCAACAACCATTTCGTCGTATGTATCCAACTGTCAATTTTTGCGGAAATGTTCAAATCGCGCGAATGGATTCCTTCAGAGCTAAACGATATTGGTGGCGTCGAAGGGGCCGGGGAGAGCTTCCTCGAATACTGTTTCGGAGAACATGGTCCCCATCCTAAGTACAAAGCCAAAAAGGAACAGGCACGCCTTGTTCTCGAAGCGTTGTTGCCGGAACCCAGCTCAAATATTCGCGGCGTTTTGCTATCTGAATCCATGCTGAGAGACGCGTCTTCCTGTACCGCCACCACCGAATTTAGTGAATTGGTTCAAATCCTTGATGATGAATTGCGCCTCATTTCGAAGACTCACCCGGACCGGGGAAATCAACTATCCAAAACTGATTCAAATAGCACAAATTTTGAAACCCATTATCAATTAACGCATGACTATCTGGTTCCGTCGATCAGAAATTGGCTGGACCAACTAAGTTATGAAACAGCCAAAGGCCGAACTCGATCACGATTCAAAAAATTGGCGAAAAGCTGGGAGGCAAACCATGACGATCGGTTTTTGCCGACCCCTATGGAATACGTCTCTGCAGTGAGATTCTTGAAGTTTCAAGAGTTAAAGACGAACGAGAAAAAGCTGCTGACGAAAGCAAACTGGTACTACCTGTGGCGGTTGTTGTTTTTTACTGTCATCGTGTCAACACTGGTGACCCTTTGGGTTTCTTCGGCAAATAAAGATACTGCATTAGCTCGAAGCCACGCGGTTTCCTTCCTTGTCAACTCGCCTGATACCGTTCCGTCGAACGTTGATTTGATGCTCAAACATCGTGATCGATGTGAGAGGATCCTGCTTGACCTTCAAGACGCAGCAGAACCTGATGAAAAAGCTCGTCAACTAAGAATACAAATCGGCTTGGTCCAATTGGGCGGCGAGGATCCTGAGCTGTTTGATTCACTTGTAAACAGTATTTCTGAGGCGAATGACGATGAAGGGCGAAACATACTTATCTCGCTTAGAATGAATCCAGTTTTGTCAAAGTCTTTACTGAAATCTCGCTTTGAAATCCTTGCCGAAGAACTCCGTGCTGTAGCGGAAACTGAATCGCAAAAATCTGGTGCTCTTACAAACCAACGCGCGACCCTCGCTCGCTTGGCAGTTGCGTTGGTTGCAACGAATGGGCTCGAATCAATTGAGTCATTTACCGTTGCCGAAGACAGAAGAGTTTTTCGAATGGAGTTTGTCCTTGCCTTCGCCAAATGGGCGGTTCCTGAAATGTTCGAGTCGAATCTTTATCGATCTTCTAGTTCCGAACTAATGCGAGGCACATTGCTGCTTGGTATTGGCAACTTCGCCTCGAAGAACCCGGATGTGGAGTTTCCCAATTCAGTACTTGAAGATACAAGCGGATTCTACGAGTCTGAAGAATCGACATTCGTAAAAGCTTCGATTGAATGGATGCATCGGGTTGCTGGCTCCAGTCTCGTAACAGCCAAAAGTCGAAACATGGTGAAATTGAAAAACGCGGACGGCGATTTTGAGATCCTCAACCGAGAAATTACCGTCGGTGAATTTCGGGATTTTCTCGATTACAAAAAAGAGGATGAGGACTATACCGCTGATAAAAAGCCACTTAAATCATGGGATTTGATGAATGCTGATATCAATTTGCCGATGCACAATGTATCCAAAATTGATGCCATCTTGTATTGCAACTGGCTATCTGCACAAGAAGGTTTGGATTCTTGCTACGTCAGAACGGATAAGGAAATCGAGTTACCCAGTGACCTTGAAACAGAGAAGGCAAGACAGAAATTTCTAGAAGAAACGGTTGATAATCGCATTGATGTTTGGGAGTTCAATCCGAAGGCAAATGGATATCGCTTACCGACGCGAAAAGAGTGGGGATTTGCAGCTGAGTATTCTAAATTCATCAAGCTCGACGACAACCAGTATGAACGATACCTTGCCGACTTTGCCTGGTATGACAAGCAAATGTTTGAATACGGCACGCAAAAAATGCCCAACGAAAATGGGCTTTTCGATGTTTATGGAAACGCGAATGAGTTCTGTTGGAGCGTTCCAGACGACACATCAGGTGATTCGAAATTCCTTATTCTTGTCAACGATGTTCTTTGCGGGGGAAGTATTGAGGTCGAGGTCAATGAAGTTGTGAATATAGGAAATGAGTTTCCGGCAATCCTCCGGAGTATTGCCGGAGGATTTCGGATCGCCCGAAATGTGGCGGAATGAATCCAAAACACAACCTGAACCACACAGAGGAGCAGGTCTATTGTCTATTTCTAGGGAGCCTGAAAATGACATTTCGGTCATGACATCGATCATGACACGCAAGGTTTGCTCCTGATCCTATTGCGGAAATCGCGTTACAATTTTCGTGGCATTGCGTTGGTGCACGAAAACGACTGTGATGATCTTGAACTGCCCAGCAGGTGCTCCCGCACGGTGCCTGTGGATAGCATCCGCAATTTGGATTACAAACCGATAGCCGCCCACTAGAGCATCGGCCGACGCATATCGCCTGCCGCCGGGACTGGATGCGGCGAATGAATGGCCTTGTAGAGACAGGGAACTTGCTGGCACAGCAGTTTACGCAGTTGGGTTCGGTAGGGGGATGATCATCATCTTGTGCGCTCACGTGATGCTCATGGTATTGTGTGTTCACGTGATACTCATTGTATTGCGCGTTCACGTCAGTTGTCACAAATGCAACAGCAACCAATGCCAATACTAAAATCAATTTGTTCATTTACTTTTCTTTCAGAAAGGGGAAGCGAAAAAATCAAACGAGAATGGGGAAACCAATTCTGATATTGCCTCGTCAGACAATGCGAGCTCCCGCCAAGATGGCTCAGAATAATTTGGCAAGTAAGAATTTGCCAACGATTTTCTGCAAACTTCTAGTTATCGCGGCGAATGGTTTTTTAATCTACATGTATCAAACATGACTCGCAGACCATATCGATCGAGATCGTCATTGTAGAAAAGTCTACCTCCTTGAGTCGATGAGCGAAATTCAAACCGTCACCGCCCTCTTCTTTGGCGGTCGTTGACCATTTTTCTCGAGTTATCAATCGTGTTGATGTTTTGCAATCATTTAGGCAAGTTGTGCCCGCAAACATCAACTCAACTCTACCGAGCCCTTTCGCAAATCTGAATACTGCACTGGAGTATATTTTGAAGACTAGAATCGACGCGCAGACCTGTCTTTTCATCTGCGTTCTATTGATTGGTTTGGGAGTAATAAATCAAGCAAACGCACAGGATAATCAAGATGATGTCTGCAACAAGCTTGACCAGATCGCCGAACGCTTGGATCGAATCGAGCAAGCCTTGGAGGCCAGAAACAAGACCGGAGGCAGGACACTTGATACGGAAGCAATGCGTTCGATCGAAAAACGCGATCTAGCTTCTGGAGGGTTAGGCCTTCCAGAAGAGGCTGTTGATACTGATCAAGATGGATTGACCGACGTTGAAGAAACTGCCATCGGTACGGACCCCAACGATCCAGATACCGATGGAGATGCTTTGCTGGACGGTTGGGAGGTTCACGGGGTGAATGGTATCGACTTGCAAACACTAGGAGCCAATCCACTTCACAAAGATATTTTTGTTGAAATGGACTACATGGTTCGTGAGTCAGCTTCAAACGGATTGGGGCCCAATGAGGCGGTACTGGACGCCATCAAGTATGTGTTTGCGGCAGCTGTCGTCCAAAATCCTGATGGTGCTCGAGGTATCAACATTCACTTGGAGCTGGGCAATGAGGTCCCTCACGACAATAACCTCCATCCGGTACTGTCTGAATTCAACGCGATTAAGCAGGCACACTTTTCGCAAGCCCGTGCACCGATTTTTCATTACATGATTTGGGCCGATGCCTACACGGGCTTTAATGGAAGTACGACATCAAGCGGAAATGCCTTCAACATTCCCAACTCGGACTTCATCGTTACTCTGGGGAAGTGGAATGGCGGAAACGGAGGAACGGACCGCGAAAAAATTGGAACGTTCATTCACGAACTCGGTCACAACCTTGGATTGCGGCATGGCGGTAGTGACCATGTTGGTTTCAAGCCCAACCATATAAGCGTAATGAATTATTCGTTTCAAACCCGAGGCGTTTTGGTTAACGGGCAACGTAAATTTGACTACCAAAGATTCACCCTTCCTACCTTGCGTGAGAATAGCTTGGATGAAGGATTTGGCCTGGGTGGGGCCGCAGCTCTTGCTGGATACCATACGATCATTCGCCCCAGTTCTGGCTCAGCACGTGAAGTCGACGCCGCAGGCTCAATCGATTGGAACAACAATGCTGTAATTGATCCCAATCCTGTCGCGGTTGGCATCAATGGCGATTCCAATCTCAATCGTCTATTCGGCGCTCCCAATGAATGGGAGAGTCTAGTTTTTGATGGTGGCGCAATCGGCTCGACGCTTGCTCCCGGCTTGGCACTTCGTCACGTCGAAAACACTCGGGATCTGCTCCAGGAACCCGAGTTGACGGAAGAAATGAACAACCTTCTGCAATTTGACGATCAGTAAAGTTAACAACGTTCCAAATTGTTGTTTTGGTTCATTTCCTGTGGATCTTCAATTCAATCGCCGATCATTTAGAAACCGGTGCTGATTGAAAATCCACACTTCTGAGGCAGTGCGAAAACTCGTACGCTTTGCCTGTTGACTATGAGTCTCGAAGTGACAGAGGCCCAATCATCTTGAACCATCGAGTGGGCTCGCGATTTATGCCCACTTGAAATCTGGAACTTGCCAACATTTACGTGCAATTCCGTGTGCAGACAGCCTCGCATTTCAAAATTTCATGGCGGCCAACTGATAGTTGTTGCGAGAAATACATTAGGCCACATTGCTCGACATTCGACTCGATCCATGTGCAGGTTGCTCAGCCAACATATTCGTTTGTACCTGATTTGCTCATTGACCGGCCCGTTGTTCATGGCTGACGAGCCTCTCAATTTTTAACCCTAGTACGGTGTGTTTCTCTAAACTAAAAAAGGTATAGCCGCGATGTTTAAACATCTATTGGTCGCCACGATTTCGTCGGTATTATTTTTCTGCCTTTCCTGCGGCAGCAATTCATTGAGTCAAGAGACACGCGGGGCAAATTCAGAGGGCGAGCACAACTCTGAGTTGGAAAATTACCATGCGATCTATGACCCTGTATTTCGTGAGGCAAGAGGAGTTCAGCAACGAGCGGGAGAAGAAACGGAAGGACACCAGAGAATGCGTGCCAAGACGCCCGGAATTGACGTTTCTTATGACGAAGTGATGGGTCTGCCAAATCGAATTTCGCGATCCCTTACCACGGGTGCCAATGCTCGGATGGCTGCCGGAGCGGACTCTGCCGAAGACGCTGCATCAGCCTTTGTTCGGGAGCATGCCGATCTTTGGCAACTTAGTCCTGCCGATGCGTCGACCGTTGATATCATGGGTGTTTCGGAGCGCGGCTTAAAGACCGTACGCCTCGCGCAGCATGTCGATGGTATCGAAGTCTTTGGTTCTGATATCAAAGTTAGCCTTACGGGAATGAACGAAGTTGTCTCGGTTGCGGGGCTCCTCTTCCCCAAGGTGGGGTCTATCGAAAATCGGCGTGGAGCCACAGAGGGCAGAACTGACTCTTGCACCAAGTGCATTGCTGCTGCGGTCAAAGATCTGACCCAGCAAGCATGTACAGCTGAAAATTTTCGAGCTTTGGGGCAACGAGAGTTGGTCGGAAGTTACGAGACGTATGAAGCCGTGGAAACTCAACTTGCTCTAGATCGGCCGATCAGAACAAAGAGGGTATTGTATCCAGCAGGTGACGGAGAGTTCATTCCGGCCAATTTCATCGAGGTTTGGCCTACTGGTGCATCTCCATATAGCTACGTTGTTTCTGCGGACGGCCATGGAACAATCCTTTTTCGAAAAAATTTAAGTTCTCGAATTGTATTTGAATATCGCGTTCACAACACCAAGGACTCAGTCTTTCGGCCGCATGACGGCCCTGCACCTGGGACTCCGCATCCGACAGGGTCTCCGGACGGCTTTCAAGCTTCTACTATACCTGAAGTCATCGTGAAAATTGAAAGCCTCCTTCCCGGTAGTCCATGGTTGTCACCAAGTGCAACTACCACGGATGGAAATAACTGCAGAGCGTATGCCGATCTTTCCTCGCCCGATGGGTTCACTTCTGGCTCCAACGATATCTTCGGAACGATAACCTCGACAGGAAAATTTGACTACATTTACGATCATTCAAAATCGTCGGCTGATCCGAACAACCTTCAAAACAGCGTCGTCGGAATGTTCTTCCACGTGAACTGGCTTCATGATCGGTGGTACGAAGCTGGATTTGATGAGGGCGCTGGCAATGCTCAGGCCAACAACTTCGGTCGTGGCGGAGCAGAGGGAGACGCCATCCTCGCAGAGGGGAACGACTTTAGTGGGGTTAACAATGCAAACATGTCGACTCCACCAGACGGATCAAGCCCTCGAATGCAAATGTATCGATTTACATTGGCTCCTGGTCCAGATCGCACGAGCAATCACGAAGCGCTGATCACATTTCATGAGATGGGACACTATGTCAGCAATCGCTTAATTGGTGATGCTTCCGGGTTGGTGAATAAACAGGGAAGAGCGATGGGGGAAGGTTGGGGCGACTTCTTCGCAATCTGCATGACTTCTCAATCCACGGATGATTTTCAAGAAGGTGCGTTTGCCGTTGGTGGTTGGACGGATCTGGAAAACATTTTCAAAGACAATTACTACTACTCGATTCGCCGATACCCATATTCGCGAGACTTCGACAAAAACCCCCTGACGTTCAAGCACATTGGGCGTGGAGTTACTCTCCCCAGCGGACCACCCAGGAAATTTTCTGGTGACAACGCCGCAATTCACAATGCGGGTGAGATCTGGAGTTCAATGCTTTGGGAAGTTTTTGTAGGTCTCGTCAAACAACATGGCCACGAGGTCGCCGAAAAGCGCATGCTCAAGTATGTCATTGGCGGGATGAAACAAACTCCCAACAGTCCCACCTACACAGAAGCTCGCAATGGCGTCCTGTCTGCGGTTGCTGCACTTCATCCAGAAGATCTCGGAATTGCCTGGAAAGGTTTTGCGCGGCGAGGAATCGGCGAGGGCGCAGTATCACCTGCGAGAACGTCAACTGACTTTGATGGAGTCGTCGAAAGTTTTCAGGTGCCCGATGAATTTCAGAACCCAGGCGCGACAGAGAGCTCGCCGAAAATCGTCCTGTTCGATTTGGGAAACACCTTGGAGTTTCGGGATCAACTTCGACCTGGGGCGAAAGAAACGCTTGACCAAATTCTGGCGATGAACGGTTCCGGTGGCAAACCAGTACGCCTTGCCTTGCTGTCTGATTATTACCCCGCAACGAACGAGAGCGAGATTGCTACGATTCGCCAAAAATACACTGCGCTTGTCGATTCACTCCAACTCTCCAGCTACTTTGCACCGAAAGATGAGCGAATCACACTTTCGACAGAACTATCGGTAAGCTCACCCGGCATTCAAAAACCGGATGTGGAACTATTCCGATTTGCATTGGCAAAAGTCAGTGAGGATGCAACGTTCAGCGATGCTATTTTCGTAACAGAAAACGAAGTTCATATTGCAAAAGCTGCAGAGTTGGGATTTCAGACCTTCCTCGTCCCGAGGCCGACATCTATCGACCAAGATTTCCCGACAACCTCCTGCATTGAAAAAGTACAAAAATTTGTTGCTACGACATGCCCGACACGAACGATTGGCGTAGCGGGAAATCATAGTCCGTCTATCACCGTTCAGTTCGGCGACGAGACCTTTTCGACAGCCGAATTGCTCTCGCGTTCAGAAGGATCAACCAACCTCCATTTGGTGATGCAAAAGGGGCGAGTCTTTGAACGGCTTCACCAAGAGGTTCGGATTGTTCGTAACCATGGTCGCTATTTGCTTGTCGATATGAATTCGAACGAAGCCAAAGGACTGTCCGACTGTGACGATTTTCAAATCCTTCCCTTAACCGAGAGCATCTCTGCGTTCAAATCAGTCGAAACCGATGCACTTCGCGGAGAACGAGAGGACTCAATTACTCAGGTCCTGGGTCTTTTGGACGCTGAACAGTTCAAGGCTGACGTCGAGCATCTGGCAGAGTTTCCGAATCGACACTCAGTGACTGCCAATTACGCAAACGCGTCCCAGTGGGTGCTGGAGCAATTGGAGGCAGTCGGGTACGCAACTCAGTTCCAAGCAATATCCGTCAATGGCCAAGCCAGCCGGAATGTGATTGCGGAGCAGGCTGGATGTGCCCCAGATCGAAAAGTTGTTTTGGTTGTTGCCCATCTGGATTCCATCAACCTTTTTGGGCTAAACAACGAAACCAATATTGCCCCCGGAGCTGATGATAATGCCTCAGGAACGGCTGGAGTGCTACAGCTTGCACGTGCGTTGGCAGAAGTTGAGCACCAGCATGATCTCCGTTTAATCCTATTCGGAGGTGAAGAGCAGGGACTGTTTGGCAGTTTGCAATACGTCCAAGGTCTTACCACGGAAGAACAAAAACGAATTGTGGCAGTCATCAACATGGACATGATTGGAAGCCTGAATACGTCGGAGCCGTCTGTTCTAATTGAGGGTTCCGATAATTCGCCGCAGATGACAGATTTAATTGAGCAATTGAGTGTGGCGTTCGCTACTTATACGAACCTTGAAATCGAAACTTCTGTTGTGCCGTTTGCCAGCGACCATGTCCCCTTTATCAATGCGGAGATCCCTGCTGTGTTGACAATCGAGGGTGCCGATTCGGCCAACGCCAATGCCCATACAATCAATGATACGGCAGAAAAGATTAACGTTGATTTTGCGATGGAGATACTGAAAGGGAACTTGGCGTTTGTTGTCCAAGCACTCACCCAAAAATAACTTGGACGTCGACAGGATGGGAATCTCGCTCTTGCCTGACTGTGAAAAATTTCAACAGTCGATTTTGCGATGAGCTCCTGTCGCTGTAAGTCTTCGACCGCCTTGCTGTGGCAAAGCAACTGAAAGCTGCTTGGCGTGTTGATGGCAACGAACATCGTCCCCGTCTATTTGGGTTGGCAACCTTGGTCCCAAAGAGTTTGCTTCATCTGGCCAGGTTAGCCTGGCCAGATGAAACCTTCGTTTTTTCTCGTTGCCAGTGGTGCAAAATACAGAAGCAGATCGGTTTGCTTTGTATCGCTGTTCTTCGCTCAGATTACAGGAAGAATTCAGAATGGCATTTCAGAAAAACTGCAACGGCAAATTTCCTAACCGCTCGAGGGCTCTCCTTCAAATTATGCGTGAATTTATCAAGACGTTGCCTCGGGCAACGGATTATCGGACTACGGATTTTTGTGAGAAGAATCATCTGCAGACGCCGTTCCAAACTCGACATCCACAACGGTTTGTTTGTCTCCGACGATTTCAATGGATTTTTTGACAATTTCTTTGCCTTCGAAATGAAAGGTAACCTCGTATTTACCCGGCATAAGAATTCGATAGTACCGTCCAAAATTCTCATCACTCCGATATGGCATTCGGAGGTTCTCTGGACTATCAATTCCGTCGATGCTGATCGTTGCAACGATTGGTTTTCCGTCGCGTGTAATGTGTCCGGTCAACGTAGAATAATGAACGCGGTTCATCATCATCATGACACCTCGCAAATTGAGCTCACAAAGCGCGGCTAATTTGGCCGCCGGCGGGGCATGGGACGTTCCAAGTTCTAATCCGTAGTAGAAAGTCCCATATTTCCCGTAGCGATAATCTGCGCCTCCGCCCTTTACCGTACGCCGGATGAACTTGGTGAGCTGCATGGGGCGATAGCCAGCGGAGTTGCCCATCATTTCGCCCAGTGCCAGTAACGCGTCATGATCGGCCGGTTCTTCACGCGTTCTCGCGTAGGGGAGCAGGTAAACCTGGCCAAAGGTATGGAGGTCGATGCCGGCGACGACATGGTCTCGCTTGTCGTAAAAATTCTCAATCAAATTCTTGGTTTCGACTTCCAGGCCTTCCAGCGAATCATTTTCCCAATCCACTGGAAATCCGCGGTTCAGATCAACTTGATTGGCGTTCTGTCGTGTGTTGGCCACATGCCCTGCAGAATTCATGATCGGTATTACCCAGATCTGAGTTTCGTTTATCAGGTTGCGATTCGCTTCGTTTTCTAGAATGTAGTCAATGGTGTACAAAGCCATTTCCGGCGCAGGTCGTTCGTTACCGTGGATGGCTCCCGTCAACAAAACACTCGGTTCATCTTCCTCTTGATCGACATTGTCCGAAATCTTCAACGCCCACATGTGGGTCTCTCCATCGGAACTGACACCCAGATCGTGAACTTTGCAGGTTTCAGGATGGATGGTTTCCAGCTCGCGAAGCTTGCTCAACATGGATTCGTAAGTGTGGTAGGAGAGGCCCGACTGATCTGGTTGCTCGCTTTCCCTAGACGCTGATTTTGAATCGTCTTCTTCTTGCTGAACAGTTAACCTGTTGCCTGTCACGCGACTCGACGAGTCCTGCGCCATGGAATCATTCACCCAGAATACGGCGAACAGCAATAGGATAACGAAACCTAACGAGCTCAACCGGTACACTGCAAAAGTATTCTGAGTCTTCATTAAATAATTTCCTGGCTTGAGATGATTTGCCTGAATTGATAACTCGCATCGGATTGACTGGCAAGAGCGATTCAGGGATGCGATTTTTACTGAGGTCTGAAGCATTTTTCAGAGTCGACTGGTCGATCGAATGGATGTCATTCGTCGTAAACGGTAATACTGATTCGCCAACCGATATTACCATATGGCCCGCGTTTGTAGACCGTCGGGGAAAACAATTTCAGATCTTAACAGGTTTTTCAAGATGATCGATTGATTTTGGTTTCTGGGACCTGGCGGATGGCGCCAAGGTTCCAAGTATTACGAAGAAGTCGGCATGTCAATATCGAACGATCCTCGATTTTGGGCGCAACTACGATAGGTTCGACGTCGAGTAGTCGCACCGGAAAACGCAAACACCCAATATTTGCAGGCTGCCATTTGAAACCTCGTAGAGAAACAACCAGTCAACCCTCGGAGCCAAAGCCGTAACGATCGAGTTGCGAAGCTGATTGTGACAACAGGCAGCCGTGTAGCTGTTTAATTGAATTTTCGATGTGCTCTAGTCCACATTCCGCTACGGACTTGCGGGCGACAATTTCTTCTTGTTGCCTTGTTTATTTGGCAGAGCCAATTCGAAGGTTGCGCCCTGCCCAATGCCATCGCTGGCAACCGTTAGCTTGCCATCTAACTCAGTAGCCGCGTTTGCGCAGCTGTGGAGTCCGAATCCATGGCCATATTCCTTCGTAGTAAATCCATGCTGGAATATTTTATCCATCTTTTCGGAAGCTATCCCAATTCCGTTGTCTGCAACACGAAACACCAGTTGTTCATTTCCTAAGGGCAATACATCGATTCGGATTTGTGGGTTTTCGGTTTTGTGTTCGACCATAGCGTCCTTGGCATTTTCGATCAGGTTGATCAGGATTTGCAGAATCTTGTGCTTGTCCGATTCGAAATTCGGCACTTCGTCATCCACTTCATGAATGACCTGAATGCGGTGGTTCACAAGTGAACCTTTGGTTGCGGTCAGTAGGTCTTGTACAAGATCTTGTGGGGCTAACATTTGGTTGACGCCGGACGACTTGGCCATCGACTGCTGAACAGAAACAATCTCTTTAACATGATCAACGTTTTTCAAAAGGTCATCGAATTCAAGATTGACATGGGCGCGTTCGTCTGCCAGTGCTGCTGTTACTTTTTGAATGTAGGCCGGGATTTTCTGACCACGCTGATCGTCGCGTACGAAATCTGCGAAAGAAGTTTGATGTTCAGAAATTAGTTCGGTCACTCGTTGGAGGCTGGTAAACGCACTCTTTTCGAACCGTTTTCGAATCACGGATGTCGACACATTTACGCTGTTGAGAATGTTGCCGACGTTGTGTAAGACTCCTGTTGCGACCTCTGCCATCCCTGAATATCGAGCGGCTGTTTGCAACTCTCTAGCCAGCTTTGCCCGTTCAGCGTCGGCTTGTTTCCGCTGGGTGATGTCACGAGCAAATGCATAGATAAACTCCTCGCCGTCGTAGTTCACGAACATCAACGAAACTTCAACCGGAAAAATTTCGCCGTCTTTCGAAATGTACTCTGCCTCCAGCAATGCGTTTCGTTTGGCTTTTAAATGGTTCCATTGATCGTGCCAGGAATCGAACGGGCGATCATGACAAATGTCCGACACCGTGAGGGAAAGGAATTCGCGCTGACTGTAACCCAGTCGCTTGCATGCGAATTTGTTGACGCCGACAAATCGTTCGTTGGAATCAACGGTGAACATCGCTTCATGAGCATGGTCGACCGCTTCGCGAAGCATTCGCATTTGGTGTTCACGAGCTCGTTCGTCAGTAATATCTCGAAAGACGCAAACGCCTCCCCTGACCGATTCCGAACCCAGTGGTTTTGCGTCGACAGAAATCAAGACATTCTTGTCCTCACGGCGTAGGATCATTTCCCGATCCTTGACGATTTCTCCCTGTATCGCCCGAGCCAAGGGTAGCTGCTCGGCTTCAAGTTTCGTGATGCCATCGGTGTCATAGAATGCATACTCCTCGGACCAGCTTTCGTGCGAGCCGGATCCGTTGGGCTGTTTGCCAAGGAATTTCTTTGGCCTGTTCATTGAAGCAAATGAATTTTCCAGTGCAATCAGCGGGCAACGATCCCGTCTGGAATGTTTTGCAATACGGTATCAAGCATTGATGTCGCAGTCGCCAGTTCTCGGGTTCGTTCCGCAACCTTTGTTTCAACGGTTGCTTTGGCTTCCTCAATTTCCGTTTGCCGAACACAAAGCTCGCGAATTTCGTTCCGCAATCGCATACAGCCAGGGACAAGAAAAGCCACTTCAAACAACACCCATGCTGCGTGTTCAATCCATCGGAATGGACTTTCCGTAATGATCCCAAACGCTGATAGCGGGATAGAATACTCCTCGGACGAAATGGTCAATCGCGACAACGGCGGTCGCGGTGATGAGTATCTTCCAGTCTCGATAGATACTCAATATCGCGAGAGACGCAAATACATGAAAGTGAGTTTCGATTCGCCCACCAGACAAGTGAATTAACAACGCCGACCCAAAGCACTTGGCAAACAGCAATGACATTGCCGGGAGTGTGGCCGTGTCTGGGTATTTTTCTCGTCCACAGAATCGCAAATCCTGAAATTGCACCACCCAGCAGTACTGCCGCCCACACGTGGACATGAACTTCGTAGTGCTGCCCGATCCAAGTGAGCGGAGAATAGAATACGGCAAAGGCAATTCCAGCAAATCCATTGACCAACCATCAACCAGATCATAAAAACGGTTGACACGATTGCATTCTTTCAAGTACCGGGTTTTGAAAATTTCATTGGTCTGAGTATCGTTTGTTATTGTTAGCTCTCATTCTTGAGTTCCCTTGAACGAAACAATTGGACAACCAAACACTGGCCAGCCCGTTCTCGATGACGAAATCCCGTTGATTCGGTTCAGCAATTCAGCTGAAGCGAGGGCAGTTACCTTCGTGTCCCTCGGCTGGGCGTGATGCCGCCGCTGAACTGAAGTCTGCCATTCGTGTCGTACAGCAGAACGTGCCCTGATGTTTTCACGCCAAAAACGCTGGCACATTTGTGCGTCCGCGGTCTACGACAACGGATGCGCCCGAAAATTCGGCCGACGAGTTTTGTGGTTGAGGACTCTATCCACCCGTCCGCTTCGCCGCCTGGGCAATACGCGATTGCAAAAAACGTGGACTCGACCTTGGACGAGCGCGGAGAGGCGTTCCAGATTACGAAACGGTTGTACTGAAGTGGATACAAAATTGATTGCACTCACAGAAAAGAAAACGCTTGCCGCAGGGTTTCAAAGGAAGGGCATCTGGAATCAGTTTAAACGGGTTGGTTACTCATCCCTCAAGCTCGCATTCACGATTTCTTCCATGATATGCTCTGATTTTCGTTTTAATTCGCATTTGCAATGGCAGTGTCTACTTTTGCTTGTAGTCCTTCTTCAAGCCTTGTCAGTTCTTCGACCTGCTTCTCTGAAAGAGCCTGAAATTGTTGATAATGACCCCAAATTGAAAACGCACTGGTAGCACCTAAGCAGCGACCACGATCAAAACCAATGCACCAGAAAGTCTTGACCCAATTAATGACTTGTTTGCGGGCTTCCATCACAATTTGAAAAACGAAAAATTCACATTTAGGCATCTGGTAAACATTTACATTGTTGTGTGTGCGTTGGTTCGCTAGATGGGGAGGACGTCTCGTTCGTCATAGCTTGCTTTCTGCTGTAGGGTAGCACTGATCTCGCGTTGCTTCAGAATCGTTATTATTGGAGTGGGCGAGTTAAGATGAGTCAAATATCCCATTGAATGGCTGGGGAAGAAACATGAGTTCTTCCCCCCCCCAAAAAAAATTGTGTGTTGGCCTGGCAGCTGGCGGACGTCGCAGAAAAAAACGTTAGATAGAAGCGAATGCGAGGTTCGCATCGTACCCCTTGTTCGCAAGCTCACTTGGGGAATGGATGCTCTCAAGGAATAATCTGGGCGGCGGTCGCGTTTACATATCGTCTTCGCCGCGGAGTTGAACGGCGAAAAGAGAATTTGCAGCTTGTCGAAAGGAAAACGCTTGCCGCAGGGTTTCAAAGGAAGGGCATCTGGAATCTGCTAAAATAAAGTCGAGTTTTAGTTGCCGTAAGCCTTGTTTTGGTCGCCCCCTTCACAAGTGCCTCAATTTCCTGCGAAGGCACTGGATGAAGGAAGGCTAAGACAAGTGAAATCGAAGCAAAAAATCCTAGAGGGAAGGTAAGCAAGCTGCCTTTCTGGTTTCTCAAATCGGAGCCGGTCCCCTTTTGCTAAAGTAGCAAATTCTACAACAAAATAATTCGCGGTGTCGCAAGTGCAGCCCCTCCGCCAATCCCAAATGATGCGGACTAGTCTGCTGCATTGTGGAGGTGACGAATCTTCAAAAGCTTGGAGTGAGTGTCAGGAAACGACATTCACAACCATTCGAGGACAGCAGGAATTTTGACTGACTTAAGCAGTCGTCTTCTTTCTCCAAGTTTGATCTGACTTAACCTCGTTGCCCCAATCACTTCGCCCAAAAAATGGCAAAACAAATAGTGGCCAAAAACGGAACTCGAAGTGAACTGTAAACAAATGCAAACCAGGAATCCGCCGCCAGTATCTTGCCTATTTCCCCTGGTCTGCCGTTTTGGGGTCGATTGGCAGTACGTTGAAAATCAAGACTTCTTGTGAACTGGTCTTCAACAAATATTGCACTTCTCTTTTTTGTTTAAAAAAACGAAGAATGCCCCATACTTAGTTCAAGGTTTAACTGTTTTCTTGTTGAACGAGTATTGTTTTATTTAATCAAGAAAGGAATGGAAGTGTCTAACGACCAAACACGCGTCGAAGAATTAACGGATGAGTTCCGCCTATGGCTTTCAGATGCTGGAGACCAAGACCCGAAAACATTACTGAGTCTATGTGTCGATCGGCAGCAACAAAAACAACTCTTGCATGCAATGCTTCAAACCGAAGCAGCGTTCTACGCGTCAGAGTTATTGAAACAGGCGGACGTTCGACGCCAGCAAATGTAGGATGCATAGGTTGGCCCAGCTTCCTTAAAACGTATGAGTCAAACATCTAGAAGAGATAGTCAATCACAACAACAAGTGCTCCCAATTGAACCTTCAAGTGAAGTGGACCCCAATTATTGGACCACCGGCGGGCAAAGTTTAGATAGAAGAAGATTTCTTCTTTGATCGGCCGGGACGGTAGACTTCCCATGGTGTTTGACGGTCGAGCGACTGATGACGGCGTTGATGTCCGTAGTAATTCAGGTACTCTCCGAGCCCTTTGTAACAATCGGTTCCGGTGACGTATTCCTTGAGATAGACCTCCTCGTATTTGACAGTTCTCCAGAGTCTTTCGATCATTACGTTGTCGATCGCACGGCCTTTGCCATCCATACTGATGGCGACATCGCTAGACTTGAGTGTTTCAGTAAATTCGCGGCTGGTGAATTGCGAACCTTGATCGGTGTTGAAGATTTCCGGCTTTGATTTTGACAACGCTTCCTCCAATGCTTCTACGCAAAAGTCAACATTCATACTGTTGGACAATCGCCAAGAGATCACATATCGGCTGTACCAATCCATCACGGCCACTAAGTAAAAGAAGCCAAACTGCATCGGGATGTAAGTAATGTCGCAGCACCAAACTTGGTCGGGCCTCACGATATCGAGAGACCTCAACAAGTAGGGGTAAATTCGATGCCCTTCGTTTCGAACCGTTGTGCAAGGCTTGGGAGCCAAGCTTTCAATCCCCATTTTCCTCATTAAACGCTGGATTCGCTTGCGATTGACGCCATGACCCAAGTCCTTCAAAAAGTCGACCATTTGACGCGAACCACGGGCCGGTCGACGCAGATGTTCCTCGTCAATCAGTCGCATCAACCGAAGGTTCTCGACTGTCTCGGGAGCCGGTTGGTAATAAACGTTGCTGCGATGCAAGCCAAGTATTCGACACTGTTGGCGGATACTCAGATCAGGGTTGTCGAAGTCGATCCAGCTCCTTGCTTCACTCACCGTCCTGGGCCACTTTTTTTTTGAGCCACTCCAGTTGAACTTTCAAGCGACCGATCTGCTCGTACAACTCGGCTGCCTGAGGCTCATCGCTGGGCGTCTGAGCCCCTTTCGTCTCGCCTTCAAAAACGACTTCTGCGCCGTCAATCAACTGTTTCTTCCAAAGATTGATTTGGGTCACATGAAGTTTGTGTTTTTTGGCCAACTCCGTAATCGTACGATTCTCTTTGACAGCCTCGATCGCTATCTTCGCCTTAAAAGACGAACCGAAACGACGGCGCTTCCGTGCCATAATTCTTTCCTCAATAATGAAACTAATAATGCTACCAGTTTCACCGATTCAAGCGACTTTTCTATCTAAGCCGGTGGTCCGATAATGGGGGTCCACTTCAATTATTCTTGTTTCTTTGCCGAAGATATCACATCTCATGGGATAACAAGTTTTTGATTGAGGCTCGCACTCAATTGTCAGTAAGCCCACCGCCAAGCACGTATCGCTTAAGAATCATTTTTCGATACTCGGCAGCCATCTTAGAGTTTCCACTATCGGTGCTTTTGATGTAAAGGTTCCGATGTGTTGGGGAAGCAGCCTCGATTGCTTTTTCAGTCAGTTGATTCAACTGGGATGTGGTGAGTCCAGCAACGGCTCGCTCCACAGCCAGCTCATCCCTGGTGATTTTGGCGTCAATCTCTTGCTCTGCTTCAGCCTTTCTCTTTTCATGTGCGTTGTTTTGGCTTTCAATGAGTTTTCTCGCTTTCATGCGATCAGGTTTGGAAACGAAGCCTTCTGGAGCCTGATACGATTCTGAAATTGCTTTCGCCAACCACGCCCCAGAATTTTTGGGTCCCTTCCCTATCAATGTCAACCAATCAAGATGTTCGACCTGATACTCAATCTGGTCCTTTGAAAAACTCTGAACCAACTTTATCGCCGCTTTAACTGATACGCCGCAGGAGCAAAGCACTTTGGAAGTCTTGCACAGGCCCGTCTGATTCCTTTTCTCAGAACTTTCCTGAGATGCTTGGCGTCTTCCTCTGGCAAACCAGATGCGACCGTTTGAGAATCGCCTTTCATCGGAAAAGTTGGCAAGAAATCCCCTCTCCACCAGCTCCTTACAAGCGGGCAGAATCTTCTCTTTGTATTTACTTGGTTTCTTGTAACCTCGACTCATTCCAATCTTTTCAGTGCAAAAAGGGATAAGTGAATAATCGTAGGTGGCTCGATTTCTTAGCCGTTTGTCCAGGAATCGAAACATTCGCCGAGTCGTTGGTAGCCGTAAGCTAAAATAGAAATCAGAGTCAAACTCTTTTCCATTCGATTGCTGAATGCTCTCAAAAAAGATTCGACTCCACGTAAACACTTGAGGCTGGTCTGGAAGTCGCCTGCCCCGTCTGGTTAAGTCATAGTCTTGAATGAATCCAAACGCTTTCGGGTGTGTCCACGTGTCACCTACTCTCCAATGGGAGTATTTGACTCGAACGCCCTGCCAGTTATCCAACGCTTTAGCAACTCGTCTGATGTTTTTAGTTGTTGGCAGCAAATTCATCAGCTTCAAGATTTCATAAATCGTGAATTCAACCACGGGGTTTTGCCATCCGTTTTTTCGATTGGTCAAAACCTCCAAGGCCAAAAAAACGTCTTGGTCCCACCAGTTTGGAAGACTTGAATTGGCATTGGCAGAAACTGTGCAACTACGGTCTAACCAAAGCCCAGTTGCATTATCCCGAATCCGGTCTCGAAATACGATTTCTTTCTGGGCGACTGGAACGCTTCTTGACAACAGAGCCAACGGAAACTCAATCGAATTCTGCTCGTCAACGTCCAATATCGATCCTGAACATCCGTACCAACGTTTTTTGCTCACCTGCTTTGTTTCAGAAATCTTTTCCAAGTTCATTCCAAAAATGACAACAACAGTTGTTGTTATTTATTAATCTATTTAAACACCTATTTGTGATGCCGATTCCCTAATGATTTCAATCACTTAACTCAACTTTGGGCCCCCGAAATCACGGTATCGCCACGCATTGGCACCCTGGAATCACGTTAAGCAGGCCCCTGAAATCACGTGAACGGGCCCCCGAAATCACGGTATCGTTTTTGCCTATCACTTGTTGCTTAAATTGCATACACATTCTCCTTCGTTGGTTAGCAAAAATCAGGGATACCCGTATTAGAGGCCCCTACTCCAAATTTCGTTGCAACAAACTGAAATGACTACGGAAGAAATGAACTGAACAGCACATTGTTATCTGACTGATGACACGAGCTTGCAAAAACATTCTTGACGATGCTTTGAAATTCAAGCTACTATCAAGTCACCAAAACTGACATGAGCTTTATGAGTCACTTGGCTCTACGCTTCGCAAGAAAAACCGTCCTCCAAGACGGTTTTTTTGTGTCTGCCGTTTGGCCAATCATCTCTTCCTAGTTCATATTTGGCTGCTCCAAAAACGGGTTCACTTTCCAAGCTTTAATTTGCTTAAACAGAGAGACAGTAGCTCGCAACTGAGACAGCACGCAAGCAGCTAAATCTATCGGTGTGCCTCCATAGAGGCAGAGCGATATGGGTATGACTCTATAGAGGCATGGTGTGCGAAGGTATACCTCTATAGAGGCATAGAGAGTGGGGGCGTACCTCCACACTTTCAAAAAAATGAAGCAGAACTAGATTGAACTGGAAGGTGACCAATCCTCACCAGTTTTGAAGAAATCGTCGACAGAATCAATTCTCGAAGCCTGAATGACCAACTCTGTGATCAGTTCCAACGACTATCAGCCGTTTGACTCACTGAAATTTTCCTTTGGCTTTTTTTGATCACCAACGCTTACAAAAAACAATGTGCCTCCATAGAGGCATACAAAAAACCCCCTTGCGGGAGTGGAGGCATAGTGGCACAAAGAAAACGTAATCTTTTCTTTGAGGCAAATTTATGAAGCTTCCGAAAACTCAAATCGTGGCGTGGGCAAATCAAAAAGGCGGATGTGGTAAGACTACTGGTAGCGTTTCTACCTTGGCAGCATTTGCGAAACTCGGATACTCGACGTGTTTGGTTGATACCGATCCGCAATGTGACGCAACTGCACACTTCGGTGTAACGCAAGATGATCTTAGACGTAACGGACTACCGTCGCTGGCGGACATTTATCTTGCGAAAAGAAAAGCCGATGAAATCAAACTTGATTTTGGAACTCGGTTTACGGAGACCGGAGGGCAACTCAACCTGATCGCAGGGCACCCCGGCTTATCCTCGGTTGAAACCCGTCTCGATGCACAGAATCAAGCAAGGATTGCTGACGGTGAGTTTTCAATCCTTGATGCTGATGAAATGCGAGACGAGAATCGCCACCGTTTAAGAAACAGTTTGAATTCATTACGTGGCAAGCACGACATTGTTTTTATTGACACGCCTCCACAACTTGGTTTTTTGATGACCACTGCATTGCTTGCAGCCGACTGGTACATTATCCCAGTTTTCCCATCGGCTTTCGACTTAAATGGTCTCGAAAAACTAAGTCAGACTGTTGAGAAAGTAAGAAAGAAGTACAACCCAAACCTCCGGTTGGGCGGAGTCGTGCTTGGAAATTATGACAGAAGCACAAAGCTAGATGCTCAGGTTCACCAAAAGCTCGTAGACATATTTGGTGAGGCCATCGTCTTTAAAACAGTAGTTGGAAGGGGAGTAAGAAACAGGGAGGCCACCTTTTCAGGTAAAACCATTTTTGAACACGCCCCTGATACTCCAGCCTCGAACCAATATCTGGCACTGGTAAAGGAGATGCTTCAAAAACGGGCCAGCCAATCGCCCTCTAGATTACCGCCACTTCCAAACGACCCAATACTTGAGCAGGATTCGATAGCCAGTTTTGAGCAAAGTGAGGCGGTTGCAGCAAATGAATAAACCAGTCGTTGGTTTACCTGAAAGCTATTCTTTATACGTTGAGCCCGTTCAGCTAGGTGACTACCTAGACGAGCCTGAACCGCCTAGGCCAGAAAAAAAACATGCCACGACTAGTGCCGTTTTAGAAACGGCCAGCCATGAACATGAAAGCAGCAACTTGAACAGCAACGAACCCAACTTGCAGAACGCTGTCGGGCGTCAAGTAAAAGCCAAAACGAAAAAACCAAAGCGACGACAAATAAACATGAGCCCACTAACTGAAAAAAAATTCGATCAGATTATTGCTCATGTTCAAGACTACAGCCCGCAAAGTGACACCGCGGCAAGCGAGGTCATGGACGCAATTATTTCTGCCCATCACAAAGCCTTAACACATTTGAATTTTGGTTCGGTGCACCCAAGAGGGCGATGGGGGACTCCCACGGCTGAGGCGTTCAAGCACTCATTGGCTCGTGCATTTATCGCCGCACTGATCGACTATCATAGCGGGAAGAGTTCCGGTAATTTCTGATCGATTTGACAAGCCCATACTTCATTTTGGGATGATCGGGTTTCTGCCCAAGTGATCAGACCCTTGTTCGTTTTAAAGAATTTTGCCGCATGAACGATTTTGTCGTGGGCTTGCTGCCAATGGTTAGCACGAAGCGACGCGGCCTAGGAAGTGTTGAGATTGCAAAGCCCAGGACAGACCTGCGAGTTCCGGTCGCAGTCAGTGGGGGAGATCAGTTCGATCGCCTTAAATCTGCAACCAATATGATTTTGTCTGAAGTAGGTAAGTCCAATTCCGATTTACCGAAAACAGGTGATGGAAGTGATTTCGGTAAAACGGAAGACCGATCGGCAGGTGTCAGCACCAAGAAGCGGGCGAGCAAAAAAACAAAACAGAAAAGTAAACCATTGTCTCAACGCCGGGAGCAAGTAACTAAGAACGGGGAGCGATCCAAACGATTCGACGTTTATCTTTCTGGAGAAGACCTGGAGGAATTTGAAGAATTATTGGCCGCCCTCAAAGAGATAATGCCAGAAGGCAAGCCTGTGGAAAACAATGACGTGGTTCGAACGTTCGTTCCAACTTTTCTCAAGATTGTTCGACACATCAATAGAGACAAAATTCCTTCGCGGCCTCGCTACGGCACAAAAGAATACCGAACGTTTATCAAGAAGTTTAAAGAGGCCATCTGGGATGCGGCCCTTAGCGGTATTGCCAAAGAATTGCAGCAACTCAACCTTGGCAACTGACTTTTGCTTTTGATCAAATGTAAAGATTGGTTCATTGACTATCTCAAACACAAACAAAAAAAGGACGCCTCGACCACCGTTGCTGACACAAACGATTCTGAAGCGTACATCCTGAGCTTTTACACATGTGTGTGCGTTGTAACGATATATCGAGATTTGTTTCGTGAAAACTGGACGTGTTTTTCGAAATCTGTTCGGAACCGGACAACGAAATCGAATAATGCGGTATTATGCGATGCGTCAAAAAAACACGAACTAACTATTGGGCCAAGCCTTGAAAAGAGAAAAAAACAGAACGGGAAAGTCACGTAGAAGTGCGGGGAAGAAGGATCCTTTGCATGGGCAGACTGGGCGACTAAGGAAAAGGCCACAAAAATTAACTATTGAGTTTGTCCCTCAGCGTAAGATTGATATCAGGATTGAGAGTGAAATAAAGAAGAACGTTTACGACGTTGTTGAGCAATGGACCAATTGGTTCGAAGAGCGACGCGATCGCTTTTCAGAAATCTTGAAGTCAAAAAAGGAAGACAAAGTGGTTTTGTTTGTAGCGGGCAATTCTGTCCCTTCACCGTCAAAAGACGGTGAAGAACTGGAACAGAGATTTGAACGTTGGTTGGCTCATAGCATTTCAGAATTTTTCCTTCCATTTGAGAGCAAGAGTCTTTGGTTTTGTTCTTGGAATTCGCGGCTTGATCGAAAGCGTTTACCTAGCGGCAGCTTTTTAAGAAGAGTAACGGAGAACGCAATAAGGAGGCAGTGGAACGATGACCCTTTATTTCGTCGACCGTCCGATTGGACTAGGTGGGTCCAGGCTAGGTATGTTACCGGGTTTCCGAACGATCACCCCATCACCCAAGCAGCAGGCAAGCTTAGTCCAGAGAGATTCGCGGAACTACTATTGAGCATTGCGGAATTGATTGACGAAAACTCGGAGGCAAGCCCCGTTGATCTCGCCAAAGAGCTTTCCATTCATTTTGCAATCAATTTGGGCGAATATTTGACTAGGCCAGTGATTCATGTTCCTGTTGACCTTGAACATGAACAAGGCCGGCAGGTGCAGCAGGAAACTCCGCGATATTTGAATGGGACAGTTGAAGAGATTGAAATTCGTAAAAGCGAGTTGTCTAGTTTGACGGGTAGGGACCTGCTAAAAGAACTGAAAACGGTGCAGGAAGAGAAGAACGCGATCGATCAACATTTTACCGAATGGCTAGCGTTTAGTGCCGTACCGCTTCTTGCCGCACTCGAAAATCAGATCATAGAGTCCGGTGGCAAGTCAACGAAGAAACTGGAGGTCGCAATGGAAAATCTACGGCTTGATGCTTTTGCGTTTTTACATATCGTTGATAACGCCGCCCTAGCAAAGTCCATAAGCAAAAGTGAACGGCGAGCTAGAGAAATATCGCAGGAGGAGGGGATTGGATACGAGTTGGGGAAATTTCGTATTCACTCGAAATGGGAGATTGATCATTTTCTAACAAAGGATCGACCAGGGCCGGGGCGTCCTCCAGCGGGAAAAGTTCAAGATTAATTTAATTCCGCCGTTGACGGCGTAATTTATTCACCTAAAATAAACCAGCAGGCCGGTGAGGTCAGCTGGATCAGCTGCAAGGGTATGAATTTGCCAAGCAGTCCATTTTATCTGGGTTGGTCTATGCAATCCCTAGCCTGCGATTTCTTATACGCAAACGCCCCTCTAAATAATCCAGGGGCCATTTCTGGAGTCAGCACGATGGAAAATATCCGCCGGCCACGACATTACTGCCTTGCAGAACAGGCGATTTTCAATTGCCTCTGGGATGACCTTCAAAAAGGTGATATCAAACCGGCGAATCGCAAATATCGAATGGCTCTCCGTGTGTTAAAAGTCATTGTCCCAGAGACTGGCTCTGTAGCCGTCACCGGCAGCTCCGTCTCCGCTGCGTAATCGTCACCGCAGTTTACGCCAATAACTACTGAGCTTCTGCTCAGCGGCGACTCGTTCTCCTGGCCATTTGTTGGCTTGACCCAATCTTGGACTTTGAAGGCGTTGAATTGTTTCCGCTTCAGTCCAACTTCGCGGCCCGACCGTTTTTGATTGTTGACCGCTTTCCACTTACACGACCAATTTTTTTACCAACTTGAAAGTACAAAAATGAAATTTTCAAACCGAAGAAATCGATACGAACACCTGCCGTCTCCAGCGAAAGAGCTGACCAGCGTCAATTTCGAAATCAACATGAGACGATTTGAAAGACGCATCCTGAAGCTTAAGATTAAGCAGCTTCGCCAAGCAAAGCACGCACTACTGGTGGAAGATATTGAAATGGAAATTCAGAATCAAATTGCAGTGGGTGAAATCGAGGTCGAAGGGGTGCAGGAGATCGTACTTGATAAGCTGCTGTCTCAAGAGAAATGCGTTTTGAATTATGAGGCACGTTGGGATGTTGCCATCGAAGCATTTGAAATCGAAAGTGGGGAGTTCATTGTCTCCGATTCTGATGACGATGTTTCTGATCAAGATAGCGATGGCGGCGACGTTAACACTAACCAACACGACGACGAGTAGGTTTATGATTCACAAATCAATCTTCTCATCAAAGTCGGTTGAATGGGGCACGCCCGACTGGCTTTTCAAAAGCCTTGACGCCGAGTTTTCTTTCACGCTCGATCCGTGTTGCACCGATGACAACGCGAAGTGCAATTTTCACTTCACACTTGAAGATGACGGGCTTTCAAAAGACTGGGCCGACAACTCAGTTTTTATGAACCCTCCGTATGGTCGATCCATCGGTGACTGGATGAAAAAGGCTTTTGAGTCATCCCGTAACGGTGCGACTTCCAGTACGCAGCTGTTCAAAGTGGTGGCATCGTTATGCAATGCGTGGAGAAATCCGCCTCCTCAAAGGGAGGATCAAGTTCGTCGGTGGAAAATCATCGGCACCGTTCCCATCGGCGGTGATTGTATTCCGTCCACCGAATCACCAAATCAAAAGTTTCCATGTACCAAGGGAGGCGGAATAGTGTTGCTAACTGTCAAGCAAGTTGCCCATCGACTCTCGGTTAGCCAAGCGGTTGTGTATAGGCTGATCGATAAAAAAAAGCTCGCGGCCCATCGCATTGGTTTGGGCAGCGGAGCAATCCGCATTTCCGAAGACCAACTCGCCCAATATCTGGAGGCGAGTTTGGTCGAAGAGACTCAGCCGAGTGTGCCGAAGCAAAAGCTTAAGCACATCAAATTCTAGGATGCTTTGAGCTTGCGAACGGACTCACGCAGGTATTCAGGGTTTCGAGCAAGGTGAGCATAATTTTTGCTCAACATCGAGGTGTCCGCGTGGCCCATAAGTTGAGCTAGGGTCAGCGAATCCACTCCGCTTTTAAGCCCCTCAGTGGCGAATGAATGGCGAATTCCATATGCACATGCTGCAAACCCAACCTTCTTTTTGAGACGCTGGAAGCGACAGTTGATTGAGTCTTTGGTCCAAGGCCGCCCCTTCGTATTAAGGAACAGCGGCCCGTCTTCACGCATGTTCCGCCTGATGATGGCAACCGCTTCATCAGGCATGAAAATAACTCGCTCATGAAGCTCTCCCTTTGCCTCACTTGGTGGAAAAATAATCATGGCGTTATCAATGTCAACGTGATGAGCTTCGATCTCACGAGCTTCCTTGGGGCGGCATCCAGTAGCCCACATGAAATCCAACAGGTCACCAAACTGCTGGTCACGCACCAAACCACGAAGTTGTTTCCACTGTTCGGGATTAAACACAGTCTCTCGTCTGGTACGACGTGGCTTCTCGTCAACATAGGCAACAGGCGAAACTGGCAGGTGTCCACGCTTTACAGCCCAATTAAATGCACGTTGGACGATTGAGACGGCATCGTTGCCAGTTGATGGCGACCAGCCTGGATTGCTCTCAATCCACTGTGTGACGTGAATGCCCTCAAGCTTGGCGATTGTGAAAGCTGGGCCAAGTCGCTGGGCAAACAAAGTCAGGTAGTGCTTTGAGTTGTAGTAAGTTCCAGCTGCTCGGTTTTTCTCAACCCAACCAAGGAACGTATCAAACAGTTCGGCAACTTTTTTGAAACGAATTTTGGCCAAGCCTCGGCTCGCCATGATTTCATGGTACTTCTGAAAAGCTTCTTCCTTGTCCTGTCCCAGATTGATCTGGTTTTTGCCGATCTGGACGTACCAGGTTTTCGTGAATTTACGGAAGAAGGGTTTTGGTTGTCGCATGTGAGAGTCTCCCATTTTAGAACATTTAGTGAGTTGGAAGACTCGCTAGGGTCTACTCGGGTAGGGCCGAGTAGACTCATTTCTCTGCAATAACTCTGCAATTAGTGACAAGATACCGAGGTCAAAATTTCATTTGACCTCGGTTTTTATCAAGTGGGCGATATTGGACTTGAACCAACGACCTCCACGATGTCAACATCGCGATATTTCCCGCAACGATGAAAAAAGGGAGGAATCGCGGCATCCATACCCTCTATTCCTACCATGTTTCCCACCCATTTCTTTTCAAAAAGGGTACGGAAAAGGGTAGACAATTAACTGCCTTGCAACTTCCTCGGCCCTCGATTTCAAAAGCGAAGATTGGGGCATGCCGAATCGATTGCTTCAGCGATCCTTTGGCGGCCAACCTCTTCAGTTGTGTTGCGATATGGTTCGCCCAATTTGTTAAGGGCGAGCTATTTGATTTCTTGTTTCAATTAACCTCGAGCAAGTTGCGAACAGAAAAACTGAGATATCGCTCGGAATCAACACGCTCTCAAACCTCTATCTCACTAATGGTTAGCTCAGCCTGCAGTTCTTCGATGGATACTTCCAAGAATTCATGGATTCTAAGTTCTTGATTGACTGATTCGAAACTCACAGTCAACGCAAATTTGGCTTCGGTTTCCGGATCTTTGCTCCATCCTCCATGAGCTATTACAGCGACACAGAAGTCTTTTGGGAGTTGGTTGGATTTAATTGTTGCCCAGTCTTTCTGCACCGTACCAGAGGACCGTCCTGCACCGACAATTCCATTGTTGCGTTTGTCCTTGATCTCCCACGGAATCGAAGTGCCTTTTTCATCTTTCTTCGCTTGGTCTGTGTCTTTTAAAGCCCTGCGACGAAAGTTGGCAATCGGCTCGCCAAGGTTACTGGTTTTCCACTCAAGCCAAGTTGACAAATAACGGCGACGGTGACGGCGAGTTCGGCGCGGCTGTGCAACATACGAAAGCGTGACTTCGATTTGGACATCGAAGTCGTCGCCCGGCTGACGCATTTGAATTGGAATCGGAATCTGAAATATTTTTGCTTCCTTTGGATGAATCCTCTGGTCGCCTTGGGAAATGATGGTCGAACGATACTCATTGTTTTTGGTTGCACGTTCAAGGTTGGGAATTCCGAATCCAAACATCCGCATCAATTTACATTTCTCATCATCATCTTCAATTTCGTAGGCCCATTCAGGCCACCTGGCAGATTGAATAATCAGCGCCCGATAAAGTAGACATGGTTCATTTGGTAAAATGCGTTGCAATGCCGCCGCAACTCTAGTTACTTTCGGAGCCGCGAATGACGTGCCAACAACGTCGCGATCGTACAGTGGCCCACTATGTAGGGTTGACCGGATTAGTTCAGGGTAACAGTCTTTGGCAAGAGTTGGACACGAAACATCGTTCGACTGATTTACGAGACAGTCTCCTCCAAATTCTACAACATCTGGTTTAGTCACACCCCAAATTCCAAATCCGCTACGACTGAACGAAGATGCACTACTGAAATTTTGGGAAAAGCTTTTCCACTGTTCTGTATCAAAAGCGGCGTAGGAAACTGAACCAACGGTGATTGCTTGAAAACTTTGACCAGGATTGGCAATCCGACAGGAACGCTCCATTAAGAAATCTGGGTACTGCCGCCCCGCATTGAGATGCTCTTGAAGTCCAGGATTGGTTGGATGATAATTGCTGAGCAATACGTTACCGGAACTCTGGATGAACAATACGTTGTTTTCGTAACTCAACATATCAATTGCCGCCGCCCAAGCAGACATTCGTTGCGTTCGACATGGCGTGACAGAATTAATCGACTGATTGAAAATGCGAGTCCTGCGGGCACCTTCATGAAATCGTTTGACAATGGCTTCTAGCATTACTGGCGGGAAGAGCGATTCAGGGATGTGGCCGGAGCTGTCTAGCACTCGTGCGTTTTGAATCCAACAGCCTAGAGTGTAGTTTCCGGACTTTGGGATTTCTTCGCCAAAGAGGATCGAACCTGCGACGCGAGTTCCATGGCCGCCCCCCGTCATCTCATCGGCGACACTCGGATTGCCGGGGAGGTATGAATGCGATGTGATCGAATCAACCGCCGGAGCGAGCAATAGGTGGGCTTCTTGAAGTCCACTATCTATCACGCAGACGGTCGGGTCGTTGTGATCAGGGGGATCTAAATCGGCACACGGATAATCTTCATCAGACAATTTTAGCTGATGTTGAGGTAGTTCAATGTCGTCAGGTTCGCAGACTTCGAAAATGAATGGGTAGTTCAAAATCAAGTCGCGAAGGCCACTCCCTGCAACCTCAACTCGCATCGTGAAACTGTCAGGCAATCTTGCTATGCCGTAGGTATCGCCGTCGATCACTGAAACGATTTCGCCGCTGTGGTCGCCAACAATTCGAAGTACTTCAGATTCACGTTTGATTTTAAGGTCATCCCAGACCTGATACGCATTGAGGCGTTGCTCGTTCCATTCGAGTTGCTTCAGAGCCCAGGTTTGATCAGTGTCGCGTTTCCCTTTCTTCTTTTTGTCTGGGATTTCGACATTGCCGACACAAACAATACCAACGTCAACGATAAAAGTTGCTTGATGATCCACCGTAGCCCAGATTGAGAATAGACCATCAGAAAGAATACGTTTCAATCGAGCCGTTTGGTCTTCGTCATCGTCCAATTTGTAGATGCTGGCAATCGTTGCTGAACGAGAAAGCTCCGTCGCGAATCCGTCGGCAAGCCTCAGGAATTCTGTAAGGTCAATGTCTTCACTAGCTACAATGACAAATCCGTCGCCTTCTTCCGCGACGATTTCGAACTCAAAGTATTCACGAAGTTTTTCGATATCCAGCTTCGGATCAATTTCCAAAACAAAGGCGATCCCTGGAGGGATGTCTGGCAATCCTTCAGGCCGCGTTTCCAGTCGCTCAATCCAAGACTGCGTGGCCCCTTTGATCTGGCCAGCAATCGTTTGGCTATGCTGGCCTCGGTTTTGCCGATTTGCTTTTGTTTGGCTGCTGCTAGAACCGCCGCCGTGTATGTTGGCAGCGCCTTGCTCGACGAAAGGGAGAGGGAGATGTTGAAATTTTTTGGATTTGGCCATGCCAGGCTACCTTGGCTTGGTCTCCTCCACCTGATGTTTCAGTTCGGATATAGCATCGAGTAGATGAGACTGTTCGACTGCGGTTTTGCCACCAAGGACTGCAGATTTTGCTGCAGACTGTGCTGCTTTAACAACCATCGCAGCAGACAAGCCTTCGAGGTGATCAACTAGTTCTGACCATTTGACACCACGAGTAAGTTCAACACCAGACAGTGTCATCCTCAGTAGCTTCTCAATCTCAACTTTCCCGGGCAATGGAACTCGGAATACATCGTCGAACCGCCGAAACAATGCTTGGTCAAGCGACTTCTCGATATTGGTGGTTGCAATCAACAATCCAGGAGCGTCGTAGTCTTCCATTAATTGCAACAGGGTATTAACAATACGAGAGACTTCCCCAATGTCTGTTGACCCAACTCGAGACCGTGCGATGAAATCACACTCATCCAGCAACAAAACACATGGTTGTTCTTTGGCGGCATCAAAAACTGACCGCAAATTGGTCGCTGACTCGCCAAAATAAGATGAAACTAAAGCATCAAAACGAACCTTCATCAACGGAAGCCCAACATTCCACGCAACTCGTTGTGCCGAAAGAGTCTTCCCACATCCGGGAGGGCCATACAGCAAGATTGTTTTGCGAGGGAGCAATCCATGTAACAAAAGTCGTTCTCGCGCCGCGTACTCGCTTTCAATTCTAGAAAATCGTTGTTCAATCGCTGGTGGCAGCACGATGTGATGCTCAAGCGCATCCCTCTGAACCATCGTTACCAACAACGACTTGTCACGTCGATTAACCGGAAGCGATTGCAGTTGGCGATTGGCGGACGTACTGATACTACGCGACGTAGGCTGGTCAACAGGTTTTGTGTGAGCCAGTATTCGCTCCAGTTCGTCCGCTAGGCGCGTGTGACCATACTCTTTCTCAACATCAACGATGGTTTGAGCAAGTTTGTCGAGATCCTGCTGAGACTCCATAGCAATGGCAGTCATCAGTCGTTTGAGGAGTTCAGATTTCATGGTTATATCTCGGGCTTCTTAGTAGCTTATGTCTCCCAATGTCCTATCGGTTGTGTTGGTGCGTCGAATGAACTGACGAGCGTCATTCTGCTAGCATACACTTTAGCCGAAGTGATTGACACGTTTGGGCCATTCTTTGAGCGAAAATGACGATCCCGATTCAAGTCTTTTCGAGCTAATCATTTAACATCTGTGTTTGTGAACGAATGTGTTCGACTTGGTCACACCGACCAATGCGCCTAGCAAAAGAGCATTAACACCAAAAAAATCACGAGAAAACGTTCTTAAAGTGGGAGTGGTTTTCTGACTGGGTGCCATGACTCGGGCTGGCGTGAGCATGACCGTTACTGCGTCAATTCCGAACAGACTACATCGGAAATCCAAATTCGGAGCTGGAACGAACCGGCCCAGGGTCGACCATTTATCCAAACTGCTCGTGCTGACCTGCATGGCATGCCACAGAATAGTCGTACCGGTGCACTCTTTGAGCCAGGCCCGCATAATTGTGAATTCTTCGAATACGCCATTAAGAACATTTGCTGCCGAAGCCGCGATCGTGCAAGCCTTCAGCGGCTGCAAGGTTTACAGCATCTCGTTCAACCTCTTCTGCAACTCGCCGTTTGCGACTTCCATTCGTCGCCGTGGTTTCTCCTAAACAGATAATTTTCCGTCAGTGTCCACCGCTACGGGCCTGACGCAGCGCCGCTAGCGTCGTTTGATGCACACTATTAGGTTCAACTTCTTGAACAGCGGTGAAGATTTTGGAGTTGCGACAGCTCTATCCACTCGACAGAAAATGAATGAGCACAGCTATTGCAATGACTGAGGAACTCCCCTAATCTCGAAATCAACAATGACCACGGAAGGGAGATTGTGATGGATGTCAAGGACGCGCACAAAAAATTTAAGGCTATCGTTGCCCCAATGGTAGTACCGTACCTTCGTCAACCCAAAGAGATTTGGGAACGGAACTGGGACTGTTTATGCTACCAATCGATTGAAACTTTTGAGAAAATGTTCCCGACAGATTCCGCCCGTAGAAAACTAATCAAATCGTTACAGCAAGACGAAGTTAGACTGAAGGCGGAGCAAAAGCAATTCGATAGAATTGCAAATCAAATATTGCCCAGCCCTACTTAGGGGACTCATCTACCAATTCGTTGATTTCCTTCAACAACAAAGGGAATCCATTCCAAGCTGACAAGCCATGGTAGATTCTATCAAAGACTCCTGGAGCTTTGAAATCTGTCCGCTGCCAATGGCTTGCGATTATGCGTTCAAAATGCATTCCGCACCCAGCCCCGACCTCAATCGATTTTAGAACTTCGGCCCAATTCGATTCTTTATCAACGCTGGACTTCCAGCCATCGGCAGTCAGGATTTGCCATGATGCGTAGGACGCGATCCTCCAATTGGTCTCTCTAAAAATATGTCCTGGTTCGAGTAACCAACCGACAAAGATTCCCAAATCCAGCGCAAAACTGCTGGTTGTGCCGAAGTTTTGCACGATTGAATGCTGACGTCTGACAAATTGCCAAACTTCACGTTGCAAAACATGCTTTCCAGGTTTACCAGAATCATTTGAACTTGCGACAGTCGGCACAACTGAAATTGTTGCTTGGGCATATAGTATCGAACATAAAATATCTAATGCTTCAAATGTGCTATTCGATAATTGCTCAAACTCTACCAGCAACGATGAAGGCACGTTCCTGCCTTCCAACCCCTTACTCCACACAAACTATTCCTTAAAACTGCGGCGTCAAAAAAACAAACCAACTCCGTTTAGCCTTCAGCAACTTGAAGCAACTTGCTAAGTGATGCAGGGTCCTCAAACGGCAAACGATCGACAATCAAAGAACTAGCCCTAGCCAAGTCATCTACTGGCGAAACGCAGCCCGATCCGTCATCCAGAATCGGATCAACAATTATTTCATTGTCTGCAGCGCTGGTCGCCTGCATGAACGCAGAAAGCTCATTCGCGGCGATCGATAGCACGACGGTTTGAGTTCGCAACTCTTCGAGCAAAACTTCCCTGATCCGTTCCGCCGCGATCCGAATTCGCCAGTCCTTTTTCTCATACCAAGCACATGCGACGGATGTGTTTCTTGCCCCTCCCAAATTGCTGAACACTGATTGCGTGTTCTCAAATACTTCCCTGCATGTCGTAGTGAAAAACTCCAAATCATCATCGCAATCATCGTCATCAAGCAAACCCTGTGAGTTCGCGCCATCTAGAACAGACAGCAGTACGTTTGTATTTCCATTGCAATGACCATGCTTTAGCGCAAACAAGTTCGACTCTACGTCGTACGGTTGCTGCAGAAAGTAACTGCCCCTATTCACTTGACTTCT
>CBDDAC010000023.1:0-417264 GCA_965224765.1 Mariniblastus sp.
CAAACCGCAAAACAGATTTTCAATCACGGATTGGGATTTAACTTCGCCCAAATCAACTCCGCGATCACGCTAAACGAATCCAATCACGACCTGTCCATCACCCCTCTGTCAGCAACAACTAACCCTCTTTGTTCTTCATCGCCAACACACTTGATATCGTCGATACGCCATAGGGGACCAGGTAGGTCGCCGCCGTTTCTATCGCACACCGAAAACCAAAGTCGTTTCCCAGTATGCACCTTCCATGATTGATCAACATCAATAGGGTCCCGACAATCGCAGAAAGCACCAAGGCACGTTGCACGACAGGCCAACGAAAAGCATTTCGAATCAAAGAAGTCTCAAAGTATTGCATATCTACACTGACACCAGGTTAAGAAGGTTCGTCTCACCATTCTGATCGAATCCCACAGGATTTCGAGTCCAGTATCTGTCCCCGCCCCAAAGACGACGACTTAGACGCTACGACCTTACGACCCCCTCAGCAATTTTCCCGATTTTGCCTACAACTTGCCGCCCATCACATCTTGGCATTTCACCGCCTCGGCAAGGCGATCCTCAATCGGCTTTCCCTCAGAGCCTGGAGGTTGTAACGAACGTACCGCCTTTTCCTCCCACCGAAACGCTTGCGATTTCTGGAAGCTTTTACGATCGGTTCGGTTTTTCAACTCGAACCAGTTGATTCACTTTCGACGCCATTGCCACCTCTATGTTTTCGAACAATTCTTCTGGGCATTTCTGCGCCCGATTATTCCGGTTTTGGCAGTACTCTTGAAAACACTCGGCCTCCCAGTTCCGGTTGTGACGACGGTTCGCTTGCTGCGACTGAAAACGGTTGTTTCTACACTCTGACATTTTCGGACGATCTGGTTTTTGACCGTCGATACCATCTCATAAGTAATTTCGAAAGAACTGGTCAATCAGTTCATTTGCACTTCACGGATGAGACCTGTCACGATGATTAGCCGCAAGTCGCTTTTTAGAATTTCGATCGTTTTCAGCGTCGCGTTTGCGACCATCATTTCTGGCTGTAGACTGCCGGGCTCCATGTGCGGCAATCGCCATCGATGCCGCTGCAATCAAAAAGCACCAGCGTCCAAGTGCGAATTACATCCGCATGGAACTGTGACGATCACCGACAACAATCCCTACAACATGCCTCAGGCAGCTGCAGGGTGCCAAAACGAATCCGCCGGTGCCTCGGTCATTGTCGAACCGGGAAACGTTGAACCGGCACAGCCGCCGATCGAGACTGAGATTGAAAGCATTCCGGAAGTTCAACCGAGCGATGCGGCTGGAATTTCTCCACTCGATTTTTCTTCACGCAGCAACCGTAAAGCTGATTCAACCGTCGAGACCATGGCCCAACTCCAGCCTCCAATTGCTGATTCTTCGGGCTGCTTCGAACCAACTCTCACCGTAAAATCACAGGTCTCCCCACCCATCAGCTTTGCAGCCCCGGAAACGCCCGCTCCTGCCCCCGGCAATATGCCGGTTCTCGACCCCGCATCGTTTCCAGCCGATGAACCCTATTACGTCGCAGAGTCGGCCAAATCTGAATTCGCTGTCGAAAGTTTCCAGCCGTTTCCCGCGGAGCTTCAGCTCCCCCAAAATGATCAGCCGGGTGCTGAATTCGACAAATTGGCCAAGGAAATTTTCAACCAAATTGACCTGCAGGAAAAATTGGAGTTAAACACAATCCGCGTTCCCGCTCGCCCTGTCAGCACCGAAATCACACCGCCACAAACGGCCCCTCCAAAACAGCATGAGGAGATTTTCGGAGCCATTCAATTCGATGCTGTACTTCGCAAATCCGCGTCGGAGGGTGTCTACGCTCAACGGGTCGATCCGAACGACACGGAGGTCTATAAAATCGCCAGCCTCCCCCCAGAATCCAAAGACGGCGTTTCTAATCCGCCCCCTACCCGAAATGCCATCAGCGACAGTTCCTGTTCCATCGAATGACGAGTACGAGTTTCATTCCATGCCTGCCTATCACATGCCAACGCTTCAGGCGATTCCAGAAACTGAGCTGCACGAAGAATTACCACCCGTATTCAAAATACGGTTCCACGATCTTCCTGATAATCGTGAAGTCCCAAAAAGCGTGTTGGTTCCCAATCCCTTCTTGACCGCTCCACAAACGACAGAAGCTCCCAAGTTCCACCCCCTTCCCCTCGACCCGCGGCCGATGATCAGTCCGCTTCCCAGGCTGAAACAGGAACGAACGGTCCCAGCCATCGAACAACGACCGATCGATTCCGATCGACGTCTGACCAATCGAAACGTCGAGCAAAAAAACCCGCTTCGCTAAAGACGACCTCCAGGGAACAACTCTAAGTGCCGAACGGGGCAGTCAAATTCACAGGCAAGTCTCTTGCCCTGCCATCGCCTTCTGAGTTGATCCAACCGCCAATACTGCGTCTGGGATTGAGATGGATTGGCCCCCCTGGCTCGCTTGTGAGCGCATCTCCGCTTTCCGCAAGGAGTCGTCCGCGCCTCGATTGAGGCATTTGTCGCCGAAGACTGGTCACGTTGGTTCCACATACCGCTAAACCAAAGCGTCAGCGGATCAAAATCTTCACGAACATGAACTCGATTCAACGCATACCAAGGCAAAACCATGGCGAACCAAGCTCAAAGCCTTAGTGGTGATTTTGAATTTCGCCTCATCGTCTCGCGTGACGAAATTGACGAATTGGATCACGTCAACAATCTTCAGTACCTTCGCTGGACCAATCGAGCCGCCGTTGCACACAGCACTGCGGTTGGCTGGACCCCACAAGCCTACAAGGATTCTGGGTTCGGATTCATCGTCAGATCTCATCAGATCAAATATAGAATCCCCGCAGTCTTCGGTGACCAGGTCTTGATCACGACCTGGATTGCCACCATGGAGAAAGTCTCATCGCTTCGCAAATATCGAATCGTACGCGAAAGTGACAACCAATTATTGGCTCAAGCAGAAACCAATTGGGTCTACGTTGACATGGCTACGCTTCGGCTTACCAAGATCCCAGAACACGTCAGCGCGGCATTTCGCAAGACCACCTAGCTCCTCGCCCGTCTTCGATTGCCGGGCCAAGAACTTCAGATACACCGTTTTCCTCGCCTTGTTGCCCGTCAATTCAAAACGGTCCTGGGTACGAGCCCCAAGTTCCAACTTTGAGCCCCAAGTTCCAACCTTGAGAGGAACAAGAATTGTTTCGGCAGGAGCCTCAACCTCCCATAAAAAGCACAATCTCAACGACGGGTGCCAGATCTACTCGACCGTAAACCCCGTGCCACTAATGAGTGCCTTCTGCATCACAAGCGTGAGAGGACGCAATAGGTCCTGATGCCGCCTCTGAAGCACGTCATATTCCTCCAACTGGGCGTAGCTTACCTGATCAAAGGTCGGCGATTGAACAAACTTCAGCTCAAACGTCGGGTCCAGAAATGTCATGCCCTCGCCCTGTCTTTCCAGCAATTCCAACTGCTGCTTCATGGCTTCATCCAGTTCCGTGAACTGCTCCAACTGGTTGCTCAAGGCCTCCACCTTGAGCTTGCTGGACGAACTCGAAGTGCGATCCGCCAGAATGTTGTCGAGCTCTCTACGGACGCTTGACACCCGTCGCTGAAACTCCATCTGCTTCATTTGGAGCACCAACAAATCCGATTGTTCAGTACCGAGTTGACTAGTTCGTTCCAAAAATTCTCGCTTCACACGCAGCAGCAACTCATGGAGAATCACTCGCCCTACCAGTGGATTTGCGGTTTCCATTCGCACCACCACTCGATTACTTTGAGCTGACCGAGTCAAGTCAATTGAAGCGACTTCTGCCTTGCAGACCGCGGCCGACACAACGCCTCGAAAGTGATTTGCCACGCGATTCGCAATCGCCTCTGTGGAAAAGGATTCTTCAAGCTCCCTCAAATGAACCTCGAAGTTCTCTGGTACCAATGCGTCGTCTTCCGCATCGATCGGAAAAATCGCAATCTCGGCCCAAGCCAATTTACCCGAATTGACTTGTCCCTGAGCCTGCCAAACCAACATCGTGACCGCAGCCACAATCAAAAACAGTGTCGTGAAAATTGCAAAAGTCTTGTATCTCATCGATCTACGACTCAGGCTCCAAATTTCTCATGGGCTTAAATTTGTGCTCGCCCATCTCGACTCGTCCGTCTCGATTTTGCATCGTATACATTTTGTCAGCGTGTTCGTCAAAAAGTCGCGTGTCGTGATGGCTAATCATGAGAACCTGAAATCCAAGCTCTCGGCCAGCCTGATGAACGATCTGGACCAATTTGGGAACCAATTCCGGTCGCAACCAGCAATCCTGTTCATCCAAAACCAGGAAACCTCGGTGCTCCTGCGAAAGTGAAGCCAAAGCAAACAAACGCAACCCAACGCTCAAGATATTGTGAACTGAACCGCCTTGAGCCCGACGAGCGTCTTCGACATTTCCATCTCGTTCGATTGAAAATTCCAATACGGTCGCGTTTCGCTGGCTCTTGGGAGTCGCTCGGAAAACAAGGGGCTGCTCCAGAATATCCTGCATCGCCACCGACAGTTTTTCCTCCAACGCCCCAACCAACTCCTTGAATAACTTCGAAGAAAGTGACTCAAGCGCATTCGTCACCGAGTCGGCAATCTGCAAATAGGCGTCAATCTCCTTTTGCGAAACTTCCATCAGCTTCTGAGATTTTTGAAGGTGCTCACGCTCCCATTTCAACTGTTTTACACGATCCAGCAATCGCGCTGGAGATTCCAAGGGGGGCTAGCCGTTCCGGCATTCGATCAGTCAATTGGGTTGGTTGATGCGACATCCGAGTTACTCCTCAACCAACTCTTCGTCAAACTCCTCTTGAATCCCATTCAATTGAGTCTCAATCTTGTCCAATGACTCCTGGTACGTTTTTCGCTGGATCTCGTTCTCACTCTTCAGCTCTTCAAGTTTCTTTTGCAGCAGATCAAGATCATCCGTACCATAAAGTTTCAATGCAGACGCCTTGAGCTCATCCAATTGCTCTAGCGCTGCGTCCCGCTTCGTTTGAAACACGATTCGTTTCGAATTCAACTGTTCGTAGCGGCCACGAAGCTGGTCGATGGTTTGACTACTGGATTCATTCTTGGACACGGGTAACCTCCTTGGCAAGTTCTCTGATTTCATTGGCGACGATCGGTTCAAACTGTTCAAGATTCTTGTTCAAAAACTCGTGTAAACCTGCGCCGCTGGCGGTTTTTCGAGTCATCATCTCCGCTAAACCGGTGACAAAAGATGAGCGAAACTCTTCACTCGCCTCCTCAACAACTGATTCGTGGAACACGTCTTCAAACGGTTTATGCGGAACGGTCACATATTTCATTTCATGGTGGTCGGCCCAAATGTCAAACTGCAACACACTCGGTATATGATTCTTGCTCGCGTCACTGCGACTTCGGCGGCTGATATTGCCTGGCGTCAACCAAGTCGTCAGCCCCTTTTCAACAGGATCCAAACGGCGATGAATATGCCCATTGATGACGTAATCAATGTTCTCGATCTCGCGGGGAGTCAGCACGCCCGAAGTATATCCTGGCACATCAATATCGTGATGCGTCATCCAAAACACCAATGTCGATCGACCAAACAGACTTTGCTGACGCGTTGGAAACTCAAAGGGGTTGGGAACCCTATGCCGATATGACGAACCTCCGACATAGACATTGCGTTCGTTAATTTCTCCAAACCAAGGATTCGCATCATCAACCAGTTTCAAACATCCTGATTTGACAAGCAACGTCAACGAATCGTTTTCGGTTATCGTCGTCTCAGCACAGTCGTGGTTGCCGTAAATCCCAATGACTTCCTGGGCAGCCATCATCTCCATCAGCCTGGCCAACATCCAAGTCGGGTTGTCACGCGGCTTGTCAAACATGTCCCCCAACAATGCGGGCAACAGCCGATTCTGAAGCGCATAGTCCAAACACCATTGCAGCTTTTCCAAAACCACCTCCGGATAGTCATCCTTACGAAAACCCGGTTGGCGACCTTCGAGGTGAGGATCTCCTATGAACAGAATTCCCTGATAACGTGGGCGAGATCTAGCCATGACGATGTGCCCCCGCCAATAGCTGTTCAGTACTCAATTCCGATCCGCAAGTCGGGCAACTCGGATTCAATTCAACCCAATCTTCCATTTTCTCACGAGACTGCTCAAGCTCTTCACTCAAACACCCAATTGATTCTTGCATTTTGACAAGCTGTTCAGATTGACTCCCCAATCGACACAGCGCCTGCTCCAACTCCTGCGTACTCGGCAAATCCGGTGGCTCAGCCAAACTAACACAGGCCTCCATTTGCCTGTTCGCCCGATCAAATATTTGACTGGCACCACTGAGTTTCGAAATTGCATTGGCCAGTTCTACAGTTTCCCGTTGCGGAGGCGGGACTTGGAGCGGCTTTAAAACTTCCGTCTTGGAAACCAAGGACTCAAACTCCTTTGCGGAAGTTTGCATCGCCTTAAGAGTGGCCTCCATTCCATCTGTTTCGGCAAACTCGGGTACGCCAGGCAGATCCGCCAACGCACCGCAGTGGGCAGTTGCCGCCTGCAGTTGTAAAAAGTTTCGTCTCGTCTGGACCAAACATCTTTCCAACGCGCTAGTGTCAAACAACCCGGGAGGTGATGTCAATGGGCGAACGGTGGCGGCCAGCGCACCAAGTTTTTTTCACCTGAGCCGTCTTTTCCTCAATCGCCTTAAGCTGGTTATGCAGAGCGGCAATTTCCTCTTCGCCATGCTTCAGCGTTTGATAAGTTGCCGTCAACTTTTGAAGCCGGTCGGACAACTCAGGCACCGCATCCAGGCGGTCCAGCTTTTGGGTGGTTTCCTTAAGTTCACCCGTCAATCGTCGCTTTTCCTGTTTGCGATCACGAACTTTTTGCTTGTGCCGCGTCTGCATCCCGATCAAATTAATCGCGTCAGAAGACGAAGCAAAAAACTGCGCCGCCGCACGCGGTGAGTCGTTCAATAGAAACACCGGACTCTGCTGCGATCCAAAATGAACGTCAAACTCCGTGTTGTCGCAGCTTACCTTCTGGATCTTGAGGATCTTGTGCAAGTCCTCGGGAGTGCCGCCCCGCCCAAGACGATCATGCTGTTGACCATCAATCATGTACTTGGTCGATTTGCTCTTGGTACGAATCCATTCGATCTCATGCCCATCATCGGTAAAAACCTTGATGGAACACTCTTTTTCACCATGCCGCATTACAAAGGTGGATTCGTCGTTGTAACAAAGAATCTGCAACGCAGTCACAATCGCACTCTTGCCACAGTTATTGGGACCGGAAATCACGGTCAGACCGCGAGCCGGCTCAATCACCGTATTCTCGTGCGACATAAAATTCTTGAGTTCAATCCGTGTGATCACTCAGCCACGCTCCTTCGGCCATTCAAAGCAATAATTGCCCGCAGATGGCATCCTTTTTTGGGTCAGCGGAAATTTAACCGACCTTCCTTTTGTCGTCACTGCCTGTGACACGTTGGGTCACGTATTGTGAATCAAGCTTAAAAGCCCCACCTTTCGTGGTTCCAGCCGACCATCCCAATAATGCGACAGGGGAATTATCACCGAATTTCAGTCAGAGTAAAGAACTCTCCGACTCGCAATTTCCTGCAAACAGATCTGAGAACGTCCAGCAAAGAGCGCCCAGGACATGAAAATCCTTCAGCGGGAACCAGTAACTCCCCAAGTATTTTTTGGCGCGAACAATTGGTGAGAACCAATTTTCAATTGCGAACGCTATTTTTCCAGCAATCGATCGATCGGCTTGCCTTCACTAATCACCATCGGACGGCCAATCGGAGTATCAAGCTCCGTCTCGTGATCGATTCCAAAAGAATTAAAGATTGTTGCGTGAATATCTTCTACTGAACTAGGATCACTCAAGAATTTTTTCGGATTCTCTTCGCCCATCTTGGGCACCGGTGATGTCTCACCAATGACTCGTCCTCCTTGAATTCCCCCACCAGCCAACGCCATACTGAATCCATGTGGCCAATGGTCCCTCCCACCTAAAGGGTTCATGATTGGCGTTCGGCCGAATTCGCCTCCACAAACGACCATCGTCGTATCTAGTAGATCACGTGCCTTCAACTCACGAATCAGAGCGGCAAAAGCCGGGTCGAGAATCTGAATCCTCCCCGCCTGTAGTTCGTGGTTGTTGGCATGGGTATCCCAACCGCCCAAAGTAACCTCGACGCAGCGTACCCCCTTCTCGATCAATTGGAGTGCCGCCAGACAACCACGGCCAAATGCCGTATCGCCGAACTGCTCGCGCGTACCCCGCGGAGCCTTGCTTACGTCAAACGCCTCCAGCTGATCTGACGACATCATCCGCAATGCCTCTTGAAGGTTATGATCACCCAGGGTGCGCCCACCACTTTTTTCTTTGATTCGATTCTTCAAGAATTCACTGTCAACCAAATCAAGATCCGTCAAACGCTCTCGCTGTCTACGTTTGTCTACATTGGATGCAACATCAGGAACAGGAAATTGGGGATCGCCGATCTTGAACGCGTCAAATCGATCTCCCAAATAACCCCCTTTGGCGGGAAACTGCCCCGGCACAATTGAAACGTGACGGGGGATGTCGACCTTCCCGTCATCGATGTGCGAATAGTCGTGACAAATTACACTTCCGATCGCTGGATGCAACAGCGTCGGATCGGGCCGAAATCCAGTCTTGATGTTGTAGATTGCTCGCTCATGATCACCTTCCTTGCTGGTCAACGCCCTCACCAGTGAAACATCATCCATCACGTCAGCAAGCTGTTCAAAACCATCACCGATTTGAACATTTTTCGCCCTGGTCTTTCGAGCTAAGCTTCCAGCAGCAATCTCGGTTCCCGGATGCGGGTCAAACGTTTCCAACTGGCTAGGCGCGCCTTCCAGCCAGAGCAGTATCAAGGATTGAGGCCGTACCCCTTTGCTGCGTTCCGCAGCGCGTGCCAAGCAAGTTCCCAAGGGCGTTAACCAACTCAACCCACTTAGCCCTGCCAATTTCAAAAGTGAACGACGAGAAAAATGATCTCGTCCACCGCATCCAACCTGAAGTTGGGGATCGACGAGTTGATAGTTTTCCATGTGAGCAAGCCAAATTTAGGTTTGTGTTTTCCAAAAGCAAACGACGCGGACGCCCGGGAATTCAATTCGTCGGTCAATGATTCCAGGCAAACTCGGCGGAGTTGATCAAAGTCCAGTAAATATCTTGCACCTTGAGACCTCGCTCGTCTCCGGTCCGCTCGGCAAGTTCTTTGGCAAAGTAAGTTTTCATTTTCTCGGAAGGCCGACGCGACAGAACCGCAAGGTAAATCGTTTCGACCATCGTTTCAGGGTCTGGTGAAAGCAATGCAACTTTAACGACCGAACTCATCGGGGTCTGCAAACGCTCCTTGAGCATATCGCCATTGAGCATCAACAAACGCTGAGTTACCGTTTCACCTTTTTCAAGAAGCTCGTCTTCTCCGGGATCACCGTAACGATCAACAAAATCAAGCGTCTGACCAAACTTGGTCAACTGAATCACAATATGCTTGGAGCGATCAATCGTCGATAATGACGTTGACTGAATCATTGCCCCCGCCACTTGCTCAGGTCTCAACCGAATCAATGGAAAGACCGCATAATACTTTTCATGATCTGGAGTAACCTCAAACCCGGCATCACTCCGCAACTGAAATGCCTTGGTACGAGCAATCGTGTTGATCAACCGACGCAAGTCAAAACCGTTATCAATAAAGTCCTGAGCGAGTCTCTCCAATCCGGGAGGAAAGGGACCGTGAAGGGGCATGTCGTCAACGGGATCGACTAAACCTTTGCCAAATAGAATCGCCCAAACTCTATTGACGATCGCCCGAGCAAACTGTTTGTTTTCCTGATGGGTAACCCAACCGGCAAGCCGTGCTCTCAGAGGACCTTCGGAAGGTAACAATCCTGAAAGGTAGGGTACATCAGGACGGATCACACTTTCCTGCTCATCGTCCAACAATCGAAACTGATAAGGAGATGCTTCTAGATTGTCACGAATTCCCGCAAACGAGTTTTCGACTTCGCCAAAGAATGCGGCAAACTTGTGAAAATCTGTCTGAACTCCTTTGCGTGGTGCTCCTTGATCGCCAAGTTTAATGTTTCCCAAAAAGTCATCATGGCATTCAACACAATCAATGCGCATTCCCAAAAAGGCTCGCACGGTTCGCGCTGCCAATCGAATCGGGTCGGGTTGCTCAGTTTCCATATCGGTGGTGACGGTGACAAAGTTCGTCGCAGGGGAACCGGTCCAAATGCCTTCCTCAGTCAACAGTTCACGAACGATTTCGTCATAAGGTCGATTCTCCAAAAGCTGATCCGACAACCAACTCACAAAGCGGCGACGTCGATAGATGATAAAGGGACCATCTTCCACGCCGATCAGCCCGCGAGCCAAACGCTCAGCAAGGTGGTCGGCGGTCCGCTCATCTTCCAAGAGCCGAGAAACCCACCAGTCCATCCGTTCTGACTCTGGCAAACTTTCCATCTCACGGATTTCTTCGACCGAAGGAATCGTACCTGACAATGCCAATCCCAAGCGACGAACGATCGTTAGTTCATCGGCGCGATCTGCGACTTGAAGACTTTTTTCCTGCCACCAACGTTCAAATTCCTGATCAACTTGAACGACAACCGGTTGAACTTCCAGATTGACCTCTTTCAATCGTTGCAATGATTTTGGAGTCGCAGGTCCGGGAACCGGCATGAGCGATCCCACAATGCCGCCGATGCCAACCACACAAACCAAGATCAACAAACCGTTTTTCAAAAAGTTTTGATTCATCAGGGCAACCAGGAGATCGTTAAATAAACCTTCGTGTTTTCCACGTTTTAATGAAACCCGAATAACAGATTTTCGGTTTCTTCTATAGAGTAAGATACCCGGGTCAACATCCAACTGTTTTGCTCAAGACGTCCAAAACAAGACTTTTCTTGTTTTTCCAACCGTTCAATCGTCTCGCTAAAATGCACTTGAATCCGCAAAATCCGAATTCGGAGCCAAACGACAGGCCAGTCACGGCCGAATTGGTGATCTCCGTGCCTGACTCTGACGTCGTTCAGGTCATCGACCAGTCAGTCGAAACGATCAATTTGAATGAGCCCCAAAAACGAAGTTGGATCTTCCAAGTCGTCGACTGGGGGATCTGGTTGGCCTCACGATTATTTGGAATTGTCAGTCTGGTTTTGCTGGTGGCAGTCATCGCCAACATCCCGATCGTGCAACTCGTCGCCTTCGGATACCTTTTGGCCATTGGCGGTCGCATTGCACAAAGCGGAAAACTTAAAGACGGTTTTTTTCATCTCGACAAAGCGAGTCGCTTCGGAAGTATTTTCATTGGCACCACCCTGGTTTTACTTCCCGCGCGAATCATCTCGTGGTTATTGGGCGAAGCCCATTTGATTGATGCTTCCAGCCCGCAAACAACCGGTCTCCGTATTGCGCTGATTATCGTCATCGGGGTAACCATTCCGCACATCATGGCGGCGTGGTTTTGTGGTGGAAAACTGCGTTACTTCTTTTGGCCTTTGATTGCTCCGTCTTCCTTTGCCCTTTGGCTTGCCAAAAAAGCAGCACGTTCGCCTGGCATTCGATCGCTACTTGAAACCTGCACTTCCTGGTTGTCCCCCAATTTGGTCAACGATCTGGTCGCGGCCAAACCTGTCACCGACTGGTTCCTTCCTGCAATACTTTTCAAGCACATTCGTGCAGGTACGTTGGTTTCCAACGCGCGAGACAACCTTTGGGATTTTGTCTGCAGTTGGAAACTCGGAGAACTTTTTCGGCTTGGCCTGCTAGGATTCGTCGGTTCGTTCGCCTGGATTGCACCGCCGACTGCGTTGATGTTTCGGGCGATTGGATACGATGACGCTCTGGCTGTTGTTTGCGGTTTGGCCGGAATCTTGATGGCGACGGTAGTATTCGGGCTGTTGCCATTTCTACAAATTCAGTTCGCCGAAACAGGAAAACTATCAAGCTTTTTCGATCTCGGAGAAGTCTACGATCGTTTCACGCGTGCACCGTTTCTACACCTGCTTTCGCTTTTGGTCATGTTGCTGTTGGCACTTCCACTGTTTGTTTTCAAGATTGAAGAGATTCCGTCGGAACTCTTGTGGACACTGAGTATTGTTTTTGTGACGTTTAGTTTGCCAGGGAGGCTATTGACCGGATGGGCAGTCGGCAAAGGAAAACACCGCCCATCCAAAAGGGTGTGGTGGTATCGCTGGCCAATTGCCATGCTCATGCCCGTTGTATCATTCCTGTTCGCATTTATCTTTTTCTTTTCGCCGTTTGTCGCCTGGTATGGAGGGTACAGCCTGTTCGAAAACCATGCCTTTTTGCTCCCGGCACCCTTTTGGGTTTCTTACTTCCTGTAAGTAACAACAGCTCAATCAGGACGGCGGGGAATCCCAAAACAAATTCCCTCTGGTTTTATGTTGGTGTTCGGTGGAATCGTTTTGCGAACTGCGACGGCGTAGATAATCAGCCAGCGGGCTTCAAGAGGAACCGGATCCGAGAGGGCATGATTTTTGTAAGGCTCTCCGACGGAATGAGTGGGTGGAAAGTGGTTGTTTCGCATCCTCACTCGGGTTCCTCAGGCTTGTCGGGACTTGTCACAGAGTGACAATTTCTTTTAGCCCCAGACTTTTAGTCTGGGGTAACATCCCACCCAAAAGCCAGAGTCGCGGCAGCGACGGCATCCGTGATTCCACGTCCAATTTCAAGGTTCGCCCACGGAATGAGTCGGTGAATACGGTTAGGTTTGCATCCTCGCTCTAGCTCTTCAGAATGGCCCGCCCATGTCTCGGTCCCCATGGTTCAGCCTCAATCTGCTGCGCAGGCCGAAACGATGGTGACGCGGAATGGGCTACCGGAATCATTCGTTGGGGTTAGTGGGTAGCCTTTTTGAAGAAATTGCGAACTGATGGCCAGGTGGAATCATGCGAAATCCACACCTAAAGCAGGGAAATTAGAGTGAAATCTGGCAAATTGTGAAACTCCACCCACCAATTTCGTGAACGAGGCTTTTGTAAAGACCTGTGCGTGTAGGTTTCGGCAGGAGCCTCAACCTCCCAATGAGGGGCTTGGCCAATCATCTTTCGGCGCTCCGCAATTTTCCGTTCAAGGAAACAGGCAAACCCTCCCAGGGATCATCGGTTCGCGCGGCACCGACGGAGGAGGCAGCCAACAATAAAATCAAAAAAATAATCGGACGGAGGCGTGAAGTGGGCACATGATCCTTTTTCCACAATTCCAAAAAAGACAAAACGCGAACCCTCAGAAATTGCCGAGAACTAGTCAACTGAGACCGAAGATTGCATCAAAAAACTCGCGGCAATTTGTATTGACGCGAGTTTTGCATAGCCCATGAAAGGCGACGCCTCGAAGGCGGCAGAAGCTTTCAGTTATTTTTTTGGAGCGTCTTGAATCCGTTTCAGAAGCTCGGTCGACTTGGAGGAGCCGACGTTTTCGGCGATGATCTGACGAAGTGTAGAAAACATACCGTCGATGAAATTCATCTCCCTTTTATCGTCAGTCTGTGCCTTAAGTCGAGTTCGGTCATCAGTCATCCGGGCACGAAGTTGATCCAGAGTTGGCAACGCACGATACTTGTTCAACATCTCCCGGGCCCCGTCAATATCATCGCGATCTAATCGAATTTCAATCTGTTCTTCGTATACGGCACGTTGCGCCACAAGGTTGAGGACTTCAGAACGTAAGCCTTTGACAATACCTTCAGCATTAAGTCGGGCCTCGTCATTGGGCAGAGTGGTTTTCAACTCCTTATACAGCCCCGGCATAATGGGAATCTTTTTCAGTCGACGGCTTCCTCGGCTGATAAAAATAACTCGCAATCCATCATCGCTTGGAGGAATTGAGACTTGGCCTCGCCAGTTTGTCTGACCTAAATGTTCTGATGCCTCTTCTTTCACAGCTCCGACCCGGCGTGAATAAACTTCAAAACCTTCCAATGGGTGATCCTCATCGTCCCTGGACACCAAGGTCAACGTCGTATTCTCTTCAGGTGGGCGAATGACCAATGCCAACTTCTGGGCACGTTTACTGGTCCGGCCCGCCAAAGGTGAACGTGTTGACGACTGAATTTTGGCGGTTACATCGGCTCCATCCATTGAATCAATTGTCAAAAAAGTAAATTCAACTGGCTCCAACTTTGCGAGCTTTCCATCTCGGCCTACTCGGCGGATGATTGGCAAAAAGATATCGTCGTCACGAACCCAAACAGGGGAGCCATTATTTGCAACCAAATCCCAGCCGCCCGTTGCATTCATTTGAGCACGATGACACAAGTTGACCGCCCTTGCTCGCATGAAAACATTATTCTGCTTATCAACTCGATCAACTCGAGCCAATGGCATAAACGCCGTTGAAACCAAGTCATACACGGTCGCGTCCAATTGTGCCCGCAGAGCAATTTCGCGTTGAATCAATGCACTCCACTGCTGAGTTAATACATCAAACTCTCGCACACGACAGTGGATTAGACCACCGGATGACTCAAGGCATACCACCATTAATTTGTCGTCAAACTGAAGCTCAGGAAGCTCACTCAACTCAATCTGCTTTTCCGCGTCTGCAATGATTCCGGGAAGTCGAAATGCCCACGGGTTGGGGGCTTGGGAAACCAGCAGCTCCCAGCCACTCGGGTCGGCCAATTCCGCTCTACGCTCCAAGCCACCGACAAGTCGATCAAAATTGGCATTTATTTCAGGCGAACCGTCGGTACAAATCCAAACTCGCACCCGGTAAGGTCGATAATCCCACGCGCGATCCACAGACAGAACGCCATCCGGCGGAACGTCATTGGCATTGTCCTGAGCACGGCAGGGTAGCGTCCCTAGAAAAAGGAGAGCCACGACCGCAAGCAACCGGCAATCAATCATTAACTTCATTGTTTGTTTCCGTGTTATTTTCCGGCCGTGTCGATCTTGTCCAATGGAACAACTTCCCACTCATCAATATTCTCGTAGAGGTTCACCAAATCTCGTCCAATATTCTTGACGTTCTTTCGATAGGCAAAGTATTCCTGAAGCTGAAAAAGTGGAATGACTGCCACATTATTGAGAACCTGTCGGTGCATCTGGCGAAGATTTCGCCCGGCTTTTTGCCAACTGGTGGAGTAACTTAATTTGCGGACAAGTTGCTGAACGGGAGCACTAAGATTCTTGGCCATACCCTGATTTCCAAATACCGCTTCAATATCAGTCAACGGTTCACTCATCGTGACTTCTACGTACAAGAAATCGTAATCATCATCTTCGGGAGCCGTTTGTCCTTCTGGCAATTCGCGAAGTTTAGCTTTGATTCCTATTTCCCCCCACATCCGCTGAATTGATTGACAAGTGACTCGAGTAATCTCGCCTTTAGGATAAGCCAGAGTCAGTTCAGGATACTCCAGGCGAATGACCTCTTCATTGCCTATTTCATCTTCTGTGTTAGCTGGTTTCGTCTTATTCTCCTCAATCCGTTCATTGGCACGTTCTTCGCGAGCCCGATCTTCCAGTTGACCTTTAACGACTGAAACCAAAACGCTTGCCAGAACCATGTCGTAATTGACTTGGGCAATTCTTGGGTTGTAGGCGTATCCAATCTGGTCGTTGTCCTCTGTTCCGATTGGAAATGGCCCTGTCAACAATTCACATCCAGAAATCTCACGTCCGGCCGCGATAGCCTCTGTGAGAATCCCATTCCGGTTGATCGCACGAAACAATCCACTGCGAAAATCCAAACTCTTCATGAATTCATTGCGGATATTTGGAATCAACATATGGACGGTTGGAACCTTGTATTTGCTAAGTTGCACGCTGGAATCGCGAGACAATTCACGCAAATTTTGAAGCGGAACTCGATCAATCACATCGATATCCCCCTTAAGCAAAGCGTCCACCGAATCTGAAGGGCTGGCGTATTGGACTTCCACCATTTCAGGGTACTGTGCTGATGTTGATTTCTCGTACTGCGGATTTCGCGAAAACTGCGTTAGGTTTCCCTTTTGCCCGACCACGATATAGGGACCATTTTGAATGGGAATTCCGTCTTGACCTGGGCTCTCATAGGGCACCTGCAACAGTGCCTCAGGTCGAACGAACGGAATACGAAGCTCGAGCAAAACAGTTTTAGAATCTTCAACTGAAATCGATCCAACGACCTTTCCCCAAGGTTCAAAATATACGGGCGATTCGGGATCGGCACGCTCCAACAACTGTTGAGAAATCTGAAATGCGGAAACAGGTGGAACGCCAAAAACTTCCTCGTCTGAGAGCGTAAACTTGTATAACAATCCAACATCATCAACACGCTCAAACGTACCGTTAAGAAATCGATACTTTCCGCCCTCGTCACTCAGTCCATCAAACTCGATGATCGTGCGTTGGGTTAAACCTCCCATACGACGAGCGGCCCAGTTTTCCGTTCGAGTTGGATCCCCTCCATTCGGCGAGGTCTGGCTGACTCCCACGTAGACCAATGGATAATCTTCAATAATCCGATTCAAAAGTTTGGCGCTCTCAGGGTCATCGGGTGCTGCATAGATGGCTTTTCTCGCCGCTGAATGAGCCTCTTGGGCATCGCCGCTTGAAACGGCCTTTTCAGCTAGTTCTAAAAACTCGCGATTTCTTTCTCGCAGACGCTTCGTCCAACGATCATGCAATTTCATGACGTCGTCGCCGTACTTTCGCTCCACGGTCGACAAGATGACACGAACGCTCTCGTACTCTCCCCTGGCAAATCGCTCCTCGACCATTAGATCGTAACCACGCATGATCATGTCGATCGGCCTTGTATTGTCGATAACATCGCCAGAAGTTCTATAGATGTCTTCGAAAATTGACAAGGCAAGGCTGTGGTTCCCCGCTTCAAAATTCGCTTTCCCGTCGCGAATCAAGACTCTCTGCAACTGCTCCCTCAACTCCGGGTTATTTTTGCCTCCGCGATCATAAACATAGAGCAAATTCCTAAATGCTCGTGCGTAATTCTCGTCCTCAAGAAGCAGATCAGCTTCCTCAAGCAACAAATCTTCAAACGACTTGTAATCAACGATACTCACCCATGGCAATTCAAGTTTGAATTCGTCGTTGCCAGACAATTCAAAAACCAACGTTCCGCGATCGGGAAATGTGGTAGGAATCCTCTCCAGAGGCAAGATATCCAATGTCGCAAACTTGTTTTTTTTGTCCAGAAAGACTCGATCAAAAGGTTCTTTATCAACCAGTTGCTCGTTACCGGGTGAAATCTCCAATTCAGCGTGTTGCCCAACTCCAGGAGCAACCAACCAAACGACCAACAACACAAACGTCGTGGTCTGAGGTACCCACCGAGGCCAAGCAAATATAGCGTTACGAATTTTCATTTTGCAGTCCTTAATTCACTTGCTCAAAAAGCAGATCGTGGCAGAACCAGCAATCTTCCATCTGCACCGCCAATGAAAACTTTGTCCGTCGTGAACAAAGGTGAGTGTTGTACCGGTTGTCCGAAATCGACTTCTTTTTGAACGTCCCCGGTTCCCAGATCGATTACCTTCATCGTCCCACTTGCCAACGTCAACAAAATACTCTGGCCGCTGACAATCGGCTCGCCCGCCAATGAATCATTATTGAGTGGAAGAGACCAACGTTTCCCACTCAAATCCAGCCCAAAGGAAACCAACTCGCCTTGTTCGTTGGTGAACAAGAGCGAATCGCCAACAACCCATGGTCCAGCGACCAAATTCGATTCCAGTTTGACGCTTGCCTTTTCCGACAAACTTCCGTCCGTATTCCACGCGGTTAATACATTTGACTCGTCATTGCCGACCACCGCATAAGCCACATTTGATTGACATACGAAACCACTGACCAACTCGCCGCTCAATTCCTGTTCAGCGACAAGTTCAAGACCTTGCCCATCTGCCTTCAACAAATAAACAATCCCTTCCTCTCGGCCAGCAATCACCATGCTGTCTGACAAAACCGAAGGCGTCACCCAACGAGTCGGCACCCCGGCTCGTTTCGCCGGTTGGAACGGATTCCCTTTCATCCCGCCAGTCTTTGGCGAAAGAATCGCCATTTGACCACGCTTTCCTGATGCGACCAGGATTGAGTCTTTAAAACTGACAATTGGACAAGCCGCTTCCATGGGCAAGCGAGCCAAAACCGTCGTTCCATCGGGCTGCACCACCAATACATCTCGTCTTCCTGCAGGTCCTACACAGACGTAGGAACCATTGTCCAAATCGAGAGCCTGTTCGAACTGGTAATCCTCAGCGACATCCGCTGACCAAACACCTCGGTCGGTGTATCCGACTCGAAACGCCGCCTCGTCAACAGGAAACAAATCGCCCTGACTGGAAACGACCTGGACTTTTCCGTTTACTATTCTTGGCGAACCGGCAAACGCCGCGCCCAGATCTGTTCTCCAGATCTCCGTCATTGAGTCATCGTTCACTGCGGAAATCGAAGTCATCGCCGAGTTGGCTCGACGACGAACATGAACCAGTGTATTGTCAAACCTTGAGACGGCACCCAGGAAAAAGTCACCAGGATTTGCCATCGTTTGACGCTTAAACTCGTTGATTTGCGACAATCGATAACGCTCGACACCCTTGCCCGCAATCCACAGCCGACTTCCTTCGGCTTGAACAAAGTTTCGGTCGCCTTTTCTGACCTCGAAAGACTGTTCGGAAACGGCATTGAGCGGAGCCTCTTCGCTGTCGATTTTATTCAATTCAAACAGTCGAAGATTACCCGTATCTGAAACTGCCAATACCCTACGCCCCATTCGGAATAATGGAGTGGAAATATGGCCGGTAGTGGCTCGCAGGACCGTTTGAGTCGCAAACAGCCCCAGTCCCGGATCAACACCCTCGTCTTTGGATTGCATATAGACTTTGACATCGCAATAATCTGCTCCATTGACAGGAAGCAGCAAGTAGCCTGACCACTCATACACGGGTGCCGAAATGCTTCCCGGAGTGTGACCAACATACACCACCTCGCGACAGCTGAGATCCTCTGTACTCATCACATACATGTTGGAGTACTCACCCGGCTGATACAGCAAGGGATAGCGTGTTGACGCTGTCGGAGAGACACGAAGCTTCTTTTGCGGAAGTTCGGCGCTGGCAAATGAATCTCCTGTTGCGGTATCCAATCCGATAATTTTCCCCGTGTACGTCGATACAAAAATCTTGCCAACCGCCACTGTTGGCTGGCAAAACTCTTCGCCAATATCTGATCGCCAAATCAAACTTCCATCACGGGCTTTGATTTTAAGAACCTGATGACGGCGTTGATCACTTACGATCAGCTCATCATGATTTTCCGGGTCCGCCCACTGAGGTTCATAAGACGCCTCAAACCCCATAAAGCGATTCCAGAGAATGGTCCCGTCTCCAACATCCACACCGTAGAGCACACCATCGGCAAGAACAGGAATGACTTCACCTTTCAATCCGCCGATTGCGTTGCCTTCGCGACGCGCGACAACCACCTGTGATTCCACCAAAGATTCGAAGTCGTCCGTTTCTCCACTGATGCTAATTTCGGCATCTTTTACCAACTCTACTTCTTTGACACTCACGGCCTTCATCAGCGTGCGCAAGTCTTCCCGCGTGCCCAAATCGGAGTACTTCCTGAGCAATAAATTGTATTCCCGAAACGCTTTGTCAGTTTCCCCTGCGTCGGTTAACTCCCCGATCTTGCCCTGCGTCAACGCATAGACTTCTTCCTTGGTAATCGCATCACGCAGCCGCCTGACATTATCATTGATTTCATCTATTTGTTTTGCAACGAAGGCCTCTTTCCGAATGCTCCCTGACAGATAACGACTGTCATTCACAATCGCCGAAGCATTTTCAGCAATCGCAAGATACTCTTTCAAAACCTCAGTCGACGTAGATAGGTCCACACTTTTGGCGACTTGAGTGACCTCTAGAGCCGAACCGGGTAGGAAAATCCCCAAATCACCTCTCAGATCGCCAAAAGCTTCTTCCTCGCAAACATCGGGAAGATGCTTATCGGCGAGCTTGAGCACCTCTGAATAATTGCTTGATTCCCAAGCCGCAGCCAGAAAACAGTGAACAATTCGAACTCTCCAAGCACTCGCCTTTTCATGCCGCGGACTCGACTCCAAGAGCTTTTCCGTTTTTGAGACCGCATCCAGATAGGCACGCTTTTGATAACTCTCTTCGGCAACCTTCTGAAGCTCTTCAATAGTTTGACCGCCTACAGCGATGTACAGGACAGCTCCCATAATCAACAGGAATCCAAGCACACCAAAGCCGATATAAAGCCACTTGGTTGCCCATTGATCTCGGTTGTCACGTTTCCCTGCAAAGCTGGAAAGGGTTTTTGTGGGTGCCGCAGGATCGTTAGTTGCGGCACTGTCAAATCCACCACCTGCAAGAGGATCACCCAGCATTGCAGCGGCGCCCAGAGGATCGGCCTGATAGCTCGGAACTGCGGGCTCCGGCACGGCCTCAACCAACTCCTCTTGTCCAGCAACATTTTGGTTGACAACAATCTCTTCGATTTCATCTCCGACGTCTTGCAAATCCTGACGAGTCATCTGGGGACTCACCACGACTTTCTCAATGACGTCTTCAACGTCATCTTGTCCGGGATTGAGATTCGTCAGATCGTCCGTGTCGTAGCTTTTTTCTTCCGGAACATTGACAACGATATCATCGAGTTGAGCGGGCTCGTCGTCTTCTACCGTCACCTCAACAACGTCCTCCATCTCCTGAAGAAGCTTGGCTGCTTGTGCTTTGGTAATCTGTTCCTTCTTAACCAGAAAGTTAAGAATTCCTTTGGGTTTTACATTCTTCTCTGGATCATCGATTTCACGGCGAATTTTCTGCAAGACACGGTCTTCAACCAGTCCCATCTCAGCGATTCGATCTACCAATTGCCTAACGGACATTTATTATCTTTCGTGTTTCAAACAAGCTTCAAAAACGAAGTTATCTACTTGTATGGATTGACTTTAATTCGGCCCAGACCAACGCATCGGCTGGCATCACAGACCTGAACAACCGCGCTATGATGTGAATTCACATGAGCATCGATTGTTGTCACCTCAACGTTATTTTCGGTCAATGCATGACGGAGGGCATCACGCAATTCTCGTGGTGTATTCACCGTTTCTTCGACGCCATCGGCTTCGACAATAAATTGATCATGCTCATCCACAATCACTCGTACCGATTTTTTTGGCGGAATATCGTTCGTTGGCTCGCTGCTGGCCAACTCAGCAGGTTCAGTGTTGATCGCTTGTGTCGTGACAAAGGAGGCGGTTACGACGAAGAAGATCAGTAACAGAAACGTGACATCAACCATGGAAGTCAAGTCATTGGATTCATGGACATTGGATAACTTCTTCATCAAAAATCCTCCTCGGTGGTGCGCATTTCAATCCTTTCAATCTGGGCAGCCATCGCAGCATCGTAGGCTGCGACCACTTTTTCATGCCGACAACTGGTATGCGCCGTGATGATCAATCGTTTCGCATTGAGCGAGTTCTTCGCGTCACTGACTTTGGCGCGCATGTCACGCACCGTCGGCGCCTCCTCTTCCTCGGAGTCCCGGCTGGTGACGTAAAACGTGTTGGTCTGATCGATAATGACTTCAACGTAGTCATCTTCATCTTCAGTATCCACAATTGGATTGGTACTTGGGTCATCCGTCTGCGAGGGCGGTTGCTCAATCGACTTCTGCAGAGTGAACGACGCAGTGACCATAAAGAAAATCAACAAGAGAAACGTCACGTCGACCATGGGAGTCATATCCATGTCGTCGTCTTCGCTCTCAATCTTTCCCCGGAATTGAATATCCGGATCGTCGTCTTCTTCCTCTTCCTCGAACCCGCGCCAAGCCATTTGCTTGTATTTCTCATCCGGGTTGGAGGTTGGTTTTTTGTGATCGATATTGGTGAAATTGGCCGCCGGGCGAACACCATCCTTGTTTTTACCTGCCATCGCTCCTGTGGGAGCCGCAAGTCCGAACTCGTCTGGGTTTTGATTCTTCTTTTTCTTTTTCTTGGACATTAGTTTTTCGACTCCACTCCGACAAAAAGCTTTCTGGAACGAGCCAACTCAGACCCACTGGCACCTTTCTTGGCAATCTCGATGGCTTTGGTTATCACTTCCCCCTCACCCTTGATTAGCACCGCTTCCAATTTCGGATGGCTCGAGAATTCGTTTTCCACATAATCAGCAATCTCAGCTTCCTGATCGGTCGGCTCGCCATCTGCCACCTGATCTTCTTTTTCCTTCGACCGACCTTTAAAGATCTTGTAAGAGTCAGGAGTATCACCCTTAATAACAACCAACACGACACAATTCCGGTCGGGAATACTCGTGCCAAATTGGGCTTCCGGAAGTGCCACAGCCATTTGTGGGTCCATTTTGGAAACCATCACAAAAAACGCCAAAAGCAGAAACGTGATATCGATCATGGGCGTAATGTCCATCTCAGCATCTTCATCACGCCGCGTGTTCTTGCGAATATCGAATTCTTCTTCTTTTGCCATAACTACTCTGCCCCACTCTCAAACCGTCTATAGACTTCCAGCCCATTTTGCCACGCAGGAAAACGCCTGTCGTCTAACTGCTAACGGGATGACGGATCGTTGCTTCCTTGAAAATCTCAAGGAATTGATTCACACCGTAGGCGACAAGGTCTTCCATCTTTTTGATTTTAATATTGATAAACGCAACCGCCAAAACCAGAGGAATCGCAATCGCCAATCCACAGGCAGTCGTAATCAGTGCAAACATAATATCGTTCGCCAGGGCTTGAGCCTGAACTTGGTCACTACCCGCAAGCTTTCCAAACGCACCCATCATCCCGAGAACGGTACCCAACAGTCCGACCATCGGAGCGGCTTTGATGACGGTGATTACCCAACTCAAGCGGTGCTCCAAATCCTGAAGTACATCACGTTGGAATCGGTCGGCGACCAACTGTTTGATTTTGGGGAAACTCAAGCGGCGGTTTTCCAATGCCAACTGCGAAAGCTGACATATTGCACGACGATCACCTTCACACACATCGGTTGCCGACTCGTATTCCCCACGCGAAAGTGGTTCTTCCAAGGCTTCAAGGAACATCCGTTGCTGCTCTTCGCCAACAAACTGTTTTTGTTTGACCCGGGTGTAAACCATCACGACGCAGTACGCTCCCCACAGCGCAATGAGAAACATAAAGCAGTAAATAACGTTGCCCAGAATCCAAAAAACACTATCCATTTTCGTATATTACTTTCATTCGTGTTAAAACAACGAATCCCAATTGACCAAATCAACTTGCGGAACTCGCGTATCATATTCGGAGGCCACCCATCAATCATTTTCAATCACATTATGATTGACGAGGGAAATAAAATAAGTAGCCAAAAAGGCGAAGAACTGAGTAACACAAAATTTTTATGAACTTCGCCTAGCAGCAAAAAATCCGATCAACGGCGACGAAATTCAACCTTGCTCACTTTGAACTTGAAACCACCACCCGCTTCTTCGATCTGAAAGTACGTTCGCCGTACTTCAGGAAGCGTTCGCCCCACGGAATTGAGATACTCACCTTCGACTTGTCGAAGAATCCCTCGTGTTGCGTCCGGATAAAACTGGACCGTATTGCGTCCATCCATACTCACCCCTGCCTTCCTTACCAGCCTTGCATCCCACTGCTGCAGCTTTCTTTTCTCATGAGCAAAATAAATCGCCTTTTTCTCCGTGGCTCGATCCGAAGGTATCACCTTCAAGGCCCCTCCCGCGTCACGAACTCGATCAATGTCATTGGAGTTAATACTCACCGCGCCAATATCGATATTGAAAAAACTCAATTGCTCTGCGTATGAATTGATGTCGGAAGATTTGTATTCAATCTTCCAACGTTTGTCTTCAGGAATGACGTCGCCACCCCCGGTACCTTCACCACCATCAATCGAGCCACGTCCGCGGCCCGATCCCATAACTTCTGAGTCGCCATCGACCGCTTCCAGATTGGCCCTGACCGAGGAAACCGCGTCAGTGACCGCTTCCAATGCGTCTTTTAAGACAGGCTCTTCTACTTCGGGAAATTCTTCGACTCCCGGCTCAAGAACATCGTCCTCATACCCTTCAGGTTTCTCATCACCATAGGGTTGCTCGTAGGCCTGAATCCCCGTCGACTCACTTTTGAATTCCAAAATGGTCGTCAACCAGATCAAAAACAACATCGTCGTCAAGAATCCAACCAAGGCGATAGAAGAAACCAACGCGCCGTTGAGAATGTCATAGCGAGACACCGCAGTTTCGACATTCACTTTAGGGCTGATGCCCGATTCAATTGAGGAATCGCTACTCATAGTTACTGAACCTCTCCACTTTCTGTGAATTCCATCTTCGCGACACGAATCTTCCATCCGTCGCTTTTTGGAACCAGTTCAAATCGAGTCAACTTGACTTCATTCAATTTCCTGGATTGACTGGATAAGTAGTTTAACTCAGCGTTCCCCATTTGGGCAGTAATCTGTTCCGGGAAAAGATGAACCAACTCAAAATCAAAATCCAGATTATGCCCGCGGAGCAATTCGCGATCCCACACCTTCAACTGGCGTTGTTTGTGGGCAAAAAACACGGTTTCCTGCTCAATAGACCGACTGGAATCCAGCAGTTTCCGCTCTCCAGAAAGCTGGCTGACTCGTACAATTCGGTTATCCGTCAGTGAAACCACCCCCAACTCAATCCCAAAAAAATCAAGCTGTCTTGTATATTGGTCGAGCGAGTCTACTTCATAGTAAATCTCCCAATTCCGTACCGAACCACCAGGAATTGGGTGCGGTTTCCCTGGTCGCCGAGTGGTACTGAACCTGTCACGACCATCCATTCCTCCGGCGATCACCTTAGAAACCAGGTCAGTCGTTGCCGACACATTTTTCAGCAGATCCTCGAAACGGCGACGCTCGACATCGTCCTCAACAAAATCCTCGGTCATCTCCTGATCCTGAGGCACCGTGTACGGCGGGCAAATAATTAATATCGGCCCCGTGGGCGGGATTTGTGGCGAGGGTTGGTATTCGCCGAACATCCACATCGCAAACAATCCGCAAACGACGAACCCGCAAACCCCAAGGGCCGAATACAAAAAGGAATTGACTCGATCATAGGTAGTTGTCTTGAGCAGCACTGGCGCGCTCACCAATTTCTCATTCATCAGAAAACCTTTCGCTAGTCAAGAAGTTTGCCATCCGGATTCACTCCCAAATACCAGTTCGACCATTGCTCTTTGAGCGCGGCAAAATCAGCATCGTTAGCATTTAGGGGCAGCTGTATGGAATCGACCTTTCGGCTGATCAATCGCAACCCATTGTGAGCCTCAACTCGCACTTCACGCTCTGGATCACCCAAGGCGTAAATCAGCGCCGGCGCGTTTTCAATATCCTGAATTCCCGCCAAGAGCTTTACGGCAATCCTACGCCGCTGATAACTCTTATGGGCCAACATCCCACGCAGAAAAGCGACCTGCTCATTTCGAGATTTGTTATCGTTGGCTGCCATTTCTCCGATGGCTGCAGACATTGCCTCGGCGACCAAATCCAGATCCTCGTCCGCGCCTTCACTTTTCAAAATGGTCATCACGTCCTGAACGCCTTTGATCGCATCGCGGCTGGTCACAGTCCCGTTTGGGTTGAAATGAATCGGCTTGTCTTCTTCGAACCCCTGATTTCCTCTGACGAATCCCTCTCCGCCTTCTGACACCAACACCTCACTGGCGCGAACCAGGAACATTACGGCAAACGCTGTGTTGGTGTACTCTTCTTCCTGAGCGCCTTCACCGGTCCCCCAACTACCATCTGGATTTTGGACACGGAACAAATACTTTACCCCCTGGTCATACCAAGTAGGAATTTCTTTGACTTCGCCTTCCGACGTCTCACGGAAAAAGGCATAACGCTCCAAAGCATAAAGATAATAGTAATTCCAATTGTCGACATCTACGGCCCAATTGGCGGCCAACCATTTGTTAGCACGATCTTTAACCGCATCGAGTTTGCCGCGATCAAAACTAATCAGAGGACCTGTTTTTTGGGTCGTTCCTTCTTTAGGAGGGACGTAGATGGATACTGATGGCGGCAAGTCCAAACCAACCAGCTGGTTCGCCGCATGATGCTTGCGACCGTTGGGCGTCAACTGAAGATAGTCGCCCAGCAGATAGACCGTACTCAAGCCCGAACAATGAATCGAGTGAGTGAAGACCAGATTTCCGCCAGGACTGTAGGAACCGCCAATCAGGTTCATCAGGTAATACCATGAACCTGAATCCTGCTGCATGTTACAAAGCCAATCCAGAGTGTCTCTGCCAACCTCAGGAGGGACCTCAAATCCATGGGCTTTCGCGACCCACAGTGCTAGTGCGACATATTGAGTCTGTGAGGTATCGCCGGTCGCCGATTGGTTCCAGTAACCGAATCCACCGTCCTGATTCTGTCGATTCTGGATCGCATCCAATAGGATGTTGATTTCACGTGAGTATTTTTCGGCATCACAGGAGCAGTAAAGAATAATCGCCAAACTAGGCGCATAATGCGATTTATGTTTTGGAAACCGCTCCATCCACCCGTTGGCTTTTTCCAAAGCATGGACAACGACCGGATGATCCCGCGGAACAACTTCATCGTAGCGCTTCGAATGCTCGATCGTTGCGATGCCGGCAAGGATTGCCATCCCCGTGTCCGTTGAAAGTTCCTTCGCAAGAAACTCAACTCCACGAGTTGCAGCAGCCTTTACATCCTCATGATAGGGTGTGTACTCAACTTGAGCAGTGAGAATTTGATGCGAAAAACACACCAATCCTAAAACTGACAGGATGATTTTGAGTTTGGAGAAAGCCAAACGCAAAAGTGAATGTTGGTTGAATGAACTCAACCCAGATAAACGGATTTCCATTTCAGACGCCCCATAACGACATACAGATTCCCATAGCAGACAATAATATGGACGAGGCGTGTCCGTAGTACAAGGTAATTATCGGCAGACCAAAAGTCAATCTGTGCAGTTTGCGATTATATTTAGGAGTTGTACGAGAATGTTTGTTTAGAGGTTGATGAATTGCAGCAATCTCGGCATAATCGCCCCTTCCACAAAATTAGTTTACTGTGGACAATTCGTTTATGACGAAGTGAAGAACGACCCTTTCGAGGTACGTTACTCTGGTCAGGTAGCTCAGTTGGTAGAGCAATGGACTGAAAATCCATGTGTCGGCGGTTCGAACCCGCCCCTGACCACTTTTTTATGCGCCAATGGTTTTCGAACGTTAAAAGTCGCAACTTCTCTGCGTTTCTTGCAGTCCACGCAACTCCCACCTCAGATTCCTTTTCTCATAATCACGCACCTGCGGCTTCTGAACCTGTCCACAAAGTTCTCGAGCCTCCTCACGACTCAGCCAGGGGCACAGCGAGTGAAGCGAAGTTTAGGAAAAATTCTGCGCCTGCAAAACGGTAGACTCAGGCGCGATCGTAAATTTCCCAGTCCGCATATTTTTCCACTCCCGAAAGTGTCGAAACCTTTTGTAGCCAAGACACCACACCACATTGAAAAAAAATTCAACGATGCATTTCAACCCGGACCAAATATTGCCTACTCACGATCTTCTTACAGGCAGCACCGCGACCATTTCAGGGTGGAGGCTGGGAAAGAAACTTCATGAAGGTCGTTGGTTGAATCAGTACGAAGCCGCCACCATCGCTTCAGACTCAAGTTCGTTTGATTATATTTTCAAGTCAATCAAGCCCGGCCTCTCCAAGCTGATGCTGGACCAGGCCATTTCTCGATTGACCGCGGAAGCCATCGTTACTGAACAAGTTCAGCAAAAAAACGTTGTCCCGCTTTTAGATGCGGAACTGGATCAAGCTCCATTCTTCTTGATCCAACCGCTAATCCGAGGTGCGAGCCTGTCGCAACTCATTGAAGTGCACCAGCCAATTCCGTTGTCCCGCGTGCTCTGGCTGGTGCGGCAAACTGCAGAAGCAATCTCCGCAGTCCATGACTTCCACCGAACCTATTGTGGTGTCCACCCCTCTCACCTACTCATCAGCCAATCGGGCGAAGTCTCAATTATCGGCTGGGGGAATTCTCTTTCCATTGGAGAGTCCGCCAACACACCTCTCGGCCAGAATGCGGTCCACCCATTTTGGCTTGCCCACTATGTGGCACCAGAGATGTTCGACCCCAGCTATCGGGCCACCGAAGCCAGTGACGTCTATAGCCTTGGTGCTTTGATCTACCGCCTTTTTGCAGGGCATCCTCCATTTGCCGCAAACGAGTTCCAACGCCTGAAGCACCTGACTCAATCGAAAATCCATACCGACCTTCAAGTACTGCAGGAAAGCTGTCCAGGCGCACTTAATCAACTCGTCAATCACATGCTGTCCAAAGACCCAGCAAGGCGCCCTAACATGAAGGTGCTCCTCGACCAGCTCATCTCACTCGAAATCGAGTTCCTTCAAGACCACACGGAAATCACGCTCTAGTGGTTCGTCAGAACTGATTTGACCGGTTTTAGCGGGTGCCATGCTTCACGCTTGCGTGAAGCATGGCTTGCGCAATCGCTAGGCATAGCATCCTTCAGTTCAAGTTGGTTGAACCGCTAGTTGGGCTCTGCCGTGAAACCGTCGCATTTCAGCCTAGGCAATTTTCGAAGAATTGTTCTCGGCAGAGCCATACCCCATCAGCGAATTCGCTTGCCTGGAGCGATTTTCTGTGCTCGGTATGCGGAGGCACTGCGAACCTCTGACCTCAAAAGCAGATTCTAATGCTCAAGCTGGTCTTGCGATATCAAGCCCTGTAGCCTCAAACCGCCAATCGCTTTTCGAAAACCCTTTGATGGTGCCGCACGTGTCCCACCATCAGATAGGCAAGTGCGCGAACCGTGATTTCCTTACCGTCGGCCCGCCCACTTCGGTCCCAGTACTCAGGCTCCATTCGTTTCAGCATTGCAAGATTGCCGCGACGCAAAGCCTCAAGTTCATCGAGCAGCTCTGCAACTGAGACCTCCGAATAGCTCGTGTTCGCCACATAGGCGTCCTGATCAAATCCTGGCAAGTCAGCTTGCTCATTTGCGGCAATACAACAAGCTCGGTAACCAAAAACACGCTCGGTATCAATCATATGACCAATCGCCTGCTTGATCGTCCAGGTGTAAGGTTCGTGCAGTTCGTCCATCATCGATTCGGGCTTGCCGCCTATGAATCCACGCAATTCTCCGATCTGACGTTCCAGCAACAAAAAAATGTCGGTCTCGTCCACAAGAGCCAAATACGTGTCGAAATAGGGTGAATACTCGCCAGCCTGTGGCGGATGAGAAAAATTCTGATTGACCATGACTCCTAACTCCATATCGAAAAAAACAAGGGGCTGCAAACAGGCAACTCGTCTGAATAGCCTATCTCATTGCGGATTTCCGATAAACGCACTTGCCGTGGAGAGCGAATTGTCTGACAATAAGCAATACCAATTCGTAGCCTATGCTACAATTCACCCCGTCCCCCACCAGCCTTTCTCGGAGAAACCATGCCGGGCGTCCGCAAAGATAATGCAACTTCGATACTCCTTTCGCTTCTGGCGTTCGCCTGGGTAAGCTGCTCCAACCAGTTGGCCCCGTCGCAGGAACCCTCTGTTGAGAAAAAAGTTGTCGTTTGCAGCACGACTCAGGTCGCTGACTTCACAAGAAACGTTGTCGGCGACCGCTGGGACGTCATCTGTGTTTTGGCACCTGCCGAAGATCCGCATACCTATGAGACAGGCCCCGATGACGCCGCCGATGTTTCCAGCTCCGATTTATGTTTAGACAATGGATGGAACCTGGAAGGCCGCGACTGGATGCGAGGCATGGCAGAAGAGGCGGGCAAGCCAATCCACTCCTGCATCGAAGGCGTCAACGCGCTGGAATTGGAAGACCACGAGGTAACCATCAAAGACCCTCATGCTTGGTTCAGTCCTGCCAACGCAGCGATTTACATCGATAACATCGTAAAAGCGGTTTCAAGCGTCGACCCAGACCATGCCATGGAATACGAAGCCCGTGCGATGCTCTACAAGACTCAGTTGGTTGCACTGGACAATTGGATTCAACGCCAACTGTCGATCCTTCCCTCAAACCAACGCGTTCTCATTTCGCACCACGACGCGTTTGGCTACTTCTGCAATCGCTACCAGTTTAAATCCTTCAGCCCATTCGGCTGGACCACCGCAGAGCTTACCGACCTGGGAGTCGACCAAAGACAAAAAGTCGTTGAAAGCATTCGTGACTATGCCGTAAAAGCCATTTTTGTCGAAACGACCATCGATGAGAAAACAATCAGGCTGATCGCAAGAGAAGCCGGAGTCGTGATTGGTGGCAAGCTGTATTCCGATGCAATGGGAACCAAAGACAGTGCGGGTGAAACCTACATCGGCATGATGCGTGAGAATGTCCTGACTATCGTCCAATCTCTAAAGTAGCATGCGTCCATTCCTCACACTTTTGATTGCGATCGTCTTGATGTCAGGCATTTTTGCCTACACTCGGTTTGCGGAAAGTGTGCGCCCAGAACCTGTTCAGTACGTGGCGGATTTCTCCAAGTCCAAATACTCAGTTCGCCTTCATCGTACATTTGACTGCGCAGCAAACACCGAATTCCGGATCAACACATCGTTGGTTCTGGCGTTCAAAGACACAAAAATTGAACGAAAAAAGACCATCCGCTCCACGGAGCAAGTCGAATTCGAACTACCGGGCGTCGAAGTCGGTGCAAACTCATTCACCGTGACGGCAAACCTGCCCGCACGTTCGGCGCTCGACTTTGAAAACAATGGAAACGTGAGCTTTGATTCATATCAATCAAAAGCACATGCGATGCAAATCGAGTTGCTTCAAGACGGAAATGTAATCGAACAGGAAACGTTCTGGATCGCGTCTGGGCTTAACTCGGTTTCTGGAACGCTTCATTTCGAAATCTCCAAGGAATCCGAAGCGAAGGAAACTCACTAATGAGTCCTGCCCAACCTCCTGCGATTCAAGTCGAACACCTCACCGTCAGTTACGGTCCGGTCCCCGCCCTGCTGGATATCTCTCTCGAAATTCCGGCGGGAAATCTTGTTGGGGTAATCGGCCCTAACGGCAGCGGCAAGTCCACACTCATCAAAGCCATCCTTGGATTCGTTAAATCTGACTTTGGTTCCGTCAAACTCTTTGGCAAAGACGCCAATCGCGTCAAAGGGCGGGTCGCTTATGTTCCCCAACGTGGAGCCGTCGACTGGGATTTCCCGATTACCGTCCGGGAAATCGCATTGATGGGTCGATACGGACACCGACGGTGGTGGCAAGACCTAACCGCAGACGACTATCGGGCTGCCGACGAAGCATTGGTAAAAGTTCGCATGAGCGAATTTTCCAATCGACAAATTGGACAACTTTCCGGTGGACAGCAACAGCGTGTATTTATGGCCAGGGCATTGGCTCAAGATGCAGAAATCATGTTGCTTGACGAACCCTTCGCGGGCGTCGACGCTGCCACCGAGGGTGCGATCCTCGATGTCCTCGAAGAAACCAAGAAGCTTGGAAAAACACTTGTGGTCGTCCACCACGATCTGGCGACAGCCGCAGAGTATTTCGACCTACTGGTCCTCCTCAAGCAGCGATTGTTTGGCTTTGGCACGCCTCAGCAAGTCCTGAATCCACAGTTGTTGTGCGATGTCTACGAAGGCAATATGAAAGTCTTTGCGGAACTCTCCAACGTCAGTAATGGGAGTAATCGTCCATAATGGAATGGCTTGAAAACCTCCAGCTTCAAAAGGGCTATTTGATTCAGCCCCTGTTGGTCGGCACGTTGGTTTCCATCGTGTGCAGTTTGGTAGGTTGCTTTATTGTGCTGCGGCGAATGGCGTTCCTTGCGGACGCAATCAGCCACTCGATGCTAGCCGGCGTCATTGGTGGCTATTTGACGATGAAGATTCTTTTCAAAGAAGATACTCCCGTCGCAGCCATGTTGTTCGGCGCGTTACTGGCCGGAATCATCACAGTAGCCGCGATCGGTTTTGTCACTCGATTTTCTCGAGTCAAAGAGGACACGGCAATCGGCATCATGTACACCGGACTCTTTGCCCTGGGTGCGTTTGTCATTTCGTTGAAATCGATGAAGCAATACATCCACCTGGACATTTACCATTTCATCGTCGGAAACGTCGTCTCCGTCACCAGCCAGGAGCTCTGGTTACTGGGAGTCGTCACTTCCATAGTGGTTGGCATTGTCGTCTTGTTTTACCGCCCACTCCAGTTAACCAGTTTCGATCCGGTGATGGCGGCATCGATCGGGGTTCCCGTCATGGCAGTCGACTACATGCTGACCGCCTGCACTTCGTTAGTTGTGGTCAGCGGAGTTCGCATTGCCGGCATTATTCTGGTGGTGGCCTTGATCATCACACCGGCAGCAACGGCTTACCTGTTGTTCGATCGTCTGAACCGAATGTTGTGGGGTTCTGCGATTATCGGGGTGTTTGGTTTCTGGCTGGGTTTTTGGATATCCACCTGGGTGGGTGCCTCCGCAGGCGCAACCATCGTTGTGACGTCAACCTTGATTTTTTTCGTAGTCTTGACCTTCTCGCCCCGCTACGGACTACTTGCGGACTGGATTCGGCGAGCCAACTCAGTCCCCCAAGAAGTCATGGAGGATGTGCTGGGTTGCATTACTCGCTACAAAGACTCAGCCCGCGTCCCGATGTCACATGTAATCAAGTCGATCACCAACCCCAACATGCAGATTCGCCGTGCGATTCGATCGCTGGCTAGACAAGACCTGCTGAACCTACAGAACGACACCATTGAGCTGACCGACAACGGAAGACACGAAGCCAAACGGCTTTTACGTGCTCATCGGCTTTGGGAAACCTACCTGCAGCGCGCAGGAGCTGAAGACGCAGAAATTCACGAACGCGCCCATGTTCTGGAGCATATTAGCGATCAGGCAACCGTTGAGTACCTGGATGACAAACTGGGGCACCCACTTACCGATCCGCATGGCAGCGAAATTCCCGAAGACGAATCTTACCTCAAACAGAATACTGAAGTTCTCTTCAGCATGCTGCGTGAAGGTCGCCAAGCCAAGATCACAAGGGTCACAATAAAAAGCGAAGAGCTCGGCCTCACACTTGGCGAGCTCGTCACCGTTGGCCCACGAATCCAAAACGACCAAGTCTGGACGTTGATTCGCGGTGACGGAAGCAAGGTACAGTTGAATCACGATCAAGCGGACTCCGTTGTCGTCGCAAGACCGGAGAATTACACAGAGCAAAACAACCTGAAAAGTAGATAAAACGCTAAGCCACCCGGGGTGAGCGTAACCGATTCTTGGTATCCGAAGATTCATCCGCCCCGGCTCCTGCGATCCCGGAGGAAGGGTTGCTCAAAGTCGCTTGTGAATGACTCTTCAATTCGTTGAAAGTATCACGGCTTTCGTGGGAGGTTGAGGCTCCTGCCGAAACCTACTGGGGTTTAAGTTTTTTGTTCTTTCGGTGCTACAGCGAACCTCGTCGTGGTGCGAAAAGGGCGCAATTCTGCTTTGGAAATTTAATTTGTTTCTTGAACCGGCTTAGGACGCTCTTGAGAAGCGCGAATGTTCGGTAGCGATACTCCCCCGGTCGGTGCGCTCCCGAAGGACCGGATGATGATGTTACCCCAGACTTTAGGGCTTGTTGATTTAATAAAGAGCTACCCCTGCCAGTTTTTTTTTGATTGTGTCAAAATTTGGGGAAGGAGTTACTCATGGACTGGGCCAAAGTCAAACAGCCCCGCGAGCAACAGATTCTCTTTTCGGAACGGCTCGACGATGCCGTTGATGCGGATCATGATGTGCGGCTTGTGGATAAAATTTTGCGGTGCGTCGATTTCTCAAAATGGGAATCCAAATACGATCTTACGCTAGGCCGACCGCCCATTCATCCGCGGATCGTCGCGGGTGTGATTCTTTACGGCCTGCTGTGCCGGCTCACTTCCAGTCGTGCACTGGAAGACGCCTTGCAGGTGCGTCTGGACTTTCGCTGGCTGGCCGAAAGTCGCCGTATTGATCACACGACGATCTGCAAGTTTCGCATCGGCAACGCCGAAGAGCTGAAACAGCTGTACGTTCAATTCGCGATGATCGGCATCGAGTTGGGTTGGGCCCGGATGAACAGCCTGGCCTTTGACGGGACACGAATCCGCGCCAACAACTCCCGTCAGGCCAGTCGGACCCCGGAGCGTTTTCGGCAGCTTCGCAAAGAACTTGAAGTCGCTTACGAGCAGCTCGATCAACAGGCCCGTCAGGCCGACCAGCGGGACAACGAACTCTTTGGCGAGCAGGATTCGGCGCGGCTCACGGTCGAGATCAACGAAGTCCAGCGGAAACTCGACAAAGTCAACGCTGCCCTGGAACAGGTGCAGTTGCTCGAAGACCACGGGGAAAACGGTTCCTTCGCGAATCCCGACAACCGATCCGGAATCACGGATCATGCCCAACAAAACCGGAGGTCACGCCGCCAACTACAGCCCGGCGACGACGGTGGAAACGACCGGCGGGATGATCGTCGACAGCACGGTGCTCAACGTCGTCAATGAAGACGGCGAGATGCTTGATGCGGTCGCGCGGGTGCAGGAGAACTTCGACCTGGACTCGCCGCCGGAGCGTTTGCTGGCCGACGGACTGATGGCTACCGGTGACAACATCAGCCAGTGTGACGAGCGGGGAATCGACTTTTATTCTCCGCTCAAGACGACTGATCCGGCGACCAATCCGGCGGTTCGGGAGTCGCTGACTGAACCGGTCGCTGAATCGGATTGGGATGGCTTGCCGCGCGTGAAGGTGACCGTTGACGGTGTTAAACGGGAACAGCTTTCGAAAGATTCTTTTGTGTATGACGCCGAAGAGGATTGCTACCGTTGTCCGATGGGCAAACCGTTGTCGTTTCGCGGCAGTGCCCAAGAGAAGCGTTCCTCGGGGAAATCACGAACCCGGTTTCGCTACCGTGCCGAAACAGAGACTTGCGAGGGCTGTCCGCTGGCGGATCTTTGTCTTCGTCGCAAGGGAACGGCGCGGCGGGTGGCTCATGAAGAGAACGAACAACAGCGGGTTGCACATGCTCAGAAAATGTCCAGAGAAAAGTCGAAAGAGATTTATCGCGCACGTCAACATCCGGGCGAGCGTCCGTTTTCGATGATCAAGTGGTTCTTCGGTTTGAATCAGTTTCTGACGCGTGGCTTGAACCGCGTGTCGCAGGAATATGACTGGTGCAGTGCGGCGTTCAACCTTCATCGTCTGATCGGCCTGATTCGTAGCAACACCGATCCACCACCGCCGCGAGCCTTCGAACTTTACCCCTCCCTTTCACCTTTTTAACTCAAGCTGCCTGCGAACCCGGCTACCGTTGCGCAAACAACGGTAGCCGGGGTAAGGGGGAAAACCAGACCTGTTCGACTAAAATCAAAATAAATCAACAAGCCCTAAAAGTCGGGGGCTAATGGAAATAGCCGCTCCTCGGCAAAGAGTTTGATCGTCGTGATTCTGATGAGTCGTGACCTTGAGGAGTAAAATGGAAACCCGACGCGTGAGCGAGGACGTGCCTTAATCCGTCCTCGCTCACGCGTCGGGTTTCCAAGTTTTGGAACTCAATCATTGCGAGAATTCCAATCCCACCTATCCAGAAAAACAACGAATTGTTTCGGCAGGAGCCTCAACCTCCCAAAATCCAGCCCCCCAATTAAGTCACCATCGAGTCTTTGCCTACGCCAATAATTGCCGCCACAACCACGGCCGCTGTTTCGACACGCAGGATCGATCTCCCCAAACGTATCGCGGTAAATCCGTTTGACTGGGCGAGTTCGTTTTCTGTTTGACTGAATCCGCCCTCTGGACCTATCGCGACCAGGATCTTCATCGCAGGAACAATCTGACCAATCGATGTGCTTTCACCATGCGTTGTGGCGATTAGCTTTTGATAGTCAGTATACTTGGAATCACTACAAAGTTCGGCCAGGCGAACACTGGATTCAATCTCCATCAAACGGTTGCGTTCACATTGCTTGCATGCGTTAATCACAGACTTGTGCAAACGCCCGATGGCCTTGTCAGACGGCTGAGCGACGGAGCGTTCTGTGACAAGCGGAATCAAACTCTTCACACCAACTTCGACAAGTTTCTCAATCAGAAATTTTTGTCGATCCCCCTTGGGCAAGGCCACAGCAAACACAAGTACGACCGGCAACTCGCGATCAACCTCGGACCGCTCAAGAATTTTGAGCTGAACCTCACGTCGATTCATGGACTCAATTTCGGCCCGAGCCTCCCAGTTGCGTCCATCAAAGAGGACAACTTCCTGACCCACCTTGAATCGCATCACATTGATCAGATGGTGCGCCTGATCCTCGGCCAGCACGGCTTGGTCAGATTGAAGAGATTCGCTGCAGAAAAATCGATGAGCCATGGATTTGGTCGTATAAACGTGGGAAATGATTGCACTGGTTGAATTGCGTTAAAAAGTTAGAATAGCGACTTGCGAAATTATTGCAGGCTCCTCAGGCAACACAATGACCGAAGTGATCTACAAACAGGACGAAGGCGAAGACATTGTAGTCGACCTCCGCGATCCCTACTGGGCAGCCGTTCTGGCTTGGCTCTGGCCAGGTGCAGGACATCTGTATCAGCGCCGTTTCCCTAAAGCCTTCCTGTTTATGGCCTGCATACTCAGCACGTACTTCGCTGGACTCGCCCTCGGCGAAGGCCGCGTTGTTTACGCGTCAATGAAAACGAATGATTTTCGGTGGCAATACTTCTGCCAGCTGGGCGTTGGAATACCTGCAATGCCCGCCATGGTCCAGTCCATGGCTACCGCAGAAAAAGACAAAAACGGCAATCGCCAAGATCCATTCTTTGTCCTTTGCGAACGCTACCCCAAAGATTTCTCCAGCAAAAACCCGGACCTCGAAGTCTTTGACTATCACAAGGTAGACCCAAAAAAGAAAGTTCCCGCTGGAACCCAAACCTACAAAGATGGATTCATGGCACCGCCCGACGGTCCGCTTTCGGTGAACAACAACGACGTTCTCGGGCAGTGGCACTCCGAACTCAAACACTTTTTCGAGATCGGGACATTGTTTACGATTGTGGCCGGATTGTTAAACCTTCTCGCCGTCTATGACGCCTTTTCTGGACCCGCAATTATTACGCCAGAAGAACGCGAAGAAATGGAAAAGAAAAAGCTCAAGAAGAAAAAGAAAAGCGAAGGATAGATCCATGTTATTCCATTTCACTTCGACACTGCTTCTTGCTCAATCTGCAATGGATGCTCGCATCTGGTGGTCCATGCCATTGATTGCGGTGATCAGTTTGGTCTACGGCGCAACTCGACACGAAAACGTTCGCGAAGTTCTTATCCACGCCTGGAAGTCGGCGGTTTGGGTCGTCAGCTTTATGCTGGTAATCTTTGCGGTGATTTGGCTGGCAGGCTATTGGAACTAGACCGTCGCTCTAGCCAACGTCCCGACGCGCAAGTGTCACCGATAGACGATTTTACCTTGCGGTCAATTCGACCGCATGCCCATCAAGATCTCGCACAACCGCTCGGCGCCCCCATTTTGAATCAGCGGGTTGAGTTAATACCTCAACTTCAAACTCAGCCAAACGTGCCACGGTTTCGTCAACGGATTTCACGCAGAAACCCATTCGCGTACCCAGGGTACTTTTGCCCTCTTTCTCAGGATAGATCTCAAACACCAGGCCGCCAATCTCGGCCGCATAGTGCAGTGGACCTCGACCGTGCGAATGCAGCTCAAACTCAAGTCCAAAGCATTGATAAAATTTCACGGCGCGGTGAATATCACGAGAGCGAACAACAAGCAGATTGACAACCGGCGATACAGTATCCATTGGTTAATGCGGTTCCTCTCAAAAAAAAATGGCAAAGCCCATGGAAAACGAGTAGCGAGTGAATTGTATTGGCCAGACCTCGTGGAGGAAACCAAGCTCAATTCAAAGCCAAATAAACTCATGCGCTCCGGCTTGTGGCATTTTTTCCGGATATTAGGGATCAGGAAGCCAAGGGAAAGTTTGCGGGCTGGCTGCCCGATAATCACTCTTGAAGCGCGAGTTGACACCTGTGACTGTCCAGCGTTTCCAATGGATTGCAAGACAGCTGATGGAACAGCGCATTACGGAACATTCCGGAGTCTTGGAAATGAAAAACCTGAGCGCCCCAGTAATCCTGGTCATTGATGCCAACGCACTGAGTCTTACAGCGACCTCAGCTGCCTTAAACTGTCAGCAATACGACGTCATTTGCGCGAAAAACGCTCAAGCTGCATTTGAAACCTGTAACCAAACCAGCCTCGACATGATCGTATGTGATGTGGCATTGGAGCGGGAAAATGACGGATACGACTTGATTGATCAACTCAAACGATTGCCAGAAATTTCTGATGTCCCCGTAGTTTTCGTGTCCGCTGGACAAGTGACCGACGTGATTAGTCGATCGACCAGCAGCGGAACAAACTATCACTTGAAGAAACCCTTCAACCCGCAGGAACTATTCGACTTGATCGAGAAAGCCCTCTGGCTTCCGCACCTTGTCGAATCGCATATCAACAAACCGCACATTCCGTTTTCACCGAATTCCGTCAAGTCGACCTCGAACACTCATTTATTTAACTAACGATGGTCGTTGACCGAATTCAGTATTCAGCGTTTTGAGGGCTTAGACTTTCAAAGCGTTTTTTTATGCGCGACAACTTCTTGGGGCCAATTCGAATTATGATAAAAAGAGAGGGGATCGAACATTTGATCAACCATTGATCATTGCACGCACGTCAAAGGAACACCCATGTCAAAACTCGCTGTCTACGAAGCAACTTTGAGGTTCTTCCTTTCGCCAATCAATATCTACCTTGATGACCCGGAAATCACCGAGGTCATGGTCAACGGACATGACCAGATTTACATCGAACGCGGCGGCCAAATTGAAGAGACTCCAGCGGTTTTTGCCAGCGAAGGTGCATTGCGCTCCGCCATCAACAACCTGGCTCAGTCCGTGGGGCGAATCATCTCCAACGACCGGCCCATTCTCGATGCGAGACTTCCAGACGGGTCTCGAGTCCACGCGATCATTCCGCCGAGCTCTCGGGTTGGAACCTGTTTGACGATCCGTAAGTTCTCCAAGACTCCACTGACGATGGAGGACCTGATTCGTTTTGGAAGCTTGACTCCTTCAGCCAACGAGTTCCTTAGTCTCTGTGTCCAACTCCGAAAGAATATCATTATTTCCGGTGGAAGTGGAACCGGAAAAACCTCGATGTTGGGAGCTCTGTCTCGGGCAATTCCGGAAACGGAGCGAATCATCGTCATCGAAGACACGTCGGAACTTCGCCTCTTTCAACAACATACGATCTTTTTGGAAACACAACCTGCCACGAGAAAGAATCAAACGGACATCACGGTTCGCGAGTTGTTTCGCTCCTCATTGAGAATGCGACCGGATCGAATCGTGGTGGGCGAAGTGCGAGGTGGTGAAGCCTTGGATTTGATCCAGTCCATGATTAGTGGACACGAAGGCAGTCTATCCACGGTTCACGCGAGCTCCGCTTTTGATGCCTTGGTTCGATTGGAGACCCTCTCCCTAATGTCGGAAATCGACATTCCCATCTATGTCGCCCGATCCCAGGTCGCCTCCGCGATTGATGTGGTGGTTCAGCTGACCCGTTCCAATGAATCAGGCAGGCGAAGAGTCAGTCGCATTAGCGAGATCCATCGCCTGAATGCAGACAATCAATATGAAACTTCCGATCTGTATGGACTGACGGGAGTCGAGTCAACAGCCTCGGTACCGGGTTCCCACCTGGAGCTAAAACCCACTGGACAGTTACCGTCGTTTGCCAAGGAGCCATTCCTACACGGCATGTCGGAAAAAATTATTGAGTCGACCGGTATGTGGAAGAAAAACTAAACGACGCTTGTTTTGAGCCGCAACGATACATCATGTGATCTCGATTAAATGACGCAAAAACATAACGATTCGGTCGGCCATTGTCGTGCAGACAAAAAAACTATCCCAAGAATCGTCTTGAATTCGGGAGTTTCGCGTGTTCCACTAGGTAGGGGTGCGTTTTTCGCAATTCGGATTCGAAATCGCAACAACGTTGTATAATCAAACGCAGATGAAACGATTTCAAAATCAACGCCAGTCAAATCAACGACGGGGTGCGTCATCATTGGACACCATCCTCGTTCTGGGAGTGATCCTTCCACTGGTCTTGTTTTTGTTCACCGTCGTCCCAAGAATGATTCAGTTGGTTTACGAAATGACAGTTGTCCTCGTCAATTCACCTCTGCTTTAGTCATTGATAGTTGAGTTCAGAACGGAGCAACAGAATGAGCATGATCAAGAATTTCCGCCGCTTGCTGGCGCGAGTACACAACGACGAAAAAGGTGGAGAAAGCCTGGAAACCATTTTGCTGATCGGAGCAATTGCGCTTCCCATTTTGATCTTCTTGATTTTGGTAGCCTGGCCGCGCGTCAAGATCTATTTCAATCAAGGCATGGATGATCTGGAATCGGGTGCCGATGCCGCCCGACAGTAGACCATGATCGCAACCTGGTTCTTGCTTGGGTTTATGTTGCTGGCTACGGTCACCGATGTCAAAGACCAAAAGATCTATAATTGGACAACCTATCCGGGAATCATTGTCGCATTGGTTTTGGCCGCGATTGGCAGCGTTTGGGGTTGGGTCGATATTGCGATCGTGGATATCGGAGAAAGCCTGCTTGGGTTTCTATTCGCTGGTGGCATGATGCTGCTTTGTTTCGTCTTGTTTCAGATTGGTGGTGGGGATGTGAAACTGCTCGCGATGGTGGGTGCTTTTCTGGGCCCGATGGCCGGTATTGAAACCGTGTTGTGGACATTTGTTTTGGGAGGCGCGACCGCGTTGATCATTCTGATCTGGAGACTGGGAGCAGTTTGTTTACTGCGTCGCATCTATCAGCAAGTGATGAACAAGCTGAGTATTGGCAAATGGGGTCCTCTAACTGAAGAAGAGAACCTCCAACTCAAGATGCCTCTTTATCTTGCCCCCAGCGCATTTCTGGGAGTCCTGGTTGTCCGATTTTCCATCATCAAAGAATTAGTTGGGGCAATTTAATGCTGCAGAATGCGATCCTATCCTGCTGGCCCTGGGCGGTTCTACTCATTGGAGCAGTCGTTGTTGCCAGAATCCTAGTTGGAGTAAGCGGCGCGAAATTGAATTGGAATCGCTTGCGATCCATTAACCGGTGCCAGGCGGGAAGCGTACAAAGTCTTGCCTTCGTTCTAACGCTCCCGTTTTTCGTGATGATCATGATGCTGATTGTCCAAGCCAGCCAAGTCATGGTCGCCAACGTTGCCGTTCACTATTCCGCATTTGCTGCTGTCCGCAGTGCTGCCGTGTGGATTCCAGCGAATGTTAACATTATCGAAGCCGAGAATAGAATCAGCAGCATCGAATGGTTGGAAACAGGGCAGGAGGGTTCACGATATCGCATCGCTCCCTTTGGCGAAAAGTTTTCCAAAATCAGACAGGCGGCAGTTCTCGCAGTCATGTCACAGGGCCCCTCTCGTGACCTGGGTTACACGCTCGACGCTAATGGAGAGCAAACAGCATTCGCCCTCGTGAGCTTGTATCAAGGGCTGGACGCTGAATCGGGCACCAACACGCTGATCGCTCGACGGCTACGTAATAAGTTGGCTTATTCCTATGCCAACACGGATGTTCAAATTGAATTCTGGCATCGATTTGGTCAAAACCGATCCCAACGAGACGCTCCCCTCGAAATCGACTACGACATTCCGCCCTACCTCGACGAGTTTCAACCCAACGAACTCGGTTGGCAGGACCATCTGACGGCGACTGTAACCTACAACGTCCCGTTGTTGCCGGGGCCGTTGAGGTTGTTTGCCAATGGCGCCCGAATCGGCGAAACAAGTCGAACCGACGCCAATGGGCAAGCTTATGTTTTTGAGATTGCTGCATCGGCCACACTTGGTAATGAAGGTGAAAAACCTCTGATTTCACATTGGCAGGAGGAATTTTGATGCGTCATATACTTTCAAATTCCAGACGGCAAATACAAAATTTTGGTGTATGCATCCATCGCGACCAAAACGGATCGATCAGCATCGTTTCCGTTTTTGCCGTGATTTTTTTGGCGTTAGTCTTTGGGATGGTCATGAATATTGGCCGCCACACCGATCGAAAAGTCAAAATGCAGCATGGAGCTGACGCGGCGGCCTACACGGGTGGTGTCGTTTTGGCCCGCAGTATGAACACCTTGGCATTCACCAACCACTTGTTGGCTGACGTGTTTGGATTGACGGCCTATTTACGCGAAGCTCGTGATCGAAATTCGCAACAACTAAGCGAACCAGTCCTGCAAGCTTGGGTGAGAATGGCCCCAACATTCCGGACAGCTCCACTCCCAAAGTTCTCACAACTTACCGATGCGATCCCACCCAAAGTCGTTTTGGAACGTAATCTGATCAGCGTTTTCAGTGAGCAGAACGCTGCGATATCAGAACAGTTGCTTCCTGTGATGGAAGAAATTTTGGCATTCGAAATGATTCCTGAATTCCAGCGAGCTTTGGTGGCGGCGACACCACGACTGGCTAATGTTGCTGCAACGGAAATTGCCAGACGGCACGGTGAGGCGGATGCTGGACTAAGCGGTGGAACCGCAATGGCTTGCGTCATGTGGCGCACCGATGGAATCCCATTCGGAAACGAATCGTCTGCCGATCTCACAACGCTTCCTGTTGCAGACCCGGTTTTCGATTTCACCGAATTTCAACCGCGATATTTCCGAAATGCACTAGTGCAACGAAATTCACTTTCGCATCGATATCTCGGCCAGTTAAACAATACAATGCTTCCCGCTTTTGACCGGGTCGCCAAAATGTCCCAGTTCTCGAACCTTTGGCGCGGCATCACCTGCGGGTACTTGAATGACCTGCTGGCCGAATACCCAGACCGAAATCTCCCTATGCAACTTCGGGCCAGTCATTTGCAACAAATTTCGCCGAGCGAGTACATTGACCAGGAGTTCATGTTTGTCGGAGTGTCCTACTGGAACTCGATGCCCGAACGATTGCCGGGACTTTTTCAAAACCCCCACGATTCGGATGACGTGACGTTCACCCAGATTCGACTCTTCATTCCACGCAATCGACTCGTTTATTCCCCAAGCCTACCGACAGATCTTGAAATTCATCGCTTGGGCAGGTACACGGCTCGTTCGCTTATCAACCAAAGTTGGACCACGCAAATTGTTCCTGCGACTAACCGAGCGATCCCTACGATACTACATACACAACCACCTGATTTGACGGTTCAAGCACCAAACCTGGGAGGGCTCAATGTTGAGGGGTTTCGACGTCTTAATACGCACTAAGCCTTTTCCGATTTCCAAGCACGTGCAAAACCGTAAGGGCCTTGCGCCGCTGGAGATGGTTTTAGTACTTCCAATGTTCATGATGATCATGTCGATGATCATCGTTTTTGGCTACATGGCCAGCTGGAAGCTGCGTACAGAAACGGTTGCCCGCGATGCAATCTGGCGAGATCGCATCGACCGTTTCGCCAACCGAGAGGCCAGACAGATCGAATGGCCATCGCCCGAAACAATTGCGACGCGGCCAGGTCAAGACATTGATGCGTTTGACAATGAACCCGAAGTCAATGATCCGATCATCGCCGGCCCAATTCCCAACGTCAACGTAAAGGCAGAGCTTTTGGATTACAGACGGGGCGTGCGAGAAGGTCTTGCAGAAATCGACCGCGCACCGCCCATCTTTCCGACACTTGCATCGATCGATTTTCAAGTCACGCATCCAATCCTGGACAATCAATTTCGATATTGGCAACTGGGACATGGAAATTTCCAAAGACGAATCCCTCTCATTTATGAAATCGAGTTAGACTTCATTCTGAACTCTGCAGGAATGCAAAATGCGGTTTCAGAAATCGATAACGCTCCCTTTCAAACGCAACTTGAAGCCCTGGATAGTGATCAAGAGTTCATTGACTGGCAGCGATTTGCACCGGACTTCCACCCTCGCATTCGCTCTTTCTGTGAATCCGATCCAGAGTCTGTATTGGAGATACAAGTTGCCAGCGTGGCTCAACGAATTGCAGCACTGCCACGAACGATGGCTCGCGCATCGATCCGCCTCTATCAACAACAACTATTGTCAAACAACCTGTCAGATCCTGCTCGCGCGGAACTTCAAAGGAAAATCGACGCACTTCAAAACTGGCTGAGTACGATATAGTTCGCACCTCCTCAACCTCAGCAGGACCCACCATGAATACTTCGCACCCAGATCCGCCAACGTCAATCGCGGTTCGAGGTGCGCAAAACTCAAATGGATCCCTGAAAAGCCCAGCCAGTCGTATGGTCGGCTTCACCAACAACCTTTTGGCGACTTCGGTGGTCATCGTCGTGGCACTCGCAGTGGGGAACCAACTGATTGCTCTTTGGGGGCGCCCCAGCCAAAACACCAATAACTCTGCCACCCTGGTTTCCGGATGGCCCGAATTCGAAAATTGTGCAATCGAGTTTGGCAATCGTCCCTACACGATGACACGCCGTTGCATCCGGGGAGATCGAGAACACGCTGTCCGTTCACTAACGAAAAGTTGCCAGCAGATTCTGCAAACCTCTCCGGCACCTTCAGATACGATGGGAGATGCGGAAGCGAGGATGATCGACGGTGCGGAAAACCTGACACCCATGGCTTGCGAAAATGGCAAATGGCGATTGTTTCAAGTGAAGAACCCTCAGAATGATAATTTGCCGATGGTCATCGGACTTCGCGACGACTGTGAGCAGTCACGCTACCACGAAGCGAGTCGCATGGTGACTTGGGGGATTGCCACTCCAACCGGCGAATCCAGCTGGACGCTGTTCGTGTGCAGATCCTCAGACAACCACAATCCAATTCACAAAAATCCAAAAAATCATGCTGAATTGGTTCCGCACGGCTCTCGAAAGTCATTGGGAATTTCGGGCGAGCACGGAAGTCAACTTGTTGGCTTCACAGGTGGCGAGCCAACGGCAATCAAGCAATTTTATCAGCAGCTCGCCCAAAAAAAAATGTGGAAGTTCAACTGGGAACAAACGACATCGGGATGGCAGTGCAAACTGACTCCCGATCCAAATGAATCTTTCGGAGTTCAGATTCAACTAACGCTCGATGCCAACCAACTCCTGCGAGGGCTCGTGATCGTTCAACCGAAAACCATCCAAGGAAAAACTGAATGAAAAACTGGATCGGATTGTTAATTGCACTTTCTCTCGGGATCGTTGCATGCCTTTTGAACTGGCAGTACCTGGATCGCAAATCAAAGGAGATCGAGGTCATTTCGTTTCTGGCGATCAAGGATAACGTCAGGTTGAAAACTGGCGAAACTTTTTTGGAAAACCACTTTGCGAAACTTGACATCCCGAGAAAGAACGCAGGTTCGCTTCAGAAAACCGCCGTTCTCTTCGGCGATATGCAAACCGTAGTAAGCATGAAAGCTCTGCACGAGTATCGCGGTGGAGAAATTGTCCTTCGCCAGGAATTGAAAACCCCTCCGGAAGAATTCAAGTTGGGCAACAATGAATTGGCAATGTGGATCCCGGTCAGCACGGCGGCGTTTGTTTCCTCGCTGGTCAAACCCGGTGACGAGGTTTCTTTTGTTGTGCCCAGTCCCAATTCCGTTTTTCGCGACATGACTCAGCCACAGGACCCCAACGATCAACTCGGCCCAGAGTTCGGCAGTACTGAGGAGATTGACCAACCCAACTCCAACCAAGCCATCAATACCAATAGCGAACTAGTCGGCCCCTTTCGTGTTCTTTCATTGGGAAGCAGATTGGGGAGTTACGAAGTCAGCGTTGCCTCGGGAGCACCACGTGCACGCGAGAACGTCATGGGAATTGCCGTCACCAAATTAGGCAACCGCGTCGACCCCAAAGCTGAGAAACTTGTCCGCTGGATGTCTCAACCTAATTTCCGCCAGGCCGGTGTGGTTTTGCATCCTCGCAAAGTCGAAGAGTAGACGCGCATTCCCCTTAGAATTCAACTGATCAAGGAATCTCTGTGAAAATCTGGTTCAACCGAATCAATGACAGCCGACGCTCCGTTTTTGAAATCGAAGACAAAAACGCAGACGGTGATTTCATGGATATCGAAGTCACGATTGGTCGCGACGCATCCAACATGCTTGTCCTGGAGAGTCCTCTCGTCTCTCGCAATCACGCAACCATTCGCCGCAACGGCGAACTCTTTGAGTTTAAAAACATCGGTTTGAACGCTTGTATGGTCGGAGAAGCCGATGTGGGCGTTGGACAATCCGTCACCTTCGACAGCGCAGCTCAGATTCGAATTTGGCCTTACTCACTGAGCTTGGAACGAGAGACGGTTCAAGTCGTTGATCGATCTCAAATCGATGCCCATGTTCGGGGCGAGTTGGCCAATTTGGAACAAAGAATTCACCGCCAACTTCTAGACCGACTGGACCTCGTTGGACTGGAAAGCTCACGTCGACCCGAACGACAAAGTATTTTGCTGCTGGAAAACAATATCGAAGACTCGTGCCGGGAACTGCAAGTCTTCACGGAAGAAAATCGCGAGTTGTTGAACAAGATCGTTGGCTTGGTCATCCGCGACCTGCTCACCAACCAGATCATTCTCGATAGTGGCGTTAATCCGGATGTCATTTCACCGTTGGCATCCAATGAATTCGACGTCCCTGCGACTTTGATTCCTGAACGAGAAACGGAACTGCAAAACTTGCTCCGCATGCTTCGCGAGGAATTGCAGCTGGATGTTCCAGAGGACACTAGCGACAAGATTCGAATTGTAGAAGAAAAGGCCAGCGCAGCCTTTCCCAAATTTCAGCGATTCCTTCACGATGAACTTCGCAAATACATCATTCTGCGGGCACTCAAAAAGGATTTGAAGGACACGGTGTTTGGGTTTGGGCCACTTCAGGATCTTTTGCGAGTCCCCTCGATTACCGAAATCATGGTGATCTCAAGCGACCAGATTTACGTTGAAGCCAATGGTGTGATCGAACGATCAGGACGCCGATTTATTTCCGATCAGGTCACGGAATCCGTGATTGAACGAATCGTGGCTCAGGTCGGTCGACGGATTGATAAAAGTCAGCCACTTGTCGACGCCAGGTTGCCGGATGGATCGCGTGTGAATGCCATAATCCCTCCTTTGGCGTTGAGCGGCCCCTGTTTGACGATTCGTCGATTTCCCCAAGACCGAATGACCGTCGAAGACTTAATCAATATGGGAAGTATGACATCTTCCGCGGCGTCGTTCCTCCGTGCGGCAGTCGTCAACAAGCGAAACATTCTGATCAGCGGCGGAACGGGAAGCGGCAAAACGACCATGCTCAATGCATTGAGCAGTTTCGTTCCTGAAAAAGAACGAATCGTCACAGTAGAAGATACCGCAGAACTACAGCTTCATCAGGACCACGTCGTCACCTTGGAGACTCGCCCCGCAAACGTCGAAGGCGTGGGAGAATATACCGCACGTGACTTAGTAAAGAATGCGCTACGGATGCGACCTGATCGACTGATCGTTGGCGAATGCCGTGGCGGTGAAGCCCTCGATATGCTTCAAGCAATGAATACCGGACATGACGGATCGATGACCACCATTCACGCCAACGGTGCAGGGGAAGTCATCGAACGACTGGAACTTCTGGTCATGATGGCGGTTGAGCTGCCAATCAAAGCGATTCATCGGCAAATCGCTTCCGCACTAGACCTGATCGTTCAGCTTACTCGATTACCTGGCGGACATCGAATGGTTTCGCAAGTCGCTGAAGTGGAACGCATTGACGAAGAAACGGGTGAACTGATCATCACTGACATTTTCAATATGCAGGACGGCAAGTCGTTGCAACCCACAGGATTCCTGCCAACCTTCGTCGATCAATTAGTCAACAAGAATCTTCTTGATCTTCGATTCCTCTACTCAGATCAACCGATGGTCATAGAGGCCGTGAAGAAAGCTGAAGCTGCAGTAAATTTAGAAGGTCCATCGGAAAGGTAAATTTTGGAAATCCTGATCGTTAGTTTGGCAATGGGAGCCGCAGCATTTGCGATCTCCTGGGCATCGCAAGATTATGTCGGCAAGGGGCTCGACGTGATTGAAATCGATGTACGGGCCAAACTTCGCCAGATGCGGATCCAGACACCCTACCTCAGGTACTATTTGGCAACCTGGTTGTACATCATTGCCATCGTCTGGATCTTGTTATGGTTCGGTTACGGCAGCCCGATTTTTGCTCTATTGGCGGTAACATTGATGGGGCCTTTGCCCTGGTTTCTACTGAAACGTATGGCAGCCCGACGCAGGCAAAAAATTGAAGACCAACTTGCCGGTAGCATGTCGACCTTGTCGGGAGCCATTCGAGCAGGACTTTCCCTGGCACAGTCACTTGAAATTCTTGCCGATCAATCTCCGCGCCCGATTCAACTGGAATTTCAGCATATGATTGGACAGTACAAAATGGGCAAGACGTTGCAGGAAACATTAACCGAAGCCAAAGAACGACTTCGCAGCGAGAACTTTTCCATGTTCGCGGCAGCCATGCTGGCCAGTCGCGAAAGTGGAGGCAAGCTCAACGAAACGGTAGAACGAATCGCCCAATCCGTTCGCGAATTCCAGCGATTGGAGCGAAAGATTGATGCGGACACGGCTCACGCGAGAAAATCGGCTGTATACATGGCGCTCGCGCCCCCCATCATCTTATTCGTGTACTTTTTTGTGGATCCCCTCAACACGACTCGATTGTTCACAACCGTTCCTGGACAACTAATGCTTTCCTTTGCGGTGATTCTGGATGTTGTTGCCTGGCTTTGGGCGCGCCGAATCCTGACTCCCGATATTTAAAAGGACCTGCCCCCGATGTTTATGCAACTCGACTTGCTCGCGGAAATGGAAACTCAAGCTCTGGTGCCAACATTGGTGGCCGGTGGTGCGGTTTTTGCGCTGGTTTGGTGGTTGGTTAAAGTTCTCGAGACAGACGATCTTGAACAAGGAAACGAATGGCGATTTGACGTCAGTCGCATCAATGAGCTGCGGCGTTCAGATTCTATGTACCGGATTTTCCAACCTGTGATTCGGTTCTTTGCACGATTCAATCTTGGCGCCTTCCCCAAGTCGCTGCCGGAAATCCGACGCGAAATCCAGGCCGCAGGTTTGTCCCGCGCCTGGCTACCCGAAGAGTACCTCGGCAAACAACAATTCATCGCGTTACTAATTGCGCCTGCGATCTATTACACTTGCATGACAACCATGGGGACCACCGGTGCAATTCTCGCCACCGTGCTGACGGTTCTGTTGATATTTTTGTTACGGCGCCGGCTCACTTACAAGGCGCGACGTCGGCTCAACGCGATCAAGCGACGAATGCCCTTCATGTTGGACTTGATGACTCTATTGATGGAAGCCGGCACCACGTTTCTTCACGCCCTGGAACAGGCCGTTGGGGAATATCGAGGGCACCCACTGGCTCAGGAATTTGCCCGAGTGCTGGCTGACATGAACCTTGGAAAAACCAGACAGGAATCGTTTGAGGCCATGCGCGACCGTCTTCAAGACGAAGAAGTGACCAGTATCATCGGCTCGATTATCCAGTCAGAAAAACTTGGCACGCCCGTTACAGGCGTTTTCCGGACTCAGGCCGACGTTTTACGCTTAAAACGTTCCCAACGTGCCGAGGCAATCGCGGGCGAAGCTGGTGTTAAAATGCTACTGCCCGGTATCCTTGTGATGGCTGCCACCGTGATCGTTATCATTGGGCCGTTCGCAATTAACTTTTTGGTATTTGGATTTAACCTCGACTAGTCGAATTTGATTTGCAATGAAGTACGTAAACTGCCCAACCTGTGAATGGACGTTAGGAGTGCCTGGAAAACTCCTCGGGCATCCTGTCACCTGTCCCAAGTGTGACAACAACTTTCTCGCTCAGGAAGAACAGGCGACCCAAGAAAAACCTGCCAAAAAGAAACGCAAAAAGAAAGAGGTTCAGGTCCCCTCAGTGCGAGCTTTGCCGACGCCTCTGGTTCCACAGACGCAAGAATCGTCGAGTCATTCATCCACGTCCGACTTCGAGCCTCCCACGAAAGAGCCACATGAGGCCGAGCCCCCTGCTCGACCTCGAAAAAACAAAAATCGGCTACGTTCACCTCATCGCGATACTCCCCAAGATGCTGCGGCGGAGAACGAGTCCAAATCCAAAAATCGGCTGAAGCCAAAGTCAACTGCGAATTCCGATCAGCAAAAAGTCACTGCAAGAATCATACATGCGGAACCGGAAGAACAGGATATCGCCAAAGACGGCACCCTACCCACGCTACAACTAAAAGACGACGTCAATAAGAACGTTGACAGAGGAGAATTAAAATCGCGGCCAGTTTTTCTGGGGTTGGTCATTTGCGCCAGTGTCCTGGCGTCGGGACTAATGCTGTTCCTTGCAGACCTGTCACCAAAAGCAGATGAGGCCGTGTTGAATAGGGCTCGCAATGAAATTGGCCGTTTTTATTCCGTTCGTTCGGATGTCCAACTGAAGCCTTTTCAACTGGAACTCCGCGAAGCCCAACTGGCTCATTCAAAAAAAGATCGAAAAGGCGAAATCGCAGCCTATCGGAAAGTCATGTCTCGCTTTCGAGCCGAAGACAAAAGTAAAAATGGCGTTACTGGCAGCCCTAGCGCCGACAACGAATTAAAAAAGCTGGTATCCATCCTGTTGGGCGATGGTAAATCCGGATCAATCCCCTAAAAATGAAGATCGTCCGTTGGCCCGCCAACCCGATGGGTTCCAACAATTGACAACCTAATTCCTCCGAAAATTGGCGACAAACCCTGGAAGTCGAATGGAAAAAGATCGCACAAAACGTCGATATCAACCCGGAAAAAAAATTGGTTCCGGTTCATTTGCAACCGTATTCGTTGCACGCGACCTGAAACTAAATCGGGACGTCGCCATCAAGCAACTCCATCCTCAGTACCTTCAGGACAAAAACCAACTCAAACGCTACTGGCAGGAAGCTCAACTCCTGGGCTCCATCGAACATCCCTATGTCATGACAATTTACGACGTCTTGCAAGCCAAGGGATGTCTGATCCTGGAACAAATGCGAGGCAGTCTGAAAGATGTCTACGCCAACAAACCCATGCCCGTCGAAGAAGTTCGCCAAACCATTGTTCAGGCGGCGAAGGGACTCAAATGTCTTCATGAAAAGGGGATCATCCACGGCGACATCAAACCGGGAAATCTGTTTCTCAGTCGCCAAGAAATCGTCAAGCTGGGCGACTTTGGCTTAGCGCGCCGAATCAATGACGAAGACGGTAGTCTGCTCAAGGGAACCACTCGCTATATGGCTCCTGAATTGGTTTCGGATGAATTTGGTGAAGTGGGAGCAGCCAGTGATCTGTACTCACTGGGCTTTTCCGCCTTGGAAATGCTGGTCGGCCCGGAATTCGAAAGCTTGTTCCCTGATTTGATTGCCTTTGGCCGAGATCGGCAAATGGCGTGGATGATGTGGCATTGTTCCGCAGATCGAAAGTTACCCCCCATTCAAAGCCTGCTTTCTGGCGTGCCCGATGATATTGCCAAAGTATTGGGGAAACTGACCGCCAAAAACCAGTCGGAGCGATACCGAAACGCCGATGAGGTCATCGCAGATCTCAGTGGACACACAACTCCAGTCGGCAAGTCCCTCAAAGACGACGCGCTGAAAGCGGAACAGCTCGCACTTGCGAAACGCAAAAAACGACGAAAGTTATGGGCCGCCTGCCTGTGCAGTCTGCTGGTTTCCGCAGCAATCGTGACCTATGTGATGTTGCCAAAAGCAGAGGTTACCGAGCGTAAAATTCCTCCAGACGTCAACGGGGTCGTTCAAAACGTGCTCGTCCTCGACCAGAAACTGGTTTTGGATATCGGCACGGATTGGAAAGAATTTGCCTTGCAGCCAAGAGACCAGGTTACATTGAACCGAAAAAAGCGGCAACTACGTGATTTGCAAGTAGATGATCGAGTCGTCGTCCATTCCCGGTTAGAACCAGAAAACAAATTACGATACGACATCGTCGCTTTCCGCCCAGAAACACACTCCGGTGTTATCGCTTCGGTCACGCCTGATGATAACAAGTTCTTGCTCAAAGTCACCGAAGGCGAAGAAGCGGATGCCGAGTTTCTCCTTTCGGTTCCCCCAGAAACACCCATTACACTCAATGCCAAAACAGAATTAGCTGGGCAGCCTTATTCGTTCCGAACACTCGCCGCGGGAGATCTCGTCGTTGTCAGGCATTCCGACGATGAAACTGGAATGCTCGCTCTCTCAGTTGAGGCGTTGAGAGAAACAACGCTGATTGGATATGCACGAAAAATTGACGTGAGAGGAAATTCAATCACGGTTGCACTCGAAGAAGCAGAACAGGACTCCAGTTCGTTCGTTCGAATTCCCCTGGAAAGTGGCTGCATCATCAAGCTCAATGACAATGCATCCCTCAACGAACAATTGGTCAATTTCAGCGACCTGCAGCCAGGCGACAAAGTAACCCTTCTATACGACCTCAAAGTAAAAGCGATTGATGCGTTCCGTGTTTTCTACGACCAGGGTTCCATCGTCACGACGAATGCGGCAGACCGAAAACTGGTCATCGAGAGCGGGCTGGCGGGTACCACGCAAACCTACACCGCTGGAAACAATCTTGAAATCAAGCTCGGTTCCGAAACTGTGCAACTTTCCGACTTGCGCCCGGGCGACCAAATTGAACTTTCCCATGTTTTCCCAGAAGCCAACGAGCCCAATTTAAAAACCCTGGAAGTAACCCGACCGGCCAACCCAAAAAGATGGGCCATTCTCATTGCCAATGAACAATTCAACGATGGGCAAATTGCTCCGCTTGCCAGCCCAGTCGCAAGTGCAAATGCGATTCATGACAAACTGGTAAAACGTTATGCAGTTCCTGAGGATCAGGCGTTCTTCTGCGAAAACTTTGTCGGAGTTCGCCTAAGAGAGGAGATTCCAGACTGGCTAAGTCGAATTCCAGCAGACGCTGAACTTTACGTTTATCTCTCGACAAGGGCGTTCACCATCGCCAATGAGAACGTGTATCTGGCCACGCAAGACTCGACGCTCGACAAGATCGATGAATCAGGTATCGAAATGGATTGGTTGATCGATCAACTTGACCGCTGTGCCACGCCACAAAAAGTCCTTTTTCTGGATTGCACTTCCGCTGATGCTGAGTCGGATCCCGCACAGGTTTCCAGTGAGGAAATGATCAAAGTCGTCCGTTCGACGCATCGAGGCGGTTACCCAAAATCAGTTTACGTCCTGGGCGGAACGCGCAAAGGTCAAGTCAATTTTCCAGAACAACAAAACCGTCCATCACTATTTGCTGCTTCAATTGTCCGAGGTTTTGGAGGCGAGGCGGATAAAGTGGGTGACAACCAAGTAGAAATTACCGAACTCGCGGATTTCGTAGAAAAGGCAGTCCTAAATGAAACGAATTCTCAACAGCCTCTTCTTATCTTGCCCGACTCTTCCCCTCCTCGAATTAGCAATCGAGCCAAACAATCGTTGATTGACTTTCTGGCGCGTTTCGGCCAGAGAAAACTCGACCTCGAATTGGTTGATGTAGAGTTTTCAGAAGTCGATTCTCTTGCACCGAGCCAACCTGAACCGACTCTCGCCCATGGAATCCTGCTACTAAAGGCCAGTAAGATTGATCTGGCCTCGGGGCTGTTCGAAAAAGTTCGCTTGAATCATCCCGAGTGCATTCCGGCTCATCGATGTGCAATCTGGATCAACTTTTACAAAATGCGCTACGATGATGGACTGGAAAAGATATTGGTTTTGTTCGACCAAATCCCTCTCCCGGAGGACATGGACATTGCCTACTCAGAACGAACCTTGGACATCTTCGAATGGGCAGGGCGTTTACGAGAACTCGCCGGATCAGCCGATTGGACATCACGCATTCCAACGGCAGATGAATTGGCGAAAATCGACGCCCAGATCAAAAAATTTGGTATTGATCCGATGCAACAGTACGAGACAGGACGCCAGCACGTACGTGACAAGCTGAACGAATTCGCTGCGAATCTAACAGCAGATCCAAAATCCAACAGCCGGCTGAAGAAGTCAAAAATTCGATCTTACGTCGACTCTGTGGCCGATGAAAAATTGATCAACGAAATCATCGAAGGATTGGACAAGTAATCCGTTGCCAGGATGATCGCATCGGATTGATGTCCTCAAGGTTCCGGCATCTTCGTTCCGAATCGCGCAGCAAAGACGTACGGCCTGGGCATTTAAAACCGCTTGACGATGACTTTACTTAGCGATGCCTCGAGTCAGAGGTACCAACCAGCCACCAAAACCTCAGGGCCTCATCGCGACGACCTGAATCTCCACAAAACTCATTCATGCCGTTCTTACGGAACTCCGAAATCATTTACACTACCGCCATTGACGATCGTCGTTCGGCGCATCGGTTCTAGGTGACACATTGGCTTTGATACACGCTTCGGCAAAGACGAGATCAGCTTTCGTGGTCAACTTGATGTTCAGAGGCGAGCCTTCAACCAATCTCACCTTCCCACCGCCTTGTTCAATAAGTTGAGCTTCGTCCGTAGGATTAAACTCGCCCTTTTCCGCATAGGCGGTCTGAATCAATTCTCTTGAGAAACACTGAGGCGTTTGAGCCAACCACAATTGATTTCGATCAACCGTTTCGTCGATCGACTTACCGTCGGAAGACTTCTTGACCGTACTGCTTACGCGCGATGCCAAAATCGCCGCTCCCGACTCAATGGCTGCCTTAAAGACTTGCTCGATCGCATCATCGAAAACACAGGGTCTTGCCGCGTCGTGAATCGCCACATAATCACATTCCGGATCGACTTGATTCAATGCGTTCTGGACACTATCGGCTCGTTCGACGCCGCCAATCACCACATCGATTCCTTGGGTTGCAACGGCTTTGCCAAAGCGAATCATGAACAACTCTTTATCCTCTTCGGCAATCACAATGATAACTTGCTTGACATCATCACGATTCTTGAACCGTTCAGCAGAATGCAACCAAACCGCCTTTTGGTGCAAATCGATGTAAGGCTTTTTTTGTATTGGATCGGCGAAGCGACTGCTTTTCCCTGCAGCCGCCAGTATCACGGAAAAAGTTGCCATCAGTACGCGTTTCAGTTATTGGTAGTGGAGATTCGTCGTCGTGATCGGAGAAGGCTCAGTCACAACAGGTCGTTCATAAAACTCGAAATTGTTGCGTTGGCAATAAAGTTTTAACTAAACCAGCGTTCCTATTCGGGGATTCCTATTCATCGTCCGGGGTCTCGCAAACCTGCTTGAGCCGAGCGAGATCAACATCATATTGCCCTTTTAATGCCGGTTCATACGCCAGGCCTGCCCATCCGTAAAACAGCCCGTCCGACCAACGTTCGCGTGGAAGCGTGGCTTCGGTCGTCCAACTCACCTTCGTCTTGCCGTTTTCCAACGTTTCCAATTCGAAATAGCTAAAGACTGTGTACGCACGTTCGACGAAGTATTCGACTTTTTTGTTCTCCACCTGCTCGGAAATCCACATCTTTCCTTCACCAAGTCCTCCTGACAAATCGCCGATTTTCCAGGTCACACCGGGCGGATTCGCAAAATACTGGTGAGTAACTTTTCCCATAGCGGCGAAGTCCCATGAGGGAGACCACTTTGGCCAGTTCTCAACCTGCGAAATCAATTGGTAGATCTCCTCCGCAGGCGCATCGACTTCGACAGAAGTCTCCACCGTATAGTTTCGGGGCAAGTACCAACCAATGACGCAAAACAACGCAAAAAGACCACCCAAAACCAATCCGATGCGGATAAGCATTTGGATGCCTGTTGTATCTTTTGGCGCCGATAGATCACTGGCCCCGGGTGAGTCGCTATTTCCCAAGGTCTTTGATGCAAACATTTTTAAACTCAACTGGATCACTGTGACCGGCAAAACCGAAATGCCCCGATTTACGATCTCGGCCGGGGTGCGGGCGTTCCCCCATGTACTCGTCGACTTCCTTCAGGTCACAGTCCAAAACCACCGTGCCGTTCAACTCAACCTTGATCGTTGATCCGACCACAGTCACTTCTTGAAAATTCCATTGCCCGGTTGGACGCAGATATCCGCGGTGTGCAGCGACCATTCCATAGGCAGAACCGTGGTACTGACGGGAATCCAGCGTGGCATACTTAGGATGTTCACTATCAAGCACTTGAAGTTCACACATCCCCTGATAGGCGGCATCGACGTCCCCCGCTCCGCCAGGATAACGAATTGCCAGCCCATTATTCCCACCTTCGGGAAGCTTGAACTGAAACCGAACGGAAAAGTCGGTATATTCCTTTTCGGTAAAGATCGTGCCGCCTTTGTTGGGCTTGCAGCGAATAACTCCCTCAGTGACATCGTAGTTTTCGATCGCACCCGACCAACCTTGGAAATCCGTTCCGTTGTGCGCGGCCTCAAATCTATCTGCGTTACTTGCTGCTAATATCTCAGCGCATTCGCTGTCATCGATGTCGCGAACAAAAATGTTTCGCCAACAAATTTCGCCGCCATGAGTCTGAAGCTGAATTGGACCAGATGACGCCAGAGGCAAATTCGCCGCCCAATGGTTGTTTTGCATTGTCGCATGATCCACTACCAAGCTTTCGTTTAACCAAATCGATGTCCGAGCACCGACTTGCACGATCCGCATTCGATTCCACTCTCCAAAGGGCTTGTCTGCGAGTTCTAATGGATCCTTGCCTGCTGTGCCCTTGCTGTTGTTCCAGAGCCCACCCGATCCCTTGCCCGCGCCGATGTTCCATTTACCGCCCGCCTCGGTATAGTCCCAAATCTGTACTTGCGGACTGGCTTTGAGGTAGATGCCGCTATCGGCGTTTGCAACCGTCTTGTAATCAATCAGCAACTCAAAGTCGCGAAACTCTTTAAGCGTAGTCAGGAATGGACCATTGCCATCATTGATAATTTGGCCGTCCTCAACTCGCCAAAACTCTTCCATCGCTTTGAAGCCAGCTTCCACAATTTCTGTCTGCTCGTCTTCGGATCGCCCTCGAAACTTTCGAGGATCCTCAGTCTTCAATGCAGTCCACCCGTCGAGGTCGGTTCCGTTAAATAATGCCGTAAACCCATCCGGGGGTTGATTGTCGTCCTGTGCCATGGCAACCTGACCAATCATCAACAACACAACGATCAAGATCAATCGATAACTCTTCAATGTTTTTCTCTTTCAATGTTCCAACACACAACTTTTTTATGATGCTGTTATGTTAACGTTCACCATCCAAAATCACCACCAACTTACATGAGAAATCCAACCGACTCGCTTGCTCAATCCTGCTCCCAGGAGGCAAATCACCTCCTTAAGCAGTGTTTAATGAAAATCGAGCACTGCCTGCATCAACTTAGCGAACAGCAAGTTTGGTTTCGCACCCACGAATCCTCCAATAGCATCGGCAACCTGATTCTGCACCTTGCGGGCAATCTCAATCAATGGGCCATCAGTGGTGTAGGTGACAAGCCCGATTCTCGAGCACGCGATCAGGAATTCTCGATTCAAGATGGATTAAGCAAATCCGAATTGCTTGTTCACCTAAAAAGGGTCGTTGAGGAAGCCAGCCAAATCATTCAGTCATTGTCTTTGAACGATTGGCTGAAACTGATTAACGTCCAAGGATTTGAAGTCAACACACATGCGGCGATCACGCACACGACGAGCCACTTTGTTGGGCACACTCATCAGATCATTTTTATATCTCGCATGATTCTGGGCGACTCCTATCAGTTCCACTGGACTCCCGATTCAGATCGAAAGAATGTTCCGATTTAGGATTGTCAGAATTGCTTTCGGGGTGATTGTACAATCGACTCGACCTATCATGGAGCAATCCAGCAGATCCTGACGAAGTCGCCAATCAATTCATGAAGAAAAGAATAACCGCCATTGCAGGATCGCGGCGAAGCTGCATTGCCAAGGTGCGAGGACTCACTAATCAACGCAAAGTCTCCACAGGTCTCATACCTTAACAATACTAGCACCCTCGCCCAACGAGAATCAAAAATTCACCAATCTCTCACTTTGTCACATTGCCAATATCCGCTACGATCTCGAACTTGAAGAGCATTCATCAAGGCGGAGAACAATGTTCGAATTCAGAAAACAACTTGAGCACCTGTTTGCAATCGGACTGGGAATGGCGACAGGCTTTTGGGTTCTGTTGGTGCTGGGAACCCTAACTCATAGTTTCACCCCTTCGGAATTTCCGACCCTATTCTTCCCTCCGATCGCCATGGGAATTCTGATCTCCCTTTTGCTTTCGAACCTGAACAGCAACAGACTTCCACTGAAACCCTAGTGGTTTGTCAAAGCTAAAAATTGGAGCTGGCGACAATAGGCGTTTTGGCGCTAGCCACGGTTTTTGTTTGTTCAACCGCGGCTAGTCCTAAAACTAAGACCACTAGGCCGAGGCCCGTCTTCGAATAGCGGGCCGAGAACATCAGATACTCCGAGTTTCTTCGCCTTGTTACCCCATCAATTTAAAACGGTCCGAGTACAATCCCCACGTTCCACGATTGAGAGGAACAAGAATTGTTTCGGCAGGAGCCTCAACCTCCCGTAAAAGGCAAAAAACCGACGACGGGTACTATCCCTAAGTTCCACGTTTGAAAGGCCTCAACCTCCCCTAAAAGGCCAAAACCTCGACTCAAAGACCTTTCTTTTCGCTCGCAATTTTCCGTCTTCCCACAAAAGATTGACTATTGACGCCTCTTGGTCGGCTTGCAATACTACAAGTGTAGGCAAATCAATTACACACCAAGGCATCATGAATCAACTCCCCGCCTTGACTGAACATCAGCTCGAAATCATGAAGATCGTTTGGGATCAACCGGACATCACGGTTTTGGAAGTCACTGACGAACTTTCCAAGAATCGCGACGTTGCTCGCAATACGGTTCAAACCATGTTGACCCGCCTGGCCGACAAGGGCTGGCTAGAATTTCGCAAGGTGGGCAACACGTTTCGTTATTCGGCGACGCGTTCCAAAAACGCAACAGCCAAATCAATGTTAGTCCGCCTGAGCGAGCTAGTATTCGAAGGTTCAACCGAAGCCTTGATTGCTTCGATCGTGGACGGAGAGCAGCTAACCAAGGCCGAAGCCAATCGAATGCGGGAAGTCATTGATGCCGCCGAATCAAAAGCCAAAAAGAACCGCAAAAAGAAACTATAGTGTTTAATTTGCTCCGAGATTTTCTGGCCGATGGCCTGCAAATTGCCCCCAGTTTTCCGTTTCACACAAAACGCCTCACTCAACAACCAGGCATTGAACGATGACCGAGTTAATCATCTGGATCGCAGGTTCAACCCTTGTCTTTTCGCTTGCACTAGGTGCCGGGAAATACTTGCTCAAACAGTCCGCCGCAAAACGACGGCACCTATTTGCAGCCACGTTATTACTCACCTCAGCGATCCCAATTCTTGTGGCGATGGTTCTTGCTCTTGCCTGGTTCCAAACACCTGGGCTCAATACATTGCTTGGCCAATTCAAAACCGTTTTTTCAGTCGCGGATTCCGACAACGCATCAGGAGTGATCTCCCGAAACTTTCGCGTCGATCCGAACGAAGTGTTTGCGCAGGCTCCCTCCGACTCAGCCATTGAGGCAATTGCTGTCGTCAAGCCACTGAAAGACATTCCGCTCATTCTGCCCGAACGCAAACCTAAAATCGAACGCAAGAGCGGGCAGAACTCATGGATTTTGGTTAGTGAAAAGTCACGAAACCTTTTGTTAACCCTTTGGTTTTTGGGCGCGATTTCCGTTGTGACTCAGCTCGCTGTAGGCGCGTGGAAGGCGAATCAACACCTGAAGAACTGCCAGCCGATTCGTTTGGCGTTTGTCGGTAAACTCTTACAAAACGCTGGTAGAACCGTCGGACTCAAACAGCTCCCAACGATTTGGACCAGCCCCAACGCGATCTCGCCTTCGGTCGTAGGACCGTTTCGGCCTCGCATTGTTTTACCGGACATTGCCCTCAAAGAACTGACGCAGCATGAGATCCACACGATCTTGCTTCACGAACTCGCGCACATTAAGCGACGCGATCTCCAACTCAATCTGGCACTTCAGCTTGGCTTGGCAATCCAATGGTTCAATCCGTTTGCCCATATGGCTTTTCGCCAAGTACGAATCAGCCAGGAAGAGTTGTGTGACCATGAAGCCATTCAAGCCAAAGACAAGTTCGCTTACGCTCGACTACTACTCAAGGTCAATCAAAGATTCTCGATCAAAATCAGCCAGTGCTCATTAGCAATCACTTCCAACAAAGCTATCATCGGCCGTCGCGTTGACCAGTTACTCAGCGATGACTGTAACCGAGAGCTAACGACTAGTTGGTTCTGGCGTTTGACCACAACTTCGCTAACATTCTTGACTTGTCTGTCATTGGCAATGGTGGCTGCGGCCACCCAAGTTAAAACGCACAACCCTGACGACTCGTCAACAATCCTCATTTCCCCAATTGGAGCCGAATCCATATCCCCAGATGAAGACGACCTCGAAAAAAAGACTTACCTGCTGTTAACTCAATGGCATCTCGACAACAACATTGACAAACTGGGATGGCAACATATCCCCTACCTGATGAAGTTAATCGAAGACCCTGCTCCAATCGAACACGTCCCCGTAAAGCTGCTTTCTTCTTCTTCTCAGGCCCAAGACGAATGCACGGTTGGGACAACGGCAATGTGGTTTATTGACATGCTTTGCTGCAACAAACAATTTCCTGGATTGTATCCCACCCTTTATAGTCAAGAAACTGACGATCCAAACAAGGATGCCATCGAGTCATTCAAGCAATGGTGGAAGCTCGTTGAAGAGTGGCCGTCGAGCGAGGCTCAACGAGTCAATCCGCTCATGTTCTCCAAAGTACATTGGTACGGGGGTCGAATCTCATTTCCCTATCACCATTCTCCCTTGTTGGCATTAACAAACTACCTCCATTCGCAGCGAGTCGTATCGGTAAGCCCAAATGGTGAGTTTGTGTTCATCACCTCGACCAAGGGTGAACAGACTTCGGGAACCATGAGCAAGATCACGCCGACAGGCCTGAATGAACAATGGAAAATCGACAACTTTGATTCAGTAACTGCGTTCGCACTGGACACGGGACTGCTGTTAAAGACAACGGACTTTCATAACATTCAATCGACCCAGAAAAACCCTGATCTAGAATTCATCCGAGAAGGAAAAGTGATCAAAACAATCGACCTCGCTTCGCTGGCGAACTCCAACCTCAAGCTCGTTCCTTTCGACCTTGATCTGGAAATCAAGGATGAGCAGTTATGGATCAACACAAAGTTCAGCGCTGCCTTGATCACGCGTCAAAAGGCATTCTCTTTTGCTCAACGAACTGGAGAATCTCTCAAAGTCGTTGCGATCACCACAACCCCCTCTCCAGAAAAAACGGAGAAAACCAATGAAGAGTACGAGTTGCATAGCGACAAACTGATTCAGAAACTGGTCGAGTTTGACATCGCACAAACCAATGCAAACAAAACACTTCTCAAGATCCCTTGCCTCGACGTTGTTCCGGCGGGAGAAACTCGAACACGTGCCGAAGTTTTTGCTGCACTTGGATTAAAAGAAAACATGACCACCCGATTTCGACATGAGCCGATAGGCAATGTCGACTTTTTGTCCTGGCAAGTCTCGCCTTCCTACGACATTAGTTTGATGTCGGGTAAAAGGTCGGTAGAGAATCGCGACTTGGAATTGACGGACCCAAAGCGCAAGGTTTACGGAGTACGCCTTCTAATATCGAAAAAAGAATGAAAACTCCCTGAAACGCCATCGAACAGTTTCGTCACTCAATCATCAGACTAAGTTACTCGCTACGGAGCACTTCATGAAAACGCGACGACATCATTCGGCAGTGGGACTTGTACTCATCGCGTCCCTGTGCCTTGCATCGACCAGCCTGGGACAAAACAATGAATCTATTGAATTCGGCTTTAACTCCGAGGCGATTGACTGGGTCATCCCAGGGGAATTCAAAAATGCGTTGGATCAATCCAAGCAACAAGAGAGAATTCTCCTAATCCGCGGGTTGGGATTTGGTTTGGATGAGCTGGGAGCTACCTGTGCAACCAAAGGCTGTTGGTGACCTGGCGGAGAACCCATGAGGGCAGGTGCCTTCGCTGACTCACGAGTAATCCAGTTGATCAACCGACGTTTCGTCCCCTTTTACTTTAATACCGGCGGCCCCGGACTCGGGCATGATTCCGGGGCGAACAAATTTGTTCAATGCCTGGAAACCGAATGCACGTTGTATCCAGATCTAAAAGTCATCGTCGATCCAGGCAAACGACAGTCAAATACAATTGCCTACTTTGCCGCTTTCTCCACTGAAGCTGATGGCAAGGTCCTTGGAGTCGCTGATGGCTGGACCAATGAAGCTGAGTCCCACGATTTGGAGAAATTGTATCCAGGCAAGGACGCCGTGTTCCAATTTCTCTTAAAACTCCTTGAAGACAATCCACAGTTCAACAAATTCACGACACTCGAAGAGCAAACCTTAGCCATCGCAAAAGCTGAACCAACCAATTCAATGGCACAACTGCAAGCGGCCAAGATTTATGAGGAACTTGGCCTATACGACAAAGCAAAGCACTTTCTGCACAAGACGCTTGTACTGGCAAGTGCCCCCGCCGATCCCAACCCAACTCAGCAAGCGACAGCTTTTCGACGACTCCTCAGAATTGTCCGCTATGAAAAAGATTGGGATGTTCATAGCGAACTGCTGAAGCAAATCAAACTTGCGGAATTGGATCAGGAAACACTGCTCGATGCTGACATTGCGATGGAAGTCGCATACCGCATGCTCGATAACGGATCCTACCAAGAACTTGCCAATCATTTGACGAATGCCATCGAACGCTTTCCCAAAACCTCTCGATTGGGCGAACTCAGATACTATGCAGGGGTCGCAAGTTTCTTTCTTGAGGACAAACCCACTGCATTTTTTCACTGGTGCTGGGTTGCAGAAAACATTCCCGATGATCGATTGGCACGACGCGCCTACATTTCTGCCGCCCACGAGAGTTTCCCCTATCCAAATTTTGAATTGGCTGGGTTTCGCTCAAAAAACTCAGTAGGCAATCACAGTATTCAAGCCGCCTATGACAAGGCAAAAACTCACTACGATCGTCAAATGAACCTGAAAAATTGACCGAGGCATTCGCGTTGGGTTTGCCATACGGAAGCAAGATCGGTCCCACCAGTCGATTCCGAGGCGTTCACTGAACAGTTCAATGCGGGTCTCAAAGAAGTTGCGATTCTATCGTTCGTGTATGAATCGAACTGGCGGAGCCGCCGGGGCTTCATGGAAACCTGACGCGTGAAACGAGGACCGGCCTGTATTCGTCCTCGCTCACGCGTCGGGTTACCATTGACTCACTGAAGAACGTGATGTCTCACAACGTTTTGCCGCAAAGCCGCAAACTCCATTCGCCTCGACCCATCGAAGTCGCAGAGACGGTGTGAATTTTTCTGCGAATCGAATGTTTCATGGAAACCCGACGCGTGAGCGAGGACCTGCCTGTATACGTCCTGCTCACGCGTCGGGTTGCCATTGACTCACTGAAGAACGTGATGTCTCACAACGTTTTGCCGCAAAGCCGCAAACTCCATTCGCCTCACCCAGTCGAAGTCGCAGAGACGGTGTGAATTTTTCTGCGAATCGAAAGTTTCATGGAAACCCGACGCGTCAGCGAGGACCGGCCTGTATACGTCCTCGCTCACGCGTCGGGTTACCATTGACTCACTGAAGAACGTGATGTCTCACAACGTTTTGCCGCAAAGCCGCAAACTCCATTCGCGCCTGAGTTTCGGTCTGGGTCTCATCCCGCAATTGCAATTTCACCACATTCGCCCTGTTGGCCCCATCATTCTGTCGTTTTCCCAGAATGTTTTTCTCACCGTAGCGACTTTCTCTTCAGTTTCCTGTCCGCCAAACGTTTGGAAAGGGAATCCCCTTATAGGAATGCACCGAAATCCGCCCCTTTTTGCGAACAAAACGATGAATACAACCACCAAAACTCTCCTGGTAATCACGGCCGTCTTACTGGCGATCACCGCTTACGTTGGTTGGAACTACCTGAAAGACTTCAATTTCGGGGGCCAAGCTTCAAGCAATGGTCCGAAAATTCGGATCCCAGATTTCCAGCCCGCTCAACTCGCCCCCTTTGATCCTCAAAAAATCGAAATGGACAAGGACCTAAAATCGCCGGTAATTAGTGATCAAATCCTGGTGACAATGCACGCTCAACGTACCCGCTCAAACCTTGAGACCATCCTGAAAACCGTCGCACCAAACGCAAAGATCGTCGGAGCAATTCCTGCGGTCAACATGTTTCAAGTCGAAATCGCCCCTAAGTTAAAGCACTCGGTCAGCAAACGCCTAGACAATCATCCCTGGATTGCCTCGGCAACCTTGAACTTCGTGCGTCGAGGTTTGAAGTCCTTCAATGACCCGTTCCTTTCCGACTCAGTCAAAGGCTGGGGAATCAATCGAATCAATGCACCTGAGGCATGGGACATCACCACAGGATTAAAAACAACGATCGCGGTAGTCGATTCGGGAACCCTGACCAGCCATGAAGAATTTGATGGTAAAGTCGTGCGGCCATATAGTTACGCAACGAACTCCGAAAAAATCCAATACAAGGAGTACTACGAAGCACAGGTCAATGGCGCCGGACAAACCGAGTATCGTTTGGACTATGTTGCTGGCCACGGAACTCATGTCGCTGGTACCGCCAGCGGAAATGCAGGCAACGGTAAGGGAACCGCAGGGATTGCTCCCGATGCCTACCTGATGCCGGTTCAGGTTTTGTACTTCGTCAAGACAGGCGAATACAACGGAAAAGAAGTCGGATACGTTTCTGGAGACACTCCGCAAATTGTTGCTGGAATCTCCCGAGCGATTGCCAAGGGCGCCGATGTGATCAACCTGAGTCTCGGCCCATCCTACGCTCCAAAGGTAATCAGTGACTACGTCAATGGTGACGCAGCAACTCGCAAACGTATCGAACAGGAAATATTTATTCCACGTCGTGAATCCGATCTCAAGTCTTACAAACAGGCCTTGGATTTGGCCAAGAAATATAACGTCATCTTGGTCAACGCTGCGGGTAACGACAACATCCCAGCAGAGTTTGATGCGTTCTGCTTTAGCGATCGAATGATTAGCGTCGCAGCAACCAACTCAAAAAACGAACGTGCAAGTTTTTCCAACTATGGATCCAAGACGACCGTTTCGGCGCCTGGGGTGGAAATCCATAGTTCATTCTCCAGTTCAGCCGATGCATACACCGAGATGCCTGGAACCTCGATGGCATGCCCCCATGTTGCGGGAGTGGTCGCGTTAATGCGTTCGGTAAACAGTGATCTCACCTTTGAAGAAGCTCGCGAAATTTTAATCCAGACCGGACTGAAGTTGTCGACGGATCAACCGATCGGCCCCTTGGTCAATGCATCAGCTGCCGTGGTCGAAGCCAAAAAACGGAAACAGAATGGACAACAACCGCCTGCGGCCGAACCACCGCTGGTTCAGGATCCGACGGTTCCCGTTGAACCCTCTCCATTTGATCCAACGCCAGTTCCAGATCCAGTCGCCGCACCGACTCCAGCACAAATCGTTAACGGTCCAGCACCATGGAACAATCAAGAGGTGCAAAACCTGATCGACTTGTGGTTGAGCCTTGCAACTCCAACGATCGAACCGGTCGATGGACGCCCCTGGTTCTATGATGAATGGGCTCGTGCGTTGAACAACTATTCAGCTTGGGCCGTCATTCCGCCCGACCATGGAGGAATGTCACGCCATCAATATGTTTGGCAGTTCGCCAAGAAACTCGACTCAACCCGACATGGCACTCTGTACGAATTCGTTTTGGGGATGCTTCGTACCGGCACCTTCAACCCAGCCCCAACTCAGTTGCCTTCGGGCCCTCAGCCCGGCATGGGAGGAAATCCGGTTGTCACGACACCTAACCCTACAACGACCACGCCCACGAATCCTGGTCCCGGATCTTCAACTCAGCCTCCGACAACTTCAGGATATGACGCTGAGAATCTGACCGGGCAATGGATCGGCAAGAACGGCGAAGGCAAAGAGATGGGTTTGACTTTCTTTGATTCGAGCTCCGCCTGGAGCATTCAAGAGGGAAATCCCACCGCACTTCGTCCCGCTTTCGATACCAGTAAAACTCCTGTGACTCTTGAGTTGAGTGGCGAAGACGGAAAAGTTCGCCAAAGATTTGCCGTCGAAATTCTCAACAACACGCGAATCAAAGTAAGTACTTACTTCAACACCAGTCGCCCCCGCTTTCAGGAAAACGATCAACGCTACACCTATGTGTTGGATCGAACAAGCAACCAACCGGGTGAAACCGATCCAGCTCGATACGGGTTTAACAGCGGCAACCTGAAATTGAGAAGTTCCGAGTCAATCATTGTCGGATCGAAGGATAAAAATCAAATTCCGGGCGAGGGATTTGTGATGCCGGAGGCGTACCGCGTCACCAAGATAAATCTAAGCGACAACGGCCAGGTCGCCTGGATCCTCATTGATAATGTCTACCCCGCAACCGGCACTCAGCGAGAACAACAGGTCTGGCATGTCGATGTGGCCACGGGCAAAGCGACAAGAAGTCCTGTTTCCCTGGTCGAGTCCTCTGTGAATGCTATTCGAACTACCCCAGACGGGCAGTACTGCTGGGCAGTCGTTGACTACAGCCTCCCTGCGGCGGTTCAACCGATTCGAGAATTTCGCGTGATGCGTGCTACTCGCGGGCAAGCATTTCGACAGATCGCCGATACAGGAGACGATGACTCAGTCGGCAGATTGGGTTTGGCCCAGGATTATAATTCGGCGGCGACGACCGACGGTCGAGGGTTGTTTTTCAACGATGGTCTGACAATCTGGCACGCCTCCGAGACTGGCTTCAAAAAAGTTGTTGTTCGTGAGGATGTCGTTGGTGCATCAGGCCTGAAAACTTCTGGCAATAACGGCTTTCGTGATTTTCGAGTTTCCCGAGAGGGAAATCACTGGATCGCCATGTTGCTCTTGAAAGATGACAAGGGTAGCGTGAACACACTGGTTTCGGGACCCACTTCCGGAGGCGGCAAAGTCGTTCTCAGCACAAAGAACTACATCTCCAAACCGCGACTATCGTCTGATGGAAGCGTGATTTCGTACTTTGATTCGTCGGAGTACGAAACCTATGTGGGAAGCCGCGGAAATTTCCAAAGAATGACTCGTGTTGGAAGGTACCACACTCACTCAGCCGAGTTCATCCTGGACGGCAAGCAATGCTATGCCGTGGTCGGAAGTTACGGCTCAAGCAACCAATCCAATGGATTCATTGAAAACTTGGCCACCGGACAACGCCAGATTACTCACGGTGGAATCATGATCGGCCCCAACCCGGGTCGAACGGAAATTAGCCGCGATGGTCAAACGATGCTCTCCGTCCATGGAGTCGGCCTCGGCAAGATTCTGCTCGACGGATCGGCATCTACGACCGGTGGAGCCGCTGTCGAGGAGGTCTTGTTTCGTGTGGTAGGTGATAAGTTGATTGCCCGTGCCAAGGTCATTGATCCAGAACAAGTCGCAGACATTCGTATAACCTACATGCATAACGGACATACTCCGTCGAATGCGGAGATCACCTGGGAACAGAACCCCTTCGCCTCTTGGGGCGGTTTAACTCGCATGTATCCAAACGGGCAGCATGCGGATTACTATGAATCCTCAACCAAGATCACCCTGAACGGAAATGAAATCCTGCCCAAGGCTCAGTTCCTGATTGCCGTGAAATCAAAAGATAACCAGGTGAAAAACTACTTGGTCAATCTCAACTGATTTCAGGCGGTGACGAACGTTGTGGTCGAAATCGCGGCAGCAATGCCATTGCTGCCGCGGTTGACCCAGCAACCCGGGATGATACACTCAAGTATCATGAATCCAAAACCCAACACCAAAGATTCCATCATCGAGGCCGCCATTCAGGTTCTGGCGTCTCGACCTTCGGCGTCACTTTCCGAGGTTGCCGAGTCGGCGGGCGTGAAACGAGTTACCTTGCATCGACTTGTCGGAACTCGCGAGGAGCTACTCAAAGAAATCGCGATCCAATCTTTGGAGGAAATGGATCAGGCGTGTACCCATGCGGCCGAAGGTGCCAAGACTGCAATCGCAGCTCTACGTGCCATCGTCGCGGCTCTGGTTCCGGTCGGCGACCGATGCCATTTCCTTTGGTCGCAAGATTGGGTCTGGGAAGAACCTCGCGTCGCCAAAAAGATCGCGAAACAGAATATGGAACTTTTCGCACTCCTCAATCTAGCCAAAGCGGAAGGATCGATTTCACCCGACATTCCCAACGCCTGGATTAGCGCTGCGATCGATGCTGTCGTTTTCGCTGCACTGACAACGTCCCGCGCTGGAGACATCGCCGTCAATGATTCCGCCGCACTCGCCGTTCGCACTCTGTTTAACGGAATTGAAACGAATTCGGGCAAACGAAGCGGTAAAAAATAGGCTCGAGGCGGTTGGCACACCCTATCGCCACGCAAAAAAATCTCAACTCAGAAATTGACGCCAAAAATTGACTGGCAGGAATCGGTTCAAAAATTTCGACATTGACACGTGGGTCTCAAATGATACAATCATGCATCACAAGTTTGACCACGATTCTTGAGGCACACATGCGCAACTGTATCGAATTCACCGTTCTGTATTGTACGTTGTTGATTGCTCCGCTTTCACTCCACGCGCAAAGTGAAACCAGGGCAAGAACAATGGGGCGAACCGTTGCCGACTTTACTTTGGTCAACTTAAAAACTGAACAGGCATGGCAACTTTCTCAGGACGGCAACGAATCAGAGCTTGTCGTGCTCTACTTCAATACAACGGAGTGTCCTGTAACAAACCGCTACTTGCCAAAGTTAAACAAGATTCACAAAGAGCTTGCTGGCAAGAATATTCATGTGGTTGCCGTCAACAGCAATATCCACGACACCCGTGAGGAAATCATAAAGCACGTGGAAGAGTACGAAGTGAATTTTGAAGTGCTCAGAGACGAAGACGGTTCGCTGGCGAGGCGACTTCACGTCACCAGGACGGCTGAGGTAATCGTCTTGGATGCAAAAAGAAAGATTCGATATCGTGGCGTCGTTGATGACCGGTTTGAACGAGGCGTCACTCGCCCTAAGGTTACTCACGATTATCTGAACGACGCGATCGCATCCCTATTAGCAAGGAGAGAAGTCAAAACATCGATGACTGATGTTACGGCATGCCCCCTTGAATTGCTGCCCATCTCAAACGAAACACCGCCAGCTTCAGCGATGACGATCACGTATTCGGAACATGTCGCATCGATTATTCAAAACAAGTGTCAGTCTTGCCATCGGCCCAACGGCATTGGACCGTTCGAATTGATGGATTATGAAAACGCACGCGATTGGTCTAGCTCGATTCGAGAAGTAATCACGTCCGGGTTGATGCCGCCATGGAACGCCGATGCCCCGCATGGACATTTCATGAACGACCGCAGCCTGACGGCAAATGAATACGAAACGCTTCTAGACTGGATCGACGATGGGACGCAGGAAGGCGATAAAAGCCATCTCCCTACTCCTCGCACTTTTTCACAGAAATGGGGAATTGGCAAACCAGATCTGATCGTCAAGATGGAAAAGGAAATCCAGGTGCCTGCTGAGACTCCAGAGCTGGGAGTGCCCTACAAGTACGTTTGGGCAGGCCAACCATTTGAAAAGGAAACCTGGATCCAAGGAGCGGAAATTCACCCAGGTGCAACTGAAGTTGTGCATCATGTTATCGCCTACATCGTGCCAGAAGGACTGGAAATAGAACTGGAGAATGATGAACGTCCAACGGACATCCTGAGCGAATTGAATTCGCCACTCACCGAATGTGCACATCTGGTTTCATTCGTGCCAGGCGACAATGCTTTTCTCCTTTCCGCCGGGATGGCAAAGCGGATTCCGAAAGGTGCCAGGGTTCTTTTTGAAATGCACTACACGCCCACAGGCAAACGACAAACGGATCGATCGGAACTCGGACTCGTGTTTGCTGAGGATGCTCCCGAGCATGAAGTGGTGTCTGGTGACGCGATCAACTACTGGTTCTCAATTCCTCCTGGAGCTCCGAAGCATCCGGTTCGAGCACGCACCGAAGAATTCAAAAATGACAGTGTTCTATTGTCGATGAATCCGCACATGCACTACCGCGGCCGATCATTCAAGTACGTGCTGGTGGAGCCATCGGGAACACGAACCTTGTTGCTGGACATACCGCGATACAACTTTGACTGGCAATCGACCTACTGGCTTGCAGAACCGATAGAGATTCCCAAAGGATCTTACATTCAGTGTTCGGCAACCTTCGACAACTCGAAGGACAATCCATTCAACCCTGACGCCGATGTGCGTGTGGAATGGGGTGAGCAAACCTGGCAGGAAATGATGCTTGCCGGTCTTGAGTATTACGAGAAGTGATCGAATGCATGATCAAATGCAGCCTGATTCGTGTCTCGAAAAATGTTCCTCACACCACTAGCACTAGCCCTCGTTCCGGGCCCTCCGGAAGGGTCGGACGCACTGCCGCCGGGGAGGAGGAGCGATCCCAGGTCTTGCGTCGTTGATTCCAAAGAGCCCGTTCGTTGGAATCAACGACACGTTAGAGAGGTACAAGAATCAACCTTGCGAGGTTTGTCCAAAAAACACGCGAAATACGCGCGAACAAGTTACTCATTGAAATGTCATACCGACTCCAAACGCTGTTATTGTTCCCTCCCTGATGAGCGACACACACCGCGTCAAGAACCAATGCCGCAGCCAGAGTCTCAATGAAACGCAAGTACGCGTTACCAAAAGACGCGAAGGCATTTACCCACGATTGGAGCAGCGTGAACCGTGAGTGAAACATCTCTATCACTGAAAAGACTCTTTGTGCGTTTCCGCTTTCGGATTCTCGCGACCTGGTTTCTCGTCGTCGCTGAAGCGGCTTTATCTCTGCTGCTTCCGCTTTTGATGGGAATTGCCATCGACGACATGCTTGAGAACAAATCGGGCGGTCTTTTCTGGCTTGGCTTGGTCGGCTTTATGATCATCATCGCCGGCGCAGCAAGGAGATTCTACGATACCCGCATCTACTCCCATCTCTACACTCGAATCGCCGATGAAGTCGTCCTCCGAGAGCAGGCAAACGACTCAGCCGTATCGGTTATCTCAGCTAGAACGGGAATGGCCTCCGAATTGATTGAGTTTCTGGAGAATTCATTCCCGGCAATCATCAACTGTGTCATTGCCCTGGTCGGAACGCTACTAATCGTCGGCATGCTGCAACCCTCAGTCTTCGTCGGTTGCGTTATTGCAACCGTATTGATCGGGTTGCTTTTCGCCATAACCAGCAGCAAGACCTACTTGCTCAACCAGGGCTATAACGACGAAGTCGAAAAACGAGTCGATGTACTTTCAGCCAATGATCAAAATGCCGTAACCTCTCATTTCAAGCGAAGCATGCGATGGAACATCCGACTTTCCGATCTCGAAACCGTCAACTTTTCAATAAGCTGGGCCATCATGATCGGAGTGATTGTCTTTTCAGTATGGGCCGCCGCACAAGACAGTTCGATAACTCGCGGGACGGTCCTCTCCCTTTTGATGTATGTTTTTGAATACATCGAAAGCGTCGTAGCGATTCCCTTCTTTTACCAACAGTTTGTCAGGCTTCAGGAAATCACGCACCGCCTGGAAAGCACAATCGTCCCCGCAGAGGCCTCTTAGGCTCGAGACATCGCAAACAGTTTCGACAATCTTTTTCGATGGAAGCTTCCAGGATGACATGAGGCGGGGCAAGCTACCTCAGTATTTCAGATGAAAGCCGAGAACGACCAAAGACTATTTGTCCTGGTCTTTGTCCTGGTCTTTGTCATCTTTTCCTTCGACTTCATCCAATCGAGACTGAAGTGCTTTCAACGCTTCCTGCATCGCCTCAATTTGTTGATCTTTCGCTTTGTCGATTTCGGGCGCAGCGTTGGAATTCCCCCGATTCTGAAGCCCCTTGGCAAACCCTTTCAACTTGCTTTTGAATGAATCCTTGAACGTCGATTCAATCAGGCCTTCCAAGGGAGCGCCCTCGACCGCACCATCTCGCAAATCCCAAGCGTTTCGCCAATTGACTGATTTCAGTTTCATTCCATACCCATCAATCAGCCGCTTTTCCAAATCTGCCATATGGCTCACCCCAAAAAATACTGCGACGTTACGTTTGCCGTTTTCCTTTTCCGACTTCAACACAGACATCACGCGGTCATTGCGATCACCAACAATCAGTTTCTGAATGCTTGGAGGATAAGTCGACTCAAGCAGCTCTGAATTTACCAAGGCAGATGACATCAAACGCCTGATCTTCATAATCCCGTCTGAGTCGGTAAGGATTGAAAGCTTCAGCTCCGACAACGGCGATTTAGCACCAACATTTTCTGTCCGCGGCTCGTCTGTCTCGTCACCTTTTCCCGTCATCATTTTTTGAATAATGTGTGCCAACATGTCAGAAAACAATGTCGCTTTGCTGTCACCTCGATCCGATACGCGTTCCAGAATCTCCTCCGGCGTAAGATCAGCGTTAACGAGGCCCTGATGGTCGTAGCTGATTTCGTCGAATTGATAGGTCAAGCCCAACGTTCCCGTAGACAGCTGCTGAAACAATTTGAAACCGCTTGGCAGATCGCTTTCAGCATTCGAGCTTGAATTCTTGTCCTCTTTTAAGATGGATTCAAACAGCACGACATCGTAGCGATCGAACCTGCTTTGGAATCCGCGATAATAGCTGGAGTCGGCTAAATGAATCACGCCTTCCAAGGAAACCTCAAACAAGACATTTCCCTTGGCGTCCTCTAGAACGTACTTTGCAGTGGCTGTCTGCAACGCGATCGGAGAACCATATTCATCGGTTTTAACTCTGAGGAAATCGGTCGGTTCTCGCTCTTCGCTCTGAACAGCCGAATCTCCCGTTGCGGAACCTTGAACCTGATCCTGGATCGCATATCCCGGTTGCTGAATCGCACCCGCCATGAACAAAACCATCAACGAACACAGCATTCTTTGAATTTGCGATCTCATCCAACCTACTCCCAAGTCTATTTTTTGACAAAAACTTCACACATCAATCTATAAGAAAGTCCTTCGATCCCCAAACGAGGTTATTGGATTGTTTCCGAAACTTCGCTCAAAATTCGAGAAAAGCCCGTCGACGGTTGGATTTCACTTGGAATCAAACATGAGAGTCACGGCAAATCGTTTGGCGGTAATTGCGGCTTCAATGGGAATAAGAGCGAGCCCCACCGCCCAAAGCTTTGGTCGTTTTTTGGGAGGTTGAGGCTCCTGCCGAAACATCAACACAAAAATATGTTCCGGCGGGAGCCTCACCTCCCGTCTACATGCAGCTCTTCAATCGCTCGCCTCCACCAAGGCTCTTTGGGCGTGGCGCCTCTATTTGATTAGTTTTCCGTCCGAGTGATCTCATCACTTTTTTAAGCCCTCGACTAAATTGCTCATTGGATGCATGTCAAATCGATCGTATGATGCGTTCTCTGCCTAACGGGGGTTCCCACATGGCCAGGGGCTGCGAAGGCAAACTCCCTAACAACCCTGTTGACGAGTTCCTGAGACACTTAATGACTGACGAAGAAACCAGCGGCGCCGACAAACTCTTTAGAGAAATACAAGAGGCCGCGAGGGCGGGCAAGAAAGCCTCACTTCCAAAATCCAACTCCAGTCACATTACGATTCCCAACTATTCCATTCAAGAAGAAATTCAACGCGGTGGCCAGGGAGTCGTTTTCAAAGCGGTTCAGGAATCGACTAAACGCACTGTTGCTTTGAAGCTTATCTTAAACGGGTCATTTGCTACCGAGCGACAGCGATTTCGTTTCGAACGCGAGATCGATCTGGCATCTCGGTTGAACCACCCCAATATTGTCACGGTTTTTGACGGCGGCATTTCTGAAAATCAACCGTTTTGTGCGATCGAATTTATTGACGGAAAGCCGTTGAATGAGATCGAGCTACCGTCTCTTGAATCAACGTGGGCGTTTAAACAGCTTATACAGTTGGCGAAGAAAATTTGCCTGGCTGTCGGCTATGCTCATTCGCGTGGCGTTATCCATCGCGATCTTAAACCTGCAAACATTCTGGTTGACCAACAGTTCGAGCCGCACATTCTGGATTTTGGACTGGCCAAAGCGGTTCAGTCCGAAATCAATGAAGGCTTTTCGCCACGTACGATGACGGGTGAGTTTGTCGGAACTCTCGCTTATGCATCGCCAGAGCAAGCTCAAGCAAATCCGGAATTGACCGATACCCGAAGCGACGTCTACGCACTTGGCGTTGTTCTCTATGAACTACTTACGGGCCAGCTTCCTTATGATGTCGACGGTTCGATTGTAGAGACGCTGAACAACATTTCTTACGTTGAACCCAAACGGCCAACCCTGTCGAATGCTGGACTGGATTTGGATATCGAAACGATCTTGCTCAAGTCATTATCCAAAGATCCGGAAAGACGTTACCAGAATGCGACGCTACTGGGCCAGGATCTTGAACGCTATTTGAATGGAAGTCCCATTGATGCCAGACGGGACAGCCGTTGGTATGTCCTCAAAAAGAATGTTGCCAAACACAAGAAAGTGGCGGTTACCGCAATTGCGTTTCTCAGCATCCTGATCGGAGCGCTGGTCGCCATCACCATTTTCTATTTCCAAGCCGTTGAAGACCGCAACCTGGCGACAAGCGCTCAACAACTTGAGATCGAACAAAGGAAGAACGCCGAATTTCGCTCTTACATTGCGAGAATAGCTGCCGCCGACGCATCCGTGCGAATTTATGACACGCATGACGTCGTTCGCAATCTGAACAACACGCTTCCGGAACATCGCTCCTTTGAGTATTGGTACTTGCGAAACCGCAACAATTTGTCCCTTTCAACGATGGGATTTGCCGACTCAAAACGATCTGGTCATCGCGAAAGTATTATTTCCGTCGACTATCACCCTTCTGAAGACTGGATCGTTAGCGGCGGAATAGACGGGCGAGTGGTGTTCTGGGACGTCGCATCCGGGGAGATAATCGACAAGCTTGAATTCGATCAAAGCGTATGCTGCATTCGGGTTCACCCTGACGGTTCCAATGTCGCGGTTGGATTTACAAAAGGTGATGTGACGATTCTGAACGTCATTACAAATCAGGAGAGTGGTGAGGTGACTACCGCACCAACCGATTTAGTGTTTTCTACGGACAAGCAAGTACTCAACGCGATACAGTTTACTCCGGACGGGCAATCGTTGTTGGCAGCATGCGGTGCTCATTCACAAGCGGGCCAAGTGATGATTTTTGATGTCAGCACGGGAAAACTTGTACAAAAACTGGATAACCCTGAAAAACCGGTTTTGAGTTTGGCAATCTCGGCCGATGGAAAACTGATCGCTTCTGGCGACGACACGATTAGTCTTTGGAACTTTAAAACAGGGAAACGGGTCATGCGGCTCGACGGCCACAAGAACTGGATTACCGGGCTCTCATTTAGTCCTGACGGCAAACAAATCGCGAGTTGCGCCTACGAACCCGAAGTCAAATTGTGGAGCGTCGCGACCGGCGATCATGAAAACTCTTTGTTTGGCCATAGCAGCTTTGTCAATACAATCGCTTACAGCCCCGATGGCAAGCTAATCGCAACCGGCTCCCGAGACACGACGCTCAAGTTTTGGGATGCGCAAAGCGGCGCGCCGATTTCGACCCTCTGGGGACAGTATTCCGGGATTCATGATTTGGCGTTCAGTCCAGACGGCAAAACGGTTGCAACTTCCGGGACATGGTGCATCAAAACCTGGGCGCCAGATTCGAAGCAGAATCAAGGATTTGGTTGGGCATACCATCATACGATTATGGATGTAGAGGTAAGCCCTGATTCAAAACGCATGTTGGCTTGTGACGATCACGGCGCGTTGGCTGAATGGGAACTTCAAACGCAGGAATTGGTCGAACGAATCTGCAAGCCTGTTCAGCCTCCAATCGCGATTCGTTCAGCCTGCTATTCCCCAGACGGAAATTTGATTGCCTGGGCCAACGATAACGGTCTGGTTTACATTCGTGACCCCGAACAAAACCAAAATCGATCTTTCTCCGGGCATTCTGCCCAGGTCAATTCGGTTTGCTTTAGCGGTGATGGGACAACCCTCTATTCCTCGTCCGAGGACAAATCCGTGAGGGCCTGGAATGTTAGCGACGGAATGTCAACGGTCTTTTGCCGTACGAATTCCGCAGTCAAGAATGCGTTGATGAGTCCTGACGGTCGCTGGATCGTCGTCATGGAACAAGAAAGAATCGCGATCCACGATGCAACAAACGGAAACTGTGTTTCTGAATGGGAAAGACAACCTGACCAGTATGAAACTAAATTCCCTTTGGCAATCCACCCGAGCAGCACGCAACTCGCTGCACCGAACGGCAAAAACCAGTTGGCCGTATGGGAAATTCCATCGGGCAAGCAGCTCGCGTCACTTGTGGACCACGTTCAACTGGTTGATTCATTGGCTTATTCACCCGATGGCAAGAGGATTGCGACTTCGTCGCGTGAAGGCACAATTAAGTTGTGGGACACAGAAAGATTTCGAGTCGTGCTTACGCTCCGTGGGTTCAACGGTTATGGTGAAGCCATTGCCTTTTCGCCGGACAACTTGCAACTCGTGGGCGGGATCTATGATGGCTCGATCAGGCAATGGAAGGCGCTTCCATTGGCAAAACGTCCTATTGAATAATTACGACAGGAGACTACACGAAGATGGATCCGACGCGTCCTAGTCTGCTGATTCGCGTAAAGAACAAAAACGATACGGAAGCTTGGCTGGAGTTTTTCGAACTTTACTCACCCTTGCTTTACGCATTCGCCCGGGAACGTGGCCTGGGGCATGAGGACGCGGACGACATCCGTGCATCGTGTTACGAGACCATTGTAAATCGCATCGGCGAATTCGATTATTCGGAGGAAAACACTGGCTTTCGCGCGTGGCTTCGGACCATGGTTACCCGGAGAGTTATCGACCTTCTGCGTAAGAAACAGATTCCGATCGCACAAAGCAGTGACCTGAAATCGCTTGCAGACAATCGTGATACATTGGATGAAGTCTGGGAAAAGAACTGGCGACTACATCACTTACGATACTGTGTAGCACAAGTCGGCAAACGAGTTCAGCCTAAATCTTTTGAAGCATTTCGCCTGTTGACCGAACAGGGACTTGATGTCGAAAGGGTTTGTGAAATCATGGAAATGAACCCCGAGCAGATCTACAAAATAAAATCTCGCTTCCTTGGGTTGGTCCGGGATGAGATGAAACATTTCGATGTGGATTAGACATTCTTGGTCCGAATCCACACAGATTCTTTGGCTGCAATGAGCGAGTTTTATGCGGTTTCCTTCGCGATTCCGGCTTGCTTTCACGCGAAAACGCAACTTACGATGCTCCAAATTCAAAAACTCGTGATTGCTCGCGTCAGACAAATGTCGCGCCTCCGTAAGGCTACATAGAGAACAATTTTCTCCATTTGACTGGCTTGATTCTTGGGGCCCTTTTCGTGCGCCCCGTGAATGCCTGTTGACGTTATTTAGAGTGCGTTGGAACAGCGACAAAAACAGCGATCACTTGTCGAAGGGGGAACCAACATTGCCGGGAGCTTTCATGATTCGAATTAAAAACATTGTCTGCATCATCATTCTCGCGATGATCGTTGTTGGTACGGTGAAAAATCAATGTGCGGCTGACATTATTCTGGATCTTTACAATCCGGCCAACTCACTTGATCCAACGCTTGGCGGCAATCAGTTTGTTGGTTCTGACATAAACGTTGGAACAGATCTGAGTTTTGACGGGAATCTCGACGCAGGGTCGGGTAATGCCGGTGCGGTTTCATCCGATGGTAGTTTTCTCAATCGTTGGCAAGTCGACGATACGGATAACGATGATACGCTCCCAAGGTATTTTTATGATCTTTCGGCAACCCAAGTCGACTTGATGGCGATGCACGGATTTACGTTGACCATGGAAACAGAAAATTTCACGGGCGGGTGGCTAAGTCTCGGGATCAACCGGGAGTTTCTTGACAATATCTTTGGGTACACAATTTTTGAAGTCGATGGCTTTGTCCGTTTCATTCGTACTGTCCCGACCATTGGCGATACCTCGGTCTGGTCCTGGGATCCGCAAACCACAACCTATTCAGGACCCGCGGGACAGAACGCCCCGGAGGATTACGCTGGTTCAGTGAATGGAGGTGGGCGCATTCTTTTTGGTTCGGCGGGAGATACTCAGGATTCGGCAAGATTCAACATCAACCGAGTTACCTTATCGATTCATAGCGTTCCCGAACCCGGCTCAGTCATGTTTTTGGCCAGCGTCGGCCTATTGGGCTTAACTCGCAGAAATCCGAATTGACGATCCACAAACAATCGCGTCACGACCTGAGACACGATTCCAAAACTTCCTACACAAGAGTAAAACATGAACACACACTCGAAAGCCTCGCGACTTTATTGCCTCGTAACCTTGGTTGCCATGATTGCCGGAAGCATCAACCTGGCGAAGGCCGATATTGTTGTGGTCGATCCAGTGGACGATACCAGTGTGAACCCGTCACACTTGGGTGTCGACTTACTTCTGCTGAATGTGATCGCGCCAAATGTTTTCGCTCGGCTGCATGTTGCCGGTGGTACGATTGGTGTGGATGCAGGCGGAACGGTATTTACACCGGGTGCGGATCTCGTGGTTTTAACTAACCAGGCAAATGCAGACTATTTAAACACCACGTTTCAGGCGGGGGCAGGGACAGGGCTAAATTACATAAGGCTGGATATGGATTCGAATTCCGTATTCGAAACTGTCCTTGAGGTCGATTTTGGTGTTGATACTTCGACGGCCGACGACCGAATCACGCAGTATGCCTATGACGACGGCTTTTCGGACCTGAATATATCGAACGCGGTCAGTGCTTTTACCAGCGTTCCTGAACCAGGTGTACTTGGCCTCTTTGCACTTGGTGGACTTTTTGCAATGAGAAGGGGTCGAAAGGTGCGTAGATAAACGCAATGGCCACGATGCAGCCTCCTGAAAACAAGTTGGTCTATGCCTATGCGTTGGTGACCAGCATGGCCAAATCCAAGTCCAGTTTTTGAATGTAATCGCGGCCAAAGGCTCGATTTTCAAGGTCAATAATGAGACGATCAGGAATATCTTTGGCGTAGTCCGAAGAGCAGGACGCTGCAGCCATAGCAATTGTGGCAACCGTATCAACATCTCCACCGAAGTTAATGCAATCCATCAAAAGAGCGGACAACGAGTTGTTTCGCGATACAGCGGTGATTGCCGCAGAAACACTCATCCAACCTTTGCTGCCCACCTTCTCTTCGTACGGTTTGGACCAGTTTCCGCCTACATTCGCATTGATCCAATGAGGGAGCCTTTGCAACGATCCATAGGAATACGCAAAATAGTGAACCATTAAGGCTGAAGCCGTCGCGGAATTGAGGCCACCCTCAGTGTTGTGCGTGACCGCCGCCTGAATCTTTGCAAAACGTTTAACTTGTTCAACGTCAGGCAGAAGACCGATAGAAGACGATCGCATTGCTGCTCCACTCTTGTCGGAGTTGGAGCGAATTTTGGCCAAGAAGGAATCGGCTGATTTCGTTTGCGTTAAGAACTCGTGAAAGCCTCTTGCATAACCACCGCGAGGATCGCGGTGAAAACACTCAACAAATCGCTCGGCTACGTTGTAGGAACTGAATTCGTCGCCTGACAACAAGAGTTCGGCAATCGCCAGCGACATCTGCGTATCATCGGTGTACATCCCCGGCTTGGTATCACGATGCCTTGGGTGTTGGACGTATGCCAGTTTTTTGGCGTTATGAATGCCCTTGTGTTTGACGTACTCGTAACCCGCGCCAAACGCATCTCCGACTGCTGCTTCGAGTAACATATCTTGTCCACGATGGATAGCTATTCGTCAACCTCATGAACGATGCGGCCGACTCTGAATCAGCAGGTATTGTATCCGGCCAACGCCTAGTGCCAATGAGAACGCAGCGCCCTTCATGCAAACCGAGTGTCACCAAACGGGCATCATTTCCATGCCATCATACATTCTGACAAGTTTCCCATCGCAGGCAAATGTTCGTCAACTGTAGGCCTATTTGCACTACATCGCAACGGAATCAATCGAAAAGCAAATTGCACGAAAAAAGCTGTCGTCGTTTCTCAACTAAGACAGCTTTGATTGATTGGTGAAAGAAAGACCATCAGTCGTCGTGACTTTCGCCATCGTTGTCATCTTCGTGACTTCCATCTTCATCGTCATGCGACTCGGAATCCCGATCGTGCTCGTGGGGCACGCCATCCTCGTCATGGCCTTCGCCATCGCCACCGTCATGATGCCCCTCTTCGTCCTTGTCGTGGCCGCTACCTTCCTGATGTTCATGCTCTCCGTGCTCACCATGAGCGTGTTCGCTATTGTCGTGAGCTTCACCATCGTTGTCGCCTTCATGATGACCATCTGCATCATTATGGGTTCCAGAATCTCCATCATGCTCGTGGAGTTCGTCGTCGTGATCATGACCGTGGCCATCACCATTGTCATGATGGCCTTCTCCATCATGGTCATGACCGCCACCTTCCTGATGGCCGCTCTGGTTCGGGTTAACGATCTCGACTTTGATCGGCTCGTTACAACCAATATTGAAAACTGCCATGGCGCCAACAGCTAATACCATAAGTGTGTTTACGAGTAATTTTCTTCGATTCATGGTTTCCCTTTTTCTAAACATTGTTACAAAACTTGCTTCCGTTATTCTGAATTCCATCGTGAGTAAAAGTTGCACCCAACTTGTCGCCGATACCGAAATTAAGAATCCTCTAGTCGTGTTTTTCGCCGTTGTCTCCTTCAAATCCCTCGCCATGTTCTGCAGCATGCTCGTGTTCGTGTGTGTCTGGATGTGTGTGCCCCGGTTGTGTCTGCCCCGGTGGTGCATTGATTGAGCCAAACACCCCTGACCAAAACAGAAAAACAACCATCAGAATTGCCGCGAACGCCAACCACCCGCCAACCCGTTTTGCGGTTCGTTGCCTCTCAAAAGTGGTCGCTCGGACTTCGGGCAACGTATGTTGTTTTGGTTTTTGCTGATGTGCCAGCACCTGGGTCAGTACTTGCTCAAGTTTTGCAGCAGATTCGATTCGATTCTCAGGTTTCTTCTCTAACAAACGTTCGATGATTCGATTGAGAATCTCAGGGATATCGATGTTGATATGGCGAGCGGGTTTCGGAGACACACTTGTTACTTTATTGATTGTTGCAAATGCGTTTTCAGCCTGAAAAGGCTCACGTCCGGTGGCAATGAAGTACATCAGGCTGCCAAGACTGAACAAGTCACTACGATGGTCCAACTCACCCCCCATCACTTGTTCAGGCGACATATAGCTGGGCGTTCCGGCCAAGCAACCGGACTGTGTCATCATCACATCATCCGCTGCGCGAGCAAGGCCAAAGTCCGTAATCATGATTCGGCTGACATCTTTTTCCATTAGCACATTGGCTGGTTTGATGTCGCGATGTATCACGCCTTGCTTGTGCGCTTCGGCAAGGCCTGAAGCGATTTGTATGGAAATTCGCATGACGTCTTTGACGTCGAATGGACCGTATCGATTGACATGCTCTTGCAACGAAAGTCCATCTGCCAATGCCATCGCAATATAGGGACGCCCCTTCTTCTCGGTGCTGACCCGATAAATAGGAACAACGTTGGGGTGCACGACAGCCGCGGCGGCCCGAGCTTCCCGCTCAAAACGCTGGCCGGCCACTGGATTTGCGGCAAGATGGGGCGACATGACCTTGATTGCGACGGGGCGATTAAGCGATCGGTCGAAACCACGAAACACCACTCCCATCCCGCCTTGCCCGATTTTTTCTTCGATTTCAAATTCATCAATCTGCCCAAGCATTTCTGGGTGCCCAGGCGGTCCCAGCATCGCAGATATCGTCTCGGAAGAAATCTCATAACCGGTGGATTCCCCGCCCAAAAGCAACGTATCGATGGAGCAGCTGTTCGTTTCGCTTTCGGGAATTCGATACTGCTCGTCAACATCCAGTTCGCTCAGGCCCTCTCTCGCTTTTTCCCACCAGGTTTCATCGGCCGAAATCGATTCCAGTTTTTCTTGGCATCGCGGACACGACTCGAGGTGCTCAATCACTTCCGCCGAGTCTTGTGGAGATAATTCATTGCCTACGAGTTGCGACAAACGATTTGACGGGCACTTTGTATTGGTCATGGCGTCCTCCAGTCGTCTTCGGACTCAAATTCAGATTCTTGTACGGCGAGCTTTAAGGCTTTCATGACTCTGCTTCGAGACACGTAAATTTGGGCAACGGTAGTATTAAGAAGCGAAGCAGTTTCCGCGACGGAATTCCGGATCACCGCAGTCAACCAGAACGCTTTCCAAGTCTTGTCCTCAAACTGACCTTGAACTCGACGAGCCGCCCAAGCGAAAAGCTGCCGGTTCTGCTCCAAATCAAATTCAGTTTCCAGAGACGGTTCAGGCTCCAGGACCAACTGCGGAGTCACCCCTGTTGTCGGGCGGCGACCCCGCTCGCGAAAAAATTGGATTGTCTGATTCCGGGTAATGGTTGCAAGCCACGCTCGGAATGATGAAGGCCTTGGTTTGGAATGCCAGGAATCAATATGGCTCGCCACCCTGACAAGTACTTCCTGGGTAACGTCATCCGCATCCGCCTTTTGCAGTCCCTTGCGACGCGCCAATGAACTGACGATTGGTTGGTAAACTTCGACGAACTCTTGCCATGCATGGATATCGCCCGGATTCTTCAGTCTTAGAATCAAACTTGCGCGAGTTTCTGGATCGTGGCGATTTGGCGTCATTTTTTTCGAAATGGAAATGCAAGGTCGCTTAATACGCCAAGTTAACGCGCCACATCTAAGAACCTTGCAGCGAATCTTACGGGATTGCCTATTTTTTTCGAGTGCAAAATCTCGCAGAAGTACTTGGGCCTGGTAAAGACCCCAGTTTTCTAAGCCCAAAAGGTCCAAGCAAAATGGTGCATCTGATGTTCTTGTCCCGTCAATCGAAGACGGGTGAATTACAAGCCTGTTGGCAGAACACTACATGCCCACGCAAGCGAGGAGCATGGCACCCGTCGTAGAGGTTATGCCTTTTATGGGAGGTTGAGGCTCCTGCCGAAACAATTCTTGTTCCTCTCAAACGTGGAACTTGTCGCTAACCCGGACCGTTCTGAATTGACGGTCCGAGAAGATTCAAAGAGAGTTGGCACTCCGAAAGTACCAACGAGCGTCGAACCACGAAGTGGCTTGTTAGAAACAAGCCACTTGAGTTTGACTTGACCGGGTCAGTTCCTGCGGAACAACCAGACGAAATCGCCTTGTTCCATTGGGTCGGTTTTGTACTTTGCCGACTCTTTGGATGCCTCGCGATACTTGTCCATCAATTCGCGATATTCATCAGAAGTCGTGACTTCTTTTCGCTCGTCGGCCGTCATGTCGTCTGACATCAGCTCTTGAATTTCGCTCATTAGTTCGCCCATGATTTCTTTATTTTTCAAAGCGGCTTCTTTTTCTTCGTCTGAAAGTACTTTGATTGGCCCGGACAGCCATGAGCTACGCCCACCGACCAGCAAATCGAGGTCCCCATCGGCGTCATAGTCCTTTGCGACGATGTGGTAGGAAGATCCTGGCATCGTCGGTTGGCCATCAATTGCAGGAACACGCTTTATGAAGCCATCGCTCTTGAGCGGTTCAATCAGATTTACGGCTGCAGCAAATTGTGGCGTTTCTTTATTTCCAGTATTCTGAAAATAAAACACGCCGCCTTTTGAACCACCACACAAAATGTCAAACAGCCCATCTCCGTTCCAATCAACGACGCAAGGTGCGGCAAGGCCGTTTGCGATCACCATCGGTTCGCCATCAGCTTCAATTGCCACGTTGGTTTTTGCAAATGAAGGTTCTTCAGCAGAACCATCGTTTTTCCTGAGAAACAGTCGTCCGCCGTAGTAATCGCCGAGGATCAGGTCCATGTCGCCATCGTTGTCCCAGTCGACAGCCGATGCCGATGTGCAATGTCCTTCAGAATCCGCTCGATCAGTCTCGTCCCATTTTTCTTCGTCATGATTCCAAAAGGCAGCGATGACGACAGCTTCACCTGATTCATCCAGGATGTAGTCTGGTTCGGCAAAACCCTCTTTACTTCCCTTGATAAGAAACGGCCCCCCTTCAAAACTGCCAACCAAAATGTCTTTGTAACCATCAGCATTCATGTCCACGAACTGTGAACTCATGCCGACACATCACCAGTTGGAGACTTTGATCTTGTCACCGTCAGTAGACTTCAGTGAAGTAAATTCACTCCAGACGGGATCTCCGTTTCCTTCATTCTCGTTTTCGTAAACATTCAAACTTCCGAAAATGTCACCGACAATCAATTCATCCTGGCCATCGTTGTCTACATCAAACATGGCTGGCGAAGGGTACATCTGTCTCGCCTTGGTGTTAAGCGGCTTCTCACCCACCATCAATTGCGTCACCGAACTGAAATGGCGATTGGAAAACGGCTTTACTTCTTCTGCACTGCCATCGGTTTCGGTTTTCTTTTTTGATTTTATGGCAGTATTTGATTCACTGGTTTTGGTTTCTTGCCCAACGATGATTGGCGTTGCAGCCAACGCCAGAGTCATGATTGCGAGACGAATGATTTTTGGATTCATGTTAACTCTGTCCCTTGTTGATTCAATAATTTGCCGACCATCGATTGTATCACAATCTACTGGAGGAATTCCAAAACGCAGGGCCGGCGACCTTGGATACCTAGTCTTGCTGTTTTTCCTGATTTTATAAGCTCAGGCTCCAAATTCGAGACTCGCGTTCGAACTTTGGAAGCGTTTGAGACCGAAGCCTCATTCGCAAGTGTCACATGCACAATATCGGAAACGCCGTTACTTACTGGCTGCCGCAGGCGTTGCGTGCATCTTGATCAAGCTTTCCAGCGTTTCACTTTACTATGCTATGCCCTCTACTTCTTCAAGATTTTGGAGAACGCCATCAGCAATTGGGGCGGTGTCGTAAACTATTGGACGACCTAGCACCCTGCGCATCTTCAATTGAAGAGTTTTTCTTAAAGTAGACATCTTCAGTTGTTAAAAAGAATTGAAGATGTCAGATCCGATATTGATATTGTTGCTTCCTTGAACTGCGGCGTGTGAACGTTTGAGCGAACACGCAAAAGCTTTGCCACCCAAGATCTTGAAAAAGCGACTTGTACCAAGCCACACCCTCCGCGTCCTGAGAAAGTGAAAATCCAAGATGATGTCGAGAAACAAGTGATCGAGATCGCCAGGAACCTGCGTTACACAACCTGATTGTCTCGTTGCAACTCGAGTGCCAGAAAGCGCTGAAATCGAATTTCCTACCCGCTTAACGCTCGATCAACCGTATTTATCAATTCCTCAACTGAGAACGGCTTAGGCAGAATCGCAAAGATATCTTGGCACAGAGAATTCTGGTGGTACGAGTAGCCAGTGATGAGAATTGTCTTTACGTTTTCATTCGCGATAGACATTGCCTCTGCGACTTCAAGTCCATCGTACTCGCTTTTCAGGTTCCAATCCGTTATCAGAAGATCGGGTTGAAAAAGGTAGCCTAGATCGATCGCCTCATCACCAGTGGTTGAAACTCGAACCTCATGCCCGTCACGTGCAAGTCTACATTCTATTACTTTACAGACAATTGGCTCGTCGTCCAAGACTATGATTTTCGCCATGTTACTTGTTTAAGGATCAATAATGGTGTGAAAAATACGACTTACTGGAAAATGCAGATAGCAAACTTCCAGATGCCTGAGCCTGAAGAAACCGTTTACGCATCAATAGACATCGCCGCCAGCAAATGCACACGGCAAGTGGTTCTACCGATCGTCAATTTCAGGCACGTCGACGTCGAAGACGAGACACAGCAAATAATGAAATGATTAGGCAAATCGAGTTGGGTTCTGGAACCGAGTTGATGGCGCCCGGTGATATTAACGTAACCAGTTGGGCGCCGGATGAGCCGGAGCCTTGAACAGACGACAAGAATACGCCGCCCGGTTCATACCCGACGAACTCAGAAATATCAATGATTCCCGAGGGCTCTGAAAATGCGGTAGCGATTTCCAAAATACCGGTCCCGTCAGAGGCCATTTGGTAAATGCTATCTCCAGAACCGTCTTCCTGAACATAAATAAACCCATCTCGCCCCCAAAATAGATTGTCTGGAGCCCCAATCTGTCCGTCATCATCCTCGATTTGAAAAATAGAAGTTGTCGAGCTGCTTAGATCGAGTCCATTGGCATCAAAAACGAGGTCGAGCTCCATCCGGTATACACCGTCAGTTTGGTCCGCGAAAACCACCTCGGACGAGTCGAGCGGGTTGGTGTGAATATCTTCTAATTTTGTTTCTGTTAGCGCATCATTGATGTCCGCAGTCCATTTTCCGGTCAACTGGCCATCGGGAAGATCACTTTGGCTGAAACCTGGGTCTGGATCAAAATATGAAATGGAGCCGCCGCGAAGTCCGTTACGTTCGAGTATGTCAATTTGTCCGTCGCCATTGACGTCGACGTTCTTTTTGCCAACGTACATTTGCAAGGGTTGGCCCGGGCTGGAGCTTTCGTCTGCGTTTAACAAAAATGCGATGTGTGTCGTGTTCCCCGTGTCAATTAGCGCGCCATTTTCCCAGGGTGCAGCACCAAAGTCATCGATTTCCCAAAGTTCACGGCTGTTTTGGTCCAATGCGTAAAATTTGCCGTCATCAACCTCTTCCCCTGTGAGGTAGAGATCGTCAACGAATCCTCGATCCGTACCAAAACTATTGGCTTTGTATGAAGTTCCCGAGCAAAAACGGTCGAAATTAGAATCGCCATAGTTGCCAACAGCCACAACTCCGGCCGCAACCGGGTTGAAATTACTTTGAGCGTGATACGTGTTGTCGTATATCGAATCGTACGCGTATCCCATTCCTGTCTTGATGGTTGCTGGACGATTCGTTTGCCCGCCATCAATGGTGCTTTGTATCGCCTGCCGATAATCATTGAAATCGAGATCGACACGACTTATTGCGGCAGTAGAATTTTCGTGATTAATCCAGATCGACAAATCGCCTCCGCTTCTGTAGACGCCCAGACCGTCATATTTCCCACGTGTTGCGATGCTGCCGTAGCCAGCATCCGCAATTTGGCTAATGTCATCGCCCTGAGTAACGATTTCGAATGCTTGCCAACCGTTGCGAGCTGTCAGATTTACTTGAGCATTCAACACCGAGAGGGGCAGCAACATCAACCCCACCAACATGAGCAAGAGACTGGAGATATTATTCAAAGCGACTCTCACTACGATAATTTGAATTGGCTTGAAACTCGACAGAGTAGAACCGGTAATCGCGATTGCGGACGGGAAGACTCCCAGCCCGCAAAATTCGCCGAATTCTTCTACCTTCGTCTTCGCGAAAAGATGCCCGCAACGGAGCACAACATCAACATTGCCAACGACGATGGCTCGGGAACGGCACTGACAGTATTAACTGTGACAATTCCGAAAACCTCTTCATCATCGCCAACGGTCGGCGTCAAAATAAATGACCCAACGTTCAAATCGGAAAACGGAAGGGTCCCAGCAAGATATGAACCTGAAAAGTCAATCGCAAACTCTTCACCAGCCAAAAACGTGATGGCATCAGTCTTAATCGTAAAGTCATCCGCTCCAGTCGATAGTAGATCTGAGTCAATTCGAAGGCTAGTTACGGCGACTGTTGAACTGGTAGTTACGTTTGTCATCGTTCCAGAAATAGTGTCGGGAGCTACCGAGTCAACCGCCGCGTTGGCGATGAAGTTGGTATCAAAATTATTGAAATCCCAATCATCTTCACCAGGATCGCTGTCAACGGTGACGAAGCCGGTGCCTGTACCGACAATTGAAAAACCTCCACCACCTGTTTCTGTAATCGTGATCACGAGATCTGCACTTGCAACTCCAGATACAAGGCAAAGTACCGTAACAATGGCACAAAGGCCAAGTTTTCGTTTCATTTTTACAACTCCGAGAACAAAAGGACGACGAACGACTACTTCACAAAATTCCAAATTCTCTTCGGAACGAGTAGTGGTCTCCAAAACAGCCCGCCGCCCAGTCAAGTCAATCTACAAAAGCTCCTTTTCGTGCATTAATGTCATTTGATGCATTTTCATCGGCTTTTATTAATTTCCCAGGACATTGGAAATGCACTCGTCGCTGCATTCCCCCCCCCCACACAGGCTTAGTTTTATTGCCAGGTTCGCAAACCTTCCACATCGTGCAACGAACAATTTACATACAACAGTATCGAGCGCGACGTTTCTTACGTACCGAAAAACGACTGCAGCAGATAAAGACGCCGCCTAAAACGAATCCAAACAGGTCCGCGAAAACAAATCGACTGTCGCCTTTACTACGCCCAATACTTGCCGATTTTGACATGAAACCACGGTTTTCTTTGAATCGAGGCCAGAACACTCGTGCCTTATATTCCAGGCGTTCAAAGCTCAGTTTGACGTACCTACGGTGCTGGGGTGCGAAGTTCAAGAATTCTTGGCGATTGCCGGCCATGATAAAACAACAACACAGTCGCAGCCTCCTTCGATTGGAGGACGGACGTCGCTCTAGGGCAGGCCTGCATTGGGATACTTGGCAAGAAGCACGCCATACTTATTCGTGCATTTCCCCGCAGCGTTTGAAAATGGCCGGTGCGATCAATCGTTCAGCTGATATGACAGGCGGAGCTTTGGGGGAGCGAAAGATTTCGTGTTGTCATATGCTGCGGCGCTGCGAGCATATTCAAACGCGTCTGTTTTGATGATGAAGACGATGGCATTGCCTGGTTTCCATTCCCCATTTTCAACCAGCGGTTGGATAAGATCCTTCAACTCGCTTGTTGTAGCTGCACTCTGGCCTTGCGACCAAGGGCCGTCAATCGTCCAATCGACGCAACGCTGCTCTGCCTGCAACCGTGTCGAAATATTTCGCTTAGTTGTTCTAAATGGCTCTGCGTTGGGGCTTGTCTGAACAAAAATTTTGGATTCGACAATTCCGTCTTGATAAGTATTCGAGCCAGCACCATTGTTGTATGATGTGAAGACAATTTTCGCAGAAACAATCGTGGCATTTTGCGGAATCATCAATTCAGAGAAACGAAGCCCAACAATTTGGCGCCATCCCTGCCCAAAGTCCATACAAATTTCCAAGTCGCGGCTGTCCAGCGAAACACTTCCTGTAGCAACCTTTTCCTCTGCATCATCGATAGTGGCATTAATTGACCGTTCAATAACAACGACCTCTGCAACAGAGACGCTTTCGTTAAACAGCGAATAGTAGAATGCGAAGGATGTAATCGATGCCACAACAGAAAAAAGGAACACGTGCGTAAGCATCCCGAGTGAGCGGCGACATACAGCAGGATCAATGATGGAGAGAATGCGACATCTCAAGTGGAAAGTATTGTTCCATGTTTGCAATACCTCCATCATTCGGATTCGAGCCAGCGCGTTGCTTACGCAACTTGATTCAAGATGACCGGACATGCCGATACTAGTTGCCAATCCTTCTTTTTTTCGCCGATCCGTCGCAACCCGCAAAATGGTTTCGCTATAGGTTACGCGATCTACACCCGTCGTCAAAACTCCGTTGTCGCAGGAGATCTCCTGCTCAAGGCAAATGCGGCTTTGGGCGCACCAAATCAACGGGTTGAACCAAAAAATGGCGAATGCAAAGTCGGTAACGCACCGCCAGAACACGTCACGTCTGCGCAAGTGAAAACTCTCATGGAGCAAGATGTTTCGCTGGTCCTCTTCAGGCCATTCCATGAAGGCGTATGGCAAAAACACCCTCTGAAACAAAACCCCTTTTACGCAGGGGGAGACACACTTCTCATCCACAATTACTGGGCGATTGATTTCAAAATCATAGGGTAATTTCTTGACGTCAAGCCGTTGTGACGTCCGCTTAATACACTGCCACTCTCCAATAAGAATTTTGACGCTGGTTAGAATAAGTAAAGGCAACGCAACAGCCATCCAAATCGCTTCAACGATCGCCAAGCTGGTATCAGGAAGATTAGGTGCAAACACCACAATATCAGCAAGCAAAGTGTTCGAGCTGGACACCCCAGCGGCAATCAGAGTTGCGATCGTTAGCACTAGCAGCGTGGTAACGCCTGCCAACATAATTGTGAATCTTTCGCATGCGGAGAAATGGCGACGAAATGACAGGCCAGTTATTAGAGACGGGACCCCTACGATCACAACGCTTTTGATGGCGGAGTCAATCAATATGTGGCCAAATCCGACGTCCATTTTTATTCACCGGTTCCCTGATTTTCGTCGTCATCATTCCGAAACTGTTCCAGCAAACGCCTGGCATTGTCAATTTCAAGATCCTGGATCTGTTGGTTACGAGTGCCCTTGATCAAGCTGGCAAATCCAAGTGCTGGCGATGCGTCGAAGAAGGAGTGAATGATCTCTCGCAGCAGCTTTGTGCCTTGCTCAGTACGTGACCTGACAGGTTCGTAATGGTATTTACGACCAATGCGTTTGAACGTCACAAATCGCTTTTCGACAAGCGAATCAAGAATTCTGCGGACCGAGTTGTAACTTGCTTCGAGTTTGAGGTTGCTTTGAACGGCCTGGGCGGTGGCGGGTTCCAACTGGTAAATCAGGTACAGAACTTCCCGTTCTTTGGCCGAAAGCGATTGGATTTCGGAATTCAATAAACGACTCCTCCTTGTGGGGTGCTTGATGATTATATCATAATTCCAGGCCTCTCGTTTTGATTTTTCAGATTCCGTGCATTACGGATGCTTCTTAGGGAAAATATCGGTGATTTCCGGCGTTTCCATTAATGTCATGTGAGAAAAATGCACGCACAGGTGCATTCTAGGTTGATTTGTCGTTCGCCGCATGTAGATTACAGAAGTCTTTGCCAGTGTCAGCTAGGCTCTATCGGACTGCCTAGAACTAGCAAAGCTAACTTGGTTTCGGGAATTTGAAATGGGTTTGAAGACGATTGGCTTGGTGACCTCGCTATTGGCTGTTTCCTATTGCATTTGCATGCTGAGAACGTCGAGCAATGTGCCAACTGCGACCACCAATGTCGATCTACAGACGAAGGAAATGGGCTCGTCCAGGACCGGGCGATATCGAGTTGTTTGGAGCGACGATCCTTCCCACAGTGCGACCGTGGCTTGGGAGCAACAGGAAGGTCGGCTGGCAACGCTTTACTTCGGCCGAGACGACCATGGAATGAAAGCAGGGAGTTACCCGCATCAAGTTCAACCACATCGTATGTTGAAGTTTGATGGGATGACCAATTGTTTCGCTCGCATGTCGAACCTTTCGGCCGACACCGAGTATTACTTTGTGCTAAAAGATCAATTTGGCACAAGCCGCCGATTCAAATTTCGCACGGCACCCGACCAACCTCAACCCTATACGTTTGTTGCCGGAGGCGACTCTCGTAATTTTCGAGACGCTCGCGTATCGGCCAACCGGCTTTGCACCAAGTTAAAGCCACTTTTTATCGCATTTACCGGAGATATGATCCGCAAAGACAACGCTGAGTGCTGGCAGGCTTGGCTTGACGATTGGCAGTATACGATTGCCAAGGACGGCACGGTCATTCCAATTGTTCCTCATCGTGGTAACCACGAAGGACGTGGGAATATGACGATCTACAATCATTTTGATACTACTTTCAACAATTACTATGCGTTCAGTATTGGTGGCCATCTAAGCCGTTATTACGTGTTGAATTCTGAGATGAATGAACAGGGAGCACAGGCTGAGTGGCTCGCACGAGACCTCGCGGAAAACCAGGAGGTCGTTCACCTGATGGCGGGCTATCACAAACCGATGAGACCCCATGTTTCTAAGAAGTCGGAGGGCACCAATGAATACGAAGCTTGGGCAGAGATCTTCTACAACCACGGTTTGGACCTCGCTATTGAATCGGACTCTCACGTCATGAAACGAACTTACGCATTGAAACCAAATCCAGCTGGAGAAGAAGGGTTCGAGCGGGCCGACGATGATCCCCGAGCTACTTTTTTCATTGGCGAGGGATGTTGGGGAGCTCCCTTGCGAGCTGCGGACGACGCCAAGTCATGGACGCAAGGTTGCGCTGCGTTCAACGGATTTGATTGGGTCTACGTGACACCCGAAGAAATTCAAGTGCAAACGGTTCAGCTTGAAGGTTCTTCACAAGTCAAGTCGATCGACTTGAGAAAACCGTTCGCTCCACCTGCAAAGCTCAAGATCTGGAAACCAAATGGTGAAAGGATTCTTCGAATTCCAGCCGATGTTTTGGAGATCGCCCAATAATGCCTGCCGTTGCGCCGGTGTTGCCGGGCGCAGAATTTCCGACGTCCCCCGTGGATTCTCGGATGGTTGAACGCCACGATTGGCGATGGCTTCTCAAATTAACCGTTAGCATCACGTTGTTGGCTCGCGGGTGGTTGTATTTCCGTTGGGATAGTCCGATACGGGGACTCTTGTGGCAGGAAGAGTGGTGGTCTGGCATCTTGGAAAACTGCTTTGATACCAGCTGGGGTGTGTATGCCGCTCATTCGGACCCCTACATTACTCGTGGAATCGAATGGGTTGGCATCCTTCTGATGTGTGCCAGCGCTTTGCCCTGGTTTTGTGGAGCTAAACAAAAACCCTGGTGGGTGTTCTGGCCTCTCTTGTTGGCATCGCTGGTGCTCGTTATTGACGCCGTTGCTCGTTGGCACGAAAAAAGCTTTCAGATTGGAATGCTGATCGAAATGTCACTGCAATGCACTGCACCATTTCTCTTAATTTGTCTTTGGCCATTGCGAAACCGCGCAAAACATTGGAACGGTATTGCCGCCGTCGCTTGCTCTTTGACATTTATCGGACACGCCTTTTATGCGTTGAATATTCATCCTCGGCCATCGTATTTTAGTACGATGAGCATGGATATCCTACGTATGTCAGAGCAAGATTCTATCACCTTGCTGACAGGAGTTGGCATTCTTGACATCACCGTCGCTATTTGCATTTTTTTGCCTGGCGTCCGAACCGCAGCAATTTGGTATATGGTTGTCTGGGGAGCTCTGACCGCACTCGCGCGAGTTGTAGCCAATGTGAATCCTGCTGAAAACTACTATGGGCTTGACCCGTGGTTAGCCGAAGCCTTCGTACGCGCGGCTCACTGCTCAATCCCTCTACTCTTACTGGTCACGGTCGAGCCCAAAAAAAAATGATGATGGTCAAGAAGAATTGGGACCGCAGTGCGATCGCCGATTTTGCCCAAAGTCTTGACGACAATGTGTCGAGTATTGCGGTCTGATGTTCTTTGTAAGAGATCTCCAAGTGGGTGTATCGCATCGGTAGCACGCAAGCGTCCGCCGCTCCCGGGGAGAGGGTGTCTTTTTTGGTCGTGCATTTTTTTGGGAGGTCAAGGCTCCTGCCGAGACCTACTCCTACCCTATGAACAGGAACCCGGAACCGGTCCTCGCTCACGCGTCGGGTTTCCAAAAAGGCTGTTCCATGTTGATATCGCAACATTAGATCGTGGTATCGCGATGTCGCTGAACGGGCTTCCTACACGGACGCAAGCGGCCGCCGCTCCCGGGGAGAGGGTGTCTTTTTTTGTCGTGCATTTTTTTGGGGAGGTCAAGGCTCCTGCCGAGACGTACTCCTACCCTATGAATAGGAACCCGGAACCGGTCCTCGCTCACGCGTCGGGTTTCCAAAAAGTCTGTTCCATGTTGATATCGCAACATTAGATCGTGGTATCGCGATGTCGCTGAACAGGCTCCCTACCCGGACGCAAGCGTCCGCCGCTCCCGGTTGGAGAGGGTGACTTGGGTGGTTGGTTTCACGACACGTCAGCTGGGGTTCGTTTCAGGCTGATTCACTGTTTTTTTGTCGGGCCTAGGAGAGCATTTTCAGTAAAGTGCATTTTTTTGGGGTCCGATTTGCTTCGTGTGCACACTAACTTTATACACAAAGAACACCAAACATGACTTCACCAACGAATAACGACGCTTTGGGCGATGCTGAACTTTTGCACCGATTTGTGCGAGAGTGGGATCAAGCTGCGTTTACCTTGTTGGTTGAAAAACATGCACAACTGGTTTTTGGCGTTTGCAGAAGAGTTCTTCACAACGAGCAGGATGTTGAAGATGCCTTTCAGGCAACGTTCATGATCTTAGCCAAGCGGGCCGCTTCCATCAAAACTCGAGACTCAATCGTCACATGGTTATTCACGGTGACCCAGAGGACATCCAGAGCGATTGCCTCCAAAAACGCGAGACGACGCCAAGCCGAGTCAAAATACGACCGCCCTCAAGCCAATGACGTTTTTGAACAGATTCAGCAACGAGAATTATTGAACACCGTTTTTGAAGAGCTGGAAGCGCTTCCGGCCAAGTACAAGGCGCCTTTGCTGCTTTGCATCATAGGCGGAGTAACCCGGCGAGCGGCAGCTGAAGAATTGAATTGTACAGAGCCGGCAATTAAGGCGAGACTTTCGCGAGGGCGAGAATTGTTGCAAAAACGACTACGAAAACGCCATGTTCTTCCAAGTACCGCGTTGGTTTTGATCGGAATCACGACAGCTTCGATTGCGCCAGCGTTATTGAAGCAATCGATCGCCGCCAGCGTTGCCGGATCACATCCCGCAGGCAACTTTTTTTCTTCGCTAATGACTGCTACTTACGAAAGGACTGGAAGTATGATTTTCTCAATTCCAGGAAAGCAATACACAACGATTTCGGTTTCTGCCTTGACTTGCTTCATTATCTGCGTGTTGTCTATGGGGATTTTCCAAAAAGCAAAAACCGTGTCGGCCGCATCAGTTGATGCCATTGAACTGGAGACCCGGTCGCCTGGGACAGGCAGCCATGTTTTACCGGTCTTGCTCACGCAGGAAGAGGATGAAGAGGCCAAAAAGACCATGCCTTCCGGGACCTACACCTTGGCTTTTTATCAAGGGGAATCTTCGCACTTGACGTACATCAAGCTGGAAAACAACAAGGGCGTGCTCCAGCTGATTCAGGCGGATTCGGATGCCGATCCCTTAGAAGGTAAAATAGATGGCCGCAAAATCAAATTCTACGGAACACGGCAATCGCGATTGATGGGCAATGGGCCGATAGAATATGTGGGAGAGCTTGTAGGCGAAAACAAGGATCGGGTGATCGGCAAATGGACTTGGAAAGTCGACGGTGAGCAACTGCAGTCAGGAAAATTCAAAGTCCTTCCCGGTAAGTGGAGCTTGGGCCCGCCTGAAAAGGAGAGCAAGCCAGACGCAATCGAGTAATGGCTCTGCCTTTCCAAATACTACGGTCGCGCCATGGACATGAGCTCCCACAGAGCTGCGGAGAATGCCCCGCAAACACTCGAATAAATCCTGCCATCGTTTATCAGTTTGTATGGGCCAGACTTGTTATGCTTTAGAAGACTCTTTCTTTTGGGCAGGGTGACTGGAGTGACCCGTTGTCATGTTGTTCCCAAGATTCTCTTCCGTAAGGACTGGAGTTCAGCAGAAGAGAAACAATTCTTGACTTTCGCCCGAAACAAATGGCAAACTTGGTGGATCGATTCGGGAACAAAGATTGCGAATAATTGGCAGGGAAAAGCAGAGACATATCAAGCCGGCTGGGAGTTTGCCTATCAACAATTGAACGGCGGCGAATCCCCAATTCCTGTCGCCCCAGGAGCAGTATGGATCCCTGATACCTACAAACTCGTATTGCACTTTACCAATGGTGATTACTCTGGCCGTACCAAAGAGCGGTGGATTATCTACACAGCAAATCTGGCAAGGTGACTGCCGCTGAATTAATCTAGCATCGTACAATGAAGTAGTTATGATTGACTAGCGATTCAACCAGGTTTAAAGCGGGGGTTGGCAATTCATTCCAGCTCTGAATTTTGACATCGAAATGAATCACCAATCCTAAAATCAAATATTGCCGAAGCACTAGCAATAGGAACGCTTTTTCTTGCCGGTCACATTTGTTTTTTTGAAAGTGACGCCGACGATCTCAGTGGCCTACTTCACGGCTCCCAGCGTTTCCAGGTACGCGTTCAAGTACCTTTGATACTTGGCAGGCAATCGTTGATAGGCGTTCCGCGACTCAATCGCTTCGCCCGCATGAAGCAAAATTGCTTCGTGGTAATCCCTCGCCCGACCATCATGCATGTAGGGAGCTGAGTCGGCGATCCCCCAAAGCGGAGGCGTTTGCCAAAAGGAATCGTTTCCTACGGCAAAGGTTTTTTCACCATTTGATGTGATAGCAGTGCTCGGACCAAAATAGCCACCGATACTTTGCGTCGGTGATTTCGTCCGCGTCGACTGGGTTATCACACCAGAAACGTCTGCCAATTCTTGCCCCATGTCATGCATTAGAAAGTCACTGTAAACTCCATCAACATCTCCGACTTTTTTTACATGACAAGTTGCACAGTTCAACCGCGTAAAAACGGCTTCGCCTCTTTCTACAATCTCAAGCTGCTTTGGGTCGGTTGGGAGGTTCTCATAGGGTGGCGGCAGCTGCCGAATGAACTCAACCATGTCAACCATCTCATTCTGAGTCATATCGTTGCCGCTTGGCTGCAAAGTCTCTTCGGAGGTCTCTAGAGATGATGGTAGTTCGTTTTCGATTTGGCTCGCGGTACCGAGTCCCAACTCGACCGCACAAGCCTGCACAGTAAATTCTTCGAGCGAGCTCTTTTGACCTCTCCAGCCGAATTTACCGAAGGTATCATCCGGCAATCTCGCCACTTTTCCTGCGATCGCGTCCTTGTCAAATTCACGCTGTTCCCGCTCAATCGCACGAATTGATTTATCGGTAACTTGTTCGATCAATCCCGCTCCAAACAATGAGGGCGTGTTTCGTTGCGAAATTTGAATCGTTAATTCAGTCGCTGGCTTTCTCTTGCCCCCTCGACTTCTCTCCGAAGGAATCGATTTTGTGATGCGATGGATTGGCTTTTGATTCAAGATTTGATTGCGTTGCTCAGCGAATTCAACGTTGGCGTTTCCCCAAACTAGTTGGTCTCGCCAATGCTGATACTCGTCAACCGCACTAAATCGGTGTAGCACGATACCATTTGATGTGGCAAGGTCTTGATGGATTTTCTCGCCTTCAGAAAACATCCGATCCAACGAACCCTCGCTAAGATCGAAACTGCCATTCTTGTTGCGTGAGGGGAGAAGGGATAAGAGCTGAGCGTTATTTGAAACCGGGCCCCCACCTCCAACATCTCCCTGGTTGTGACAGGCGACACATGAAACCGCGTTGAAGACGGGCCCCAATCCATCAGAATCGGCGGAACGCTCGGCAAGACTTGATTTCCAATCTCGCTCGAAGAGTCCCTTTCCTTTGACTGGATCTCCATTGCGGGAGAACGACCGTTGTTGAGCGATGCCATGTTGTTGAAGTAGAACCAGGGCAAGAAACGCAAACGAAAGGATACGAAAATTCATTATTTGATCTCAAATTGCAAAGCCCCAAAATCAATACCAATGCAAACGCGGGGCCAAATAACTCAAGTCGCCAGGGAAGTCGAAAACCGATGATTTGCCCTTGGGCGTGAAAAGTCCTAACGTTGCAAAATGAAACAGTGTGCCGCAAAAAGCAACACTGCCTGATGAGCCATCACTTGCTTTGCTGGGTTCTGTGCCAATGAAATGTCAAAAAGCCGGATTCTGGCGGAGTCACGACTTGAGCTCGCAAAAAATGGGAGGTTGAGGCTCCCGCCGAAACAAGATCCAGTGAAGGTTTCGGCAGGAGCCTCAACCTCCCGGTTCGTTTCACGAACTTCGAAGCCCGATTCAGATTGCGACACTGAATGGAAGAAAATTCTTGTCACTGAGGTGGGGGCATTTCTATTCGCGAATTGATGAACGTGTACCCCGACGCCGACCGCCGTAATCGTGTAAAAAACGAATGCAATAGACTGTTCGAAAAGACGCCTGAGTTCAAATCCAATAGCCAGCAACCGATCCTGGACGAGTGACGTGGTTTTCCAAGCTAGTGGTTTGGCGAGACTACCGCGAGGAACAACCGGCGCCAAAGCAGACGGCAGCGTATTCCCAGACCTTTTGCATTCACCGCAACAGTTGCTTACCTTCGTTTCGTAGTTTCACTCGGCATGATTGCCTTCCCTTGTATTTTGAATTGAACATTTTATCGCCGGGAAGGAACGTCCCGGAACACTCGTCGACTGGGTTGGCAAATGGAGGTGGAATCGTCGGCGCCGTTTTCTACTTTGCCGCTTATTGTTTGAGTCGAAAAAAGTGCCCAATGATGACATGCTTCTCAAATGCAACTTTGGCAGTAAACAATATATGCTTCGACGGCAAAATTGCCCCAGAAGTGGAAACCAGTCTTGAACGTGGTTTTCATGTCCGAACAGTTTTGGACATCGATTGAGGGGAAATGAAATAATGAATCGAGGCCAACTTGCTGATATAATCTCGTCCTTACCTGAACCCCATCAACGCTCCTTTGCAATTCGCGTGGCTATCTCAAGCAAAAAGTCTATCCGTCAATTGAATTTACTTGCCTAAATATGAAAGAATTAAAGTCGCGGAAGGGGCGGATCTGGATCTAGAATCACCAGTGCGACTTGGTTTTCGCAGACATTTTTTTTAAACGATTGACCATGAAATTCAATACAAGAATCCTTTGGCTCGCAATTTTGATATCAATCGCAACGTTCGTTACGTTGATCCTTTGGCAGCGAGATGACAATGGCTCGCTTGCTGCAACGGCGGCCTGCGCTGTATCCGGAGAGACCAACGAGAGCATTCATCGAGTCACGGATACGGTGTTTAGAATGACTCCAAGCAGCGCGATGCTCTGCATGGTCGACCCGAGCCGCTTACCGCCACATGCAGATTACTATTGCCACGTTTATGTGAATGACGTTGGCCTAACGCCGATGAAAACGGGCAAAGGCGAGTACGCTCTGGGATCTGTCGTAATAAAACAAAAGTATTCCGATCGAGTTTCCATGCACACCGAGCTATTTACGATAATGCGAAAAATGGATGCCGGGTACGACCCGGAAAATGGCGACTGGGAGTATTCCGTTGTTGACTCAACAGGAACCAAGGTTCTATCTAGTGGCCGAATTGAATCGTGCATCGCCTGCCATGCGTTGTATCCTGAGACAGATTACATCTCTCGAATTTACATGCCAAAATAGAAAGCTAGTCGGGGAAAATGAGTCAAACACGTAGTTCCAGGAGCGAACACTATCCGTGGCTCGGCCGCACGGCTGACTCCACCGGGCATGGCGATTCCCTTGTGCAATCCTCACTGGCCTCCACCCCGATTTCTGGAGCGTAATCCAGATTAACGCGTGTTCAGTATGCGTGCAAATGACGGCCCCAATCTGGCATCCTTTTTCGTACAATCGATCCCCGCAGGGACTTCGTGCTTGAGCAGAAGCTTCCGATTTCTTAAATCATAGCGATCGCCCTCTGAGAGAGTCTCACTGAGCGGTTCCTCGCCTTCCTTCCATTCTCTTGGGTTCACGATCAAAACATTCCCTTCTCCAAATACTTCGAGGACGTCCTTGGAAACCACAACCAAAACGCCTTCATCAATACCGATCCCCAAAAGCTTCTCTTTGTCGAATTTTTCATTGCGAAACATTTTCACCAAATAGTCTTGGCGGTTTCTTTCTGAGACATGAACATCGACGACGCTGTTTGTGAGCAAATCAAATCCGGCCTTGCCCGCCGTGTTTCTGGAGGTGATGGTCGACTGAATTATCGCACCAGCCGATCCACCCGCGACCACTCCTCCGCGGTCGAGGACTTCCCAAAGAGAATCCTGAAATCGGGTTCCAACGTAAGCATCTTCCAAAAGTCTCGCGAAACCGCCTGGAATAAGAACAAGGTGAGCGTCCTTGAGCGGCGCACAAAACTCCTCAGAGTCAGCAACTTTCCTGTCCCTCGTGTGCAGACAGGCAAGGTTGATTTTGTCGCTGAAGCGAAACATCGCAAGCAGGGCAAGTCTTGCCCTTTGTGAAATCGTATCGTTGTATGTTGATTTGGCGGTGGGAACGATCACCACATTCAAGACGTCACCGTCGTTGAGTTGACTCCGAGCAAGTTCTTCGACCACGGAAAATGTGCGAATGCTCGTGTCTTCACCGCCACCGTGCAGCGCCAGATGCCCCGTTTTGGGCCCTCGGGTTTCCGCCTCATTCCGGTCGTGCTTGGCCTCTTGTCCGCAAATCGCATTGCAATTTAGTGCCACAATCGACACGTACAACAATGAAACCAACAACTGCCTTTGATTGTTCAAGTTTCCACCTCACACCCTCATCAAACGTGCATTGGTCAATTTCATCGATAAAACGACGTTTTGACGCTACTACGATGTCGCAAACTTCCGTTAATTACGGCACTACCCACGCATCGACTGTATAGTTTCGACCTTCCAGTCCCTACGATCAGTAGACCAATCAATTGCCGCCAGATTCGGGGATCGGCGTAGCGTCAACTCGCGGACGAAACGGATCGTATTCCGGGTTCATGCACTTTTCATTTCCCCAACGCTCATAGGTGAATCGCAAGTTCGGAACGTCCTCAGGATACTGGCCTTGGTCGTCCGTTTCTTTGATCCATCGTTCCAATTGAGCTCGGTATTTTCCCAGCTCTTTTTGATGTGATGGTTTGTGTGCCAAGTTGTCAATTTCATGTGGGTCACTATTGAGGTCGTAGAGTTCCTCAGCGGGGCGATAGTTGCTCCAAAAACGGGCTTGGACTGTAGAAAGTTTTCCCTGCAAGAACAGCTCTTCCATTCGAACCATGTACTCCCGACCGTGGCGATAATTGAGTTGCATATAGGGGCGATCAGTATAAAAATTTCGAATGTATTTGAAGTTATCGCTGGTTCGCAATGCACGTACCCGATCAATCGTGAAATCCATTCGATCTTTTGCAGCATACACAACGTCACGATTGAAATCCTCTGCAAACATATTCTTTCCGTCATACCAAGCAGGAACTTCAATGCCAGCGAAGGCAAGCGAAGTCGCAGAAATATCCAGACTACTGACGAGATCAGAGCGGCGTGATTCGACCTCCCATTTTGCAAATTCATTCGGCGCGACGATCATCAGCGGAACATGCAATCCGCCCTCATAACAAAACTGCTTGTGTCGTGGCATGTAGCATCCATGATCGCTGAAACAAATGACAATTGTGTTTTCGAGTAATCCATCGGATTTTAAATCAGCCATAATTTGGCCAATTCGATCATCAGTTAACTTGATGCAATCGTAGTGCATGGCCCAGTGCTTCAAGATCACAGTGTCATGGGGATAGTAGGGCGGCAGGGTTTTTGCGGCAGCCTCTGTTGAAGTGTTTTCTTTGAGCCGTTTAAACTGCTCGTCAAAAAACACGTACTTCCCCCCAGAGACTTGAATCTGGCCGAAAAACGGTTTTGTCGTATCAGCCAAATCTCGCCACGGCCTTCGCGCGTTCTTTTTGCTTTTTACATTCGAATAAAGTTGCTTGCGGTCATAGGTGAAATTGTAGTGATCTTTGCCCTGATTGAATGTTTCGTAACCGTTCTGCCGAAACAGTTCAGGCAGCGTATTGCCTCGCAAGTATCTGGGCAGATGGACAGGCGTGTCTTTGTTGTATGCACTATTGTGATTGTGCGCGCCAATTGTGGTTTGCATCCGTCCGGTGATAATCGCACTACGCGTTGGTGAGCAAACTCCAGCCGTTACATAACATCTTTCAAACAGTACACCTCGTTTCGACAGCGCATCCATGTTCGGTGTTGGCACGGTCGTGTCGCCATAGCAACCAAGCGACGGATTCATATCTTCGATGTAGATCCAAAGGATATTTGGGGAAGTTTTCGTTCTTTCAACATTTGCCAAAGTCGTAGTCGACAACTCAGAACAATCAAACTGAGCCTGTAGTCGCTCAGCCACTCCAAGAATGAAAATCAAAAATGTGGACAAAACGAAGGTAAGTTGACAAAATTTATTCATAAAGTATCTGACAGGCTTCAATGGAGAACCGTGAGTTTTTGAAACACCATTCAACGATATCAGACTCGCCTACGAAAACACAAGGCTTTGCTCAAATTCAAATAGAAGGATTGATTAGCGCATGGTTCGATGTCGCAGCGATGGCCTCTGGTTCGATTTTGCATCCAAAAGACACTTCGCCGCGGCGATTTGGGACGGGTGGTAAGTACGCAGGTGGTCGATGGCGGTATTTCCTGTCGAAGTTGTAGTTAAAAGCAACTTCCAAAACACTTCCCGTCAGTCAGGTTCCACAACGGCTCGATAAGGACGAGCGTTTTTGTTTGGCTGCGCGGCGATTCTGTGCAAAATCGAATATTCAGACCCAATGCCCATTCCCCCGATGTAGTTGCGCGTGTTTATCGAGATCCTTAATCGACTTCAAGCCTTAGGGTTGGAGGGACGATTCGCGAATCAATGCCTTGGTGAAACGAACAGCCAACCGAAATTCCAAATCTGGATGAAGCACTAGCCTCCATCTCTGGGAAGACTCAATCTACTTCATTTCGACACGATGATTCACTTTTTTTGTCTCGCCAGATTCCAGAACGAACTTTTCAGATGCCGAATGCTTTAACGTTTGGTTTGCGAAAGGCCCGCGTGAAAACAGTAGGAAACCTTTCTTGTCAGGAATCGCTGAAAGCTCAAAATGACCGTCATCGTCAGTTTCCACTGGCTGAAAATACATTTGATGAGGAGTAAACTCGGTAAACTCGTAAGGCAGTTGATAACAAACTACTTGCGCCCCAACAATAGGCGAATCGTCGTTCTCATTCACAAGCCTCCCTTCCACCTTAGCCATCGGTTGAAGCTTGATCGTTAAACCAACAGACGGCCCCTCCGGTGATTTCTTTGCGGCGATAAGACACTCTAGATAGCTCGGTAAATCATCGATTAATTTCAATTCCTCAGAGTCCTCATGGACCAAGGCACCGGCACGCTTATTCGTCAAATCAATCGCGGTAACAGCGAGCCGTTTATAGTAAAAAGGGCCGTATTCATTCTGCTCTAGCTGAACGATTCCAGCTGAATTAGTCTTTTGCGATGCCGGAGTGCTATAACCACCGTTTTTTTCATGACCGAAAAACCGAACAGCGACTCCAGAAACGGGCTGATCATTCTCGTCAACGACGGTGACCTCCATATACTGCTGGGGAAATTTCGGGATGCTCTTTAGCCTTATCGTAGGAACAATCTTTGCGTCCGCTAGATCAACAGGAACGGTGGCATAGTCGGTAAACGGATTGTCGGGCTCCATTTCGTTCAACGATATATAGCCTTCTACCGGTCCGATAGAGACCTCTCCTTTCGCTTCAGCGCTCCTTTTCGGTACAACGATTTCATAATCCCCATTTGCATCCGTAGTTCCCATGGTTGCAACCTGATTTTCATGCAGATCACCAACCGATGAATCAAGGTAAGCATCTACGCCAGGAATTCCTTGTCCCGTTTCAAGGTCAATTACCTTTCCTTGGATTTTCACTCCCGACTCGACCGCAATCTCAATCGGCTGCTTCATCTCATCCGGCGACAAATCAAAGCGTTTGACAAATCGAAGGCCTTGACTCCCAATCGGGGGATCAACAACTAGATAAATCTGCTCGGCGTCTGGATTCAAACCCTGAAACTCGACGATTCCAAGTTGATCTGTTTTCGCGCTTCGCCTTTTTCGAACGTTCCTTTGTTCGTCGCTCCGTTGCATCAGCTCTACGCTTGCACCGGGTATCGGATCGCCAGTTTTCTTTTCAAGGACGGTAATATGCAAGGACGCCGCTTCAGACAATCTGATTTCAGCGGGAGAAAGGTGTATTGTTCGCGACCGACCGAGCGCAGTAGCCCGCTCGACAGTTCGCTCGGCAATATTGGAAACGCAAATAGTTTCGCGGAGACTGCCGCGCGCCATCACGTCAAACACGGCGATCGAATTGGGCGGCAAATTCTTCAGTTCCAATTTGGCGCCGTCGCGCTTGATCATACGATTGGCCAACTGGTTGCTGGAATCGTTGGAAAGCCAATAGTTCATCATGTTTCTTGAACTATTGTCGACGTTTCCGGCTAGTTGGAGTTCCATCCCCTCTTCGGCCACCATCACGCCCACCAACTTAACGTCGCTTTCACGCACTTCCAAATCTCCTAACGAAGTGAATTTGATGGAAACTGGATTGGGTTCTGAAAGCGTAATCTCTAGTTCGCGTTCTGGCACATGGCTCAACGTAACCCATTGCAACGCGAACTCATCATGAATCACGACCAATGTAATTGGATAACGCGAACCGTAGTAGGGCGCAAAATCGGGTACCGGTACGTCTTTAAGTTGAAACGTACCGTCTCTGCCTGAGTCGGTTTCGGCAAGAACCTTTAGGTCATACTTGGATTCTTTGGATAACTCTTCTTCGCTAGTTGGCAGAAGGCGATTGACATAACCGTGACATTTTAGCGGATGCTCTTGAATAACCACTTTTGCGCCGGCGATTGGATTTCCTGCTGAATCACGAAGGACACCACGAAACTCAGGATACGCCTCGTCGGTCGCAATTTCAGATTCTGAAACGACAGGCAATATGGATGACTCACCTGAGCTGGCCAATTCCAAATCGCCATGAGCCAGCAATGTTCCGCAAACCAGTGCGACGGGCAACGACAGAATTAAGAAAAGTAACCCAAAATTGCTTGACGCCTTGAATGAAGTTTGTGGCGTTTCGCCTAACACTCGACTGATCCGCGTGCCCAATTGGGATGCTTGACCGCCATCTGCAGCAACGCCAAGTCCCTGAGATTTTTGACGTGCAGACATCTGCATTTTCGCGATATGATAGAGTGACTTGGCATAGTCCAGTGGAGAAGTTCCGACTTCCAGCACTCGATCGTCACAACAAATTTCACGCTGCCAATCAAGCCGACGGCTTAGCCACCATGTGACCGGGTGAAAAAACAAAATCGCTTCCATCAACCGTTGGCCAATGACTATCAGATGATCGAACTGACGCAAGTGCGACATCTCGTGTGCCAGGATCGCATCAAGCTGCACAGGAGGAATGTTTGTTATCAGTGATGTTGGCAACAGGATGACGGGCCTCCAAATTCCAAACACCATTGGAACGGTAACCCGATTGCAAATCATCAAGACCGGAGTCACATCTAACCCTAGTCTCCCGGCGATTCTCCTGGCTCGCAAGACAATTTCCCGATCACGAATGGGTTTCGAAGCGCGAACAAGCCGTTGAACTCCAACACTCGACAACGCGATCCGGAAAAGCATTAAAAAGCTTCCAATCAAATACCCCAATGAAACGCATGGCGCCATTGTTTTTGCGATTTTGGAAATCGAATACCCAGCCGTCGACGACCCGGAATCGATCGAGTTCAACGCTGGCTTATCGTTCGCTATTTGTAACTCCGCCTCGCTTGTTGGGCTTGTGGAGCTCGTGTCGTTTTGTACAGCCGCCGTATGCTTCTCGACTTTGATAAGGGAATCTGCCACTTGCCCGCTACGTTCTTTTCGCGATTCTGTGGATACCGAAATGGCGGGCGACGTGACACCGGATGTTAGGTCGCTTGACATCGTAACCAAGGCCACGCTTGCAGAAACCGGGACGGACACTACAAGCAACAAAAAACAAAGCAAACTGAAACGATACTCAGCCGTTGGTGAGCGGCGTTGAAGGAAGCGGTTTCCAACAATTGCGATCAAACACACGAGCAAACCAAGCCAGATCAGATGGACCAACGAATGCAACACAAAAAATGAAAGCTGCTCGAATGATAGATTCATTCACTCATTCCCTGTTCTTTAGATTTGCGATTGATAATTTCCCCAATGTTGGCGAGTTCTTTGGAGTTAATCGATGAGCGGTCCAGTAACGCCAACATCAAGCTTTCAGCCGAACCATCGAATACACGGTTCAATACATCATCAACGATTCGCGACTGAACCGTGTTTTCTGGAAGCACAGACACAAAGAAAAATGCATTCTTGCGCTTTGATCTTTTCAGGAACTTTTTGTCGACCATGATGTTCAGAACCGTAATCACTGACGTATGAGCCAGGTCTCTACCGTTTTTCGCTAGTGAATTCCTGATATCACGCACCGCCATCGGCAATTCGTCCTCATTGGCGCGCCAAAGCACTTTAAGGATCAACAACTCCAGCTCTGATGGCTGTAACTTCTTTTTCTTCTTGGGCACTTTGACCTCTCACAATTCTTCTAATTGAATAGAAGTTTATGGCAACCGCATTGGCGGGTCAAGACATTTCTTCTAATGGTTTAAAAGAAAAATGCATGCCGATCCATTACCTCTCGCTTTCAGATAAAAACCGGACGATTGGATTGCGCCAACCAGTCGAATCGTGGCAACTTCCGAAGGGTTTTGACATCCTCAGAAACCACTCGATAACTTTCTCTTAACAATCTTCATGGAGCTATCTTCACATGATAGATCACCAAATGCTGAGAGTGTCTCAATTGATTCAATCAATGGGTTGATGGAACTTTGGTTGGTGAGATGAGTTTGGACCATTCGAATTCCTTCGAAAAACAAGCGTTTCTCTAATAATGATCGAGTACCAAATCGGGATCGTTTTGTGAGGCTACAACTCAAGTGCCAGAAAACGCTGAAACTAGTATTTTGGCACAAAAGCTAACTGCGTTCGAACGATGAAGCCGACGCAGTTTCGGAGGTTACATTTCGTGATGCAATATAATTAACCGGAGCTCCTGCCTGACGCTTGCTGGTTCGAATTGACGATGCTGTTTCGTAAAAAAATCCCTCTCTGGGTTGCTTCCAAACCCTCAAGTTGCTTCGAGAACAGGCTTAGAATGCAGGCTTTCTTGCAATGCTGCATGCGCTAAGCCGAAGGCAACATGGGGCAACTTTCGATCGTGAACGGTGGCTAGTGTACGGAAATGAAGCCCCTGAAGATTCGACGTCAAAATACCATGTCTGGTAGTCGAATCTCTGCCAATCGTTACTCAGATGAAATGCTGTTGATCGCATCAACAATTGATCGTGTAATTTCGTCTTGAGACGAAGAAGTCGCAAATTTATCGACCCAAATATGGGCACCGTCGGCAGCTCGAATGATCTCCGCCAAGATTACGGGATTCCCCTCATCCAGAAAGAACTTGCCATTCACAATCAAGTCGATCTTAAATTCGTCGACGAGGTCCCACATCAACTGCGGCGGTTCATCGAAACGAGATGTTGTTGTTGGTCCAACGACATTGAACTTGGCAAACTCCAATTGCTCAAGAATGCCCCAACCAATTTCACCGGTTCCAATTGATTTGAACTCGGGTTTGGTAGTTTTAAACGGCATTATGGCGATGAGAGGATTTTCAGTTGTTTCCCTTAACAAAGTCGGAGTAGTCTTGAACATTGAATGTATCAAGAAAGAAATGCACACGATTGCGATAACGAACAAACTTGCAAACAGAAACAACCGCTTTAGTAGTACGTTAGTCGCTTGTGTGTTGAAAATCGAAGAATCAATTTCGACACCATTCTTGATTACTGGTTCGACGAATGAATCGGGGAGCACTTCCTCGGAATCGTTGACCTTGTCATCGAATGCCTTCGTAACTTTTGGAGTGGCATAGTCGACCGCCGAGTCATCGCGATCCTGTGAGAAGACGTCGGGGTCTGAAGAAACTCCGTCAGTGCTTGCTGGCTGAACCGCATCGGTGTATTTGAACTCAGCAATCCAACGGTAGCCGCGACGTGGAATCGTCTCAACAAACTTTGGTTTGGAAGCTGAGTCATTCAAGGCGGAGCGAATTTGCCGAATACAAAAATGCAAGTTCGCTTCATAGTCAACACCGGTTCCTGGCCATAATTCATCTCCAATAGCCTGATGACTGGTGATTTCCGGATAATTATTGAGTAGTAGTTCGAGTAATTGGCTGGGTTGGGGCGGAAGCCGACTGACAGTAGCTTTTCCGTCGGTAGATTGCGTTAGCTCGCCAGTTGACTGGTCGAATTCAAAATTCAAAAATCGTATTTTCACGTGTTCACATTCTCTAGTGGCAAAGCAATCTCGAACAAATGTGAGGCGATAATCAAGGCCGCACCTATCAACCATTTGGGAACTGGTTCAATCGAACACCGTCCCGTACCTAAGATCAATTGTAGTAGCTGCATCGCGGGAATTTCGCAACAAGATCGAATTGCGTCGGAAGACTCGTTTCTCGATCAAGCAACACGCCCAAGTTTGCCGCTCTAATTCGCACCGTTTGCCACCAGGACAGCAGTTATTTTCGCGTCGCGTGCCATCATTCGCGGGGTCTCGCCACTGGGTTTGAACTTGCGGCCGACCCGATTAACATCTGCTCCATTTGAGATCAACAACTCAACCGCCTTTAAATCGCTGCGTTGAGCTGCCCAGTGAAGTGCGGTCGTACCAAGAAAATGCTGTTGTTCGACTTTCCCGCCTCGGTCAATCAATAGTTCCAGCATTTCAATCGGGCACTTTCCAATTACCGGGTAGGACAAGAGCGGGTAATCATGTGCCCCACGTTCGTGAATACGATCAGCGTCTTCGTCGAGGTATCGTTTCACTGTTGCGATATCGTTCATCATCACGGCAGTCGGTAAAGAATAGGGTGCACCGCTCTTCAGTAATACCTCGACGATCGGTTTATTGCCCATATGTGCACCTGCTTCTACGCAAATCTCACTTGTCGTCGCAACACTATGTGCCATCCGGGGATCCTTCTTGATTGCTTCTTTCACGTAGTCAAGATTGCCATGCGATTGCCCAACGAGTTTCCGTCGTTCAAAAAGTGAAATGTCACCGAAATCTGGAATGCGGTAGTCGTTGCCCGCTGCGTCATACTTCACTCTTGACGTTCGGCAAGTCCTTGGTATGACATCGTGATTCTTCAACATGTTGACAACTTCCGCAAATCCATTTTTTTCTGCCAGTTGCGCAGCAGATTTTTTGTTGTATCGGGCGTCAACGTTCGCACCTAAACGTATTAACATCTCAACCATTTCACGGCTCCCCCGCTCGGAAGCAATATGCAACGGCGGCGCATCAGAATTGGTTGGCGGATTTGGGCTCGCGTTGTTTGATAACATCGCAGCAGCAGTGATTTCAGATGTTTTCAAATCCCTGAATCGAAGTGCTTTTTGAATCGGGCTGATTCCCTTTTTCCCCCGGGGCGAGGCATTTGGATCGGCGCCCAGCGCGTAAATCCGCCACATATCCTGTCCTGCCCCAGCGGAAGCGGCAGCATACATTGCGGTTCCGCCAATCGGATGATCGGAGTTTACGAACTCTACAATTTCGTTTCCCTTCGATTTAACAATGGCGTCAAACCGATCCCAATCCTGCGCCAACGCGGATTCGTGCAAGTCGCTTTCGTAGCCCGTAGCCTTAAAAAAATCGGCAATTGAATTGTGCCCCAACAATAAGGCCAACGCGAAGCAAGACAGTCCCGCCTTGTCTTTCAACTTTAACAGGTCTCTGGCTTTTGCAACTTGTTGTTTGACACTTGCAAGGTTTCCAGTGCGGATTGCTTCCCAAAATAATTGTTCATCTTTCGTAGATATGTTCTGGGGATCTCCTGCGAAAAGCCGCAAGTTCAATGAAGGGATGGCTCCTACAACGGCGACTGCTGTGCTCGTCTTAAGAAATGTTCTTCTACTTTTGTCTTGCATTTGTTTCTTCTTTCGAGGTTTCCAAGAAAACGTACGTAGATGGCTGTATGAATGTACGCATCGAGCGGAGAATCGCATCGCATTAAACCCTTAGAAACGCCTTAGAAAAGTCTGTTGAAGTCGTTCCCGATGTTTTGTAGGTGTTTTTGCCGTTTGGATTGACTCTCGTAGTTGCCGAAAATCAATAAAAAGCCATGATCTGATCAAAATCCTGAATGGATTTCCGCCAGCCCTTCGGTTCATCGCTCGCACAAACGGACTTGGCCAACCTGCGTCGGTGTGAAACACCGAAGGCCATTTGGGTCGTTCTCAAAACTCCGAACCAAATCAACCCATGTCGAGAAACACAGGATTTGATTTGAATTCTGACGTCAAATTGGAATTGCTTTGTGCGGTTTCGTTCATCATTCTCCATTTCACAAGGCGTGAAGGTCGCCGCTGAACTCAATCCCAAATTTGGGACTCGTAATCCGCCAAATTCAGGTGGCGTTTGGGAGCATGGGAGAAACGCCAAAGAGAGGAGTAGTTCAAGGAAAACCTGAGAGATATGTGACTTTCCGCGAGAAACCAAGTGTCGAGAGATCCGGTAGGGGGTCGGGAGTCTTTTCTGGTTGAACAGAACGACAAGTCAACTGGCATAAGATTTCCTACCCAACCCGCTTTGCTAAAGAAACTGAAAAGACTCCCGACCCCATGTTGCCCAACATCTGCAATAGATTCGTAAGCTAGAGTGAAAACCGAAACCAAAACCAAACCTCCACGTTCTTTGCGCTGAACTTACGTCCCTGTGAGCGACAAACCCACAGCTTGATTGGCAGTCAGTAATCCACAACAATTCAGTGGAGTTTGGCGGCAAACACTACCTCCCTCAAGGACAGCCAAACGGCATATGTCGCAACTCAGAATGCAAATCGATGAACAGCAAAGTATTTGCCGTTGTATGGAATCATCCGCACCCAACTCTTGTCTTTGGGGCGAGTACGGCGACTACACCCAAATCATTTACGAAGTCTACATGGATTCACAATTCGTACTTAAACACGAAGAAAAACACGATGAACGATCCGCGACAGGGATCTAGGAAATGGTTTTTTGGGTGCTGGCTCTGAAGAAGTAGCCCTCGTTTCGCGCGGTGTGAACAACTCTGGAAAACCCTCTGATTTCGGTTTTCTTTCTGATTGAAACAACATACACATCGATCAGATTACGTTTTGTGTCCGCTGAGGAATCGCTGCCAATGTGAACCATGATCTGGTTGCGAGTTACACATTGCCCTGGTGAGAAATCAGGCATTCCAGGACTGACAACTTCTGAGGGGAAAGCTTGAGTTCATGTGAGTGGCGCCAGTCCTGTCCATTGATTGTGTCAATTTTTAAGTCGCCATAGCACTGGAAGACTGGCGAGTTCATTCTGTTTTTCCATGGCTTTTACTGGATCCTGGCGTGGTAAAGACACTAATTCCGACAAAGATGAAACAAAGTCGCAAGTTTTTATGTACAACCTTTGCTGGTTCTGGAGGTTTCATTTGCCTTTTCATGTTCCTGCAATACTCTGGAAGCGCAATAGTAGTGTCAATTCTGTTTCAAAAAAATTCGCCTTCGGGAAATGATAAAGCTACTTCTTAAAACGATAGCCGTTCTGGCGGTTCTGGGTGCCATCGGTGTCGGCATCTATGTGCCGGTTTCCAATGCAATCTCGGAGCGAAATAAACCCGTCTGGCGTACCGTCAAGCCGGAAATGGGAACGGTGATCCAGTTTGTGAATTCAACCGGATCGATCAAGCCTGTTAAATCCGTTCAGGTTGGTTCCTTTGTTTCCGGCCCGATTGCGGAATTGTATGCCGAGTTCAACCAGGAAGTTAAAGCCGACGAGCTACTTGCAAAAATTGACTCGAGACTGATTCAGGCAAATGTGAATCGTGATCGTGCTTCGCTGGAGATCACCAAAGCCGAAGTGCACCGCGTCAAGTCTCAGCTTCAACAGGCCAAAAATGATCAGGCCCGTGCCCTGGCACTTCAAAAAAGGAACAAGGATTTTATCGCTCAATCAGAGCTGGATCGAGTTAAATTCAATCTGCTGTCGCTTGAATCGCAGTTAATCAGCGCCAAGGCTTCTGTCAAACAATCCGAGGCATCGTTATCCAATACTCTGCAGAATCTGGAGTACACGTTTATCCGCTCCCCTGAGGATGGAATCATTATTGACCGAAAGGTCGAACCCGGGCAGACTCTGGCAGCGTCCTTTCAGACACCGGAGCTGTTTGTTGTCGGTGTTGGAATGCGGAAAAAGATGCATGTCTTCGCAAATGTTGACGAATCGGAAATCGGGTTGATTCGAGACGCGGCCAAAACAAAGCAGCCTGTCTGGTTTCGTGTCGATGCTTATCCCAAGGATCTTTTCGAAGGTACGATTGAGGAAGTACGATTCAGTTCCACCGAGACTCAAAATGTTGTTACTTATCCGGTTGTGGTCGGTGCCGCAAATCCTGAGTTGAAACTGCTTCCGGGAATGACGGCAAACATGGCATTCCAAATCAGAAGTGTGGAGAATGTTCTGAGAGTTCCCAAGTCAGCCGTCCGGTTCTTTCCTATCGATGCGGAACAGGTCCATCCTGATGATCGGCATATTCTTGAAGGACAGGAAGACAAGCAACCTGCGTCTGCCAACGATATCCTCAACGTTGCTGAAGATGAATCAGAGAACCGATACGTCTGGACATTTGACGGCGAATACCTTCGAGCTGTAAAAGTCAAAACCGGGGTCTCTGACGCTGTGTATATCGAGGTTCAATCGGGTGACATCGATGTTGAGAGTGAGCTGGTCACCGGCAACGACGCGTTTTAGCGGGCAATAGATCAATGCAGTTTTTCACGATTCTTTCCATCGCGGCCCGTGCACTGGCCAAAAACAAAATGCGTGCTTTCCTGACGGTTCTTGGAGTCGTTATTGGAATTGCAGCGGTCACGACCATGGTTTCGATTGGTCAAAGCTCCCAGGCTTATCTGATGAATGAGTTGTCAAGCCTGGGGAACAATGTGCTGATGATCTTCCCCCGGTCGGTGGAACGAGCTGGAGTCAGTGGCGGTAGAAGCCACGCGCTGACCGCGGAGGACAGTGACTCTATTGCCAGAGAGTGCCCCGGCGTACTTGCTTCGTCCCCCATTGTCTTTACCAGTGGTCAGCTGGTTTACTCTCATACCAATATGAGCCCGGACTCGATTCTTGGAGTGGGGGAACATTTTGAAACGGTTCGCAACTGGCATGTGGATGAAGGCATCTTTTTTGACAAATCTCAAATCCGCAAGGCGGAAAAGGTCTGCGTGATCGGGCGCACCGTTGCCGCACGCCTGTTGCAGGCGGCAAGGCCTATTGGAAAAGTCATCCGGATCAACGGCAAACCTTTCACCGTCATCGGTATCCTTCGAAAAAAAGGAGCCAATATGGCCGGGCAGGATCAGGACAATATTGTTCTACTGCCCTTCACCACGGTTCGTCGGGTACTGGAAGGCTCAGCATTTAACGATGTGCACGAAATCATGGTGTCGGCAAAAGAAGGAAGACAGACGGCTGCGGTTGAGGCCGAAATAACAGGTCTGCTTCGTGACCGGCATGGGATTCACGGCTCCGGTGAGTCAGATTTTCAAATCGAAACGATGGCTGAAATTGCCCGTATGCTGAACATGGTCACTGGCACGATGACGATAATGCTGTCGGCGATCGCAGGGATCTCGCTTCTGGTTGGAGGTGTCGGGATCATGAACATCATGTTGGTCTCGGTAACTGAACGGACCCGTGAGATTGGAATTCGAATGGCAGTAGGCGCAAAAGGACGAGACATCCTGTTTCAATTCCTGATCGAGTCGGTTCTGCTTTCCTGCATCGGAGGCGTTATCGGAATTGCGATTGGAATCGGTGCCTCCTATGGTCTGACTCAGATTATCAACGCCGCTCTGTCTGGACCGGAATGGCCTATGGTCGTTTCGATTCCCGCTGCAGTTATCGCGTTTCTGTTTGCGGCGGCGGTTGGAGTCTTCTTCGGGTTTTATCCGGCGCGTCGAGCCAGTCGCCTTGATCCTATTGATGCACTTCGCTATGAGTAGCGTCGATGCAGTCCGCCTGCGGAGCATGAAAATGCCCCGCGAATGAATAAGCAGCGGCGCTACTGGCGTTCACGGCTATTTCCCAGCGCCCTCAGATCAAATGCCTCATCTGATCGCTTTCCGGAATCGGGATATCTTTCAGGCGTCCCGGCTGGGAATACTTTTTCCGGGTAGCAAAGAGGGTTGCCTAGGCGTCCCATCGGCCCGAGCGACTGAAAACGTTCTTCATAAAACACGATTCCATGAGTTTCCAGAATCGTGCCGGTCTGAAATTCGATGTTCGTAAGCTCAATGTTGTATTGTGCGATCGACTGCGCTTCCTGGGAGACCGCATTTCCCCATGATGCAATTGCTTGAAGAACATTGATGAATTCGCTGCGGCCCGAATTGAAATCAGCCAGCTGATTTTCCAGATTCAGTCGTGATGCCTCTTTGGCTTCTCGAAATGCGACGATCTGGGCATGGAACTGATCGACGTTTCGGTAATTAATTGCAAGTTGATGAATCATTTGATGAATAGCCTGATCAAGGTTGATCCGGTCACGATTCAACACCATTTCCTGTCGTCGCAAAGACGCTCTTGACTGCCGCAGGCCAATGGGGACTGAGAAATTGACCCCGACACTGAATCCCTGAAACCGCTCCGCGCCGGATTGCAGGTTTGCGCCGTTGGGCATTGTTCCCTGGAGTCCATCCCAGCGGTAGCTGGCGATTGCATCCAGTTGGGGCCGCGTTTGATTGGCGGCTTGAGCAAGTCGCTGTTGGTCGGCTTCGAGAACCAGCTTTAGTTCGATAATATCTGGACGATACTGCTCAGCCAGTACCAGTAGTTGGTTCCAGTCAAAATCAACTTTGTCCTGGACAGGCACTGAAGACGGGACGTACTTTGTGTCGTTTGAATACTGCTTGTAAAAAACATTTCGCAACGCCGTTTCTCGCAACAGTAGATCGGACTTCGCAGAAATCATGCTGGCCTGGGTATTGGCCAGAGCAGATTTCGCTTGAGCCACGATAGCAACCTGATCGAACCCCTCTTCCAGTCGCGCTGTTGCCCGTTCCAGAGCAAACTCCAACTGCTCAATCTGCTGTTCCAGCGCCCAGATGTTGATTCGCGCTGAAACCAGCAACCAGTAAGATTCAATGACACTTCGTACCAGATCCTGCACCGAACTCTTGAATTGAAAATAAGAACGCTCAGTATCGTTGCGAGCCAGAATAACAGGAGTCAGGTTGGCTGCTCGACCATACCCCCGCATCAAAGGCTGACGCAGCGTCATCTCAACTGAAGACCGGATTTCCGGCTCCAGCGGTGTAAGTCCTGGTTCAAAATAGGAACCCACGGTGTTGATGTTCAGACCCAGTTGTGCGCCGTTGAAGTTTTGCTTGGAAAAGCCGATGACAGTGTTCACTGCGTCAGAACTGGCACCAACGATCAGTGATTGTCCAGCGATCAACGTATCGAATATTGCTCCTGGCTGATCCGACTTGCCTATGGACGACGTGATATTGAACGAGGGGTCAAAGACTGCTGCCGTTTCGTCAATGGCCGTATTCGAAATTGCGACGTCGTAAATCGAACGTCCAGTCGTCGAAGCAGAAGCGCCGGAAACAATGCGGACGACACCGGCATTTTCAATGGCGATTCGAATTGCTTCGTCAAGTGAAAGTAGTTCTTCTGTTTCAGTTCCAGTGTCCGAATAGGTCCTGGGGGCCGAGACATCTGGAATCCTGGCGGTCTGGAGTTCGCCAGGATTTCGCACTCGAATATGCGCCCGCTCCGGTAGCGTAAACCTTGACGATTGTTGCGCGTCGGTAATATTTACCAGTGAGGCTGACGCACTCAGTATCAGCAGAATCGAGAAACTTTTCTTAATGAGCATAGTCATGATACGATCAGAATCGATCGTATCGCTTTTCATAATTGAATCGAAAATGCCAGAATTGTGGTCTTGCGTTAAGCAGTGCCTCAATCGTCGTAAGAGTGTAACGCCTGTAGGGCTTCGGCAAAGTTTTTCGTGTCCGCTACGACATCCCCATCCCGCAGAACAATGGTCCTTTTGGCATGACGGGCAACGTCCTGGTCATGGGTCACGAGGATGACAGTGAGCTGCTGCTCCTCGTTGAGGCGTTCGAAAAGAGAAATAATTTCACGGCTGGTTTTTGTATCAAGGTTACCCGTTGGCTCATCGGCCATCAGAATCGCCGGACGATTGACCAGCGAGCGGGCAATTGCGACTCGTTGTTGCTGACCACCTGACAGTTGAGCCGGATGGTGATCCGTTCGGTCGCCGAGTCCGACCAAATCCAGTAATTCCCTGGCGCGATTCCTTCGCTCCCTTGCTGAGCTCCGCTTGCTGTAGAGCAGCGGGAGTTCAACGTTTTCTTCAGCGGACGTTCGTGATAACAGATTGAAGTTCTGGAATACGAAGCCGATTTTTCGATTGCGTATATCGGCTCTGGCATTTCTTGACATTCCGGCAACCTGTTCTCCGTCGAGTTCGTAGCTGCCGGTGGTCGGACGATCAAGGCATCCGAGTGTGTTCATCAATGTCGATTTCCCTGACCCCGACGGGCCAATCAGCGCGATGTATTCGCCTTTTTCAATGGAGAGGTGGGTGGAATTGAGCGCGTGAACTTTGATTTCACCGAGTTCGTAAGTTTTGGAAATGTCAGTCAGTTGAATAAGGGACACGCTGGGTTCCTGAACTCGTATTGCTGTCGTTAGTCTTGGCAATCCCTTCCGCACATCGAGTTTGCGTGAAATCGGGAAGCCAGCTCTTACAAAGCATGACAGGCTTCACGATGAAGTCCAGATAAAACAGGTCCAAGTAGTGGACGGATCTGCCACGTCAAAGTACCGGGACTGCTTATCGTCCTGCTATTGTGTCTTAAACGTATACCAAGTCTGACGTAACTCAGTTCCAAAAATCTGCCTTTTTGCCGGATGAGTCCTGACTGAAACGAAAATTTGTTGCGAGATGGGCTTGGCACCGATTCGTTGTCGAGCTAGCTGGTAATCTACAACCGAAAAACGGTACCGCGCTAAATGAAAAAAAATCGGCGCACTTTCGAATTTTTCCTTCCTGCGTTCGGCGTGAACTCTGAGGCGTTCAAACGATGCAGCCGATGAACTTCGCTGTCCTATGCCTCTCGCAGCTTCGCCCTGACGTCCATCAGGATTCGGCCTAACATGTTCTTCCCTTTGCCGTCTCCACCATCGCCCCAGTAATCATCGTTCGCCGTATGCTCGATGATCTTCACGTCACCCGTCGCTAACAACATCACACGCAATTCCTCGTGCTGAGTGAACTTCGCCAATACTGCTTCGCGCATAACGTTCACCTTTGCCGACTCCCAATCTCGCCTCAACGTGCATTTGCGGTCTCGGCCCAATCGTGCGGCCAGCATCGGCGAATTCGACTTCCGTATTTTCTCCCGTTCGGACTTGTCGTTGAACTTCATAGCCTGAAAATAATGTTCGGTCGTCGGCCACATCTTCATTCCAATCTTGATTGGGTATCCCGCGAAATTGGAGAATTCGCCGTATTCATCGGCGGTGCTGTAGAATTTAATCGGTTCGGTCATGGCGGTTCCCTGCTTGAATCTTTGCAAGCGAATTGAGATTGAGACACTCAGCCCGATTCATAGGTTCGGATAACATGGTTTTCACGCAAAGGCCCTGCGGGCGCACCTTCGTTTTCTTGTTCCAATCTCGCTGTCGTGGTAAACTTGTCTCTAGTTCAAACCGTCGCCTGATGTCAGGGGCGGTGTCGAAGAAAACTTCCATTGTACGCACGAGGTCGGTCAGATTGCCCACTGAATGCACTCCTCCAGAACACGTAATTCACATTGCTCGGCAGTACCACCGTGGCGTTATTTGCCCAACGGAAACTTGGAACGCAATCTGCGACGCGTCAGAAAACCTCGACATCGTTCAGTTGTTCGGCGAACTGAGCAATAGCGAGCAAGACTTGTTGCGTGGTATCCATCGCGAACGTCCAGGATCGCTGGAGAATCTCGCGCGATCCAACCCAGATTCTCAATTTTCGGCGATGCTCAATTGGTGTGTGGCTGCTTCCAAAACTTAAACCGGTCGGCACCGCCACACATCGGAGGTATCGGGGACGAAGTTTGGAAATGATCTGGCAATGGTGTGACATTTACATGCCATTGAAAATCTCTCTCTGGATCGAAAACCATTTTTAATTCTCCCATTCAACGTGGACCACGTTTAGGGGAAGTGGCCACTAGTTGATTTGCGTACGAGCGATCATTCTGAATCACATCATTTGGGTTGCAATAACCATCTAAACACCTTGCCAACAACCCCACATTTGAAACAACACTCTATCCAGACATGAATGAACCCGTCGCAGGTGGCGGTGATCCAGGTTGTCGAAAAACTTCGAAATGTCAACTTCCAGCACCCAACCACCATGCAGACGCAACACCTGATCCCAAAAGGACTGCAACGCGTTGTGTGCAGATATTCTGGGACGGAATTGTGACTTGGCCAGAGTTCGTTTTTTACTCTATTTTTCCGAATGAAAAATTCATCACTTGCCAAGAGCTACAGACGTAGCCATAGTGGCTACGGAAGTGCAACTAATGATGGGGATAATTTTGTCAAAAAAAAATAAGCTACAAGCGCTCTCGGAAAAGCAACGAGAGATCATGGAAGTTGTTTGGGAGTTTGGGGAAATCTCTGTATTTGAAGTTCGTGATGAGCTTTCGAAGCAACGTGAAGTGGCCAGAAACACCGTTCGCACGATGATGGAACGGCTGGAAGAAAAGGGCTGGCTTACGCATCGAGTAATCGGCCGGACTTACTTTTATTCCGCTCTGGTCCCAAGGGAAGCCAATCTTGGACAGCGAATTGTTGACATTGTTGACGGTTCGTGCGGAGGGAATCCAGAAAATTTAATGATGGCCCTGTTGGATTATCGTGGCCTCAATACTGCTGAAATTGAGCGAATTCAAAAAATGTTGGCGAATGCAAAGAAACAGAAATCCAAGCGAGGAAAAAATGAATGATCTGTTGCATGCGATCATGAATGACTCTGCATTTTTTGCAATCACGCAGCTAACAGTGATCTTAGGAATTGCAATTCTTTCCACAGCGTTGTTTCAAAAATCAGCAATTACGCGACATTCTATCTTGTTCGCAGCCCTAATATGCATGTTTGCAGGTCCGGGTATTTTAGTTTCCACTTGCCTGACAGGATACACCATTTGCATTCCAGTCCTGACATCAGAACCCTCAAAGCCCTTAGTCGCCCAGCCCCAGCTAGGTGCGAAAAATAATTCAGGCTCGATCTGGTCAGAACCAACACTAATTCAACCGAAACGACAAAAATCAATTTCGCAGGGTCCATCTGTCAATGTCGCAAAGACGACTCTGCCTCCTTTGAAAGCCAAGTCGTCCCCGTCCCCGGCGTATAGCTCAGCCACTTCTTCTTCTCTGCCGGCTTCGAAATGGAACATCTCCTGGCGATTCATCGGGCTCGCCGCCTGGGTGGCAGGTGCTGTTTTCTACTTGTTCGGCGTAGCGCTTGCGATGTATCGCTTGCGGCGTTTGCTGCGCACCGTCACTCCAATTGACGCTCAAGAATTTTCCCATGCCATCGCACGAGCGACAAGCAATCTTAGCATTGCGGAGTATCCACGGGTTGGAGTCACATGCCATATCAAAACGCCCATGGCAGTTGGGACAGGGCGCAGTGCTTGGGTATTGCTGCCTGCGAAATGTCTAAAAACTGCAACGTCTGACCAACTTGCCCACATCTTAACGCATGAAGGAGCTCATGTTGTTCGAAACGACGCGATAGTTCAGCTAGTGCAGCGAATCAACTTGGCTTTGTGGTGGTGGCATCCCTTGGTCCATTTAGTGTGCCAGCAACTGCATCAAGCCCGAGAAGAAATCTGCGACAACTTCGTTTTGAAAACAACGGAAGCATACGTCTATGGAGAGACTCTGCTTGAGCTAGGGAAAACTGGCTCTCCACTTAGACCGCCTGTTTTGGCCAATACCTTGTTTGGAGCCAGCTGGAAGCTCGAAACGCGAATCAGCGGAATACTTAGCCGGAAAGAAAAACTGTGACGAGAATGAACAAACTAACTTTCGGAATGCTTTTGCTGATATTTGTCGGCACAGCGATGGCAACGGGCGCAACACGACTAACGGGGAAAGAAGCTCAAACTAGTTGGTTGTCGATGTTTGGCTATCAGGAAATTGACACAGAGAAAAAGGAGCAGCTGTTCGAAACACTCAAGCTTCCACGCTTGGTTGGATGAAGGCAGGAAAGATCGCCCCCAATCAGTATTAGATCTTGATAAGATACGAGTCCTTCATTTGCCACAAGCAATTTTCGAAGAAATCGAATTGAAGGACTTGTCCATTTCTCAAGTCCTTGACCCATTTGAATTTATCTGCCACAACGATTCGAGACGTTGATTTAAAGGCTATTAGTCGATTGAGCTCCTTGACTCACTTGGATCTGAACAACACGGGTGTGGACAAAGGACTGTCAGCATTGTCAAAGTTGATATCATTGCAGTCGCTCAATTTAAGGAAGACCGAAGTCAATAGACTGAATTCGCTGAGTAAATTGGCCTCCCTTAGAAACTTGAACTTGAACGAAACTCAAGTGAGTGACGTGACGGCTTTGGGCAACTTGAAGTCGCTGGAAACGCTGTCTCTGAATAACACTGGTGTGAGTGACTTGGTGCCTCTAGGCAAATTAAAGTCGTTGAAAACACTGCATCTGGATGACACTAGAGTGAGTGACATAACGCCTTTGGGAAATTTGCTGTCGTTGAAAACACTGCATCTGGATGACACTGAAGTGATTGACGTAACGCCTCTGGGAAATTTGCTGTCGTTGAAAACACTGGATTTGGATGACACTGGAGTGATTGACGTAACACCTCTGGGCAATTTGCTGGCATTGAAAACACTGTATCTGGATAGCACTGGAGTAATTGACGTAACGCCTCTGGGCAATTTGCTGTCGTTGGAAGAACTGCATCTGTATGACACCGGAGTGATTGACGTTACGCCTCTGGGCAATTTGCTGTCGTTGGAAACACTGGATTTGGATGACACTGGAGTGATTGACGTTGCGCCTCTGGGAAATTTGCTGTCGTTGAAAACACTGTATCTGGATGACACTGGAGTGATTGACACAACGCCTCTGGGCAATTTGCTGTCGTTGGAGACGCTGCATCTGTATGACACTGGAGTGATTGACGTTACGCCTCTGGGAAATTTGCTGTCGTTGAAAACACTACATCTGGATAACACTGGAAGTGATTGACGTAACGCCTCTGGGCAATTTGCTGTCGTTGGAAGAACTGGATTTGGATGACACTGGAGTGAGTGACGTAACGCCTCTGGGCAATTTGCTTTCGTTGAAAGTACTGTATTTGAGCGGACCTGATGTGAGTGACGTAACACCTCTGGGCAACTTGCTTTCGCTGAAAGTACTGCATTTGAGCGGACCTGACGTGATTGACGTGACGCCTCTGGGAAATTTGCTGTCGTTGAAAGAACTGGATTTGAATGGAACTGAAGTGAGTGAAAAAAGCGTTGAGGAGATAGAAGAACAATTACCGAACTGTGAAATCTCGCGGCCAAGGCAGGCATCATGAATATCCAAGCCACTGCCATCATTGGAGATTTTTGGTCGTGATTAGGAAAAAAGACGTCCGGGATTTTTGCGTTTGCCTCCAATTGGCAGTGACGTGCCCCCCTGGTACTAAACTACGGGCGTGGTCAGTTGGTTGCTGACGAGTTGGAGAAGCGTTGAAACAATGCTCTTCAAGATGTTGCTCACCTTGAATCAAGAATTGCGAAACACCAACAGCGGACCGGCCAGCAGGAAGACGGATCACTCGAAGAATTCGAAGATCTTGCTTCTGACCTGGAACGCTCCCAGCTGCGACGCCAGAATTAAAAAAACGTATCGTACGCACATTGAATGAGAACGTTATCGCTAACATCGATCACGATCCCATGCTATTGCCAGGGGTCCAACTCAACGATGGCTGAGTCTTGGTCGATTGGTAGCGACAGGTCGAAAGCGGCAAGCGGAGCACGCCGCACGCACGACGTTGGCTTACATCATAGGCAACTCCAACCCTCGCTATTTCCCTCCTCAAGCGAGCAGGCTTTAGAGCTTTTTTGACAACACATCCTGTAGGATCTGCTTGTCCAAGCTGAGATCGGCAACCAACGATTTCAATCTCTTGTTCTCTTCTTCCAAGGACTTCAGCTTACGTAGCTCAGTGACGCCCATGTCACCAAAACTCTTCTTCCCACGGCAGGACGTCTGCTGGCAGGCGCCAAGCCTCCGGCAGACCTCCTCGACCGGAGGTTCCCACAGCTGCTTGCTTCAAGGCAAACGCGATTTGTTCATTCGTAAATCGTGATTTCTTCATGGTCAATTTCTCCATTAATCTGACCAGATTCTAACCCGATTTTTCTCACTTGGCATGCACCAGCTTTTTGGGAGCAGATCTGGTGGCAAGATCAATGCGAGCGGCTTGGGCGTTTCCCTCTAAAATTTTGCGGTTTTCCTGTTGACTCAACTACACGTGGTAGCCATAATGGCTACACGACATGCCCAATGAGCTTGCTATGCCAAAAAGAAAAAAAGAGCCGATTGCGCTCTCGAGTAAACAACGCGAAATCATGGGAGTTGTTTGGGAGTTAGGAGAAGCATCTGTATTTGAGGGCGCAACGAGATTGCCAAACGCCGTGACGTCGCGAGAAATACGATTCGCACGATGATGGAGCGGCTGCATCCTGATTGCGACACATCTGTCAGGCTTTACTTTCGATATTCCGGTGCTTGCTCAACAGCCCCGTTTTGATTCACATAAAAAAAAGAGGCAAGCGATCCTCGTCCGATAACGGCGGACGTAAAACGAAAAGCTGGTCGAAGAAAAAAAGTATCGGAATCGTCTCGGATTCGTGCGGAAGCTTCCATCTCCATTGAAAAAGCATTGGGATGGAGAAACGTTGTTGGCGGTAGGAACGACTAGCTCCCCAAACAAACTGGCTTTCGGAACTTGCTTGCTGGGAATGAAATAGAAGCTTGAAAACCGGATTGCCGAACTACTTTACCCTCAGAGAACGAAAGAAACGAAAATGAACAAACTGCCTTTGGTGCTCGCCTTCTTGATGTTTTGGAGTGTGACACTATCACTTGGCGCGACACGACTGACCTATGGCGAAACGCAAGGAAGTTGGCTGGCAGTATTTGGCTACCAAAAAACCGACCCACAGGAATCGGACCCACAGGAATCGGACCCACAGGAATCGGACCCACAGGAATCGGACCCACAGGAATCGGACCCACAGGAATCGGAACAGTTATTTGAGGCATTGCGATCAAACGCTTGGCTAGACGTTGCCAGAGAGAGTCGGCCTGAGACGGCAAGTGACCTGCGGAACGTTAGAGTAGTTCGTTTGTCGGAAGAAGTATTGTCAAAAATCAACTTGAAAGATTTGTCGTTGCTGAAATCGTTGACTCACTTGGATGCATCCTCTTCTGGCATTCGGGACATCCAGCTGGCATGCATTTCGAAATTACAGGGTCTAACAGAATTGAATTTGAGTGACTGTGATATTGGAAAAGGAGTTGCGAGACTATCAAGACTGTCTGCATTAGAATCACTTGACTTACGTCGAACGTCGACCGCAAGTATTGGGTTTGTCAAAGAGATGACAACACTAAAAACTCTTAAAGTGGGAGACCCTGCGCAAGCTCGCCTGAGCTCTATCGATGCACTCTCGTCATTGAGCTCTATCGAGGTACTTGATCTTTCATATGCCGACGTGAAAGATTTGGCACCATTGAGTTCCTTGGTTTCCCTAAGGCATTTGGATCTTTCATTTTCCGAAGTGGAAGATTTGGCACCATTGAGTTCCTTGGTTTCCTTACGGCATTTGGATCTTTCATATGTCCCTGCGGGTGACCTCACTCCGCTAAGATCTTTAAGCCAATTGGCATCACTAAATCTTTCAGGAGTTCCAACTAACGATGTTTCTCCACTGGCTTCCTTGAACTCATTGAAATCGCTGGATTTGTCTTGGAGTGATATAGAAGATCTGACACCCCTAGGTTCTTTGAGCTCGTTGGAATACTTGAACTTGAGGCGCACTCGGGCCAAAGATCTAGCCCCGTTGAGCTCTTTGGAGTCATTGCGTGAATTGTACTTGTTGAATACTACAAATGTGGAAGACTTCACCTCCCTTGGCCCCCTAGACTCTCTTCAAGTGTTGGAGTTAGGTCGGTCATATTCGCGACCGCCGGGCAAACCACAGGTTGAGATTGATCTTGAGCACCTGACTCAATTTGGTTCGTTACGCGTATTGGAATTGCGAGAATGTAAGATTGACGACTTGGCGCCATTGAGTGCATTGACTTCTCTGCGTCAGCTTAAAATCATCAATGCTTCCCCAATCGACTTAACTCCTTTGGGCTCATTGGTTTTGCTGGAGCACCTGGATTTGAGCGAAACTGAAGTGGCGAATATTTCCCCCCTGAGTTCATTGAGCATGCTAAATCACCTAGTATTGCGCCAAACTCAAGTGGAAGATCTGACGCCTTTGAATTCGTTGAAATCACTAGAGCATCTAGATCTGTATGATACAAATGTAGAAGAATTGGCATCCCTAAGTTCATTGGTGGCGCTGAAATTTCTTGACGTGAGTTCTACTGAAGTCGGAGACTTGACTCCGCTCACTTCTTTGGTGTCGCTAGAACACCTCGCATTGGATTTTACGGAAGTGGAGGACTTGGCACCTTTGAGCCAGTTGATTTCACTTTCGGAACTCGACCTCAGCGATACTGCAGTGACGGATCTGAACCCGCTGAGAGAGTTGAATTCGTTACGAGTCCTAGGTCTGGAAAGCATTCAAGTGAAGGACTTGGCACCTTTAAGCCAGTTGATTTCGCTTGAGGAACTATACCTCAGCGAGACTGCAGTGGAGGATCTGAATCCGCTGAGAGAGTTGAATTCGTTACGGGCCCTAGGTCTGGGAGGTACTCTGGTAGAGGACCTAACGCCTTTAGAGTCATTGCCTCTAGAAAATCTGGAATTGTATGCGGCACCAATTTCTGACCTGACCCCCTTAAGTTCATTGACTTCGCTTCAGGAACTGGGACTTGTCTTACACGCAATTTACAGACGCGAGCCCTTTGTGCTCACTGCGTAAGCTTAAGGAGCTTTGGCTAAGCGGCGAACAAGTTGACCGACAGACGATAGATAAACTCAATGAGAATCTCCCCGATTGTGAAATAGAAGTTTATTTTGATTGACCAAATGCGGCGCACGTGCGATTTGCCAAACGACTAACATTCCTACTCGGCATCTGGACTTCGCCGCCATCAATGAGCCTCGACAGAGTCTAGCTTGAATCAAAGGATTGAACGAAAAAATTTAACGTTTCATACCCACAGGAAGAACAAGTCATGTATTTCTCGCGAGCTGCATTGAACAGCGTGTTGATACTAGGAATATTTGCCTCACATATTTGCGGACAAGATTCAAACCCGGATTCCGCCACACTGGACAAAAGGGAGATACAAATTCGCTGTCCGTGGAATGGCACACGGATAGGAATATCGCGTTCAACAATTGCGAAACCAGCGGCAAGCCCGTACTGATTGTCACGATTCCTTCAGAGAGCGAGGCGACCAAGGCACGTTTGTTCCTGAGTCACCCCGTTTTTGGGCCAGTGATTTCGAACAACTTCGTGGTACTCGCCCAATTCAAAGACAATGAATCGATGGAGTTGGCTTGTGTCGATTCCAAGGGACAAGATCTTTCGAATCCGTTGTCTCTGACAACTGCCTCTGAGAATTGTGACGCGGAATTTGCAGCGTGGTTGGTAAAAACCCTTGAGGTGATTGATGTTGCAGTACCTCGTTACCTGATGCTCGCCAATGAGGAACTGTCTGCGAAGAGGATTGCGTCTGCCATTTTCGGATTTTGCTGAAATCTTGGCCCAGAAGAGACCTTGGGGCAAGGTCCCGGTGTTTTGTCAACACAAGACGATGTGCTGTTCGGCTCCGAGGGAGGTGTTCAAGGTGCGTATCACGTGATTCGGGTTGCCTATGACGCGGACGTCGTTTCCTATGAGTCGCTCTTGTCGTACTACCGCAAACAGAATGTGCGTCGCCGTTGGGGATGGGGGCAATCAATTACTGTCTATTGCCAAACTAAAGAACAAGAAGAGACTGCTCAGCGTCTCGGTTTTGAAAAATCCGTCCGGTTTTCACAAAAGGAAGGTCAATTCACTGAGAGCGCGTACTGCAACCTCATCACCAGTGGGGATCTGAATCCACAGAAGTCCTTTGAATTTCTGGACGGCTTGACCGAGGGGCTCAAGAACTCACCATTTTCGAATAATAACGAATCTTGGGATCATGAAAAACGACGATTGCAGGTTCTGTCCCATATTCCCATGGGTTCGAAGCAAGCGATTCTTCTCAATGTAGCAGTAGATTCACGGAGCTCTTTTCCTAGTCCCGCATCGCTGGACTTCTTAAGTCCTTATCAGATTGAAGTCGTCGAGTTTTTAAGGCACGCGTTCATAGCGAGTGAAAAATCAAAAGAGATCGCCGGGCTGTTTGACGAATTGTTACCACCAGCCCAGACATTGGTAGAGCGTTTTTCTCAGCAAAGCATACGGGAGCAGTCCGTTCGATTTGAGCGATTTCGCCTGAGAACCGAGCCCCTGCTCTCCAGAGAAATTGGTGAAGATTTTGGAGACATGAGATCCAAGCAGCAATTTTTTGAACAAATCAAACATTGCTGCTGGACCGATTTGCAAGGAAAGCATCTTCTTGAATCAACAGATGACCTTGCTGAAGCAAAAGCTATTTCGTTGTCGCAAGATGTTTTAAATGAAATTGATCCCAGGTGTTTGTCGTTTTTGACTTCACTTACTTATCTTGAACTATCTCACACGCGTGTGAGAGATTTGACCGCCTTAAGTTCTCTTGTATCTCTGGAAACATTGATTTTGAACGGAACTGACGTTTATGATTTGGCGCCAATTCGCCCACTGAATTCCTAAAGAAACTGGAGCTTTGTCATACCTATGTGCGCGACCTGTCACCATTGAGTTCGCTGGATTCTCTAGAGGAATTGGTGCTCAGACGCACGGAGGTTCGTGACTTGTCATCGTTGAGTACTCTTGTGTCACTAAAAAGTCTAAGTCTGACAAGTAGCAAGGTCGTTGAACTGACCGCTTTAGATGCCCTCAGTTCCTTGAGGACACTGGATTTGACAAATACAGATGTAAGTGATCTTGGCCCTCTTAGCACCCTCAGCTCATTGAAAGAACTAGATTTGACGGATTGCGAGGTGCGTGACCTGAATCCTCTGAGTACTCTCAGATCCCTGACAACACTGAATTTGGCAAATACAGATGTAAGTGATCTTGGCCCTCTTGGCACCCTTAACTCGTTGAAAGAATTGGATCTGAGAGACTGTGCGGCCAAGGCCAGCATCAAGAATGTTCAAGAACTAAAAAGGTCACTGCCATCATTGAAGATTTTTGGTCTTGATTAGGAAAAAAGACGTCCGGGGATTTTCGCGTTCACCTCCAATTGGCAGTCATGCGCCAGCGATTGGGGCGATATTTGTTCTCTCACGAAATTTTATTGCTTCGGATTTAGCGGGCAAAAGTACTTGCGTTAGGACCTTGTATGTTAGTTGTTAAACGCCTTTGTGTTTCTGTGTTGTTTCTGGTCGTATTCACGTTCGACTATGTTGCGGCTCAAGTTGAAGAGGTATCGCTCTCAGACTTCGAAGAGTTGCAATCGCAGGTCGTTTCTGTATCGCAACGTTGCATGCCAGCCTCAGTAGGAGTGGGGAGCAAAGAAATTCTCGAGAACGGTTCGGGGGTGGTTGTCTCAGGCGATGGCCTTGTACTTACGGCCTACCATGTAATCGAGGATCTTCCAGACGACGGAATCATTGTTTCATTCGTCGATGGCACCACTGCCATGGCGAAGAAACTGGGCGGCATTCCACAACGTGACATCGCTATGGTTCAAATTGTTGACGAAGGTCAGTACCCATTCGTAGGAGTTGGGGACATGAATGACGTGGCTGAAGGCGACTGGTGTGTTTCAATTTCTCATGCTGGAGGTTTTCAGCATGATAGAACCCCTCCCGTGCGGCTTGGTAGAATCGCTTGCAAAAATGATCCTAAAGAAGGGTTTCTGCAAATTACTGCGTCGCTGATCGGAGGCGATTCTGGCGGCCCGACTTTCGACTTAAGTGGGAATGTAATTGGCATTCACTCAAATCTTGGTGATGATCTTATGGGTAATAATGCAGCACCAATTTCTGACTTTACACAAAAAGATCACTGGCAACGTATGCTCAAAGGAGAAGTTTGGGGAGACGGCGAATTTGGTGAAAAACTCGCGGGTTTCTGGGAGCGTAGGCTACAAGAATTAATTGACGGAAACAGCCACTCACAATCACAAATCGGAAAAAGAGATTATCAAGCAATTCCAGTTCAAGCATTCAAAGATTACGCTCACAAGCATCAAGATTCAGTGGTCCGTTTTTGGCGTCGTGGCAAGGCAATTTGTCTTGGAGTAATTCTCACAAATGATGGGGTGATTGTCACCAAATCCAGCGAACTAGTTACTCCGAATTTCGAAATTGAACTTCCAAGCGGCGAGTTGGTCAAGGGAAGGATTCTAAAAAGAGTCAAGGAAGAGGACATGATGTTTGTTCGGGTTGAACGCGATTTTAAAACGGCCCTGCTCAACTGCAAGTTTGCAGACAAAGTAGAATACGAGTCCGAAGGTCTAGCTTCAGAAATTCCGTTGGGAAGTATCGTAGTTGCTGTTGGATTTCTTGGCGATCCAATTGGTGTGGGGGTCAAGAGTGTAGACGTACGAGACATGGCGAAAGATGGTCACGGCTTGCTTGGTGTCAGCCTTCGTGACGATCTATCAATCAAACGGGTTACCCCCAACGGTGCTGCCCAGAAAGCGGGCTTAAGACGTGGAGACAAGCTCACTAAGATCGGACAAGACGAAGTCAACTCAATCGAGCAACTACGAGAACTGCTTAGAGCCTTAGAGCCAAATACTCGAATCCCAGTCGAGTTTGAGCGTGATGGTCGTGTCGCAGCCTCTTTGGTCAAACTTGGCAGTAGCAATACAAATGAAGATGTGAGAAATGAAATGCTTGAAGACTTAAATCGTAAGCGAAAGCAGTTTACCAATGCATTACAGACCGATGTCGATTTCGAACCGAACCAAGCGGGGAGTATTCTACTTGATTTGAGCGGGCAGGTGATCGGAATCAACATTGCACGAGCAGGAAGAGTCAAGTCCTATGCTCTTCCGATGGAAACGATTTCAAGAGAATTCAACTTGTTATTACAACAAGTCAATGCAGAGACAGAATAGGAATTCAAAATCGCCATTTAGAATTGCCGAGTTGTGCGCCCTGTAATGCGAGTCTGTGCGTCTGGTATTGTCGGTGCCGTATTTGGAGTGCTACTTTTAGCGTTCAGTAATGGAATCTATGCCCAATCGTTGGATTCGAATGGATCCGGGGGTGTTTTGCTTAATGGCTTGAGCCCGTTTCACAAAACACTCTCAGATCTGTTCGTAGGAATTACAGAATGTCAGACTGAGGCTCAGGCGTCGCACCTGAGCCAGGGCCCATAAACGGCCGCTACTTATTGCTTGACTCGCGAGTCGTATAGTCCAGATCAAACTCGCTGATAATCAATGAATGATCAGATGGAAATCCAGGTTCCGCCTTCGAAGTGACGTCCGTTGATTTGTTTCTCAACCCTGAACCCTTGTAGTAAATCTGATCGATTCTGCCGCCGCGCCCATGTCCTGATGTTCCACCTTTGTACTCTTCCACATCGGGATACAGACTGCGATAAGCGTCTGTGAAGCCACTTTCCAGCAGCGCTTTGGATGCAGGGCTTCTGCCACCGTCCGTATGTGGAACCGCGTTAAAGTCACCAGCAAACAGGGTCGGGATTTTGTTCGAGTCAGCAAACCTGGACGTGTGATAGTTGAATACATTTTCAAACTCCCCCATGCCATACCAGTTTGACATCACGTACATGTCCTGAGTCTGGCTCAGCACAACTTTTGTGCCGCAGTTCATGAATGATGACGTTTCGGGTACAAACATCTCCTTGATGGGGTAGCGGCTTATTACAGAAATATTGGCGCCCTGGTTCAAGTAATCCCAGTCGACACTTGCAGCAAAGTAGTAGCCCAGCTCGGCCGCAATGAAATCGCCCGAAGAGTACGTTTCCTGCATCATGACGACGTCTGCGTCTCTTTCTTTAAGCATTTTTGCGACCTGAATTCTTGAATCCCAACCGTCATCCTTGAGGTTGTAGTGCTTGCCGCCATGCCAGATGTTCCAGCATGCTGCTGTCAGGGAATCGACTCTCTGTTGAAGTTTCGGTGTGTTTGAAGCAAAGTGTCTGGTGTACGAGCTGTCAACTTCGTCGTTAGACAGCACGCGATCCCATACCTTAAGACTGTCCATTTCAAAGTCGGGTTTATAAAGTCGCGTCAGCCCTGTGTAATGCTTTGCAACGTCCGGCCTGACCTTAACCTTTTCGCCGTCGATATCGTACAGTTTCGCGACTGCGGAAATCGAGGTGAAGTTCCTGTTTTGATTGGTGGTGTAAGGATTTCTTCCCAGTCTGGATTTCAGCCCGCGCAGGGATTTTAGATCTGCGTCTTTCATCTTTTTGCGAAACGCTTCGCGATCTGCTTCAGCCAGTCCAGCCGCTTTTTCTTCGACCTTCTTCTTGAAGAGCCTTTCGTCGCTTGTGATCAAATCAACGATCTCTACCGTTGTAACATTGCCGGCACCAAGGCTGTTGAATCCGTCAACAAGCCCCTGAAGCAGTTCGGCGCCTTCATTGATAGCCTCCAGTACCGGCTTTTGTGTATCGGTTCCATTGTCGCCGTTCCAGCCGACCACAAGAGGGCTGTCATTGGTAAAATCGAAACCGGTCGTATCCTTGACTTTGTAAAGTGCCTTGTTGTCTCCATCGTAGTACAGTCTTACGACAGCGTTACTGCTGTCGTAAGTCATCGTCATCTGGTGCCACTTGCCGTCATTCAAGGGCATGTGTTGACCATTTTCATTTTCGTGCGTCACACGACGCCCCTTTGACCCCACAGTCCATGCCCAGGTTCCGCCATAGGAGTACATTGCCCAGCCAGTTTCCTTCTGAGTTGCCAGGCTGTTGTCCTTGTAGTCCTTCTTGGCAAGCAACATAAAAGGCTTGTCGGAATCCATGGTTGTCTTCACCCAAAACTGCACCGAAAAATCGTTGTCTTTTGCAAATGGCAGGTTTGTCGGATCAATCATCAAGCAAGACAGATCGCCCCCTGGTTTCAGACTCAACGCCCGTCCTTCAAGTCCCATTGAGTACGAGATGGCGCCGATCGCGTTGGCGTCGACATTCCTGTCCGTTCCGTTGAGAGCACTGTCTTCAAAGTCGAAACCCGCGACCGGGCCTGAGCTGTCCGCTCCTTCCCCTTGCCCCTGGACAATGGCAATGTTCGTCATCAGCAGACTGCAGACGGCAATCGCTGCAAATGGTTTGATTCTCTTCATGTTATCCCCTTAAAAACAAAACCTGGATGATCTCTCGTATTAAAATGCGAGAGCGCATGAAACAAAATCAATTCACTGCAACTTGAATACAATGACCGTAGGGATTTTGATCCACAACGGTCCGATACTTTGGGCGTAATTCAGGCAGCTGTCAAATAAATGCGCAATTTCACCTTCGATTTGCGCAATTTCACGTACGACCTGTTGGAGATATTGTGCACCAGTCTTCAATAAAAGATCGCTGTGATTCGCGAAAGCGATTTAAGACAACTTTATCAAAGCATGTTTGTGAATCTAATTGCCTTCGCTTCGAACGGTAATGCAGCCGACAAACTGATTGTAGAAGGTCAGAAATCGATTGTTGCGTGCCTGACGGTTGATTGTCGAGTCAACGCAAAGGCGCTATGCTTCGAAGTCCCAACACAACCTTGCACTTACCTTAAACAAATGCTGCGATCGCGTATTTCCAAGTGGCTTTCAACAATTTTGCCTCGCTACGGCATGTATCCGTATTGCCTTTGCATTGGCAATACATCACTTGTTTTGTCACTTGTCGATTGCCATTCAATTACGCTAAGGTTTGTGCATGTCGCGGACGTTTAAGCCACCGTTCAAGTTCTTCGTCAAGCAGCTTCGTCAAGCAGCTTCGTTTACACTGTTAGATTGATTCATGTGGGGCATGTGAGGTTTCCTTTCGTTATTCTCACTCTGAAAAGAAACCGATCTGGCCCACCCTTTCAAGCGGTCGCCCGATGGTGCAGGCTTTTTTTGTTTGATTCACTACGCTCAGCAAACGAAAACCTGTTCCGTCATTAGACTTAGATTGCGGCAACAACGTTACCCACCAAATTTACTGGAAACAGGACTACGAATGAGATACGTGTTCTTAATCGCCTCGTTACTAGCATGCCCGATTCTGCTTGCCCAAAGCAATGATCGACAGCCAGGTGCGTGGAAAGACATACCGCTCACTCCAGGAGTGGGAAGAGTTGTCGACGTTGAATTTGATCCCCATAATGGCGATAGAATGTATGCCGCTCCTGATGCCAATGGGATCTGGTACACCGAAGATCGAGGGCAACATTGGGAGTGTATCACTGACAATATCCCTGAAGTGGACGCGAGGATCTCCGATAGTGAAATCATGGTCGATCCGGACAATTTCGATAAGCTTTATTATGTCGGCGAGTTCGGCCATTACTACAAAACGGACAACAGAGGTCAAAGCTGGACGAGGGTAAAAGACAAAAACGGCGAGCCCATCTTTTTGACGGATTTTAAAAGGTCGTTGGTGGCCCGCGATAAAGCGACGGGGGAATTGATCATGGTTTGCACCACGATTGGGCGCGACCATGGAAAAAACTCCTCCTGGAACAAAGGTTTGCATGTCAGCCATGATGAAGGAGTCACCTGGACGCATTTTCCCAACCCCTCGCGAGAAGAAGAGTACTTGGAGTTCGCACTCCACCCTACCAATGCCAAGATTATCTACGCCCCAACAACGCACAGGTTACTTAAGTCCGTTGATGGTGGACACTCTTTTGAGAGCGTCTATGAGTTTCGGGGGCCCAAAGGAGGTTTCTCGTCGGTGGCAACGATCGAATCGAAACCGGAATGGGTTTATTTGATCACCACCAATAAAAGGAACCAAAGAGAAGGAAACAATGCCCCCCAGACAGCTTTGTATTTGTCAAAAGACGAAGGCAAAACCTGGGTGACTATTCAAAATTCCGCCAAGGAAATTGGACAGAAAACCTCGATCTACGGAGACTATGTTTCAAGTTGGCTGCATTGTTTTGCGGTCAACTCCTTCAACCCCAACGAAATGATCGTTGCGCAAAATGTGTTTACCGAATCCACGGATGGCGGCAAACGCTGGGAAAGAACTCCTTACAATTTCAGAACACAAGTTGCCATGCCGGATGGCAGTACTCAGCTGAATAAGTATGCCTGGCACGTCGCTGATAATCACGTGGTTAAATTCCATCCAAAATATAAAAGCAGAGCTTACCGAGCCTGTGATACAGGGTTGTATCTACGCGATCCCGAAAATGGCATTGATGATTGGTTAGAGATCACCGGTGATATGCAAGCCATGATGTTCTATTCCGTCAAGGTAAATGAATTTGGCGATCGGTACGTCATCGGCAACACTCAAGATGTCAATGTTGAATCCTATCAATACGGAGAATGGCATTGGGTTCGTGGTTATGAAGGCGACGTTGTCTTTGTTCACCCCTATACCAACATTGCCTATTTCCCAAACTGCGGTTGTGGAGATGCCAATGAAATAAAGGGGCTTTTTGACATGGGAAGAAGAGGAGATCCCAATATCACTTCATGGGGACGACCTCAAATCGCGGCCAATTATAGAAACCCTGACGAATCCGTCATTTTGTACGAAGCTTCTCGGGGGAGAGGGAAAAAGGCGTTTCATACAACCGACAGGGCATTAACGGCAGAGATGCTAAATATTCCCGCCAGGTCTATCAGCTATTTCAATATTTCTCGTACTGAAGAACAACGATTCACCGCAGTTTCGGCAGATGCCGTGTTAACCAGTTCTGATAAAGGGAGAACATGGAAAACGCATGCCGCACCTACAAATGAAATTTCTTTTGGAGCGGTTGATTCAGATAATCCCAACCGTATTTGGTTGGGATCAAAAAAAGGCAAGGTGTTTGAAAGCCTCGACGGCGGCAAAACCTGGAATGCCATTTCTGACAGTTTACCAAACACTTCGGTATTAAAACTGCTGTACCACGAAGGCTCTCCACGAGACCTTTATGCGTTGATGGCTAAAGGCGATGGACAATTCATGAAACCTTACGGTATTTACCACCTAAACAATGCGACCAACAAATGGGAACGGTGGATGAATGGATACATGCTCAATGGATTCAGTGACATGGTGATCGATTATCCGTCACAAAAAATGTTAGCGTCGAGCTATGGTCGAGGCGTTTGGGAAACGGATCTTGTTGGTGTTTACGAGCGTTTTTTGAATGGGGAAATTGAAATCGCGGAGATCAACAACACAGAGGGCATTCGCACCTTAACAATCAACACACCTTACCACCTACCGGAATACTACAATTATCAATGGACGGTTAACGGAGTTGGAAAAGGAATGAACTCGATGCTATTTTCTTCCGGGGAACTTAAAGAAAACGATGTCGTCTCTTGCTTGCTCTCGCCGAAGTACTCTGCGGATATCGTTTTAAAGTCAAAGAAACTGAAATTGAAAAAGGTGGAAAAGGTTGGAGCACCTGAAGTAGAGAATGTCCTAAGTAGCAACGGGCACAAAGTCGACTTAGGCTACTACGATTATTTTGGATCGAATCAGGACTTTACGATTGGCTTTAAGTTCAAACCAGATAGCGATGGTGTTGTTGTAGGCAATCGCTTGTACAATGACCACGACGCAAAGGGCTGGATGCTATTCGTTGAAAAGGGTTCTCTTGTTTTAAAGTATTCCGCAAAATACAACCCCGCCGGAGCTTACAAAGCCAAAGGGTATCGAACCCCACGTTTGACTGAGCAGCTGAGTTTCCCTATTGAGCCGGGTGAATGGAATGAGGTGTTGGTGTCCTTTGACCGTGACGGTAAAGTCCGAGCCTTTCTTGATGGAAAACCTGCCGCTGAAAAGAACATGGATCCATCAGAATCCCATGTTAGTCTTAACTCGCTGTTCAATTTGCATTTGTTCGCCGATGTGTCTGGTAGATTAACGCTGCAAGGTGACATCGACGATCTAAAAATCTGGAACAAAGCAGTCACTACAAGCGAAATTGAAAAAGCAATGAGTGAACACATGATTCTCCATCACTCCTTCAACGCACTTGCTAGCGATGCCATGAAAGAGCGATTTACGGGGCGAACAATAGAATCCAAGTAAATCTGACACCCTCCCCTAAACTTGAGCCGCGCTGAGTGAGTGAATTCAATCTGAGATTAGATCCCTGAAAGGAATTTCATGTCACAGAAACGTCACAATTCAGATCAGAGCTTTTCGAAACTTCGTCGAACAGATGGAGTTTGGCAAAGCCAAGCGAGTATCGAAAACGCAAACGCTGATTAACAATACAATGAGTTGAAGTCGCGGACATTATTCATTGCGCAGGTGAGATGGACCGGAGCACTTTCGAACTTTATCACCGTGCATCGGCGTGGAACATCGAACGCTTGTTGGCGCCGCTCTTTTCAACCGCCGTCAACATGCATGAGCCTGCAACTTCGTTCGAGCATTTGACCAGCGTTTCTATTTACCAAATCGTGCTCATCGCTGACCAGCAACTGCACAAACGGACATTGCCAGGATTCGTCGGCGTGAAACTTTGAAGCTACTCAGGACGCTGAAGCCGAGGTGATTGAGATGAATCCTTCGCGAATCTGTGTTCCATGCGGTGTGTCAAACCGGAGCACTTTAGGTTTACTTATTCGCGATGTCGGAAAGGCGAAAACCCAACGAGGCTTCGCTCAAGAAGGCTAATTGGCGATGTGGCCAGCATGGTCGATAAGGTTGGAGTCAAAACAAGCCCCTTTTGCCGAACGTCATACAGCCTGGCCAATATTAGGTAAGAGTTTAGTTCCCTGACCGGGATCTTCGGCTTCATATTTTTGTCGCCAGATTTTTTCGTTTTTCTTTTTTGGTTTGCGCAGCAGCGAACACAGACGTTGATTTGGATTTTTCACGGAATGGGCTTTGAACCAAGTCGCAGTCCGCCTAAGACATCTTTGTAAAGTGCATCTGCATTGAAATCGAAGCCTCAGGCCAACGATCTCTTTGCAGACGTTTTTTTAGATGAACCGCATCATTTTGTCAGGCGGTTGAGTAAACAAGCGATAAAACACCTGTAATGGATTGTGACCGTGACGACGGGCGGTGTCCTTGATGGACATGATGGCTGCCAACCCTCTGGCCTCTAGCGCGACTACGATTGCCGAAGCAGATCTTAGCATGATCGCCAATGGGAGCGCCAAAGCGATAATGGGGTCGGGAGTCTTTTCTGTTCAAATGCGAGAAAGTTAAATCAATCTAATCTCGCAATCAACATACTTCGGTCACCCAACAAAGAAAAGACTCCCGACCCCTTTATTCCGCGCCGCGAAGCAATTTTGCCTTCAATCAGTCAGTCTTAGGCGTCGTCTTCGAGCTCTCCTAATACCGTGCGTAACACACGAACAGCGATCTTTAATTCATCTACTCTTAGTTGTTCTGCAAGTTTGTTTGACCATTGAACCTGCACTCGCATCACTTTCCGATATGCCACTTCACCTTTTTTCGTCATTTGAACCAAAGGGGATGTTTTATGATCCGGATTTCGAAGGAGCTCAAGCAAACCATCCCGTTCCATAATGTTGACCGAACGTTGTACGCTCTGCCGTGCTAAGCCCATTGCTCGGCTGATTTGAGAAACAGTACGAGGATTGTCCTTTAGCGCTCCCAACACTTGCCATAGAGCGCTGGTCAATCCAGATTCGACACTCAGACCATCCCCCACAGTAATGAGACGGCCATTGAGAGGAAACACGGTCAGAATCAGATCTGAAACCAGCGTGCCCTTGATTGTTCTGGTTGCTTCTTTTGACATATGTCAGCAAAATACAGGCGTGACAGTCACCTGTCAACTGTTCATTGCAAGAATGAAAGACGATACGGACGAATTGGCTACATCGTTTTCTATCAATTGTCTCTTGCCCCAACAGCAGCATCTAAGTTGGCTATTCCCTAACGACCTCGTAAAGAGCTGGGTTCGGTATGAGCCCTTCGATGGGTGGTGCTCCAACTTCTTTTCTCATTTCCGTTTGAAGTGGACCCCAATTATTGGACCACCGGCGGGCAAAGTTTAGATAGAAGAAGATTTCTTCTTTGATCGGCCGGGACGGTAGACTTCCCATGGTGTTTGACGGTCGAGCGACTGATGACGGCGTTGATGTCCGTAGTAATTCAGGTACTCTCCGAGCCCTTTGTAACAATCGGTTCCGGTGACGTATTCCTTGAGATAGACCTCCTCGTATTTGACAGTTCTCCAGAGTCTTTCGATCATTACGTTGTCGATCGCACGGCCTTTGCCATCCATACTGATGGCGACATCGCTAGACTTGAGTGTTTCAGTAAATTCGCGGCTGGTGAATTGCGAACCTTGATCGGTGTTGAAGATTTCCGGCTTTGATTTTGACAACGCTTCCTCCAATGCTTCTACGCAAAAGTCAACATTCATACTGTTGGACAATCGCCAAGAGATCACATATCGGCTGTACCAATCCATCACGGCCACTAAGTAAAAGAAGCCAAACTGCATCGGGATGTAAGTAATGTCGCAGCACCAAACTTGGTCGGGCCTCACGATATCGAGAGACCTCAACAAGTAGGGGTAAATTCGATGCCCTTCGTTTCGAACCGTTGTGCAAGGCTTGGGAGCCAAGCTTTCAATCCCCATTTTCCTCATTAAACGCTGGATTCGCTTGCGATTGACGCCATGACCCAAGTCCTTCAAAAAGTCGACCATTTGACGCGAACCACGGGCCGGTCGACGCAGATGTTCCTCGTCAATCAGTCGCATCAACCGAAGGTTCTCGACTGTCTCGGGAGCCGGTTGGTAATAAACGTTGCTGCGATGCAAGCCAAGTATTCGACACTGTTGGCGGATACTCAGATCAGGGTTGTCGAAGTCGATCCAGCTCCTTGCTTCACTCACCGTCCTGGGCCACTTTTTTTTTGAGCCACTCCAGTTGAACTTTCAAGCGACCGATCTGCTCGTACAACTCGGCTGCCTGAGGCTCATCGCTGGGCGTCTGAGCCCCTTTCGTCTCGCCTTCAAAAACGACTTCTGCGCCGTCAATCAACTGTTTCTTCCAAAGATTGATTTGGGTCACATGAAGTTTGTGTTTTTTGGCCAACTCCGTAATCGTACGATTCTCTTTGACAGCCTCGATCGCTATCTTCGCCTTAAAAGACGAACCGAAACGACGGCGCTTCCGTGCCATAATTCTTTCCTCAATAATGAAACTAATAATGCTACCAGTTTCACCGATTCAAGCGACTTTTCTATCTAAGCCGGTGGTCCGATAATGGGGGTCCACTTCAGTGGTAAATGCATGGATCTAGGATAGCTCGATTTTTGTGTTTTGCTAACAAGGCAGCTTGACAAATCAGTTTTGCGATATCGTGGAAGTCCATCTTTCGGAATGAATTGGGGCCATGAACCAAAATCGCTGTCACCCGGAACGGAAATGGCAGTTAGTCCAACTTGATGTGCCTCGACAGACTGTGTTGGAGTTGACGCAAGCCAAGAAAAACGTGTCACTTTTTCTACGCCCTCCGGCATTTCCTTGTAGCCTGATGCTGCGAACATTGAAGCAAATAGCAAAATTCGATTCCTGTTCGGTAGGTATAGGAAGATCGTTTTTCTCGATGTTCAGGCGGCTCATGCAAAGTTTCCGAATCAATCAAATCCCGAGTATGATCATGATCAAATGGAACTTCATCGTCTCTGGGCTACTTGCGTTTGGGTTGGGCGTGTTGGCCTATAACGGAGGTGCTAAGATAAACGACTCGCTAGTTGCCTCAGCATTCCTGATGATCGTGTTCCTAATCTTGGGTTTCATTATATGTGGGCTGACATGGGCACTTCGGAAATACGGAGGCTACCTATCGGCAGGAATTGTCGCCGGATTTTTGCTTCTGTGGCAAAGTATTTTGCCCGCTGTTTGCGTGCAGGCCATTTGCAATGCGCTCGGGATTTCGGATTGACGATTGTGACGATACTTCACGCAGTTAAGTTTCGGCATTCATTGGTTCTTCTGAACAACGTAAACAAGCCGAACTATGAAAAAAAGTATCTAAGTAAATGTCACCATTTGTTTTCGAATTGGCATTACTCCTTCGTGGCCCGCTCAACGAGCTTTCACCTGTGAATGCAATTCATTTAGTGAATCCTTGAGTAGGAAAAGGCGTGTCCGAACAATCAACTGAGCCGACTCTTACGCCGGTTCAGTTTGAACACAGGAGTATTTACTTGAAAACCACTTTCATCGTAACCGGAAATGCGGTTATTGGTTTCACACTCTTGATCGTATTTGGTGGTCTGTTCGGTGGTTTCGGGGTCCTAGGACTTCTTGGTGCCTACGTCTGCGGATTGATTGCAAAACTGTCGGGCAAGCATGTGGTTTGGTGGTAGATAGATCGTATGAACAAGCTATTTAGGATCGCAGGTTATACGACAATCGGTGCAATTGTCTTTGGAGGAATTGTGGTGATTGTCGCAATCGACAAACGGAACGAAGAGCTGACCAGAATTATCCTTGCCGGGCTGATTCTGCTTTCGATGTGCTTTTCAATTGGCTTTCTTTTCTCTAAGTCAAACCGTGATTGGCTGAAAAAGAAGTTGTTCAAACTGTAATCGAGATGAAGTGAAGCACGTTTTTTCTTTTCTGGGGGCGATTGTAATCGGCTTGCCGTTTGTTTTGTTGTTCTTTTGCAATGAGCTCGAACAGTTCGGCTGGCAGTTCATTGAGCAACAATGGTTGACCATTTTCGTGTCGTCGTGGCTGGCGGGAACTGTTCTTTCAGCAGTCGTTCACTATCGCAAAATCATTTGGAACAGCCTTTAATGTCCGAATCGGAAACAATGTCTCTGGCTGAACGCATTGGAAGGATAGTACTGTTTCCCCTTTCCATGATTGACCGCGCTGCCACGAAACGACGTGCTGAAGTCCAAAAGTTACAAGAGATGCAATGTAAACAAGAGCAGCTCCGAATCGACGCCGAACAGTGTGAAAAAGAACGTCAGAAGATCGCGCAAGAAAGTGCAGAAAGGGATCGCGCCGAAGCAGAAAGATCCATGCATTTGTCGCGCGGTGAGAAAGCCAGATACAGCAGCCAGCTACTTTATGATCGCCACGAGTATCAGATACGGGAAAAATTTCCACAGGAAAAACTTGAGCGGTACTTTGATGAGTATATGAATGATGAGTTTCCAGTCGAGTTGATCGAAAAACGTGGCCAGGATCTTAAAGCAATGATTGAGAGCTTTGTTGAGGGGGACAAACCAAAGCAGTCGTCACCAGACGCTGTCAAACAGTACTTTGACGAACAGCGTATTCATTTGAACTCAATGGATTTGGCTCCAGACGTATTGGAAGCGCAGTTACTGGAACTCAACTACCGACAGGATCAAGCGATCAAAGAACATCTGAGGAATCTATGATTATTCGGCTAGGTGACAACAGAGAAACCCGACAGCCTGTTTCCATCGATGAAGAACTGCTGAAAACTCATTTGCATTTGATAGGTGCGACTGGTGCAGGAAAAAGTTCTGCAATTCATGTTATTCTTCGACAGCTATTACTGACGTCCGAGCGAAACCAGTCATGCATCTTCGTATTCGATCCGCTTGGCAACCTGGCCCAGGATCTTTTAAAAATCATTGCATATCGGCGATATGTGCCAGAAAACGTGCGCAAACGGTTGGTCTACATTGAGCCCGCCAGTGAATCAGCAATTTCGACATTTAATCCTCTGATACACACTGATGAAGCGAACCGATACTATCAGACAATGCGGGCCGTGGATCTGGTTCTTAGAGCGTGGGACGCTCAGGATGCCTCGCAACAGCCACGTTTGCTGCAGTGGATGACCAACGCATTCATTTCTGCCGCAATGATTGGGTTTCCAATTTCCGTATGTCAACATCTTATTCATCCGGGCTCGCCCTATCACGATGCAATTGTTCGAAGGCTTCCGGGTGAAACTGGAGAACGATGGAAACAGATACTGAAATCTGGCGGAAATGAAGCAATGCGGATTCTTGAATCAACAAGAAATCGGTTGGATCCATTTTTTCGTAGTCCCAACCTGAGGCTGATGTTTGGTGTGCCTGAAAGTAGATTCGATTGCGAAAAATTGATTCGGGAACGAAAAATAGTGATCATCAATCTAGCGGAAAAAGGTCGAATCCCTGGATTTATTTGCGACACGATTGGTTCTTTGTTCTTGAACGAAGTTTTTGAGACTGCGAGCAAGATGGCCGTTCGCTTCGGTCGGGAGTCGGTTGAGCCAACCTACCTGTTCTTAGACGAATTTCATCGGTACGTGAGTCCAGATATCGAAAGGGCTTTGCCAACTGTTCGGCAAATGGGCCTGAGGTTGATCCTTGCTCATCAATCATTCGCGCAGCTGGAGCGGGAAGAAATCGATTTGAGGCAAATGATCTGGCAGATGATTTGGTCAAAGAACGAATTTGGAATTGAGGTTCGATTTCCTTCTCCGGTAAAGAAGCCGTTGAATTGTTCAAGCGTTTTTGTAAACCAACCGCTTTCGTCCCAACGGATCGCGTACTCGGCGGTTTGACTTGATTTACCAGTCGATTTGGAATTCCCTTCAACACGGCACTCAATAAAACCCATAGCGGCCGCTCGTTGAAGCGCAGGCCCTACTGCTCCCCTGCTAACGCCTGCTTTCTCAATCAGATCACGATAAGAGACTTTGATTTGTTGATTGATCGGCATCCCATCTTTGTCGAGCCAACCAATCGTTTGGCGTAGGATGTAAGCCACGATTCGAACCACGCCCCGCGAGTTACTGCTGAGGCAGATGTCGAAGAATTGATTTGGGCAGAAAAGATAGTTTGCAGTTGGCCGCTGGAATCCAGCGAAAGTTGACTCACTCTTGGCGTTCTGTTGTGCATTTGCCGATTGATGAGACGCAGCTCGGCTCACTTTCGTGGGAAGAATTGAATCGGTGTGCGAAGCCGGTCCATGATCGTCTTCCGTTTCCTTTCAACGACTTCAACATTCGCGGTTTGAGAATCCGCCTCTGGACGTGATGAATTGACCTGAATGAAATTTACTTCGTCTTTCGCGGGAGGTAGTTCCAAACGTTTTTGTAGAGTCTGCATTAGGACGTGGATTTCTTCGGTACGCTTGCTGGCATTGGCAATTTGTTCATCCTTTCGATCAAGCTGTGTCTCAAGTGTCTTGATTTGCGTTTGAAGTAGTTCGATCAGCTGTGACTGAACCATGTCATTGATCGCTGAGTCCCCTGCTTCATGACCTCCACCATGAACCGAGTCATGATCGGGTTCATGAACTGGGTAGCGTTTTCCCAGAAGTGACTTGGCGATCTTCCAGACGTAAGGTTCCTTTGCGGCCTTACGTCGTTCAAGTTCTTCATGCGATGGCTCGACCAGCCCTCGGTCTTCATGGTTTTCGTCGACAGTGATCTCGCGAATCATTCGTTTGATCGTGCTTTCCGATTTGCCAGTGAGTTTGCGTGCATCTGCGACGCTAAGAAGGTCTTTCATAAAGTGAATAGGGGAGTGACCGGTTCAGAGTAGCACAGGTCATTGACCGATGGCAAGCAAATTGAATGGTTCATGATTGAGACATGAATGGAGCCGGGGAGTCAGACCATGCAGTCGAGGTCATTTAAACCGTCCGTGATCTACCAATTGAGGCGGTGCATCGTGAGCCAAAGCGTGATCCAGGCACGTCACAGTTCGTTCATTGAATCCGTTCAAGACCTTTTTGGAAGAGGGGATTGGGTGTGGCACATGACCTTCCCGATCATGAACCATCCGTCTCGAAAATTGACCCATTCGTGAACGGGTTCATGGGACCAGCCATGACCTCGTCAATGCTTGAGTTGTGTTCAATTTCTTGGCTTCAGCAAGACAACTCACGCAGGCAAGGTGGGGGAGTCACAGGAGCTGGCACTAAGGGCATTGCGTCCTGCTTGGAAATCATGCATTTACCAAGGCATGTCTTGTTGACTTTCTTCTAAATGGATTCTGTCACGTAAACTCACCGCATCCTCAACTTGCGAAAATTCAAGTTGTCTCACGCATGATGGCACAGAGGGCCCAGCCGTCGGGGTAAGGAAGCTAGTGTCGAACCGCGTTGGTAATTGCAAAGCCGCTGTTTCCAGCTCTTCTATGCAAGAGATTGTGCGAGTCCAATTCCGATGCGGCGACGTCTGCTTGTCACAGTTACGTGCAGTTTTTGAAGCGATTGCCTGCCAAGGTTATTCAGCAGATCATTAACGGCCGGCTCAACGAGTTCAAGATGTTCTGGTGCCAAGTTGTCACCGTCATTCGTTTGCCTGATTTTTCATTCAAAGCGTCATTTGATTGACATCGGTGACAAATACAGGCATGCTGCTAACTCCACTATCACTACCACTTGCAAAATGAGTATTTCAAAATGGATCGATCATTATTCCGGCAACTTTGAAGTCAGGAACAACCTGCGAAACCTTGTTGAATTCGCCCACGAGAAAGGGCTCGCCGAGGAATTAACAGCCTTTTTCGCCTCAATGATGGAACACTATGAAGATGGCAAAGAACTCACCGAATACGAATTTCTCATGCGTGTCAAAAAAAGTTTTCGGGAAAAGGGATTTGACGATGGGCTGATCTGACAATCAGCCGGGATGATTCATCGGTTGCCCGGGAAATAGGGGCGTCATTCATACTTCGTTTCAAGCGTTCACTCGGTGAGGCATTTTGTATTGGAGAAGAAATTGGCGTTCAAGTCGTCGAAATCCTGCCGGATTCTTCAGCATTGGGTTTGCAGGTGCGGTGGGGGAGTCACCATTCCCTCCGAATCAAAAAATGCTTTCCAATGTCGTTTCAATTGGTGTTGGCGCAAACTATTGCCTTGAATTCCACTCAGCAAGGAACTGCTATTGTTTTCACGACACAACGACTGCGAGGAATACTAGCACAAAAAAATTGAATTAGTGGGTCGATTAGTGGGTCGCTCGAGAAAAGAGGAGTGCGCATGAAAAAACCGAAGTCTGATTTGACCTCGGTTTTTATTGGTTCAAAAAGTACACCCGGAGGGATTCGAACCCCCAACCCTCGGTTCCGAAGACCGATGTTCTATCCAGTTGAACTACGGGTGCGTAGTTTTTGCCATCACCAAAGTGACCGGCAGTGATAAAGATAAGGAATTCCTCGTTCTTTTCAACTCACATTTACCTGCCAACTCAAGAATCTTGCCCATCAGGACCGATAATCTTCGCCGACTTTTCCGCCAATTCCAATAAATCCGCTCGGTAAATCTAGTCTAGCATCCGCAAATTTGACTTATGGTCCGGCCCAAATTGCCTTTTTTCACTAAGCTTTTCGCGACGCAGCGGAGATTATGCTGGCAAATATGTTAGAATACTAGTGGGTGGAGATGTCGACGATGTCGGACACGTGTTTAAGAGCCACGGATCCGAGCAGATTAATGTTAGGCGTATGAATTCAATCACATTGAGAGTCCTGGAAGGTGCCGATCGCGGCAAAGTCTTTGAAGACGCGACGACTCCAATCACAATCGGTCGCGAAGAAGGTAACTCGATCCAGCTGAATGACGAACGGGTCAGCCGCTTTCATCTCAAAATTCAACTTGATCACGATGACCTGGTCCTTACCGACCTGGAAAGCACCAACGGGACGAAAGTCAACGGCGAGGAAATCCAACTCCGAATTCTTCGTTTTGGTGATATGATTACCATCGGGCGCAGCGCCATGCTGTTTGGTTCACGCGATGAAATCAATCAACGTATGGAACGACTCAATCATGGGGCCTCTGAAAGTGTCAACTCAGCCTCCGTCGATTTGGCAATCCAAAAGAAGATTCAAGAGGATCCCAACTACCAACTAACGCTTTTGGACCTCGAGCCACCACGACTTCCCGAAAGACTTTCACCAGGGCAGGCCGCCCAGATGTCTGAGATCCTTGAGTACCTGCATATGCATATGCGTCGGTTCATTGGAGAAGTCGAAATCGGTCCGCGTGCCCAATCGGCCTCTCTGTCCCGGCAAAACTGGCAACAGATCATCGATTTGCAATCGCGAATTTCTGAGTACCTGCGCAAAGTCGGTAACCCAGACGAAGACTAATAGGGCTCGGCAAGTAAACAGGTTGGCTGGCGGTAGTGGGTTTCAGCAGAGCCAAGCCATCAAGACCACGTTTTCTTTTTCTTCACGGGTAAACGTCTGAGAAGGGTAAGCGTGAGAAACAATGTATCGTTTTGTTCGGCAGGAGCCTCAACCTCCCAGTTGCGCACCGGAAAATTGGGCGCGATCAGCAGCTAGTCGTTCGTCTCAATCAAAAGCCCTTCACGGCTATCGTAAATCATGAACGTCGCTCCCGGCTGACTGAATTGACGAAAAATGCTCCTAAACAAGCCGTGTTCGTCAGGCCAAGGATAAGCGTAAACCAAATCAAAATCTCTAATTTCCATATCGAACAAATAATAGGCGGCTGCCGCATCAACTTCCGTGCGATCAACGTCTTCGTCCGCCGACGGCTGCCACTCGAATTCGTCGGGAATAAAACTTCCGTGGGCAAAAACAGCCTGTGAGTCGTATTTCGCACAGAGTGAGTTGGAAATATCGATCAAGCCCTCTTCGGCCTCAATCCCAAAGGCATCAAACCCCATCCGACTTGCCATGATTGTCATGACTCCCAAACCAGATCCCCACTCCAATACGGTCCGGCCGCGCTCTTTGAATTCAAGGAGCATTTGATAGATGGCCAGATAATCTGCACTCACATATCCATGGAACGCTGGCTCATTCTGTCTCTCAGTCCAAATCGTGTCGGCTTCTTCCCATAGTTTGACGAAGTCTGACAGGAGGTCGGTGGAGTCATTCGACGCTTCAGACGGATCCAATGGAGCCTTATTGAGTTTATCGCTAATGATCGACTTTCGAGGTGGAGGTTTGATCGCAAAAGTGAGGTACGGTGATTCTTACCGCTGCGCCCCAGTTGCCACAAGTGCCAAATTCACAGATTCCCAAAAACCACTTTGAGGTTGAATTGCCTTTGCTCGATTTGTCCATAAAAGCACTTGACGCAAGACAGCAACGCCAAAATCACTTCGGCCATTGATTGGGAATACAAATCCTGAAATCGCTGAAGCTTAGGCAGTTGAGGACTTGGATGAATTTCATTTTCATGTTACCAAAGCAACTAACATCGTGGACTTTAAAATCGTTCGAATTCCACATTGCAAGCGACCCTATCCAAGCATTCAAAATTACAGAAAACTTGAGTTATGAATCGAAGCCAGGAACTGTACCAGGAAGCTCGCCAAGTCTTGCCAGGTGGAATCAGCCGCAACACGATTTACCGGAAACCTCACCCTGACTACGTCGATCGAGGTGAAGGATGCTACGTCTACGATCTACAAGGACGCAAAAGAATCGATTTCGCGAACAACATGTGTTCATTGATTCATGGCCACGCTCAGCCAGACATCATCCATGCCGTAACCCAACAATTACAGCGTGGCACGGCGTTTACCATGGCCACCGAGGCAGAATTGAGATTCGCTCAACATCTGTGCTCGCGATCCTCCAGTTTCGATAAAATCCGATTCATGAATTCGGGTACCGAAGCGGTGATGTCCGCCATCAAAGCAGCTCGTGCAATCACGGGACGACCCAAGATCGCCAAAGCTGAAGGAGCCTACCATGGCACCTACGACTACGCCGAAGTCAGCCAAAAAGCCAAGCCAGAAAACTGGGGCGATGAACAAAACCCTAACAGCGTCCCTGTCGCAAAAGGAACTCCCAAAGGAGCTCTGAATGACGTTGTCATTGTTCCATTCAACGATGTCGAACGAACCTTAAGTTTGCTTCAACAAAATGCCGGCTCACTGGCGTGCGTAATCATCGACCCATTGCCTCACCGTATCGGAATGATTCCCGCCACCCCAGAATTCATTTCTGCTTTGCGAAACTGGTGCACTGAAAATGATGTCCTGTTTGTCTTGGACGAAGTCATAACGTTTCGGATGAACTACGGTGGTGCCCAATCCTGGTACGATGTCCAGCCCGATTTAACGGCGATGGGAAAGATCATTGGCGGCGGATTTCCTGTGGGGGCTCTGGCGGGTCGCGCCGACTACATGAATGTCCTGGACCCTTCACGAGACGTCCTTCCCCTTCCCCACTCTGGGACTTTCTCCGCCAATCCGATCACCATGACTGCCGGCTTGGTCACGATGCAACTTTTCGATCAAACGGCGATCGAAAAAATCAATCAGCTTGGTGAACAAACTCGCCAGGGAATTCGAGACGCAATTGCCGCGTCGGGAATTACCGCATGCGTTACGGGGAAAGGATCTATGTTTCGAATCCACTTATCGAAATCTCAGCCATTGGATTACCGTAGCAACTACCAGGATCAGGAGACCCAGGGCCGCATCACGCGCCTAGTGGACTACATGTACGACAATGGATTCATGATGATGAATACATTCTCCGGCGCGCTTTCTACCGCCATGACCAGCGATCATGTCGCCCAGTTCTCTGAAACCATTGAACAGGCATTCCGCCATGCCCAAGCGCAGGAAGCATGATCGCCCTTTTCCAGCGAACCCAGGGCACGCAAAATGGGAGGTTGAAGCTCCCGCCGAAACAACTCATGTTTTCCTGCCTCGGAATTGGCGACTACCCAATCAACTATCCTTAGGTTCATCGTCGGAGTGAACTTGATTCATTGAACTACAGAACGGTTAGTCTCACCGGTACTGAACGGGCTGTCGTCATTGGCCCCAAGCCGCTCCAAGGCGAAACTGAATCGTGCTAGTTCTCTTCGGCGAGAGTCACAAGCACTTCGACTTCGCGGCCACGCCTTAACAGCTTCAAAGCTACCTGATCACCCGGTTTGTACTTTTCGATCTCTTCGTTCAATGCATCTGCAGAAGGAATTTCGACGTTACCGACACCAAGAATGATATCAGCGTTTTCTCGATTCAATCGTTCCCGATGTGCGATCATACCGTTGCCGTACTGAACAACTTCTCGCTCAATGACTCCGCGGATTCCTGCCTGAAAAGCAGGGCCTCCGTCCGCAACATAACCGACTCCAACTCCGCGGCCAGTTTCGACAAACAGATCAATTCCCAAGGTTGGCCGAATGACCTTTCCAAAATTGATCAGTTCAGGAACCACTCTGCGAATCGTATTGGCGGGGACCGCAAAACCGACTCCCGTATTCTCGCCCACGGCGGAAGCAATCGCGGTATTCATGCCGATTAACATTCCACTATTGTCAAGGAGCGGTCCGCCCGAATTGCCTTGATTCAGTGCTGCATCCAGTTGAATGATGCCTTTCATCATGCGTCTGGATTTCGACCGAAGCGACCGATTCAACGAAGAAATAATCCCCACCGTCATTGTTCGGTCCAAACCAAATGGGTTTCCGATGGCAAATGCTTTTTGTCCGACCTTCAACGTACTGGACTCCCCAATCTGGACGGGAAACAACTTATCAGCCGGCGCATCAATTTTGATGACCGCGATATCATTTGCAGGGTCCGCGCCCACAACCCGCGCTCGATAAGAATTTCCGTCGGACAACGTGACTTCGATGGAGTCACTTTCGTGAATCACATGGTGGTTGGTAACAACATGCCCCTGTCGGTCCAGCACCCAACCAGACCCCGAACCTTCCTCTGGAACAACGCGTGAAAAGAAGACGTTACTGCGGCGCAGTGTGCGTGTGTCGATATTTACAACGCCGCGATTGACTTGATCATAGACGTTGATATTGATCAACTCTTCGGCGGTAAACTTTCTCGCCTCCGTCGCAACGGGGGCCTGATTGGAGTCGATACTTGGAGAGCGAAACTGACTCGAATCTTGCTGCAGACTGGACGTTTCCTGTCTTAATTCTCCATGGCTGGCCTCTGCAGCCGCCTGATTGGTGACTGCACTGTAAATTCCAAGCGCCAACAGTGCTCCTAGCAACGCTGAAACGATGCAAAGTATAAACGGTCGTTTCATTGGATTGCCTTCGTAACTCAAACAATATGGTCAGGTTGAAAGTCGTCGGATTCTGAATTTTCCTTACGGATTTTTAGGTCCCAAGCTAATTTCCCAGAAAATACACGGGGGTCAAAACCAATTTATTGCGACGAATACCCCTTCGAGTCGCCTGAACTAGAACGGATTCCCCGCCGGTTCGGTTCGATAAAACTACGCTGATTTTTCCAACATCTGCGCAAACATGGCAACATGGACCCCATTGGCTTGTGGCTCGACTCCATTGGCTTTGCCCCCGCCCATTGGTGATCATGCGTAAGATCTGCTTCGGCAATCGTAGTCGCGCTGGAGGCCAGAGGTTGGTAGCCATCATGTCCATCAAGGACACCGCCCGTCGTCACGGTCACAATCCATTACAGGTGTTTTATCGCTTGTTTACTCATCCGCCTAACAAAGTGATGCGGTTCATCTACAAAAAAACGTCCGCAAAGAGATCGTTGGCCTGAGCCTTCGATTTCAATGCAGACGCACTTTACAAAGATGTCTTAGGCGGAATGCGACTTGGCTAAAAGCCCATTGCGTAAAAAATCCAAATCTACGTCTGCCTTCGCTGCTGCGCAAACCCAAAAAGACCAACAAAAAATCTGACGACAAAAATATGAAGCCGAAGATCCCGGTCAGGGAACTAAACCCCTACAACGGAATCCTCAATGCATTTCTTTTGACTGGACTCCAATGCAAGTCCGCCCTCTGTGCTGGCAGGACCACCAATACGCGACCGTATCCAGGCAGTACTTTGCGAGCATTCTTACGATCGAACAAGGGGATTCCCAGTGCGTTGACACCTTCCTGAACTCGAAGATTCAGTCGATTCATAAACGGGGAAGGCATATAGGTGGGCCCAAAGAAACAGTTAAGGCAGGCAGAAATACTGTCCTTGTTGGTAGACCCTTCTACAAAGAACACAAATTCGAAAAGGCAAAAACGCAGATTTACCTGAGAAGTTTTCGCAAAAGGCATGATCGAAACAACAGGTAAAGCCCAATGCGAAAATCAAACTTTGTTTCAACGATAAGGGTTTTCCAAAAGGACTCATTTCCCCTGTCCCGATAAGTTCTTATGTCGAATGGTTGCTGACTTCGCCCAAGTCAGCGTTTTTGCTCCATCAAAGCCCAACCGGGCCCACTCGAAGGACGAACTCGGATGACGATGCGCTATTTTCGTTGGCAGACTTTTTGCTCGATCGCTTTTTGTTTGATGCTTTCAAACGTGGCAATCGCAAACCCTGATATCAAAACGTCTTTACGACTACTGAGTAGTCCTTGGACTCAAAATCAAACCTTCAATTCGTTTCACCCTGGCAAGACGGTCTGTAGCCTTGCGGGCCCCCTGATTGATCTCAAACTTGAGGAAACCTTTACAACGATATCGAGCGTACAGCCCGCGCAGCCCGCTCCACCTGCAAACGCATTGCCTGTCGATATCGTCGTCAACCAGTTCTCCTCCCCGAAATTCGGACAAATCGGCTTTACCCCCCAATGCCTGTTTGTTGATCATTCAACCCCGCGAGGCTACCTGGAAACGAAAATCGCCGACACGTTGCATACGTCGCCTAATCCAATTTACGACACGAGCGATCTTGAAGTCGTCCAGATTCCGAAATCGGATCCATACTGGGAATACTATTCCGATTGCGACACATGGAATGTCACGTTCATGAAACTCTCGGAGCGACCAATCGCTCACTCTCCCAAAAAAGCTGGCGGTCGAAGTACGGGTCAGAAAATCAAAAGACTGGCTGCGGACGGTTTGGAGGCATTTTGGGACACGTTAAGGAATATGGAATTCATTCAAGTGGAGATGCAGGGCGTGAAACCCCGTTCCCAGGCACAAGAATTTATCATCGAGGGTCTCAAGAGCATTCGCCCTGTTTTAAATACGATGTCGAATCGAGACTTGATCTTTGCTTGGCTGGAATCCAAACAATCACAACTCGAATCACAACTGTGCGATACCTCGCTGAACGTGGTTTGGAACAATTGGCAATACCCACATGTTTATGACTTGGGCCAAGATGAAAAACCAGAGACATCTGTCCAAGATGGGTTGCAATGGATTGCTGAACGAATCGAACAAGTCGTAAACAAGATTAGAATTCGTTGAGACGAAAAGAAGGAAACTTCAACTCCAGCATCCATTCTAATTATCTTCACGCGGAGCCGAGCCTTTACAGCGAGTCGATCCAGAATCTCTCCCGAATCAAAAAAAATCCTGGCAGGCATCAAAACATCGATGTTAGAATGGCGGAGGAGCAGAGACATCAGTTCTGGTGCAAAAATTCAACGGAACAAGAGGCCGAAGGTTAGACCAACCTTCGTTCAGCCTGACAATCACCATTGAAAGCTCTGCTTTGGCCAATAAATTTCTATCGATTGAGCGCGCCATTCGGCGACTTCGGGTTCGCCAATGCCCAAATCCATTTGTTATCTGGTTCCAAGAGCGAACGGGATCGACTTTGCTGTGTTCGCTTCTGGAGTCGCACCCAGATATCATTTGTCGGCGAGAAGATTTTCATGAGATTCATCTTCATGATCAATCCGCTGCCGCTTCCAAAGATCAGCCTATCAACATTCGAACCCATTTCCCGCAACTCGCTGGATTCCGGAAAAAAATTACCCATCCCACTCGCAAACAACTACTTGGGCACCTTTACGACATCTATTCCTGCCGAGCAACGGCTTGTGGCTTCAAATTCAAATATCCAATTCAACATCGGCTATTCCCAGAAATCGTTGAGGAGTTGAAATTTCTAGCGTCGCAACTGCGTATCATCTCGCTATCACGTCGAAACGTACTAAAACAGTCCGTATCAAGGCAAAACATGATGCGTATCCGAACGGAGCTCGGACAACAAGTTGCGAATTTGAACAGTGCTTTTTCTGAAAATGCGAAGCGGAGATTTCAAAAGCAAACTTTTCGAATCGACGTCCAGCAGACGGTTAAATATGCGATGCGGCTCCAAAAGCAGAATCTGGAATCACAAAGCGCATTGCAGAAGTTGATTTTAGGCAACGCGAAAGTTTTGGAAGTTCATTACGAGGATTTGCTCTACCGCCAAACGGAAACGATTCCTCAAATACTGAGTTTCCTTGGTGTTCAACACAAGGTGAAGCTTTCTGCCAAAATTGGCAAAGCCACCTCTGATCAGCTTTCAAAGAGCATCGAAAATTACGATGAATTGGCTGAGGCAGTGTCAGGGACCGAGCTCGCGGTTTTCCTTGAAGATGAGTCACCGCTTGAAGTGACTGAAAACTGTTGAACTTGATTGTCCGTCGCCCAATGGAACAGCAGACCGGTTCAATCGATTTTTTCCGGATTATTTGTAAAACAGGCATTTGACCTTTGTCTCGGCATCCGAATAATAAGGAGGTCGATTTAGATTCCTGTTTTCAAGTTCTGACAAGAGAGCGAGAAGAGGTACAAGCGGTGAAAAACACCGAAAATGCTTGTATTTTTCGGATTTGATGGATGTATCAAATCCTGCTTTCATTTCTTTGGGGCAATTTGTGCAGAGCACAGGAAGGGCTGGGACGAGCCCGATTACCCGATTTAGTATGAATCTTCCCTGTTAAGGTAGGTAAATTCCGGGTTTTTTGGTAGCGTTTAGGTGATAGTCAAAATAAAATGACGATTGAGGGTATAGGCAATTAGTTTTTGCTGCGCGGAACGTTTGTTCGCGGCCCGTTTTTAAGGCAAGGCAGGGATTTGCAAGCCCGGAACACGCAAGTCCTTTCTACTGTATTTCGGAGTGGAGATTTCACATGTCCCAAAACAGCTCGTTGAAAATCGTGCTGGGTGGATTGTTCGCGGTAACTTTGATCCTTCAAGGATCGTTATCAGCAGGTGAACCATCAATCAAAGCTGCTCGTCTGGCAACCTATGACGATGCGACCGGCGAAACGACTTTTGCATTAAGTCTCAACCCGGAAATCAACCAATCGACGAGCTTACCGAGTGACGTCGTGATTTTCGTCGATACTTCGGCAAGTCAGACTGGTGCCTTCAAGAATGATTCGATCAAGACTCTTGAGAAGCTACTCGGCAGTCTGAACATTGACGATCGAGTCAAGATCATTGCCGTTGATGTCGATCCTGTTGAATTGCACCAGAACGGATTCGTCCGTCCCGACGCAGATGCAACACTGGTCGCCATCGAAAAACTGAAGAGTCGGGTTCCCTTGGGAGCAACTGACTTGACCCGAATGCTCAAATCAGCCGTAAATCAGTTCGAGGCTACTCCGGGCCGAACTCGAAATGTGATTTACATTGGTGATGGAGTGAGCCGTGCGGGTATCCTTCAAAGCAAAAAATTCAGTTCAACGATTACTGAATTGGTAGATAACAAAATTTCCGTTTCCAGTTACGCAATTGGACCAGAGCGAGACGCCGAAATCCTTGCAGCGATCGCCAACAATACAGGTGGAAACCTGATATTGGATTCAGACGATGCTGACGCAATGAGTTTGGGTGCACAGAAACTTGCCAAGACCGTTCATGGAACTGTCTTTTGGCCAAACCGGGTTGATCTGCCTGAGCAAATCGCCGAGATCTATCCCAGCCGTGTTCCACCTCTTCGTTCAGATCGCGATTCGATCATCGTTGGCTTGTTGGCCGAACGTGGGGAGTTCGACTTGACCATCCAAGGTGAAGTCAACGGAAAAGAAGTGACCATGACTTGGCCCGTTTCGGCCGAAGCATCAAATGTTGACTTTGCTTTCCTTCCAAAGCTTGTCGATATCGCTCGCAAGAATGCCGGAATGACGTTGCCAACGCTGGGTTCTGCTGGGCTTCGTGAGATGGCTCGTGTGTTGACCGAAAGTTCACACCAGCTGTCCAAACTGGGCTCCCAAGCCGTTGCAACAGGCAACTTTGCAGCAGCCAAAGCTTTGGCTAAAGAAGCCAGATTCATCAATCCTAATAACACCGAAGCCGCGATCATTGGTGATGTCGTTCAGGAAATTGAAGATTCTCCTGAAGATCCATTCAACAACATTACAGTCGAACCCGCTGCTCCTGCGAATACCACTCAGATCCAGGATCAAGCGACACCAGAAATTGTCCCTGACACTTCGGGAACCAACACACTCCAACTTGGTGGTGGTGCTCCGAATCAGGATCGTGATGAACTCGACGATTTCATTCAACGAAACCGACAGGGCTCAATGGGTCTGATTCAGCAAGAACAAGACATCCAGGAAGTCATCACTGGCAAAGTCAAAACCATGGTCAAAGTCGAAATTCAACGTGCACAGATGGAATCAACTGACGCTCCTGGGCAAGCCGTTGATCGACTCAAGTCGTTGCTTGACGTTTTGGACCAAACCACGAACATCAAGCAGGAAACACGTCGTGACTTGAGAAACCAAGTAGAAACATCACTTCGGTCTGTAAGCCAACGCAAATTCGTGTTTGACAATGCTCGAGCTCTTGCGGATCGCAACCGCGCGATTGGAATTGAGCAGAGGCGAACGATCGAAGCCTTGGCTGATCGTGAAGAAGAAATTTCTCAATTGATCAACCGTTTTGATTCACTCCTGAAAGAGGGACAGTACCAAGCAGCTGAGGATCAAACGTTGAAGGCATGGCAAACTGCCCCTGAGGTTCCAGAAACCAACAACGCTTATACATCAGCTCAAATTCGTCACAACTTCCAATTGTTTGAAGAGTTGTATCGAGTTCGTTCAACCAACTTCCTGGCTGCACTTTACGAAGCTGAGAAATCAACCGTTCCCTTCCCAGGCTCTCCTCCTTTGATGTTCCCGGACCCAGAAGAATGGGCTCGCAAAAAAGCACTTCGTGAGAAGTACTCCGATATTCGTTTGACAGGCAACGAGAAGGACGAAGAGATCCTGAAAAAGCTGAACCAAGCTGTTGATTTTGAATACGACGAAACTCCTTTCATTGACATCATGGAAGAAATTCAAACCGAATACGGGATCAACATTATTCTTGATCAATCGGCTAGTGATGATGCCCTAAGTGTAGATGACTTGGTTACCTTCAAAGTCACAGGCATTCGCATGAAGAATGCGTTGCGATTGATGCTGGACAACTTCAACGCAACATTCATCGTTCGCGACGAAGTTCTTCTTGTTATCTCCAAGGAGGTCGCTAAGAACCCTGAGTTTTTCGTCACTAACGTATACAACGTTGGTGATCTGGTTGCCCCTCGACGCTCGTTTGGCGGTGGTGGCTTTGGTGGTGGCGGACTCGGTGGTGGCCAAGGAGGCGGCGGCTTTGGCGGCGGCTTTGGTGGCGGCCAAGGAGGCGGCGGTCGTGGTGGCGGTAATTTCTGCATTCAAGACAAGGCTGCTGGTGCCTACCAACCGCAAACCTCAGATTCAAGGATGTCTTTTGAGCAAAAACGCGGCAAGGTGATTCAGCTGAACTCTGCTGACTCTCCCAATGTGGCTTGGTCAGAATACTTCGCATCAACTCACGCGGCTCCTGAAGACGTTCGAGCAACCACTCGACGCTTGATGAAGCAGAACAAACCCGAAGAAGTAATCGCACTCATCCAAGGCGCGATCAAGCACAACCAATCCGGTTCGTGGATGTACGAAGCCTTGGTTCTCTCAATGCAAATTGCGGATTGGCCTCAATCAGATATTGAGCGTGCTCTGATGTCGACGGTTGACCTTTCGGACAGCATGGATGACGCGATGATTGCGGCGGATTACATGGTTCGAAACGGCATGGAAAAGCGTGCGATTCGTTTGCTAATGGACATCGCCTATTCTGACGCAAGTCGTCGACCTGAGCCCTACGTGCTTGGTCTGCGTGCTGCCCAGAAAGTCCAAGACAGTGAAGGTATCCAGTGGGCGACTTTGGGAATCCTCAGCCAGGCATGGCCAGAGAACCGATACGTTGTCCACGATGCGGTTCTGGCTGCTCGGGCAGAAAGGAACCGGTTGGAAACTGCTGGAAAAACCAACGAACTTTTCCTCTACAATCAGCAGCTGGACGAAGTTCTGCACCGCGATTGCATCATTGAGGTCACATGGACCGGTGTTGCTGACTTGGACATCTATGTCGAAGAGCCCGGTGGAACCATCTGCTCACGCTCAATGCCTCGCACCAGCGCTGGCGGAGTCATGATGGGCGATGCCTTTGCCAACAAGAACAAGGACTCAGGAGTTACTTCTGAATACTACGTTCTCCCCAAAGGTTTTGATGGAGACTACCGTCTTGTGATTCGCAAGATCTGGGGCCAAGTCACTAGCGGAAAAGCAACCGTGACCATCTACAATCACTTTCGTTCGGACAAGCAGCAGAGCATTACACGCCAAGTCAACGTAGACGACAATGGATCTCTGGTTCTGTTCTCGCTCAAGGACGGACGTCGGGCAGAACCCTTAAAAGACGAAGCGATCGCTCAGATCGCCGATGAGCAGTTCATCGTAAAAAGAAACATCATGTCTCAGATCGTGGACAGCAACTATTCTGGGACTGCAATGAGCCGCTACTACAACACTCGCTTGGGAAGTGGAACCGACGAAAATTTCGGTAACAACTTTGTCCAAGCTCCTCAGCAAAACGGACAACTTGCAGGTCGAAATGTTGGTTTCCAACCGGTCATTCAGCGGTTCTTTACTGGTGCTAACATGAACGTCGGTCACGCAACGACTGCTGACCGATTGTATGTTCTCGTCAGTGTAACCCCTAACTTCTCGCAAATCAGTGAAGTGACAACCTTTAATGTCCAGGGAAATGCCCAGACTGCGACCGGTGGTCAACAGGGAGTCGGCGGCCAAGGACAGGGCGGCCAAGGACAGGGAGGACAGGGCGGCCTCGGTGGTGGCTTAGGTGGCGGCCTGTTCTAAACAGCTCCAGCAAACACCAAATTGAAATTCAAAGGTCGAGCCGCATGGTTCGGCCTTTTATTATGTCTCCGTTAAGGCCGGCGAACCCTGATTTCAACAAAAATGCAGTAAGTGACTTCAAAAATCAAGGCAATAAGGGAAATCGCGTTACGTGTGAACGACCATTGACCGAATGGAAGACTTCTACGAACCCGTCAGCGGCTTGAAGAGAACGAAACGCAACGAAAGAACTGCATTTATAGAGATTGCCGAAGGATAGGGTGGGCGCAGCCAAGTACTTGCACTCTTTGATCGCAGCCAAACTTCCTCGCCTTATACCGCTCCCAACGGCGCGACAATTACCGTGGACCACATTGCCTTTACGATCGCCAAAATGAATTTTCAAGAAGACTCATTTCACTTGGCATGGAACTGACTGACGCCTATCACGACTGGGTTCAGTCCAATGGCGAAGCACCTGGTCAACCCCGAAGGCAATACCGTCGATCAGTCGGAATTCATCGTATCAATGATTCCCAACGACTCGTTGATCTTCCGCAAGGTCCAACTGAGGAACGCAAGACCAGCCAAAGCACCAGAACTCAAAATTCCCAGCGCAAAAGTATTATCCGTATGCCTCCAGTTGATCAGAACGGCAATCGAAGCCAAAGGAGTCGCCACGGCCAGAATTTGATAGAACGATACCCGCCGCCGCAACTTTTTCAGTTCCTGGCCGAATTCGGGCCAAACGGATTTGTCGATCGCGACTCTCACAAGCCGCGCGTGCCAAGCCGCAAGACTGCAGCATGTGACACCACAGAACACATACGCACCGGTCGTCAACCCCGCCAGCAAATGAGAACCAATAAAGTCCAGCCAGGCGGTGCCAACGAGCCTTGCTCCCCCGACAGTCAATCCAATCGGATACACCACACCAGCAATCGTCCACAACGAAATGAACAAGATCGCTGCCCAGTGCCCAAAGTTCAAATTCACATGAATGGCCGTTTGAATTTCTTGCGTCGAATAATCTCCATCAGGCTCCCGAAGAATTCGGTTGGCTTTGCTGAATAACATATACAGCGCAATCATGCCGCCATTGAAGACCACAATATTGATCGAGCGGCGGAGCCACATATAAAGCAATGCATCGTTGGAGGCAATCGCTTCAGCGAGGTTGTAAGAAATGATAAACCACGTAGCGAAGATTGCGATCACAAACGAAATAACAACTCCAGTAAGAAAGGGCATCCACGAGACCCAGCTTCGCCAGCCACGTACATCCGGCTTGAGAAACTGGTCAATCGAAGAGTTCGCCGCCCACTCAAGCTGCTTTTCCAAGACTTCCGGCTTGATACGTTTTTCGGCATCAGGCTCCAAAGCCCGCTCAATTGCATGAACTAGAAGATACTCGTTGCCTGCCAGTTCCTTCTTCGCCGCCCCTTGCAACCCAGCCGTTCGAGATTCGACAAAATCAAATAACATGCTCGAAGCATCAAAACTATCAGGTTCATAAAATGGGCGGCGCCCAACGAGAAGCTCGTAGAGCAGAATCCCAAGCGAATAAACATCGCAGGCACCTGACAATTCATCCGCCTGCCGCTTGCAACTTGGGCTCATCGCCTCAAGCTGTTCAAGGGACATATAAGCAAGACTGCCACCAAAAAACGTGGCCGCGGTCGCACCGACAACTTCTTTACTGAAACTGACATTGAAATCGACCAGTTTGGGATAACCATGCCCATCAACCAAAATATTGGCGGGTTTCAAATCGCGATGAAGCACCTGACGCTCATGCGCATAGCACAACGCCGAGGAAATTTGTGAACCAATTCGACTCACGATTTGCGACCACCTCGCATCTTGGATCCAATCTCGATTTGGTGAATCAACGGGCTTGGCTTGTCCAGCCTGATCCAACATCTGATCCAATGCGCGAAGATAAATTTCAGACGAAAGTTCGCCTTGATGAGCATGGCAGTCTTTGATGACCTCCGCCAGAGAGCCACCTGCGATGTATTGCATGTACATCAAACGGAGGTTGTCCTTGGGAAGCGTTCTCTGGTCATAGACACGAACAATATGGGGGTGATCGAGCTGCGCCAGAGTCTGGCCCTCCAACCCCATATCCGCAGAAATTTTCAAAGCAACCAGACGTTGCATGGAATTTTGTCGAGCCAGAAAAACAACGGCAAATGCACCTCGCCCAAGCTTGGAAAGCAGATCAAAATCATCGACCGTACTACCGAGTGTAAAATCGTTTAGATTCCTGGCCCGAAACACCGAGACGGTTTTCTCAATCGTATCGTCACCCACCATCTGCAAAAGTTGGTTGTAACAACCGGGAAAACGTCTCTGATAATGCTCAACCGCAACCGTTTTGTCATGCATAATTCGATGCTGATACTCTTCGAACACCAGTTCGGCGGGCGGGCTATCGAGCGGCCCCAACTCCGGGCACTGGGCAAGATAGTCTTCCAAGGGCTTCCATTGAAATTCCTCTTTGGCTCGATACTCAAGATCAACTTTGACCAATTCGATCAGCCCCAATTGCAAAAACCCCTCGCCCGGAATTTGCCGCACCTTTTCTGCAAATGCCCCCAATTCCGGGTCGGGTGGTGCAGCTTCCCAACTGTCGCAATACTCTTCGACGATATCAGCCAAACGCTCCCAGCCTTCGTCAGAGGCGTCATTGCCACCGGAATCGGATTGATTCGAGCCTGCTTCTCGGTGAGTCATATAAGATTCGGATTTGCCAAGTGGTTTTCGATCGTATCCAATTGTTACTTTCGACGCTCAAGAATTGTAACAGCCATGGAAACATCCCACCACGAACTTCTCGAAGCCATCAAAAATGGCGATGCCGATAGTTTAATTCAGTATCTGGAACTTCGACGTGGAGATCTGCTGTCCGTGATCTTGAGCAAAATGGGCCCAGCCCTCCAGAAAAAAGTAGAGGCCGAGGACATCTATCAGGAGATCTGCGCCAGCGCGGTTCGTAGCGCAGACCAAATTCAATTCACACAAGCGGGGCCGTTCAACTGGTTTTGCGAGTTGGCCGACCGAAGAATCGTTGACGAACAACGCAAGTTCGCCTCATTAAAACGTGACTCCAGCCGGGAAAGGGGAATTCATGGAAAGGGGGACGACGACATCGGGCTAGTCAATTTGCTGGTTGCCAGCATCACCTCACCCAGCCGTGCCTTTTCCCGTCAACAAAAAGAATTCCATCTCCTCGAAGCCATGGAACAATTGCCCGATCTACAGAAACAAGTTCTGGATCTCCGCTACTCACAAGGAAAATCATCCAAGCAGATCGCGGAGAGGATCGGGAAATCAGATGGAGCCACGCGAGTCCTTTTGACGCGCGCGCTCAAAAGCCTCAAAAAACTGTTGAATGAAAATTAAGAGTTCCCATGTCTCTGGCGACAATCGAGACTCCATTATTCTCCGCTTGAACCGCCGACCCGTTGGCACACAAACTTCAACTCCTGACTTTCCTCACCACGTTTGGTAATAACCAAAATATGCATGGTGTCTTGGTCAATCTTCAAGAACTTTAAGCCGTCAAAAATTGCTTCGGTATCAGACAAGCTGATCAACGGAAACTCGACCGATTCGTCTTTTTCTTCCCACCCCACAAGCTTTTTATCGAAGTGCTTCAATCGCAACAACCAAGCGTCGTTTTCATTGACAATCGTCAAGATCTCATGAAAGCTCACTTGCTCGTTTTGAACAAACTTGAACATCCCCATCATGGTGCCGCCCATAGGTGGATTCCAGGTCTCTTCGAATGAACCACCCATCGCTTCACCGCCCCAGTGTCCGGCAATCCAACCAAAATCATCGATAGACGGTGATGCCTGCTCCTGGGTCTGCTGAATTTCTAACTGCTCCTGAGCGTGAACTGCGTTGGAGGCGACTAAGATGACACTCATGACGAACGACAAAAACTTGTAACGATTCAATGTATTTTCTCCATGGAAATTTCGAACTACTATCGTGACGAACAGGATCGACCAAGGGGACCAAAAAATGGCGAGATTTTCCCACTTGAAGTGATTCTCTCCCCTTCGGATGCCAGAGCCACGGCAAAAAGACCCAAATATCTGTTTGGCGCTTCGAGGCTATGACTTTTTCATTCGCACATGAAGCAAAACCTTAGCAGCAGTGGTTTATGGAAACCCGCTGCGTCAGCGAGGACGTGTCGGATTCGTCCTCGCTGACGCGTCGGGTTTCCAAAACAGGCGGGAATGTGGATGTTCAGATGACGAGCCGAGTTCTCATTTTTACAACAGTTCTGAGACCGTACGAATTCCCTTGCGGATTTGAGGGGGTGTCGCACAGGCAAAACCAAAGACCAAACCGTTAAGTCGATTCGCTGCTTCGACTCCAGGCATGTAGTAATAGGAAAGCGGTCGTGAAATGATTCCGACTCGATCCAACATTTCGGAAACCTCAACGTCATTCTGTCCGGATCTCAAAATCGTGGCGCAATGGAGCCCAGCCTGACTTCCAAGAATACTCAACCGTCCTGAAAGATGCTTTTCCACTTCTTCAACGAAGACTTGCCGCCTTTCTGAATGTGTTTTCCTCATTCTCCTGATGTGGCGACTAAAGTGCCCTTCTCGGATAAACTCATTCAAAACAATTTGATCGACCTGGGACGCCGGTCGCGAAGTCAATCTCAACGCATTCTCAAAGCCCTCGACCATTTTGGGTGGCACGATAGCATACCCCAGCCCCATCGACGGGAAAATCACCTTGCTGAAACTACCAACATAAATGGTTCGATCTGATGAATCCAAACCCTGCATGCAAGGAATCGGTTTCTGCGAGTAGCGATATTCACTGTCATAGTCGTCCTCGAGAATCAGACCATTGGTTTCTCCGGCCCACTGAATAAGCTCCATTCTTCTTTCAATTGGCAGAGTGACCCCGAGCGGGTACTGATGGGAAGGCGTCACATAGATCAATCGTGCCTTCGATGCACTTTTGATCGCATCAGTGATCAAGGCTCCATTTTCACCAACATCCATGGGGACAATGGTCGCCCCTTGTTTGCAAAAGACTTCTCGGGCACTTACGTAACCAGGATTTTCGAACAGAACCTGATCGCCAGGATTGACTGCGATTCTCGCAACAATATCGACCGCCTGTTGGGTCCCGTTCACAATCATGACTTGCTCCGTTTTACAGCGGACGCCTCGATGAGCTCGGAGATACTCAGCAATTGATTTCCGCAGAGGAAGCGACCCGGCGGCCTCTCCATAGGAAAGTTTCGTTGGCGAAATCGTATTCCAAACTCGCCTAACGATCTTCGACCAGATATTGGTCGGAAACTCATCCAACGCGGGTTCACCAGGACAAAAGGCCTTGGGCGTTCCTGCAAAATGGCTCACTCGAGGAAGATCCAACAGATCTCGCCCGTAATCACTGTAGTAACAATCGGCTCCACCATTCGAAATTCGAGGCACTGGAGGCGCAAACTGCGTTGGTGCAGCGCTTACAAATGGTCGATCATTCGGTATGTCTTTGCTGACAAAAGTTCCACTCCCCACAGCCGTTTGGAGATAGCCTTCTGAGATCAACAAATCGATCGCAGTTACGACAGTGGTTCTTGAGACCCCCAATTGGTCCACAAGCGTTCGCGAAGAGGGAATTCGCGCATTGGGTTTGAGCCGGCCATCCAGGATCGCCGTCCTGATTGACTCATAAAGCTGTCGAAAAAGTGGGGATTTCCTGCGCCCGTCCAACCGCAGAAACCCAAGTTCATTAATTGAATTATTGTGCGCCATGACCTACTCGCACTGCCTTAGTTAGAGAAAACACCGCCTACAATTGGACGTGTGAAAAACTCCAAAACTGGCTCTTTTCGCAAATCCAATTACCAACCATAGTTGACTCAAGAAATCGTAACAAGCCTCATTTGAAAACTTTATCGATAACGGATGCGATTTCTGTCAATGCGTTTTGCGCAACGAAGGATGTTCAACACCACCGGTTGCATCAAACGAAGCGCGAACTTTATTGCACATGTACGATTTGAATCAGAAAGGTCAATCATGAGTTCCGCTGTCACACGCGTCCCGGCCGCCACGCCTCGCGACGCCCAATTGCACTTTTTGCGACGACTGTCCTTTGAAACCGATTGCTGGGATGTGCACCACTCAATTTCCAACAATCGTAAAGACTTTGTGCTCCTGGATGTTCGAGGGGAGGAGTACTTTGCCGCTGGCCACATTCTGGCCGCAGTCAATCTACCGAACTGGAAGATCAACGAATCGACACTTGTCGAATTTCCCGAGGAAACAAAATTCGTTGTCTATTGTGCAGGGCCTCATTGCAATGGAGCCAACAAAGGTGCGTTGGCTTTGGCAAAACTCGGTTACTCGGTCAAAGAAATGATCGGCGGTGCAATTGGCTGGGTTGATGAGGGATTTGTCCTGGTAACAGGGGACGCCTCAAACACTTTTCACACAGCAAGGGCGCAACATGAGTCAAAATAAATACCCTGTTTCCGATCGTAATCGGGTTCGTCAAGCTTCAAAGCGCGCAGTTTACGACCACCAGGCCGTTCACATGATCCTTGACCAAACTCTTGTTGGCCACGTCGCATTTGTCAGCCAGGACAAACCGTTTGTGATCCCGATGCTTTTCGCGCGACATCAAGACGAGCTTCTGTTTCACGGGTCCACAAAAAGTCGATTGATGCGAATGCTGATCAGCGGACAATCGATTTGCGTTTCGGTTACGATTCTGGACGGGCTCGTTCTGGCCAAGTCGCTTTTCCATCATTCAATGAACTACCGCGCCGTCACCGTATTTGGAACGGGACGCGAGCTCATCGACGAAACTGAGCGGGAGACGGCTCTGCGGATCATTTCGGATAAAACGATGCCAGGTCGTTGGGAAGACGCACGTTTACCCTCACCTCAGGAAATGAAAGCAACGTTGATCGCCGCCGTGAAAATTGACTCCGCCAGTGCCAAAGTTCGAACCGGTGGCCCAGTTGAGGACCCCGACGATTTGAAGTTACCGATTTGGTCGGGCGTGGTTCCGCTTCACCAAATGGCGGCGCCTACAATTGCTGCTCCAAATGAAGCCACTCCTCAAAAAATCCCAGATTATGTTGAGCGATGGCGAGAGCAGCACAATTCTTACGCCCCCTAAGTTCGTAACGTGGAAAGCTGTGCATTTTTCTTTCGCGTATGAAATGATGGGCATGGCGTTCGGCTTTATGGTAACCCGACGAGGCGGTGACTTTTTCGACGGGGCTAGTTTTCAGATGATTTTGGCGCTAAAAATCGGATGCCAAAAATCGGACACCCTTCCATCGGGTCACCGAGAGGGTCGGGAGCGCAGCGACCGGGGAGGAGAAGCCACTGCCGTTTTTCGAAGCAGCAAAACCGCCTGCTTCGACCGGTGGCTGACTCAGTAGCCAACGGCATCTGAATATCCACATTCCGCTCTCATGGAAACCCGACGCGTCAGCGAGGACGTGTCGGGTTCGTCCTCGCTGACGCGTCGGGTTTCCATGAGAGCGTCGTGAGGGGCGGACGACTCGATTCGATCCTCGCTTGAGAGAACTCGATTCGATCGTCGCTTGAGAAAATTTCCCCTATCGCAACCCAATCGTCACCGACCGGAGGGTTCGAATGATCGATTCCTCGGTCATGAGACAAGTGACCGTCTTCGACACCAATCTCCTTGGTCGTCAGAATTCCTGCCCTGGATTAACGCTTCGACTTTCTTCTCGCTATGATAAGGATTCGCTCACAATCCTACGTACTCATTTCAGCGAGAAGAATATGGTTGGTATTCGCCAGATCAGTCAATTTGCTATCCTTTTATTAATTGCATTAGCCAATCTGGTTTCTCAAGCTGACGCAGATCGGCCCAACATCGTGTTCATTTTCACCGATGACCACTGCGAGCAAGCACTCAGTGCTTACGGTTCAAATCGCGTCACAACTCCAAACATGGATCGAATCGCTAACGAAGGAATGAGATTCAATCGATGCTACGTAACCAACTCGATTTGCGGACCAAGTCGAGCCGTCATACAAACGGGTAAATACAGTCATCTCAATGGTTTCGAGACCAACAACGATCGATTTAACGGAGACCAACGGACCTTCCCAAAGCTTTTACAAACCGCTGGTTATCAAACCGCAGTTATCGGCAAGTGGCACCTGCGAACCACACCGCAAGGTTACAACCACTACGACGTCTTGAAAGGGCAGGGGCCTTATTACAACCCCCCGATGATTACCGGGGACGACCGTGGCAATCCAATCACAGAATCAAACACGGGTTATACGACCGACATCATTTCCGACAAAACCCTCGCGTGGCTGAAGGAAGATCGAGATCCAAACAAACCCTTTATGTTGATGTGTCAACACAAGGCTCCGCATCGCAACTGGATGCCAGGCCCGAAATACCTGAACTGGCTTGACGATACCACTATTCCTGAACCGGACACACTCTGGGACGACTACTCTGGGAGAACCCAATCTGCAGCCCTGCAAACCATGACGATCAAAGAACATCTCAACGAGAATGATCTCAAGCTAACAGGCTTGGGCACAATGAACCAGGAGCAAATCAAGGCATGGAATGCCGCTTATGAGCCAAAGAATAAGGCGTTTGAAAAAGCCAGAGAAAACATGAGCGAAAAAGAAATCGTTCAATGGAAATACCAGCGATACGTAAAAGATTACCTAAGGTGTGTCAAAAGCGTAGACGATGGAATTGGTCGCATCCTCGATTACCTTGATGAAGCGGGACTTGCCGAAAACACCATCGTCATCTACTCATCGGATCAAGGATGGTACTTGGGCGAACATGGTTGGTTCGATAAACGATGGATCTACGAAGAGTCTTTGAAAACGCCGCTGTTAGTTCGCTGGCCGAACCAAATCCAACCCGGTGGAATCAACAACGATATTGTTTCCAATCTCGACTTTGCGGAAACCTTTCTGGATGTAGCGGACGTCGCCATTCCTGAAGACATGCAAGGACGTTCAATCATTCCCTTGTGCCGAGGAAACACTCCAGACGATTGGCGTAAATCGTTTTACTACCACTACTATGAAAATCCAGGCCCTCACAACGTTGCGCGCCATTATGGCATCACTAACGGCACGCACAAGCTTATCCATCTCTATGCCCTAAATGGCGAAGCAATCAAAGACTGGGAACTGTTTGATTTAAAAAACGATCCCAATGAATTGAACAGCGTGTATGACGATCCGGCATACACCGAGATTCAAGCGGATTTACTTACTGAGCTAATTCAGCTGCAGGAACAATACCAACTTCCTCCAGGCTCGATTCCAGGCGAGCTCAGATAACATGCGCCAATCGCAAATCGTTTCATTAGCTCAGCAAAGCATTCTGAACTTGAAAAACCGCTGTTCAGAATTGTCACCCAAAACAGAGAAGTGTCTTTTTGTACACTATTCGTATTGACGTACACCGATAAGTATGAATAACTAGAGCAATCGTCCGTGGGCAAAGAGAATGCTCATTGAGCGGTTAGGCCTTTGATTGCTTGGCCGGGACAGCAAGTGCAATCTTCCGTTCGCAAGACGCAAACGAACTTACGAAGTTGCAATTCCTTCGTGGCTTTCCGCAATCCCAGAATTGCGATGCAAATCGAAGGTTATTGCAATTCTGATTACTTTTCATTGCCTTGTTCAGAAAGGGCCTTCTCATGCTTGTACTCACACGTCGTAAAAATCAAGAAATTCTCTTCCCAAATTTGGGAGTCACAATCAAAGTCGTCGATATTAAGGGCAAGATTTTGCGGCTGGGAATTGATGCACCAAAGGAAATCCGCATTGCTCGCGGTGAACTAAAACCGTTTTCGCACGAGCAATTCCCCAATCACTCCAGCTACCAGCAAACCGTATCCACTCTATCCAAACCGAAAGGGAGCAGGCAAAACGAGCTTTCCAAGATTGATCTTCCGCTTCCAATCATTGACGAAATTGAACCTGCGAGAATTGACAGCCTAGTGCACCAGCTTGACGCGGCAAATCTCGCAATCCACTTGGCTCAGAACCAACTTCAACAGGGCCGAACAAACTACGCGGAAGCGTCCCTTCAACATGCAATCGATTGTCTACAGGCGATCGAAGTAGCGATGGGCTTGGTCTCGTTGGGCGAACTCAATTCGGTTCATGAAACGGTTTCGGACTACAAGGTTCGTGAACAACCGCGTGCGATAATCCTGGAGGGTGAGTCTTCCGATCGCCACAAGGTGGCTAGGCACTTGCAAGCCAAGGGGATTCAAGTCGTAGAGCAGCAGCAAACGACATTGCATGCCATCATGCGGATGCACCACCAACCTCGTCATTCCCTAGTCATGATGTTGCAGCCAAAAGATTCAAAACGGCAATCCATTCCGCTTCCCTCAATTTCGATCGGCTCGCTAAACAGCCTGACCCTGAAAACACAATTGGATGTCGCGGGATGCCAAGCAACAACGTGGACACTTCGTGATTCCTGCCATTTGGATCTGGCGAGTTAAAAACTGAGTCGTCTGGTTTTCTTCAGGAGATCGAAAACTGGCAGCACCAATTTGCTATCGTTCGATTTAGGTCGAATCGAATGAATAAGAGGTTCGGATTCTAAGAATCCCGACTATTGGGATACCTGTTTGGGCGAGTAAATCCGCTTGCCCGGACTGGGTTATCTGCCATACCAAGTAATTTATTATCGACGCAAACCATTGCGGTTTAAGGGCTTTTTGGCAAAGGCATGAGTTATCTACTAGCGGACGAATACATCGTTGATAGAATTCTCAAGCTCCAAAGAGCCCTGATTAGTCGATTCTAATTAGGCGACCGAAACGATCATTTTTTGCCCTTGGCATCCAATTCAAAAATGTCTCGAATTCAACAACTTAAAAAACTAAAAGACGCCGGCCCATTAGTCCTGCCTTCTCTTTTGCTGTGCGACTTTGGAAACCTGGAAAAAGAAGTTCGCCGCTTGGAGACTGCGGGTTACTCGGCTCTTCATCTGGATGTGATGGACGGAGTGTTCGTTCCCAATCTGACCTATGGAATGCCGATCGTTCAGGGATTGCGTGGCTTGACTGACTTGCCACTCGACGTGCACTTGATGATTGCAAATCCCGGACAGTACATACAACAGTTTGCGGACGCTGGATCGGACATCATTTCAATTCACGTCGAGTCGGTAAAAGATCCTGTCCCTGTTTTGAAACAGATTCGAGATGCAGGATGCGGCGTAGGGATTGCCATCAACCCAGACACTCCCGTCGAGCAGATTAGAGAATGTTTGCCGCTATGCGACTTGGCCGTCATCATGTCAGTTCAAGCGGGCTTTGGCGGGCAAAAGTTTGATGTTCGCGCGCTTGACAAATTGCGTCAGGCTCGTGAATACGGAGGCCCCGATTTGCTGTTAGAAATTGACGGCGGGGTCAACGTTGATACGTTCGGTCAATGTGTAGATGCCGGTGCCGAATTGCTCGTCGCAGGCTCTGCTGTTTTCCGTCAACCGGACTATGGAGTTGCCATGGAAAACTTGCTTGCTCAACTTAACTGCACAAACTAAATTCCTTTTGGTCGGTTATGTCTTCAAACGAATTTAACATGATGCTCGTTCACCCCGGGCTCACAGAGCTAAACGAGCAAGGTAGATTGACTGGCAATCTCGACCTTCCCCTCAGTGAGAATGGTGAACGCCAGGTTCGTCGATTGGCTGACGAGCTTTATGAACACCCCATCAACTTAATCGTAACGGCACCTGATCTGGCCGCCCAACAAACAGCCCAAGCAATCTCACTTGACGGGTCCATCAAAGTCAAGATCGAAGAGAATTTTGCGAACCTCGATATTGGACTTTGGCACGGCAAGGCGATCGATGAGCTAAAGGAAACTCAACCCAAGCTTTTTCGGCAATGGCGTGAGCACCCCGAAATCGTTACTCCTCCTGAGGGTGAAACCATCGAATCAGCGGAGGCGAGAGTCCGCAAGGCACTGAAATGGATCCACAAGAAAATGCGGCAGGGCACTGTCGCAATTGTCGCTTCTCATCCATTGGCCGCAATCATTCAGGCCGAAATTCTTGACGTCCGCTTGGCCCAGTTTTGGGACTCAGAATTTGAATGCGGATGCTGGTGCAAACTTGACCTATCCGCTGCGGCTTTGCATTAAATCCCGCCACGCGGTTCAACATTATCGGCATCGTGTGAAAACCACGCACCAGGCTATTCTTTTTGCGGTAACGGTCGTTTCGCGTCTGGACCATCAAATTCACGACCTATTGCGACAACAAATTAGTGTGACAAATCGGTACAACTACTTGATAATGGCGGATTTCAGCTTGAATCGAATCGATATCACATGCGACAATAGCCCGCGACGGACGGTCTTGTGATCTTTTGGATCCTCAGGGCTCGCACGTCTCAAACCTAAACATCCAATGCGAATCATCGCAAACCTACTGTGAATAATCCCCAAACTAAGACAACAAATTCCGACGACAAGACGAATCGAAAGAAGCGCGGCATACCCGAGGGGACTTGGATTCAGTGCCCCGGTTGCAAAACGGCAATCTTTCGAAAAGAAGTCGAAAAACGACTGAACGTCTGCATGGAATGCGACTATCACCTCTACGTTTCTGCCAAAGACCGAATCAGTCAACTTTTGGACGAAGGCACTTTTGAAGAGTGGGACGCCAATTTGACACCCGGTGACCCTTTGAACTTCAAAGACAAGAAACCCTACGCGCAACGACTGATCGCCGAACAAAAAAAGACTGGGCTGTCTGATGCCGCCATTACGGGAACCGGAATGATTCGCGCTCGACGAGTCGCAGTAGGGATCACCGACTCAGCCTTTATCATGGGCAGCATGGGCAGTGTGGTTGGTGAGCGTCTAACACGCCTGGCCGAGCGAGCAACCAAGGAAAAACTACCCGTTATCATCGTAAGCGGTTCGGGCGGTGGAGCCAGAATGCACGAAGGAATTCTCTCCTTGATGCAAATGGCCAAAGTCTCTGCGGCACTGGCACGGCATTCCGAGTGCGGCGGGCTGTTCATATCGGTCTTAACCAACCCGACCATGGGGGGCGTTGCCGCCAGCTTTGCATCATTGGGAGATGTCGTTTTCGCCGAACCAAAAGCTCTAATTGGCTTTGCTGGCCCACGTACAATCAAAGCCACAATTCGCATCGAATTGCCTGAGGGATTTCAAACTAGCGAATTCCTCCTGAAACACGGTTTCGTCGATCGCATTGTCCATCGCAATCGTTTGAAGACAGAAATTGCGAGCGTAATTGACTTTTGCGGAATGAAATAACATTTCGAAAATCCACGACAAATGGTCACACAATCGGTCTCTGCCGATGACAATTATTGATGCTTGCCTGAATGAAGTCTGGATTTCCGCACTGCCACGCTATAATTGATTTGACGTTCATGCTTATCCTAAACTCCACCTAAAATGGCACTCGATGGGACTTCTTGACAAGTTCAAAGGGCTGATTTCTGGCTCGGGAAAAACTCAATTATTGGATGTGTCGAAACGATTCCAGCTCGACCGCCATGCCTATTCAGGCACAATGTCGAAGTTCCATGTGGCTTTGGAAATCAAATCTCAGAAGCCGTTTGGTATCAAGTTTCTCGACAAGGAAAAACTTGCCACGTTCCGCTCCCGGTTCAAAGGGCTTGATAAACCGGAAGAAGGCGAAATTGCAATCAACATCAAACATCCACGAATTGTAGAAACCTACGAGTACGGAAAAACGCTCAAGGGCGTCGAATACATTTTGATGGAGTACATCCATGGCCCCGGTCTCAACTCATTGATCCAAAACAAGCACCCGGGTGTTATCAAGAATCGATTGAACCTGATCCGTCAGATGACCGAGGGCGTTCAGGCAGTCCACGACGCTGGCTATATCCATCGCGACGTTTGCCCCCGTAACTTTATCGTTAACGAAGGCTGTGATTGGCTCAAACTTATCGATTTTGGCTTGTCGGTCCCAAACGAAGAACCCTACCGACGCCCTGGAAACAGAACGGGGACTCCACAATATATGGCGCCCGAAATTGTCAGACGTAGACAAACGGATATTCGAGTCGACGTGTTTGCACTGGGAGTTTCTGTCTACCGTCTCCTCTCATTCAATCACCCCTGGGACTCCACGGACGCCACTGGCATGGGGGCGTTGGCACATGACCAACGCCCAGCCACTGATATCCGCAAGCATCGACCTGACATCAGCGAAAAATTGGCGAACGCAGTTCATCGGTGCCTGGAAATCAAACCAGACAATCGCATGCCTAGCTGCAAAGCTTTTTTGGCCAAAATTCGTACGCTTAAATCAGAAACAGAAGCCTAGCTTCTCCATCCCCGGCACCTGACGGGAGCTCAACCAATTACCCCATTCACTTCTCAAAATCTGAATGAGCCTGCGAGCATCAACGTCGTCGCCATGGATGCAAATAAGAATCTTCACCGGACGCGGTCAAACCTCTTCCGCAATCAATTTACGGCCCCATTGTCAAAAGGTGGAACGAAAGCAATGTCACGACTCGAAAAACTTGAAGCGATGTATCAAGAAGACGCCACCGATGATTTTGTCTGTTATGGTCTGGCAATGGAGTATCGCAGCCTTGAATGTCACGATGAGGCGCTAGGACTGTTTAAATCTCTAACGAACAACTCTCCCCCACATGTACCTTCATTTTTCATGATGGGGCAAATGCTTGCTGAAATCGATCGCACCGACGAGGCAAAATCTGCCCTTCAGGAAGGAATCCTTAACGGCAATCAACAAGGAGACCTCCACGCTGTCGGTGAGATGACTGAGTTTCTGGCAACGTTGGACTAAAACTCTACTTCAATTTGGAGGGAGGAGAGCCGCCCTCCTTTTGAAGCGCCGAAAGATAAAGCAGGGTACTCTCGCGGTCCCTCGTAACTTGCTCGACTTTGGCCGCGGCAGCGATAACGTCTCGCCTTGATACCAGTCCCACCAGTTGTTTGTCGCGCATGACCGGCATTCGACGTAATGGCGTCGTTAAAAACATCTGTGCGATGCTCATGACCTGCGTGGTTTCACAAATGGTTTGGGGAGTCGAGTTCATGAAAGCCTGAATCTGATTGGTTGGCAAACCTTCGTAGGCTGCACCGATCAACACCTGCATACAGGATTTTTCCGAGAACACGCCAAGTAACTCACCATCATCGTTGACAACCGGCGCTCCAGAAATCCGATTCTTGACTAGCACATTGATACCGTGGAAAACATCCATTTCCGGTTTCAGCGTAACCAATTTCGTTGTCATAATATCGCTGGCACAGATAACTTGAGGCAATGCGGAAGTAGGCATCACGACTCTCCAAAAAGAAAACTTGAAGTAGAAAACAACCCGAACGAAGGCCGATCCTGAAACGGCCTCGACTCAATTCACTTTATCGTGATTGCGTTTCGCTGCAAAACAAAAATTGGCGCCCACGCGAATAATTTGAGTTCGTGAAATTTGTAACGATCTTCCATCGGAAAATCACACAATTAAACCCTCGGCTGAAACCAAAATAATTACGCTATCGAAATTGAATCAACCACCAACTGAACTCCAGAAACTGGGGCCATTACCAAATTGCGACGATGAACCGCTTCTTTTGACGGAGCATCAGAAGGGAGTGAGAGCTTGAATTTTGCAAGCCAAGTCGCAAGCACGACGGTCCTGAATACCTAATATTTCTAGTCGCACACATTGCTGCACCTTAACCGCCCCAACAAACTGCTATTGCCATGCTAGTGCGGTCAGCCTCAAACGGGTATCAGACAAATCTTCGCGGTCATTATCTGCTGGCCAAAAAAATAGCTCAAGCCGCGCTTCGACCGTTATGCTTCAGGCGAAGCTCTTCGTCTTCGATAACATGCTGGTGTGACTCGCCGGCTTTGCAAGCCTCAACACGATTCCATACACTTCGCCGCATCGCGCGATGATAACCAACACTTGCCGAAAAAAGAGCCAACAGATCCAGAAACTGTGTGCAAGTTGTCAATGGATGCGGTTCAAGGTTGATATAGCTGTCCGAGCCCATCGCGAACAGCAATCCGTTGACCAGACCAATCTTCTTGCCATCGGCAAGAACTTCAAAGTCAGCGCCCACGGCAAACCATTTTCGGCGCATGCACAAGTGCCACATCCGGCCTTCGTCATAAAAACAGAATGAAAAAATTGCCGGGATACGAAACGTACGATGATTCTGCTGAATGTAGGTAACCTGTTCGTGTCGGGGAAGCATTACAGCCAGTGTCAGCAAACTACGATTGGAACCCATCGAGTTGTGAATCTCGGTCGTAGTAATTTGTTCCACGGTGCCAGCCCACTGCACTCGTTTTCCTGTGGTGCGAAAGGATTTCAGAACCAGTCGCCGATGCTCGATATCATCACACTGCATCTGCATGATCTTGTCTTCTTCGACTTGACGCTGTAGTTCCGCCTTTTGTTTGACGTCGAGGCGACCGGACCGCTTGATTCCCCGACGAATTTCATCGACTCGTTTATCGTGTAGATGGTCTAACGTTTCCGCAACATCTTTTTCGTCTGGCTTCCAACTGTCGGATCGAATGCCGATCAAATGGGACTTTTCCCATTTTTTATCATCCCCGCGTTCAGAGATGGTTCCCACCACGTCCATGTTTTTTGTGAAGTGTTGGGTATCAGCGGTTTTTAACCGCTGAAGAAAATCAACATTCGTCGGATGAACCCCAGGCACAGCCCACATATCGACGTATCGCCAACTTTCTCGCGGTTTCCGTTTTGCCATCTGAGATTACTCACCTGGCGCTAAAAGCATTGAATTCAGCGATTCGACATGCTCAGGGATTCACAAGCGAGCAACCGTTTGGGAAAGCGCACCAGACGATCCCAAATACCAAAAAAACAGTTTTGGTAAATAGAGAAATCCTAACTCCGCTGCAATAGCATCTTTTGCATTCCAGCTGGCCCAAAGACCCTACTGAGCAAAGGGTCAGTCGATTTTGATATCGTACATATAGTAGGGCAAACGTTTCATTCCGAGTGACTCGTAAACCTTTTGCGCTTTTTCATTTTCAGTTTCAACATAAAGCCTTACGTATATCGCTCCATTCTCCCGCGCGAGTTCTATAACTCTACGATACATTTCGCCAAACAATCCCTGCCCACGATTCTCAGGCTTCACGTACACCGACTGAAAGTACCACATATTGCAGTTTCGCCAATCTGACCATTCGTAGGTAATCATCAAGCTACCGGCTACCTTCTCAGCTACTTCAGCGACGAGATAGAAACCTTTGCCGGCATCTTCAAACACGGAGCGAACAGCGCACAAAACGATTTCGGGATCAAGCGTTTTCCCTTCGGTTTCGCGGGCCATGGCAACTTGGAAATCAGCAATAGCCTGCGAATCTGTGGGCGTCGCATATCGAATAATGGCGGACATATTTCTTTCCGTGATACTAGTTTGTCGTCCCACACCAAGAACAGGCGGGCACCAAACTTTAATCAACTGCTGGGTGGCAGGGCAAGGTTCCCGCAAAGACAGAAATTCGAGGTTTTGTTTCGGCAGGAACCTCGACCTCTCTAATGAGGCCGGAGCCTGGAGCGAGAAATAGCTCAGATGGCTAGATTCGTTGTTTTAGAACAAGAAAACGCGAAGGGAAAACGCGACTAACCCGAGACAAGTCTAACGAAAAAATTTCACATTTCCCAAATGCCTGGTTGGAAGAGAATCACCCAGCCGCACCGTTGGATGCAGGTCATCTACGAAGTAGATTTTAGGAACAGGCTTGCCAAACATTCGCAATTGGAACTCCGCTCTTTGTTTTGGCTGATTCCAGAAAACGTTATTGACCGTCGCAATTCTGGCGCGCCGCTTCCCCATGTTGGATTTCACCTCGACTTGATCGCCAACCTCAAAATGAGGATCGGGTACTTCCAACCACATCGTTGGCTTGACTCTCAAAGAATGGTCGCCGTATCCGATCAACCAATACACGTCATCCAGGTCAATCCGCAAAAAAATCCTCCGGCCTGGAATCAACTTGACCGCCAATTCAATATCGTTTGGATGAATCCAGTCATCTCCATCAAGGGGCCAACCAGGATAGACGCCGAACTTGGGTCGGGACACCAATGTCGATTCAATTTTGCCCAACCTGATCTGAGCGTCGGGTGGGGGAGGGGTATTCTTTTTCGATAGTTCCATGTCTTTATCTTTGCATTTTTGCCGATCCAATACAACTTTGAAGCGACTAGCGCATAGAAAAAGCCGCCTCTAAGGCGGCTTGGTTTATTGAGAGAGTAATGATACTGGGGAGTTATGCTCTTCAGCCCAATTATTTCTCGCCGTCGGAATCTTCGCTCGACTCGTCGCTGGACTCTTTGGCTTTTTCGAAGTCACCTGCTGTCACAATGATCAATCGTTTCGGATCAAGGTGCGTGCGAAGCATTTCATCGACGTCTTGCTTTGTCAGTGCCTGAATTTTGGCATCGGCTGCTTTATGGAAATCCATGGTGCGTCCGGTTGCCAAATTCTCGAGCAAAGTTGCCGCAAGCTGTCCATCATTGGCACGACTTCCCGTTCGAGTTTTGATAAAGCTATCTTTGGCTTTTTCCAACTCTTCTCCAGTCACGCCACTCGATAGCAAACGTTCAACTTCCTCATCGATAGTAGTAACTACCTTTTCGCTGTTCTCCGGATTGGAAATTGCGAACATCATCATGACGCTCCGATCGTCCATTGGGCTGGCTTGGAACATCGATCCAACACCGTATGACAATCCCTCTTTCTTTCTCACGCGATCTGCCAATCGAGAAGAAAGCGGGCCGCCTCCCAAGATGTAGTTTCCGATCTCCATCGCTTCGGCACCAGGTTCGTCATCACCAATGGGAAGCTGCATACCTGCAAAATAAACCGAGTTCGCCTTGTCCGGTGTATTGATCGAAATACGTCGACCTTCGACATCCATCTGGGCTGGCGACTCAATCCGCTCGTAAGCTTGCTCTGAAGTCCAACCATTCAGAATGTCATTCATCTTCGTCTTGGCAACATCAACATCGAAGTCACCCACGAAAGCAAAACGACCGTGCTGTCCACCGACAAATTCATTATAAGTGGATTTCAGATCCTCCAGCTTCATGCTCTTCATCGTTGCGATGCTCTCTTCCAGAGTCGCTGCGTAGCGGGGATCTCCAGCCTCATAGGGCATCATCGTACGACGCAAAGCGATACTTGCTTTCGCTTGTGGATCGCTCAGTGCACCCTCGACTTGAGTTACCCCTTCACGGCGCATCTCTTCGAATCGCTGCTCATTCCAGACAGGATTCTGCAACGCGTCCTTCAAAAGATCCAACGCGTCAGAAAAATTCTTACGATCGGTCGAGAGGTTGATGGCAAGTGAACCTGGGCCGCCACTGAAACTCAAGCTCGTTTTGATCTCATCAAGTCGATCACGAAACTGTTGGAAATCCAGACTGGTCGTACCGCGAGTCAACATTCCAGGAAACGTTTCACAGATGTCCGCTTTGCCGTTGAGACTGTCTAACGTACCGTACTTTAGTACTCCAGTAACAGTAACTCGCTCACCACGAGACTTTTTAGGCAACATGGCAAAGGAAGCTCCCGAATCAAAATTCCCGACTTCAGTGCGCGAGGCAATATTGTCTGGAGTCGGCTCAAAACTTTCACCAGAGGCAATTTTTTTGCGACCTTTGTACCCCGCCAATACTTCTCCAAGTTTGGGAGCACTCGGAATCGAAGCGCGAACTGGACCATCGGTTGGGTAAAACATTCCGACCGTTCGATTACTCTTCACAAGGTACTTGGCAGCAACGCGTTTTACGTCATCAGCGGTTACCTTTTCAACGCGATCGCGATGAAGGAAATACAATCGCCAGTCACCGTAGGCGCGCCAATCACTCAGACTGATCGCCAGTTGTGCCGAATTCGAAAGTTGTCGTTCCCGGCTCTTTGTCATCCGCTGAACAATTCTTTTCACTTCAGAATCGTCAACGCCAGTTTCCCCAATAGTTTCGATCTCACTAAGCAGAAGTTCGCGAGCCTTTTCAACATCGCCGTCTTTGGGAACTTCGCAAAATGCCAGAATCATCCCAGGGTCGTGACCTGCAATCATCTGTGTAGAAACACTTGACGCAAACTGCTTCTCGACCAAGCCCTTGTAGAGTCGACCAGAAGGCTCGATTCCCAGAATCGACGTCAAGACTTCACAGGCAGCGTAGTCTTCGTGAGAGGCTGCAGGAACGTGGTAGCCGACACCTGCGACCTGAACATCTCCAACACGACGGAGTATGACGACCCGTTCACCATCCTGGGTAGGCTCTTCGGTGTAGGTTTTAGGCAAATCCGTGGTCGGATTTTTTAACGTTCCAAAATACTGCTGAGCCAGTTCCAACGCACTGTCGTTGTCAAACTTTCCCGCGATCATCACCATGACATTGTCAGGGCGATAATACTTCTTGTAGAACCGTCGCAAGTTGATTACAGGAACTCGTTCAATATCGGTGCGATTCCCGATTGTCGATTTGCCATAGTTATGCCACTCGTACGCGTTGGCCATGATCCGCTGAAAAAGAATCGAAGTTGGGTTATTCTCTCCCTGTTCAAACTCGTTGCGAACGACCGTCATCTCTTTCTGAAGTTCGTTGCCATCGATCAAACTGTTCAACAGTCGATCCGACTCCATATCCAACATGAACTCAAGATTCCCTTCTTCTGCAGGAAGCGTCTCGTAGTAGTTGGTGCGGTCGTACCAAGTTGTACCATTCATATCCAACACACCACGATCCTTCAGCAACTTCGGGATGTCAGAGCGTTTGGTCGTTCCTTTGAAAAGCATGTGCTCCAGCAAGTGAGCCATCCCCGTTTCGCCGTAACCTTCATGGCGAGAGCCAACCAAGACGGTAACGTTCACTGTAACTTGAGGCTTGGAGTCATCAGGGAACAGAAGTAGCTGAACTCCATTGTCCATTCGGTATTCGGTGATGCCCTCAATCTCTGTGACTTTCTGAGGGGCTTGAGCAGATGCGTTGGGCATTGTCAGCCAAAGCACGCCCAGCACAATCACCGCACTCAAAAGTGCAGTAAAAGTTGATTTCATAGTTTTGCCTTTTAATTGAATTTGTTGTGTTTAACAAAGTGATTTGATACCAACAATTTAAGGTACCAAGCCAATTCAACCAACGGGCTGGGAGGCTCCGTTAACCAAGCTCAGGAGATTTTCCGCCGATTTGTCCAATTGATTGAAAATCAACTCAAAACTACAGTACCCCTTCAATCGCACTCCTGTTTTACAGAGTTCCAAAAAAACTGCCCCCCCATGAATAACAGCAATTCTAAATGGAAATCCGTCCGTACAACGATTCAATCTCGCCAAACCTTTAAAGTCCTTGGCTTAGAAAATTCTCCCACTGCGTTTGACAATCCCCAATCAGAAAACGAGTTTGTTCGCCAAGCCGTTGCCGACGCCGGTTGGGCCCCGTTTCACTACGACCGAAAAATCGACGGCATTCCAGAACCATGGCGTTGCCATATCTTATGGAATCAAACCTGTCGCCAAATTGCCCAAAGAATGCCAGAGTGGTTTTCGGACATGAAACCCACCAACAAACTCCCCGCCATGCTCTCCGCTTGCGGAGCCGTGGTCCTGGCAACCTGGATCCCCCAAACCCAAGGCGAAATTTCAGATCAGGAAAAACTCGTCGCCGTTAACGAAGAACACCTTGCGGCAACCGCTGCGATGATCCAGAACCTGCTCCTGCTTTGCACCTCTGCGGGCTATGGCACCTATTGGTCAAGCGGAGGTCAATTCAAATCATCCACCATGTTTGAAAAGCTCTCGATCGATTCCAATCAAAAACTGGCTGGGGCCGTTTTCATTGAGTACCCACGGTCTCAATCACTCGAGCTTGAACGCTTGCCGGGAAAAAACAGAGACAAGCGGACTTCTGCCACTTGCTGGACCCACGAAATCAATCTAAATCCAAAATAACAAGTGACTCGGCAAGAACGCCTGATTGAGGCTCCTGCCGAAACAAACTCAGGCTCCCTCCCAAACAGATCGTCCCTATCTCAACTCTGCGGGGGCCCCTACCTTCTCCAAATGATTTGTAGGAACCAAAGCGATCTCTACTCGACCTATCCAAATAAATTTGGGTCCTGCGATCGATGCGAAAAACTAGCTGGCCATTCCCTCCAGCCTTTTCCTCAATCCTCAACGTGAACGCACTTCAGTGCACGACCCTCACACTCCGGATTTTGACATCCAACAAAAAACGGTCTTGACATCGGCGCCGACTACACTACTGTATGAGTTATCTAGTGAACCAAAGGAGTGTATCCATTGAAAATCGACCCGAATAGCACTGTCCCTGTGTTCAAGCAAATCGTTGCTGAAATGCAGTCTGCCATCGCAGCCGGTATCTTTCGCGAGGGAGAAGCTATTCCATCAGCACGCGTCCTTTCTCTGCGGCTCAACGTCAACCCCAACACCATTCAGCGCGCCTTTGAGGAGTTGGATCATCTGGGAGTCATCGAGACACGACGAGGAATTGGGAAGTTCGTCACACGAGGAGCACTAAAGAATGCGGCTAAGAAAACCAAACAAGAGATCCTTCGAGTTTTCAAAGAAGGAATTCGAAAAGCCAACGCAGCAGGGATGCCTCGAGCCGAAGTTGACTCGATCTATCAGGCGGCGATCAAAAGTATCACGGTAAAAACTAGCGGGAGCCAAAAATGATTAAACTTGAGGAACCAATCGCAGCCGTTCGCTTCAACAACGTAGTGAAAAACTATTCAAAAACTCCGGTGATCGACGACCTTTCCTTGTCGATTCCCTACGGAACCATATTTGGATTATTGGGCCCCAACGGTGCGGGCAAAAGCACCTCACTCAAAGCCATTATGGGATTGCTGGAAATCGACGGCGGCAGCATCGAAATTTTTGGACACGACGTAGCGAAAATCCGCTCGTCCCCGGATTACGGAACGCTTCGCCAACGCATCGGCTACGTTCCGGAAATCCACACCATCTATCGGTGGATGAAAGTTCGTGAAGCAATTCGCTTCGTAAAATCGTTCTACGAACATTGGAATGATAAATTGGCCAAAGAGTTGCTTGACCTGTTTGCACTCCCACCTGAGAAAAAAGTTAAACAGCTTTCCAAGGGAATGTTGGCAAAACTTTCACTTTTGCTTGCGGTGGCCCACGAACCCGAATTGCTCATTCTCGATGAGCCTACCTCAGGGCTTGACCCTATGGTCCGGGAAGAATTCATGCATGGAATTCTCAAAACGATTGGCAATCACGAGCGCACGATCATATTCTCCAGCCATTCCATCGACGATGTCCAACGCCTGGCAGACACCGTCGGCCTACTCAATTCAGGCAAACTAGTTTTGAATCAGACGGTCGATGCAATTCTCGAAAAGACAAAGCGAGTCAAGGCATCGTTAAAAGACGACGCTCGTCCCCAATGGACCCCTGACTCTACGATCTGGCAACAAGTTCAGCGTCGCGAATGGGAACTGACCGTCGACGACTATTCAGCCGATCTGTTTGACCAAATCAAAAACAAAAATCCCATCGATCACATCGAAGTCCGAGACTTGAGTCTGGAAGACATTTTCAAGGACTACATTCGTAGCCAATCCAAGTTAACGGGGGCCCAACAATGATTGATCAATTAGTCTGGAAAGACTTTCGGAACCAAAGGCCAGTCCTGATTCTTGGCATCTTTTTCCTGCTCGGTCCCTATATTTGCTTCGTCGCCATGTTTGGTTGGTTCAACCCGACGCAACCTGGAGATGAAGAATTTATGGGATACCTTTCCGCTGCCGTTTGCGCGAGTGCCGTGTTGTCTCAAATCACGCTGTTGGTTATGGGAGCGAGCATCATTGGAAGTGAAAAACAAGACCGCGGTTTGGAGTTTCTGCTTACTTTGCCGCCTACCCGCCCAAAAATTCTGACAAGCAAATTGATTTTTTGTTCGATTATTGCCGCCGCAATTTGGGGTAACTTTCCTTCTTGGATGTGAGGTACTGGTTCGGAGGTACGTCCCGGAGCTTGTCGCCCCCACGCGTGCGACAGGGACTGGGTGCGGCGATGGTGGGTGTTGTTTTCTTTGGCGTCGCCTGGCTGACTTCGGTTTACACCAAGGGGGGTTGTCTTCCCTATCCTGGCTGCACTCAGTACTGCGGTCGCGGCCCTGTTCGTCGTGCTCAAGTACTCCTTCGTCCAGGAATGGGGGGTTTCCGATTATGACAATTACTTCCGACCGATGCTTTACTCAGCTTACGGAACTATCGGCCTCGCGTCCCTGATTTTCGGCTGGATTGTTTTCAACAGACGCTACGAGCCGTAATAAAATGAAATTCCGCATCACGCTAACATTCTGCCTTTTGGTATCGTGCCTCGCGGTCCGAGCGATCGGCCAGGATGAGGAAATCGCGACAGACACAAAGCCTTTTCCCGACTTGATTGAGGATGGTTCATTCGAAAGTTCCACAAGCGATCCATCCGCGCCCTGGACGGGGAGTAACCTTAGCTTTGACGAAAGTATCAAATTCGACGGCAATCGATCTGCACTCATCGACACGCGTTAAGGCGGACCTTTCCGAAATCCCCTTTTCGGTGGTGCGGCAAGTCGTTGACCCAACGCCATTGCTTGGAAAACGAATTCGTTTTTCTGCCTATGTTCGTACTGCCGATCGAGACGCCGAAGCACAGGCAATGCTTTGGATGCGTGTCGACCGCAAGTCGGGAAAACGCGGTGGCTTTGACAACATGCAGGGACCGCCCTATCACCTGCGATGAATGGGAACGTTTCGAAATTGTGGTTGATGTCGCCGAGGATGCGAACGAAATTTTCCTGGGCATGATCGTGGCCGGCAAGGCCCAGGCATGGTTAGACAAGGCGGTCCTTGAGATCGTCGATAACGACGTCCCAACAACAGGAATGAATTCAAGAACGGTTGAGTCGTCATTCTTTACTGGATGGCTTTGGTTGGCATTGTTTGTCATGGTCCTGTTTGCACTTTCGCAAATGGAAAACAACTTCGCGCAAAGATTCGCCCTGAAATTTACAATCGTATATTGGGTCCTTTACAGGCCTTGTCGAGTTCATGTCTGGATTGGCCTTCAGAACCCCTTGGAGCACTCGGCAGTCTGGGAAATCACCGTTGACTCGCCCTTCTCCGGCCTTACCAAGCTCACAACGTCTTGGAGTAATTTCCAATCCGAAATCGTTCGTTGGACCGCCAATAATATTTTTGGCATTGAGCAGCGACTGCCTCCTCCTGGCGGAAGTGGTGACACCACTCATTCGTACATCCTTTTGTTCATTTACTTCGTCATCGCAATCTCAATTTCATCGATCTGGGCACTGGTCGATCGTCGCAAAGTCGATCAGATAGGGTTACGAGACACGACTCGCACTTTTTTGCGATATGCCTTGGGCGACCTCGCTGTTCACGTACGGGAATCATTAAAATCGGATTCATTCAAACGCAGTTCGCCTCTGGAGGTGTCCCCTCTGAAATGCAGCTGACTCGCACCTACGGTGACTCCTCTCCGATGGGGTTATTGTGGACATTTATGGCAGCCTCATCCATGTACACCTTCTTTGGTGGATTACTTGAAATGATCCCCTCGTTTCCTTTGCTTTTCCGGCGAACGACTACGATCGGAGCTGCCATGGCCGCAGCCGTCATGTCCAATGTTTTCTTGATGAACATGTGCTATGACGTTCCCGTCAAACAGTTTTCGTTTCACCTGTTACTGATGGCAATTATTCTTTTGCTTCCTGAAGTTCCTCGATTCGCAGACGCTTTTCTTTGGAATCGCAAAACCGAACCGTCGCTACTGCCAACGCCGCCCTACGTTTCGTTCCATAAACTGATTTGGTCATTGAGAATCATCAAAGTGATCGTCGTATCACTCGCCTTTGTCGCTCCATTGGCAATCCATACCTACACTGAATTTACCCACGAGAAGGGCCCCGCTGAAGAATCAGAACACCTACTGGTGAATCAAGAATTCCGCTGGATCAATGAATTCCCGATGAATCGTTAAGCGATTGATCGGGATCGAACATGGGTTTGGCGACGTTCGCGTCACCCCACTCAAAAGAAACGCAACGCTTTATTGCAGGCCCCGAGCGACGATTGCCGTCTCGTAAATACTTCGGTAGAAGAAGTACTTAAAGCGGCAGCGAGTATGCTGGAATTTAGCGTTCGCTGCCGCGATATTCAGCTCGAACAAGTTGGTGCTGTCCTCCCCCGAATTCAACAATTCGGGTACAAGGATAATCATGCGCATCTTCATTAATGAAGAAAAACTTCTGGGCGATCACGCAACGCAGAAAACAGAAGAAAAAATCGCCGCTGTAGTTTCCGAGTTGGCTACCCCATCAAGTCAATTGCGCTGACTATCGAAGACGTCTCCTATTTTTTCTTGTCCACTGTCTCTTTCATTTCGGCCAACTCTTCCTCGGTCATTTTTTCGATCTCGCCCAAAAAGGTGACCGCCAACTTCATTGTGTGACCATGTGCCTGAATATTTGCCGTTGCGAATCAGTACTCGAGCGTCAAACACGCCGATTCCCGGAACGGCCATTTTGTCGACAGTGATGACGGGCGTCTTGCCTGCCCATTTGATTTCCAGTGGTAACGGCAATGTTGTATCGTTTTCGCCGTACTTGATACGAGCCACAAGTTTCCAGTAATCGCCTTCTTTCATCTTTTCAGCGCTGAGAATGTAATACTCCTCTTTGGTCAGTTCGTCGTTGTCTCCACCAGTTACGGTAAATTGGCCAGTCCACTTGGTTTCAGAAAGATAATTGGCGAGCTTGTCAAAAAGCTCCGTTTTCTCATCATCAGACAACTCCCCTTGCGCCTCCTGGGCAACGCCTGCCAAGCAACTGAAAACCACAAAGGCAAAAGCAAAAAAGCCATATCTCAAAAAAGTGACAGGATTGTTCATCATCGGATTCCATTTGTACTCGGGTTGAAACGACATTCCCACTATTTTGCATTTGTCATTGGCATTGTCAAAACCGCGGCAGATGCGTAGGCTACGCGCTTTAAATGAAAGAAAAACAGTGGGTTGACTAACATCCACTGCCAAGAACGTCCCACGCCAAAGGAGTAGCGCGTGTTTGTCGCCGCATCCACGAATTGTTTCGCCCACCTCGATCGAGACGAAGCTATCGAAAAGCTCGTTGATCTTGAGTTTTCCGCTATTGAGATGGTCATCAGTGAAGATGGAGACCAGCTTAAGCCATCGACCATCATGAACGATTTTGAAGGGGCGATCGCCCTCGTCAACTCGACGCGCCGGTTAGATGTGATCGGATTTGGAATCGAAATGTCCGTCGAAAGTCCAGAATACATGGACACCTTCACGCAAATCTGCAAGCTTGCCAAGGCAACGAAGGTGATCACGCTCACAGTTCCTAGCGGACAACACGGGACTCCATTCAATGAAGAAGTCGAGCGTTTCAAAGAAATGGTAAAGATCGCCGAAGCACATGGTGTCCGAGTCGGCATGAGAAGCAAGACCGATCACCTGTCTGGAGATCCTGATACCGTCTCCGTAATTTGCGGACACGTCAAAGGTCTTGGCTTGGCAATTGACCCAAGCCATTACATTTATCAGCGAGAAACACCAGCCGATTATGACGACCTTTTGAAATACGTCACCAATGTTTACCTTCGTGACTCAACAAAGGAACAACTACAGGTCCGAGTTGGGCAGGGCATTGTCGACTACGGCAAGTTGATCAATCAACTGAGCAAGTTAAAGTACAATCGCGCTTTGGTAATCGACAGTCCTGTTCAAGAGGATGTCGATCACATGGGAGAGATGCGAAAACTGCGGCTTCTGCTTGAAAGCTTGCTCTAATTCCCATCAAGCCACGCTCCGAATTTTGCATTAGCAGTTTTGGGGCTTCAAGTCGTTTTCGATCCTAGATACTCAACCATTGTGATCCGAAACGATTGGGTTGAACGCTCGGTCAGAAGGTGAACCCGCTCATGGATCTGCTGCCATGATCCACGGACTTTGTAGTCGCTTGAAATGGTTGTGGCAAATTCTCGATGAGTTTGATCCTCGGTGCGGACATATCCTCTGGCTTTCAGGTAACAAATAGGTCCCGACAAGCTCAAAGGATTTTCCGTGGCGATCACCATGAAGGGATCATTCCAATTCGTAGGTTTGCCCGACGATACTTACTTGTGGATCACTCATGGCCTCAGCAACGCGGCTTGAGTCCAAGGAGGAGCTCGGTTGACTTCGTCGGCCAAACGGGCCCTGCGTGCAATAAAAAAGGCTTCCCGATGGAAGCCTAATCGTGTTTCAAATTTCCAGAAGCCTACTGAACTTTGGCCGCATCCGCATTCCAGGGATAAGAGAATGGAAAATCGCTAAACGTTCTTAATTCCCAAACCAGGAGAAAACAGGCAATCAGGATACAAACAATTGAAATCATCAACATTGCGTTCCAAACGTTGAACATGGAAGGCTTGTCATCAGCACCGGCAGCTGCCGAATCGTCGGAAGTCTGGCCGACCTGCGACGATTCATTTTCAAGGGTGGATTCGATATTGGACATACTTGGCCCGTTATAAGTGTTAATACTTGGCGGCGTCAATAAACAGGAAAATCGCCGCTGTAGTCAATAAAACGAACGATATGATCAGCATGATGCTGTAAACATCAAACCCGCGCGTTTGGTACACCGGTTGCGATGCTTCGGCAACAAACGGGTCTTCGGTTACAGGATCATAGCCCTCTGAGGGTTCCGATGCCTGAAAATCGACTTCGTCAAATACCGAGTTGCCTGGATTATTAGAGCTTGGTAGTGACATAATCGCCTTCTAGAACAACAGTTTGAGTGTATTCAGGAAGCAAACGTGCGACCGATCGATTATGCTCAGTCGCTGTAACGACTGCTCGACCGAGGTACTTCTTGCCTCGATAGATGTCAACCAAATGCTCCTTGCGAATTCCATCGTCGGTTCCCAAACTGATTGCGATAAAGCCATCATCTTTTCGAGTAACAACGCCCTCCACCTTTCGTGGAATTCCGTCTGTGAGATCAGTTTCCGTCACCCCACGAGCCTTCATCGCTCGTGCCATACGACCAATCTGACCAGCCATCGCTTCATTGCTGTCGTTCAGCTGATCCAGATCACCTTCAAGGCGGTACTGCTGATTTGTCATAGAGACAACAAGTGCTCGTTGTGTTGCAATGTCATCGATAAGAGCCTTGTTACGGGCATTAAGATCTTTAACATCGCTATCCTGAGCAACCAATCGCGTTTGTGCCACTTTCAGCTCTGCAGCGTATTGTGCATTTAGCTCAGTCGCTGCACGAAGTTGTTTCGATTCATTCTCAAGCCGAGTTTTGGCCAGTTCCAATTCTGAAAACAGCTGCGACAATTGCTGCTGACGCCCAACCTGCTCCGCATTCAGCTTTTTCAATGCTTCACCAGAAGCAGTTTTAGCTTTCTCCAAGCGAGTCAGCATGGTGCGAGACTTATCAGCATTAACACTGGCTACTTCTTTCCAGTTACGGTGTGACGCACCCACCATTACCGCAAGTACCATGAAGGTAATACTCAAAAAGAAGATCAAAAGGGTAAATATTTTACCAAACAAATTCATCAGAGATTCCCTCAATCACATTTCGATAGGTGGCCGAGTAAACAATTGCCCGACTTGCCTGATTCGCGCATCCACCACATTTTCTTTCCACTCTGGATATCTAAGTATAGTTAAGTGGAAAAAAAAGTGTCAACGAAATCCGTTAAAATACAGCAGGAGCCTGAATTTGGCGTGGGCTTTCCGGACACAAGCGTCTTTTGTTTTGATCGGCCCAACCAGCAGGAATTCTGTAAAGCTGACAGGTGATAAGTCGGGGAAATGCTCATTACCGTAGTTTTTGGTTGAAATATCGTGAAGATCCGATTTAACCTCAAATCCCGTCTAGTTCAGCAATGGGGCAGCAGGAGCCTTAGTGCCCAGAACCCAACATGAGAAACGGAGAAATTGGAACAACCCTCCAATGTGGAAAACCTGTTCTTGCAACTGAATACTAAACCGGCAGAATGGTTGGACGACGGAAACCCTTCTGAGCAGGAACCAAAATTTGAATTTCCAAATCTCGATTCGTGGTGCACTTTATTTCACGACTGCCATCGCGGTCTATTCGGCCATATTGGCGTTAGGCTACCGAGGCGATTTTTGGGGGCAAGGTATCGCATTTGCCGTCACCTGCGCACTGGGATTATGGCTGGTCTCTGCCGTGATCTATTGGATTCTAATTCTGGTAATGAAAATCCGTGGAGTGCAGGAGCAAGCTGGTGTGTCTTCTGTACCGGACGAGAATCGCGTCAGCCCTTCAATCAAATCGATTATTGACGGTACTCCCGAATCTAAAATCACCTCCGAAACGCCTAAAAAATCGGAGAACCCATAATGCACCGTGCGGCAATTGGCATCCTAGGCTTGGCTTTCGTCCTTCTTTTTTTCAAATCAACGATCGGCCAACAAAATTTTGTGATTTCAACGGACCAAAACCTTGTCTACAGCACAGAAGGTGGTTACATCCCACTAGAAGTAACGATTACCACAGCGAATGGAGCTCGCGTGTCCAACGACATTCAGTTCAACTTGTGCGTTCAGAATGGATTCATGGGAAATCGAAAGATATTTTCGACGCCTTTGATCGTCGAATCCGGGCGATCAACCGGCTCAGCCAGCCTCCTATACAATGACACGGAAATGTCGTCATACGCGTTCTGGTGGGTAGAGCGAGACCTGAATTTGCGGCGAGACCAACGAGACCTTTTCTCGCAAGAAATTAATTTTTCCAGCAATGGCCTGGCATCTCAAAACTATCTTTTTCTTTCCAACACCGTAACGCCCCCTAGCCGAAATCAGGCACTTGGCATTCGTGGGCAAGTCCAACGAACAAGCCTAGTGGCTTACAAAACTGACATCGGAAAGGATTTGCCTTCGTTCGAGGTACTCGCCACGCTCCTCTTTGGGAACAATTTCTCAAACGATAAAATGCTCGCACTCAATAATTCAATGAGTATTCAAACGGATGTCCCGGCCAGCCTGCCAGAAAACTGGGTCGAACTATCGGCGGTTCACCATGTTTTCATTTCCCTCAGTGACCTTCGACGGCTAAATAACACGAACCCCGAAAAAATTGCGCCCCTGAAAAGATGGATCACGGCAGGTGGCCGACTCATTGTCACTGACTGTGGTATTCGTTGCGAAAACGCCAAACAAATTTTCAAGGCTTTCGATTTACAGCTCGCGTCGCGGCCAGAATGGATGCAGCTGACCGATGCGGCCTGGGAAAAGCACCTCGATGTATTCGGGCAATCCCTCTATGGAATCAGCCCCGAATTTCTGCAGAAATCTCGAGAACGCCAATATGATTTTTCCGAATTGCTGGAGCCCGTCCCCGCAGACGCAGACGCTGATCCATCGCTGTTCAAACCGATTGTCTATCCATTAGGGCAAGGCCAAATCATCTCCATCGACGATGACATGTCGAAATGGAATCAAACCCAGTGGAGCCATCTACTAGCGACTGTAGAGGCGACATCCCAAAACTTCGCTTCCTTGATTGGTACATCCATCCTGAGCGGAACAACATTGCCGGACAAAAAAATCGCTGGTGTCAAAGAACCCCCCAAGTCATCGTTTCAAATACTCATCATTTGTTTTGTCTTGATCGCTGGTCCACTTAACTATTTTATTTTGAAGAAAAACAAACGACTCAATGCACTACTGATCACCGTTCCACTCATCTCCTTATTCGCCTGTCTCAGCCTATTCGGCTACGCGATTCTTGTGCAGGGATTTGGCGTAAAAGCGAGGCATGACAGTCTGACCTTTCTGGATCAAAAGAATCGCGTTGCCGTAAGTCGCAGCCTCCACAGCATTTTTAGTGGACTTCACCCCGGCAGGTATACGTTTCCCGAAGATCGAATGGTGCTGGTCGCCTCCAGCGATGGTGAAGCATCCTTTGTTCGCTACGAAAATAGCAAAGTCTCCTTTTCTGGCGGAGTCATTCAAGCCCGCATGCCGCATCAAATAAGCACCATCGATACATTCGCCTCAAATGAAGGACTTCGTTTCAACGAGCAAAACGGCCAACTTCAGGTGAAGAACGAGTTTCAGGACGATATTGAACTCTTGCTCCTCAACTATTCCCAAAAGATTTACAAAATCGAGAACCTCGCTGCGGGGTCGGTCGGCACTGCGGAACGGACCGAAATCGCTGCCGAACTTTTTGAGAAGAAACTGTCGGATCTGTCTCAAGACACAAGAATCTATCGACGGTTGGAGTACTGGGGAATCAACAACCAAATCGTTGATGGTGGCAAATCTTTTCCCTTGAACCAGCCCGATACCTATTTGGCGGTTTTCAAAAAGTATGGCGGCGCCAAGCCAATTCACGAAGAGGTTCAAAATCAGAGTGGTTCACATGTCGTCATTGGAAAGTGGTAAATAAATGAACGCACCACTCCCTCAACACCCGATGATTCAAATTCGGCAAGTCAGCCGTTGGTTCGGCAACACTTGTGCGGTAAATAATCTATCGTTCCAGGTTCATGCTGGTGAAGTTTTTGGATTCATCGGCCCTAATGGTGCCGGTAAAACGACAACCATGCGAATCCTGGCAACACTCGACATTCCCGACGTCGGCGACGCATTTATTGACGGTTTCTCCGTCGTGAATGATCCGGATCGAGTTCGTGGACGTCTCGGATTCATGCCGGATGCCTATGGCGCCTACCCGAATGTAAATTGCGAAGAGTACTTGGACTTTTTTGCACGGACCTACGGACTGGTTGGCAAAGAACGCCTGCGAGCAATGCGCCACGTATTAGGATTCACGCAACTCGATCAGATGGCCACCAAACCGATCGACGGATTGAGCAAGGGGATGAAACAACGGCTTTGCCTGGGGCGCGCCCTGATTCATAACCCTGCGGTTTTGATACTCGATGAACCTGCAGCCGGTCTTGATCCGCGCGCTCGCATCGAATTACGTGACATGGTCGGTGAACTTGCCAGTCAAGGCAAATCCATCCTAGTGAGTAGCCATATCCTCACCGAGTTGGCTGAGATTTGCGACCGGGTCGCCATCATCGAACAAGGTCGACTTTTGGCAACAGGCAGCGTGGACGAAATTTTGTCCAAGAGTCGCCGCTTGGACGCCAACGAAACCGTCGAAATCGTTGCGACGTTCTTGAGTTCGGCAACAGAAGCAGCCAATTGGCTGCGAGAACAAGACCAAGTTCACAACGTATTTGCCCGTACTAACGAAGTAAGCTTCGCTTGCCCCAACCATCCTGAGTTTCAGGCAAAACTCTTAAAGTCAATCGTTGAATCGGGTTTTCGCTTGACTCGATTTTCCGGAAAACAACATTCGCTGGAAGATGCATTCCTCCATGTGACCGAGGGACGCGTTCAATGAGCATTTCCAAACCCGCCGAGAAGACCATCACCAACGAACAACCGGAACTCCTGCTCTCCACCGAGCCTCGCGGTTGGCTCGATCAAAAACTGGCCTGGCTGAGTGAGTTCTTTAGCCCCATTTTGGTCAAAGAAACACGGCAATCCCTTAAAAGCCGCCAATTCTTTTGGACGTTTTTTCTGTTACTCACCGCAACGGCCATCTGGTCAATCCTGGGATTCTCTATCGGCCAATCTCAAATGAATAGTCCAGGACGGTTCCTGCTCAGCGGCTATTGGGCGATCCTTGGGTTCCCGCTCGCCATCATTATTCCTTTCACCGTTTTCAGATCGCTGGCCAGCGAATATGAAAACAACACCATCCAACTCGTTTCCATCACCACCATGAAACCCTATCAGATTGTGGTCGGCAAGGTGGGCAGCGCAATGCTTCAGATGCTGGTCTTTTTCTCAGTCCTCGCGCCCTGCATTTCGTTCACTTACTTGTTGCGCGGCGTCGACCTGGTGCACGTCGGTTTTGGATTGGGCATTTGCTTTTTTGGTTCACTGGGACTCTCTTTGATTGGACTGTTCCTCGCTGGGATCACGACCAGTAACGTAATGCGCATTTGCCTTTCGGTGGTCTTCATCTTTGGATTGTTCATGGCCTACCTTGGATTTATCAATTTGATGGCGATGGTCGGGCAAGGCTACGGACCTACATCTGAAGTTCTGCCATCGCTTCTATTTGGCATGTCCGCTTCATTCTTTGCGATCGGGTTTCTTGCATTCTCGGCAGCATCAGCGCAAATTTCATTCCCGGCAGACAATCGCAGCACATTGCCACGTATCGCGATGCTGGTCTTCAACGTGGTACTTGTCTCCACGTTTGGTTTAGCTCTGATGAGTTTTATTGACAAGACATTGGTCTGGATCTGCCACATGATCGTCTGCCACGTTTGGCTGATTTTTGGAGCAATGATGTGCGGGGAGAATCCATTTATGTCACCAAGGGTACGTCGTTCCCTGCCCCGAAGTATTCCCGGCAAGTCCTTTTTTAGTTTCCTGCTTCCGGGCCCCGGTCGAGGCTACATATTTGCCCTAATCAATCTTTGGGGCTGGACCGCAATTTTGCTGCTTTTCGCCTGGTTCGGTGAAAGGTTCTTTGCCCTGAGTACGATTACTGGGACGATTGCTTCAACCCAAGCCAAATCTTTTTTGACGATGGGCATGTTGGCCAATGTCGGTTACTCAACGCTTTTCCTGTCGGCCACCTATATGATTATTTTTCTGGCACAGAGGAAACGAGTTTTCTTGAATCCAGGAGGCGGTTTTATCATCGGGCTATTGATCTGTGGTTTCTCAATGATTTTATCCGCGATCATGCATTACTCACTCGTTCATCCGCAATCAGTTGGTCGGTACTCAGATTGGCAACTGCTTAATTGGTACTGGAGTTCCTACATGTGGCTCGAACGTGGAAGCTTAGGAGCCAATGCTTTTGGCTCCATCGTGCTGGGGTCTATTGCATTTGCTTCCTGTCTTGCCTGCCTCATCATGGCGAGCCCTGAACTCATTCGCAGGCACGTCGCCATTCCGCAACGGGTCGTACAGGATATAGAAGAACACCAAGCCAGCTATGTCGCGCCAACAGAAACCATTGAAAACATTTTTGACGAACGAAAAACGGAACGAGAGAGTTCGGACTAGATTCTGATTTGCACCATGGAGAATGAGCACCACTGTTTTTTCGTCTCAGTAGAAGCCTCGATCTCGCCAACCATGTATTCGGGCAACTCCACTCAGAATGAGGATAGTTTCTAAATCAGTTCTTTCCGTAGAAATCCGAATACATCATGAACAAGTCATCGGCCGCGTCAAAAAGGTGAACGAGCAGTGCCGCTCTGGCCCACATTCCATTTCGGGCCTGACGAAAATACATCACGCGTGGGTCGCTGTCGAGTTCAGTCGGAACTTCCTGAATGACGCTGTCCCTTGGAAAGGGATGCATAATCGGGATGTAGGACTTGAGTCGCTCAACTCGTTCTGGAGAAAGATGGTACGGTGAAAGATCCATCTTTTCGATTGTACCTTGCTCGTCTTCGCTTCCGTATTCCAACTGGATACGAGTCATGTAGAGACAATCAATTTGCTCAAGGACCGGGCGACCATTCCAATCATCATCAAGAGAGTGCAGTTCCAGCATTTCAACACCTGCTGCCGTCAGCCGATTTCGCAAATCATCACTCAACCTCAACGTCTCATGTTGCGGAGCAACAAAAATCATGCGGACGTTTTCATACTGCGACAAAACGGTTGCCAACGATCGAACGGTTCTCCCACGCCCAATGTCACCGCAAAACAGATAGGTCTTATTTGCCGGCCCACGGGTCAATTCACCATATTTCTTTTGAAGCTCCACGAACGAAGACTGTTTCGAATCCTCGGTTTGATCAAAGTCAAACGTCCTTAGGATCGTGTACATATCCAACAAAGCTTGTGTGGGATGCTCATCACTGCCGGCGCCCGCGTTGATGATGGGAACGCTTCTCATCCCCTGGGCACTGAGACTGTTCATCAAGTAAGCACAGGATTCTGCAAAGTCACCAATCATGCTGCGCATGATAATGACATCAAAATAGCTACTAAACATCCGAATTGAATCGGTCCGTGATTCACGTTTGACTTCGCTGGATGTTTTAGGATCCCTCACTTCGTTGCAAGTAATCCCCAGAATCTGGCACGCCGCCATGAAGGAAAGAAAAGTCCGCGTGGAAGGTTGCGTGAAATACAACATCGCTCGCTTGTGAGAAAGCAGGTCTTTGAGTCGACGATTGCCTTCGCGAGTTCTGGCCATTCTCCGAATCATATCCGACATTCGACGAAGCTTTTCCAACAAATCCGGAGTCAGCTGAGCCGCTAGAATCAAATGCCTCAGCCTTCCGTCACGCTGAAAGTCCTCGCATTTGGGCCACATTGGCCGGTCAATCTTGTTTTGAAACTCCTGAAATTCCTGCATCGTCCCCACCGACAATCGCTCAACCGCTATTCATCAACCCGACATCCTCGATCCCAACCCTGTCAAGAATCTCCACAGGTTGGCTAGATCTAAGGCTGTTGTGCAAAAGCTTAACGCCTAAAAGATGTTTGTTCCAGCGCCCCAAGACCGAAATCAATCGGAGTCCCAAATGACCTGGCGAATTGAAACAACGAGGGTGTCGCCGTAAAAAGCTGGCCTGACACAAAAAAAGCTCGACCCAAAGGCCGAGCTATTCATTGTTAGAAATTACTCCAGACCTAGCGTCCAGCAATCGCTTGCGGCCCCTGAACCATTCGCTTCGCGACCGTGATTCCCATATCCAAAAAAGGATCTGAGTTAACCGATCCTTCGCTGGGCTTTGCAGCCACCTGAACTTCAACATCGGGTTTTACGCCAACCTGTGAAATCGGATTACCTTCTGGCGAATAAAACTTGGCGGTCGTCAATCGAACACCACCGCCGGAAACGTTCAGCGAGAAGATCCCTTGCACACTTCCTTTTCCGTAACTTTGTGAGCCCACAATCTGGCCACGCTTGTGTTCTAGAATTGCGGCGGCAAAAATCTCACTTGCACTGGCACTGTTTTCATCAACCAAAACGGTCAAAGGAACTCGCCACGTCCCACCCATTTGGGCCCGGTGAGTGTAGTCTTCCAGAGGATTGCGACCTCGAGTTGAGACAATCACGCCCGCTCCAACGAATCGATCCGCGACTTCAACCGCAGCCGAAAGTAGTCCACCAGGGTTGCCTCGCACATCAACAATCAATGCTTTCATGCCCTTTCGGTGCAGTGCCCAGAGTGCTTCGTCAAAGTCACGTGAAGTCGTCTTTTGGAAATTGGTCAGCCGAATGTATCCGACTCCTGACTCTTTATCGACGATTTGAACCATATCAACGCTGGGAATATCAACACGCCGTCTCTGGAGACGAATCGTTTTCTTAACTTCGTTGCGAATCAGGATCAAGCTCACATAGCTTCGATCAACACCGCGAAGCATATCTGCAGCTCGTTCGCTTCCGACCTGAACCACCGATTGATTGTCGACGGCAACAACCTTGTCACCCGACTGCATTCCCGCTTGACCAGCGGGTCCGTTAGGAATCACACTAACAATCTCAAGATGATCTTCGTTTGTTCGAAGCTCGACACCAAGTCCAACAAAATTGCCTTCGATCTGCGACATCGTTTCACTGTACTGATTGCTTGACATGAAAGCCGAGTAAGGATCGAGCGACGAGATCGCTCCGCAAGTGAATTCGTAAGTCGTGGCCGCACCGGAAAGATTGAGTTGTTGGTTCATCAGTTTGGCGGTACTAATCGCAACGGAGTAAGCATCTTCACGCGAAGCGACGGTGTAATTTTTCAGTGAATCACGAAGCGTACCAAGTGCTCGTTGAATATCTTCGTTGGTGGCATTGGGAATATTGTTCTGCAGGAAATCTTCCGTGGTTAATGCGATTTCCAAACTTGCCAATCCATAGTTGGCGATCTCGGTCCAGTCAGGGGTGTCCACGTAGTAGGACTGAATCTTCAGCAGAATTTCCGCGTAGACCTCAAGCGACTTGTTTTCGTTGGTCGTATCGATCGTCGCCAAGAAACTGCGATCCCCATATCGACGGTCGAGATCAAAGTGAATTCGGGCGATCGTACGACGTTGTCGCAGCTGTTGGCTCTTCGGGTTTTTACGCAGCGCCTGCTGGTACAGGCTCAGCGCTTCACCCCATTGCCCCTGGCGCTCGAAGTCGAGCCCCTGGTTCAATACATGAGAAGAACCGGAATCTTCAATCCGTGCTTCGCGCCACTGGACCTCAGAGGTCTGGGCACTACACAAAGAGGAACAAAAAACAAATGTCGCGGCGAGCAACAATCGAACAGGGAAAGTTCGGATCATCCGAGAATGCAAATCCATAGAATTACCATCCGTATAGGCAACCGTTGGCTTCGACTACGACTTAATTGGTGGAGCGACGTAGCGGAAGTTATTGAGCTGAATCAGGAACCGGCCCATCGAAGCACAAACCGTTGTGCGATGATGATAGTATTTGGCCGATGAAAGATAGATCACGTTTTTACCGCGGTCAAAAAAATCCAAACGACTTTTGACCGCGTGATCCATACAACCCTGCAAAGCACATAGACGGCGTTGCGAATGTTCAGGTCTGGCAATTTAAGGCCAGCAAAAAGATTGTGTGGTGCGTCCCTGCGTCAGTAATACGCACTTCAAAACAGGATGGTTCGAACGCTGCAATCAGATTTGAGAAAAAGTGGGGCGAGGAAGAGAATAGGGACTGCGGTAGCCATGAGTTAGCAAACGTAACGCTTGCAACGCGTGTCCCAATCAGGTTCAGATTTGCCGGAAATCTGATCGTTGCGGAAAGAATGAAACTCACGATTTCGCGTCTTGTTCCGTCCGCAGCAAAACCCGATCAAGCCGCAGATTTGATGATCGAAACCAGTTCAGCTTCCTTTTCACCAACCGCAAAGGCCCCGTGTTTCTCGAAGCCCTTGCGACAACTCTTTGGCGCTTCAGACCAATTCTGAGCCAGTCATTGGCATCGCATTCAGGCCAAGCGGTGCTGGAATCGGAGCTGGTGTATCAGTCGCATCCTCCGTTGCCTTGCGTCGGCGACGGCGCTTGACCTTGATCTGACTCCACTCTTTCGTCATCGATTCGAACACATCTGGAGATTCGTATCGGGCGATTTTTTTGCCTTCGGGAATAGGGCCCACAAGCCCCCGGAAAACGGGGAATCCGCGCAAAGACAATTCGGTGCTGCAGTCATCGATTCCGATTTGATCGTGATGGTCCATGATTTGGTCAATGGATTCGAAATCGCGTGTTCTGATCGAACCGTCCGACTCGCGAGTGACAACGCGAATGGTCTTGTTAGACATGGGGGGGTACTCCGGGTGACATTGATTGGTTGGGAAATCGTTATGGCCCAGTGCCCCAATCCACTCGGGCAGTTCGAATCCTTCGTCTGGACGACGCAAATTCAGCAATCGTTGCTGTATTAAAAATGCTTACAAACTGTATCGGCTGGAACATTGAAAATTCACAACCAATCTTTCGTCTCCGGAATGATACGGCATTCCAGCCTATCCGTTAAAGCCCGAACTCAGCCTACTACCAGTCAGAAAAGCCAATTTGCTGGCCGGTTGTTCCAATTGTGACAATGCCAACGTGACACCACGGCCACGGTGGTTCGAATTACAGAAACGTTCGCATGCGATCCAAGCCTCATTCATTTTCAGTGAAGTGGAATTACAAGTACCTGCAACAGCTTTATCCGACTTGAATAAAGTACTTTTTCTTGAAGGGCAGGGTAACGACGAAAGTCAAAATCGCCGCCGACACACAAAGAATGACGGCCAACAACAGAACAACAAAAATTGGAGCCAAAAACTCCATCACAGTCGGCAACAATTGGTCGGAGTTTCCCGAAGCAAGGCTAAGCACAAACACGGCACCAAATATAATCAAAGCGAGCATCCAACTTCCTCGCATCGCTCCGCTATAGTCACTTTTGCTGGGTGCCATATGATTTCCGACACATAGCAGAAGATAAGCGAAAACCCAGAATCTAGCCGTTGCAAGATTGCTCCATTGGAAAATCCCCAACAGTGCATTCCCCGTCGCATCAACGGTCGCATCCCAAACAGACTGGTCGGCAGGCCGGTCACGCAGAATCGTCGCAATCTCGACCAACACGTCATCGTAGAAAATCATCAACAGGACCATGAGAGCGATCGTTCCTCCGAACAACGGTGCTACTCCGATAAAAACATTCCCAATTTCCTGGTACCAATTTTTTTTGCGATAGGAATGCTTTACATATCCCAACCGGCCCGACTTGAGGTCCGGCTCAAAAAGCTGCATCTCATCTATACGATGCTGAAAAACCTTACAAAAAAACGCGTGGCTTAGCTCATGGATTGGTGTCCCCAACCATCCAGTCCACAACACGCTTTTCCAACCAAATCGCTCCGCAAGATGGATCTGCACGAACCTTTCGATGCGATGAACGATCAAAGCAAATAGTACAAATGGCAACAACACACTTCCGATCAACATCATCGTGTGTGTCGTGGTTTCCCAAAGTCCCGCAGCCAAATTGTTCACGAAGTTGATGCTTTCCGGAAAAGAGGTGCACTTGAACATTCGCGTCTGTTACCAAACGCGACGTTTTGTTAGCCTGTTCGCAATTGAATTCGAATCCTTGGTAGCCGAATTCAGATCATATCCAACAAATTTCGCTGTTGATCATCCATGAATCGAATGCCCCCCGTCAAGCCACATCGCGACGACCTCAAACCAGGTGAATGCCTTTGCGATTTTTGCTCGGCCAAATGCTGTCGATATTTCGCCTTGCCCATTGATGAACCCCATACCATGAAGGACTTCGAATTCATGCGATGGTACTTGCTGCATGGCCAGGCCTCGCTTTTCGTCGACGAGGGCATCTGGTACCTGCTGGTTCATACGGTTTGCAAACATCTCCTGGAAGATCACCGGTGTGGCGCCTACGACACGCGACCTGAGATCTGTCGTGAGTATTCCACAGATGAATGCGAATACGAAGACGACTACACGTACGAACAGTATTTCGAAACACCAGAACAGCTCCACGAATTTGCCCAGGCCAAATTCAGCCAACCCACAGGCCCAGAATTCCGATCTCCCAAACCCAAAATGTTCCCGATTCTGAATTAACACCCAATCTAAATCCGAAAGATTCTTGCACGAACCCCAATTCGCCCAACGTGCTCGCGTTTAGGAAAAACCATGACACTAATCAAACCACGAACATTAAGCGGCTTTCGCGATTTCCTGCCCGCTGCCATGATCCCACGTGAGGCATTGATCGATACTGCCAAACAGGTCTATCGTTCCTACGGATTCTCACCAATTGATACTCCGGTTCTCGAGTTGTACGAAATCCTGACCGGCAAAGGCAGTGAAGAAACTGACAAGCAGATGTACCAGTTTCGCGACAACGGTGACCGTCACGTCGGTATGCGTTTCGACTTGACCGTACCTCTGGCTCGATTTGTCGCCCAGCACCACAACGAATTGGGAATGCCGTTCAAGCGATATCACATTGGCAAAGTTTGGCGAGGGGAAAGAGCGCAAGAGGGTCGCTATCGCGAGTTCATGCAGTGCGACTTTGACACCATTGGTACGCGGTCGATCACCAGCGATATCGAAACCGGGATGGTAATCTTCGATTTGATGCGGGCGATCGGATTCGAGCGATTCAGTATCCGAGTCAATAACCGCAAAGTCCTCAATGGACTGCTTGCAAAATTTGAACTCGCGGAATGCAGCGTCCCTGTCTTGAGAGCCATCGACAAACTGGACAAAATTGGGCGTGCCAAAGTATGCGATGAAATATCAAGCAACACATCCGCTTCTCAGGAACAAATCAATCAGATTCTCCAATTGACCGAACTATCGGGTTCCAATCAGGAAATCCTCTCGCTGCTTCAACCCATCTGCTCAGGCAATGAGGTTGCGGAAACGGGCTTGGAGGAACTTCGCACATTGGCTTCGGCGATGGACGCCGTGGGAATTGCAGATGAACAACTAACGATCGATGTCGCGATCGCTCGAGGGTTGGATTATTACACGGGCACAATTTTCGAAACCGTTTTGGGCGACTATCCCGAAATCGGCAGTGTCTGCTCAGGGGGACGATATGACAACTTGGCTCAACTCTACACCAAACAAGAACTGCCGGGAGTAGGCGCATCACTGGGACTCGACCGACTATTGGTTGCGATGGAAAAACTAGGCATGCTTCCCGGTATTAGTACGCCTGCAGATGTACTGGTCGTCCAATTCTCTGCCGATTCGCTAAATGACTACCTCGTAATCGCGAATTGCCTGAGGCAGGCTGGCATCAAAACAGAGATTTATCCCGAAGCCAAGAAATTAGGCGCCCAGTTCAAATACGCAGACCGAAAGGGCTTCAAGGCAGCGATCGTAGCCGGAGAAGATGAGCTCAAATCCGGTGTCGTTCAAATCAAACTGCTAGACAAGAAAGAACAGCACGAAGTCGCATTCGACGGAAAGGACGCTTCCCCCCTCGCCAATTGGCTTCAAGAACATCTCCAGTAGGCTCGGTCCTCCACCGAGGTGTGGGCGAATTCCGGTGGACAATCCGGATATTCGTTACCCCTCTGGCTGAGTCCAATTGTCGCACTAGGCCTTTTTCCCACCTCTCATTTGCTTTCAATGTGGACTGAATCTCCCAGTCGAAGGTTGAGCTTGTTATCATCTACGTTGCTTGAAACACGATGATAGTGGACAGAACCTCATGACAGACGAAAACAGAATCGAACATAAAGACCTCGAAATCAAAGACGCCCAAGTCATCTTTGATACTGTCTGGGAAGACCTCGAAGAAGAAGTCGGTCGTGAGAACCTGCATTTCCCCAAAGAATTAATCTTGCTTGGCGGGGCTCCAGGATCCGGCAAGGGGACTCAGGCAAAGTTCATCATGGAAGCGCGAGGACTAACTTGCCGACCCGTCGTCATTAGCGACCTTCTCGTTACTCCTGAGGCACAAAAAATCAAAGACGCTGGCGGTATGGTCGGTGACAAAGTAGTCATCGCGATCTTGCTTCGAAAACTTCTTGAGCCGCAGTTCCGTGATGGAGCAATGCTAGACGGTTTTCCAAGAACGGATGTTCAAGTGGAGTGCCTGAAGGAACTCGTTGACCGAATCAATCAGCTCCACGCTGAATTCGCTGGGACGCCGATGGCAAAAAACTTTCGGCGACCCACCATTCATGCGATGGTTCTTTTCATCACGGAAAAAACCAGCATCAATCGTCAGCTTAAACGTGGACAACAGGTCCTGGACCACAACAAGGAAGTCAAAGATACCGGAATAGGAACCACAATCCCACTTCGAGCAACCGATATCAACGACGCAAAGGCACGCCGCCGCTATCAAGTTTTCAAAGAGCTAACTTGGGAAGCACTACAATCCCTCAAAGAAATCTATCACTATCACTTCATAAACGCCGAAGGCGAGATCTCCGAAGTCGAACAGAACATACTCGACGAATTGTCCTATCAAAGTTCGCTGGAACTCGAAGCTCAAACCTATGACCGTCTCCGCCCCCTTGCGCTGGCAGAAGACATTACCGTGCACGCGAGGCAAGAGCTTGTCAAACGGTTGGACAGTTATGAACTCGAACAAACAGCCCTGTTTATTCGAGTTGTGGAAAAGATTCACGTGAAGTTCATGCCAATTATCAAACGGCATGCAATCTCTGGACGTGCAATCGTCAGCACCGAAGACGAGCTGTTCGACGAGACCGACGCGCTGTCTATGCTGATCGACATTTTCTCGGAACGAGGCTACCACGCTGTGGTCGACAAACGCATCCACACAATTCCTGAGCGAGTCGACCTGAAAACCGGCGAAATCAAACTAAATCGTAAATCCGTTTTCCGTGTTCAGATCACCTTCCAAGGCTCGGAAATCCGACGCGGCTAAAATTCCGCTTGGGTCGCGCACAAAACCTAACTGGGCAGCCGAAAATTTAGTTTGGTTTCCTGCCTCGCCGTGGGAGGCGATTTTCACAATACCTACCGTCGATTCGCCAACGACGTGTGCAAATTGCCCTAGATCCAGGTCCCCACGATATCGACCCATTGGGAAAAGTTCATTGCGGCAAACAGGGTGATTGCGAAAACGGCAAGCGCACACGCCATCGTCGTAAAGGCGTGCATCGCCTTTTCGTTTTGCTCATCCCTAGTCTGACGAGCTTCATCTTCGATAGATGGGAGCAAGTATTTTTCGGAAGTGAGTTTTTTCGTAGTGAGTCATGTTTGTCCTGGTTGAAATAGATTCGTTACCATGTCCTTTCGCAATCGCTGTGCCAGAGTGAAAACGTTGATAATCAGCAGGGTTTCCCAACCGATCGTTGATTTATCGAAACACGAAATCAACACAATGAGGTGGAAGCGAATCATGATGCGATTTCTCATCGCGACCCGAGATTGTCCTGCCAACCGCAGCCTCAACCCTTTGACGGCTCAAGCTCGTCATATTGAAAAGAGCCCTGAGGAAACGGTGAAAAATTGCCCCAGAAAGCAGGTCTGCAATCCAGCGATAGATCGCTCAGCAAGAGACTCAATTGAACGATGGGTGCGATTCGTGCAGACAGAATGGTAGCAGCCGACGGCTCTACTCGGATTCGACCACTCAGGCAGCTTTTACATCAACCGATTCGGCGGTCTGCCCGCCCAATTCTGGCTGAATACTTGCCTTAGTCGATCGGATTTTTTCTTGCATGGCCTGAATCTCCTGCTCCAATTCCTTCAATTCGTCGGCGCGTTCATCACGTTGCGTAACCAACTTGGCTAACTTTTTTTCCGGCGTGACGCGAAGCAGACGATTCAAAAACTCAAACAGCATCAGAGCGCGGATCGCCTTCATCATTAATCCACGCATTCGATAAATCCGTCCGACGCGAGCCAATTGCTGAACCTTGGCAAACTTGGCCAACTGAAACGCACGAATCGATCTGAGGAACGAAATCGCCGGCAACAAGACAATCGCCAAATCGATCCAGTTCTTTTTTACATAAGCCAACTTCCGATCCGTAGCACTAATCATCACAATGAATTCGAAGGAAAATGCACACCAGATAAATCCAGTACAGACATGCAGAGTCAATCGCAACCAAAAATGTGCTGCCACAATATCCTTCAACCCAAACTCGATCAAGAGAACAGGCAAAATCAGGAGCGCGATTGTCAACATCGGACTTCCAAAACTTCGCTCAAGTCGCTTCACCAATGCTTTGCCCGGCTGCTGCCACCCAAGGCGCGGAAGCCAAATCCTTCCGCCTTCTCGATGTGATGGTGCTGCAAGCCGTAGTGGCGGACAGATGCATGCCAGAAGATCAAACTTTCGTTCTCGCCAAAATGATTTGAAGGAACCGTCGGTCCTGAGGTTGTAAAACAACTCACCCCAGAAGACTGGCCAGATCAACAACAGACCGTAAAAGAGATAGCCACCAATAACTACAGCATTTCGTTCCACGAACGAACGACTTGATGCCGAATTGGAAACCTCGTCTCCAGAAGCAGCTTCAGCGGCCAACCACTCCACTTGAGGAATGTAGACCCATGCGACAATCAATGCCGCAATCAACGTAAGGAAAACCAGCGACAGAATGAACATCGCTTGAGCAAGCCGATCGTTAAATTTGATCTGACTAATTTGAATTGGGCTCATGCCCGCAAACTCTCTTTCCCCAACTATCGACCAGCACGAAGCTGATCGGATTAAACTGACTTTAACATCCCACTCTTAATTCGTCGGCTTCAGGCAAATATTGCTTGAAAAAAACGCGTCCCATTTGCCGTTGCAACAACTTCTTTCGCAAAACTGCAGCAAATTCAATGCTTGCAATCAATGCTGATTCAGGGCACCCACCAATCGCCCTCATCCCAGCCTCCCCGTTTTCAATCGGCACCAATCTCCCAGGATGGCTCGTTTACAGCTGAAAATTCCATTTCTGTGGAAAATTTCAAAGCAAACGACGAGCAAATCAATTTTGTCAACGATATGATAGACGTTTTCGCGAAGTTAAAAAATATAACAAATTCAAAAGGTTAGTGCTTATGCGTTTCGTGCCATTCGTCTTGATGGTTGTGGTGTCGAGTCTTGGATTCCTAAAAACCACTTCGGCGCAGAACGGATCTCAGCCCGATCTCCCCAGCACCAACTCACTTTCCGCAGAGCAGCTTTTTGAATCCGATCACATCGTCGATGTGCAAATTGAGCTGCCCCCCGAATCTTGGGACACCATCCGCTTTCAATCACGCGACTTCGTCTCTTCACTCAACAAAGAAGAACCCCAGTCCCCATTCGAATACGTCAAGGGAAATATCACCATTGATGGAGTGTTGATCGAAAACGTCGGCATTCGCAAAAAAGGATTCATTGGCTCCCTAGATTCCACACGACCTTCGCTAAAAATCAAGTTTGACGAATACGTTGATCAAGATCCAATCGATGGACTTGATCGACTAACACTCAACAACAACAAACAGGACCCCGCTCGGTACAGCCAATACCTTTCGTATAAGTTGTTTCGTGACTCGGGCACCGTCGCGCCACGATGCAATTTTGCGAAAGTAACGGTTAACGGCGACTATCTGGGAATCTTCTCGAATGTAGAATCCGTTCGTCGTGATATGCTTGAGCGCGGTTTTGGAGACTCCTCGGGCGGACTTTGGGAAGGCACGATCGCCGACTTTTTCCCAGACTGGTATCGCCGTTTCGAGAATAAGAACAAACAAGCCAAAACGAAACACCTGAAAAAGATCACCAAGATTCTGGCTGAAGATCATATTGATCTGGAGAAACTCTCAGAGAAAATTGACATCGACGCATTCGTTCGCTTCTGGGCGATGGAAAGTCTGATGGGTTTTTGGGACGGCTACTGCAGCAACCAAAACAACTTTTTCATTTACCGAAATCCTGAAAACAAGAAAATGTACTTCATCCCCTGGGGTACTGACTCAAGTTTTTCTAAAACCACTCCCTTGCCGCCCTATCGTATTCGCCCGATGTCTGTGCATGCCAAATCCATCCTTTGCAACAAGCTTTACCGAATTCCAAAAATTCGAAAGCAATACGAAGAGACCCTGATGGCATTCTTGGATAAACACTGGAATGAGGACAATCTGCTGGCTGAGATCGAGCGAATCGAAAACCTACTGAAAGACGTTGTTCACGAAGACAACTCGGGATTCACCAGAGGTTTAAAGAAGAATCGCGCATTTGTCAGCTGGCGCCGCAAAGCCATTATGGGTGAATTTGAGGAAGGCCCACCCGAACTTCTGTCGCGAGAACGTACGCCGATTTATTTCAAGGAAATGGGGACCGCCACCGTCACCTTCGAAGCTGCCTGGTACAAAAAAACGCCCAAAGAATCAGCGGGCCTCGGTGAGGTTAAGCTGGAACTGACCATCGATGGTGAAGTCGTTGAACTGAATGATGTGGGCGTTTTCGCAGAGCGCAGCAAATGGCCGTCGGAGGACAAAGTCAAACCGGCTTCCATCGTTATCAGTGGCACACGGGTCTCTGATGGCAAGACTTTAACGCTCGGACTCGGTGTCAAAGATTCCGACTTTCAATCTAACTCCGACGATGAAGATGTGGAAATCGGCGGCATTTTGATTATTGACAATGCGTTTGTCGACAGCAAAGGTCGCATGACCATGATCGGAGGCCGAGTAAGACTCTCTGAGGCCTCCACCGAAGACGGCGAACCCGTCAAAGGTTCCATGGAAATCTCAATCACGAAAATGATGGGCGGAGACGAGGTCGTTGGAGCAGAGGACGAAGACAGTCCCGAAGCAAAAAGCGACGAAGACGATTAGCCAAGTATCCCATTTGATTCCCCAACGGTTGGGTTGCCTAGCGCCAATTCTTTGATGCGGCGCAGCATTCCCCAACAGCCTCGGCCTTCAAACTGACGGCGTTTGCATTCCCCGCAGCGCACCGCCAGCGTCACAGCCGCACTGCTTTTGTCGCCTTGGGGAGGTCATTGCTCCCCAAGAGACGGAATTTCCAACACATCTGTTCAGATCCCTCAGCAATACCATCGCATGACCTAAAAAAATAATTCGGCCTTTGAAAGTAACTTGGTTCGCATTGTGGATTTGATTGGTTGACGCTGCAAAATCGACCAAGCACAATTGATTCCTTACAACACATCCACATAGTTTGCCATCATGAAGCTTGATTTCCCACGACCTACCCTCGTTTTATTGAGTCTATGCCTCACCCTGTTCACCGCGATTGGACTGGCTCAGGACGAAAAAGAGGCCTCCCCCGATGCCGCCACAGAAACGAAAGCCAAAGCCGTAGTCGACGCCAGCCTTTTTGCAGCACTCAAACTTCGCAGTATAGGCCCCGCTTTCATGTCGGGCCGAATTGGCGATCTCGCGATTGACCAAAAGAACCCAAACACTTGGTACGTGGCAGTTGCTTCGGGCAATGTATTCAAAACGTCAAACGCAGGACAACCTTTCAACCAATCTTTGAAAACTACGGCTCGTACTCTATTGGTTGCGTTTCCATCGATCCCAGCAACAGCAACACCGTATGGATTGGTACCGGGGAAAACAATGGCGGGCGTCATATTGGATTCGGCGATGGAATCTACGTCAGCCATGACGGCGGAAAGTCGTTTGAGAATGTTGGGCTCGAGAAAAGCGAACACCTTAGCAAAATCATTATCGATCCTCGCGACTCAAATACCGTGTTCGCAGCCTCCCAGGGCCCACTCTGGTCGCCAGGCGGGCAACGTGGACTTTTCAAAACAACCGACGGTGGAAAGAACTGGAAAAACGTTCTGAGTGCCGGTGTGTATACCGGTGTCACCGATGTGGTGATCGACCCCACCAATCCGAACGTCATGTACGCCGCGACTCACCAACGACACCGAAACGTATGGGCCATCGTGAATGCAGGACCAGAAACCGGCATTCATAAATCCGACGACGGTGGTGAAACGTGGACTGAACTTACCAATGGTTTGCCGTCTTCGGACATGGGCAAGATCTCGCTGGGTGTTTCGCCTCAGAAAAACAATATCGTTTATGCCACGATTGAACTTGCTGGTCGAAAAGGCGGATTCTGGCGCAGTGAGGATTTTGGTGCCAGCTGGAACAAGGTCAGTGATTTCGTCAGTGGAGGAACCGGCCCCCACTACTACCAGGAACTTTGGGTCGACCCGCATCGCCACGACGTCCTGTACCAAGCCAACAACAGTTTCGTCCGCAGTGAAGACGGAGGACGCACTTGGGACGTTATCGAAGGCAGAACCAAACACGTGGACAATCACGCGGTTGCGTTCCATCCTACCGATAAAGACTTTTTGCTGGTTGGCTGCGACGGTGGTATTTATAAATCATATGACTTTTGTTCGACCTATCAGTTCTGCGGTAACCTTCCCATCTCTCAATATTACAAAGTCGATGTTGACTACGACTATCCGTTTTACAACATCGCTGGCGGAACCCAAGACAATTACTCGCATTACGGTCCATCACAAACCGGAAGCGTACAAGGAATCGTCAACAGCGATTGGGTGAAAACCATCGGAGGAGACGGGCACGATGGAGCCATCGATTACGAGGATCCCAATACAATTTATGCGGAATCGCAGCAAGGCTACATTCGCCGCTACGATCGCCGAACCGGTGAAGCCGTCGACATTCGCCCAAGCCCCGCCTCCGGTCAAGATGATTTCCGGTTCAATTGGGACTCTCCAATTTTGATCTCGCCACACTCCCACACGCGAATCTATTTCGCCTCCAACTTTCTACACCGCAGTGAGAATCGCGGAGACTCATGGGAAACAATCAGCCCAGACCTGTCGCGAAATCAGAACCGATTCACACTTCCAACGATGGGTCGCGTCCCAAGTATCGACGCCGCCTACGATCTCTACGCGATGTCTCAGTATGGCAATATTACCTCAATCAGTGAATCACCCGTTGTCGAAGGCCTGTTGTATGTGGGCACCGACGATGGACTGATTCAAGTCTCCGAAGATGGGGGCGACAACTGGCGCAAAGTCGAACAAATTTATGGGGTGCCTGAAAACTCATTCATCAATGACATCAAAGCTGACCTTCACGACGCCGACACGGTCTACGCCTGTCTCGATAATCACAAGACGGGTGATTATAAACCCTACTTGGTAAAGAGCACTGATCGCGGACGCACCTGGAAGACCATGGTTGGTGACCTTCCTGATCGGCACCTCGTCTGGCGTATTGTTCAGGATCACAAACGACCCGACCTGTTTTTCCTGGGCACCGAGTTCGGAATCTATTTCACGCTTGGCGACACGGGAAAATGGACGAAGCTTGGCGGCGCTCCCACCATTCCGTTTCGCGACTTGGCCATTCAAAAACGAGAGAATGACCTGGTTGGCGCATCATTTGGTCGTAGCTTCTACGTGTTGGATGACTACTCACCCCTTCAAACCGCGTCCGCCGATCAATTAGTCGATGACAACGTATATGTCTTTCCCATCCGCTCGGCACTTTGGTACGTCCAATCTGACTCGCTTGGCGGACGCAAAGGCTTTCAGGGCGACAGCTTTTACTCAGCTGACAACCCAACTTTTGGCGCAACATTCACCTACTACAACGGCAAGATTTACAAAACGAAAAAACAAAAGCGAATGGAAGCCGAAGCCAAGCAAAAGGAAGGTGACATCATTACGCCAACCTGGGATGAACTTCGCGCTGAGGAACTTGAAACTCCGCCAACTCTATTCTTCAAAATTACGGACTCCGATGGCGAGTTGATCGGTCGCATTGATGGTTCAACAGGGAAGGGCATTCATCGCGCAAACTGGAACCTGAGAAATACCGCGTTGGCTGGTGGGCATGGACTGCTTGCCGTTCCCGGAACGTACCTGATCCAGCCATTCGAAATGGTGGACGGACAAATCACTGAGTTGGCTGAGCCAACAGAGTTTGAAGTCAAATCCATCGTCGAATCGACGATTCCTATCCAAGACCGTGAAGCTGTCTTGGCGTTCCAAAAGGAGGTCGGCCAGGAGCTGGAACGAGTTTCTGCCGTCGGAACAATTCTCAACGAGCGAGCGGAACAGCTTGACGAAATCAGAAACGTACTTCAACGATCAGCCCATGAGACTCCTGAACTAGTCAACAAGGTTCACGAATTGACCCAACGCATCAAGGATTTCGAACACCGCGTTTGGGGCGACTCAACGCGATCCTCCCGTGATACTCAGACCGAGCCTTCGATGCAGGCACGATTGCGAAATGCTTTGTCTGGCAGCAACTCGACTTATGGGCCGACGACGACTCATCGACAGCAGTTGGAAATTGCGGTGGAGCAATTCGAAGCCATCGTCGGAGAATTCGAAGCCTTTGAATCCGAGTTGGATACTGCCGGCGTTCCATGGACCAGCGGTCGTGCGATACCCGACAAGCAATAAGCGGGTCGGGAATTGCGGTAGTTGAAGTAAATACCCGATGTATCAACTGCACAAATTTCGAGAGCGAACCGCGTCGTGGGTTTGGCATGCCAGATCCACGAACGCGACATTTTTCGCGGCTTTCGATGACTGCCTATTCGCCAGTTTTACACGAAGCAGTCGATAATACAGCGTCGATGTATTCTGCAATTCGTTGAGTTTCATTTTGAACTATTGTTTGGAAAGATACTTTCTTTGGAAACCCGAAGCGTGAGTTTTGAAGTTGCGCTATATTGCTTGAAAATCATACGGCACTTCGGAATTCTTTGGGTAAAGCGAGCATGAGCAATCGTTTCATTTTTTGAACGCCTCCAGAAGTTTCCAGTCGTTTGGCGAGGTAATTCATCTCCTCGCCAGTACATTGCTGGTGAAAGGCTTCAGACAATCCGTGGATTCGCTGCGCCACCCACCAACGCCGTCGTTCCTCGCTCAAGCGTCGATCAGCAAGTTTCCGGGCTCGAAGCTGTTCCAGGAACAGCACCGTCGTAATCGCGCAGTTGATCCAAGCTACCACGGCTTCGAATTTTTCAAACTGATACTGGCCAACGCCCAGCGTTGATTTCAGCTCTTTGAAAAATAACTCGATCTGCCAGCGCAGCGAATATAACTCAATCACCTCGGTCACACTCATGCCGGTCGCATTGGTCATCAATATTTTGACATCATTGGGAGTCGCTTTCTCCAAATTTGGTTTCATTGTCGAAAAAACAAGCCCCACACAACCTACGTTGTGAACGTTCCGTTTTTCCTGATGGGCGTAATACGTCCTGGTTTTCGTTTTCGGCCCAACACGCCAACGAGACAGTCGCCGATAGTCAGCGTACTTGCCAGTTGAGGCTCGAAGCCTGATCGTTTTCAGCGACAGTCCCGTCCAATCCTTCAGACGTGATCGTAATTTTGGTCGTTCTCCAGTGGGCCCAGCATACACACGCTCGGCGTTGGCCGGAGTGATCCAGATGTAGCCTCGCTCATCGCAAGCTTCCTGAACGCAGCGAGCGTCATAGGCCGTGTCCCCCAGCACTACCACTTCGGCTTCTTCGTCCAACGGCAGTTGGCGAATCATCTCAGCCATCGCCTGGGCACTGGTTTGAGGCGTTATGCCTTTCTTCTTCGAATACTCTTTGGTGTAGTGAGGAGTTTGAAATGGAATCCGATATCCCGAAGGCGTGATTAACAGTCCAAACGTAAAGCCATGAACTTTCTTGCGACGGGTTTTCTTCTTGTTGTAGCGAGAGCCTTTTTTGATTTTGCGCCGTTCCCGATTACCGGTGCTGTAAGTGTTCTCGGATTTAACACCCGCCTGACTGAAAAGCGTCAGGTCCACGATAAAAATGAACTTCCCTTTCCCACTTTCTAATTGCAGCAGGGCCGCCCGTAGCGGTTGGTTAAAATCGACCTTCTGCCAACGAGGACGCGCCAAAAAACGAGTCACCTGGCCACGATGCATGGGCCGGGAAGCAATCATCCCCGCCGCCGACGAGCAAGACATGCGGCCACGATGCAATAAAAATGCCAGTACCATTCGCATCACCATCAACCGGGCGTATTCAGAAACCAAGCTTTTTTCGAGATACCTCTTGAGCGATCCCGCGGTTTGTTCGACGATGATCATTGCAGTCTCCTTTGGTCAAAGGTGAGAATTCAATGAACTGGACATCGGGGGAGACTGCTTTTCATGCAATATCAATTTCTGATAGCACCCAAAAAGAGCGCAACTTCAAAGAGCGTGAGCGAGGACGAACCCGATACGTCCTCGCTCACGCTTCGGGTTTCCATCCATACCGCAGAAATCGGGTGCGTAGGAATTTTCAAGTTGGATGTTTGTTTCGGCAGGAGCCTCAACCTCCCAAAAACAACCATCCATAGCGAAGAACTCACGTGGGAGGAACTTCCACTTTCCGCTGACTCAGCGAATACGTCTCAATGACTCAGCGATTATCCCCAATCAAAGGTTGCTTTGAATCGCCTGGGCTACATCCGTAAACTCTTGTTCCGACAACGACACTTTCTGGGAAAATGTCATCTCGCTCATGTCATTGAGGGGAATCAAATGCACATGAACATGTGGAACTTCCAGTCCGATTACCGCCATGCCTACTCGCTTGCAGGGAATCGCTTTTTCCATCGCTTTCGCAACGCGGTGAGAAAACTTCATCAGTTCGACGTAGTGATCCTGATCCATTTCAAAGATCTTGTTGATCTCCTTTTTGGGTACGCAAAGGGTATGTCCTTTCGCGTTTGGACTGATATCCAAAAAGGCAAAAAAATGATCATCCTCCGCTACTTTGTAGCAGGGAATCTCCCCATCAATGATTTTGGTGAAAATAGAACTCATCACTGTCCTTTGCAATCAATTGACTACCGAATTCCCCTTGCGATTTGGCACCACGTGCCGTGAGTCCCCTGCCGTTAACCTTCCAACAGCAATGTGTGCCAGAGACTTGGGTCTTCGGTAATGGGAAGTTCCGGACCCGCCGCCAATGTCTGCCAACCAAGTTCACGATCAATCACTGCGATCGAAAACCCAATTTGCCGATGATCTTCCAGATTCCAACCGTTCAGGCCAGCCGCTGGAATAAACAGCTTCATATCGTAGCCATCACGCTTTTTGGTTGAGTTGATTTTGAGTTTTTGGCCACCGATCGTTGGTGAATCTTCACGAGACCGGTTAATTTTCAACGTTGTGAAAACGGGATTTGCGTTGGTCGATCCACCTCCCATCGGCAACGCCAAAAACCAGTGACAAAATCGAGTCGCGCGATGAACGTTGTGAGTGTCTCGCGTATCGATCCAGATCTGCACCCCGTCACTTTCCAACAGCGCCGTTTGCCGACACCAAAGTGATTGCTGCTTGCCAGTCACCGTGATCGAGAAAAACAAGCCTTCTTTGCTCCAGCCTGCCCGCCAATCGGCAAAGCGATTCTGGTCTTCAAACTGCCCTAGATTGGGAAGCCGATGGGCCGGAGGCAGACTAAACTTCTCCGACCAACTCTTATTGGTCTTCGCGCAAGGAAATCGGTAGTGAAAACCAAGATTCTTGGGGATTTGGGAAACCGTTTTACTCATTTAGTTGGGCTCTTCTTTACCACAAATTGATTGTGAATCTCGGCAACGAGTTCACCACCTTGAAATACATGATCCGATCAGGCAGACAGTGTCGACATATGCTCTTTCAAGAATTCCTTCAAGTCTTCCGCACCGGCCGTTTCAGCATCCTTAAACTTCATTCTTACGACGTCCTTTTCGTCGCTCGACTTTACCGTGGGCTCTTCCGCTAGGTCGGCGATGCGGCCTAACGAGACGGAATCCTTGGGCACATTGAGTTGCAACCAGATCGCATCTGTTTTCTTCGTCTGAATACTTGCCCATGGTTCTTTCTGCTGCTCCACGTAGAGGTGCACGACCTGTTTGTTGCTCCACAGGAACTGGGAACTTGGTGCAGCTTCGGAAAGTGTGTCATGAAGGACCTCAAGAACCTCAACATCCCAATCGACTTTGCGCCCGGGCGGAAATCCTTTTCTCAAGAAGTGCCATTTCTGTCCCAGTTTGGCCCAAGGCGTATGATCATCCAACTTCATCTCGACTCGTTTGACACGATCTTGAAATCCGGCGATCGCGTCATCCATGAACGCCCAGAACTCTGGAGTATCCAATTCTGCCATATCGTGCGCACGGATCTCAATTTCTTGCCAGGCACTTTTGTTGTTGACGACTTTAACTCTGGATTGATTGCCGTAGACAGGAACCTCATCCATTTCATTGGCAGTCTTTAATTTAATCCGTTCCAAAACCTCTTCTCGTTTGAACGTCCCTCGACGACAACGGAATTTCATCTTTAGCAACCATGCCTCACCCGTCAGTGCATGGAAAAACCAACCCTGACTCGCTTTGACGGCGTTGATTTCGACAACGGATCGAGCATTCCAATTCGTTTCGGAGAAACCTTCCTCCTTTTCGATATAGTCAACGACTCGTTGCAGAATTTCTCCATCCCAATGAACCGGTTGGCCATGGCGGTCAACACGCTCTTCCGTATGCCAGCGGCGTCCATCTGCCTCCCAAGGCATTTTAACGTCTTTGCCAACGTCCTCGATATCAAAACCATCGGAGTCAAATTCCTCATGTGGATCGTAAATCATCCTCTCCGCGTAGTGGCCCTCCTGCATCACAGGCTCCAGTGCATCACCGGTCCAACTACGCAGCAACTTGCCATTGGAACCACGAGCCTTGGCGGCATACTCAACAACGGTTTCAGGAGTTCCTTCAACCACGATTTGACCACCGGCGTGTCCAGCCTCGGGGCCAAGATCAATCACCCAATCCGCTGCCTTGATGATGTCCAGGTTGTGCTCAATCAGAAGAACCGTGTTGCCAACGTCAACGAGTCGTTGCAAAACATTTAGCAGTTTCGCCAAGTCATCAAAGTGGAGACCCGTTGTCGGCTCATCCAGTAGATAAAGCGTCCGCCCGGTGTCAGGCCGGGAAAGCTCTGCAGCGAGCTTAACCCGCTGTGCCTCACCGCCGGACAATGTTGGAGCACTCTGCCCCAAGGTCACATAGTCCAACCCAACATCGCACAATGTTTTCAGCGTGCGATGGATTTTTGGAATGTTACTGAACAACTCGGACGCGTTCTCACAGGTCATATTCAACACATCATTGATCGAATGGCCATGGTATCGGACCGCGAGAGTCTCTGGATTGTATCGATGCCCCTTGCACGCCTGACACTCGACCCAAACATCAGGGAGAAAATGCATCTCAATGCAAATCTGTCCGTTTCCGACGCACTCTTCACAGCGTCCCCCCGGAACGTTGAAGCTAAATCGACGTGCAGTATAACCACGGACTTTCGCGTCAGGCAGCTGAGCAAACAAGTTTCGAACCTGCTCAAAAACACCGGTATAGGTCGCGGGATTACTTGTGGGAGAATTCCCCAAAGGCTGCTGATCGACTCGAATCACCTTATTGACATGATCCAAGCCGACAATTTTGGTGTGGGCACCCGGCGTCAGATTCGCTCGATGCAACCTCCGAGCCAGTGAATTGTAAAGCACATCATTGATCAAGGAACTTTTTCCACAACCGCTAGGCCCAGTTACCACCGTCAGCGATTCCAATGGAATCTTGACGTCAATTTCTTTCAGGTTGTTATGACGCGCACCAATGATGTCCAGCGAATTTGGCGGAACAAATGCTGGTGGCGGTGTTGCCTTTTTCTTGGATGCCTTCTTCGTTTTGACTTTCTTGGGGGCCGGCGGTGTCAAACCAGGGCGTCGATTCGATGGAATTGGAATCGATTTTTTCCCGCTAAGATAAGGGCCTGTGACGGACGCTCGCTTGGAGGCGATCTGCTTGGCCGTTCCCTGGGCAACAATCGAACCGCCCCCCGCTCCAGCCTTGGGTCCAAAGTCACAAATCGAATCGCTACTCTCGATGACTTCGCGATCGTGCTCAACAACCAGAAGCGTATTCCCAAGGTCGCGCAAGCGATGAAGAGCATTCAGCAACTTGTGATTGTCACGTGGATGCAAACCAATCGTCGGTTCATCCAGGACATACAGTACACCACAAAGTCCGCTACCCAGCTGACTTGCCAAGCGAATTCGCTGAGCTTCACCGTTGGACAGCGAGGCCGAAGTTCGGCAAATGGAAATATAATCTAATCCAACATCGCTGAGAAACTGAACGCGATTCTCGATTTCGCGGAGCAGCTCTCCCGCAATCTTCTTTTCTCTTGCATCCAACTCCCAGGATTTAACCGTCTCCAAAAACCGTCCGAGTGGCATTCGACAGATCCCATCAACAGTCAAATTGCGGAATCGCATTGCCGCAGCGTCATCACGAAGCCGACTGCCTCCACAACCGCCGCACTCGACTTCCGCAATCAGAGCCTGCATACGATGTCGTAGCGTAGGCGACAACCGGCAGGCCTCATCGATAGTTGGGTAAAGTCCTTTGAACTGAAACGAAAATTCGGTTTTGTCTTTATCGTTTTTGACGTCAACCCAGCGTTCCCCAGTCCCGTAGAAAATAATTCGACGTTGACGAGCGTCCAGTTGATTGAAGGGAATATCGACCGTTACTCCAACGCTTAAACTTAATGCCCGAAGCATTCGTTGGCTGATTTCATTGCTGACATTCGGCCACAGCCTTACTGCTCCTTCTGCCAAACTCAGCTCACCATCGCGAAGCATCAGAGCCGGGCTCGCTCCCATCTGGGTACCGATTCCCTCGCAATCCTGGCACCACCCCAGCTGACTATTGAAAGAAAAATTATGCGGAGAAAGGCGGTCAAAACTTCGTCCACAACAGTCGCAGGCGAGATGCTGACTATGGCGAATCAGCTCCCACTCTCGTTCGTCGATATCTGAATTGACGACCGCGATGTTGATCAAACCTTTGCCAAGCGACAATCCACTTTCCACACTATCCGCAATTCGTGACCGCGACTTCATTTTGATTTCGATACGGTCAATCACAATCTCAACGTCATGACGCGAGCGGCGTGAAATACTTGGCACGTCATCAATCCCAAACGTCACACCGTCAACTCGTACGCGAACGTACCCTAGCGCCCGAATCTCTTCCCACAATTGATCGTATTGCTGATTCGCGTCCAATTCGATTGGAGCGAGCACCAAGAGCCTTTGGCCTTCTTCGTACTCCATGACCTTATCAACGACCTGATCGCTGGTTTGCGTGCCGATCTCCTGATCGCAATCGGGACAAAAAGGCGTTCCAGTTCGAGCAAACAGAATCCTCAAGTAGTCGTAAATCTCCGTCACGGTCCCAACGGTTGAGCGCGGAGTCGAACCCAAATTCTTCTGCTCGATCGCAATCGCAGGAGAAAGCCCTTCGATTTGTTCAACGCGTGGCTTATCCAGTTGGTTGACGAATTGGCGGGCGTAGGAACTTAAGCTTTCCACGTATCGCCGCTGACCTTCGGCGTAAATCGTATCCATCGCCAAAGAACTTTTTCCACTACCACTAGGCCCGCAAAACACAGTCATTTCGTCACGTTTGATGTTGACGTCAACGCTTCGCAGATTGTGCTGTTCGGCGCCGCGAACGCGAATCTCAGTCGCCATCTCCGGCTTTTTCTTTTTCTTGGACTTACCCTCAGATTTGGTCATCATCACTGGCTTGACTCCTAGAGCCTTGGCGAGTGCTATGCCAGTATACGATTCCTTGCAAGCAGCCACTTCTTCAGGCGTTCCAGCGCAAACAATCTCGCCGCCACCAATCCCACCGTCCGGGCCCAGGTCGATCACCCAGTCGGCCGTTTTGACCACGTCCATGTTGTGTTCAACAACGAGCACCGTGTTTCCGACATCAACGAACGCATGAAGCACTTTCAACAGCATATCGATGTCGGCAAAGTGCAACCCCGTCGTCGGTTCATCAAGCAGGTAAAGCGTTTTTCCGGTACTCTTTTTCACCAACTCACGAGCAAGTTTGATTCGCTGTGCCTCTCCACCCGACAACGTCGGAGAAGGCTGGCCAATTTTCAAATAGTCCAGTCCCACATCCTGCAGGCGTCGCAAGCGGTCGTGGATTTTTGGAATGGAGTTGAAAAAGTCGATGGCATTCTCGACGCTCATATTCAGTACATCTGCAATACTTTTTTCTTTGTAACGAACCTGAAGCGTTTCGCGGTTAAATCGCTCCCCTTCGCATACTGGGCAAGTCACCCAGACGTCCGCAAGGAAATCCATCTCCAGGCGATTGGAGCCGTTACCTTCACAGGCCTCGCAGCGACCACCTTTGACGTTAAAACTGAATCGACCAGGTTTGTAGCCACGCTTCTTCGAGTCAGGCAACTTGCTGTAAAGACTTCTAATTTCATCAAATAGTTTGATGTAGGTTCCCGGGTTGGAACGGGGCGTCCTCCCGATCGGTGACTGGTCGATCGCAATCAGCTTGTCCAGTCGCTCAACACCTTCGATCTTTTCGAAATAGCCGGGATCACCGATACCACGATTGAGTCGCTCTCGCAATTCTTCCACAAGGATGTCATTGACCAACGAGCTTTTACCGCTGCCACTGACCCCGGTGATACATACAAATGCCCCCAGAGGAATCTCAGCGGTGACGTCTTTGAGGTTGTTGTGTGTGGCGCCAACAATCCGCAGTGCATTGTCAGAATCGACGGGACGTCGTTGCTTGGGAACCTCGATCTGCCTATTGCCTGACAAGTACTGGCCCGTCACGCTCTCCTTCGATTTCATCACTTCGGCCGGCGAACCTTCAACGACAATCCCACCGCCGTGAACTCCTGGGCCTGGCCCAAAGTCAACGATATGATCGGCCGCCCGCATGGTTTCTTCGTCATGTTCAACAACGACTACCGTATTGCCCAGGTCACGAAGATTCTGCAGCGTGTCAATCAAACGATCATTGTCGCGAGAATGAAGTCCGATCGACGGCTCGTCCAAGATATAGAGCACACCCACCAATCCCGCACCGATTTGTCCGGCAAGCCGAATCCGTTGACTTTCACCACCCGACAAGGTCGGAGCAGTTCGATCGAGGTTCAAATAATTGAGCCCGACGTTCAACAAGAATCCAAGTCGATTGCGAATTTCTTTCAGCGGTTCATTGGCGACGAACGCACGCGTCTTGTCCATCTCCATCTTTGAGAAAAACTCGGCTGCATCTTCGATGGAAAGATTGCATACTTCGGGCAATGACTTGGAGGGCTTTTTGAATTTCTTGCTCGCGGTTTCCAATCGAAAATGCCGTGCCTGCCGATTGAGTCGTTCGCCTTCGCAGGAAGCGCAGGCGATTTGATCCATATAGTTTTCCAGCTGACGCTGTTTCGGAGCCGACTTCAACGTGCGGTACTTTTCGTCCAGTTCTGGAATGATCCCGTCGAACTTGCCCCCGTATTTCATGGGCGAATTACCACCGCGCCAGGTATAAGTGACATGCTGCTCGCCGGATCCGTAAAGCCACAAATCCTGATGCTTTTTCTCGAGCTCTTTCCATGGCGTTTCAAGCAACGTCCCCTCTTCCAACTCGAGGATTCGTTCCATCGTATCAGAGACACCTTGATAGATATGTCGTCGCCAACGCCCAATTTCTTTCCACTTCCCGATCAACTCCACTGCGCCTTTTTTGAATGACAGTGATGAATCCGGAATCAACAATCCAGGGTCAAACGTATAGACATCGCCAAGCCCGCTGCATTCACTACACATCCCCTGTGGACTATTGAAGCTGAACATCTGGGGCGTTGGAGGACGAAAACTTACACTGCAGGTGCTGCAAGCGTAGTCGGCCGAATAGACTCGATCACCCGGTCGTTGCTGTCCAAGTTTGGTCGATTTCCTGGAGGCCTTTGCCTCGTCCGGTTTCTCTTCGTTCTCTTCAACGTCCAGAATCAACGTGCCCTGTCCCACCTTTAAGGCAAGCTCAACCGCCTCGGCAAGTCGGCCACGAATTCCATTTTTGGTCGTCAAACGATCGATGACGACCTCAACATCATGTCGCCGTTTTCTATCCAGATTGATTCCGCTTGAAAGTGATACGATTTCTCCGTCAACACGTACCCGAACAAAACCCTGCTTCAACAAATCCTCGAACAAATCGCGGTGTTCACCCTTCTGCGCGCGGACCACGGGCGCCAAAACGTGGTACTCGGTGCCTTTGGGTTGCTGAAGAATACTGGCAATAATCTGATCTCGCGATTGTGCGGAAATCGGGTGATCGCATCGCGGACAAAACCCTTGTCCAACTCGCGCATAAAGCACGCGAAGAAAGTCGTAAATTTCGGTAATAGTTCCGACCGTGGAACGCGGATTGTTGCCGGACGATTTTTGCGAAATCGAAATTGACGGGCTCAATCCGGAAATCAGGTCGACATCTGGCTTGGGCATTTGCCCCAAAAACTGGCGCGCAAAACTGGAAAGCGATTCCACATATCGGCGCTGCCCTTCGGCGTAGAGCGTATCAAACGCAAGCGAGCTTTTACCGCTACCACTGACGCCGGTAAGGCAAATCAGCTTGTTCCGCGGAAGGACGAGACTAACGTCGCGCAAGTTATGCTCGCGAGCTCCTTTTACAATGATATCAGAAGCAGGCATATCGGCGAGGAGCCCTCCATTGGCCCAAAATTCGAAACTGCTTAGTCTACCCGATACATATCACCCAACTCAACACTCACTGACAAGGTCGTCCAGAAACTTCACTCGCATATTTCATGCTTCGGGACAACCAACTCTTGTTTTTGTTGGCGGGACGGAGTATGCAGCATCCCAAAACCAATACTGGGCGACTTCATTCAATCCATTGCAGAACAATGGCCGACTCGGCAAGAATATCGCTCTCCAATGGCCCAACCTATTGTTGCTTTTCGCCCATCGCGACAGTTCGCTCGTTTCGAGCCCTGATGATGCGGGTCTTTTCAAAGCTTTCAATCGCACCGTGGACCGAACGCCACCACCGTTACCGCCTGCAAGGCAGGCAACTCAAGTCAATTGGCGCGCAACGCCGACCAATAATGCGGCAGCAGGAACAGAACCACGTTGGCTAGGACAAGCAGATAACCGCGATGCAAAAGATCTCTGGGTTCTGCTGGCATTAAACTGAAATAAAACACAAACCCAACCAGCAATACGACACCCGACTCAAAGCAGCTGGTGTCTGTCACCAGCCGAGGCTTCATATAGACCGCAGAGAGCCATTTCAGAAATCGACCGAAAAGTCCTGTCCAAATGCTCGCAACAAACATTGCCCAAGCTATTCCTCCAACGCCAAAAAGCTCAATTGCAGCCGCAGCTACCGCTGTCAGATAGAAAAGATGGATGATCCCTACCTGCCATATTGGCGAGGCAGAATCAGCAGCTGGCTTCGCCTCAGGAGATTGCGAGTCGGGCACGGGATTCACCGAATCTAAAAAAAGATTAAGACTTTTTCTTTTTCTTCTTTTTAGATTTAATCATTTTCTTCCGCTTGGATTTTTTCTCTTCTTCAGCTTGCATACTCTTGGGAACGGTCTTGCGCGGACGGGGAATACAGACCGCCAAAACACCAAGAAAAATCAGGCCCAATACCAATCCCCAGGCCAAACCATACTCAGATTGATTGAAATCCTGAGCCAACAGAAGTAATGTGTTTTTAAATTCCATGCTTCAAGTCTAGTTTCAACACCGATTTCTGGCAAGGAATATCGTCAGAGCGGAAAAATACCTGGCCGCAATAACCTGTGGCACACCCAGAAACCTCCTTCAAAAGCAACATTTCTATGATCTCGTCGAATAACCCCTACTCAACTCCAATGGGGATGCCGAACAAACCCGTTCACCCGTCAAAATCCGGCGGATTCGTTGGCATCGAGATGGGCCAACTGGTGCTGCAGCAAGGAGCGACTCTTCCGAACTCCTGCGTCAAAACGGGTGACCCTGCATCGCATTGGGTGAAACGAAAATTCTATTGGCACCATCCGGCAATCTACCTTGCGATTCTCGGCGGCTTGCTAATCTATGTCATCCTCGTTTTAGTCCTGCGAAAAACCATGGTGGTCCAGGTCCCTCTGAGCGAGGAAGTATTCCGAAAACGTCGTCGCAGAATGTTTGTCTGTGGTTCCGTCATGCTGATTTGCGTGTTGGGCATCGGACTAAGCATTTTTGGAATTGCGACCTTACCACCAGGAGCACACAAGTACGCAGCACCTTCTTTGTTTTTCCTGGCGCTGGGCTCGTTCTTGACGCTACTGGTCACGGCCATCGTTCAATCCAAGGTATTATCAATCCTGACACCCAAAAAAATGACTGACGTTCATGGGTGGTTTTCGGGTTGTCATTCAAATTTCCTTCGCCAAATTGAAGAGCGTTCCCAGTAAGGCTTCTGAACTCCACAACGACCAATTCAATGCCCTCCCCAAACTCTGAACATGAATTCTTGCCGACTTGTAGTCTTGAGAACCTGAAGTTTCGTGCTGCATTCCTCAGTAAGCTACGTCGGTTTTTTGATGAACGTGAATTCATCGAAGTTGAAACGCCTCTTCTCTCATCTGACATTGTCGTCGATCATCATATTGAACCGATCGAAGTCACTACACTTCGCTTCACCGAACCCAGAAATCCCAAACGTTGGCTGCAGACGTCACCGGAATTTGCCATGAAACGCCTCCTTGTGGCTGGTGCTGACAAGATCTATCAGATTTGCAAAGCGTTTCGAAATTCGGAACGAGGGCCACAACACAATCCTGAATTTACCATGCTTGAATGGTATCGCGCCGACGACGACTATTTGCAAGGAAGAGAACTGCTTGTCGACTTTGCGCAAGCGGTTTTCAATTGCCCCACCGTCGAACAGTTGAGTTATAGCAAGGCGTTTCAACAAGTATTCAACAATTGCCCACTTCGCAGCTCCACCTCAACCCTGCTTGATTTGGCACGACGAAATACAAAAGTGGAATTCTGTGGGTCGGAGTCACGGGATGAAATATTAAACGCGTTGCTGAGCGAGTGCATTGAGCCAACTCTTGGCAATGATACGCCTGTGATCCTTTACGATTTCCCGGCAAGCCAAGCCGCGTTGGCGAGAGTTCGAGAAGATTCACCGCCTGTAGCAGAGAGATTTGAGCTCTATTTCCATGGAATCGAATTGGCCAACGGATACCATGAACTAACCGACGCAACTGTGCTTATGGAAAGAAGTAAAAAGGCCAATCAAGCAAGGAAACAAGACGATAAAAACGAGCTGCCGACGGAGTCTCGCTTACTCGCCGCAATGCGACATGGGATGCCAAGCTGTTGTGGCGTAGCCGTTGGCGTGGATCGACTTTTGATGCTGTTACTCGATGCCCAAAGCATCGACGAGGTTATTCCGTTTCCTATTGAATCCGCGTAGCTCCCTGCGGGTAGTTCATGCCTTTTCCAACGCCACGTAGAAAATCGTCTCAAAAACATCAAACCCAATTATGGCAATTCCGGAACGACGCCAGTTATACTTTGCTCTGCCCAACGCCTTTACCGTTGGTAGCTTTTACCGATATTTGCTAAAACGTATCGGTGAATCTGAATCCAAAAGAACCAGGGAAGTTTTGATGTCGTCCGTTCCTTCAAAATCCAATACTCCCGATTCGACAAATACCAAAGAGTCGAAAAGTGAACTGCCTGACATCCCTTCGATAGTCAATCGGATACTGAGAGGCTACCGTCCAGCTGCCTGGGAAAACGATATTTCACTCAATGCACTTGATGACCAACCCTTCGAAACATTGCCGCCCATTAATACTCGTGACGAATCAGAATTCAAACGATTCCACGTTCACGTTTCCGAGCCGTTGCTCAACGGAAAAAGCATTTTCGAATACGCAGCCAATGACGCCTTTCCGATTCCCCAAGTAGTTGACCGAGAACGCTACTACCCCAATCGAGATGGCAATTATTGGATGAGCGGACTAGGTGACTACCTGAAAATATGTCAGGTAGCAGAAAAATACCAAGTCGACATCAATCGATTTTTCGATCTTGGGTGTGCATCAGGTAGAGTGCTCAGGCATTTCTGTGCCCAATCAGAAATCCCCGAGATCTGGGGGAGCGATATCAATTCGCGTCATATTCGATGGTTAATCGACCACCTTCCTAACCGTGTAAAACCGATCTTCACTCATTGCATTCCCACGCTCCCTCTCGAAGACAATTACTTTGACTTCGTAAGTGCCTTCAGCGTTTTCACTCATATTGACACGTTCGAATCCGCATGGATCTCTGAACTGAGGCGAATTCTCAAACCAGGTGGCATCGCCTATTTAACCGTCCACAACGAGGACACCTGGAACATTCTTCGAGGTGAAATTGACAACGAAGAGAATCGCCTGATTCAGTCCGTTCTCTCCGTTGATCCCAATTTCGCCCAACAAATCCTTGAACCCCTGCCTGACAAACGAACCGTATACCGCTTTCAAAATCTGGGCCCCTATCGCGCTCAGGTTTTTCACAGCAACAACTACTTGAAAAAGACCTGGGGCCGCTTTATGGACATCAAGGAAATTCTCCCTCGCCACCATATCCGCCAAACCGTGGTTGTTCTTCAGAAACCCCTATCCTGAATCACGTTGCATCCGAGATCATTATGAGTCAACCAAAAAGCCTACAAGAGCTTCTTGCCCCCAACAACAAATGCTTTGGGTGCGGGAATTCCAATGAACAAGGGCTTCAGCTTAAAAGCTTTGTTGACGGAAACCAATTGAGAGCCGAGTTCCATGCCCAATCCCATCACGAAGCATTTCAGGGAATGCTGAACGGAGGCATTATCGGTTCGCTTCTTGATTGCCATTGCAATTGGGCTGCTGCCTATCACTTGATGCAACAAAATCAATCCGCGGAACTGCCTTGTACGGTAACCGCGGAGTACAAGATCACCATGAAACACCCTACACCGACGGCGAGAACGATTCACCTAACGGCGAAAGTCGTCGAGTCCAGTGAGAGAAAAGTAATCGTCGCAGGCACGCTCGGTACCAGTGACCAAGTCACTGCGCTGTGCCGAGGCATCTTTGTTGCCGTCAAACCTGGACATCCTGCTTACAATCGCTGGTAAAAAAATCACTACGGCGGAGAAGGTTTCGTAATACAATTCCCTTTCCCAGTCGGCAATTCTTACTGCGATCAAGGTGATTCAACACACATTAAATCAGATTTTGACGCGTTCTTGGTGATGTCATGCCTGAAAAACCGCCTGGCACACCTACGTTGACTTTGACGGCTTTTGAAACCTTGTAAGGCGTTCACCATGTTCTCATAGAACCGGTTAGATGCGTCGAAGTCTATCTATACAGGACCTACCTAGGCTTCATCGCTGACGGGTCTGGCAACTCATAAGTTTGCCATCGCTGAAATGATTAAAGTGCGTTTCCTGTTGATTGTGGCGAAACTTTGTCGTTTTCCTCTTAACGACTTAGCGAATTACTCCCCAATCCGTCATGAATTTTTTTGCACGCCGCCAATTCCAAGACAACGAATAATTGGCCCAATTTCTGGACCAATCAGTTCTTTCAGCTTTGAGATCCACTTGTGATTTATTTACGACAATCGCGTTACATAAAGCACCTTTGGGTCAAACATAAATCGCCCAAAAAACTTGACGTGCTAAAAGTACTTAAACAGGAACCTTTCCTATGCATCGCTTATCATGCTTTTTAATCGCGGCAATGATCATTGGATTCACCGCTGACCTTGCACCAGCCCAAATTGGGCGGGGGCGTCTTCTCAAGAAAATCAGGGACGATATTTTCGGTTCACCTGAAGAAAGAGCTCGAGAAGATGCAGCGCGCAAGGCAGCCATTCAAAAACAGAAGGCCCAAGCTCAGCAAAAGACTCAACTTGAAGCACAACGCCGCAATCAGGGAGCCCGCCAACCAACTCCCATCAATTCAAATCGACCCGCGACGCGATCCAATGCTCGCAACAATCCATTGGCTCCACCCGCTGCCCCGAACGCCCAATCTGGCAATCGAAAAGCGCCCGCGAAAAAGGGTTTTGGATTTGTCATTTCTGACGTCGACGAAAAACTGATCGTGACTCGAGTCGAATCTGGCGGCACTGCTGCAGAAGCGGGAATTCGCCGGGGTGACCAAATTGTGGGCATTGGCGGAGTTGACGTAGACAGCAAAGAAGGGTTTCTGGAAATCGTCGAGATTCTAAACCAGGGCGACGCAATTGAAATCTCTTACCTAAGAGGGAAAAAGACCAACGAAGTCCAAATCAACTTTGGATCAGCTCCAAAAGCCGAGGAATTGCAAACAGCTGACCACTTGGCGCCTGGAGCAAGCGGCAGAAGAAATCTTGCACCAGATCGAAACGGATCACGAGTCGCTGGTTCAAGCGTTCTTGACCAGCAGTCAATGGCACGCCAAATCGACAATTTGAGCCAAACCGTCGAACAGCAGCGGCGTGTCATCGAACAACTTCAAAACCAGATTCAGACGTTGCAACCGACTTCGTCTCCAAACGCTCCTCGAACCGCAGTCCCCCCAATCCGAAGTGGCAATAGTATTTTGCAGACACCTCGCTCATCAAGCCGAATGAAACGTTAGTCAGCGGACTCAACAAAATACTTTCGTGTGGTGCAGAAACTTGTTTCTGTTAAGCGCACTCAAACACGGCCGATGCATCGGCCGTGTTTTTTTGTACTCCTGCCTGAGTAGGGTTAGTCCGATTGTCATCATTACACGGATTAGCGAACTGCTATAATGAAGGGTTGGAAATGTTCCCAGTGGAGAATCAATCCCCTGACGGATCTGCAGTAAACAACACGAGAAAAATCAAATGGCGATCGACACGACGATCGAAGACTCCGAAGAACAACCGACCGAGAATCATCCGCTTAAGGTATCACTTTACACGGCTGACTCTTCGGTTCGCCAACCCATTGAATTGGTCAAAGAGATTGGGTCCAACATCAACGCCGGCCGAGAACTTGCGTGGCGAATGTTTGTGCGCAATATTCGCGGACTCTACCGGCAAACCGTGCTGGGATTGTTCTGGGCCTTTTTGCCACCGCTAGCGAACACAGCCATATGGGTCTTTCTTTCCAAATCTGGTGTCGTCACCTTTGACGAAGGCATTGACGTTGCCTATGTCGCGTATGTATTGGCGGGCATGGTGCTTTGGCAAAGCTTCACCGAAGCTGTCAACATGCCGCTGCGAATCGTTAAATCCAACAAATCGATGCTCATTAAGCTGAGATTCCCTCGCGAATCAATTCTGATGGTGGGACTCTACGAAACGATTTTCAATTTAGTGATTCGCACTGCGGTACTGATACCGATCATACTGTACTTTGTTTTGGCACCTAGCTTTGGTTTTGAAGGCAAGGTCGCGGTCTGGAGTTGGGCAACGTTACTTGCCCCATTGGGTGCGATACTGCTTCTGTTTCTGGGCGCGGCAATCGGACTGATGTTGCTTCCACTGGGGATGTTGTATCACGATATTGGCAAGGCACTGATTGTTGTTACACCACTGTGGATGTTGGTAACCCAGATAATCTATCCGCCCCCTGAGTCTGCAGCAGCGTGGGCCGCGTCGCCGTTCAACTGGCTCAATCCGGCCAGCCCCTTACTGCTTGCGACACGAGATTTAATCGTGCTTGGAGACACGGAGCATTGGCTTGCTTGTGGCTGCTATGGGCTGATCACTATTCCTCTTTTTATCTTTGGTGTAATCGTCTACCGCGTTTCCATTCCAATTCTCGTGGAAAGGATCTAATTCTATGAGCGGTAAAGATTTGCCTTTGATCGAAGCAACAAACGTATCAAAAAAGTACTGTCGCAACCTCAAGCGATCGCTGCGGTACGGACTTCGTGACTTGACCTCCGAGTTACTGGGGCGAAGTGCAAAAGGCCGCGCAAAATTGCGAACGGGCGAGTTCTTTTCCGTGCGAAACGTTTCGTTTCAGGTGCACCAGGGGGAGTGCATCGCATTGCTCGGACCCAACGGAGCGGGCAAAAGTACGCTCCTTAAAATGCTGGCCGGGCTATTCAAACCTGACGTCGGGCGGATCAAAGTTCGCGGTAGACTTGGGGCTCTGATTGAACTGGGAACTGGTTTCAACCCCATTTTGTCGGGACGCGAAAATGTTTATGTCAACGGAGCCATTCTTGGTTTGAATCGAGCGGAGGTTGACAGACAGTTTGATGAAATTCTCGATTTTTCTGAACTTCGAGATGTGATTGACGAGCCTGTCAGAACTTACAGTTCCGGGATGCGGCTACGGTTGGGATTTGCCGTTGCCGCGAATATGAAACCCAACGTCCTACTCGTTGACGAAGTCCTTGCGGTGGGTGATGTGGGTTTCCGCATGAAGTGCTTTCAGCACATTCAAGACCAGGTCGCCAGTGGCATGTCACTTATTATTGTTTCTCACTCCGTTAGTCAGCTTAACCGAGTCGCCAATCGTTCGCTGGTGATGCATAAACATCAGCTGGTTCACGATGGTGATTTTGTCGAAGGGGCAACTCTCTACGAAAAATTGCAAATCGAGAACCAGGAAAGCAACAAAAAGAAATCGGAATCTTCTCGGGCAAACATCAGAGAAATTCGCATCTTGTCGGACAGCGACCAAGCCCATTTTGAAACGGGACAGAATATCTCTGCGGAAATCGAAGTCGAAGCTAAACAGTTGATCGAGAACGCGAGAATGAGAGTCTATATTGATTCTGCTCGTGCTGGAGTATTGGGCGGCGTCTCCTCACCATTTAAGGATTTTCGTTTCGACCTCAAACCTGGTACCAACGTGATCGGAATCGAGTTCCTGAAGATTCCTTTATTGATGGGTGGGTACACATTGAATGCGTCCATTTCGGGCCCCGAGTTTGTCGAAATCATCGACCGACACTACCCTGGGCCAACATTCGAAATAACCGGCCCACGAACGGACAGTAATGGCTACGGCGAAGATGGAATCGTTCGCTTTGACCATCGCTGGAAACTGATTCAGTAGCTAACAGGCAGGACTTCATTCGTGACCCCATTTCACTTTGTTTTCAGTGCACCTCGTTCCGGCTCGACTTGGCTAGCCAAGTCGCTCACTCATCATCCAGAAATCTTTGCCACCGAACACCGGCTTTTTGGCGAATTCTGCGAGATCTGGCCCAACAATGACGGCAGTCATTCGCCTCGCATTACCTTTGATGCCTACGCACAGGCGATGAGCATGCACTATCTATTCGAAGACATGGGCTTAAACCGCAACCAGTTCCTTCGGGCCTTTCAAAAATCCTTCATCAACTTCCTGGGGAGTTTTGCTAAACGAAAATCTGGCAAGTCCGTTGTTGTGGACAAGGTCACACCGTATCTGGGCACTTGCCAGAAATCGATTCAACAAGTTTGCGAACTGCTTCCCGAATCAAAGATCTTCCTGCTGATGCGAGACGGACGCGATGTCTTGACCAGCGGAACATTCGACTGGTTACAACGTGAACCCCAAGACTCACTCCGCTATCAATTCTTTGTTTCAAAGGAAACCAAGACTCCGCCAACTCGATTCTTTGATGATCAAATCATCTCACAATGGGCAGAACATTGGCGCGAAGTCGCCATGTGCTGCAGCCAAACGACACTCAGCGGAACGATCTACTATGAACAATTGAAACTGGACCACGCGGCCAGTCTTCAGAGCCTGTTCGAATCACTCAAAGTCGACTCGGATATCGCCATCGCCAAGCGTTGCGCCGCGGCAACGACTTTCAAAAAGACGACGGGGCGGGATGCTGGCAATCAGCTTCACACGGCAAAAGCCCGTAAAGGCATCTCAGGCGACTGGAAGAATTACTTCACGCGAACCGACGGGAAACTTTTCTGTGAAATCGCCGGTGAGCAACTCATTGAATATGGGTATGAGAATAGCCATGATTGGGTCAACGAGCTGCCCGATCAATTGATATGGCCCCATGAGTCTTCTGGTTAGTATTTTGCCAAAATGCAGGTGTCGATTTCCCGCTCTGTATCCGGGGAGAATTCGCCCTGAACCGGACATGACCCACCAGCATTGAGATCACTTTGGTGCCAGCTTCAGAATGCCCTCACCGCAAAATGAATCGGTGGATTGGATCCCTGGTACCGACTTTACCCTTATCTCGCACCCCGCCTAAGCCGTTAAAACTCATTCGACACATCCCCCCGCCCCAATCTAACCGTCATTTCTTGGGCTTTGCGGTCCAAAAAACGCTGCAAGAAAGCTAAAATGGAGTTTACGATGGCCGATGACGAAGTGCCATTCAGATGCAATGGTAAATGATTGAATGAGCAATCTAAAAGCTTATATCCTTTGGCGTTTTGCAGAAGAAAGCGGGCTCTACAACAGCTGGATGCCGCTTGCGCCACTCCCATGCCAAATCGTAAAATCTCCCCCCGCTGACTGGACCGCTCCAGAGGACGCAGGGATCATCATCACCCACATGCATTATCGCTGGGATGAAATCCACACGCTGAGGAAAATCTGCAGCGACAAGAGAATACCGATTTTGATTCTCGCTGATGGAATTCTCGAATACCGAAACATTTGGGAACACCCCGAGCTTGCTGACGGCTGCGTGTTCCAACCTGTCATCGGACACAAATTGGCTTGTATTGGACAAGGCCAAACTCAAGTCATTGAGTCTTGGGGTAATATTGGAAAATGTGAGACCGTTGGCTTGCCTCGTCTTGATCAACTCAGCGAAATTACACACACCCCGATATCAACTTCGGGGCCGTTTCGAATTCTGATTGCTACGGCCAACACGCCAGCATTCAATGACGAGCAACGCCAATCGGTAGTCGAGTCACTCACTCACATTCAACAACGGCTTTCAGTCAACTCCAAGGTGAATGGCAGGCCAGTCAAAGTCATTTGGAGGTTAACAGACGGCCTGGATCAGGAACTGGGGATTCCCGCCGATCCGGAAAATGAGTCTTCTCTTTCAGAGATAATTGATCGCGTTGATGCCGTAATCACCACTCCCTCAACATTGTATCTGGAAAGCATCCTGAAAAAGCGGCCCACCGCACTTCTCGACTTTCACAATACGCCACACTATGTCAATTCGGCCTGGATGATCAACGCGCCCAAACATTTCAATGACATCGTTCGGGAACTGGCTGCTCCACCAGCAGCAAAAATGCTTTTCCAGGAAACGACATTACATTGCCAGCTTCGCAGCGATGGCATGGCTGGTCAGCGGATGGCGGAATTAATTTCGGCGATGGTGGAAGAAGGTCAACAGGCTCGGAGCGAAAACCGAGACATCAAAATGCCTTTTCGAATTCTGGCTGACCAACGAAAAGGGTTCCCGGCCGTCCCCGCCCAATACAAATTGGAAAAACAGTATCCAGAGAACACGGTCTTTCCCATCGAAGATCTAGCGCAGTTGCAGTTGGAGCTCAATCTAGCCATCAAACGATTGGGGGAATTGCCCAAAGAGCTGAATGAAAAAGTCGACCACTACGATGAGATGAAAGAGATGCGTGACGCCACCCTCTCTCGCCTGGAAGACACGCTCGCTCAAAATCAAACCATTATGAACATGAACGTCCAGATCCGCGAACGAAATCAGGGCTTGCAGGATCGAGTCAATTCCCTGATGGAAAAAGTCGTAGAACAGCGAGAACGAATTGGCGCCCTGCTCAAGCAACTTGGGCTGCCCGTCCCTCCAAAAAAGAAAAATCCATCCGGCCCAAAGCCTCCCGCTTCCAATTCGATTTGCGGTGAGGACCCGGGCACAAACAATCCTCCCAACCATTAGTATTTGAACCCTTTAAATTAGCATTACAATAAATCGAATGCCAGAGAATCGCTGCGTCGAGCTGAAAGACTACGACCCAACTCAACCAATCATCTACACGCATATCCCAAAATGTGCGGGGTCCAGTCTGCTGCGCCAATTGCAAAAATGGTACGGCACCTCCTATCACAAGCTGAATCAGGATGAAACGAAGGACATCGTCCTGCCTCGGGTCCAAACCCAAACGGAAAAAGGCGAATGGCGTGATGATGTCAAGGTCATTCACGGCCATTTTGATCATGGACGCGGCTATGGTCTTCCTGACTTTTTCCCCGAGGTCAAGCAGTACTTCACGGTACTGAGAGATCCGTTCGACCTTTGTGTTTCAATGTATTTCTTTGCCAAAGGCAGAAGCCTGGCCGGCAAGTTCTGGTTTCGCGGCGAGCAGGTAGACATACGTGACGAATTCCCTACGGTCGAATCCTACGTGAATGCTTACCCCTATTGGATCTACAACCATCTTCCGCAAAACATGACGCTTGATAATTACCGCAGGAAGATACAAGAGAAATTTGTCTACTTGGGCGTCTTTGAGGATCTGCGAGTCTCAATCAATCACTTGGCCAATATCCTCGGAAAACCTTGCGGAGCGATCCCCAAGTTCAACGTTTCGACTTATGACGAACCGGTTCCTGAGCATCTGAGACAAAAATTCTACAACGACTACCCATTGCTAAAAGTAATCTACGATTACGCCAAACGCACCTATCGACAGCGCACCTTGCGACCAATCGAAGATTAAAGCAACAAATCATTACTTCTTTGAAGAGAGTGTAAAAAAAGTGAAATTCGGTTTCTATTCATGCATGGAAGGGATCTCATGGGGCGGCAGCGAAGAGCTATGGTACCGCGCCGCGCAACGACTCAACTCCGAAGGCCACAAGGTTTTGGTCAATTACAAATGGTGGCCCAAACAATCGCAACAATTGACGGAACTGGCAGACGATGGCGCAGACCTCTGGCTAAGAATGAAGCCGCCCACGTTCTGGCAGAAACGTATGGGTGGTTTCAACCACTGGCGTGCAGGAATGAATGGACATTCGTTCAACGACATCAGCAATCCAAAAAACTGGGTAAAAGAAACTCGCCCTGACGCCGTCTTGGTAACGCTCGGCTACCACCCTGACCAATTTTCCGTTGCAGACGACTGCCTAAACCAAAACATCCCGTATGCCATCAACGTCCAGGCAGCGAGTAGTTTTGTTTTTATCGGCGGCAGAAAGTGCAACGAATTTCGACGCTGGTACCAGGGCGCCAAAAAAGTGTTCTTCGTCTCCAAGGAAAACCAGGACAAAGTCGAAACCAACCTCGCAGTCAAACTTGAAAATGCAGAGATCATCGACAATCCATTCAACGTCAACTTCGATGTTTCCGTTCCCTACCCCGAGGACGATTCAGTATTCAAGCTGGCGTGCGTAGGCCGAATTCACTTTCAATCCAAAGGTCAGGACTTGATCATTGACGTGCTCAAGCAACCAAAATGGCAAAAACGGAATATCGAAGTCTCGGTTTTTGGTAAAGATCAAGGCCAGCGTTTTCAACTGAAGGAACTTATTAAGCTTCACGGCTTGGAAGACAGGGTAAAACTCGCTGGTTTTGTCGATGGCGTTTCTGAAATTTGGAAAACGCATCACGCACTCCTGCTGCCATCTCGCTACGAAGGAGCGGCGCTGGTGATCATCGAAGCCATGCTCTGCAATCGCATTTGCATTGCCACAGACACCGGTCGAAACAGTGAACTGATGGATGACAACAAGTCGGGTTTCATCGCCTCCAGCCCAACCGCCCAAGAACTGGACGAGACATTGGAACGGGCCTGGCAACAGCGACAAAACTGGCAGGCCATGGGTGAACTAGCCGGCAAAACAATTCGCGAGCGGTACTCGCCCGATCCCGTCGGAGATTACGCCGAGCTATTAAAACAGCTGGCACCAGTAGCTGCCGTTTGACATGCTTGGTTGCATCTGAAGTGGTCTTCGTCGGCACACTTTCTACTCCCCGTCCAGGTCGCAAAGTGCATTAGCCGTAGGGCGGCTATTTCTCGTAGCCCCAGACTTTTAGTCTGGGGTAAAACGTTCCCAACCAAAACCTAATCGCGGAGCGATGGCATCCGTTTTCCAGCCAATCGGTTCTCTCCTGACACCTTGCAATCGAGAACCCGTGCGTACCCTTCCCGGCCGCGATGCGTCCGGGGAAGGGAAGCCACTACCGTTTTCTGAGGAAACAAAAACCGGCAGTCTCGACTCGCGGTAGACACAGTGGCAACCGCACCCGACATCTACATCCTACTCGTTTTGGAAACCCGACGCGTGAGCGAGGACGAACCCGATTCGTCCTCACTCACGCGTCGGGAGGGTCAGACGCGATGCATCCGGGGAGGAGAGAGGAAGCAACGAAAACCAAGGAAACCGACCAAACCACTTCCTGCCGATTGCCCCACAACAACATACCCGCCATCACCTACATTTGCTCGACGACCTCAATCCCCAACAGCCCCAGCCCGGTTTTCAAAGTCCGTGCAGTCAGATCACAAAGCTGCAAACGACTCTTTTTCAGTTCTTCACTCTCTGCTTTTAGGACAGGGCATTGGTTGAAGAACTGGGCAAACGTTCCACTCAATTCGAACAGATAGTTCGCCAGCAAATTCGGCTTGTAGTCCACCAACGCTTCATCCAGTGAATCACCAAATTGTATCAGGCTCACTGCCAGAGCACGTTCAGCGGGGTGGTCCAGATTGAATTCGACCGGCGATTCTCTCAACAAGGCCGGATCATTGATTCCGCCCTTTCTCATAATCCCAAACACGCGGGCATAGCCGAACTGCAAATAGGTTGCCGAATTCCCTTTTAAGTTCAGCATCTGCTTGTAACTAAAGAGATAATCCGATCCACGATTAATGGAAAGATCGGCATACTTCAGTCCGCCAATTCCGACCACTCTTGCGATGGTGGCATGTTGTTCGGCCGTCAGGTCAGGATTCTGCTCTTTGGCAATTTCCAGCGCTTTGGCTTCCGCCTGATCCAAAAGTCCCTCAAGTCCAACCGTATCTCCAGACCGAGTCTTGAATGGCGTCCTGTCTTCGCCAAGGACCGTCCCAAACTCAACATGCTTGAATTCTGTCTCGGTGTAGCCCCAGAACCTGGCTGCATCAAACAGTTTGCCAAAGTGATCGCCTTGTCGGAAATCAACAACGTACAACACCGCATCTGGATTCCAGTTATCCATACGGTACTTAATCGTGGCGAGGTCCGTTGTTGCATACAGGAACGCACCGTCACTTTTTTGAATGATCATTGGAGAATCATGTTCATCCATGAAGACGCAGATCGCACCTTCACTTTCGCGGCACAATCCTTTGGCTTTAAAGTTCTCAACGACACCACCCAGCAAGTCGTGAAAAAAGCTTTCTCCAAGTTCATAGTCAAATGAGATATTTAAACGATCGTAAATCTTTTGAATTTCGGCACGACACCCGGGCAGAAACTCATGCCAAAGTCGATTATTCTCTTCGTCACCCGCATGCAGCATCGAGGTTTCGGTCTGAACGGCCGTTCTAATTTCTGGATGTTGTTTCGCATCGTTGACAATGGTCGCCTCCGCCTCGACGGTCAAAACAAGGTCTTTGAGCCCTCCGGTTCTTACGCCATGCTCATCCGCTTTCCCAAGAATCGCTTCGTTGAGATTTTTTACCTTGTCCAACAAACCCTTGCGAACCTTCTTCGCCTTCTTGGCTTTGGCCTTGTCTTCAGGTTTGGGAAGTGCATCAAATTCATCCAATGCCGCATTGGCCTTTTTAAATGCCTCTTCGAGCTTGGGCAACTTTTCAAGGGCCGAGTGATAGTCCATCAGTTTTCTGACGTATTTGTACAATCTGGCCAGTTCTGCCACTGGTGCCGCGTCATACGCTTCCTGGTTCAAAAAGTGTTTATAGCCATAAATAATCATGCCGAACTGGGTCCCCCAGTCCCCCAAGTGGTTGTCGGTGATCACCTTGTGACCGACAAACTTCAGGATCTTAGAAATGGCATCGCCAATCACGGTGGATCGAATGTGTCCAACGTGCATTTCCTTGGCGATGTTCGGCGAGGAAAAATCGACTACATAAGTGCGAGGGTTGGCAGTCTTCTCAACACTCAGTCGACTATCGGCAATGGCCGACCTTAATTTTGTTTTCAACCAGGTATCGTCGAGCTTGAGATTAATGAATCCGGGTCCTGCGACTTCGACCGACTTGCAGATATCGTCGACCTGAACCGACTCGACCAGATCATTGGCGACTTCACGTGGCGGTTTACCAATCTGTTTGGCCAGGGGCATCGCACAATTCGCTTGATAATCGCCATGTTGGGCGTTTTGTGCAGGAACGATCATCCCCAACAATTTAGAAGGATCCTCGACTAGTTCGGCAAGAACCTTGGCGAATCTCGATTTGATTTCAGTTAGTGCATTCATTTTTCTATTTTTGCAAATGTCCAGCAATGGAATGGGCCGTCACGAAAAACCACGCCCAAGGGCTATGGCTGGGCCGTTTTACGAAGGCTGCTCAAGGATTCTTCAAAACGCCAAAGAAAGGAATTTCACAGAAAAGCCTTCTGGACGCAATCCGGCTTTCGCTCAACTCGAAATCTTGGGCAACGGTTGCTATAATTTCGTGATTAAACTTCTGGCGATTCTAAAAATGTATACGAAAATATTGGCGACAACCGCCGTGATCGGGCTGTTGCTTGGACTGACGGGCACAGCGATCGGCGAGCACCCGGTATCGATTGTCAACGCAAATATCTATGTCCAAAAGTACAAGACGACGATGCGGCTGGAATGCTACGCGGAGGATCTCGATCTTTTGCAGGGGGTTGAGCCTTTGGATGACGGCTTTTACGACCCGAACGAGTTGCTGGACGCACACGATGACCATGCAGGTTTCCTTGCAGAACGAATCGAAGTAATCAATTCTATGGGGGAAAAACTGGTCCCCAAAGTTACCAACATCGGTCCATTCGAAATTCCCGAGGAGGGAATCCGGCAAGGACAGCTGATGGAATTCAGACTTCAATATGAACTTGAATTCAAACATGAAGAACCACCAGAATTTTTGACCATTAATCAAAAACTGATCGCCGAAGGCATGCTGCTTCCCAGCGAATTGCAGATTGTGATTCAACAGGCGGGCAGCGAAGAAGTGCTTTGGATGATGAAGCCAGAAACCCCAAAGGTTTTTGCGTTCGATTGGAATAACCCGTTGTCATCTGATGCATCCGAAGAAGAAAGAGAAAAATGGTTCGAAGCTCAACAGGACCGAAATCTGGGAATCGCGAGCTTCAGCTCCGTATACGCTTTCATCTACATCACCGACACCGAAGTCCGGCAAGAGGTTCTCATTCCGGTTTCCAGCTTGGCCAGTTTTATCGATCTGGGAAACGCTGACGAAGCCTTTTCTCGAAATCGAAGAACAGGACGCTGCGAAACCGTTGATCGAAGCATTATTCGCCTCTGCACAAAACGAAGTCAAAATTGATGGTATCATCGTGCAACCAGTTTTCGATCGCATGGATTTCCAGTCCCTTGAGAAACTGGACTTCATGACCGATGCTCCCCGAACCAAAGTGAGTATGTACAACGGCCGCGTGGGCATCATCATGAGTTACAGCACAAAGAGCCCGCCTCAGAAGGTGGACGTCCACTGGGAAATCTTTAATGACGTTCTCAAAACTGTTGATACAAGGGTTATTGCTTACGACAAAGCGGAGCTAACGGAATTCAACAAGTTCGATATTGATGACGTCTATCACTGGTCGGATGACAGCCGAGTTCCATTGCCGCCGATCAACAATGTTGATTCGTCAAAGTATCAACTCAAGAAAATTGAGCTTCCAGTTTTGACCATCGGCGTCGTGATTCTGTCGATCCTGATTGCCTTGTTCGGAAGAGGATTATTTGGTGGACCTTTGGCGATAGGACTAGCGACGGCTGGCGCGGTTGCCTCATTCTTCTTACTCGGAACCGGCGTCTATACGCTTCCCTCGCGCATGGACTCCAACATTAAAGAAACGGACGCCATTTTTTCTCAACTGCACAAGAACGTTTTTCGCGCATTTGATTATCGTGACAAGGAACAAGTCTACGACGCACTTTCCAAAAGCGTCGCTGGTCCGCAGTTACAGGAACTTTACCTGGATGTGAGAAACAGCCTTCGCGTTCAAGAAAAAGGCGGCGCCATGGCCAGAATCCAGGAAGTCAACTTGCTAAAAGGTCAGCAAACTCCTCGTAGCAAAAACTCATCCAACGCTGGGTTTGGTTACAATAGCCAATGGAACCTGGTAGGAACCATTGAGCATTTTGGTCATATTCATGAACGAACGACCTTTTACCAAGCCGATTTTGATATCGAGTTAATTGAAGACTCGTGGAAAATCACCTGGATGCAGTCAACCGACCAAAAACATGGCCCGATCAAGTCAAATCCGCGAGAATTCGAGGAAATCAAGGATCTTCGCAAAGAAAAAACGGAGTCGCAGAGCGATTCTCAATCCATGCAGCCCTCCCCAACACAGCAACAACCGACACCAAACTCGGAAACGAATACCGGATAACTTACTCGTCCTGTTCGGCACGCAAATCGAGTTGGGCTTTGCGATCGACTCTATAGACCGATAAACTTTAGCAACACTTTGTGTTAGTTTTGGCAGCGAAGGCAATTCCCCCTCCGCTGCCTGGTCCTGTTTCATCAATTTCAATCTTGTTGAGCCTTATGCAATCGTGGACCCTACAACCATTTTTCATCCGGCCCTTCTGGTCGTGGGGTTACTGGTCCTGCTCGGGTTGCTTTTTATTCGACCCTCGTTTGGTGAGCTAACACGCTCTCGACGATTCTGGTTAAGCCTGACTCGCACCGGAGTGATTGCCATGGCGGCGATCGCGATTTTTCGTCCGGGCTGTGTTTCAACCATCGAGATAAACCAGTCGGCAGTCGTCCCATTCATGATCGATTTTACGCGCTCGATGCAATTGCCACACCAGGACGATGCATCGACTCGCTGGAGCGAGCTTCAGAAAGTACTCAAGGCCAACGAGGGCAATTTTGCTGCCTTGGGCGAAAAGCAAATCGAGGTCGTTTTTTATGGGTTTGACAATCAGCTGGTCCGACTTGAACTCGAAAATTCCTTTCCGAAACTTCCCGAATCTCCCGAAGGCGCTGAGACTGACATCGGAAGTGCCATCAACCAAGTCATTCAGGAGTTTCGAGGCCAACGAATTCTGGGAATGGTCCTGACTAGTGACGGGGTCCAGAATGTTCTCGACCCAAATGTGGAAGTTCTGGACGCAGTTGATGAATTGGCCGAAATGCAGGTCCCATTGTATTCTGTTCCCTTTGGTCTTTCTGCGAATGTTGGCCAGTTGGCGGATATCGCAATCACGAACTTGCCCGACCAGCATGCAATCTTTGTCAAAAACCAACTCACCGTAACGGCGACGATGGTATCGCGGGGGTTTGCCAACAAACCGATCCCCGTCCAGTTGATAGTTTCTCGTGCCGATGCGCCGGATGAAATCGTCGTCGATGAAAAAATCTACACACCTCAAAGGCCCTACGAAGAAGTCCAAGTCAAACTTACCTACAAACCGACGGAACCGGGTCAGTACCGAATCAAAGTCCGCGCTGAGGGGCAACCCACCGAAGCGGCACTACGCAACAACGCATTGCCTGCGTTCCTGACCGTTTACGATGGTGGTGTCAGTGTTCTCTACCTCGAAGGCAATATGGGGAATGAACAGATCTTCCTTCGCCGAGCGATCAAAGAAGCAGCTCAGGGAATCGACATCGACTTTCGGCCCATCTATCCTAGTCGACGGGATCAATGGCCCTACGAAAGGGTCTTCAAAAACAAGTCCTACGATATCATCATCATTGGCGATCTGGACTCCAGCGCGTTGTACCGACGCGGCGATCAAGAAACCAACTTGCAAGATCTGGAAAAATTGATCAGCGAAGGCAAGGGCTTGATGATGCTAGGTGGGTATCACAGTTTCGGACCGGGGCTCTATCACCAAACTCCCTTGGCCAATGTTCTGCCGATTCGAATGGGCGCCAATGAGCGACAGAATTTTGATCGCGACATCCGCCAAGAACTGCATATAATGCGTCCTATCAAACTCCGCCCAACTCCACATGCTCACTTCCTGACCAAGCTGGACGACGCGGAAGATCCAGCGGAGGCTTGGAAAGCACTACCTCCGTTGAAAGGTGCGAATCGTTTCCTGGGCGTCAAAGAAACCGCTACGGTACTCCTCGAAGGAGAAGGCAGGGAGCCGATATTGGTCGCGGGCAATTATGGTGCAGGGCGCGTGATTGCGTTCGCTGGCGATACAACCTGGCTTTGGTGGATGAACGACCACGTTGAACTACACAAAAGATTTTGGCGACAGTTACTACTTTGGCTGGCATTTCGCGACGGCCGTTCAAACGACAACGTATGGATCGATCTGCCACAACGACGTTTCCAACCACGGACTCAAGTTTCCTTTACAACAGGCGCCAAGAATAGCGTGGGCGACACGATTAAAAACGCCGAATACACAGCCACACTGATTCAGCCCGATGGAAAAACGCAGGCGATTTCAGTTTCCAAATCGACCGACCGCAATTGGGCGGTGCTGGACCGCAACTGGATTGCCCAAGGCGGACTTTATAAAATCGATGTGACCGCCACACGAAACGGCGAGAAGATTGGCACAACCGAGGTGGAGTTTATTGTTTTCGATCAGGATCGCGAGAAAGCCAATCCGGCGGCGGATCCTAAATTCATGGCCCGCCTGGCAGATCAAACTGGAGAATATGGAGGGCGAGCCGTCGCGCCTGCCGACCTCCACAAATTGCTTAAGGAACTTGCCGACAATCCGCCGGAAATGAAAATCGAAGTTCCTACGAAATGGCAGCTGGGGCAAACGTTTGCCGATTCTGCGATTTTTCTTCTGGCCTTTGTCTCCATGCTGACATTCGAGTGGTTCCTTCGCAAGAAATGGGGCCTGGTTTAGTCGAAATTTCCGACATCTCTGTGACTCAACTGCCGTCCAGCCTGAATCGTTTCCCGAGTATCAAGTGCGAATTTGATGTGCTAGAATCCTCGATTCTGATGTTTCCCGCCGAAACCAGATTCTTGTTTCGAGAGACTTCATATCGATGATTCGATTCGCGTTTACAATCTTCCTGAGTGCGTTTTTACTATTTCAGGTACAGCCCTTAATTGCTCGATACATTCCTTCCCTGGTTTGGGGGAGCGCCCGCGGTCTGGACAACCTGCATGTTGTTTTTCCAAGTCCTGTTGCTGGGTGGATACGCGTACGCCCACGGACTCAACAGTTGGTTGAAGCCTCGTAGCCAGGCGATTCTGCATGTTTCGTTGCTGCTGATTTCGCTTGCCTTTTTGCCGATCATCCCTCGTGAAGCGCTAAAGCCCTCAGGCACTGAGTCCCCAACATTCCAAATCTTGCTACTGTTGTTGATCACAATTGGGCTTCCCTATTTCCTACTGTCTTCGACAGGCCCCCTAATTCAAGCTTGGTTCAGTCGTAGATTTCCCGGTCGCAGCCCGTATCGATTATTTTCACTTTCCAATACGGGCTCATTGTTGGCATTGGTTTCCTTTCCGGTCTTGTTTGAACCGATGCTTGGAAGCCGCCAACACGCGATCTATTGGTCGATGGGACATGTGCTCTTTGTGCTGGCTTGTGCTTTTTGTGCGATTACAACTTGCATCAGGTTCAGCGCTGAACCTGACGCAAACGAAGTTGCCAACCAAAACGTGGCAGCTGAAACTCAATCGGCTCAAAAGCCAGGTATTGGGACACTGTTCATGTGGTTGCTGCTTTCCTTGGTACCGTCCATCCTGCTTTTAGCCTCTACCAATCAAATTTGTCAGGAAGTCGCCGTCGTACCTTTCCTTTGGGTTCTTCCCTTAGGACTCTATTTAATTTCATTCATAATTTGTTTTGACAATCCACGTTGGTACAACCGCACCGTGTTTGGTGCATTGATGGTGCTAAGTGTCGGCTTGGCCAATTTCTGTATTGTGGAGGGAACTTCCGTCCCGCTTCCATTGCAGATTTTTGGATATTCACTGGCTCTCTTCGCTTGTTGCATGACCTGCCATGGTGAACTTGCCAAATGTCGACCTCACCCCAAATACCTGACGCTGTTCTACCTGTTCGTCTCACTCGGAGGCGCACTGGGGGGAATTTTTGTAGTGGTTGTCGCCCCAATGATTTTCACCGACTACCTGGAATTGCATGTCGCCTTGATTGCGGCGCCGGTTATCACATTCCTCGCGATCTTGCTCTCCAACGACTGGCAATCGATGCGCAACATCTCGATTACCGTTCCCGTCTGTGCCTTGGTGATTTTTGGCTTCATGATTTCCGCAGCCCTGAACTCTTTGAGGACATGCAACTCAGAATCGCATTTATCGCAGCAATTGGATTCAGTATCGTTCGCATACCCAAAGACAGCCCTAACAAATGGGTCAGTGTTTTGGGCAAGGCGGTCCCGTTATTATTTGTCGTAGGAGTCCTTGTCGCCGTCAATGGTGCGCTGTTTAACGACGCATTTACCAAAGATGATGAAATCGTACTGAAGAAACGCGACTTCTTTGGAACCGTCAAAGTCTTAGACAATACGAAGACTTCCAGGTACGACGATTCGCAAGAAGAAAAGTACACACTGTTGAACGGACGAATCAATCACGGCTTTCAGTATCGAGACAAAGCCCATCGCCGCGAACGCACAAGCTACTACGCTCCTGGAAGTGGAGTCGGTATCGCGATCGCTCAGCACCCCAATCGGGCGAACGGCCTGAAATTGGGAGTCATCGGGTTGGGCACTGGCACCATCGCTTCCTGGGTCGAAGAAAAAGATGAAATCGTTTTTTACGAGATCAATCCGATCGTAAAAGAAATTGCCTACTCAGAATACTTTACCTATTTAAGTGACGCCAATGTTCCCAAGGAGAATGTCATTCTCGGTGACGCACGTATTAAGCTGGCTCAACAACTCAAAGAAGGACAAAATCAACAATTTGACGTCCTGGCCGTTGATGCGTTTTCCAGCGACGCGATCCCTCGCCATTTGTTAACACAGGAATGCATCGAACTATACAAAAAACATCTCAAGAGTGACGGCATCTTGGCCATCCACATCTCCAACCGCTTTCTCAATCTGAAACCGATCGTCTACAAACTTGCAGAGCTGGCTGAGTATGAAGCGTTTTACATAAGCTTTAATGACAATGACGACGCGTGGGGGGAAATGGGCGACATGCAAAGTAGCTGGATACTCCTGACCAACAACAAAGAGTTCTACGAAAGCGATGCATTCAAACCCAATACGGATCGTTGGAATCCTGAAAAAGACGTTCTCTGGACCGATGACTTTGGAAGTATCTTTCAAGTGCTCAACTTCGATCTTCCGTCAGTCTACGATTTATTTGGGTTCAACACTTCAGAATAATCAATTCGACAGAATCGGTCATTCGTATTTCAGGCAGCGTCGTAGAACAAGCGAATGAATGAATTCGTTCTGCGGCCAGTCAACCATTCGGAGTCCAGCGGGCCGACCATTTCCCTTTAGGGTTCAAGCGTCAAACAGGCTTGATTGCTTCCTAATATCGAATTGCCTATTTCATTCAAATATTTCGTGATGCATTTCGGGACAAGCTGTCGCTTTCCTATTCGAACAAGGGCATGGTCAACAAATTGACGATGCAGCAAAACGACTCCATTTGCAAACAAAGGAACATCTGATGAGACGCCTCTGGGGCTGTTTGGTCATTGGACCGGCGTGTTTGCCTCACCGCTTTCCGCCTTTCACCCCAAGAGCCCGATAAAGCCGGGCAAACAGAAGTTGCGACAGACGTTAAAGGATCGGAAATCATTGTTCACTCACTGAGTGTGAGCAAAAACAAAGCTACGACGATTTCTTCGTCAAGTCATCCAAAAAGCTTGTCCGCAAAGGCACCCGTCGAATTCGATGGTACCGAGTTCATATCTATCTGCTCCAACTGGTAAAAAGGGATACCGTATAACGGCTACTCCCAAAGACCGAATGCGATGATTCAATTCCGTTCGACTTTCCTTGCATTCGATCAAAATCATGATGGCGTAATTGAAAACTGTGAATCTCATTTCGCAGAATTCCCGTTGCGAATTGGCACTCGCGCGAGAATGTTTGGTCGGGTTGGCTACGATGAAGCCAACACGCGGAAACAACTTCGAAGAATGTAGTGAAGTTTCACAACGGTCGAGGCACAGCGGAACAATGGATCAAGGAAAAGGCATGTATGCGATCGAATGGACGAAGCTTTCCTGTCGTACTTTTAAAGACAACCACACACAATTACAACTCTTTGCCTTGGCTTACAATCTGGCTAATTTATTGAGGCGGTTGGTACTGCCTCGTGAAGTCAAGCATTGGTCGCTGACGACATTGCGTGAGAAACTGATTAAAATCGGCGCGAAGGCAGCTCGACACGCAAAATACATCACTTTTCAACTGATCGAAGTCGCCGTGCCCGGAAATTGTTTGCCACTATTCTCGACCGAATCAAGCTTTTAGCGATTCCACCACCAACCGGTTCAAGAACCTTTCAAATCCGATTGCGACTTGGCTGTCCCGGAGTAACCCGGTTTCTAGTCAACCGAGTTACTCAGTGTGGACGTACTTTTTTCATTTATTTTCAAAGTTGGGAATAAATTTTGAATTAACCCCTCAAAGGATATGTCATCAATGGTGATAAGGCCCGCGAATGTTGTCTAAAAATCAATGCAAAATACAAAGAGTATGGTGTCTTTTGATTCCGCCGGCCTTACCGATCATGGAAATGGAATTGGTAAAAAGGAAACCGTATGTTGTGCTGGCACCGAAAACCTGGCTTTTGGGCTTGTGTTTTCCTGGTCTTGTTGGTTCTTTTCGTGCCGGTACTTACAACAACGACCGGTTGTTTGGGAGGTCACAGACAGATAGGTGACTATCTTGCTGTAGCATCAATCACGCGAGGGCAAAAACTCAACGCAGATGGCAACGAAATCAAGGTATGGGGGTTCGTTGACCATGGCAACATTTTTGCAAATGGTGCTCAAGAAATTCTTGAACAATGTTGGGCGGGAGATAATTCTGACCCTGCCCAATGGCGTTTTTCAATCAAGTCTGGACAGAATGCAGAGACGGGAAGTGGACATTTTTTCAGTTTATGTCCCAAACGATCAGGGGCGAGACGCACTCCTCAAGGCGTTTTTGGCAGATGCGAAAGCCGGAAGACCCACTGAGGTATTTGTGAAAGGGAGAGTTTCCGCGGCTGAACTTCATTCGAACTTTTCCAGCCACGTCCACGTGCGCGTTGACGTCACATCTTCACAAGATATTTTGCTGGAGTATGCAGAAAAGAATGAGGAAGTTGAGGGCCATGACTGATAAGGCATAGGGTGCGGCGACACCGAGCTTACTTGAAGAACTTTTCAAATCCAATCGCAACTTGCCTGCCCCAGACTCGGTTTTTAATCAACCGAATCAATCAGAGTGTGGATGGACCCGTTCTCCTTCTTGTCTTGACAGCTCGTTGGGGCTATTACCCCGCAGCCTGAGGCAATTTCGCAAGCTGTTCAAGCTTACTCATACGATTCAGGGTAGATGACGATTTCAACGCGGCGATTGGGGGGCTGATTCCATTTGGGCCGGAGTTTTGAGGATGACGGGGCCGATTGCTGGCCATGGTGAACATCTGGTCTTTGGGCATTGAATGTGGCCGATCAACTACCATCTGGAGTCCCTCCCCCATTCGAACGAAGCAGCAGCCAATTTTTCGACAACTCCCCCAATACTCGCACCCGGCTTAAATTTGAATCGTCTATTCAAGGCACTCTCAAATCTAACGACGTCGTCCGGATCGTCCTCACCGCAAAAGAAAACAATTTTCGCGACGCCGGCCAGGCGAGCCGCCATCAATTGAATCGAAAACATGAGTTGACGATTACCGCCATAGGCTCCACACCCCCAATTTCCCGTGTGCACCGCGATTGGTTTCCTGGCCGATTGCCGTCCCAAGAACGACGGCTCTGAATCCGGAGAAGGCGGTCACAAGCGCCGCCTCGATCTCCGAACGTGAGTAAATAGAGTTCCCCGAAGAGATCGGCGCTTCGATCACGAGAATATTGGAACGAGTTGGCGGTTCAAGCACTCCACCGACTCGCGAACAAGGGCGTCCTCCGAACTCGCAAAACGTGCACCATAGATTGAACGAGTATTTAAATTCAATGTTCGTTGAACATCAAAGAAGAACTGGCGTAGGTAATCCACCCTCCACGGTACGTGGTCGTAACGGGTCATCGCGATCCTGTCTTAAATTCTTAGATCTTTTCGGTCCAGGTCCTATCGAGATACTTGGTATTGGCCAAGTGCTTTGTAAGACCGCTTGGCCAATCCTCCATCTGACCATCCGTCGCCCATTCGGCCGCAATCGAATCCCGCAATTCGGCCGATTTAAGTGGGAGACATGCAAGGAAATCGTCGTGCGATCGACTCGCTCGGTAATCAGGCTGCCGTGATGGCATATCAAGACAACTTGCGATTTGCGCGATCGGCATTCCGGTCAACAGGGTACCGTGATAAACCATAAACCGCCGCTTGCAACGCAGTGCATTTCCAGAAACTTTGCGTCCCCCGAACACAAGATCACAGGTTCCCTTCATCTCGACCTCAACGCCAAGACGATGGATTGCTTTCATGAGCCGGCCCATTACGAATTGATGGGCGACATCGAGCATTCTGAGCTCAGGCCGTTTCTGATAGTCAATCAGAACTGCGTACATCAAACATCCTGCCCCGGCGACAACGGTGGCACCGCCACTGCAGCGTCGCAGAACCGGAATTTGATTCGCAGAACAAAAGGAATGGTTGACCTCGTTCTCAAACGACGAGCCGCGTCCCAACACCACAAATAAATCCGGACTTTCCCAAAGCCGAAGCACCTCTGGATATTCTCCAGCCGCCTCTGCCGAATCCAACAACGCCTCATCAAGAGCAAGATTTTCCGCAGGCGACGGCAATGTAAGATTCAATAGCAGCATAAATATTTTTCAAAAGTTAATCTGTGACGATTAGTTAACTCTCGACGCAACCCACCATCTCATGGGCATTTACGTCAATTCAAAGCTTAACAAGTTACCCGGTTTGCCTGTTCCAGCAATCGGAATTGCCTCAAGTGCTTTCTAAGGACACTTGAGAGCACCGCGAAAGTCAAATTATTCGTTGCAAACCTAACGATTATCCGGCAAACTCGTTATAAGCGGGCCAACATGCAGGGACTCATTCGCGCAAGTTTGGCCTTCCGCAAGTAAGATAGAAATAGGTCTCTTAGTCACCGAAGTGGTGTCGGGGGACAACTGTTTGTCCAAGGATTAGAAAATGATTTCCCGTTTGTCATTGATCGCTGCCTCGTTTGTCGCCAGCCTGCTCGTTTGCCCAACAAACGCGCAGGATATCTGCGTGCAATATCACCTGGTGCCACAAACGATCTATGAAAAAAAGCAAGTGACTCGATATCGCCTCGTCAACGAAACCAGCTACGAAACGAAGCAAATCGTCGATCAGGTTCCCGTCTACTCTACCGAGAAACGTGAAAAGGTAACCGTCACCTACGAGCCCCATACCACAACCACCATGCAGGATGAGTATTACGATGTGCTTCGTCCTGTAACAGAGACGAAGTATCGGGAAAGAACCTGGCAGGAAACAGAATATGAAACAGTTACCGAAATGCGTGACCGCGATTATGTGGTCGAGAATCCGGTAACCGAAACTCAATATCGGACAGAACGTGTTTTAGTCAGAAAGCCGGTCCGCAAGACACAAATGCGTACCGAGGACGTAACCACCTATCGGCCGGTTCAGACTCTGGAGACAGAGTATGTTCCTGGCGCGGTTCTTACTAACCAACTGGTAGAAACTCCTGGATCGAATCGTTCACGATTGGATTGGCTGGAACGCGGCTACTATTGGGACTCCAACACGGGACGTTATGTGTTTCGTCGAGGTGGTCTCCACTGGACAAATCCTGGTACGGTCTTGGCGAATCAACCAACCCTTGCTCTTGGCGTAGTGCCTCAGCAACGTGCGAGAACCACCTATGTTCCCGAGATTTCACGTCGCCAAAGCCCCGTTGAGGTCATCGAATACGACGAACACATCGAAGTTCGCAGGGTTCCAATCGAAGTTCAACGTACAGAGCGCAAGATCGAAACGCGAAAAGTTCCCGTGGAAATCCAACGCCCAATCACAAGGACCAAGACAGAACGGGTTCCCTATAGCGAAACTCGCATGGAACGTGTCACCAAAGTTCGTCGAGTCCCCATCGAAAAAACAGAATTACGCCGCGTTGAAAAAGTAGAACCCTATGACAATGTCACAGCTCGCTGGGTAGAAAAGACGAGAGACGTCCAAGTTCCCAAGACAACCACTCGTCGAATCCCCTACACCGAAACCGTTACGGTTCCTCGTACGATCTGGATGAAGATTCCTGTTGATGCGTTCGGCAATCCCTTAGGCAACCCGATTCCGATCGAAACTGCTGCGGATCGAACTCCCCAGATTCGCGAAACGACTCTCCGAACTCCAACAGCGGCACCCAGCGTCCTAAATCGTACCACCACCGAAACGGCTGGACGTATCGCTGATCCGGCTCCATTTCAGCGAATCGAATATGATCGACCTGCTCGCAAACAACCCAACACACCGACCAGACCAGACCCCTGATGATGGAATCGTTTTTCCTGAAACCGTTCCAGATGCTGACAATCCGGAAACCTCCATGGTCCAGGTTACACGCCGCCCAGTAACCAATGGCACGAACGAAACATCGGGTAAGACAATCGAAGATGAGCCTGTACGAATCCAACCTCTTTCGGATGATGATGATGAAAAGACGGAGCCCGATCCAATCGACGGCACCTTCATTCCTGGAAGTTCAGATTCTGATTCAGAGGAATCGAACCCAAGCGATGACCTGGATGATGATGTTGCTGGCAACGACCCTAAAATCAACTAGAGTGCATGCCGTTTTGCTCTGGCGTTTTCGTCAAACGTTTCCAAGTCGCATCGATACTGGTGGTTCGTCAGAGCTGAATTGACCAGTTTTAGTGGGTGCCATGCTTCACGCTTGCGTGAGCATGCTTGCACAAGATCAAGGCCTGACACCCTTCGGTTTTCAGGTTGGCTGAACCACTAAAACGTTCCAACCAAATTGTCAGCGACAACACAGAGGTCCATCAATCGAATGAGGCGACAGGGTTGAGCCGAAAAATTCAATCTTCTTCGTCCTCATCGACTTCGACTTCCACTTCTTCATAGACGTACTCGTATTCTTCGTCATCTTCTTCTTCGTCGTAGTCTTCCTCAGCCGCTTCGTATTCGTCAGCTTCATCTTCCCATTCCTCTTCGTCCTCCACCTCTTGGGTCTCAGGTGCTGGTGTTGGCTTGGAAGGTGCAGCCGGCGCCACCGCCGTCATACTGGCAACTTTCAGAGTCCTCTGAGCCGGCTGAATCGGAGCCAAAGGCAATTCGGATTCGGGCTCCTCACCATCGTCACCAGAGACCTGGACCGAAGTCACGAGGACTTCGCGGGCTTTCGAACCAGAATAGGGCCCCACGATTCCGTCTTCTTCCATGTAGTCGATTAGACGAGCGGCGCGACCATAGCCGATCCCCAAAGTACGTTGAAGCAAAGAGACCGACCCACGTTGCTCTTGAACCACGACGTTGATGGCGTCCTGATAAAGCTCGTCGCGTTTTTTGACTTTCTCCGTTTTCTCAGGGTCGCCGTCTTTGTCTTCGACCTTCATATTGACCAGTTCGTGAACAAAGTTTTGCTCTCCCGTCGAGCAAGCTTCCGTCACCGAATTAATTTCATCATCACTCAAGTAGGTTCCCTGCCCTCTCAAGAGAGTACTAGTTCCAGGCCAAAGAAACAGCATATCACCATTCCCAAGCAGCTTGTCTGCTCCATTGTCGTCCAGAACAACGCGACTGTCCGTTTTACTGGCCACCTGGAAAGCCAATCGAGCTGGCAAGTTTGACTTAATCAAGCCCGTGATGACATCGACCGTAGGCTTCTGGGTCGCGAGAATCAAGTGAATCCCAACCGCACGACTTTTCTGGGCAAGTCGAATAATGTGTTGCTCAACGTCTTTTCCGGCAGTCATCATCAGGTCAGCCATTTCATCCGCAATGATGACGATGTATGGCAAGTTCGCGGGTATTCCGGCTCGCTCCTCTTCATCGGCGGGCTTTAAGCGGTCGATCAATTCCTCGGGGCCAAGTTGATTGTAGCTGTTGATATGACGAACTCCGGCCTTGGCCAGTAACTGGTATCGCTGTTCCATTTTTTCAAACAGCCCACGCGAGAATGGCTTCTGCCTTTCTCATATCTGTCACCACTGGATGCATAAGATGCGGCAAACTTCCATAGCCGCTCAATTCGACCATCTTGGGGTCGATCATCAACATTCGAACTTCGTCAGGTTTCCTCGTCATCAAGATGGAACTAATAATCGCATTCAGACATACCGATTTACCGGTACCCGTACGACCCGCGATTAACAAGTGGGGCAACTTGGCCAAGTCGGCGACCATCGGAGCTCCGACTGCGTCCTTCCCAAGGAACAAAGGGATGTTCATTTTCTTGTGCTTGTCAGCACTTTGCTCCATCACGTCACGCATCCGAACGAGCTGACGTGTATCTGGATCATTGGGAACCTCGACGCCGACGGTATTCTTTCCCGGAATTGGAGAGACCACACGAACGCTTGGCACTCGCAGCGCGATGGCAAGGTTGTCCGTCAATCCGATCACCTTGTTGAGCCTCAAACCCGGAGCAAGGCTAATTTCATATTGTGAAATCGTGGGGCCCGTTTCAATCTCAATGACTTTGACATCAAAACCAAACTCTTTGTAGGTCTTCTCAAGGATCTCCGCATTTCTTAGTGCAGACTTTTTCTGACGTTCGAAATTGATCGCTTCACCGCGAAGCAGAATATCAACGCCAGGAACCTCGTAGTCCGAATCGGCCTGAATCATGTCTGCGGCCTCCAATTGGGTCATCACCACCTCCCGTTCACTTGGCGGTTTGGTCTTTGCAGGGGCAGGGACTTTGAAGTGGGGTGGTTTATGGACGGTTGATGCAGGCTCCTCTGCCGCCGGCTCGCCTGCATCCAGCTCTTGCTCTTCTACGGCATTGTTTTCATCCTGTTCATCATCGGACGCAGTGATTTTCAGCGAGATCGTTTCGGGTTCTTCGGCCTCTTCGAAGTCTTCCTCTTCATAATCTTCTTCGTATTCATCTTCTTCTAGCTCCTCATATTCGCCCTCATATTCGCCCTCATCAACTCGCTTGAGCTCTTCTTCCTGATCTCCGAGTTTGATTTTAATACTACGAGGCTCAAAAGGAATGGAAACAGGCGTCCCTTCAATCTCAGAACCAATATCAATCTGTTCGTCAACATCGGTCCCGGCCAGTCCCAACTCGTCATCACCACGTCGATTAAACCATTTGAAACCTCGATGCAGCAAACCAAATGGCAGGGCGGATGATGCAGCCACCAAAGCCGGCGCAACCATGAAACGCCCAGCCCGGAAAATTAGATACTCGGTCCACATCATCATTCCAATTAGTGTCACCGCGGACGCCACAATCACCGTCCCGGCAGTACCCACCTGCATACCAAGCAATCCCTGCCCCAACGCTCCCAGATAACCGCCTGCCCCAATAATGGGGCTAACCGTCCACTCGGGAAGAATCAGCGTCCCCAAAGACGTCAACCCAATCAATGCGATGATCCATCCCGCCGTCTTGAGCCAAGGAGTGTTCACCGCCTGCTTCTGCACCAGGGCAAATTCCAGACTCACAAGACCAATAATCAGAAAGTAAGCCCCCACACCAAGTGAGTGAATCAGCAGGTCGGCAATCCAGGCTCCCGAAAACCCACACGCATTTTGGACTTCAACATTCTGCGGGTGCACCAACTGGTCGGGCTGATAAATTTTGCTCAGCCATCCAGGGCCCGCTTGGATCGGGTCCGCAATATCGTAGGTCGCCAAAGAGGCGACCAGAAAGACGATCAATGCGAGCAAAATCACAACAAAGATGTCACTGCGAATTTTTCGAGACTCAGGCATATTGGCACGCATTGTTTGGATGAAAAAGACAACTAGACTGGCCGCATGAAATTCCGCGGCGCGTCCTTGCTCCCGAAAAAACCCTCATCTTTCTTATCGGCACTTTGTGGACTCAAGGAAAATATCAGGCAGCGATACGCTGAAAATCTTACACACCCAACAGATTCGGATAATCGTCAATTGTCTTACGAACCGTACCAATTAACACTTTCATCGATTGATGCGACCAGCAATAACAGTTATCAAGGTTGCATGAGGAATCCGGCTCTTTGAGGAAAGCAATGTTTATTCGAATTCTAGTTGCCATGGCCATGATTGCGGGGAGTGGAATTTGCAACGGGCAAGATCCAAATGACCCACTAGACCTATCCGTTAGAGAATTCACGCCCAAGCCAATGCTTCGGGTCGCCGCAACCGATTTGCATCGAGCCAAATTCCCTGTCATCGACATCCATACACATTTTGGGTTTCGCCTAAAAGGCTCGCAAGAAAAGTTGGCCGAATTCGTCGAGGCAATGGACCGACACAATATTGCCGTCTGCGTCAGCCTTGACTGCAAACTCGGCGAAGAAGAAGACCACATCAATTTCCTGGAGAAGAACGGCTATAAAAATCGATTTGCCACTTTCGTTCACATCGACTTTCAAGGCAATGGCGACTCCACTCAACCCGAGACATGGCCATGCAACCAAAGTGGGTTTGTACGCGATTGCGTCGAGAAACTTAAACGGGCAAAAGAAAAAGGATGTATCGGAGTCAAGTTCTTCAAGCAATTCGGGCTCGGATACAAGAATGCCGACGGAAGTTTGATCAAAATCGACGATCCTCGGTTGGACCCGATCTGGCAGATCTGTGGCAAGCTCAAGATGCCAATCATTATTCACACGGCTGACCCTGCGGCTTTTTTCCTGCCTACGGACGCCAACAACGAACGTTGGGAAGAGTTGTCACGCCATCCAGACTGGAGCTTCCACGGCGATTCGTTCCCCAGCCGTGACGACCTATTCGTGGCACGCAATCGTGTGATCGAGCGACATCCTGACACGACTTTCATTGGTGCTCACATGGCAAATAACAGTGAAGATCTAGCACAGGTCGCTCAATGGTTGGACCGTTATCCCAATCTTGTCGTCGAGCCCGCTTCACGCATCAATGAACTTGGTCGACAGCCCTATTCGGCTCGAAAATTCTTCATTCAATACCAAGACCGAATTCTGTTCGGAACCGATGGGCCTTGGCCGGAAAAACGATTGACCTATTACTGGCGATTCATGGAAACCTTTGACGAAAATTTCCCCTACTCTGAAAAAGAACCACCGCCGCAGGGGCTCTGGGCGCATTGACGGTATCGCTCTACCAGACGAAGTGCTTCGAAAAATATACTACGAAAACGCGCTACGAGTTTTGCCAACGTTAAAAAACATCTACAACGCAAACTCCTCCGAAGAGAGCAATTCGCCCTAGACCAAAAGTGGGAGGTTGAGGCTCCTGCCGAAACAAATCGTGCTGTTCATAGATCACCAAATTGTTGCACCAGTTCAAGCAATCCACGAGTCCTTCTTCCCTGACTCTTACTTTCGTTTCACAAAGTTAATCTGCATAAACTTGGTGAACTCATCTTCTTTTTCGCTAGGCATCAACAAAACGAGCACACGTTCGGTTGCACTTTTCTGTGTGATTGACGTTTGCTGAACAATCGGCGTTCCATCAACCCCCTTGGCTTCAGTCATCCAACGAACGGTCTCCGACTCCTTGTCATACTCGCCTGTCATCTTTGCCGCATAGGGGCCATGATCAATCACGGTGCCAACAAGCTTTTCTTGAGACAGGTCATATCCAACAATTGAGTGAACTTTCATCGTCTGCCCCATGAATTCTGAATTGAAATCCGATGAGATCCAATGCTCCCCATAGGCCCGATTGGTTTCGACGCCAGTAAACTTAATCGACGGTGAATCCAGCCCCTCAGGCCAAACTTCAATCTCAGCATCCCACATTCCGATCGAGGCTTGTAGAACTTCGAGCTCAACAGGAGGCGACTTGGACTCATCCTGAGCGATACAAAAAGGAGCCAAACCAAAAATCAGGATGATGCAAAAAATTGACCTGATAAGCATTGCTTAACCTTGGCAACAAAAAAATAAATTGAAAAAACACAGCACTGTCATACGACGATAATTCAGTTCTCGATCATAGCATGATCGAGATCCGCAAGCCAAATTGAGTTTCAGAAACGGCATGCCTTGGAAACAGCAGGCCGACCCTGAAACTCAAAAAGCGATACAGGGACACCAATCCTCGATATCAGACTGCAAGTCTGAACGTAGGCCATCCAAACTCAAACCGACCGTTCGCGTTTGAAGTTCCCTGAGACTCATCACTTTGAACCGAGGATAGACACAAGAAAATGCCGTCATGAGTATCGGCCATTCAACAAACTCCGAGTGCGCTTCTTCGCTGACGAAGGCGAAAACGGGAAACTGGCTGGATGCCAAAATCTGGTTCCGGCTGTCCCCCAAGATCACACCAACGGAAAAATAATTCCTTCCGATATGCGGCGAAGTAAATGTTGACTCTAAAACACGTCCTTTGACTGCCTGTATGACATCGAAAACAATTCGCTTGAAATCGCGCATCTCAATGACCGCCCAATCATAGTCTGGGCAGAATGTTAGTAGTGAATGGAGATTTCCAGCCATTTCATTTATCCAATCGACGATCGTACGACCTGAACCGTTACGCGTTCTTTTGTTCACACAGTTGGATCAAGCAAAAAAAGATTGCGGATACTGTGAGAGTAATCGGATTGAACGCGTGCGTTGCATGTTCAGGTGAGATCGCGACCGCTCCAAACAAAAGCAAGGCAAATCCGACAAGCGATAAATAGATTGGCCAAACTCGCCTCCAGAAAATCAACACACAGGCTCCAGCCAAAACCTCAACGATTCCGGCCAGCAAAAGCGTCGTTTCCGGGGTACCCAGCATGGGCCCTTTTTCGATCAGCTCCAATTCAGTTGCGTGTCGAAAAATCAATTTGGGAATCAAGCCGTGATAAATCCAGATCACGGCAATTGCCAAACGAGACAAAGTGTAGCTATTGATAATTCTATTCCTACTGAAATTAGACTTGAATCAACTAACAATTATCCACCAGGTTCCTGCTCGCATCAACCGATTGGTCCGTAAATGCCGAAGCCAGAAGGTGACAATTCAGTCCACCCTCGTTTAGGATTGATTTCCTCTGTGCTCCTCTGTGGTAAATCTGACAGGTACTTCAGAGTCCCGCCACCGCATGCGCCAGCTGAGCACTGACACTGACGATCAATTCATACGCATCAATTTTTTCGGCGAGCTCCGTGGGTACAACTTCACACCCACGCGCCGCACCAATCATGTTGCCACACATAGAAGACGTCGTATCGGTGTCACCACCACACTCAATGATCATCTGAATCGTAGGAAACAAACCGTCCGACTCAACCGCAGCAAGAATGGAAAACGGCACTGAATCAACGACATAGCCAGAGGGTAGATACTTCGTTGCCAAGCTTCGCGCATCCAATTTTTTGTCGTCGATCTCTATGAACCGGTCACGCATTCGAGAGTCTGGCAACTTGCCGATCAAATCACCGATCAAACCTCGTTCCATCTTCCCACCGGCGATCGCGTAGACAATTGACAACGCCCCTAAATACGCCTCATCGTTTCGGTGAGTAATTCGGCAAACATCCCGAATTGTACGCCGATCATTCTCATCATCAGGATCTAACAGGAACGCAAGCGGTGAAATTCGCATTGCGGCACCATTCCCGGCAGAACGTTCACCCGTCGCTCCCGACATTGCCCAATGCCCGCCAACATTTAGTTCTATGAATGATTTCAACGTCGATGCACCGATACCGGTAATCCGACGTTCACGAAACCAATCAGTCATTCGGTTCGCAATGGACTCCGGATCAACTGAGCCGAATCCGACAATCGCTTCACAAGTCGCGATGGTAAGTTGAGTGTCATCGGTAACTCTCAAGTCGTCAGGAATTGAGTAGGCATGCGAAGTTTCGTTTTCAAACTTCGCACCGATAGAATCACCAAGTGCACCAGCCAATAAGCAACCTGAAATTCGATCTTGAGTTGTGAGTGCCACAAAACCTCTATCACTTCAAAACGAATGAGAACAAACCAACAGCCCCCGGCAATTCATCGATGGTTATGGAATTCCCGAGACGTCGCGAAAAGCGGAATTCCCAACAGCAACAAGCAGGGAACGTTGACAATCGCAATGTTAAACCACGCACCCAAAATCATTGAGAATACCGAATCCAAAACAAACCAGGTCATCAACCCCGCCGCGAGCGCTGCGTGCGCCCAACGTTCCCGATTGGCAAAGGGATACTTCACAATAAACGCAAATAGCACGAAGAACGCGGCATCCGTCGCGCCCAGGAGTCCGATAGCAAAACGATAGGTTGGCAAAGCGACCTCTGGAATTTGATCCTCACCAAGCAACGATGTCGCCAGCATACCGTCATAGATGCCAAACGGATCCAAGCTACCAATTACAATCCAGGACACCCCTTGCAACACCAAAAGACAGGACGCAACAAACAACCAGCGCCGCCAGAATAAAAATGATGCCATTTGGTTAATTCAACTTCCCTACTTGATCACGGCGATGGAAACCAATTTATTGTTCCGCTCTGACGACAAATTTTCCTTCTCGCTCGGGCAGGGCCAACACAAGCAATACTAACGGTGAAAAAACCAACATGAAAATTCCACATACGACAATCCAAAACGAGTTGATAATCAAGCTGAATTGATCCCAAAACTCTGAGTCATCATTCCATTCCGGTGGAAATTTGCTTTTTTGAAAATCGGTAGTCGATCTGCGAATCGCGTTAAGTTGCTGGGCCGAAATAAAGGGCTCAAGTATCTGTTTCTCTTTATTACCTTCGCTTGCCCATGCCGAATGAATCAATCCGTAACAAAGAACAGCAATTCCAAGCATTGAAGTTCCTACAAGGAGATGCCATCCAGGCCCCGTCACCACAACAAAACTGGCAAAGCAAACGAGCGAGGCAGCCACCAGAATTCTTCGCGCTCCCAAAACACATTTGGTTTTTCGATCCAAATGAGCGTTAGACAGCAGCACCAAGCGTACACGCTCAAGGTAATCCCACTCATGTTTTTCCATCAGATGAAGATCGTCCTCAAAATCCTCGTCATAGTCAGCAAGAATCTCGCAAGCATGTCGGATCGTTGCATCGCTTGATTCATAGACTCGCTGCCAAACCTCAAGGCACGATGCGTCAAGATGGCCATTCAAGAATGCGGAATACAACCCCGCCGCAGCAATTCTGTCTTTACGAGAGATCATTGATCAAAATCCAACAAGAACCCCATTTTTCGAGATCCACAAATTCCATATTTGAAATTGGGGACTGCGAAGTTCGGTTCGCGAGCCTAGCCCAAGTCGATCCAGAAGTAAGCGATATCTGTAAGCATTTATTTGCACCGGTCCATACTCCACGCCAATAATTCATTAAGCGAAAAAACCCTGAATCAATTCTACGCATCCGGAATATGCGTCAACGCGAAATAGACTGCGATAACAGCAGTAATCAGGCACGCAACTCTCATGCTAAAAGAACTCCAAAAACGTGTCGGATAGGAACGAAAGAACAAACACCCCACGACGATCAAGCAAGCGACAAAATTGACCAACAAAACCCAGACAAAAACGTTGAACCAAAGCGACCAAAGATTGGCCCCCGATCCCCCAGCAAATTGTGCAACATTGGATGAACCACCCACAACAAAGATTCGGATGACAAAAATAAGTGAAACAAGAGGTATCAAGCTTACGATAGCAGAAACCCATTCAGCGATACTAATTGAATAACGTTTGAATAGCGAAACAGCGAATACAGCAATGACAAACAAGTGCAACGCTGCCCAGAGAAAGACAAGGAAAATCGGGCCAATTGCCTTGAACATTGACCAAATCAAGAGCGAAACAAATACAGCTGTCATCAAAGACAGGAGCCACATGATCGAGAACTGGCTGAGCTTGCGATTCTTATTTACTCTCGAGTTCACGGACCGTCCAATTCAATTGCATTTGCCCATTCTGGACAATTCTCAATCAGCCATTCGTTTCGGGCAGCAATCCAGTTTACACAAACCATACGAAGACGATCCAACATTTCAATCGCTCCCGTTTTGTACCACAGATTTTTGTGAATTGAGAATCCACCAAGATGACATGTATCAAATCAACCGTAAATCCGGCGACTGAGCAATACGGGCAAAAACGATCTTAGTTCATCAATGCCCGACGAAACTTTCAAATTCCGCTACGGGCATTGGACTGTGAAGAGAGATTTGAAACTCAGTTCCCATCGTCATCGGTATCGGACGATGCACCCTCGGATTTTGAAGCCGAGGAAGAATTCTCTAGAGAAATCATCTCGTCCCCTGCTTCCTCCCCACCCTTGGAAATTTCGTCAGAACTGTCACTCGATGTCGAAGCGTCCGAACTGGACGCAGATTTTTTGCCCCCACCTCATCAGCCGCCGCCTGGAGCTGATACGACTGGCGGCGATTCTGGTGTTGATAAAACGGGTGTCGTCTCCGGACCCGAGATAACTGGATCTCTGTCACTGCAGCCAACAACGCTGAGGCTCAGGACAAGGAACGCGGGTAGCAAAGCTTTAGTCATGGTCAACTCGGAAGGTTGGAGGAATGGTACGTTTGGAAGTAATACTAGCGGCATGGTGCGCCGTTGATTCAATTCAGGAAAATTCAGAAGGCACTTGAGGTTCTAAATGAATGCGGATCAGTTTCGCTTTCAAGAATTAGTTCAGGCTGCACGGTTACATCCGTAGGATGAATCTGCCAACTTTGCCCTTCCTTTGCCCCCAAGGGGACGCCGCCACGTTTAAAAAGAATCAACAGCCCCGACTCATCACCGATCGCCCTGAAGCTACTGCCGCCTTCGCGATACTGTTCCAGCTGAAATGTAGTTTTGATTTGTCCAGCAAGTTTATCCACATCGTCAGTCACAAAACCAATCTCACTGGCATAAAGAATCTCGTCGCTGCGAAACCCTCCGTTGGTGCTGTTCTTGAGTTCGTGTCGGCAAATTAGTTCCAGAATGTTCCCTGCAGGATCCCAAAAGAAGATCGAATGGGCATTCCAAAAATCGAATGGCATTATTTCACTGGGAAAATCTTTGTCCCGTTGACTCTCTGGAGTGACGGCCAATTCAGTTCGCTCACCTAACCAGTTGCGAGCCGAAAGAATTTTGTTCTCTGGAATATTGAAGGCGAAATGATAAAACGGCTGAGACTGATCTGGCGCGGGCCTGAACGTGATTTGCGTTTTTCCGCCGTCGACCACCAGCTGTTCCACTGTAAGCAGGACCTTCATTTCAAGAACGTTTTTGTAGAATTCGGCCATCCGCGGAAGTGGTGTAGCAGTCAGTAACGACAGTTTCCGTATTCGATGGCGAGTATTCGATTCGGTTTCCAGGTCCTCATCCGATCCAACGTCAAACTTGCTTGCGGACGCCAGCAAGACTGGACTGGACACCGCTCCCAGAGCAGAGATTTTTAGAAAGTGGCGTCGATCTGATTCGGTTCCGTTACCAATTCGCATTGAGTACTCCGTAAAAATGAATGTACCGGGAAAGTAGGAGCGTGACGCTTTTTTCTGCCTGAAGAACATCTGGCTCAAAAAACTCGTAACAGAACTGCCTATATCCATCCTAACGAGCACGTGTTACAGCCATTGGGCCGGTACCAATGACAACTCCTTCGTCAAAAACACAGGTGTAACGGCCTCTCGTTAGAATAAATAATGCTATGCAATCGCAAAAACACTCATGGGCTCCTTGAATGACGAATGACCCCAAAACACCTTGTCCTGATCCAAATGAGCTCAATGCATTTGCTATCGGCGATCTCACCCATTCGCGATTTGAGTTATTTGCGAAACACATTGGCGAATGTGATGCATGCGGATTGATCGTCGACGATATCTCCCAGCGTCATGAATCGGGATTAATTGCCGAACTTCGATCCATGAATCGTCAATCCTCTGATTTGATGAACAAAGACGAAACTTTTGGACTCGACATTCCTGAGACCCTTTTAAAAGCTGCTTGCGACGCCGTCGTCCCATCATCGATTCCTGTTTCATTTGACGTGGGTAAGCGTCTTGCGAAGAAACTGGAAAGCGGCGACTGCCGTCTTGGCCGTTTCGATTTAAGATCTGAACTTGGCGTTGGCGCCTTCGGATACGTCTTCAAAGCCCATGATACCGGGCTCGACCGGCTGGTCGCGATAAAGGTTCAAAGGGCAGGTACATTCGCGAGTGACGAGGACGTCGAAAGATTCCTTCGTGAGGCACAAAGCATCGCCCAGCTCAATCATCCAGGAATCGTCGCCGTCTACGATACCGTTCGTTCCGAAGAGGACATCTGCTACCTCGTCACTGAATTCATTGATGGCGAATCACTTGAATCGAGACTACAAAAGGAAAAATACACTTTCGATGCTTGTGCAAACCTGATTGCATCCATTGGCGACGCCCTTCAGTATGCTCACGACCATGGCATCGTCCACCGCGATGTAAAGCCTTCCAATGTTCTGCTTGACCGCAAAGACAACCCGCACGTGACGGATTTTGGGCTAGCAAAACGAGAGCTTGACGTCGGAAACACAATGACATCGGCTGGAAGAATCATGGGCACCCCTGCGTACATGTCTCCCGAACAAGCCAGCGGTGACTCACACCTCGTTGATGCACGTAGCGATCTTTATAGCCTTGGCGTCATCCTGTACGAGATGCTAACAGGCGAACGGCCATTCCAGGGCAATCGCCGAATGTTGCTTTTACAGGTCCTAGAAGACGAACCCCGATCACCGCGACAACTAAAAGCGAACATCCCTCGCGATCTGGAAACGATTTGCCTTAAGGCGCTTTCCAAATCGCCAGGGCGCCGGTATCAATCTGCCGCAGAAATGGTCGATGATCTAAGGAGATACAATCAAGGACAACCCATCAAAGCCAGACCGATGGGATTCGGAGAAAGGCTTTGGCGATGGTGTCGCAACTATCCACTTGCGGCCAGTCTACTGGTGGCGGCTCCACTCGTTTCGATCGGTGGATTCGTCTACCTCTCATGGCTTTCGACCTACTTCGTTCACAGCACCGCACTGGAAAGCGCGCGAATGGAAGCGAATATGCTCGAAGATATCAACGACTACTACAGCGAAAGTATCATCGGGACTCTTGATCGAGACCTGGTGCCGGTGACCCATCAATACACAACAACGCCAAATTCTGTCCCGCTTCCATTTACATTTATGATTGATGCAGGCAAGCGGATCACAGAAAACGAATCGGGAATGCAGGTGAAAATCTATAGTGAATTCCCTTGGCGAAATGACGGGGGCTGCCAGGACGCTTTTGAGTTTAAGGCAAGTCAAGTTCTCTCAGGTCGCAACTTTTCTTCAGCCAAGAGCGACATGCAGTCAGAAAACTCAATCGACGCATTGAGTGATCGTTCCTACTATGAATTTGGGCAAAAAGACGGCGAACCGGTTCTTCGTTACGCCCGCGCACAAATCATGAAACAGAGTTGCGTGAAGTGCCATAACGATGACGTCTTGAGTCCCAGACGAGACTGGAAAGAAGGTGAGGTTGGAGGCGTGCTTTTGATCACCCGCCCACTTCAGAGAGACATTGCTCTGACCCGCTCTGGCCTGCGTAGCGCATTCAATCTGATTGCAAGCGTTGCCGTTTTGTTGACCGGACTGACGCTCGTCGTGTTTTGGGCTTCTCGAAGTCGATCGGCCAGCAAAAAAGGAGCGTCATTTCATGGCTAAAGCAAACTCCAATCATTCAATCGATCCCTCCGAAACACACCGAACTTCGCAAAGCCTCATTGGCCGTGTTAAAGAAAATGATCCCGCCGCATGGGAGCGGTTGGTCAGACTGTATTCACCACTCGTCTACTACTGGTGCCAGGAATCGAAACTGCCGCAACCGGATTTGCATGACATTTTCCAGGAAGTTTTTTGTAGCTTGGCTCGCAATATCAGCAAATTTCGTCCTATTGAAAACGGGACCTTCCGAGGCTGGCTTAGAACGCTGACAAGAAACAAAGTGAATGATTTTTTTCGCAAGTCAGGACGAGAACCGCAGCCAATTGGTGGAACCGAAGCGTTGCGACATCTGGAACAATTGCCTGCATCCGAAAATCATTCTTCCAACCTCAGTCGTACCGACGTATCGCAACGGGAAATGGAACTCCAGAATACCGTGCTCCAAATGGCCCTGCTCAACATTCGGGATCATTTTGCAGAACAAACCTGGAAAGCATTTTGGATGGTGGTCGTTGACGGTCGGGAAACGAACGATGTCGCTCAGGACCTTTCCATGCGCCCCGGAACAGTACGCGTTGCAAAGTCACGAGTCTTGAAACGCCTTCGTTTGGAAATTGGAGATACGATTGAAACCAATTAAAATGACCAACCCAAAGCTTGGAAAGTTGAATCATGCGTGTCAGAATGACCGCGAGGAACGCTAGAGCGGCGATCCTAGAACCTGAGATCGCAATTTCTGTGAGGTGGCAATCACCGGTCTCCTGCAAGGCACCCTCGTCAGGTGCCAAGAGGAGCTACAGCGTTGTTCTACTCGTCAGCCGAATTTCCAGAAGTCTTTTCGTCTGAATCTTTTTCGGAGTCATCCGAAGTTGCTTTCGAGTCATCATCATTTGTCAAAGCGTCCGAACTGGACGCGCTGTCGCCACTTCATCAGCCGCCAGGAGCTGCCTCTGCAGCAGCTCCCGTTGGAGTCGTACTTGGTCCTGATGTCACTGGCAGCTCTTTGTCACTGCAGCCAATAACACTCAGGCAGAAGAGGAGAAAAGCAGGTATCAATGCTTTTTTCATGGTCAATCTTTCTGCGTTACGAAATCATCGTTCAATTAAATTCGCCAGTGTCCTGGCGTGGGAGTCAAGTATACACGCGGAAACAAATGATAGATAGAGATTTGGGTCTTGGCTCGCCCGTCAACAACGGCAACTGCATGGTGTCTAACATTTGATGTCAATTGTCATTTTGATCGATGACCAATTGGCACAATCTGACCTTCATAACGGCTCGTGAAAACCCGCCCAATTCCCGCTATTGAAACTTTCTTCAACGGAATGAAAGTCTGTCCCACCGTCCGCTCCAGACGCAATGCCGGTGATAGCAAATCGAGGTATTGCACCCTAGTGCTTTATCCAGATTAAGAACGGGGGTTGGTAATTCATTTCAGCTCTGAGTTTTGATATCGAAATGAATCGCCAATCCTAAAATCAAATATTGCCGAAGCACTAGCCTGTTGGCAGAACACCGCATGCCCACGCAAGCGAGGAGCATGGCACCCGTCATTGAGGTTTTGCCTTTTATGGGAGGTTGAGGCTCCTGCCGAAACAATTCTTGTTCCTCTCAAACGTGGAACTTGGCGCGAGTACCCGGACCGTTTTGAACTGACGCGTATCAAGGCTAAGAAAACCGGAGTATCTGATGTTCCCGCACCGCCAATCGAGGACGGGCGAAGCACTAGCCTGTTGGCAGAACAACACATGCCCACGCAAGCGAGGAGCATGGCACCCGTCATTGAGGTTTTGCCTTTTATGGGAGGTTGAGGCTCCTGCCGAAACAATTCTTGTTCCTCTCAAACGTGGAACTTGGCGCGAGTACCCGGACCGTTTTGAACTGACGCGTATCAAGGCTAAGAAAACCGGAGTATCTGATGTTCCCGCACCGCCAATCGAGGACGGGCGAAGCACTAGCCTGTTGGCAGAACAACACATGCCCACGCAAGCGAGGAGCATGGTACCCGTGGTTGAGGTTTTTGCCTTTTACGGGAGGTTGAGGCTCCTGCCGAAACAATTCTTGTTCCTCTCAAACGTGGAACTTGGCGCGAGTACCCGGACCGTTTTGAACTGACGCGTATCAAGGCTAAGAAAACCGGAGTATCTGATGTTCCCGCACCGCCAATCGAGGACGGGCGAAGCACTAGCCTGTTGGCAGAACAACACATGCCCACGCAAGCGAGGAGCATGGTACCCGTGGTTGAGGTTTTTGCCTTTTACGGGAGGTTGAGGCTCCTGCCGAAACAATTCTTGTTCCTCTCAAACGTGGAACTTGGCGCGAGTACCCGGACCGTTTTGAACTGACGCGTATCAAGGCTAAGAAAACCGGAGTATCTGATGTTCCCGCACCGCCAATCGAGGACGGGCGAAGCACTAGCCTGTTGGCAGAACAACACATGCCCACGCAAGCGAGGAGCATGGTACCCGTGGTTGAGGTTTTTGCCTTTTACGGGAGGTTGAGGCTCCTGCCGAAACAATTCTTGTTCCTCTCAAACGAGGAACTTGGGGCGAGTATCCGGACCGTTTTGAATTGACACGTATCAAGGCAAAGAAAACCGGAGTATCTGATGTTCTCGGCCCGCCAATCGAAGACGGGCGAGGAACTAGTCATATTCGACTTCTTCCCAAACCGAACGATACGCCTGCTTGGAGTCAAAATATTCGAGCATCTGCTGGTAAAATTCATTCCCACCCAAGGTCGCACTGTCACCAACGACGATCAATTTCCGACGAGCACGAGTCAAAGCAACATTCATCCGTCGAACATCACCAAGGAACCCGATTTCCCCAATGGGATTGCTACGCACCAAGGTGATCAAGGTACACTCTTTTTCGCGGCCCTGAAAACCATCTACCGTGTCAATCTCTAGCGACTTAAGATCGTTTTGGCTGCGAAGCAATCGAACTTGAGCCGCATAGGGCGCGATGATCGCAATATCTTTTGCAGCAACGCCAGCCTCAACTAGCTGCCGTGCCTTTTCGAGAACGAATTCAGCCTCTTGGGGGTTCCGCTTGCTCTCGCCGTCGGGTTCAAGTTCTTCGTCCCAATTCGCCCCGGCTGTATCGACAAACAAGAGTGGCGTTGAAGTCAACTCACTCGCTTCGACGTTCTCCAGATCAAGAGAGCAAATGGCCCGACACTGAACCATCACCGACCAATTTCCCATCGTAGAACGTACGCGATGAAAATGCCATTATCTGCTCGTGCATTCGATACTGCACCGGTCAACAACTGGGTAATCTGATCGCCATAGATTCCCACCATCCGCTCCAGCAAACTCGTCGCGAATCCCTGCCTTGCCGCCTCGGCCGAAAGCACCGTCGGCGGCAACTGCTGGTGATCTCCCGCGAGAACAAATTTATCCGCACGCAGAAGTGGAACCCAGGCACCTGGCTCAGTACTTTGACAAGCTTCATCAATCACACACAAATCAAACCAATGATCTTCGACCAAGTTTTCATTGAATGTGGTCGTCGTACAGATAACTCTGGCCGCGATCTAGAATGTTGGCGATCGTTTGTTTTTTCCAACAACCTCGCATCGCCCTGAATTCGTTTCGCTTCGCGGCGCATGTCACTTTTAACTCCACGTCCCGGTTTGGCGCGAGTATAGCGACCGACCTTCCGATACAACTCTTCAGCCTCGTCGGTACATCGCTCGTATTACCGCCATTTCGTCGCTGTCTTCGACCAAACCATCTAGCGTATAGGCTCGAAGACTTTCACTGAACTTCGCGCGGGGTGCCCCAATCGAACAACACGTTGATCAGCCGCAACTAAACGGGCCAGCAGATTGTCTACCGCAGTATTGCTGGGCGCGCAAGCAAGAACCTTATCGCCGCGTTTTATCGCCTGTATAATCAGTTCAATGACCGTGGTCGTTTTCCCCGTTCCCGGAGGACCATGAATAATCGCGGCGTCTTCCGCCGTAAAGTGCGAGCTGAACTGCGGCCTGCTGCGAATCGTTGAGCGACGTTTGAAATTCAATCTCTGGCTTCGTCCCAAACTCCGGGCTGAACCTCTCCCATGGAAATCTGGCGAAGATGCCCAAGTCGCCCCTTGGTTTCACGAACTACATTAATCGCTGCCAACTGCCTTCGTCGGGTAACTTCATCTGCGGTCAAATCGATACGAAACCGCTCGCCTTCGGGGTAGCGGGGCAGGGCGACTTCGATACTGTCGACCTTGCAGCGGCTCACAACCCCTTGATGAGAGAATCCCATCGTCGTCGGGAAAAGTTGAAACGACCACCGGGCTCCCCACCCTAAGTCGAGTCCAGGGCATCCGAGGGGTACGACTGCGTTTGACCATCGTGAGCAAGTGCCTTCCGCCCAGCCCCGGTCGATCATCTTCGATTCACCATATCAAGCAACGTCTCACCGAACTTTTCTGCCTTGGCCGAATCGCGTGTTTTTCGACGCTCAGCCATGCGGGCGACCTCGGCGGTCGATTCCATACCCAACCACTCAACCATACGAACAAAATGCTCATCGCTCCCAGGAGTCGCTCCCGATCTTCTACTACGTGATGACATACTTGAACGCGTTCCAGTTTGAGTGAGCGGATTTTTCGTCGTTTATCATAAAAACATTGTGAAAGAACACGATAGCAGGGGGCGTCTTTCAATTAATTCGTCAGGACAGACTAAATCCTATCAGGATTTATCAAATCTCTAGAGCCGCACAAATCAATCTTAGTTGTCACGCCGCCTCCCCACCTTCGGGGCCATAAAACAAAACCCAAGTTGAGAAGTCCTCTGTAAAGTTCTCAAATCCGGCCGGCACAAAAAGAAAATCGCCGCTCTTGAACGTGGTCCGGACTCCATCACGCAAAAACTCTCCTGCTCCCGCGATAATGACATACACTTCGTCACGCGAATGCGGTTGCTGCAAATCAACCTGTTCCGGTTTGTAGATTTCAACGGAAAGTGTTCCGTGTTCAAACAAGGTTCGAAAGGGCGTGTCAACTTCGACCAGCCTTTTGAGTGCTTCGGTCGTATCGATTTTCATAAATCACTCCACAACAACGATTCCGAGTTATCGATCCTGCAAAAAAGAAAGCCGCTGCATTCTAACGCAACGGCTTTAACTTAAGTAAACGATGGACTTACGATTCAATCGCATGACCTTCGCTGATCGCGAGCCACTCACGGGTGATGACCTCAACGGACTCTCGGACCTGCTCCTCCGTGTGTTCTGCGGTCATAAAGATACGAATCCTCGCTTCTTTGTCAGGAACCGCCGGATAAATGATCGGCTGGGCATTGATATTGTTCTCAAACAGTGCCTCACTCAACTTGAGTGAATCAATTGAACTGCCGGTGATGATCGGAATGATTGGCGAATTGCTACTCATTCCGGTATCGAGTCCAGCCTCCTGAGCCAACTGAAGGAACAACCGCGAATTTTCTTGCAGTCGCTCAACGCGTTCAGATTCCTTCTGCATCATTTTAAGAGCACCGAGTGCGGCACCCACATTCGCTGGCGGCATACCCGCAGCAAAAACATAGCCGGGTGTTGTATATCGAAGGTACTCGATCAAGTCCTTGGACCCTCCAACAAAACCGCCACAACTGCCGAGCGATTTACTGAGCGTTCCCATCCAACATTCGACGTCACTTCGATCGACGTCAAACATCTCGGCCAAACCTCGACCACTGGCTCCCATCGTCCCAATCGAGTGAGCTTCATCAACATACAACCAAGCCTTGTGCTTTTTCTTGACATCAATAAATCTTGGCAAATCGGGATAGTCACCGTCCATGCTGTAGAGACCTTCGATAAGGATCAAAACACGACGATAATCTCTGCGAATCTCATCCAGAATTCCATCGAGTTGACGCCAGTCGTTGTGATCAAACGGCCGCCGACGTGCACCCGATAGCTCCGCACCCTGCACCAGACTATTGTGGGCAAGTGAATCATGAATAATCAGATCGTGAGGCCCGACCAGATGGCCAACCACAGATTCGTTGGTCGCGTGTCCGCCAGGAAACGTAATCACATCCTCGACAGACAGAAATTGGGCCAATTCTGATTCGAGTTCTTTGTGAATCGTTTTTTCACCGGAAACGATGCGGCTGGCCGAGACACTGGTCCCAAACTCATCAATTGCCGACTTGGCCATCCGAGTCACTTCTGGATGTCCAGAAAGCCCCAAATAGTTGTAACTGGCGTAGGAAATCAAAGTCCGACCATCAATCATCGTCGTATTGCCAATACGACCTTCGTGGACACTGAAAAATGGATTTCGATGTCCGGTGTCAACCAGCCGGTCCTTGGTTCGCTGCAGTCGAATGTACTCTGGAGTCTTTTCGAGTAAGTAGTACGATTCGGGAATTGGGCCGCCTTCCAGCTTGGAGGGGGTGACGACCTCGCTGGTGGTGGCAGGTGTCACCATGGGTTTAGTTCCAACATACTTCTCAACCGCAGCAGCGACTTCACCAATCGTTTCCACTTCCTGAAGAACCTCGTCAGGAAATCGACCACCGAAGATATTTTCCAATTCGCGGGCAATTTCCAATCGCTCCAACGAATCCAAACCTAAATCGACAACGATATTGGTATTCATATCAATCGATTTCGCGCGTTCACGAGCAACAACTTTTACTTGTTGGACAACGATCTTTGCGATTTCCGAATCGACCAAACTGTCGACCGCCTGCCCGTTTGTCTCATGCAATTTATCTTCGGAAGTTGTGGACGTGAAATCTTCCAGCAAACTCCATTGCTCAACGACCAACAAGCTCTTGTCAATGTAATGAGTTCGACATGCGTGACGCTGAACTTTTCCGCTACTGGTTTTGGGAACGGAACCTTGTCGAACAAGGACCACCGCGTCGGGAGGAAGATCGTGCACCTTAGAAATCGTCGCACGCACTTTGTCCAACAAACCCGTCAGGTCACCGCCCCGTTTTCGTTCAACCTCACAGACGACCACGAGATGCTCTCGATCCCAATGTTCAACCGCAAACGCCGCCGAGCCACCACTGCGCAGACGTTCGTCGCACTGCTCAACCGTCGCTTCGATATCCTGCGGATAACGGTTGACGCCGCGAACGATAATCATGTCTTTGAGACGACCAGTGATAAACAACTCACCATCATCATCCATAAACCCGAGGTCACCGGTTCGCAGATAGCGGCGATCATTGTCGGGCTCATTGATTGTGGCGTGAAACGTGTCTTTTGTGGCTTTGGGTTTATTCCAATACCCCACGCCAACACTGGGACTATTTACCCAGATCTCACCAATTTCATCGTTCGCTAGTGGACGGCGGGTTTCTGGATGAACAATCGCGACATGTTCGTCTTGTAAAACGGTTCCACAGCCAACCATAGACTGTGCCGTATCTAATTCTGCATCAACATGCGTAACACGGTGCTCTGCCAGATCATTTCTGTCAAAGCTACGAACAACAGGAGCCTCGAATTTGTCGCCGCCAGTAATCAGCAGAGTCGACTCAGCCATCCCATAACATGGATAATGAGCCTCATTCTTGAAGCCCAGGGATTCAAATTTTTCAGTGAATTTTTCTAGCACATCGGCGCGAACAGGTTCGGCACCATTGAATGCGAGTTTCCAGTTACTGAGATCGATGCCGTCGCAATCGGCTAAGTCAACTTTTTCGACGCAAAGTGCATAAGCAAAATTGGGTGCACCGGCAACGTGGCAGCCATACTGAGAAATCGTTCGCAACCAGCGAATCGGACGCGCGAGAAACGCAACCGGAGACATCAATGTATTGGTAGAACCAAAATACAATGGGTTGAGGACTCCACCAACCAACCCCATATCGTGATAGAGTGGCAACCAACTGCAGGCTTCGGTAGAGCGTTCCAGTTCGAACGCACAAGTAATCATTCGGCAATTCGCCAAAAGGTTGTCGTGAGTCAGCATCACCCCTTTGGGTGATCCTGTTGAACCGGATGTGTATTGAATCAGCGCGATTTCGTCGCCCTTGATATCTGGACGAACCCAATCGCTGGCCAATTCAATTGGGACATTCTCTGTTGCCAGCCAAGGGATACGACGCAAGCTTGGCGAATCGTCCAACATGCCATCGCTGCGTTGAATGACTTCATCGATGGTCAACGCAATTGCTGCTTGTGCATCTTCTGAGATCGCATTGATTCGCCCCATGTTTCGGTTGCGGCGTGGAGGGTAAGCCGGAACGGGTGTAACGCCGGCATAGTGGCAACCGAAAAATGCCGTTACAAATTCCAAGCCTGGCGGATACATCAAAAGGGCTCGTTGTCCCTTCATCCCCATCGCGACCAACCGAGCTGCAATCGACCGGGCCAACAGATCAAGCTTTTTGTAAGTCAGCTCGTTGGTAAGGGTTCCACCGTAAGATAAATATCGAAACGCCATGTCATCTGGTTGAGCAGCAGTCCAATAACGAAGACGCTCGACCAGGTTTGTTTCAGGTGGATCAAATGGCTCGAAAAGGTGTTCGAGTTTCACGGATTAATGGCTCTTTGTGGTGATCAAATAATACTTGCAGGGTTCCAGAAAGGAATTGAAAACGGACGCCTTGTTTTGAGCATCCCCTCCTTTCCGAAGTCGCTAGATTGTAGCAAATCCCTCGATCGACTTCATCCTCGACAACCTAGCTGATCGGCGGAAAGCAAGAATGAAATCGGCCAAACTGACAATGCTGGAAAAGCTTAGCTAATCAGTAAATCCGGAACGTCCGATACGGCCACATCTCGGCCACATCTCGGCCACAGCAGTGCCATTCCAGCTTAAATTTTCAGGTTTTCCAACTGTGCGTCTCGAGATGTCGAATTTCAGTTTCTCAGCAAACCAAGTGTCGATCTTTCTTCCGCAGGGCTAGGCAAAAGAAGATTTTCCGGAAAGATCCTCTTTCCAAGAAACCGCTCAACAAGTCGAAAAACCACAAAATGCTGCCTTCTCCGTATCCGCAACCTCTTTCCCAGACGGTCTCAGCGTTACCTTTTAAACAAAAAAATGAAATACTTCCCATTTGACAGCTGAAACTGAAGAATCATAATTCTGTGAGTGACGATAACTGACAGTGTCGTTACCGGAACATTGACCCACCTTCCACGCGATTTTCACCATGTCTCAACATCTTAACCCGATCGAAGATCCGCAAGTGGATCTCGGCGCCGGCGAAGTAAAACACTGTCGTTCTTGCTGGCGAGAAGACATCCATCACAATGTCCCAATTCCACCATTTGCCTTGGGGTTTTTGACCGTGATGACTCTCGGTCTGATTCTATTGATTCGCCCTTCTCGTTGCGTTTGCTGCGGCCGTATGAGGCTTTTTTAGTCCTGGCCGGACTGGATTTCTGGCCTCAACTCATGACAAGGGGTTGCACCTTGGACGAGTTCCAGGCATTGCACAATCGCCAATCAAGCGACTTCCCCAACAACTTTTTAAAGTGCCTCATTCAGCATTGTTCTTCCTCCGGCTCCAGTAAATCTCGACGTTTGGGGTTTAGAACACATCAAAATCGTGCCTGACCAATGGATCCCAAATTCGGTCCTGCCAAATCCCGCCGTGTTTGTAAGAACCGACACATTAATAGGCAACAATGCGACTTTAGACGTATCAAAATCGGCGATTGCCTTTTAAGCTAATCGTCTTTGTTTTTCACTCGATGGTTGAAATGGTGGCTTCAGTCGCCTCACTCTTTAACAATCCCTAACCTGAATCCTGAATAAAAATGACTCGCAATTTTGTTTTTGTTGTTTTGTTGTTTGCATTTCTTGGCTGCGATCAGAGCCCCATTGTCGATTCTGACGAAAATGCGAAAACGACCCAAACCTCGCAATTGAATACGGTTCCTAAATCGCGCAGTTTTAAATTCGTTTATGGTGCATCTCTTACGGAACTCGAACCAGGAACCAAGGTTCGGGTTTGGCTACCTGTCGCAACCAGCAATCATGACCAACAGGTTGAATTGATCGATACCTACCTTCCCGCCACACACCAGATGACTCAGGAAAAGAAGTTCGGAAATCAGCTAATCTACTTTGAAGCCCGTGCTAATGAAGACGGAGAAGTCCCTATTGAGGTGACATACCGAGTCACTCGACACGAATTGACCCAAGCCAACCACGAAGCCGCAACCGACGACGGTACGACTTTTTTGAAAGCTTCGTCCATGGTGCCGACCAGTGATGAAATTCGTTCCGAAGTACTGGGTGAAATTGCCATCGATGGCAATTCTCTCAACGTAGCCCGCAAGATCTACGACGGTGTCGATACCCATATGAAATATGACAAACCTAAAGACCAACTCGGCTGGGGACAGGGCGATGCACAATGGGCCTGCGACAGTCGATTCGGCAACTGCACCGATTTTCACAGCGTGTTCATTTCATCGGCACGTAACTTAAAAATCCCCGCCCGTTTTGAAATCGGTTTCCCTATACCTACGGAAATCGGGAGCGGGACGGTTGGAGGCTACCATTGCTGGGCCAAATTCCTCGCAGATGGCAATTGGGTTCCAGTCGATATTTCTGAAGCTGACAAACATCCAGAATTGAAAGAGTATTACTTTGGTAACTTGACTGCGGATCGAGTCATGTTTTCCATCGGACGAGATCTGGAACTCTCACCGGCGACCGCTGCTGATACAGTCAATTACCTGTCATATCCTTATGCGGAGGTTGAAGGTAAACAGCACCAGCAATTTCGCAAGGAATTTCGCTACGAAGACATTTCTGAATAACCGATCTCGCGAAGTTCGGCTTCCGTGGGGCAGATCCCCTAAATCAACGGCAATTCTTGGGGGCGAAAACGGTTCGCGAGCGAACGACGGAAACTGCTCCACGGAAAAAGTCCCTTTATGACAGCCCTTCTTGGCCTTCGCGTCCACCAATTGCAGCAACTCCCATCGTCACTGCGAACCCCAATCCAATCAGCCCCATCGCGCTGATGATCTGCGTGGTCGACGGAGTGAAAAATTCGTTTGGCCAATCTTTGGATTCCAATTCCGCCATTGTCTGTTCATTCAAGACTTGGCCCTTGACGGTATCACCAACCTTGGGTTCAACGGCCATCTGAAACGGCCACAAACCAAATACAGAACCCACCAACAAACCAAGCAAGACTCCCAGAGTTGCCTTTCGAAATCGAACCAACAACCATTGCAACAAATTTCCAACGATCACGACTCCAGCCACCACGCCTACACCGACGGGCAACAAGACGGAAAATGCAGGCTCCATTGCGGCACCAACATCACGCGCTTTTATTGCTTCTTTGAATTGATCAACACCGGAAAGAATTGGCACATATTGCCCCAAAAGCAAAAGTAGATACCCACCTGAAAGTCCTGGCAGAATCATCGCGCTAGCTCCCGCAAGCCCAGCCACAAACAACATGACATAACCCGTTTCAGTCTTCCCCACGATTCCATAGGCTTGCAGCAGAGCAAGTCCGACCATGGATAAAAAAGCAACTGTCGCCGAAACCAAGGTGGCATTGCTGGCGGGGCGCGAAAGCCTCCAAACGATTGGTACTCCACCAAGTGTTAGCCCAATAAACAAACTGTACATGACCCAGCGCTGCTCAACGACCAGGTCCTTTAACACGCCAGCCAGGATCAAAATCGCCAATCCCGCAGCCAACACAACACTGCCCAGAACCAAAAGTGACTTCGTTTGGAACCTGAATCGTGTCACATCCGAAATGGCTTTGATAAATCTTGGGTAGATCCCTGCAGCAAGCAACATGGTCCCCCCACTGATGCCAGGCACAAGATTCGCGAGTCCCATCAACATTCCACCAAACAACGAGCGTGACACAAGCGTTGGGTTAGACAGTTCAGCAAGAGGTTGGTCGTTGTTTTCGATGTGATCGCTCATGAATCCAAGGTTTGTTTCAGCAAGTAGGTCGATACCAAGTCTGATTCGAACTCCCGATTTCGACAAGTCCAGTCACACAATCCACTGATTCGCCCAATGGCTTCGATTCTCCGGCTCAAATCACACATCAACCTTCGTTGAACCCACCACCTGAGCCCGATACAATTGGCCAGCGAAAGTGAGATCAAATGAACGGCCACGTAGTATTTGCCCCGGCAAAAATCAATTTATTTTTGGAGCTCATTAAAAAGCGTGATGATGGTTTTCACGAGTTGGAAACGGTAATGAGCTGCGTCAATCTGTGCGACCGACTTCAGTTTTGGCCGCAAGCCACATCTCAGATCAGTCTGCGTGAAATTAATGCGGCAACCGGAATGCCAGCCAACGAAGACAACCTTATCGTCAGGGCGCTTCAGTTGCTAAAAGCTAAAACGGGCTGCACCAAGGGGATGTACATTGAGATCGAAAAACGAATTCCGATACAAGCAGGATTGGGTGGGGCATCGAGCGACGCCGCTGCTGCCTTAACGGCGGGAAACCGACTTTGGAAACTGGGCCTGGACACTCAACAGCTGCTTGATTTGGCGGCAATACTGGGAAGTGACGTTCCGTTTTTTGTCACGGGGGGCACCGCAGTGTGCAAAGGCCGTGGCGAAATCGTAACTCCAATCGACAATCTCAATAGCTTTCCCATTCTGATCGCTAAACCGCCAGTTGGATTATCAACACCTCATGTTTTCTCAAACTCTTCTATTGCCAACACTCCACAATCCAGTGCCCCACTCATAGACGCATTCAGAATGAGAAATAAAAATGCCATTTGTGAAACCATGATCAATCGGCTCGAAATTGCCGCGGCAAAGGTTTCCGATTGGGGGATTCGCATGGACAAGGCATTCCAGGATATGGAATGTGTTGCTCATCAGCTAAGCGGAAGCGGCTCATGTTACTTTGGGCTATTTAGCAATTCGAAATTACTTCGTAAAGCTGCCGCAATGTTACTTCAAAGAGAACCTGAACTTGCGTTATATTATTGTCAGTCGATAGGACGGTTGGCTCATCAGTTTCCGAGCATGGAGTAACCTCGTGAAGATCACCGAAGTTCGCATCAAACTCATGGAGGGTACCGAGGATCGACTTCGCGGTTTCTGTAGCATCACGTTCGATGACTGTTTTGTGGTTCGCGATTTAAAAATCATCTTGGGTAACTCAGGCCCTTTTGTTGCGATGCCCAGCCGCAAACTTTCTTCTCACTGTCATAAATGTCGCAGTAAGAACCACCTCAAGGCGAGATACTGCAACAACTGTGGTTCCCGTCAGCGATCTGATCATGTTCCGTTTGATGGTGACGGTCGAGCGAAACTCTATGCGGATGTGGCCCACCCGGTGAATGCAGAGTGTCGCGAAATGATCCAGGCGCGAGTCATCGAGGAATACAACAAAGAGCTGGATCGAGCCCAAACGCCAGGATATCGGTCTCGCTACGATGATGGCTACGACATTCCGGATCCTCATTTGCCGGATCAAACCATGGTGAAACCTCGTAGCGATTCTGCATCGACGCCATCTGGACCACATAACTCACCCAAAAAACCGTCAGAATCCGTCAAGGTGAATAAGACTGACGAAGATTCCGCCAAGGAATTTGGGAATGGAATAACCGACTGAGTAAGCAAATACTCGCGATACATCACCGCTACAGAGCTTCATTTACCGGCCAGATTGCCATTTCAGGGAAGTCAGACAGGATAATCTGTCGATAACTCAAAATCCTTGGTTGTTCTGGATCTAATTCCCGAAATCTTGCCCCTTTCCTATCCCTCCAACTATACTTAAAAAGCTGGGATTTCAGGCGTTAACTGGACGATTTAAAGGGCAAGGGCAAATAGGCCCTTCACCAACACTTTCCTTCACAGGGTGCAAGATGAGGCTATTGGCTTGGGCTGCAATTGTAGCTTTCGTTTTTCTTTCAATCGCGACGGAACTGCCTGCGCAAGAGGACAGTAGCAAAATAAAGTCCCTAGCTCCGGGGGTACTCAAAGTTATCCCCACGCTAATGGATGCTCGCGACAGTTATTCTATGCCAATGAATCTTCCCGGACTCAGCGCAAAAGAATACCAACTCAATTACGCCCCTCAAAGTGACACGCTTAAGGTCTCTGGCGAACGGACCATATTTTTTCGCGACGTTTGGCAAAATGAGTTTTCATTTACCGGCCTGCGGCAAATCAATGTGCTAATGCGTTTCCCCGACGGTACTGAACAGCACAAGAACTACTGGTATGTCGTTTATCGGCTTCGCGATCTGGGAAAAAGCCTGTCCTACGAACAAGAAATTGACCAGTTTGGCCACACAAACAACAAGCTAATCAAAGATGCGGCACGCACGGATCGATCACTTGCAGCCAAAAAAATACTGTTAAATTTCACACTGGAAGGAATGGTTCAGTCTCCCGACGACGCGGAGTACGAAAAAGTCATCTACAGTGATATGGGCGGTGGCCCCAGAACTGCGGCACTTGCCAAGTACATTCAGTCCGTCGAGGACCCAAACCAAAAGCTTCACCACAAAGGCGAGCTGGGTTCCGCTCAACTCCCACTCGCTGAGTCCAATTCAGACCCAGGAATTTGGGGCGTTGCAATTTTCGAAAACATCGATCCAAGCATCGATTACGTATCAGTCTATGTTCGTGGCCTCACAAACGCCTACCGCATCCAGCATACGCCAGATGGAAAGACTGACTTTATCTACAAGACATTGCAGTTAAACTTTTGGCGTGCTGGTGACGAAGTGGGAGAAATTCGCGATGACGTCGAATATGGCATTCCGCTGGTCGATCAGCCTGAAGAACAGGTAAATATCTGCCGGCACTACAATTTGCCGTCTCCAATCCTTCGCGGATACCTTATCAGCGAAAAAACCAAGAACAACATTCCGGTCACGGAATTGGATGCACAGGTCAATTTGGTCGATTTCACGTCCCTTTTGACCCCAAAACTGGATAATGGGGAGATTCCTCAAGAAGTGTCAGATGCCTTTTCTCAGGTCGGAATCGACATGGGAAGCTCAACGTTGGCCGCCAAAATCCCCGGAGAACGCTGGACTTTTGAGGCAAACGGAATGAAGTACGTGCTCAAGTTCGAACCTCAATTCTGGAAACGAGCTGGAGAAGGCATCGAATTCACCAAAACACTTGACCATTTTTGGATCTATCGCTAAGATTCCCGTTCAAAACTGACAAAATCGAACAATCATTCGAGGTAATATCAATGGCCCATAAAAAAGGTCAAGGCTCCAGTCGTAACGGTCGCGATTCTAATGCGCAACGACGAGGCGTCAAAAAATTTGGCGGTGAAGCAGTCTACGCAGGCAACATCCTGATCCGTCAGGTTGGAAACAAATTCCATCCAGGTTCCAACGTCGGGCAGGGAAAAGACTACACCCTGTTCGCCCTTACCGATGGACACATTATGTTTGATCGTAAAGGTCGCCGCATCAACGTGGTCCCGTCTGCAAATTGACTCGTAGCTTTGCAATGCAAACAATGAAGGATGCCGCCAATGGGTGGCATCCTTTTTTTAATTTCATCCCGTCCCAAACCATCTATCACCCAACATGTTTGTTGATCGAGTCCAAATTGAAGCCACCGGTGGTCGCGGAGGAAACGGATGCATGAGCTTTCGACGCGAACGATATGTTGCCAAAGGCGGCCCCGATGGCGGCAATGGTGGAGCAGGCGGAGATATTGTTGTCGTCGCTAGAGGCGGCGTGAACAGCTTGGTCGCCCTCTCGCATAAGAAACACTGGCGAGCGGAAAAAGGAGTCCATGGAATGGGTTCCAACTGCCACGGCAAAAAAGGACAAGATCAAGTAATTGCAGTCCCACCAGGTACCATCGTGATCGACTGCCGGAACGATTTCATTATCAAGGACCTCACGGAAGAAGGGGATTCCGTCGTCGCAGCAAGAGGCGGAAAAGGCGGACGCGGAAACGCCATGTTTAAATCCTCAACCAATCAAGCACCACGGAACTGGACGCCTGGCGACGAAGGAGAATCAAGAAAGCTGATTCTTGAACTCAAGGTCATCGCGGATGTCGGTCTGATCGGTATGCCCAACGCCGGCAAAAGCACATTACTAAGCCGACTGACCCGCGCCCGTCCAGAAATCGCAAACTATCCCTTCACCACCAAATACCCAAACCTGGGACAAGTACAAGTTGAGCGAGATCAGGCTTTTGTCCTTGCTGACATCCCTGGCCTGATTGAAGGTGCCCACCAAGGCGTCGGTCTGGGCCACGATTTCCTGAAACACATTGAACGTTCTGGCATCCTCGTCCATTTGGTTGAACCGGATCCGATGGATCAATCCGACCCAATTCAAAACTACCTCGCGATCCGCAATGAACTTGAACAATTCAACGAGGACTTGGGAAAGCGTTCAGAAATCATTGCGGTCACAAAGGCCGAATTGCCTGGCGCCGAAGAAATTTGCCAACAATTGCAAAAGCATACGGGGAAACCAGCGTTTTTGATATCCTCGGTTACCGGACAGGGACTTTCCGATCTCACACGTGCTGTGGTCCAATTGCTGGACGAAAGTAAATCTCAGGAAACAGCCTAGTGCTGGAAATTGAAGTTGATATTGGATGCTCTCGTTGGTCCGCGATAATTGCTCCGGCCCAATTCGCCTGAAAACCTGGTGAGAAGAAAAAGTCTTTTCAATGAACCCACCAATCTCCATCGTCATCGCAGATATCGGCAACAGCAGAATCAAACTTGCTCAAGTTGGAATGGATTCAACGATCGAGCAGATCGTGACGATCGCCGCAAAGGAATCGTTCGATCTTTGCCTGCCCGAAGAAAAACTAGATTGGTATATCTGCTCAGTTTCTCCTTCGCAGACGCAGAGGCTTATCGACTGGATAACCCAAAACCGACCGTCTGACAATTCCCATCTCCTGCAACACAATTCGGTGCCACTGAAGCTGAATGTTGATGCGCCCGAACAAGTCGGCATGGATCGCTTGATGGCCGCCACAGCAGCCTATGATTTGGGAAACGGAAAAGACGTGGTGGTTGTCGATGCGGGAACTGCAGTTACCATTGACGCCATTTCCAATGGCCACTTTTTAGGCGGCACGATTTTCCCAGGAAGCCAAACAGAATTCGCTGCATTGCGAGCTCAAACCGAACAACTCCCGCTGATCGACGAGCATCACTTTCCTGATTTTGTGATTGGTAAATCGACTTCAGCCGCGATCCAATCCGGTGTCATTCACGGCCAAGTGGGAGCGATTAAACACATCGCCCATCTCATGGCAGATCAACTCAACGAACCGACCATTGTCGCAACGGGTGGAGGTTTGGCCCCCCTACGTTCCGAACTGCCCTCCGAGTGGATTTACATCCCCAATTTGGTCCTGCACGGGATCGGAACGACAGTCGCCAAATCCGCAGAACAACGTGTGGACTGAAATGCGAAGAACTTTTTGCCTTTTGACTCCACCTGGCCGAAGTGCTGTGGCAACCACTCTCGTCTGTGGCGAACAAATCAGGGCCGCGATCTCCACTCGATTTTTCAACCCTGCTGGGCAACCTGTAACAATGGCCTTGAATCGCCCCACGTTTGGCTATTGGTCCGGCAATGCATCTGGCAAGGAAGGCCTGGTTGTCTGCCTGCTGGATGAGCAAACAGCTGAAATTCATAGCCACGGAGGAAACCTTGCTCCACAAATGATTGGGGATTCGCTCGTACAGGACGGATTCCAAAAGCTCTCCCCCCAACAATACCTACAGCACACAAACTCGGACTGGCTCGCCCAATTCCATTTCGCACTGACTCAAGCCCCCACCAAGAAAACCGCCATCCAGCTACTTCGGCTATTCCAGACAACTCCGAAGAGACTCAATCAACTCAAAACCAAGATCCTTGATGATCCCGATCAAGCGACGAGCGAAATTCAACAGGCGTTGCGATTTGCCTCGTTTGGAATCCACCTTTGCCAACCTTGGAGAGTCGTCATTTGCGGCCAACCCAATGTTGGCAAAAGTAGTTTGATCAATGCCATCTCAGGTTTCACCAGAGCGATCGTTCATGACACCCCTGGAACGACGCGTGACGTGGTTTCGCAAGCCACCGCTATCGATGGGTGGCCCATCCAATTGACCGACACAGCCGGGATTAGGAACACGAGCGACGATATCGAAAGCCAAGGGGTGAAACGGGCCCTGGCAGAAGCACAATCAGCCGACCTTCGAATCGCCCTTTTTGATTCAACTCAACAATGGAACGCTGGCGACTCGCAGATTCTACAAACACTTCAGCCAGACCTTTTGGTCCACAACAAAGCCGATCGCGTCAGTGAAGATGCTCAGCGACCTGACGGCCTGTTCATTTCAGCAACGCAACAAACTGGACTGGGCGAATTAATGTCGGCAATCGTCGCATCATTGATTCCACATCAACCAACAATCAATCAATGGTTGCCGATCAACGAAATTCAATGTGAAAAATTGCGTCAGATCCTTGCCTTGATTGCTGATCGCCAACTCGCCAACGCCGCAGCAATTCTCCCTTAATCCGCACTAGGCGATTACGTTGCAATTCCCGTTTCGCCAGGGAAGAAGACCCCGTTATCAACGGCCGATTTATGGGGTGGGCAACGAACTAACCTCGCCATACGCCAAGACCAACTAACCTCGATGCCGACAAGACAGAAAAAAACAGAATGTTTCGGTAGGAGCCTCAACCTCCCGATGAACAACGTTTGTTCTGATTAAAGCCCCTACCAAATACGAATTCAACCAATATAACTTCGGAGAGTCAAAGTAGGTGACGCGCCTTGATCTCAAGGTATTGATTGACCAGCCGGGCAGTCAAATGATCCGGAAAAACATCCATCGTCAAAACACCTTTGCGATTCAAGTCATTAATGACCTGACTTCTCCAAGTCAAAATATCGGCCGCAGCGGCAGCCTCAAAGACGTTGGAACCTCGGCTAGTTTGATAGTCGTCAACGACGTCAAACAAATCATGGTCCCGAAGCAGAACGCCCATAGGCAAATGCTTACCAGCCATAGATCCCAAGTATTCCTGAATCTGTCCGGCATTGATCTCGTCGATCACATTGGTGATCAAAACAACCAATGCGCGCTTTCGGCAATTTTTGCTGACGTGCAAAAATGCTGAATCATATCGAGATTCAACGAACTCTGGCCTTTGATCAAAACTTGCATGTAACAAGCGATTGATATGATTGACACCACTTCGCGCCGGCGTGTAATTATGAATTCGATCGCTAAAACAGACGAGCCCCACCGAATCGCCTTGTCGCAATGCAACATAACTGAGCATCAACATCGCATTCAACGAATGGTCCAGCATCGTGATATCTCCCGAATGCCCAGTCATCATTCGCCCGCAGTCCACGAGAAAAATAATTCGTTGGCTCTGATTCGTTTGAAAATCCTTGACGGTCAATTTTCGCCTGCGGGCGGTGGTTCGCCAATCGATATGGCGAAAATTATCATCTTGGGTGTAGTCGCGCAATCGCTCAAATTCGTTGTCGGTACCGATTCTTCGAACACGGCGTACGCCCAACAATCGCAGTCGATTCGTTCTGGCCAACAGATCAAATTGTGTAATCTGCTTCATGTCTGGATAGACATTGATTTCGGTTTCGACCGGGAGCTTGAAAAAACCCTTCCATAATCCAAAAAGACTGTGCACCTTGAGATGAACAACATCGAGCGAAAATTTCCCGCGTTCCTTTGCAACAAATTTATACTCAAAGAACGAACGGGTTTTACTTTGAATTCTTTGTCGGAATAAGGTGGGTTTGCTAGAAAACAAATCTGGCAGATCGTCACGAATCTCTGCCGTACAGCTTCTTTTGGACCGATTGGAGATAACCACCTCCACCTCATGCGATTTGCCCAATGAAGCGATCTTCAAACACTTGCGATCTGCCGAGAAACATTTCTGAGGCACGATGGTAAACAAGTCGATCACGAGAAAAAGAATCACGACCAAATCAAACACAACGACAATCCACCCGACGTGGGAGGTTAAAGTAAATCCCAACGAAACCAATGCGGGAAGCGCAACTAGCCAAAGAACTCCCTTGCTGGGAAAAACACGAGCAAACCATGCAATCAAAAGGAGGGGAATGGCCATCAACAACAGGAAAACAACCGGTTGCTGGCAAAGCGTTTCAAGAACTGTGATGAAGTACTCGTGCATGATCTATGGATCAATCCTTGGTACTTCAATCGTTCGTATCAGGTCCGTCAGGATTTGATCAACACTCTGTCCCTCAACCTCCGCTTCGGCAGTCAACATAACTCGATGCCTCAGCGCGGGCAAAGCAATTTGAACGACATCATCAGGCACCGCATAGTCACGACCATAAAATGCCGCAAGAGTCCGAGCTCCCTGAACGAGACTGATCCCCGCTCGCGGAGAAGCCCCCATATGAAACTGTGGCCAGCGACGGGTTAACCTCACAACCTTGTTAATATAAACGATCAACGCTGGTTCCAACCTGATCTCCGCAGTCGATCTGATCGTTTTCACGATCTCCTCAGGAGAGGAAATGGTGGCAATCTCATCACGAAGCCGATCATCGACATCATCCTGGTTACCATGAAGGCTGAGAATCTTTGCCTCCTGCTCTTCGCTTGGATAATCGGCCACCAACTTGAACATGAAACGATCAAGCTGAGCCTCTGGAAGGTTATAAGTGCCTTCTGATTCAATCGGATTCTGAGTTGCCATCACGCAAAAAGGCGGCTCCAACTCGTGCGTTGTCCCATCGACAGTAATATTTTGCTCTTGCATGATCTCCAAGAGTGCCGCATGAGCTTTCGCTGGCGATCGGTTGATTTCATCAGCCAACAAGAGTTGAGTAAAAACCGGCCCAGGTCGAAAATCAAAATCCTGAGTTTTCATGTTGAATATCGGAGCCCCCGTGATGTCCGACGGCATCAGGTCCGCAGTAAACTGAATTCGCCCAAACTGGCACCCAAGAATCTTCCCCAAGGTTCTTACGAACAACGTCTTCCCAAGCCCCGGAACACTCTCAATCAGCACGTGACCGCCCGAAAACAACGCAATCAATGTCCCGAGCACGAGCTCTTCCTGTCCAACGTAGAGCTTCGAAATCTCAGCCGTCATCCTTTGATACAGCTGGCGAATCGGAGTGTCGTTTCCAACGGTCAGGCTAGGGTTGCCCATGTTGGTCGAAAGTCCACCGGAGGCATGACTCGACACACTGGCCATCGGAAGATCCTGCGTTTTCGCAATCCCTTGGGCAAGCGACACTCGCTCGATAGGTGGCTGGTCAATGGGTCCAACTTTCGAACCAGCGAATCCGCTTGACGGGTCTGCACTCCTGGGAACTTCCACCGTGATGACTTCATTGCACTTGGGACACTTTGCTTGCTTCCCGGCAATGGAGCTAGGCACTCGCAATTGTGCGCTACAACGCGGACACGGAAATTCGATAAGGTCTTGAGAGTTGTTCATCTATTTATTTACTCAACGTTACTTTTTATGTTCGTGCCAATGGCGATTGGTGTACTTTTCAATTTTGTCCCTGGCGAACTGGATATTGCCCGAAACGGACAACAGCTTGCCCATTGCCCGAATGTGGTCACGGAACGTGGAGGAATCTTCTGCAGGATCAGCTCGTCTGGCCCGACCAAAAATCGGAAACAACACAAAACAGAAAATCACACCGAGCATCAAGAAATGTGGAATGATGTATCTCAGGGGCGGCTTGGTAATCCAAGCCCATGTCTCGTGCCCTGCCTCCGAGTCAGATACTCTTGCTCCATCAGCTCCAGTTTCCAGAAACAATGTTGATCGGTCAAAGCGTTTTGAATCGACTAATGCCTGTGCCAACTTTTGATTCTCTCGATTTACCAATCCGTAATTCGTCAAAAACGAAGCATTGGAAACGACAAGAATTCGGCCATCTCCCAATCCACGTCCGGTTAGCTCTGTCACCATCGGTTGGGAATCTAGGCGAAGCAAAACATCCGCTTGATAACGTTTATTCCACGGCGTTGAGGGGGCAGGCGTTGATTGTTCCAACATCATGCCCACTTTCAATTCCGCTTTTCGTGGATCAATTCCCTTTGCCCAGTCACCCGAAATTCGGGTCGCAGGCTGATAGTCATTCTCTACGAAAGAAAACCAGGCACAGGAATCTTCTTCTGTGTTTCTTTCGGTTCGGCGTCTTTGAAACCTGGATTTGATCTTGGCTAAACGTCGCCGAGCTTCCAGCAAATCCTGCCCCTTGGCAGTCGCCACGACTTTGGACCAATAGTCGATTGCTGAGTCACTGTCGCGCCCCACGACAATCAACTGACACTGATTCCCGGTACTCAACCAATCGACCAGCGCGTCAATGGCCTCCTGGGAGGGCGACTCATAGCGATCGCGAAACCAAATTATTTGATCATACTTCTTGATTCGGGGAGTAATCGAATCTGAACGCCCAGTCGTATCACCGCTTGCCCTGACCATCTCAGCAAAAACAGCCGTTCCATTCAAACTGTTGACAAATTCCGCGCCCGACTTGCGCCCATAGCCAGAGGTGATCCCGTCAGGCGGTCTCGTATTTTTTCCACAGCCCACCATTAAAACCACCAGCGAGATGAGAAAGACCTTGCGATTATTACTCACGTGGCACCTCACCAAGACGATCAAGTCGATCTTGAAAATCAGTCAAAGCGTTCCAGCTTTCCTCAAACTGTTGAGTCTTCAGCTCATAGTTTCCAAAAAAGGCGGATTCAAACGAAACCATCAATCGCTCATAGTATCCAGAAAGTGAACCCGCTCCCGTGGATTGCATCTCATTCAAATACTGACGATTGGTTTTTCCACGACGAAGTCGAACACGTTTGTGACGATCCAAGGTCAAAAGAACGTGACTAAACAGGTAGGTAACCGCATTGCGAAAGTCACCGGCACGATACGCGGACTCAGCCGCCGCGAGAAAATCTCCCGTGGGATTGTAGACATCGAAGGGCAACCGCTCCATTCGATCCGATCCAAAAGCCCGCTCTTGATCCGAGTCGTTTTGATACTGACTAAACCCTGCGGGAGGGGCCACCCGCATCAACAACCATACCACCGCCGCAACCACGACGGCCAACAAAAGCACCAACAGGACAATCAAAACCACCAACCACCAATTGCTCGCACCACCCATGTTCCCACCCTGCACTGCCGGAGCGACCGCGGGGATCGTATTCCGATCTGCCGTTTCAGCCGCACCCCCCCTAATCAATTCAGGTTCAAGATTGAGCATTTCAGTATCGGCGTCATACCAGGGATAACTCCCTTTCTGAAACGCGCGCTGAGCCGAACTCTCACCTGAATCAACCGCAGGACCTTGCCCAAAACAAGCCTGGCAACTGAGAGCCAACCCGCAAAACAAAGCTAACTGAACACCTAACAAATCGAAACGAATCATCATGCGCCTTGCTCCATTTTTAAAGCCTCGGCACGAATCCTCAACTCAACTTCCCACCCCTCCTGGCGAATCCTTAAATCGATGTAGGTCAGAAACCGAACAATCGCAAAAAAGGCAGCGGTCAACCAAAGTGACATCGGCCAAATCACAGCCAACTCAACGAATCCTGTACTCCAGGTAATATCCAACGCGGAGTAAATCATCATCAACGTTCCATAGACTCCCATTGTTAACATAAAACCGAATATCGCCGATACAAACAGTTGCAAAAACAGGAACCAACCATCAGATCCATGCAACGAGTTTGAGCGATTGGTAAATGAAATAGGATTGTCTTCGGTGGCTTTCCAAGTGGCCTTTTCCAAAACCACTATTTTTGTGACATAGGGCCGAAACGCACGAACCAACAGCCCCACCAAAACCACGATTACCAGGAAGAAGACTGCAGTCCCAGTCATATCGGACCTTTCTGAGGAATCGCGAGAAAGCCCAATTGCGCCCACCAAGAGTCCCGCAGGCAATACCCCTCGCAAGCCATAGTGGAGCCAGTAAAAAGAGAATGGCACTGTCCAAAGGCAGCGGATCGACTCGCCTATTTTTGGCTTGCCGATGAACATCGATTGCCCCAGATAATGCGAAATCATCGCAGTGCCAACTTGGGCCTGATTGATAATCAATAACAGCGTCAACCAACCAAATCCGACCGCATGACTGTCGTAGCCTTCCTCATTTGCAATCAGCCCCAACAAGCTAACTGAGTATCCATCGCAATACTCATCGCTCAACATCCACCCCAACAAACACCAGTCAAGCAGAATCCAGGGCAACGCACCGACCAATAGCAAAATCATGATCGGCGAAAAATAGTCCCTCAGAACGTGCAGGGATAAATCATAGATCTCCAGCCAAGTCCGCTGGCGAATCGCGATAAATGTATGATCAAACTTCATCGCTGTCCCTGATATCCCAGAACGATAAAGTAAATCATCATCAAGCAACTACTCAGCGCTCCTACCGCCCCCTTAAACCACCACGGCAATGGGGAAGGCGAGATAAAACCTTCGATCAACGCCGCCAAACAAAACAATACGACTGCACACATGGCAATCGGAAGCGCCTCGCGCCCCGCTTTGATCAAGGAGTCCCGTCGAGTCAGCCCATGAGTCTTGATCCAACTCATTCCGATTTTTAATCCGGCACCCGCACTCAAGATGATCGCAGTCAACTCGAAGGGTCCATGTGCCGTTACGAATTCCTTAAAGTGTAAACTGGAATCGCCCAACTCAGCCCGAAACATGTAGCCAAAAGTCGCGCCCAAAAAAACCGCATTGAACGTCAACTCAATTAAGCCAGGAAGAACCAGCAACATGTTCACAAAAATCCGCAGACCAATTCCCGCGTTGTGCCAAATATAAAAACCCATCATGAATGAGTTTTCACCCCAGGACCGCCCCTTGAAGTCCGCAAACATGGTTTCTGTTGCATCCAACTGTTCGGCGCCACAAACCTCTTCGGCAAATTCTGGCCATATCTGTTTCTCATAAGCCAAATAACCTGCCAGCGCAAACAATCCCCAAAACAGGAAGAATGAGATATGCACGCAAGGCTCGCGAAAAATCAATCGCGGTGTATCAATAAGGATTCGGTCAGCCAGCAATCGCCACTGAAATGACTTGCTTCGATAAAGTTGATTGTGGGCTCGTGCGACAAGTAAATGTAAGTATTCAACAGTAGAGGGTGGTAGTTGGTATGCATCAGCCAAAGCAAGGTCAGCACAAGCAGCACGATAAAGCTGAGTAAAACGCGTCACCGATTTAGGATCGCGAACCACCTTGCGTTTGCCCATCTGGGCACACATGGCCTCCAGTTCTTCCCAGGATTTCTGGCGACGGCGAATGAGTTCAGCAACTTTCATCGGACCGTCTCCGAAGCGACTTGTGAAGTTTTAGCGTCATATTCTATCTTCGGATCGGGAATAACCGAATCTACGACCGTCGTGTCGTCAAGAATCGTAGAAACATAGGTCTTGTAGTAGAGCGCGCACAACAGGAGATCGTAGTTCGTGTCACTGGGCATTCCAATTCGGGCAAGAATCGGACGTGCTAGATGGCCAGCGATTTCATTCACCCGCTGGTAGTGCAGAACCTTTCGGCGATCAACAAAACTCGCTAACGCTTTTGCCAGTTCCGTAGAAACATAAAAATCATGCGGAATAGCGTCAGCAAGTTGCGATACCCGAACGTCCTCGAATTGAGCAAGCCCATGAGCCCAACCTTTCTGCTCATGAACAACAATTGTCCCCGCCACCAGATCACCAACTCGCTGAAATTTTCGGCTGACTAACATCGCAATCAAGCCCACCATGAATGAGGGAAACACACCCGATCCGCCAAACCCAGCGCCAAACAACACAAAGCCAGACAAGAACGGCGATACGTCGATCAAGCGAAAAAAGTTTCGCAGCAACGCCTGAACACCATCAATGGCTTCTCCATTGGTGCTCAGCGTTCGCAACTTCATCCCCATCTTGCCGAGCGTCTGACCATTCCAAAAGGTCTCCATCACCGCAGTATAAAACCAAAACACAAAAAATGCAGAGGCCAGTAGAAGTCCGGCCACCGTCCCCGTCACCGCTTGGGCAGCTCCAGAGCCACCAGAGAACTGCGCTAGAAACCCAATCAACCCCATGATCAGGGACGCCACAAAACCGAGGAACAACAGCACAATCAGATCAAGCACAAACGCCATAAACCGACGGAATGGTCCCGCAACCCGATATTGAAATGAGATATTCTCAGGCGTCTGAACATTCAAAAGATTGTCGAGTACAGGTCGTTTTTCTTTCGCCATCTAGCCAATAGATCTCAGGTTAGGCATTCAGCGAAAGAAAAGCCTTTTCGCTCATACTCTCCATTTTGGACTGCCTGTTCCCAGTTCGCAATAACAGATCAAAAGATTGAACCGTTGGGCAATGAAAAGGGAGCGAATCTCACTTTCGTTGGCAAGAGGCGCAACATTGCAGAAAGAGCGCCAATCGCTCAATTTCCCCACAGAAACTATTTCTTCGCCTTCGACCAGTCGCGACGCTGACGAGAACTGGGGATACTCAGTTTCTTGCGATACTTGGTCACCGTCCGGCGAGCGACAGGAAATCCGAGGGCTTTAAGCCGCTTCACAATTTCATCATCACTATAGGGTTTCGCCTTGTCTTCGTTATCGATCAGTTTTTGAAGTTCAATGCGAATTTTGTTCCAGGCAACATCTTCACCGCTATCGGTCGTTGTGCCACCCACAAAGAAATTACGCAGCGCAAAAATTCCTCGCGGAGTCTCCAAGTATTTATCGTCCACCGCTCGACTCACCGTCGTCACGTGAACGCCCACACGATCGGCAATCTGCTGCATTTTAAGTGGTTCGAGATACTCGGGGCCGTTATCCAGAAAATTCGTTTGATGATCGACTATCGCCTGGGCAACTTTCATTAATGTATTACGTCGCTGCTCAATGGACTCAATCAGCCATTGCGCCGCGACAATCTTACGTTTAATAAATTCCTTCTCTTCGGCCGTTGCCTGACCGTTCGCCAATCGCTGTCGGTAATACTTGCTGATGTTCAAATGACGAACAGGCCCCTCGTCCATCTTGACCACATAGCGTCCGTCTTCTTCCTGTACGACTGATAGATCCGGGGTGACCGAAGGCACAAATGACTCGGCATATTGGCTAGCGGGTTTTGGATCCAGAGTCCGCAACTCACCCCAAGCTTCATTGATTTCGTCAATCGAATATCCGGTCGCCTTTTGTATTTGCGGAAGCCGATTGTGCTGCAGATCCTCTAAGTGATTCATGATCAAGGTGCGAACCCGATCCAAATGTTCAATATCGTGAGTCAACTGCAGCGAAAGACATTCACGCAGATCTCGAGCTGCAACTCCAGCCGGATCCAGCGATTGAACCGTCGCCAACGCATCCTCCGCCAGTTCACTATCTTCGTGAGATGCATCGACAGGCAGCAAGTCGGCAAGGCTCACCCTCAGGTACCCACCGTCTTCGGCCGACAGCGACGAAATAATCCTCTGACACATCCTCTCCAAATCTGTTTCTAGATTCCATTCCTTGAGTTGCTCGAGCAAATGATCCTGTAAGGTTGCTCCACGATCTGCAACATTGGCAATCATGTCATGATGACGATCGGTCGATTCTTGAATTCGATTCGAAGAGGGGCGCTGACCATCGAAGTGATCGGGGACATCCTGCTGAAGATTGAGAAGCCGTTCGAACTCTTCGGCACTGCCCTTATCATCATCAAGGACAAGCTCTTTCTGTTCGATATCTTTTTGCGGCGCGGCATCCGGTTCATGCTCCTGCTCGCGAGCCTCAGAGTCTCCATCGACTCGTTCGAGAGTCGGGTTCTCAATCAACTCCTGCTCAATGCGTTCCACCAACGCAGCCATCGGCATTTGCAGAATTTCCATCGACTGGATCATGCGCGGTGCGAGCGCCTGAACTTGTTTCTGCGTCTGATGCTGACCGATTGTGATTTTCATAATTTTTTGCGCCCAATTACGCTTGTCAGCTAAAGCAAACTGACTTCCTCCACTAATTTTACACGAATGATCAGCGTGCGTCTCATGGAAGCCCGAATAAAGGCCTTTAGAAACGTACTATCCGAAAAGACTTTCGTTGAAGAATTCCCCCACAGTGGACAGATTTTCTTCTTAACAAATCGGTTTACACTGCTGAAAGCTTGTATCAGAACGGGCGACGGTCAGAAATAGCGTCTGCCAGGATTTCCTTGTTCGTATGCTCAAGAATACTCCCCGTCGTGATCCCCCGCGCCAGTTTGGTAATCGGAAGGTTATATTCTGCCAGCACATTGGAAATATGCAGCGCCGTCCCATCGCCTTCGACGGTTGGATTGGTCGCCATAATCAACTCTTTGAAGTTGCCTTCAGCAACTCGTTCACTCAGAGAATCAATCGTCAATTGATCTGGACCAATGTTTTCAAGAGGGGCGATTCGCCCCAGCAACACGTGATACAAACCACGATAGTTACCAGACGATTCCAAAGCCATCAAGTCACGCGGCTGCTCAACAATACAAAGCAAACTTTGGTTGCGTGCGGGATCTTCGCAAATCGCACAGACTTCCGACTCAGCAAGGTTGAAGCAGTTCTTGCAATAACAGACATTCTCACGAACATTTCGAATCGCGTCCGACAGCGCCAGCGCCTCCGTCTTATGGACTCGCAAAATATGATACGCCAAACGCTCGGCAGACTTGCGGCCAATTCCGGGCAGCTTGGAAAGTTGCTCGATAACGTCGACTACGGATTGCGATAACTCAGCCAATTTTCTTGCTCTTTAATTTGCTCCAGAATCGCGGTGGCACTTCCTCAGACTCACCGCAAACTTATCAGTGGTTCCGACAACTCTATGGGATCTCAGGAGCATTCGGGGAGTTCGTATCGTCACCCTCTGCTCCCCCAGTAAAGTTCTTGAGTGCATCATCCAGCCCGGGAATCGCCAGTCCGCCAGTCACGCCTTGCATCGCCTCCACATGGAGTTGCTTTGACTTTACGATGGCGTCATTGATCGCAGCGGGAAGCAAATCCTGAATCATCTCAGCATCCTGTTTCTCGACAAGAACAGGATCAAGTTTGACCGAAAGAACGTGGCCCAAGCCATTGGCTTCTACGGTTACCATTCCTCCACCCGCCGAACCACTTACGCGTTTGTCTTTGAGCTCTTCATTAATCTCGCCCATTTTCCCGCCGATGTTTTGAGCATTTTTCATCAGCGATGCGATATTGCCAAGTCCTTTGAACATGGTGTACTCCCGTTATTTTTTTGTATTGCCTTTAAAATCAACGACTTCCGCATCAAAAACTTCGATCGCTTTTTTTACCATTGTGTTTTGTTCCAACTGACGAATCCGTTGCCGTCGGCTTAATTTGGGTTGCGACACTTCAACAACCGCAGTTTCTTTCTCATTCCAATGAAATTCAACCCGTAGCGGAATACCAACACATGCTTCGACAGCATTTTCGATTGACTTAAGACGATCCGCCCGCATACACATCTGTTGATTATATTTTTCCGGCAACATCACTTTGATAGTATTCGGCTCAATAAATACAACTTTCTCCTGAGTTCCCGCCATCTCACGGGTCATTTCAGGAAGCTGCCCCAGCGCCTGTCGCCAGACCGATTCTACGTTAGCCGGGTCAAACGAGGAAAGCGGAGTTTTCGACAACGGCGCGGCTGGCTTGTCTTCATCCTCAGATTTTGCCGAGCCCGCCGACTGGACACTTTCGGACCGCCGAATCGCAGAAGCCGCGATGGGCGCGGTGACAGGGGAGGAACTGAGTGCAGGGGAGGAACTGGGTGCAGCGGCGGAACTGGGTGCAGGGGAGGAACTGGGTGCAGGGGAGGAACTGGGTGCAGGGGAGGAACTGGGTGCAGCGGCGGAACTGGGTGCAGGGGAGGAGACAGCGTTGGGCGCAGGGGAGGAGACAGGATTGGGCGCAAGGGCGGAACTGGGCGCAATCGCGACGGGTTTAGCGACCGCTATCTCGTTTTTTTTTGCAGGCCTTTTCGGAGAACCCGCCGCTCCAACACCTTCTCCCGATGCAAGTGCAGTCACCAAGTCACTGATCGAGTCAAGATCATCAAGGCGACACGAACGTACCACCGCCACTTCCAGCAAAGTTCGAGAATGAAGCGAATGCTGCATTCGTACGACTGCGGCATCCAGCACCTGGATCACCGACAAGATCTTCTCCAACCCCAAGGTTTCTGCCTGCCCACGAAGTGAATCCAAATCGCCTACAGAAGTGAAAAGTAAAAGGTTTTCATCGCAACCGACTTTGACCGCCATCAAGTCACGAAAGTACCCCAACAGTTGCTGCGCCAGTTGGCCAGAATCGACACCTTGATTTAGTGCCTCGGCGATCGCAAAAACCGCCTGCGAACCATTCGAGCTGATCACCTGCTCCGCGATGGCTGCAATCATTCCAATGTCGGCCGTACCCAACAGCTGGTTGACATCCTCAGTCGTGATATGCTCGCCACAGAAGGAAAGTAATTGTTCCAACAGCGACTGACTATCTCGCATCGAACCATTGGCGCGACGAGCCAACAAGGCCAACGCAGCGTCGTCCGCCTCGATTCCTTCATCCTTCGCGATGGAGCGCAAGCTCTTTGTGATTTCGTCAGATTTGACGGGGGCAAAATCAAATCGCTGACAACGCGACAATACCGTGATGGGAATCTTCTGCGGGTCCGTCGTGCAGAAGATAAACTTGACGTGTTCAGGCGGCTCTTCCAGAGTTTTCAGCAGGGCGTTAAATGCCGCCTGAGTCAACATATGGACTTCGTCGATGATATAGATTTTGTAGCGGGACCGACTGGGCCGAACATTGGCATTGGATCGAAGCTGCCTGATCTCATCGATGCCTCGATTGCTCGCACCATCGATCTCAAGAACATCTACATCTTCACCGACAGAAACGGCTTCGCAGATATCACACTCGTTGCATGGAGTGGTTGTCGTACCGATTTTGCAGTTCAGACATTTGGCAAAAATTCGCGCCGATGAAGTTTTTCCCACTCCCCGTGCACCGGTAAACAAATAAGCGTGGCCGACTCGGCTGCTGTTGATCGCATTGGAAAGCGCCTGGACCACATGCCCCTGCCCAATCAAATCACCAAAAGCCTGCGGCCGGTAACGCCTCGCAACAACCGTATACTGTTCGCTATTTGTGTCTGCACTCATCAACGATCACCCAGAACTTGTTTTCAGAAGAGCATTTTAACCGATCAGGACCAGAATCGTCCAAGGGGCAGATATCAATGCAGATCAATAAAAAAACCTGCGAATAAGAGGACCCCGCACAAGAGTACCCCGCTTAGGGCTGCTTCATATTTCAGATCTGACCCGGTTCACGGCTCCCCCTCGCGGGACCCACTTACACGCAGGTAAGTCGGCCCAAAGGTGAATTGAGTGTTGTAGTTCTATTCGCCAAAACCAATTTCGTCAAATGGTCTTCCGCCACTGGCAACCAAATTCTTGCATGCCCACGGAAATTCACCACAAAACTCCCCCCAACAATATCTACAAACGTGGGTCGACCGCTTCGCTCTCCAATGCCAAAACGCTGAAAACGCACTCGTGAACTCGACGAAGTGGCTCCCGTTTAACAAAACGCTCCAACGCCTCAATCCCCAAAGCAAATTCTCGAATCGCCAGAGATCGTTTTGCCGATAGACCTCGACGTCGCAGGCGGATGAGATTTTCTGGTGCCGTATACTCCGGACCATAGATGATTCGCAAATACTCTCGCCCACGGCATTTAACAGCCGGCTGAACCAAACCACGCTTTCCTCGCACCACAAAATCGTTGGACTTCACGACCATTCCCTCGCCTCCAGCTGAAGTCAATTCATGCCACCATTGTTCGGCCGCAACAACACTATCTTCATCTTCCAAATCGATCCGACGCAGAGAAGTGGCATGCAAGCAATCTTCAGAATTGAACTCGGAAAACTGACGAATAGTATCCATGTGCCAAAGGTTCGTCTTGTCGATATGGGTCACTCCTTCAGTTGCCATAACATGAAAGGGTGCCAGCTTGATATCGCCAACACCGTCAACTGGCCAACAATAAGGCTGATAGGCCAATCGGTATTGCTCTGCCATCTGATGTTTTAATTGATAACGGGTAAGCAAATCATCGACGGCAACTCCCTGCTTGGCAGCTTGCTGCAAACTCTCCACGGCGGGCGACAACGATGCCCGAGCCGCAGCACCAACAGCCGCATACTGCTGACGAATCAACTCTTGCGCCTTCACTGACCAAGGCATGATCTCACAATCCAAACAGACCCAGTCGGTATCCAAGGTTTCCCAAAATCTGGTTTGGCCTAGCGCAGACAGCAACTGATCAAGAACCGCCGCTTCCAAATCGACATCAGCAAAAAACCTTCGCCCAGTTCTCGTATAACAACTTCCCAATGAACCGTCAGCAATCCCAAAACGTTTCGTTGCCACTTCTCGGTCTCGACAAAGTACTACAATCGCGCGCGACCCCATGTGTTTTTCTTCGCAGATGATCTCGCGAACACCATTCGATCGATAGTAGTCAAAAGCCAGCTGAGGATACTCAAGCCACCCAGCGTATTCACTATTCTCGGGAACCGTTTCCGAAGGCGACATCGTGGGAGGCAAGTAAACAAGCCAGCGAGGATCAACGGCGAAACGACTCATCACCTCCAAGGCAGCGGCATTATTCTCTGCGCGAATCGTGATACTCGGACGTAAGCGCGTATTGACAATCCTCTTTCCAAGGACATCCTGGATATCCAATAAATCATCATCCTGCTGTTGGACAGATAGCCCCAATTCATCCGGTAGTTCAAGCGGTCGAACCGGAGTCGCATAGGTCTTTGCGGCGTCCACTGAGACCAATTCCATCTCGGGATATCGCAGTGCGGTTAGCTTGCCGCCGAACACAGCTCCCGTATCAATATTGATCGTCCGATTAAGCCACTCCGCTTCGGGAACCGGAGTGTGGCCATAAACCACCGTGGCATCGCCTCGGTACTCAGACGCCCAGTTGTACCGGATCGGCAGTCCAAATTCGTCGGTCTCTCCAGTTGTTTCGCCATAGAGTGCAAACTCTCGAACTTTGCCAGAAGCCCGCCCCTGCATTGACTCCTTCAGCCCGGCGTGGGCAACGACCAGTTTACCGCCGTCGAGCACGTAGTGACTTATTAGTCCATCCAGGAATTCCGTCATGGTATCGGTAAGCGGATGACGAACTTCCTCGGACAAGGCATCGAACTCAGCAAGAGTCTGCTCTAATCCGTGCTGAATTTTGACATCGCGACCTCTCAGTTTCCGCACCAATTTGACATCGTGGTTTCCAGGCACGCAAAGTCCAGCCTGATGATTAACCATATGGTGTACCAGTTGGACAGTATCCAAAACACGAGGCCCACGATCAACCAGATCACCAACAAAAACCGCTTTACGACCTTCAGGATGCTGGTAGAGCCGATTGTAGGTGCCGCCAGAACTTCGTTCCAATTGTTTCGTCAGATAGCCAAGCCGCTCAAGCAACTTTTCCAATTCAGTCGCGCAGCCATGCACATCGCCGACAATATCGAAGGGACCTGATTCGTGTTTCAAATCGTTCCAGAGTTTTTGCCGTTCAATTTTGACTGCGGCAATTGATTCTTCTGAATCCAGGATTGTAATACTGCGAAAACCCTCTCGTTTCAACCCGCGCAGCGAACGACGAAGCTGACCGGACTGCTGTCGAATCACATGCGGTCCAAAGTTACGGTCCCTGCGACCTTGATTTCGAGAGTGGCAAACTTTGTCTGAAAGCTTCAAGACAATCGCCACCGGCAACACATGGTACTGCCTGGCCAATTTCACCAGTTGCTTGCGTCCTTCAGGCTGAACGTTAGTCGCGTCCACGACCGTTAGTCGCCGACGCGACAGGCGTTTGCTCGCGATGTAGTGCAATAAATCAAAGGCATCATTCGTTGCCGCTTGGTTGTTCTCGTCATCCGAAACAAGTCCGCGACATGCATCTGAAGAAAGGATTTCCGTTGCCTGGAAATGGGTTTTGGCAAAAGTCGACTTCCCAGAGCCTGAGGCGCCGATCAAAACCACCAATGAAAGTTCAGGAATCTTAATACTCATCTTCGTGTAAACACTCCCATTTGAGAGGGCGGGCCCACCTTCTCAGCTTCCGCGCCCAGCGGTTTGATTTCCAATGCATAGCCAAAGGAATCGGCAACACGATTCGACCATTCGGCAAATTCCGCTCGAGTCCACTCAAACCGATGATCTCGATGCCGCAGCTTGCCCGCTGGCAGCGATCGCCACTGGCTGTTGTACTCGCGATTCGGAGTAGTTATCACAACGGTCTGGGATCGGGCGAATTCGAACAAGACGCGCTCAAACGCCGCCAACCTCTCTGGTTCCAAATGCTCAATCACTTCAACGACAACTGCAGCGTCATAACCACACAACCGTTCGTCTCGATAGACAAGAGAGCCTTGAATCAATTTAATTCGCTCCAGTTGCCGTTCTGAAACTCGATCAAGTCGGAGCCGTTGTTCTGCTTTGTCCAATGACGCATGAGACACATCCATACCCACAATTTCTCGGAATTGCTTTTCTTTGAACAGCATTCGCAACAATCGACCTTCACCGCAGCCCAAATCCAACACGCGCTCTGCGCCTGACTTCTGCAGAACATCCAGGACGGTTTCCAATCGCTGCTGATGAAGACTGATGGTCTTTTCGATCGTCTCTTCTTCCGCATCGTGGGCTTGATCCAAATCAACTTGATCGCCCGCCGAGTCATCTGCAAGTTGGGCCAACGCCAATCGAGTCAAACTACGCTGGCGTGCCAAATAACTATGGGTAATCTTTTCTCGAAGTGGATGAGTCCCCAACCAGCCTTCGCCGTGCCGCAATAGCTTGGCGATCTCTTCCTTTTCAACCCAATAATGTTTTTCTTCATCCAGCACAGGAGCCAGCACATAAATATGAGACAGCAAATCCTGAAGACGCGTCGTTCCCTCAAGGTCCACAGTGAAGTAACCGCTTTCTCCCCAATCTCGACTGGGATCCAAAAGGTGACGTTCCACCGAAACTGTGTATCCCAATGGCTCAAAAAGCCCCCTCAAAAGGCCTTCGCCTCCACGACAAGAAATCGCGGCAAGTTTCGCAGACAATACAATTGGCACCGTTGCCAGATCAGGCCGATCTTTGCAACGGCCTGAAAGCGCAGAACCAAGGACGTTGGAAATCGCAACACTTAGAAAAGAAGAAGCCACGTAGGGACGATCGTTCACGTACTGCTTCAATGCAAATGAACTAGATCCACCCTTGGTGCGGACAAGCTTGACCGGGTCAACATCGACGAGCATCACCATGGTGCATTGGCGATCTGAAACGCTGGGGTAAAAAACATGGGCTTCACCAAAATTCAACTCAAAGCGTTGTAGCTTGGCTGGATGCTTGTGAAGCAAATAACCCAGGTCAGAGGCGGGAGAATGCGTGGTCGAAATGCTCAGGTACATAAAAATCCTATCAAGGTCAGGCCTTGCAAGAATCGAAGGGAAGAGGTGCGGAGCGAGCTCCCTTGGACCAAACGGTGATTACCCCAAGTTTTCCTAGCCCGAACCGCGGCAAGAAGATTGCGTCCGAAAAGAGAAACGCTCCAAGCGTTCAGGTTTGAGTCTCAACAAAACCAATCGACTCACATCAGCAGTGATCACCAAAATGAAGAAGTCAAATTTCAGCCATGCCACATTGAGCATCAACCGTTGAAATCTCGCTTCGGACCTGAGCGTATACAAGTTAACTGGTACCCAAAGCTGACAGCTGGGTCTGGAAAAGGTTCGCGTATTGCGGATTCGCGATCAGGTGTTCTGCAATCCGTTCAGAAATCGCAGAGATCGTCATGAACGGATTGACTCCAAGAGGAGTCGGAATCACGCTGGCGTCCGCAACGTAGAGCCCTTCGTGAATTTGAGGCATTCCAGAGCGAGGATCGACACACCCGCCTTGCTTGCCTTCGTAAACCTGTCCAAATTGATTGACTGTCCCATAAGCGGGGCTGTCACTCATCCCACATGCTCCTAACGGATGGACCGTAACAAGGTTTGCTCCAAATAACTTGAGCCGCTTGTATTTTCCGCCATGAGCCTGGGCATACTTTTCAAATTGCTTGAACATGTTCAAACGATAGTTCGATTCTTTCAATCCAGGCCAATCAATCTGGTAGCGTCCATCCTTCCAAACGACTTTTCCTCTTGCTTCGTCATGCCCCATCGCAAGCATCACCATAGTGTTGGTCAAATCCTGATCCTGCATCAGGGGTTGGAACAGGTTTACGACGCCACGTGGAATCGCCGCTTCTTGAATGATAAAACGATCTTTCAGCGATCCACAGCCCGTAAAATGAGATGTCGTTTGAACGGTTGGTCCCACGGGACCGTATTTGGGAGGACAGGTTCCATGACCAGCAATGTGACTGGCTTGCCCCGTGTTCAGGACAAATCCAATTGCATCGCCATTTGCTGACCAGTTGTGCCCCAATGCCTGTGAGAATTCAAAGGTTTCGTTTTGTGAATTCAAAAGCACTTTCGAACTGCCTGGACTTCCTGCGCCCAGTACGACAATTTTGGAGTTGATACTTACTTTGTGGTGCGTGATCTCATGGTTTGAATCATCAATGTAGGTCAAATTCATCCGGTAGTATCCCTGTCGCTTTTCGATCGAATCGACATTGACTTGAGTGTACATCTCCGTCCCATTCCATTTGGCAATCGGGAGATAATTGTAACTCAGTGTATTTTTAGCTCCGACGTTGCAACCCGTAATGCAATCACCACAATTCGTACATGGACGCTGTGTCATCCCTTGTCGATTTCTGGCTTGCTGGTCCAAATGTCGATAGTCATAGGTGACGGTTAGCGGCGAAAGGTCGAAGAAACGCGGATCCGAACTAACTCGTTCTGCTGCCAGTCGTCTCGACCGAATTTTGGGGGTCGCGTCAAAAGCACTTCGAGTCAGACCGAGTTCCACGGCTGCCCGTTCGAAGTAGGGTTCTAAAAAATGTCGGTCTCGCAGCGCCGCTGGCCAGCGTGGGTCGTGAAAAACTTCTGAATCAGGTCGAATCGCGACACTGGCGTTGATATTGCTCGTTCCTCCAAGAGCACTTCCACTGAGAATGTTAATCTCATTGTTGAACGAGATATCAAAAAGCCCAAGTGGATTGGTGATCTGTCCACGCGTCGGCCCTGTCATTTGCTGTCGAGTATTACGCCAGGTATTTTCAAAGGTGTCAGGAAATGAGCCTGGCAACCACTCTTTCCCTCGCTCCAGAATACAAATACGAGTGTCATCGCGAAGCGCCTTGGAAAGTCGCGCGGCCATAATTGAGGCACCATAGCCGGAGCCGATCACGGTAACGGCAAAATGACATTGATCTTCTTTTTCGGCCGTGACGAACAAATTGCGAATGGGATTGGAAAGTCGCCCGCCGTGCCGCTGCAAACTATTTTGATAATCGCTAGATGCAATGACCTTAAGCTGCGAAACGCAAGGTTGACATCGTTTGCCACCCGCCTCTGAAACCCGAATCGGATCATCGTCGGCCTTCGTTTTTTTTCCCAACCCCACCAACGCAGCACCCGCAACCGACGCTTTGAGAAGCTTTCGACGAGAAATTGTTTTGGAATCCGAAGCTTGTACTGGCTTTTTTGATTTCGTCATCAAGAACGCTTCCTTGCGCAATGAATCTTCAATGGGACGTCTCAGGAATGGCACACTACCGAAGAGACAACGGTTGTTTGCGATTTCTCCAACCTTCCGAACAATCGGGCAAGTGGAGTTTTCTCCTTTGTAATCAATCGGCAGGTGATTCGACTTATTCCGAACAATCAAGCAAAGACGGGGTCAACGAAGCGTTCACGGTTGTTCCCTTCGTACCTGATATACTGGTCAGGCAATCCGTGCCAACCCTGTAAGCCAGCCCTTGTTAAACCTTAACCATTGATCCGATAATCTCACGGCGCCTTCGGGAGGTTGAGGCTCCCGCCGAAACATCTTTGTCTCACGGCCTCCACAAGACACGCAACCTTCCAAACAATCCAATTAAAGGCAGGCCGCGCAGCCTCAAGATCGTCCGATTGCCACGGAAGGCGAAACTCAGCCCGTATTCGTCAGGTGATATCTCGCCAGCCCGTGTTAAACCTTAACCATTGATCCGATAATCGCACGGCGCCTTCGGGAGGTTGAGGCTCCCGCCGAAACATCTTTGTCTCACTGCCTCCACAAGACACGCAACCTTCCAAACAATCCAATTAAAGGCAGGCCGCGCAGCCTCAAGATCGTCCGATTGCCACGGAAGGCGAAACTCAGCCCGTATTCGTCAGGTGATATCTCGCCAGCCCGTGTTAAACCTTAACCATTGATCCGATAATCGCACGGCGCCTTTGGGAGGTTGAGGCTCCCGCCGAAACATCGTTGTCTCACTGCCTCCACAAGACACGCAACCTTCCAAACAATCCAATTAAAGGCAGGCCGCGCAGCCTCAAAGATCGTCCGATTGCCACAGAAGGCGGAACTCAGCCCGTATTCGTCAGGTGATATCTCGCAAGGGGCAGGAGGCCCCTTCAAAAGATAGAACGTTACCGTTCACCAACAGTTAACGTCGTCGTGCGCTCACGACCATTACGAAAAACGGTTAACTCAACGCGCGTGCGAGGTGGAGTCTGCAAGCAATAACGAAAAAGAATCGAATGCTCTGTAATCGAATGCCCGTCCCAGGTCCGAATTACGTCTCCGCGACGAATTCCGGCCTGCTGTGCTGGCGAATCTTCTTGAACCCATCCAACCAAAGCACCATCTAAATCGGGGAGCCCCAACCGGTCGGCATCAACCTGGTAGACGGGATCTGGATCAAAACCAAAATATCCTCGGTTGATGGATCCCTTGGCTGACAATTCGTCGAACACAAATTTCGCAATGGAACTGGGAATGGCAAAACTGATTCCGAGAAACTGTTCGCCAACGATTGAAGAGTTAATTCCAACAACCGTCCCTGTCGAATCTACCAATGGTCCACCACTGTTGCCGGGATTTACAGCGGCATCCGTCTGAAGCAGTTCCTGATGTGGACTTTGCTGTCTGGGGTCACCGGGAGTTGGCTTTTGCTCGACACGGTTCTTTCCACTAACAATTCCTGAAGTAACCGTATACTCCAATCCAAAAGGAGACCCGATCGCCCAAACGGGCGAGCCAACTTCTAACCGATCACTATCCCCCCATTCTGCAGTAATCAAATCTTTCGCCGCGATTTTCAAAACGGCAAGATCGGTCAGCTCATCTATCCCAACCACTTGAGCCATAAACTGCCGCTTGTCATACAAGGTCACCACGATGTTGGTGCCGCGATCGATAACGTGAGCATTGGTCAAGACATAACCATCAGAAGCCATGACAACACCGGAACCCTGTCCTTCACCACGAGTCTCGCGACCACTGTCTCGTACGATCGTCTTGTCGCATTTGATACTCACGACACTAGGCCGGATTCTTTGTGCGACCAATTGATAGGCCTTAGAAATATCGCCAAGAGGATCACCTTCCAGGTAATCAACAGCGTGTTGATATTCGGCTCGGATCTTACCCTTAGTGACGGCGAATTGATAATTCTCTACCAACTTGGGGCCAACCTGCCAAACAACAAACGCGCCTAATGCACAAAACCCGAGCCAGAAAAGTTTTCCAAACAAATCAGAATGAAGGCTACGTGCAGACGCAGGCTTAGCGCGAAGTCGTCGCGGAACGGTAGGCTCAATTGCATCGGAATCCGTCGGCTCCGATGGAAATTCTGGATTTGCGTTCAAGGGTTTCTCACTTGCATTAGATTTCCATCTCCAAACCACCAACTTATTATATCCAACAATCAATGCAAACGGGCAACACTGCTCCATAAATCCAGGCAAGAGTCGCCCATTTTTTGTTGTGCCAATTCCAATGATCAAATCCGTTTTTTGAAGGACCCTCTGTCCTTCTTCGAGTCTTACACGGAATATTTGGAGAAATCCCAAAATTTCACGTGAGAATTAACGAAAATTTGGAGCGCCTGTATTTGCCATACTTAGCAATTCAAATCACCCTGTTGTGACGGCTTTGATTGCGTTCGACCAATACGGTTATACATTTCTTTCGGACAATTGGGATAGCCCCGTTTATTCTTGCGAGCGGGCAGCCGGTGAACTGCCAAAATTATTGCCAGGCCTGCGAGGATCGGAATAACACGATTACATAAAAAAATGGCCACGCCGAGCGTGACCATAATATTCAAGAATTAAAATGCAGTGATAGCGGTTTAGCTAAGGACACTACCGCAAAGTCGCCGCATATTTCTCGGATTCCAGCGCTCCCACGTCTTCAAGCAGCTTTCGAATTTCTTCCTTGCCAACGGCCGCTTTCCAGGAATTCAACCACTCAACCGTTCCGACGCTCTGCCATCCCGGGTTGGTATAGCCGGCCGCTTGAATCAAAGCAACACTACGAATGTTGTTGTGAATCTGCTGCTGCTCTTCCGTTCGATCATTCATATCGCACCAAACATGCCATCGAATCAGGTTTCCAACCAATGCGCGAGCGTTCTCCTTTTCCCATTGAATGTTCGGGATAAACAAAGCTCCACCCTTCCAAGGCACATCGTTGGCTTGGGCATCAAACGTTACCGCAGCAATAACCTGATTTGCAACGTCTTGGCCTTCACCGGCATTGGCAATCGAACCAAGATAACCTGCAGCTGTCCGTCGAACATTGTTGTCCGCGCAGTTGTAAAGAACGGTGGAAAGCTTTTCAGGGCCAAAGGCCATGATTGCTGCCGCCAAACTTTGTTGAAGTTGCGGAACGCGAATTGTGGCTTGAATCATTTGTTCAGGATCGACCTCCTCGCCATCCTCACTCATTTGCTCGACCAACCGCATGCCGATGGGACGGCCGAGTGCAGGAAAGGTCGTAATCAACTGAGCTTTTTCGATCAAGCCGTTCACGGATCTCGTCATTGACACCCTCGCCGCAGCCGCCCAGGTTCTGACAATCATCTCGGTAGATTCATTGGCATGCACGTCCAACAGATATTCGTCGATATCCGTTCCGCCAATTTCGGCCAAAGCAGCGATCGCCCAACCGCGTTGAGGCAGTTCCTCGCCGCTTCGAACAACCTTCAGCAGGGCCTTGATGACATTTTCGCGTTCTGAATCACTTGATTTGCAAAGCTCCGCCGCGTCAGCAATCGCTTGCATGGCAGTCTTTGCCTCCTTAAGGGCCTCAACAATCTGTTCGATTGAATCGGCATCGTTCCCATTGGTGAAACTCTCACCGGCAACCGCACTGGTGCAGCAAAGGCATGTAACCAACGCAACAACCAACGCAGATCGTCTTCGCGCGGCAAAACTCAGCACCATCCCAATCGCCGCAAAAGATATCAACCAGGCAAGGGTAGTTCGCGTGCGCTGGCCACGCAGTTCATCTTGCGCGATCTGCAGATCAACATCACTCCAATCAACCGTACCAAGTTTCAATACACCTTCTTTCTCGCCACCGGGCCCAAACAACTTTGAGTCGTAGGACTTGGCTTTGTTGCGAGCAGCAGGCATATTGTAGTTGGCAAAGGTCAAATTCTGACGTGCAACGACTTCGCGTGGAAAATCTCCATCAATAACGGACAAGGTCATGCCTTTGAGCAATTCAATCCCTGCATCCGTCGATTCATTTCGAATATCGGCCAACGCGATTGCGTTTTCGTCATCAACTTCTTTTCCTCGCAAACCAAAATGTTCTCCGATTTGCAAAAGAGCTTTTTCGTCTTCTTCGTGTCGCAAAGACAACTCGCCTGTACTGACTGCCAACAAATCAGAAGCAAAAAGATCTCTTGCCACTCCATTCTTGCCAGCAGGCTTTCGATCATTATCAATCTGCTCGCGGCGATACTCCGGAATGTCTTTCTCCGTTCCACCAATGATTCGCAACGGAAGTGGGTTGGTCATATTCTCAACCAACTGAGCCCCGGTCACTTGACGTTGAACGTACTCTTCAGGAATCGCACGAATCCGACGAGGTGAATCCGCCAGAATGTAGACGATGTTTCGCATGTCTCCACCATTGAATGCGCTTAGACGCATTGGCACAACAAACTCATCGGTTTTGAAACGGAACCCCATCCCTTGTACATGCCCGTCGAAAACGCTGCCGGTGGGCAATTGAGTTTTCGCTTGGCGCTGGCCGGGCTTGGGATTGACGTCCGCTTTCTTGCCTACTTTTGATTTAACCGCTACAAAACACCAGCCCGACTCGATGTACTCTTCTGCAACCTTGTCCATCCCCTTTGGGTATTGGTATTTGTGCTTCTCCATCCATTTTTTTAGGGCAGCAGCACTGCCGGCTTCGAGCACTGCGACTTCGTACATTCCGACTGCCTCTTCTTTGAGGACGACAACCTGGTCGCGAACGGCAAGTCCTTTTTCCATCGGAGCGGCGTTGGCCGCCGGCGCACCCCCTCCTCGAGCCATCATCATTCGACGCACACGAAGATCCACAACCACTTCGGGTGGATCGATCGCATTGACAATTTGCTCAAATGAATTGTCGGGCACCTTGCGAATTTCTGGAGGCGTGGGAAACGGAATCAACATCCCAAATTCCTCGACGTTTCCTTGAAATCCTGGCCGAATTACAAATGATTCGACGCCGTCTTTGTAAAAGACGTAGGTCTTCTGAAGTCCAATTCGGGTAATCGGAACGTTGCCCGTATAAATCGGAGGAACCATTCCGCAGGGGTCTGCATTCGCCGTTGGCACCCCAAACGCCCCCGAAAGCAACATGAGGCAAGCTGCCAAAAGTACTATTCGTTTCATCGCATTTATCCTTAGTGATTTTCCGTTTTGTTGCTGAATCGAATCAACGACAAAACGAGTTAACTTACCGTTAGTTTTGTTTTGTCATCCGTCGAGTGAGGAACATGCCCAATGCAAAGATAAAGATACACGCTGACCAAGTGGCAAGAAGGCCACGTTTTTTTAGTCGAGTGTCGCCTTCTTCATAGTCAATCTCTGCACTACTGATCAATCGTCCGCGTCGCATCTGCCCCGGACCGTGCATGCCGGCATCATACGCCCTTCGCTTATTCCTGGCCGCCGGCATCTCGTAGTTGGCGAAGGTCAGATTTTCGCCTGCAACAACGGCCCGTGGAAAATCGCCGTCCACTAACGTGAGCGTCATTTCAGCCACTTGCTTGATCGCAGTATCTGATACTTCAGCCGCCTGTTTTTTCTGCGCTGCGAAAATGTCATTGTCATACTCAATCCCACGAAGTCCCAAATGTTCGCCGATCGACAACATGTTCTTTTCGTCTTCTTCCATGTCCAACGACAGGTTCGCTTTGGTCACTGCAAGCAAGTCGGAACTGAAAAGTATTTTTGCAACCCCGTTTTTGGGTTCAGGATTTCGCTCTTCTTTCAATGACTTGCGCCGCCATTCGGGAATGTCTTTTTCGGTGCCCCCAATAATTCGTAGTGGCAAAGGCTGAGTCAGATTACCCAACAGTTGCTCGCCAGAAATTTGTCGAACGACGTACTCTTCGGGAATGTTGCGAATCCGCTTTGCCCCATCCGTCAAAAGGTAAACAACATTTCGCATATCGCCACCGTTGAACGCACTCAACCTCATGGGCACCACAAGCTTGTCCGATTTGAATCGAAACCCCATGCCCTGAACGGTACCGTCGAAAATAGTGTTCTGGGGTTTTTTGGTGTTCACCGAACGTTGTCCCGGAACGGGGTCCGCTCCTTTTTTGCTGCCGACCCGAGTCTTGACAGCGACAAAGCACCATCCCTCCTCAATGTATTCGCCGGTAACCTTATCCATCCCCTCAGGGTATTGGTATTTATGTTTGTCCATCCATTTCTTGAGAGCACCTGCACTTCCCGCTGCGAGAACCGCAACTTCGTACATTCCGACTGCCTCTTCTTTGAGCACCACCACATTATTTTTCTGCCGTGCACCGAGTCGCATTGGCGCCGCATCGGCTGGGGCCATTGCCCCATCCGACTCCATCATTTCCAAACGAGGTGACAGGTCAACAATGACTTCTGGAGGATCAATCGCATTATCGATTTGCTCAAAAATATTGTCAGGCACTTTTCGCAATGCCGGTGGATTGGGAAACGGAATCAACATTCCAAAATCCTCAACTCGTCCTTGGAACGCAGGTTTGATCACAAACGTTTCCACGCCTTCTTTGTAGAAAACGTAAGTCTGCTGTAACCCGGTTCTTACGATCGGAACTCCAGGTCCGGTGTAAATGGGAGGCACCATACCGCATGGATCAAGCGCACCCACTGGTGTTGCACTTAAGAAATAGGCAATCGCCATCACTACGAACGTTTGAAAAATTTTCATCTAGCCCTCAACGTTTGTTTTAAACCCGCCACGCATTCGCAGACGCACATTGACTGGAGTCAAGCAACTTTTCGTCGCCTTCTTCGAGTCGTCAGCACCAACCCCAATGAAACCACACCCACGGCAAGCGCCCAACGCTGGTAAACCTTTGCTTGCTGTTGCGACTCCCAGACTTCCAGATCAACTTGCCCAATCAAAACCCCTTGTCCGTCCCAGGGATTCGCCTGCTTGCCGTGATCCTTCGCATCATAAACCTTGGACTGATTTCGTTTTGGAGGCATCGCGTAGCGTGCGAACTTCAGGTTTTGATTTGCAATCACCTGACGAGGGAAATCTCCGTCGACCAAAGTTAGCGTCATTCCTTGAAGATCCTGCAACGACTGAGAAGCAATTTTTTCTGCCGCTGATTGTTGAGTCTCTAGAATGACCTGGTCCATTTCCGCACCACGTAAACCCAACTGCTCGTTGATCATAAGAAGCTCTTTTTCATCTTCTTCCAACTCCAGCGAAAGGTTTCCAGAACTAACAGCCAACAAATCAGACGCAAACAAGGTCTTGGCAATTCCATTCTTGGCTACTGGGTCCCGTTCGATTTTAAGACTCGCGCGACGATTCACTGAGATGTCTTCCTCTGTGCCACCAATGATTCTCAAAGGAAGTGGCTTGGTGACGTTATCCAACAGTTCGAGTCCTTTGATTTGGCGTGCGACATATTCTTCAGGAATGTTGCGTATGCGACGTGGTCCGTCGGTCAATAAATAAACAACGTTGCGAAGATCGCCTTCGTTAAAAGCACTCAGTCGCATTGGCACAACCAACTGTCTCGCGGGAAATCGAAACCCCATCCCTTGAACATGGCCGTCAAAAACAGACCCCTCAGGAAGCTGCGTGTTCACCCTGCGCTGACCAGCCACAGGATCCGCTCCGCCTTTTTGGCCAACCTTTGTTTTCACCGCGACAAAACACCAGCTTGACTTTACATACTCCTCAGTGACTTCATCCATACCTTCAGGATACTGAAACTCATTCTCTTTGAGCCATTTCTTGAGCGCTTCAGAACTGCCAGCGGCCAGTACGGCAACTTCGTACATGCCAACCGCTTCCTCCTTGATCACCCTCACTTCATCCTTGGCAACTGCACTTTTCTCAAAGCCCATCGCACCACCCTGTCGACCTCCTCCACCGAATCCGCCGCCCCCCATTCCGCCAGGAGCCCAGCGCCGCACGTCAACGACCACTTCGGGAGGATCAATCGCGTTGTCCAAGTGTTCAAAAATTGCGTCGGGAACTTTTCTGAGTTCTGGAGGTTCAGGAAAGGGAATCAACATCCCAAAGTTATCGACATTCCCCTGAAATCCAGGTCGGATAACAATCGATTCAATGCCGTCTTTGTAAAAGACATAGGTTTGTTGCAAACCAATCCGGGTTATCGGTGCAATGTTTCCTGTGTAGATCGGCGGAACCATGCCACATGGGTCTGCCTGTAAATCAGAAACACCCACTGCCACCAACGCCAATGCGATTATCACATGCTTATGGATCATAGTTCACTTTCCAACTTGATTTTGATTTCAACATACCCCTGACAATCCTGCTGACCATTACTGATCCATATTTTTTCTAACCTCTGCCAGTCATCACCATTTCGTTGAACCGTGAACCACGGCCCCGCCACAAAGTGGACGCCTTCCAGTCATAAGCGAACCCAAATATGGTCCAAGCCGACTCGCTTCACTGTTCCACTGGTAACCAGCGGCTGAAGATTCTTCGTTTCCATCTTGAACACGTGACGACGATCAAACGGAACCAAAGTGGGCTCTAGCCATGTGCGAATTTCTCCGGCTTCGTCAATAACCCGAATTGAAATCCTTGCGTGAGTTACCTTCAACTCATCCCATAACAATGTGGCTCGCTCCGAATCAATGGGGCCAAACCCATCCTGCTCGATAAACTTTTTTGCCTGAGGACCAAAGTACAACAACTCTTCAAGTGCAGAACTTTCACCGCTCATCGGCTGAGTTGCATATTGTTTCAGCAACTGCTGAAAGTGCTCCGTCGTCAGCTCGTCGGTCGGATGACGACTGGCTGCGCACCCCGACGCACAAACTTCCTCTCCATGAGCCTCGAAGACGGCGTTGGTATCATGAAGAAAGCTGTCAAAGCTTCGCTCCAAAGAGGCAATCAATTCGTCGCTGTCGAGCATGCCAGAAGAAGCTTCGATTTCGGGAATACGAATCGGTGGCACCAATCCGGTTTCCGACCCAACCTGTTTCACCGGAACAATAAAATCTTCTTCCAGAACCGGTGTAACTTCAGTCTCATGCATCGGCGTTGAAAAAGTCCGCGGAAGAAAATTTGAAACTTCAGGGCCTCCCAAAACGGCACGAGCCAAAAATCCAAGGCCGACCCCAAGGACCACTAGCCATATTGGTGATTTGAGCAATCTTTTCATATGCTTTCCAAAAGTAAGTTACCCGAAATGGGACGTCGTTTTCCCGTAGTAGTTCCGTGACATTCCACCATTTCGGTCATTTCCAACCAAGATAAGAAACTTTCCACGATTTTGCACGTCGATTATTGAGCTGATCACGCGCAAAATAGCTAACAACCTCTCTACGATGGCGGGGTTCAAGCGTTAGAGTAATAAAGTCGCTCGCCTCCAAGTTCAAATCAAATAGGCATTAATAGCAGCCCGCATGCGTTCGCTTCCTGAATTTCGAGCATCACTAATGGTCCTCGTGTTGACCTGCGCCTTGGGAGCTTTTTCCCTGGGGCAAGAGAACGAGACGACTCCGTCGGAAAGCAATTCCAACACGGATTTGCCGGAAAATGCCGTCTGGCGATTCGGAAATCACGGAAAAGGAGTTGGCTACAACGGTTACTACCTCACCGTGTTTTCACCAAATGGCAAGCTTTTGCTTGCGCGAGATGCACCCAACCACTTCAGGCTGTTTGATGTCCCCTCGCGACAACTTCTGTTTGAATTTGAAAGCTACAAAGACCTCGGCACCATCAAGAGTTTGGACTTTTCGCCCAACTCAGAATTTTTCCTCGTGGGCTCTGAAGGCGTAAGAAACCAAGTCACCGTTTGGAACGCCAAAACGGGAAAACTTCATTCAAAGTTGGACACGGATGCCAAGCTTGCATTTTTCGCAAGCAACAACGAGATCGTTGTCATGAAACAAAGAAAGATTCTCTACTACGACGTCAATTCAGGCAAATTAGTTCGAAGTGCGCCTTGGGGTAATGCGGGTGACGTCCCCCATTCGTTTTCGCGATCAGGGCACGTCATACTTGCACAACGAAGAAGTCAGAAAAACGCCCACACGACGCAAGTGGTAGACCTTGTCAAGAAAACGACAACCATCTTCACAGATTGCCCTACCATGATGATTAGGGCCGCGACATTTTCACCAAACGGAAACTGGATGGTCGCCAAATTTGCAAGACAAAATGAAGCTTACCTTTGGGACCTCCGTGATCCTCACAAAAAAATCGACAACAAACTAGTCGCGCATACGGAAACGCTTCACGCCCTTTGCTTCTCGCCTGACAACCGTTTTCTTGCCACCACCGGTTGGGATCGAGAAATCTACATCTGGGATGTTCTCAGCCGCGAAACGATCGGAAAGCTTTCCGGGCATGGCGGCAATATCGCCGCCTGTGGATTTTCTCCCAATGACTTCATGCTTGCGACCGGTGCCACGGGAGAAGATGACAACTCCATTATCCTGTGGGACTATGAAAACTTGGTCTTTCCAAAAAACGATGTCGCAAACAATTTGGAATTTGGCGAACTCTGGAAGGCGCTTGCCAGTGACAACCACCGGACGGCATTGGATGCCGTTTCATTCCTGGTTTCCCACCCGGAAAAATTCCGGCAACCCCTCAGCCAAAAACTGGGCGTTGCGGCAGCCGGCGCCAGCGTCGAACAAATCCAGGCCTGGATCGCCCAACTTTCCAGTCGCCAATTTGCCATGCGAACTGAAGCAGAAAACCAATTAAAAAAAGCTCGCATGCGTGCGGAACAAATCCTCAAAGCGACCTTGGAGCGGGATGATATTGTGCTGGAAGTCAAATATCGCGTCCAGCGAATTCTCACTCAACCTGTCGAACGCCCCGAGATTCCTCAGCCGGAACTGCATCGACTTCACCGAACCATCTATGCAATGGAACTGATCGGATCTCCCCGGTCGGCAGAAATGTTACAAAACATTGCCGACGCACACAGCCATATCGACATCGCAAGAGACGCTGCCAATTCGCTAAGACGCATTCAAATGCGAGATTCCTTGTCTGACGCTGACGAAGACTAATCTCCTCCTTAGGCGGCCTGTTTTTTCAACCGCATCTTTTCATACACGCCAACGACCTGGGCGATATGCAAATCGGCACCAAATTTCTCGTGGTACTGATTTTGCCCACGATGCACTATCCTGCGCCTGAGTGTTTCGTCGTCTCGTATTCGCAAAATCGAATTGGCGATCGCTCCGGAATTACCCGGTGGAACGAGCAGCCCAGTCATCTCATGCTCAACGATCTCACTCAACCCTCCCGTGTTAGAAGCAACGACAGGGGTTCCAACCGCCTGCGACTCAATTGCAACCAACCCCAACGGCTCCTCCAACGACGGCACGACGCAAACATCCAATGCTGAAAGAAAGTCGGGAACATTTTCACGAATCCCCGTCCAACGCGTAATTCGATGAAGTCCATTCTCATTCAGGTACCCACGCAGCTGCTTGACATAGGGCTCACGACGGTGGAAACGTCCCAGCACCAGTAGTCTGAGGTTGGGAATCTGACGAACCAATTGAGGAAGTGCCTCAAAGAGAAAACGATGTCCTTTTCGAACAATGACCTGACCGATAATCCCGACCAGAAACTCACCGTTTCGCCAACGAAGCTGCCCACGAACGATACGTTCACGTTTTGGTGTGACCTGCTCAATGCCCTTCGAATCAACAATGCAATGAATGGTCTGGATTTTGTGTTGGGGGATTCGATTGGTACGAATGTGATACTTCTCAGTAGCCCTTGAGTTGGCAATGACAAAATCATTGACCTGCCAATGCAACTGAAAACTTTGACTGTGTGCCGTCTTAACCACGGGGGCTGAGACTAACATTTTCAGAAGAGTCCCCACAACATTGGCTCGGCTCATATGCGTATGGACAATGTCAACTTTTCGTTCTCGAATCAACGAAGCAATTCTTCGTAGTCCTCCTGGAGTACGCTTCAAGTCGGATTCAAGCACGTCACATCCAAGCGGTTGCTTCGAAATCCAGGAATTGGGCCGGCATAGAACTGAAACACAGTGGCCCCTCGCAACAAGCTGCTGTGTGAGAAGCTTGCAATAGATAACAGCGCCATTGATTTCGCGCCCGGAAACAATTTGCAGAACGTTCAGAGATCCAATCTCCAAGCTTGATTTTCCCATTCAGTAAGGCGAGATCGTCCCGCAAGCTCCCAATGTCGTCAACCTCAAACGATTCGTCAGGAAACCTAATTGCCCAACCAGCGTTTTACCCTTGCGACTTACTCTGTGGCAATCAACCAAGAAATCTGATTGGCCAGTCTCTGGCCGATCAGATTTCTAAATGGATACGAGTCGTACATAACATTGAATTCGAGGCGAACACACCAAGGCTCCCAGAGCGCGCAGATGGCCCCATCCCAAGAATTTCAACTCGCGAAGCCAGCCATCCATCTCAAATTCAAAAAAAAATTCACTACGTAATACCGGCTGCTATCAACTCTTCTTCTTGAAACCCCGCGAGATATACTCAATTAAAAACCGAGAATTGCAGCCAAATCCATGCTGGCGCCGAAAAGTGACGTTTGGCCCGTCTGAGATTTCTGATAACTCTTTCCGCTCAATTGGGCGATTAGCCTATTTTAATTCAAGTTGTCGCCGGCATCGACCGAGCGTGACAAATTTTGTGACAAGGACCAGCAATGAAACGTACTTGGACCGTGCTTTTTACAGCGTTTTTGTTTGTTGGATGTGGTGGTGAGAAAAAGGAATCCAGCTCGACGATTCCCAGCAATAACTCCACCGGTTTACCACAGCTTCAGGTCACCAATGATGGCGAACCTCCCAGAGACGAAGCCACGGCATTCGGTCGGGAACTCGATGAGCTTTCCGCCTTGGCCAATCAACAACAAATCGACTTTCAGTTCGCCCAGGCCGCTGAGACTTGGAAACAAGTTGAGCAATTGCTGACAACTCAGTTTGGAAGCGAAAGTTGGCAAGCAATCAATGCTCGAATCGCAGGCGTGACCGCAGCGACCGAAGCTCAATTCACACCAGAAAAGATTGAACGTCTGCGGACAATTTTTGACAAACAACAGGAAATCGGAAGTTCTCTCCGCAAGTCCGATATCCAGGCCGCGATGAAGTTAAGTGCTGAATCGTCAATGATCACAGAAGAGCTCTTTGGCTCCGATTCATTCATGATGGGCAAACAACTGATGCAATTGGCCAGAATGTACCAGCAGATTCAGCGATTCGAACTTGCCGCCATTGAGTTCAATCGGGCAGCACAAATCCTGACAAACTTCTTGGGGGAACATCATCCTGACCTGGAAATTTGCAATGCCTACTTGGGCGAAGTCTTCATGGCACAAGGCAATGCTGGGCAATCCATCACCCATCACAGAAAAGCGACCGACATTTCAGAAAGCGTTTGGGGACCAGATTCACTTCGTCACGCCGCACGTTCAAATGAACTCGGCGTCGCCTACCATCGCAACAAGGACTATGACTCCGCAATTCAGGTACTGCGAAACGCAGAAACGATTCGACGTAAAAAGTTAAGTGAGAACCATCCACAAGTCGGCCACAGCCTATCGAATCTTGGCATTGTCTATTTGGATAGTGGGCAAAAAGAAACAGCAGAAAAATGCCTGCAGGACTCACATCGCATTTTCCAGCGTCACTACGGTGACAATCATGGCCTAACCGCGGACAGCAAATCAAAGTTGGCAACGGTGAAAATGCTAGTCGGAAAACCAGCTGAGGCAGAAATCCTTCTCACTCAACTGCTCCAACTTGTGGAGGACAATTCTAACCCAACCGCGGTTGCAACACTTCAGTATCGACTTGCCATCGCACTTTCACGTCAAGGAAAATACGGCCGTGCGGAACCGCTATTCCAATCCGCTTTGAAATTGCAAAAAGACAACTTTGGAAACACACACAGCTCTACTGTCGCAACGATGCAAGCCTATGCCCTGTTGTTGAAACAAAACAAACGCCAGTCGGAGGCGGAAGAGATGTATACGGAAATCAACCGTATCGCCCAACAACCTTCCGAAAGCATGTTCCGCTAAACACGTTTTAGGTTTGTGCATGTGAAGTGAATTCCACCTCTTCACTCGTATCGATATCGAACTCGGCGGAACGTGCACTTGCATGATCCCAACCTGCAGTCAAAAAAAAACGGTTGCCGTTTCTGGCAACCGTTTTTGTTTTACATTATCTCATCCGGCCCTACGGCAGAATTGGGAAACCAGCAGCACCGAATGCAGTGTCTTCCGCAGTGACTGCTGGCTGACATGTCGAACCAAACACGGCCGAGGTTCGTGGACCGACAATTTGAGGATTGGTATTGTCGAACGAAACGCCGTTCGAGAATCCGTCAAACTCAAGAGTCAAGTTAGCCAATCCACCAGTGTTCGTGATCGCAACCGCGTTGTTGGCAAACACGTTGTCCGACATTGACAGGCAAGTCGTCGCGTTGGCTCCAACATTGCTGACAGTGAACTGGTTCGCACCAAGCGGATTGAGCGTGTTAACAAAGCTGTTCTGAAGCCAAACTGCATTGACCGTAGCATTGCCAGATGTCGTTTGAACAAAGTTACCACCCGCTAATCGACCGTAGTTATTATTGAACGCGTTGTTGCGAGCAACGTAGTTCACCACGGAGTTGCCATTAGAAAGCAGTTCGAAGCTAGGTGTCGCGGTTCCAGGTACCAGGTTGACTGTTCCGTTAGGAATCAGGTTGTCACCCCCACCGAAGCCGTTGAAGGACATGTTGTTGCCAGCCAACTCCATCAACAGGCGAGCATCGCCGGTTGTCGCAATCCGTGCTGCTCCAAAGTTGAAGTTCGAAATCGTTGTGCCAGTCAATGCAAACCGTGTCAAACTGTTTACACCACTCAACTGAATATCAAAGCCTTGACCTTCGCCGAAACCAGCCTGCGTATCAGCAAGCAATGTTCCACCACCCCCTGGAGGGTTGTAGTCCGAGTTCGTGTTCGTAAGAACCGAGTTGGATACAACAAGATCAAGTAGCGAGTCGCCCAGGTTTCTCACTCGGAACGCATCACCTGCACCACCGATCAAGCCAGACGTGTTGTTCATGTTGGCGTTGTCAAAGCGGAATGAGTTGACCGCGTTGGTGGTATTGCCCTGAGTAAGAATATCAACATGCACCTGGTTCAAGTTCCAGTTCATATCCCGTGAGGTCAAGAGAACCTGTCCATCTTCACCGGAAGCCGCTCTCAAACCAACTGCGTTCTGAGCGAGCAAGGTGTTGGCGATGGTCGCGTCTATCACACTGGTGGTACCCGCCGACGCTGAGCCTGCCAGGATATTGATACCCGCTTGTCCGTTTCCGATAATCGGAAGCTGACCGCCGAGGGTAGGCTGATCAACAATGGCCCGCAGTGTCGCACCGTTCGTAGAGACCAGTCGAAGACCGTCGCTTACGTTGTTGCTAAACGACACATTGTCAACGATGCTGGCATCCATCAATGTTCCCACGCCATCAGTTGCCAATCGAACGCCAGTCGCGTTGCCATTGGCCGAGGAGTTCATGATTACGACTCGCTGAACTCCGGCACCCAGTTCAACATCGATACCCACTCCGGTAGCGTTGTTGGAGTAGTTTGAGATCGCCCCGACTCCCAACGCCCCAATAAATGTCGATGACAGTGGGTTGGTATTGGTCCAGTTGGCGATTCGAAGGCCACCACCATTGCCCGTGATGTTTCCATTGATCACTCGCAGGTTACCATCACCAGTATCAATGTTGACACCGATCGCGGAGTTACCCGTGGACACGTGCCCTAGAAGGTCAAGTGCCAATCCGTTGCCAGAGCCATTCTTGAAGTTCTCCAATCGAACGCCGTCACGACCGTTGTTGTTAGTTTGATTCCCATTCAAAGTCAGTGATTGGGCGTCATAATTATTCAGGTGCAAGCCGTCTCGGCCATTGCCGTTGAATGTGTTCGTGTTGAAGACAAACTGAGTTGTTGGATCACAAGCATTCTCGATCAGGAGACCATCGACACCGTTGGCATCGAAATTATTGTTTTCAAACGTCCAGTTTCCGTCGATATCGTTGAGGAATCCACCGTTCAGGATTGCGCCTGTCACGGTTGTGTTTGTGATCGTTCCGTTGGTAAGCGGATTTCCAAGGACAACGCCATCACCAAAGATTCCGTTGGCCATCACACCTGCGGTTCCGTCAACGATGATTCCGCTAACAACGTTGTTGTTTGCCAGTGTGATACCGTTTCCGCCACCGAAGTTGGTAATCGTCGGGCGGTTGCCACCCGTCGTACAAATCAGGTTGAGGCCATTTTGAATCGGGATAAGGTGAGTCACGCCCGAGCCCAAAAAGCGTTGTCCGTTCTTAAGTACAATTCCCGTGTCATATAGTGATGTGGTTCCATTTCCTTCGTTGAGGAAAATGATATCGTTGGCAGCAGAAGCCGCTTCTGCGGTGGCCAAACGCTGGAACGGCGTCTCAACCGCACCCGTCTCAATCGTTGGATTGGCGGTGTTGTCGACATGAATTACATTGTAAGCAGCACCCGTATCTGGATTGATCGCCAATACGAGGTCTTGCTGAAATCGAACGATGTGATCGTTGCGAATGGTTTGTTCCAGGTCACGTCCGAGTCCACCATAAGCTGAGGTGCCTCCGTTGACGCCAAAGATCCATCCCATGTTGATGGCAAAGGACGTGTCAAAGCGATCATCCTGAGTGACCTCCGCGTTGACGACCATTCCGCCAAGCATCTGCATTCCCAAACGAACTCGCCCGCCACCGAAGTAGGGAATGAGATCGCTTCCGTAGCCATATCCACCAAGATCAACGGTTCCGTTGACCATACCAAGCATTTGAGGACGTAATCGCAGGGTCGCGTCAAAACCGCGAAGTGCACTGTCCGTTCCATGAGTGACAACAAGCGATTGACCAAGGAAATGGTTGTTCGCCGTCGACGTTGTGAAATCCGTGGAGCCAACAGGGAAGTAGCCGTTGGCTAACAAGTCCCATCGTCGGGTTTTAATACCAGCACTGACGCCGACTTGGCCAAACGAATGAGCAAAGTTGCCCTGCTCGTCGCCATCATAGTCAATCCAGCCTCCCAAGGTCACATCCGCTCCAGCTGGAGCGATCGAAATCACACGCTCCAACCCAAAGTTTCCGAAGAAGCCGCCATCTTCGAGTGCATAGTGAAAGCGGCCTTCGGTTAACCAGCGGCCATCAAACGCGTCTTCGAAGAGTCGCGTTTTACCTCCGATCGATAGATAAGAGCTTTGATAACCCAAACCTTGATCAGAGTACGTTCCGCCGACCCATACCTTACCGGGTAGGCCAAGATTTAATTCACCCCGGAGTGGCTGAAAGCCGTCGGCGTTATAAACGCCTCCCGAAGGTCCACCAAAACCACCACTAGCCGGTTGGCCTTGCGAATTTGCTACTTGAGCAAAGGTAAGCAAGACGATTGAAGCCCAAACTAGACGCAAACAAGTTTTCATCGAATTCCCCCACAGCAATCCATTGGAGTTGCCGAGTCTTGAATCTCAGACACAATGCGGCGCATACAACCCGCAAAGGTCCACCACGTGCTAGAAAGCATCGACATGGAATCATCAGAACCATTAGTATTTCCGGATTGATTCGTTTAATTAGTACATTTTGACATCGGCCTTAGGCGCATAAAGAAAGCGACTGCTATCACAATCGCTTGGTTGAACTCCACCGAATAACGACTTTTGGCCCTAGGCGAACTTCAAAAGTGCGTACTTTCGCTTACCACTTCTCAATACGATCACGGTTTCGCTAGCTAAATCAGCTCGAGTCAATCCACGACTGACGTCTTCGACCCGTTGATTGTTAACGTAGCCGCCACCCTGTTCTATCGTTCTTCGCGCCTCTCCCTTGCTCTTTGACAGCGAAGACTGAACCATCGCATCAATTAGCGTCAAACCCTCGTCCAATGCGGAAAAGCTGAGTGAGCAATTGGGGACGTCGTTGAAAATTTGGCCTAGATCTGAATCACTGAGGTTTCTTATCTCGCCACCGAACAAGATCTCCTTTGCCTGAGCCGCCTTTTTAAGCCCATCTTCGCCGTGAATCATCCGGGTCAACTCATCGGCGAGCCGAATTTGACTCTCCCGCTTTCCAGAATCCTGCTGGCGTGAGGCATCAAGCGCCTCAATCTCGTCCTGGCCCAGCTCAGTCAAAAAACGCAAGCACTTACTGACGTCGGAATCATCGGTGCGAAACCAGTATTGATGAAAATCGTAGGGGCTAGTTTTCTCGGCAGACAACCAAACGGCTCCACTCGCAGTCTTTCCCATTTTTTCACCATCGGATTTGGTGAGAAGAGGACATGTCATCCCGAAGAGTTTCGCTCCATTCATCCGTCGCCCAAGGTCAATTCCTGCGATCACGTTTCCCCATTGATCGCTTCCACCAATCTGCAACTCGCAACCGTACTCCTTGTTGAGATGCACAAAGTCGTATGCCTGCAGGAGCATGTAACTGAATTCGGTGTAGCTCAATCCCGCTTCGCTTCCCAATCGATTCTTGACGGAGTCCTTTGCCAACATGACGTTGACGGGAACGTTCTTTCCAACGTCCCGGAGGAAATCGATGTAACTAAACTGATTCATCCAGTCAAAGTTGTTGACGACTTGAGCTGCATGCTCTCCATCGAAGTCCAGCATCATCCGCATTTGAACTTCGATGCCAGCTAAGTTGGATTCTAACTGCTCAGAAGACAGCAGGTTTCGCTCCTCGCTTTTGCCACTGGGGTCACCGATCATTCCGGTCGCACCGCCCGCAATGGCAATCGGCCTGTGTCCGGCCTTTTGAAACCGCCGCAACATCATCAGGGGAAGTAAGCTGCCGACATGCAAGCTATCTGCAGTGGGGTCAAAGCCCGCATACACGACTCGTGATCCGTCAGAAAGCCACTTGGCAAGATTATCATCGTCGGTTGTCTGGTAAACCAAACCACGCCACTGAAGTTCTGAAAAAATATCGCTCACGAGTTGTCCTTTGATCCTCTCACAAATGCAAGTTGCACCTATCTTTCGCGCCTCCTCGTTGTGTTTTCACGAATGAAACGACGAAGGGTCCGCGACATTTAGACGATACGTGCACTAAAGTTCACAAACTAAATGATCGCATCTGGCTCCGCAACCGGATACAAGCTCATACAAAAATCTACGGCATCTCCTTTGAGGGGGTGCTCGCAAAGAATCGAGTCTGAATATCACCGACTGAGATTGTCAGACAAAACTTAGCCACAAAAGTTCGGGCTCGCAGCCGGACTAAGCGAACAACCACCAGCGACTTTGGATTCTCGCAGTTTCATTGCGAACCCCAACCGGTCAATCGCCAAACACGCTCCCGTTCCGAAATTCGTCGTCCAATTACAGCTGAAAATGATTTCCTCACAAATTTCCAGAAAGCCTGAAAGGAATCATGAATTCTCGCCATTTGATTCATGAACCATTCAAGTCCCGGACCCCAGGAAGACATAAAACATGTTTCGAAGCTCCATTGCATTGAGCCTGCTCTACCTAGTGGCACTCGCATTTGCGACTGCCAACGCAGATTCCATCACGGTTGCCAACGCCGGATTCGAAGACACAACCGGCCAAACGACATTCAATGAGTTCACATTTGGGGCTCCCGCGGGCTGGGACCTCTACAATCCCGAAGGCGTCCTTCCCAACGCAGGAGTGTTTACGGGGACCTTGCTGCCCACCGGAGTGGACTTCTTCAATGAGCCGGCTCCCGAAGGTGATCGGATCGCGATATTCTTCAACAGCGATCAGCAAGGTAACGGGCAATACGGAATCGAGCAGACGCTGTCGGACTCGTTGCAAGCGAACACTCAATACACATTAACGGTTGAAGTTGGGAACATCGCATCCGGCACCGCCACCAATGGAGTGTTTTTCAATCTCGACGAGTTCCCTGGCTATCGAGTCGATCTGCTTGCGGGCGGTTCAGTGATCGCCCAGGACCTCAACACGCTCAACATCGCAGAAGCAGAGTTTGAAACGTCGACCGTTTCGTTTACCACTGGAGCCGCGAATGCTCAACTGGGACAGGCCCTTGGTATTCGACTAGTTAACCTGAATGTACTTCCCAGCGGATTTACCCTAGCCACGTCGCCTGATCTGGAAGTTGATTTCGATTCGGTCCAGTTGATGGCCAATGCGGTTCCCGAACCGGGAACCATTGCCATGTTCCCAGCAATCGTCGTTGTCATGACGTTTCGAAAACGGAAAAGCTAACCCACCCGATCAACTACGGCTCCACAAGAAATCATTCGCCACTCACTCCGAGTGGTAAGTTACTGCTACAATGAACTTTATCGAGGGATGAGTTTTTCGTAGCGGGCGAGTTTAAGTTGCAGCCAACATCAATCAGCCTCCTGGAACTCCTGAAGCAAGGAGACGACCATGAGGCTTGGCAACAAATGTTGAACATTTACCAACCATTGATTCGAAAATGGCTTGGACGTTTCGGCGCCCCACCCAATGAGCTCCCGGATCTTTCCCAATCCATTCTTACTGTCATCATCAAAAAACTACCTGAGTTTCAACACCAGGGCCGAGAGGGATCATTTCGAAGCTGGATCAAATCCATCACCCGCAATTGTCTTCTTGAGTTTTGGCGCGCTAAAAAAATTCATCCAGTCGCCACAGGAAAGACATCCTTCCAGGAAGAAATCAACCAACTTGCCGACGACACAAGCGATCTCAGCGCGAAATGGAACCGAGAGTACGATCAACAGGTACTGGCAACGCTACTCAACCAAATACAAAATGAATTCAAACCCTCAACTTGGAACGCATTTCAGCTTGTTGCAATCGAAGGAATTTCGGCAAAAGCTGCAGCGGAACAACTGAGCGTCACGGTAAACAGTATCTTCATTGCCAAATCACGAGTCATGGCCCGCCTGCGAGCCATTGGCAAACACATGATCGACTAACAACCTGTTTCAACCTGAAATCATCAACCACGTCATGACTTCGTCGAAAAAGAAATCGAAGCACCCTAACCAGCAACAGCTGAGTGACTTTGTGAACGGAAAATTGATTCCGCGACACCAGGCTGTAATGGAACACCATCTCGAACTGTGCTCACAATGCATCGATCATTTGGACTCCATCAAGGGCGATACACTGGGAGATCGGCTGCTTACTGTAGGACCCTACCTGAACCAACGTTCAGAAACAGAATCTGATGAAGTTCCACCAGCACTCTTGAACCACGCTCGCTACGAAATCATTGAACGAATTGGTGGTGGTGGCATGGGGGACGTCTACCAGGCTCGGCAACGATCCATGGACCGATTTGTGGCAATCAAAGTGCTGCGACAAAGCCTGTTTGAGAACGATCGTGCCGTGGCGCGATTCCACAACGAAATCAAAATCGCAGCAAGTCTAAATCATCCCAACATCGTTCACAGTTACGATGCGGATCTATCCAATGGCTTGCATATTCTCATCATGGAATTGGTCGACGGATCGAAACTGTCAGACGTCGTAGCCTCGGAAGGCCCCCTGTCTCCTTGCCAGGCATGCCAGATTGCTGTCGAAATTGCGAAAGGACTAGAGTACGCAAATGCCAAAGGGATGATCCATCGTGACATCAAGCCACAGAATATCATGATCCTCCCTGATCGATCCGTCAAAATCACCGATTTCGGTTTGGCCAAGTTCATGCTCGGCAGCATCGAAAGGACTGACGGCTCGTTGACCTCAGAAGGTGAAGTCTTTGGGACGCCCGATTATATCGCACCGGAGCAAATTCGCGACGCAAGCAACGCGGATCGCCGTTCAGACATCTATAGCCTGGGATGCACGCTCTATTTCATGCTGACCGGCCGACCTCCCTTTGCCAACCTTTCCATTGGTGAAAAGCTTGCGGGACATCTCGAAAAAGATCCTCCGATGCTGGAAGAAATTCGTCCCAACATTCCTGCTTCGTTGGCGCAGGTCGTCCATCGCATGATGCACAAAGTTCCCGGGCAACGACCGCAATCCTATGAAGAAGTCATACAAGCCATTCAGCACTTTTGCGACTCAGACTTCATTGATGCTGGTCCTATGACCGTGGCACCGTTTCTTTCTCCGGCGGAAACAGCGATCGACATCCCTCCGCCCAGCCCGGTTTCAAGTCGCACACCAATCAATCGACGTCATATGATCGCGATTGCCGCAATGGGATTGCTGGTGCTTGGCGGTTTGTCATGGGCCTGGGGAATCCTCCCCAACCCATTTGAGACTCGAATGGCCAATCCGCGCAATGGAAAAATTCGAATTGCGATCGTCATCCCCTCCGTGAATGCCTATTTCCCAGAGGTGCAAGGTTTCTACCGACAAACCTCCCGACGTGACGATGTAGAGATCGAGTTTCTGGCAGAGAAGACTGGCAAAGTAAGCTTCTATCGTCAATTGGCGGGTGCGCCCAGGAAGATTCAGATTCAGCGGACCTTGGCAAACGCATCGCCCGATGAATTTGACGCCGTCATTTTCACAGGGGCTTGGGATGGCCAAATTCCCGACGACACAAAGTATGCTTTTGATGCACGTTTCAACCGGCAAGCCAAACAATTCTGCAAGAAATTCTTAAACCAGGGAAAACCGATCGGTGGTGTTTGCGGCGGCACCGCCGTGCTTGCCAAGACAGGACTTCTCAAAGGAATTCAGGTGGCCAACTGCCGCTATCTCAGCCAACAACTCCGAGATGATTCAGGGGCAATCTGGACGGAGATCCCTGCCGAGGACAATCTTGCAAAGACCGTGGTTGATGGCCAGTTCGTAACCGGTGGCAACGCGATCAATTGCAGGGAAGTTTTTGAAGCCGCTCTTAAAATCGCGAGAGAGAGTCGAAACTAGGCCAAGAAGAAAATAGGGCGGTAGGATTCTTCCCGCTTTTTTCCCATAATGAGTTTTGGGAATCCCTTCTTGCATCGGCCTATGAAAACTCAATCCGAAAAACGCAATTCCATTGCAGGCCTGCTATTTTGCAGTCCATGGATCCTTGGATTTTTCCTGCTGTTTCTCTGGCCATTTGCGGCATCACTCTATTGGAGCCTTTGTCGATTTGACCTGATCAATCCTCCTGAGTTCATCGGCCTGGAAAACTACGAAACTCTAATCAACGAAATTTCCAACGGCCGTGGATTTGGAACTGCCCTGGCAAACACCTCCTACTACTGCCTGATCTCAGTTCCCTTGTCGATCCTACTCGGAATTGGATTGGCCGTTCTATTGAACCTGAAAGTTCGTGGCCAGGCCGTTTATCGAACACTGGTTTTCCTGCCCAGTGTCATTCCCATTGTGGCTGCAAGTGTCCTGTGGGTCTGGCTGCTGGATCCAACCGATGGCATGGTGAACTATTTGCTTTCCTGGATCGGGCTAGGCGAACAAAACTGGCTTAGTCAGGCGCGTAGCGCCGCATCGACCGAGACACTGACTGCAGTATCCAGTTGGACATCGGGACAACCGCTACGATTGTTTGGCAGCAAAGACGCTTTGATTCTGATGTCATTGTGGGGCGTGGGAAACTTCATGGTCATCTATCTGGCCGCATTGAACGATGTGCCCCACGCTCTCTATGAGGCGGCAGAAATTGACGGTGCGAGCCATTTCCGACGCTTCCTCCATGTTACGCTTCCCATGCTCTCTCCTGTCATCTTTTTCAACCTGGTCATTGGATTGATTCGCGGAGTCCAGACTTTCACTTCCGTTTATATTTTCAGCGAAGGCACGGGAAGTCCAGGCGATTCGTTGATGATGGTGTCGCTCCAACTGTTCCTGAGTGCCTTTGAAGACTTGAGGATGGGATATGCGTCGGCGATTGCGTGGGTCGTTTTCGTCGTCGTCCTCGTGTTAACAGGCGTTTTGTTTCGAACTTCAAAATACTGGGTCCACTACCGAATGTCGGTTTAGCCATGACGAAAAAAAACATCTTGATTGTCGTAGGCTTGCTGGCACTTTGCCTGTGCCCATCTTATTTGCGTTCGCAATATGGGCAGCGGATCGAAGTACCGGACAACCGCGAAGAAGTTGTATTCTGGCATTTCTGGGGTGGCAAAGACCGAGCCGTAGTCGCCGATGTCGTCAAACGATTCAATGACTCCCAAGACAAATACTGGGTGCGTGAAATCGCCATGCCGGGAAACAACCTACAAGCCAAACTCTTCCTTTCGACCACCGGAGGAGCCCCGCCCGATCTGGTCAATCAAGACGATCCAATCCTGGCCGACTGGGCAAGGAGAGGTGTAATCCAGGCAATGGATGAAATCGCCGACCCTGTCGATGTCAAAAACGTCGGAGACTGGATGTTCGATTCGGCCAATCGCCTGTGCTCCTACGAAGGACGACTATTCGGCGTTTGCAACGGGCTTGATATTCGCGCTCTCTATTACAATAAGACAGCGCTCGATCAGTTCGAATGCTCCGTCCCTCAAACGATTGCGGAGCTTGATCAAATGACGGCAGCGATTTCGCCAAGCAACGGTGACCGTAGCCGCGAATTTTACGCCTACCTTCCCGATTCAAGGCGACTGTGGGCATGGGGTTTTGTTTTTGGAGGCGATTTTTACAACTCGCAAACCAACGAAGTCGAACTTACTGCAGCGGAAATCACATCCGCGGCCCATTGGATGCAAAGCTATTCACATCGATATGGCCCTGAGAACATCGCCGCGTTTCGTACTGGCGACCAATCATTGCCAGGAAAAGCGTTCCCACTGCTTCCCTTAGTCGACAACCAAACCATCGGGCGGTATTTGATGCTGATGGACGGTCAATGGCGCACGCGCGACATTCGCGAATTCAACGAAGGGCGCAGAGCAAAAGGGATCGCTCCTGTTGAATTCGGGGTCACAGCGCTTCCCAGCCCAACTCCAGGACGAAAAAACTCGGGATGGGTTAACGGCAATTTCTTTGTCGTGCCCAAGGGGGCCAGGAACAGCAAGGGAGCTTGGGAGTTCATAAAATTCTGGATCGGTTTTACCAATTCCCAACAAGCCGCCAAAACATGTGCCGATGGAGGCTGGATACCGGTCAGCCAGGACGTGGTCGACACCAAAGAATTTCAAGCCTTCCTCAAACGAGATCCTCTGTTCGCCAAATTTGTGAAACTCGCGGCAAGTCCCAACCAATTTCCGGTCCCAGTGATTCCCGGCGCCCCGATGTTTCGCCGCACAGTCGAATCAAGTGCCTACCAACTTATGGCAGATCCAGACTTGGATTCACGAACGATCCTTCAAGAAGCACAGACACAGATTCAAACCCATTTGGATAGAAGTCGATAGCGTGGCAATCCGTCAAAACAATTCGAATACACGTCGTCCCGGAAACGCTTGGAAACATCTTCTGATATTCCCTGCAGTACTCCTGTTTGCGGTTCCTTTGCTGTTGATGGTCATGTCAAGTTTCAAATCGCCAGAAGAGTTGGCTCGAAATCCTTTCGGCCTTTTTCCGGAAACCTGGAACTGGAATAACTACCCAGATTCTTTGCGCAGCATGCCCTTCGCCGTTTACTTGAGCAACACACTCACCCTCTGCTTCTTCAGTGTGATTGGTGCGACGTTGAGCTGTGCCTTGGTGGCCTACGGACTATGTCGAGTGCAATGGCGTGGCTCCAAATGGATTTTTGGGCTGGTCATTGTCACGATGCTACTGCCCTGGCAGGTCACAATGATTCCTCGGTTCGTTTTGATCAGCGAGCTAGGACTGTACAACTCGCTTGCTGCCATTATTCTGCCAGCCTTCCTCGGCAACGCATTTTTCATCTTTTTGTTGCGACAGTTTTTCATTTCCGTCCCTGAGCAATTGCTGGAAGCCGGACGAATCGACGGTCTTTCTCATTGGGGACTATTTTGGAACATCATGGTTCCACTTTCCAAACCTGCGATCGCTACCGTGGCGTTGTTTCAGTTTGTCGAAACCTGGAACGATTTTGGTGGTCCGCTCCTGTACTTGAACGATCCTCAAAAATTCCCACTAGCTTATGGGCTGGAACGGTTTGTCAGCTCGTATGGCGACCAAACTCACCTGTTATTGGCTGCCGCAGTCCTGTTCACGCTTCCCATGGTCATCCTGTTCTTTTTGGCTCAGAAAACCTTCATCCAGGGAATCTCGACCTCAGGCATCAAAGGCTAGTGGTTTGTCAAAGCTAAAAATTGGAGCTGGCGACATTATGCCGTTTTGGCGCTAGCCACGGTTTTTGTTTGTTCAACCGCGGCTAGCGCCGAAACGGCTAGTCCTAAAATTAAGCTCTGACAGACCACGAGTGCTTCGGCAAAGTTTATTCTTGGGGCTGGCAGTTCAAATTTGCCCTTTGTTTTTCACATCAATCGAGATACCACCCCCAAACCTTTGTGTTGACGCGGCACTAGATCATTTTTTGCAATGCTCTGACGGACTGGCCCGCAAATGGGAGGTTGAGTCGGTTGAGACTCCCGCCGAAACAAATCGTTGCTTTTTTGGCTTAGTGGGAACCACAACCCCAAAAGAACCGCGTTCGGATTCGGTTGATGTCAGAATCCACCCAATCGATTTGTAGTGGTCTGGATCATCCCCAAAACGATGATGCGTTGATTTTGGCTTCAAAACCGTTAGATTCTGCTTTTCAAATTGAATCTAAAAAAACAAGTCATGGCGTTAATAGTTCAAAAGTTTGGTGGCACCAGCGTCGCCAACAGTCAGATGATCCTTTCGGCCGCTCGCAAGGCGATTCGAGCCCAACAAAACGGTGATCAAGTCGTCGTTGTCGTTAGTGCAATGGGCAAGAATACCGATCTGCTGGTCCAGCTTGCCAGTGAAGTCAACGAAAATCCTCCAGCGCGGGAAATGGACATGCTCCTGGCCACAGGCGAACAGGTCAGTGTTGCATTGATGGCTATGGCAATCGATAGCCTTGGATACAAGGCGGTTAGTTTGACGGGAGCCCAAATTGGAATTCGCACCGACAGCTCCCACACCAAAGCAAGAATTCGTTCCATTTCAACGGATCGCATGCAGCAATTGTTGAAAGAAGGGAACATCGTTATTGCCGCTGGATTCCAGGGCATTGATGACCATCTGGATATCACAACCTTAGGGCGTGGAGGAAGCGACACGACCGCCGTAGCACTGGCTGCCGTCCTTGGCGCAAAGGCCTGTCAAATTTACACCGACGTTGATGGCGTCTACACCACCGATCCAAGAATCTTGCCCGAGGCCCGGCTGACCAAGCAAGTGAGCTACGACGAAATGCTTGAACTGGCCAGCCTCGGAGCTGGCGTGATGCACAGCCGAAGTATCGAGTTTGGCAAGAAGTTCAACGTGCCCATTCACGTCCGCAGCAGTCTTTCTGACATGCCAGGGTCAATTATCGGCAAGACTTCTGAATATCCCGATCAACCTGTCAGTGGCGCCGCGTTGACCCGAGACGAGGCTCGTATTTCAATACTAGGCGTTCCCAATTTGCCGGGGACCAGCCAGAAGATATTTGCCCCAATTGCTGAGCAAAAGATCACGGTCGACATGATCGTCCAAAACGCTTCGGAAGAGGGCACCGCCGACATCTCGTTCACCGTTCTCAAAACTGACTTTTCCAGAACGATACAGGTTCTCGAAAAAATCGCGAATGAAATTGGAGGAGAAATTGGGGTTAGCGAAGAAGTATCCAAGGTCTCTGTGGTCGGTCTTGGAATGGCCGAACAAACCGGCGTCGCGAATCGAATGTTTCGAGCGATGGCTGAGGTGGGAGTGAACTTGCAGATGATCACGACCAGCGAAATCAAGATTTCAGTGTTGGTCGAGCGCAACGTCTCGCTCCAGGCACTTCGAGCCGTACACCGAGAATTTGGGCTTGAGCATGAGTCAGCGATTTCGGTCACCACGGGAGAACAGCAGGCTCAAAACCCCAATGACTCCAGCTATCGACCGGTTACTGCGGCAGAAGTCGTCGAACGCCTGCAAGACGTTGAGATGGAAGGCCTCACGATCGATGCCGTATACCTTGATGACACCCAATCACGAATCACACTTTCTCGATCTCCCAACCGACCGGGGGTCGCAGCCTTGGTCTTTGATCGCATCGCCAGCCACAGTATTTTTGTGGACATGATTGTTCAAAGCTATTCAGACCCGACTTCCGCGGACATTTCGTTCACCGTTGATCGAGAACAGTGTGAACGGGCGGTTGCGATTACCGAAGAAATTGCGGCGGAACTCGGTGCTGGCAAAGTCGAATTCAAACGAAACATCGCGAAACTCACCGTCCAAGGGATTGGGCTAAGGAGTCACACTCGCGTCGCCACCGACATGTTTGCAACTCTTGCAAGGGAAGAGATCAACCTGGAAATGATCAACACCAGTGAAGTCCGGGTCAACGTTGTCGTGGATGGAGAAAAAGGGGAATTCGCCCTGCAGAAATTGAGAGAGCATTTTAGCTCCCTCGTAAGTTCCCGCGCATAAAAAAATCGCCACATCACTGTGGCGATTGTATTTCCCAATTCAGTTATCAGGTCAGTCTACGCGCGTCGACGTCGCATGACCAATCCAACAAAGCCCAGGACCAGCACTGTTGCACCCGTTGGTTCTGGAACCGAGGAAACAGCACCTGATGCGGCACCGGAACCAAGCCCACCGATTCCGCCTGCACCAAAGTCGGGCGAGCCAGGTCGGTCTGTCACAGGTGCTCCTGCTCCTGCACCTCCCGCAACCGCTGGGGTTACTGCAATAGGAGGTCGCTTCCAGGCATTTGGCCCCAGAGGAGGAATCGGAGACTCGAAACCATCTACCGTCATCGTCAGATGAACGTCACGAATTACCCCCATTGACGCATTGGAGATTCGAAACTGATTGTTGAAATCTGCAAAACCTTGCATGAGATCTTGAAAACCTGGCCCTTGCAAACCCGGAACGTTTGCGGCCCAGTGAGAACCAGCAGTTCCGGCTCCACCACCCTGTTCCAATGGTACCGACGTGAGAAAGGCAAAACCTGTATCTTTGCGAAAGCCTTCGACGCCATTTTGTCCTATGTACCGAGTACCATTCACCAAAGCATTTCTCATGAATGAGCCACCACCAAAACCAAGGTTATGGAAAACCTCGTGAGTAATAACCGTGAATAGTTCATTGTCAGACAGTGCATTAGCATCCGCCTGATCAATGAACATTTGGCCATCTTGGGCGACTGAGATATTCGCATATCGAGTGTTGTAATCCAATGAATTTGTGATTGCCGCACTCGCCAGCACACCACCCAAACCGTCAGCATTGGGATCGAAACTCGCGACGACTTCGATCTTCTTCAACTGCTGAAGCATGAATCGCGGGAGGGCCTGTGAAAAATCATTCGCGATTTCATTCATAATCCGCTGCTCAACTCGTTCGACAATCGCAGCGGTGCGAGCATCCAACGCACTCGTGTCAATATCGAGGATATCTGCCTTGGCATTGCTGACTGATAGCATGCCAAGTATTAAGGCAAGACACCCTAAAACCGTTTTACCCATCTCTCACACTCTTTCCGTTTTGAAAAGCCAATAATCTTATAAGAACTTATCTAGCCTCTAGATTAATCAGCGTAAACGATGTCAGCAATCTCCCAAACCTGTCATTTTGGGTAAAAACCTACTCAAACTGCTGGCAGTTTTATGTGAATTACCGACATGTTCCCTAAATTTTCACTTTCTTATTCAACCCTCACAATCTAGACACCCGATATAACCAGCGAACAGACATTCGGAGGGTTGTGCCGGATGACCGTGGAATTTTCTGCTGAAAGATTAGCAATGGCAATCAAAAAACTGATGAAACTGGCTCTTGTCATTTCATTCATCGCAAGTGCTTCGGTGGTGACCGCTCAGGTCCACATCCCAAGTGCACGCATGGATGATCAACCGGCAAATGGAGCACGGAACGCGGGTCCATTCGTTGAACCGGGTAGCTTTGACTACGACGCACAACTTTTTGCTCCGGTCGAATTTACAAACCAAGAAGAACTAGATCCGAATGTCGGGTTCTATTTCCTCTACGACCGAATGTACACTTCGGTCTCCAAGGCGTCTGCGAGAATCCCAGACGATGGGACGATCTTGTCTCAAAGCGTGTCGCGAGGCAGCAACTACATCTGGGGCAATCGATACGAACTTGGATGGATGTCCGGTGAGGGTGATGGCTGGGGAGTGAATTTCGAGAATTCCAACGGAAGTTATTTTTCTGCCGGCCAGAACGTCCTGGTTTCCAACCCAATGCTGGTCGAAACAACGTTCTCCAATGTTGAGGTCAATCGAATGTTCCGCCAACAGCTTTCTCGCGGCGGTCACATCGAACCCTACATCGGCATGCGATATCAGGGTTTGTCCGATAACACCACGGAAGACTCGGGAATCGGCCCATCCGGCAACAACCGTTTCATCCAAAAGGCCACCAATAGTGTCATTGGTGCTCATGCAGGTGCACGGTACACAGCTCGTCACGGTCGCTTCCGTACCACTTTCGATACAGCGATCGCAACTGGCTACAACCGTCAATCCTACTTTGCGAGTGATTTGCAAGTGCAGCCAGCCGGCGGACCTCTAGTCACCGAATTCAACGACTCGGACAGCTCGTTCGTTCCAGCCGTAGACTTCCGGGCTGAGATCTCATACAACCTGAGCCGCGACATCGGATTCCGAACGGGTTTCCAGGTCATGTACATGTGGGACGGGATCGCAAGAGCCGACACCTTGACTACCGCATTGAACAGTAATTCAGCCTTCGGTCTGGGTACCGGTGTCACCGGCGTCTTCGACGAATCGGCAATTGCAACTGGATTCAGTTTCGGACTTGAGTGGAAGCGATAAACCGCCTTTGACTTCCGCCGCCAATAAAAAACATTAGGCCGATTTGAAAATTCAAGTCGGCCTTTTTTTTGCCATGCTTATGGAAACCCGACGCGTGAGCGAGGACGTGCCTGCATCCGTCCTCGCTCACGCGTCGGGTTTCCATTTCACTCCTCAAAATCACGACTCTCAGAATCACGATTCATCAAACTCTTTGCCGCGGAGCGGCTATTTCCATTAGCCCCAGACTTTTAGTCTGGGGTAACATCACCCCAACAAAACCTGCCCGCATCCGTCCTCGCTCACGCGTCGGGTTTCCATTTCACTCCTCAAAATCACGACTCTCGGAATCACGATTCATCAAACTCTTTGCCGCGGAGCGGCTATTTCCATTAGCCCCAAACTTTTAGTCTGGGGTAACATCACCCCAACAAAACCTGCCCGCATCCGTCCTCGCTCACGCGTCGGGTTTCCATTTCACTCCTCAAAATCACGACTCTCGGAATCACGATTCATCAAACTCTTTGCCGCAGAGCGGCTATTTCCATTAGCCCCAGACTTTTAGTCTGGGGTAACATCACCCCAAACAAAACCTGAGTCGCAGAGCGACGGCATCCGTCAAGCAGCAAAAATCGTCGCGAGGCGCAATTGCTGCGCGTCTGCACATGAAATCTGCGACCTAGTCCGGAAGGTCTCCCTTTCACCGGATCAACGGTGACCAATCATCAAACGCAGTTTCCTCGATTGACAATCACCGTTTCCAATTGGTTTGCGATCGAATCCAGACATCGGGTAGAGTCCAAATTACTCAGCACGATCTTGGGATCATCCGTGCCATCACGTACTACACTTAAATCCCAAAATGCGTGGCCTCGAACCAGTAATCTGCTGTGATATCTGGGAGTCTCCCCGAACTCAATGGTCGAAAGCCCCACAGCCGGCAGCGGTAACAGTAGTTGCTTTACCAACTCAAGAGTTCCATCCGTCGGATAAAAAACTTGCGGGTCTGAGTCAGATCTAACGGCTAAACCGGAATCCACCAACTCTTGCATCCCAACGTGTAAATGCAAATGGCTGGCAACTGCCAATTCAGGAATCACTTGTCCGATCAAGGAAAGCATCCAACGGTTGTCCGGTTGATTGGTGTTTTGGTTTAACGTTTCCGTCAAATCTTGAATCGAAATCCGCAGTCCTTCGATAGCATGCCGCGCGATCAAAGAGTGAAAGTAGACATGGCGGATACAGTCAACCAGACTGAATAGCGCAACACAGCCGCTCTTACTCAATTCCCATGAGAAATTGGAGGCCGGACCGGCCATCTTGGGATTCAAGGTCGTTTGAGCACCAAGAATCATGTTGGAAGAATCCCAAAATCCACTAAGTAACACTTGTCCACTCTCATCCCAAAACCCAATCAATTTCCTGCTGCCATCTTCGGTTCGACAAACGTAAACCGTCGTCTCAACAATCTGATTGGCGAGGATGATTTGCTGTCTGATGGAACCAAATGGGTTCGACAGCGCCCGCAAGGCCTTTCCGACTCCCTTACCAATTTTGAAATTGGCATCCATTTTGCCACCCAAAAAACTATTCAGCGGAGAATTCGGGGCAATTCCAATTCCACTGGACTTCATGAAATTGGCAATCGCCTCGCGAGGAATGCGGCGAGAAAAGCCCAACCCCAGTTGTTCAAGTACTTGCGGTTTCATCACTAAACCTCCATTGCTAGATGCGTCAACGGTTTTCCTTTTCGCAGGGTTCCATCTGGCCAAAACTCGACCACAATCTCTTTTCCGGACACATGTCCTGCTTCCAATTTTGGATAAAGATCCATGATTTTCTCGAGAGTCTTTTCGTAGGCCGGCGTTTCTGATCGCGTTGACGGTTTCTCGCCTGGTTCTCGCGAATTTCTCATTCTGATTCGCGCTGCCAAGCCTCATTCTCATCAGCGCGCTGCTGAGTCTGTTGGCGTTTGTCTTCCAATTGATCATGGACCCAGACCTGCGTTTCTGCGGGAGTCATCCATCTGCCCGTCTCTTCATCCAGATACTTTCCGTCTCGAAGCGTCAGAGGGCGACCCGTCCAGGGATCAATAAAGGCCCGATACCTTGTTTCATTCTCGATGGTCTCGTGAACAATGTTTCCCACATCATCCATGGTGAACTGGACCCCCGACTGAATCGCATTGGCGATGGCGGTTGCAACCGCGTTGGCTGTGTTGACGGCAACACCGGCCCCCACCAGGATTGTGGCGACGAGTGCAGCAACCTCCGCTGCACGTTGAGGTGGTATAATGGGGTCGCTGCTGCCAATCATTGAATTCAGCAAGATACCTTGCACTGGTTGGGCTACTGACGTCAGCCACCTGCAATGCTTGTCCCGCACGATCACCGATGCCCAGCGGCCGATAGTTGGCATAGCCGGAACTCAAACCATGTCGAGTCTGGCTCTTACCCTTCTTTAATGATGTCAAACGCGTTTGGCTGGAAACAACACAATCCCTGACGGTTGGGTAACGTCGAACAATCACATCAACTTGTCCAACCAAATCGGCAACCACTCGCTCGGGTCGATTTAGCGCAACACTATAACGACGAACCGCCACATCAACACCATGCGAGCTTTTGTATTGATCGTCCTGAAACTCTTGACGCAAATTGACAATTCCATTGACTGCCAATGCATTATCTCCTCCAACCTGGCCAATCACGTCCATCGGTGTTGGAACGCTTTGCCCAAACAAACTACTGGAAAACAATAAAGTTGAGGCGAGAAAGATGTAGCAAATACGAACGCTCGATAAAGTGTTCACTTGACCTCCGCTGTGACAACGCCACTCTTTGCATTGAGAAATTTGAAAAAGATAACAATGGAGACCATGGCAAGCATTGCCGTTGCAAAAGCTCCTGTAATCAGCCCCGCATGAGCCAGCATATTTCGTCCAACTGTGGCAAAAACCTGAGTCGCGATGTAGGCGACAATCCAAATCAACACGTACCCAAACGTTCGTCGAGCTTTGATTCCTGTTCCATCAAAGAAAACTTGATGCGTGGTCGCGCGAAGCCCGCCAACCAGAGCTCCAACCCCAACGGCAACCAGGACGACTTCAATCCTCGGCATCCGGTGAGAAAACAACAACAGTTGAATCAAGTAAGACAGGCAGGCTGCCAGTGGTGGCGTCCAACATGAGATCCATCCCAGCCGCCATGGTTTTCGATACGTCCATGCCATCAAACCGAATGAACCCAAAAACAAGGCGATCATTCCCGGAATTGCCTGCCCAGCCGCTAAAAGCAAAACCCGGGAGCCAGCACCATGACGCTGATCCCGAGGCTTTTGAAAAGGCCGAATGCGCCCGCGGTTAGCATGATTGAGAGCTTTGATTTTCGAACAACCGTACCGTGCTCGCTGGCCATATTCTGAGTAGACATCAAATTACTGCGATTGGATCTTGGATTTATTGGCACATGCCAACCTACCCACTCATTCCCACCACTGAACGCAAGCGGACAAAAATCTGGCTAGATTCAATGAAATTTCATCGCAATCTAAGTTGGGAGAACCGAATCGCAGTCCTGAAATCGCCTTATACGCACGACGATAAAATTGCATCTGCGTTGGGCCGTGCCCCGAAAAAACAATGTGTTTCCCAGCTAACTTCTGCTAGAGCGCCGGATTGCGATGAGCCAGATTGCGATGAAACTCCCGATCGTTGCCAGGAATACCGTGGCGCTCAGCCAATTTCCTGGGCCAAAAATGAGCGTCCCAATCGACAGAAGAATGGCCCACAAAACTAACAGCCAAATAATCAAATAGACTGCTCTTGCACCTTGGTTTGGAGTCCCGTTCACTGGGGTTTGTCGTCCTGAAGCCAGGGCATCAACTTTCGAAGTTTTGCACCCGTCTGCTCGATTTCGAGTTCTCGATCCTTTTCACGATGGCTTTGCATCTCTGCACCGCCGCTTTGGTGTTGGGCCAGAAATCGTTTCGCAAAATTCCCGTTTTGAATTTCGTCTAGGATGTGTTTCATCCTATCTTTCACATGCTGATCAATCACAGCCGGTCCAGACACATAGTCACCATACTCGGCGGTGTTGGAAATCGCATCGCGCATTTCATTCAAACCACCTCGGTGTAGGAGATCAACGATGATCTTCAACTCGTGAAGACACTCAAAGTACGCCAGTTCGGGTTGGTATCCGGCATCCACCAGCGTTTGAAATCCCGCTTTGACCAGGGCGCTCACTCCGCCACACAGCACGGCCTGCTCACCGAACAAATCAGTCTCAGTTTCCGCTGCGATCGTTGTCGGAATCACACCAGCACGAGTTCCACCAATCGCTTTGGCATAGGCCAATCCAATTTGAAAAGTCGTCTCACTACAGTTCTCTCCGATGGCAAGCAAGCAAGGCACGCCCCCGCCTCGAACGTATTCACCACGAACCATGTGCCCCTGGCCCTTGGGCGCCACAAGCAATCGATCAACCCCGTCCGGAGGAAGCATCAACCGGTAATGAAAACTAAAGCCATGACAAGTCATCACAATATTGCCGGGCGATAGATAGGGCTTAATCTGAGACTCAAAGACATCGCCATGAACTTCGTCGGGCAACATCACGTTCACGATATCCGCACTTTGCGAAGCCTCCAAAATAGAAACGGGTTGAAACCCGTCAGCGACTGCCTTGTCGAATCCGACACCAGGCCGCTGACCAACAATCACACGGCATCCGCTATCCCTAAGGTTTTGCGAATGAGCACGCCCCTGCGCACCATATCCTATAATTGCAATCGTACGCTCGTCCAACAAACTCAAGTCGGCGTCATCTTCGTAGTAAATTTTGGCGTCTGTCGTCACAGTTCTGTTTACTTGCTTGATTGGAAATTAGAAACAGGCGACAGTATAAACAATTCGTCGAATAATCAGCAGCATCGTTTTGGTGCTTTTTGAAAAGTTGTTGCCAACGATAATCTGCAGTATTCTGATTCCGTCCGCCATGTCACGTAAATCAGCAATGACAACCTTATCCGATGCAATCAATCGTTGGTGCCGAGGTCGGATCAAATGTGTGCCCCGTAGGTCGATTGCGATCCAGTCACGTCGAAAGCAGCGACTTTGGGAGGTTGAGGCTCTCGCCGAAACAAATCCAATCAGCAAGATTCTTAAGCTTCCTGGGCGGTGCCGGGCGGCTCTTCCGAAAGGGAAGGCAAAAAAAAAGCCTCGTTCACGAAATTGGTGGGTGGAGTTTCACAACTTGCCAGATTTCACTCTCAATTCGCTGCATTATGTGTGGATTTCGCATGATTCCAACTGGCCATCAGTTCGCAATTTCTTCAAAAAAGGCTACCCACTAACCCCAACGAATGATTCCCGTCGCCCATTCCGCGTCACCATCGTTTCGGCCTGCGCAGCAGATTGAGGCTGAAACATGGAGACCGAGACATGGGCGGGCCATTCTGAAGAGCTGGAGCGAGGATGCAAACCAACAGTATTCACCCACTCATTCCGTGGGCGAACCCTTGAAATTGGACGTGGGATCACGGATGCCGTCGCTCCCGCGACTCTGGCTTTTGGGTGGGATGTTACCCCAGACTAAAAGTCTGGGGCTAAAAGAAATTGTCACTCTGTGACAAGTCCCGACAAGCCTGAGGAACCCGAGTGAGGATGCGAAACAACCACTTTTCACCCAGTCATTCCGTCGGAGAGCCAAAAAAAAGAAGGTCACCCGCAGGCGACCTTCTTTGCTTTTTTTCCATTGACTATTCATCTGCCTTTATCAAGTCGAACAGGAGTCACCGACTTGAACTTTGACAGCAAGAAATCCTGGCGTGGGTTAGTCCCACCACCATTCTCCATTAACCAACGTGGCAAGCTTTTCGTCCCGCTTCGCTTCGTCAATTGAACCGTCTTCGTCACCTTTGACTCGATCCGAGCGAATTGCATAGCGTGGCTGAATGTTAACACCACCGCCGATTGGAGTCATGAACAAGTTACCTTTCCAAAGCGCATTAACCGCAGGGGCAATGTGAGTTGGAGCCGTGTACTTCTCGGTGGCAAATTGTGACTCGTCACTAAACAAATCCATTTCCCATTCTGCTTGGCCGTAAAAATCCATTTCCTGGATAAAGGCCGCTGCGATACTCATATCGACACAGTTGCGAAGTTCGCCAAATAGTGGAACGGACTCAGCAAGGCGATCGTACTTTTTGGTGAACGACTTGCAAAATACTGTGCTCGCCCGGCTAGTCTTGCCTGTTTTTGTTCGAGATCCATCGTTCGCGATGCTTTCGTTCGCACCAACCAACTTGACTCCGCTACCGTCCAAATGCATTGCAGTCTCGTCTTCGTTAACGTGGACGCAATCGTAGTTGGGCTGGAAGTACCATCGCTGAAGTCCATTTGCACCACTGCTAGATGGCTTAACCGCTTCAACAAAACTTGTGATTCCAACGGGAGTTCCTTCAAGACCGATCCCAATAAGCTTCATGTGGTAATCGGCATCGACCAAAACACTTGCAAAGCGAGTTCTTGGTGAAACACCTTCGATCGTGATTTCTTGAAGCCCAAGTGCTTGACGAAATGCGTCTGCAGTCGCCATCTCGTCGCCTGGACGGAATCGTTTGGCAACTTCTTTAAAAGTCTCTTTCATGTTCGCCAATCCCTCTTGGGTTGGATCGATTGAGCATGAAATCAATTTGGCACGAGATCCGTCGGGACCAAAAGCACGCAATGCGACGACCAAATCTTCCAAGTGAAGTGTCGCGGCACCAGTGTCTGTACCAATAACGCGGTTTTCTGCACTTAGGAAAAATCCTTCAGCAGGGCCAGCGATAACAATGTCTTTTGTTTCTGGATAGTAGAAGACATGGGTAATTCGAGTCATCCCTGCAAGGAATTGCATCTCGTAGGGAATGTCTTGTCCTGCAGCCTTGAGCTTTTTGATCTCGGCTTCCAGGCGATTCAATGAGACTTTTCTCATCTTCGAGCGAGTTGCCAAGTCTTGATTCAAGATTCGCTTTGCCGCAGCAGCACGCTCATGATTCAATCGACCGCTTGTCTCTTGAATAACGCGGGTACTTAACACGCCTTCGGCGCTAATCTGCACACCACCTTGGCCGGCTTCAGGTTCTCCCTCGCCACCGCCGCCACCGCCGCCACCGCCACCGGGATCGGGGGGATCAACTGGCGGTTGAGGAGGATTTTGTCCAAAGACAAGTCCTGGACTTAGAAGCATTGCGAAAATCGCAAGCAAGAAAACATTCTGTAAAATTCGACTCGTCATATTCCGAGCACTCCTGTCCGTCATTCGAAATGTGTTTTTCATCAGATCCGTTCCATCAAAATGGCGACGCAGCAGATTTGCCCCAAGCATAGCGCCACCCTATTCTCTACCAGCTAAATGGTAATCGGGACTTAGCGAATCGGCAAGAAAATCCTGTTTTTTCGTTCGAATCGATGCTGGCTTTCCTTACCCTCAACGAAAATTCCGGTTTTGCAGGTGAATCAGAGAACCGAATCCGCCCGACTGTCACGATGACACCGCCTGATCTCGAATGCCCTGATCTTCCAGAATCGGCCCTAAATCGACGATTTGGGGGTCCTGTAGATCAATGGATTACACGTCAATTCCCATTGCCGCCATGAGCATTTTCATGTCGTTCCAGGTGTGCTTTTTGGCCGTTGGAGTTCTCAATAAATAAGCAGGATGATAGGTCACCACGACCTGACTATCTCGATAGGAGTGAAACTGGCCACGCAACTTCGAAATGGACGATTTGGTTTTGAGAAGCGTTTTGGCTGCGACACTTCCAAGGCAGCAGATAAACTCTGGCTGAATGACCTCCAACTGCCGAATTGCATAGGGCCAGCAATTGTCCAATTCGACCTCGTTGGGATTCCGGTTTCCTGGCGGGCGGCATTTAACCGTATTGAGAATGTATACATCCTGACGGCTCAGATTGCAGGCTCCTATGATCTTGTCCAACAACTGCCCCGCAGCACCCACAAACGGCTCACCGAGCCGATCCTCATCCGCTCCGGGCCCTTCGCCTACGAAACAAATTCTCGCGTTAGGATTTCCGACGCCAAAAACCGTCTGTTTTCGACTGTTGCAGAGCTCTGAGCAGGCTCGACAATTCGCCACCTCGCTCTGAATCACTTCCAATGAAGTTTGGCGCTGGGCCGATTCGACCGCCTCAGGATAGCTCTCAAGGTGGTTCGAGGAGCTTTTCACCTCTGGTAGGGTGGGCTCCACCGATGATCCCCCCAAGTCCTTGGCAATTGGTGAACTCTGGGGTGGCCTGGTCATGACTGGCGCAGGCTCCGGAGTCGGACCTGCAACGATTATGGGCTCGGGAAGTACGATTTCCGCCATTCCTTTCGGCACAGTCTGAACCCCCGATGCCCGCAAACTCTCCAATTGCTGCATTAAGAGGTGTCTGATTTGTTCATTGGAGTCCATACTGTGCTCACGCATGCTAGTTTTCATTTGACAAACTCCAGCTATTTGAAAAAATCTCTCGACGGTTGACCAGCCGGCAAGCAAAGTAATTCCGACGCCACTCTATTTCTTAGTCGCACCGCTGCACAGTCAGGGTGCCCCAAACATGTCCATATCCAAAGTTTCTATTGTCGGTCGGCCTAATGTAGGCAAGTCCAGTATTTTCAACTGGCTTGCTGGAGTCCGCCTAGCCATCGTCGACGACATGGCTGGCGTCACCCGCGACCGCATGACCTACCTGCTCCAACACCAGGAACGCTACTTCGAAATCGTCGATACCGGTGGAATCGGAATTAACGATGTCGATGATCTCGACCAGGAAATCGAGGAACAGATTCAGACGGGCATTCGCGAAGCCGATTTGCTACTGTTCGTTGTGGATGCCAGAGAAGGGATAGTCAGTTTGGACCGAACGGTTGCCAAACGACTGCGAGCAATCAACAAACCCGTCCTGCTCGTCGCCAACAAATGTGATGGAGAAAACTGGGAAATCGCTTCCAACGAGTTTTTCAAATTTGGTCTCGGCGATCCAGTTCAAGTTAGCGCAAAAAACAATCGACACAAGTATGAACTGCTGGACCGGATCGTCGACGCACTCCCGTCTGCAGAAGAAATCGCTGACAGCGAACTTGAACGCCCCGAAATGAAGATTGCCATCGTCGGGAGACGGAACGTCGGCAAGAGCACCTTCATCAATGCAGTCACCGAGTCCGATCGAATGATTGTCAGTGAAGTCGCTGGAACCACTCGGGACAGCGTTGACGTGCGATTCGAAATCGATGGTAAATCAATGGTTGCCATCGATACTCCTGGGCTTCGCCGTGGCAAAAGCGTTCGTACGGACATCGATTTTTACGGAACTCACCGGGCAAAAAGAACGATTCGACATGCTGACGTAATTCTGATGTTTTTTGATTCGTCTCAACGGATCAGCAAAGTCGATCGTCAGCTGGTCAATTACATCGAGCAGCACTACAAGCCCTGCATTTTCGTGGTCAACAAATGGGATTTGATGGCTGAGCATATGCCGACCCAAAACTGGTCGGACTATTTGCGAGACAACTTCACGACGCTTTGGAATGTTCCCATCGCCTTCGTTACGGCGCAAACGGGCAAAAACGTCAAAATGCTTCTGAACCATGCACAAATGCTTTATAAGCAATCATTGGAACGTGAATCCACGTCTCGACTCAACAAGATTTTGAGAAAAGCAATCGTTCACCATCCTCCTCCCATGTCGAGCCGTCGTCGCCCTAAAATCTATTACGTCACTCAGATTTCGACGCAGCCTCCTACCTTGATTTTGAAATGCAATGATCCAGATGCGTTCAATAATACTTATCGACGCTATCTATTGAGTGTTTTTCGCGACAGCGTCAACTTCGGTGAAGTTCCCATCCGAATGATTCTGGAACAGCGTGGAAACGACGATAACAACGACGAAGTCAAAATGGACAATGCCCAAACTGGGGGTTCGTAATTTCGAACCCACGACTCATCAGGTGCAACACCGATTGTGTGCAGACTTACTCACCCTACGCACCTTCGCGGCTGCAAGCCTGCTGTTCAGCCCTCCAATCAATTTGTAAGGTAGTGCATTGCACTTATCTAATAAGCGACTGCATAACGTTTCAAACGGTGGAACGATCATTTCGTTTCACTCCACCAAACCGCAGGGAGCTTTAATTGATTTACGGGAGAAAGGCAGACGAAATCCCGATGGTAGAAAAACTCGACTATGAGAACATCGAAGATGACCAGCACTTACGTGATTTCTGCTCATCCATCGAGCCGACGCAATTGATCGGATTCGACACCGAGTTTGTCTCAGAAAATCGTTACCGACCAGAACTTTGTTTGCTTCAGATCGCCGCAGGACAACGACTGGCGATTGTCGATACCTTGGCGGTCAAGGATTTGAGTCCCTTCTGGGATCTCCTGATCGACGACGATCGAATCACGGTTGCTCATGCTGCCCGCGAAGAGTTCCTGTTCTGCTTTCGCGACACTCGCGCTCGGCCTAGCAACCTGTTTGATCTGCAAATCGCCGCAGGAATGATCGGGATGGATTACCCGGCTTCTTACGGATCGTTGGTCAATCAGTTTTGCGGAATCCATTTAGACAAGGGAGAAACCCGCACGGATTGGAGTCGTCGCCCCCTGTCCTCCAAACAAATCCAATACGCACTCCAAGACGTTCTTCACCTGGAACCGATTTATCGTGCCATCAACGCGAAACTCTGCAAACTCAACCGTGATGACTGGTACAAAGACGAGGTCGAGACCTGGCTCACCCAACTGGAAATGATGGAAACCGACCCTCAATGGCGACGAGTTTCCGGAATCTCGGGACTCAGCCGACGAGCCTTGGGCGTCGTACGCGAAATCTACCTTTGGCGCAATTCGGAAGCCAAACGAAAAAATAGATCTCCCAAACGAATCCTCCCTGATGATCTGGTTATCGAAGTCGCCAAACGAGGTGACGCGAGTGCAGATCGCCTCACTTCCATTCGCGGGTTTGATCGACGCGTTTCTCAGTCCTACCTCAAACCGCTGGTCAATGCAGTCCAAACGGCAAACGATCTGCCCGAAAACGAACTGCCCGAAAAACCACCAAGAAGCAAAACGCAAAACCTTGGATTGCTCGGACAATTCGTGACGACCGCGCTAAACCTTGTCTGTCGAGACGCAAGTATTGCTCCCAATCTCGTTGGCACCGCATCTGACGTTCGTGAACTCGCCGCATGGAAACTTGGCTTCCTAAAAAAGAGTGGCAAGGCTCCCAAGCTGCTTTCGGGTTGGCGCAAACAATTTGTCGAAGAATGGATCGACGATGTTCTCTCTGGCAAAGTCAGCCTGCGAGTCGGCAATCCTAAATCCGATCAACCGCTGGTTCTCGAACGCGATTAAAATCTCGAGCCCTCGTTTACCGGTATTCGCCCCGTCAGAAAGTTCCAAAATCAACGCGGAGCCAGACGATCAGACGGCACTCATGAGACCAACCGCTCATCAATGACGCGGAGAATGTTTTCTGCAACCATTTCCTTGGTTCCTTCGCCTTGCCAAACCGTCTCTCCGTCGCCGTCGATAATTTCTACCGCGTTCAGATGGGAGTCAATCGCGGTCACTCCATTGGACACCACGAGATCGCAGGATTTTTTTTGAAGCTTTTTGATCGCCCGATTGCGAGCGTCTTCGGTTTCCAATGCGAAACACACAGACCACTGATGACTTTGCTTGCGCCGCCCCAGTTCAGCAATAATGTCCGGTGTTTCCAGCAATTCGAGGTTCAGCGTTTCGCCTGATTTCTTGAGTTTATTCCCCGCAATCTGAACGGGGCGGTAATCACAAGGTGCTGCGGCTCCAATCATTCCGTCACAGTTTGCAAAGTGTGAAAGACATGCTTCCAGCATTTCCTGGGTCGTCAGAACATCGACCCGTTCAATTCCCTCGCAATAGTCAACGACGACTGGCCCTGTCACCAGAACCACTTCGTGCCCTGCCGCGACGGCCGCTTCGACCAACCGACTCCCCATTCGTCCGCTGGATGAATTGGTGAGAAATCGAACCGGATCAAGGTACTGCCGGGTAGGCCCGGACGTAATAAGAATTCGAGACATCCATACAACCTTTCAACCAAGTCAAAGTTTCAAAAGGGCTTCGATAATTGACTCCGGTTCACTCATCCGTCCCTTGCCTTTGACGCGACAACTGAGCCAACCCTCTTCGGGTCCAACTACGCTTACGCCATCTGCCTTCAGCTGTGCAACATTCCGTTGCACGGAGGATTTGTCCCACATTTCGCAGTTCATCGCTGGAGCTATCAAAACGGGGCCCATGAAACAGAGATAAAGCGTACTCAACAAATCATCGGCATGTCCGTTGGCTGCCTGGGCAAGGAAATTGGCCGTCGCTGGAGCAACACAAAGCAACTCCGCCTTGCGGGCCAGTTCGATATGCGATCCAAGGGGAAACTGAGGATCAAAGATCTCACTCACCACCGTCCGGCCGGTCAGGGCAGCAAACGTTGCCTTGCCAACGAATCGAGTGGCTGCCTGCGTCATCACTACCTGAACGCCATGACCATCCTGAACCAGTCGACTGACCATCGCCGCAGTCTTGAAAGCCGCCACGCCGCCAGTCACACCAACCACGATCTCTTTTTTGGCCATCTGATTTTCAACCTTCCGTTATCCATGCGATTACACGAAACCAGCCCAAAGCGTCAGCGAGCGGCTAAATGGCACTCGATGATGCTTCGGGCTGATCGGTGTATTCGTTGAATTTTTGGCCTGCCCTAATCTACTTTGGGCAGATCCCAATTCTGCTATTGAACCAGCTCGTCCAAATCCAACTGAGGATTTTCCATGAAGTCTTCTGAAGTTCGCACTTCCTCACTACTGTCCAGATAAATTCGATCGTGAATAATCTCTTGCAGCACAATCGCCATTTTGTCTTCAAGTTTCGTATCGATCAAAGGTCGTGCCCCGCCGTTAAGCTGAACCATTCGCTTTTGAATCAGAGTCGACAACTTGAATCGACCGCCGACCTTGCGAACAATCTCTTCTTCTTTTAGTTCATCGTACATCGGTTAACTCTCCGCCTTACTGTTTGACTGCTGACAATCAGGACAGAATGCCTGCAACAACTGACAAATCTGCTCAGCCGTCTTGTCGATTTTGTCGTTAATGACTTGGTAGTGATAAAAATCTTTCATCTCCAGCTCGGTGCTGGCCACTGCCAACCGACGCTGAATCACGTCCTCAGGTTCGGTCTTTCGCCCCCTCAAACGGGCTTCTATTTCTTCTAGCGTCTGATAGATGAATATCGAAATGGCATCTGGGTAATCTTGGATTACCTTAGCCGCCCCGATCACATCAATCTCTAAGATTATCCACTTCCCCTGTTTGAGGCCAGTGCTAACCACTTCCCGGAGTGTCCCATATTGGTGCCCGACACCAAAAACTTCTGCCGTTTCCAGAAAAGCATCCGCCGTCTGAAGGCGTTGAAACTCCTCAGCCGATACAAAATGGTACTCTTTTCCATCAGTTTCGCTCGGGCGAATTGGGCGGGTCGTTGCGGAAACGCTCAATTCCAACGGCAATTGGCAATTTTGCAACAGCTCTCGAACGCAGGTCGATTTCCCCACCCCAGAAGGTCCCGAGACAATGACCAGCTTCCCAGCTTGCGGTACATTCGCATTTGAGTTGTCGCCGATATTCATCCCGTTATCCGTGAAGCCAAAGCTTGATTCCGTTGAATTGACTCTCAATACTAGCCAGACGGCTCAAATCGCCAAGTACTTTACTCGACGTTTTGCACCATTTCGCGAAGTCTTTCAATGAGTGTCTTGATCTCAACCACATGAGTTGCGATTTTTGCATGGTTGGCTTTTGAGCCAATCGTGTTGGTTTCCCGAAGCATCTCTTGAATCAGAAAATCCAGCTTGCGACCGTTACTATCTTTGTCAGCCACAATCTCATCGAATTGAGTCAGGTGGCACTGAAGCCGGACCACCTCCTCTGAGATATCTGCTCGCTCGGCAAATATTCCGACTTCGCGAATGACATCACTCGGCTGAACCTTGACATCGAATTTCTCAAGCAAGCCATTGATTCGATCGGTCAATCGTTTGGAATAGGACTCGGACATCTCCGGAGCCATTTCCTGAATTTTCGCAAGCTCTTCGGTAATTGCGACACAATTGGATTTCATGTCCGACTGCATCGCTTCGCCCTCTCGGACACGCATCTCGGACAACTTTTCCAAGGCCTCGCCAACCGATTGCTCAATGACCGGCCAAAGTTCTTCACTTCGATCGCCCAGACTGCTTTCGTTGACGATCCCTGGCAGTTGCAACACAGCCTCCAAAGGAACGGGGCCGCCAGAGGCTTCCTCAAGCTGCTTTTGATAAGCCAAAATGGCATCAACATTCAGCTGATAAAGTTCCGAGTTGCGGCGATCATCGACCTTGATTCGGACCGATACGCTTCCCCGCGTCAGAACTTTTCTTACACTTTCCTCGATGCGAGCCTGCAACTCGGCGTCGAGATCACTATTGATATTGATTTTTAGAAATCGGTTATTCACCGATCGAACTTCGGTTAGGACTTGAATTTGGCCCAAATGAGCCAGCCCCTGACCGTGGCCCGTCATGCTGAGCAACAAAGTCGCGTTCTCCTCTACAACTTTTTCTAGTTGTTGTCGTCTTCGGACTCGTTTTCACCATTTCCAGTACTCTCACCTTCGGCTGGCGTCTCGCCTTCGGTATTGGCGGGAGCTTCAATCTCGCCTTCGCCTTCAGACTCACCATTTCCGATTACCGGATCATCCGGGTTACTTGCTTCGCCTTCGCCGCCCTCAGGTTGAGCCGCTTCGCCTTCGCCGGGAGTGGCATCCGCATCTGGAGTGGTGCCGGCATCTGGAGTGCTGTCTCCAGTCCCTTCGCCAGTCAGTCCCGCATCATTCTCATCGCCTGTGACTTCCGCAGCGTCAACGGCCTCGGCAGTTGCGGGCGGATAGTTGTAGACCTTGATGATCAACAGGCAGCATGTCATCCAGACGATTGCTGTGATTACGGTGATACGAGTAAACAAGTCACCCGCCTTGGAGCCAAACGCACTTTGTCCGCCCGCTCCGCCAAGAGCGCCAGTCAATCCGCCACCTTTTCCACGCTGGATCAAAATCAGAAACATCAAAAAGAGTGAGATGGAACCAGCAAGAAAGCCAAGGATGGTAAGTCCAATAGTATTCATCGTTATTTTCTAAACTTGTATAGTTATTTGTTGGTTACAGACGCCGCGTCAATAATCGCTGCAAAGCTGTCTGCTTTCATAGAGGCACCGCCAACCAGTGCGCCATCAATGTCGGGCTGAGCCATAAGTTCCGAGCTGTTGGCGGGCTTTACGCTCCCCCCATACAAGATACGGACGACTTCTGCCGATCCAGCATTGTAGTGATCTTCGACCAGTTTGCGAAGGTCAGCGTGAACTTCCTGGGCCTGCTCAGGTGAGGCCGTTTTCCCGGTTCCAATTGCCCAAACCGGCTCATAGGCGATCACAATTCCCCGTATCTGATTTTCTGATACCCCGGCCAATGAACCCTGAAATTGAGATTTTACAACCTCAGCAGTTTGCCCAGACTCCCGTTGTTCCAGCAATTCCCCAACACAAACAATCGGCACCAACCCGGCAGCCAGCGCCGAATGGACTTTTTTATTAATGAGTTCATCTGACTCGCCAATCACATTTCGTCGCTCACTATGCCCCAAAATCACGTATTTGCAGCCCAAGTCGACCAGCATCCCGGGACTGGTCTCGCCAGTAAATGCTCCGCTGGACTCAAAGTAAACGTCCTGAGCTCCCATTTTCACGACCGATTCACCCAAAGCACCAGCCACAGCATCCAGGTAAACAAAGGGAGGACAAACCAGGACTTCCGCCCCACAGTCCGCCCCAGATTTGGCAATCCCCGAAGCGAGTTCAACTGAACCCATTCGGTCCAGATTCATTTTCCAGTTACCAGCAATTAAAGGCCGACGCATAAATGCTCCTCGTTTTTTTACAGAATGCGTCAGTTTACCAAGCCTTGCAGACTTAAAAAACTCGAAATCGGCTGGAGCAAATGGCTGCCTTTGGTCGCAGTCGTCTGGGCCAACCCACGCCCTTCCTCAAAATCCATGGACCGTTTGAGTACCGGCCTTCGCCAAATACGCCCCAAATCTGGTACGTCAAACCAATCCAATTAACTTCAAGGTTGCTCCCAGAGAAGCGCAAACAACAGGAGACCCAGAATCTTCAGGGCCGGAGGCAAGACAGAAACGCCAAGGGTATCGGGTTAGCGACTCGGTACTAAATGTCTTCGAGTCAATCTTCAATGGCGACACAAGATTGGGTCCCACCGTTAACTATTGATTTGAACGGTTGCTTGCTACCTGGACTCACGATCCAGCCCTCTCATTTGCCTGGCGTGGGAACCGGCCCTACTCCAGTCACAACGGATCTTCAACTCACCTTCAGGTTCAGCAATGACTGTTTTCCGGTTTTTTCGGATCTATCTCAATGTTCACTCCGCACCTCCTGACATGCAAAGCTCAAGGATTCCACAGCAAAACTCGGATGAATAATAAAGAATATCGAACGTTTTCCCTCTGATACCGATTGCCAAATGGCAGGAGTCCGGCGTAGTGTTAATGCAAATGCGACACGAACATCCACAAATGCAATTGACTCACATGCTTCCTTATGGAGCCGTGATTCATGACAAGGGCGTCCAGTTCGTCGTCTTCAGCCGAATGGCATCCAAAATTCGGCTACTGCTCTATGACAACGTAAACGACCTGGAACCTTCTGAAGTCATTCATTTCGATCCCAATACGGATCGTTGGGGAGATATCTGGAGTGTCTTTGTGCCGGGAATCCGCGCGGGCCAACTTTACCACTTTCAAGCTTCCGGACCTCACGATCCTGACAAGGGCTTGTGGTTCAACCCTGCGGCTCGTTTGATTGACCCCTTTGCCAAAGCTCTTGCAGGGACATTCCAGGAATCCAGCGACGGCGTCATTCGCCCTCCCAAATGCGTCGTAGTTGATGACTACTTCGACTGGGAGGGAGATCGACACCTCCGACACGAAACCAGCGATTCAATCATCTATGAGATGCACGTCAAAGGGTTCACCCAGCACGAATCCAGCAATGTCGAACATCCGGGTAGCTACCTGGGCATCATCGAAAAGATCCCCTATCTGAAATCACTTGGCGTGACGGCCGTCGAGCTGATGCCTGTCCACGAGTTCCCCATCCTTGACATTCATGGACGCGAACCGGAACGGAAAAACTACTGGGGTTACGACCCCATGGCGTTCTTCGCACCTCACCGAGGCTACGCTTCCAGCCAAACGCCTGGAGCCCAGGTGCAAGAGTTCAAACAAATGGTCAAGGCTCTTCACAAGGCGGGCATCGAAGTCATTCTCGATGTCGTTTTCAACCACACTTGCGAAGGCAACGATCAGGGGCCCGTGTTGAATTTCAAGGGGCTAGCCAATTCAGTGTACTACATGCTTGAACCGAACGCCCGCAACTACAAAAACTACTCAGGTTGTGGAAACACCATCAACGGCAATCACCCCATTGTTCGCGAAATGATTTTTCATTGCTTGAGACATTGGGTGCACAACTACCACGTGGACGGATTCCGCTTTGACCTCGCTTCGATTTTGAGTCGTGATCGCAGCGGCAATTTGGTCCCCAACCCACCCTTGGTCGAAGCGATTGGCGAAGATCCCTTGTTGGCGGACACCAAAATCATAGCCGAAGCCTGGGACGCAGCAGGTGCCTATCAGGTAGGGAGTTTCGGTGGAGACCGTTGGGCAGAGTGGAACGGACGTTTTCGCGACGACGTCAGACGCTATTGGCGAGGCGACTCAGGACACCGCGGACTAATGGCAACACGATTAAGCGGATCAGCAGATCTTTATCAACCGGGTGGAAGGCCTCCTTGTTGCAGCATCAATTTTGTGACTTCTCACGACGGATTCACCATGAACGACCTGGTGTCCTATTCCGAGAAACATAATCTGGCTAACAAGGAGGACAACCGAGATGGTGACAACAACAATTTCAGTGAAAACTTTGGTCACGAAGGCCCAACTGACGACCCCACAATTGAGAGCTTCAGAAAAAGGCAATTGAAAAACCTGCTCTCCACTTTGCTACTCAGCCAGGGCGTTCCTATGTTGGTTGCCGGTGACGAGTTTCGACGCACCCAGGTCGGAAACAACAACGCCTATTGCCAGGACAATGAAACCTCCTGGATCAACTGGAACTTGACCAATGAAAACGACGAGCTGATTCGCTTCGTTCGCACGCTCATCAATTTTCGAAAATCACAACCGACCGTTCGCCGAAAGCAATTCCTGACCGGAAGTCCAATCAGCGATGATGGCATTCCTGACGTCAGCTGGTTCAATCCGCTCGGTACGGCAGTCGATTGGGAACACGCAGAACTGGGCATGATTTGCTTACTCGCGGCTCCTCCGGTATCCGAGGACCCGCTCAAACAGGGACGTGACGTCCTGATCATGCTGAACTCGGGCCCCAAAGACAAAGAATTCATGATTCCCGCAATCGCCAAACACAAGTTCTGGCGCCTGTTTGTTGATACTTCCGAAGAATCTCCCAACGACATTTTCGAAAACGAAGAAGGGCCACTGTTAATTCCCGTTGGAAAGCGAACACTCGTGACGCGATCCATGGTGGTCTATGTGGCAGAGGGTTAGAGAAAGTAGCCTATTCTCTTCAGCGTCTCCTCGTGTGCATCACAAACGCAACGACATTCATCCGCTACATTGAAACGAATCGCGATCCAGTCCCATGCAAGTCGGCTTGATTTCTGACACCCATTCCTACCTCGACCCCGTCGTCTTCAAAGCCTTTGACGATTGCGACGAAGTATGGCACGCAGGAGACTTCGGCGCCCTTGATGTGGCTGAGCAGTTGGAGAAGTTCAAACCATTTCGTGGCGTTTACGGCAACATCGATGACGGACCCATTCGCGACAAGTACCCGCTTGATCTACGTTTCCAGTGCGAAGGCGTCGATGTCTGGATGACCCACATCGCTGGTTATCCTGGACGCTACGAGAAACGGGCCAGGAGAATGCTTGACGAGCCTCCCATTCCTCAAGTGCTGATCTACGGTCACTCTCACATCCTGCGAGTCGATACCGACAAGAAACGTAACGACCTGAAGTGCATCAATCCCGGAGCCGCAGGACATCATGGCTTTCACCTTGTTCGCACATTGATCAAATGTGAATTCATCGACGGTGAAGTCAGAAACATGCGAGTGATTGAATTGGGACCACGCGGCCGAAGACCCAACCAACCCAACCAACGCAACCTTGAAAAAAATTAGGTCGGACACAGCGACGGCACCAATTCCCTGCCCAAACCCCAATAGACCATCAGGCAACCGACGCCTCGCTCTGAATGGCAGAACCGGTTCAATCTTCATGGAAAGCGATGAACCAATCTTCATCAGGAACTAATTTTGTCGTTGAAATAAACGAGTTTCAACCGGCAAACGCCAACGCCCCAAGCATACCTACGTACAACACTGCAACGATCGTGTTGATCCAAAGCGTGCGCGTAAGAACCGTGCGTTGTCCTTCGCTAAATTCGCCGCGACGGGGACTCAAGCGAATTAAAAGAAATACAGAAACAAGGAACCCGATCCCGGGCATAAAAACTGCTCCGTAAGTGGCTCAATAAAAAGCTCGCTCCAGTTGCGAACCAAGCTCATCACGAGGCACATCTTCTTCGATATTCTCTTCTATCGGCTGCGGTGGCAGATAAGGATTAAAACGTTCATCGTTTTGATTCGTCATTTGCAGGCTTACCGAAATCAGAACTCTTGCTTTCGCTTTGGCAAAGACTCCAATTGCTCTCGAAGTTTTTCGATCGGATAATCTTGGGGTTCTACCAGGGTCTGCTTGCGAAAATCTTTCTTCAGGCGATCGGGCATCAGCTGAATATGAACTTCTTCTTCTAACGCCGCGAGCCAGTCAGGAACATCAACACCTGCGTTGGGGTGCCGAGTAAACGCCTCGATCTCACTCACCAGCAATTCAAAGGCCCGCTTAGATGTCCGCTGACTCGTATCACGCATCGCCGGTTCAACCTGAGCACGAAGTCGGTCAATCTGCATGGGCTGGACAAATCGACCCTCCAGATGACGTCCAACCGAATCAAGCTGGATCGAATATTTCTGCCGCAACACATCAAGTTCGCTCAGATATTTCTGCGCTTCGGTATCAACACGCTCCACCAAAGATCGACGCCACATCCTCGCTACCGAATTGATTTGGTTTCGAACCAGGATTTCATGAGCCCAAACAACCGGGTTCAAATGCCAACAAACTCGGTCGTACCTTCGAGACAAACGCAGGAAGTCCAACAGCACATAAAGCATCTCACCGCGATCCGATTGAGTGGTCGATGCATTGTAGTCGCGATACTCGCCATAATTATCAATCACCGCTTCCAGAATCAATGTCAGGTAGCGAACCGCTTTCGACTGTTGCAGTTCATGGTCAAGTTCTTCAAGCAACCGAATTTCCACATGCGCTGGAGAACGTTGCACCTGCTCAAGCCAGGTATCAACTCCCTGATGCAAAATTGCCCGCACATTCGAAAGGCGCAAAAACGGTTGCGTGAAAACCTCTGCCCCATAGTTTTGAATAAACTCCACGAGTCGCGACCACGATTCGTCATCATTGACCTTTTCCAGCACGCTAAGACGAAGCGTTTTGCTGTGCTCCAGCCACATTATCAACATGGACTCTGTCATGACCTGAACACAATCAAACAGACTCTTGTCCGTCTCTTTTTTTACTTCTTTGCGAGCCAGAGAGTCATCGAGATCCTGACAACGCTCTTCATTCTGTTTTATCGTAGCTCGTGAAAGGCTACGAACCATCGCACAGAATCCGACCTTAAAAAGCCCGTCGAACTCGGTGATGCTGCCAGCGCCAGGTTGCTGATTGCGCTCCATCGAAAGGGAGGTCTCCAAAAGCTCATGAGTTTCCACCAACAATCCGATTGCCGGCAGACATCTCAGCAAATCAACGATTGCGCCGCGCACCGTGCGAAACCTAACGATTTCCGAGGGGTCACCATTTTTCGCCAAGGGAATATACAACAGCGAATGTTGACTCAGGTACTCGCAAAGGGAAGGAAACAGGTCAATGATTTTTGCGTGGTCGCGCAAAATGACGGCGGAAAACACAGAGACCAACGGCTGTTGATGCTGAACCTGGACCTGCACCTCATCCAAGGGCCGGTCTTCCATCAAGTGATTGATTGCTGCAACAACCGCTCCCAACATTCGAGCCGCGTTCTCCGACTGCACGCAAGAATCGATGATTCGTTGCATCAATGATTCTTTGTAAAGACGATGACGATCATATTCCATCAAGGAATCCTGATCCGCACCGCTTGCTGGCAAGCGATAGCGATGGACCGACTCAAGCAGTTCAATCAGTTGCTCACGATTGCTGACAACTTGGTCCATCCAACCAGAATAGATTTTCCGACGTCGATCCAGCTGAATTCGAATTTCCTCAGAAAGTGTGTGATTGTTACACACCGGCAGGGCAACGGTTGCAGCGACTCGCCAGTACTCAGCCACACTGCCCAGAAACTCAAGTCGATCCATGACCCGATCAACTTCAGCCTCCAACTCGTCATCGCTTGTCAAACTGGTATCAAAAACCGCGCCCTCAAACCCGTCATTGGTCTGATCGACATAAGTCATGTTTTCGTAGGCCGCATCAAGCAACTCGTCGGGCGAGTCATCCGACGGATCGTCGTCCTCCTCTTCAGAATCAGCCAGCCGCTTCTTTTCCCCGACACGGAATTCGGGAACATTCCAATAGTATCCTGCGTTGGCTTCCATGAAATCGTAGAACTTTCGAATTCGATTCCACATGATCTCTTTTTGATCGGCGTTGGCACCGGCGATCAATTTCTTCTGGGCCGAGATCCAACGAAACATCAAATCGTGAAAGCTGCATTCACCTTGTTGAAGCGGAATCCGATCCGCCTGACTCATCCAATGCACCAGCAATGCCATCGAAGTCTTGAAATCCTCACGCTGCAACAGCGCGTCAATCACCAAGTCATAGGCGCTGGAGGAATCAAACAGCTTGGCGTGTTTGGCCCAAAACTCGATATCGCCGGCCTCCGCTCCACCTTGATGCCAAAGATTCAATGCCCGGGCGACTAACTCCGCCGCATCATAGTCGTCTTGTGGATCCGTGGTATCGACCGACATTACTTCATGAGCAGCGAACTGCCGCCACCAGTCAACAATCTCGCGAAATTGAACTCGAACCTTTTCACTAAGCTCCAAATTATTCATCGCGGCCGCGTCCGCCCACAATCGTGAGCTGACCGAGAATATCTGGTGCAGCAACTCCACCAAATCATCGATTCGGTGATCTCGCACCGAGTTTTCAACCGCGGGGAACAAACTGTAGTTTCCGTCAAACCCAAGAATGTTCCAGGGATCTACAACCGCTCCACAAGCGATCGCGCGCTTGAGCTGTTGAAACACAATCGGAATTTGCTCAAACGCCACTTCCAACTCACCCGCTTTGATCGAGGCCACAGCGGTTGCCAGCAAACAGTCAAGCTGACAATTGATTCGGGCCGAGGCAATCGGAACGACTGCAGATTGATCCAGCGCTTGCTGCGAATACCCCATCTGAGCATACAACGACGCCAATCGGCAATTCACCAACTGGCGCGAACGTCGGCTTCCCAACTCGTTATTCAAGTCCTGCCGGGCACCTCCAAACGGTTGCCTTCGGATACTGGACTCGGCCATCAGTCGCTCTCGATGCGACTCAGGAATTTGGGTAATTAAGTCCTGATAAAATTGATCGCGAAATCCTGCAATGACTGGAAGTAAATCCCCCAGGTTCGTGTTGGAATCATAGGCCCCGGGCCCAGCACCGCTAATCGCTGACGCCATCAAGATAGTTCCTGCCAGAACGGCCCCCGCCTCAAACGTAACTTCTTCCGCTGGCAAATCTGGATTCTCAGACACTCGACAAAGCATCGAACTTAGCGTGATCTCATGAAGAATAAACCGGTTGAAATACCCTTCTTGATCAACCTGCTTTGCGTCCCACAAGCCAAAATGGTGATTGGGGCGACGATTGATCGGATGATCGAAGTCAAATGCTCGTGGATCAAATGCCAATTCTTTCAATCGGGACCATTCAAACTGGGCCGCAAGCAGAATCCCTGGATCCGCCTCCTGAATTATCTTGATCGCAATCTCAATAATTTCCTGATACGGACCAAACGCCGTCCCTGCGCCCTCAAGATAAAGTGGAACAGGGCGCACCCATTCATTCGGGTAAGGTTCGGCTTTATGGGTTTCCAAAGTCGCAATGGGACGGTGCCCGACATAGTCATTCAGTTTGGCAATGACTTCTTGGGATGTGAGATCACGATCCGCCACCCGTGAATCCAAGATAGCTTCAAAAACGCGACCAATGAAAAATGGATTAAAGATCGCTTCGTTCTTTTGATGAAACAAAACATCTGAATGAAAGGTCCGATAATCGTCGAGCACCTTGTCAAATGTTAACTCAAGAGTCTCGCGAGCCTGCCCACACTTCTCAAAGGAACCTTTTTCTGAGGACAAAGCTGTTAGTCGATCCATCAAGGAATCTCGTACGCAGCGCAGCACAGACTTTTCTGAATCGACCGTCGAAAAATTCTCGAAAACCAGATTGAGATTGATAAACAGCTTGGGGTCGTGCGAACCAGATGAAAAATTCAGATAACCAAGAATCTGATCCTGCACTTGATCGAACGTAGGTTCTGCTAACGGTGTTCCCACAGGTCTTCCCTTTGTCAGAATCGTCCTGAGCACGTCGAAGCGATATGGAAGGGGCAAGGCAAGCTTGCGGTCCAGACGCGAATCTCCCATCGTAAGAATCAACCAACTTTTGGTCTAGGGTGCGTCTCAAGCAGAAGGCAGAAACCTGGCCAGATGACGTCTGCCATTAAGCGGCCTGGAATCGAAAAGCCGTTGACGCTGTCACGCCAACGACTGGAAAACCTCAATAAATCACTGGGCAGCGCGTTCTTCGTCGTTTTCAGAAAGTGGCACTACAGACGGTCTCTCGCGTAGTACATCGGTCCCCGGCATCACAATCGGTCCACGCGAATTCTCGTCCACAATCTGTTTGAGTTCGTCATGATCAACCGACTCGACCTCGATTAGCCGCAGGGTCAACGCCTCAAGAGCCTCGCTGCGAACATCGAGAATATACCGCACTCTATCCACTGCCTCATCAATGATACGCTTGACCTCGACGTCAATTTCGCGAGCGGTCTGCTCACTAAACTGCTGCGCAACTGGCCCAGCCGAAGCACCTGCCAGAAAAGGACTACTTCGATCCTGCTTGTAATTGACTCGGCCCAATTGACTCATTCCATACTGCATCACCATCGCACGGGCGATATCAGTACTACGCTCCAAATCGTTCTGTGCTCCGGTCGAAATGTCCTGGTAGATCAATTCCTCCGTAAGCGTTCCAGCAAGCAAAATCTGCAACTGGCTTTCTAACTCACTCTGGGTCATCAGATAGCGATCCTGCTCGGGTCGCTGCATGGTGTAGCCAAGTGCTGCCAATCCACGAGGAATAATTGAAACCTTGTGTACAGGATCGGTGTTCGGCAAACTGTAGGCGACCAAAGCATGTCCGCTTTCGTGATAAGCAACTCGCTGCTTCTCTTCCACGTTCATTACACGTTGCTTTTTCTCAAGTCCTGCAGCGGCACGCTCCACACCTTCGTTGAACTCGGACATCCCGACTTTGTTTTTCTCTTTTCGAGCGGCCAGCAAAGCAGCTTCGTTGACCAGATTGGCAAGGTCAGCCCCAACAAAGCCGGGACTAATGGCAGCAACTTTCTGCAATTCAACGTTCTCTTCAAGCTTCACATTCTTCACGTGAACCTTCAAGATTGCTTCGCGGCCACGCACATCAGGACGATCCACCAAAACGTGGCGATCAAAACGACCGGGACGCATCAACGCCTGATCTAGAGTTTCGGGACGGTTCGTCGCGCCCATCACGATCACCCCGCTATTCGATTCAAACCCGTCCATCTCCACGAGTAACGCATTCAATGTCTGTTCACGCTCATCATGGCCGCCCACGGCACTCCCGGTTCTTGATTTCCCAAGTGCATCCAATTCGTCAATAAAAATAATACAAGGAGACTTGGCTTGTGCGGTTTGGAACATATCCCGTACACGAGCCGCTCCAACGCCGACGAACATTTCCACAAAGTCAGAACCGGACAGGCTGAAAAACGGAACCCCAGCTTCTCCTGCGACCGCCTTGGCAAGAAGTGTTTTCCCCGTGCCAGGAGGTCCAACCAACAGGACTCCGCGTGGAATCCGCGCTCCTAGTTTTTTGTATTTATCAGGGTTACGAAGGAAATCCACCACTTCCTTGACTTCTTCGACGGCTTCATCAATGCCCGCGACGTCATCAAATGAGTTGCCCAACTCCTCTTGATACATTCGCCCGCGACTTCGACCAAATTGCATTGGCCCGCCAGCCCCACCAAGTTTCCGCATCATCAGCAGAAACACGATCAGGATCAAACCAGTCGTAATAAAGATGAAACCATATCGCTCTAGAAAACTGGGGGGAGGTGAACCTTCGAACTGGATATTTCTGGCAAGCAACTTCTTGGTAAGCTCAGAGTAATCCGTCGACTCAACTGCCGTCACGGTAAAGCTGATTTCCGTTCGTTCTTTGTCTTCCCCGACGATTCTGTAGTAAACCTTTCCTGTTATCTTCTTGCCTACCGTTAGAAGATGCGGCTCACTGTATTCGATCATTCGCTCCGAACCGACTTCCGGCACAACAATTTTACCGCTGTGATTGCTGGCAAGTTTAACGGTGCTTTCGCCATCTTTGACGTACTTGGTGTTCTCAATGAGGTTCTCGAAATCATTGACGCTCATTGCCTTTTCATTCTGACTCAGAAGCAGTATGGCGACGGCGGATAGGGCCAACACAATCAGTAATGCAAACCAGACAAGTGATGAACTGTTCTGTTTGTCGCGTTTAGGTTCTTGGTCCATAATGTCTTCTTCTGAGAAAGTTTCAGGCGTGGCTCGCGAGAGCCCTTTCAATTCAACCTGTTGCAACAACGGTGCCATTGACCGTTGAGCCAGTAGGTATGGCAGGAGTTTTTTGAGTCAAAATTGAGGCGTCAATTTATCGAACTTGAGGAAAAATCTCCAGTTTGTGATTGGATTCAAGTCGACATTTCGTCCAAGAACACAAATCACATTGAAAAAACCGCTTCAAATTCTATAGGGAACATCCGCTCCTGATCCAATTTGCCTTGTGACAGATTGGGCCTACTCGTAAAATTCGGGTTGAATTTCTGTGGAGAAATCCATCACCGTCCGTAAACTTCAAGCCAAAACCAGCAGATGGTTGCCCTCATCTGTTTACATTTTTCAACTTCGTTGACTTTTGGCAACATCTTAGCCGCAAAAACCTTTACATGCTTCACTCACGAAAAGTCGCTATTTTTGGCTCCACCGGAAGTATTGGGGGAAATACCTTGGCGGTTATCGAAGCACTCCCCCATTTTGACGTCCATGCGATCAGTGGACACTCGAATCTTGAGTCATTGGCAAAAATCGCTCAAAAATTCCAACCCAGATACGTCGTTGCCACAGATCCGGCCTCGCAACCGAATAATCATGACTTTGGAAACAGCCAAGTCTTTCATTCTTCGCAGGATCTGGATTCTATCGCCAGCGACCCAAACGTCGATATTGTCGTTGCCGCAATTGTTGGCTGTGCTGGACTCTCGAGTACGTGGGCAGCCATCAATGCGGGCAAAACAGTCGCTCTCGCCAACAAAGAATCTTTAGTCGTCGCTGGAAGTTTACTCATGCCCCTGGCCAAAAAAACGGGGGCAATGATACTACCGGTCGACAGTGAGCACAGTGCGATTTTCCAGGCGGCTCAGGGTGGTGCCCAACGAGAAATTCGCCGCGTCATTTTGACCGCTAGCGGCGGCTCGCTCCGTGACTACACCTACGAAGAAATGAAAACGGTCACCGCCGAACAGGCTTTGGCCCATCCGACTTGGAAAATGGGGGCCAAAATCACCGTCGACTCGGCCACAATGATGAATAAGGCTCTCGAAGTCATCGAAGCACGCTGGCTTTTCGATCTTCGACCGGAACAAATCGAAGTCGTGGTCCACCCTCAATCTATTATCCATTCAATGGTAGAATTTTCCGATGGATCCGTGCTGGCTCAAATGAGCCCGCCCGATATGAAATTGCCAATCCAATACGCTCTGACTTACCCAGATCGAATGGATGGCCCCGCAGAACGAATGGATTTTACTTCAGCACTGAGTTTGGACCTGATGCCCGCAGACCTGGATCGCTTTCCCGCTCTGAGACTGGGTTTTGAAGTTGCAGAACAAGGAGGCACGTCAGGTGCCGTCTTGAATGCAGCAAACGAAGTGGCCGTAAACGAATTTTTGAATGGCGAAATTGCGATAACCGATATCGCGTCTCATTGTCGCCGCCTTTTAGATAAACATGAATACATAGCCGAACCGACTCTGGAGCAATTGATGGCTGCAGATGACTGGGCTCGGCAGGAGATGTCCAAGTGGAAACTTGCTTGATGGAAAATACACTGTTGCTCGGTGCCGGTTGGCTGGACCCAACTTATTGGTGGGGGGTTGCACAAGTCATTATCGGCTTGGGCCTGGTTATTTTTGTCCATGAGCTAGGACACTTCCTGGTCGCCAAAGCTTGCGGTGTAAAATGCGAAAAATTCTACGTTGGCTTTGATGTTTGCGATATCAAGATCGGTGATCGCGTGATCATTCCCAGATCACTTGTGAAGTGGCAATGGGGCGAAACCGAGTATGGGGTGGGAATCCTTCCGCTGGGCGGGTACGTCAAAATGCTTGGCCAAGATGACAACCCTGCCAACCTCGAAAAGGAAATTGAACGCTCCAAAGCGAACTTAGGCCACTCGGGAGAAGAATTGTACGAACCCTCGGGATTAGTTGATCGCAGCAAGATGGACCCACGCAGTTTTCTTGCCAAAACCGTTCCACAACGAATGGCCATTATTTCTGCAGGTGTCATTTTCAATATCCTGTTCGCGATCCTCCTGGCTGCAGTCGCATTTCGAAGTGGCGTCATTTACGAGCCACCCATGATTGGAAATGTGTCTGCAGGCGGACCAGCCTGGGAAGCGGGCATTCCCGAATCCACGGTGGTTCGCGTCGGCAACCAACGCATGGACGATGGCTATTTTACCTTCATGCACATGGCTGAAGCCATCATTTTTGACGGCAGCGAAGAAGACGCCCAAGTCGAAATCGAATTCATTCCGACTGGCGAAACAGAATCCCAAACGAAGACGATCCCGACCCGAAAAATCGGCAACCAGATCAAGATTCCCCGCATCGGAGTCTCTCCGATGCAGATCGCTGAAGTCGCCAAATTTGACAAGATGCCACCGGGACGATCTTCTTCAAACTGCGATCCACCAATCCTGGGCGGCGACAAGATCCTCTCCGTCAACGACAAGAATGCCGGTACCATGGGCCAGATCAAAACTGCCTTGGCCAGCAATTACGGAAGCCCGACTAAAATCGTTGTTGAACGTTCCTCCGATGACCTTGCCGAAGGATCCCAACCCGTACAGGTAGAAATCACGATCGCCGCAGATCGAATGAGAACCATCGGCTTGACCATTGGCTGGCAACCCATTGCCGCCATCCAAAAAGGCTCACCCGCAGAAACAGCTGGATTCCAAGTCGGAGACGAATTTGTTTCGGTCAATGGAAAACCTGTTCGCAGCGTATTTACGTTGGACCTGGATGCCATCACTCATCTCCGAAGTGCCGCAGGCGAGCCGATGAAATTCGTCATCAAACGCGACGATCAGGAGCAAACCATCAGCGTCATCCCGAGGATGCCACAGTGGATCTCTCAATTGGATGGCCTCGACACAACACTCCCGGTTGGAATCGATTCTTTGGGAATCACGATCCCCGTTTCAGATATCGTTTCCCATGTTGAACCGGGCAGCCCAGCCGAACAAGCCGGAATTGTTGTGGGTGATGAAATCGTTGGTTATCAAATCATTCTCGACGACGAGCAGAAAAAGGAATCGGTTTACGCCAAGGTCGGAAAGAATCGTTCATACATCAACACCTGGGGAAATCGAGTCTTCAATTGGGCCGCCACACATTCTAGTTTCCAACTATTTGAACCTGGGCAGGAATTCAACCTGACACTCAAACGGAGTAACGGAAATGAAGTCGTAAAAATCCAGACCGTAGCTTCAAATGACTACTATCTTCCCACCATGGGAGTGCCCCTCAAAAAACTCCAGCATGTCTACACCGCGGAGTCGTGGGGAGAAGCTATCGAACTTGGTGCCTTCCAAACCTGGACCGATTTGACGAAAGTCTTCAAATTCCTTGGCAAACTGGTTCGTGGCCGAATCGGCGTCGAAAATCTTGGAGGCCCTGCAACAATTTTTGTTGTAGCAACGAGCGAAGCGTCTCAAGGAACTTCGCGTCTTCTACTATTTTTGGTGTTGTTGAGTGCCAACCTTGCCATCATCAACTTCCTGCCAATCCCCATATTGGACGGAGGGCACATGATGTTCCTGGCCTACGAAGGCCTGTTCCGAAAACCAGTCACGGAAAATGTTCAGGTAATCCTAACCTATGCAGGATTCTTGGCGATTTTGACATTGATGGCATTCGTTTTCTACCAAGACTTCTGGAGAGTGATCAAACTCTTCTAGTGATTCGACAGAGCTGATTTGACCAGTTTCCGTGGGTGCCATGCTTCACGCTTGCGTGAGCATGCTCGTGCAATCGCGAGGCATGGCACTCAACAGTTCAGGTTGGTTGAACCACTAGATACAAAGGGTTACATCGTGGATTTAGGGAACACAGACATAAACTTTTCGCCTCGTTCACGAAATTGGTGGGTGGAGTTTCACAACTTGCCAGATTTCACTCTCATTTCCCTGCTTTAGGTGTGGATTTCGCATGATTCCAACTGGCCATCAGTTCGCAATTTCTTCAAAAAGGCTACCCACTAACCCCAACGAATGATTCCCGTAGCCCATTCCGCGTCACCATCGTTTCGGCCTGCACAGCAGATTGAGGCTGAAACATGGGGACCGAGACATGGGCGGGCCATTCTGAAGAGCTAGAGCGAGGATGCAAACCTAACCGTATTCACCCACTCATTCCGTGGGCGAACCTTGAAATTGGACGTGGAATCACGGATGCCGTCGCTCCCGCGACTCTGACTTTTGGGTGGGATGTTATCCCAGACTAAAAGTCTGGGGCTAAAAGAAATTGTCACTCTGTGACAAGTGCCGACAAGCCTGAGGAACCCGAATGAGGATGCGAAACAACCACTTTTCACCCACTCATTCCGTCGGAGAGCCAACTTTTCCTAGCGTGGTCGATCTTCATTTGCCATTGAGTTGGTTACATTGACATCCCGATACTAGAGGTTGTTTCTGAACTCAATTCTTCGGTAGTTGCAATTTTGGGCACCTGCGACGCACGGCCTCGTTACGCAGTTCAATTCGCTTTCAGCGATGTTCAGCCGACTTCCGTCCTCGGGAGTTTTATGGAATTCGATTCGGATAACGAGAGCAGATTTAAACAAACGATAGGTATGGAAAAGTTTAAGGCACGGACCTTCGGATCGGTTCGCGCATCAACTGCATCCTCTACGAAACATTCTGTTCGCCAGGAACTTTATTCAAATACGCTTCCAGCCATAGGGAACAAGCATTGAAATCTTCAAAACAATTCTCTCGATCAACCAAACCGGGAATCACGTTAAGTCGCTCCAGTAAATCCAGAGGCTGGCCGTGCACATCAGTAAATAAGACTTGAACGCCCCGTTGTTGCAAATCTTGAATCGCGTCATCCATTGAATAAATTCCCGACTGATCGATGTAGGGAACACGATCCATGCGAATGACAAATACACGCATCTCTGGCAAGTTCGCGATGATATCTTGAAACCGTGACGCGAACCCAAAAAACAAGGGGCCGTCGAGGTGCTTGATGTAAACCTGGTTTCCAAATTCTTCAATGATCTGGCCTTCATCGACCCAAGGCATTTCACGTGAGAACTCTCGGAGTGGAGCCGCCTCGTTGGTACGCAGGTCGACTGCGTCTGCGATATGTTTCATGAAGAGAACGCACGACAGAACCAAACCAAGAAAAACAGCCTCAATTAACCCGATAAAAACCGTAAGAACGAGCACGAGTAACATGACAACGACTTCTGCGATTGGTGCCTGGCGAACATGGCGAAGTCCTTTGTAGTCCATCACTCCCATCCCAACCGTCACGAGAATCCCGGCAAGTACCGCGGCTGGAATTTGCGAAGCAAGTGGGCCCAGCAACAATAGTACAACCAGCAAGAAAACACCGGCAATCATTCCTGATAGCTTTGAGTGGCCACCCGACTTGATGTTTACAACGGTACGAATCGTTGCACCAGCTCCTGGTATTCCACCGAACAAAGCGGCAATCGAATTGCCAATTCCTTGCCCAATCAATTCCTGGTCTGGGTTGTGCTTCGTTTTGGTCATATTGTCCGCGACGATCGACGTTAACAATGAGTCGATTGCTCCAAGCGCCGCCAGAGAGGCCGCGGTAAAGATATACGGGTAGATTTGCGCCAAGTTGAATTGACTGAACAGTTCCAGCTGGAGCTCTGGAAATCCGCTTGGAATGTTTCCAATCTTTGTGTAGTCGGTAAGGAAAAAGTAGGCGCACCCCGACACCACCAACAGCGCAACGAGCGTACTCGGGATGACTTTGGTAATTCTTTTAAAACCGTAGATAATAAATATGGTCAGCAAGCCAAGAGTCAACTCCGTGTAACTGATGCTGCGCACCGCCCGCCCCATCAGTCTTAGCGAACCGATAACTCCAGACGCATTATTGGCAGCCAACGCCTGTGCTTCTCGATCAATATCCTCTCGAGTAATCTGACTGGCCCTCGAAATTGTCTCCTTGAAATCCTCCAAAACCAGAATGTCTTCGCCTGCCTCTTCACGAAGAATTTTCTCCAGGATAAGTTCTTCTGCTTGCGCGACGAATCCCGACACATAGGTTGTGTCCTCTTTAGGGTAGTAACCGACCATCGGAAGTAACTGAGTAATCAGAATAATGACTCCAATTCCGGTCATGAACCCAGACACGACCGGATAGGGAATGTACCTGATATACTGCCCAAATCTGAGTAGGCCGAGTCCAATCTGGAATAGCCCGGCCAATAAAAACACCATCAAAATCGCTGGCAGCGCTCGACTCAAATCTCCTTCGTTCGCCGCGACGATTCCGGCGATGACCACCATACTGACTGCTGTCATCGGTGCCGTTGGCCCGGAAATCTGAGTTCTCGTTCCACCAAAAAACGCCGCGAAAAAGCTGATAAAAATCGCGCCGTAAAGGCCCGCAGTGGCTCCCATTCCCGACTGCAATCCGAACGCCAATGCCAGTGGAAGTGCGACGATCCCCGCGGTAATTCCGCCAAAACAATCGCCGGGTATGTCAGAAAAATCAAAACCAAATCTATTCTTTTTCACAGTGCTTGCCCTATAGAGTTGCCATTTGTCTTTGCTCTGTACGCCGCTACAGAATGGCACATTCCTCGACCAATAAATGCGACGCAAACCACGGTTGAAAAACCAACCGATGAAATCAATACTGACTTGATCAGCAAGGATCGGCTAAATCAGTAGAGGGGCGAGCATGCCGTTGGAAAGTTCATGGCCGTTATGAAACGCAACATGACAATTGCCTGACGTGCATGAAAGCAATTGAAGTGGCGAAAAAAAACTCTTGTTGATTTTCCCCTCATCTCGCAATGGGCTGCCACGTTTTCGAGTAGAAAACCTGCATATCACCAACTCTTCGCAGTTATCCTCGGATTCATCTTCGTGGGGGACGCTGGGGACTGCTTCCAATAGGACACAAGCCACCTCAGTCGCCGCTGGCGCCAGGACAAATGCACAAAGACAGACAGAAATGATCAGCAAACGCATCATCGGTAAGCAAAAGATCGGTCGCAAAGCAGCAGTCTGTAAACTTGGGTTAAAAACGAGAGGCAGCAGGTTGAAAAGAAACCGCGATATATCATATCACAAAGCACCATCAAACTTCCATAACCTGTTTTGTCAAAATGTGCTGCATCTAAGTGGAAAACGAAACGAACGCTCGGAAGCGTCGCAGCAACACATGATGAATCAAGCTCGTATCGAACCTTGGCAACCACTCAACGTAGGCGAACCCATGTCGAGATCATCTCCAAGTTTCTCGATATCAATTTTCAAGCGAATGACATCTCCAAATCCTGACTCGAAATTTGCATAGCGCCATTCTGATCCTACAGTCGCAGATGTTTAATTTGCAAGTGTTTTTGAACAACGCCCAACGAATCGGAACGAGCTTTCTCGAAGAATCACGCCGCTAGCGGCAATTCATTCCATCGAAGTGCAACTGTAGTACTAGAGCGAAATTTGAAAAAATCAGTGGACTTTTCGTCGTATCACTCTCACCGCCAATTTATGAAACGCACCACAAGTTCAATCACGTCGACTCAACTAAATTCTGGCCACCGTCGTACCGCTAAGTCGGCGGATGAGTCTTCGCATTTCCAAAACACTGATGGTTGACAGGACGCGTTGTGTCGGAAGCCCGCTTTCGACAACGATTTGATCCAATTGAGTTGCTTCTATCCCGACCGCTTGCAAGATTTTTGACTCCTGTTCGCTAAGCTTCAATTCCGCTGGATGACGGATCGTTTGATTGTCAGCCAATTGAGCAGGAATCGCCAAAGGCCCTAACTCTTCAAGAATGTCATCGACTGACCGGACCAAGGTCGCACCGTCACGTATCAACTGGTGACATCCTTGAGACATCCGACTGTTGATTGGGCCAGGAACGGCAAAGACCTCCCGTCCCTGTTCCATCGCCAGTCGCGCGGAGATCAACGCACCACTTCGATGCGCGGCTTCCACCACAATCGTACCTAGGCAAAGCCCAGTGATGATTCGATTTCGCTGCGGAAATGATCCACTTTTTGGCGATTGATGAGGATGATATTCGGAAATCAGCACACCCTGTTCCGCGATTTGGGTCGCCAAACTGGCGTGGTCCGCGGGATAAATATTCAATAGTCCGCTTCCCAATACGGCCAGCGTCCGGCCTCCGGATTTGAGTGCTCCCAAGTGGGCGGCCGCGTCGACGCCACGCGCCATCCCTGAAACAACGGTAAAACCTGCCATCGCAAGTGACCGCCCCAACGACTCCGCTTGCGTCTTCCCATAGTGGGTCGCGTGACGACTCCCAACCACCGCTATCGCTATCCTATCCTCAGCCACCAACTCGCCTTGAGTGAACAAGATGTTGGGCGGGGTCGCCGTTTCCTTTAAAAGGGCAGGGTAGGCGTCTTCGGAGCGAGCGATAACGTTGATTTGGTTTTGCTCGCACAGCTCTTCAAGATGAATGACTTCACTGGATCGATTTGCCTCAACTATTTGTTTTGCAAGCTGACCCCCAACTCCAGGAACCTCCTGTAGACGAACTCGATCAGCTGACAAGACCTGTTCTGCACTGCCGAATTGATCTAACAACTGCTGATAGATCCTGGGACCGATGCCACGAACCATACTAAGACACAAGGCAAAACGTTTCTGCTCATCGCCGCTGGAATATTCAATCAATGGCTCGCCATTAGTTAAGAAAAGATGGCTGAATAGGTTCCGACATTAGATCGTCGCTCACTGCCCTATCAACCCCTATCGCCTCATTGGACGCTTCCAACTTTAACGATCCCAAATTCTCAACAACCAATCAGTCTCAATCATCCGAACTAGTACCTCGCTTGCGTGGGCATGTGGTGTTCTGCCAACTGCCAAGTGCCTAGGCCCGTCTTCGATTGGCGGGCCGAGAACATCTGATACACCAGTTTTCTTCGCCTTGTTACCCCTCAATTCAAAACGGTCCCAGGTACCAGGGCCAAATTCCACGTTTGAGAGGAACAAGAATTGTTTCGGCAGGAGCCTCAACCTCCCGTAAAAGGCAAAAAACTCGACGACGGGTGCCATGCTCCTCGCTTGCGTGGGCATGTGGTGTTCTGCCAACTGCCAAGTGCCGCGCACGTCTTCCAATGGTGGGCCGAGAACATCAGATACACCAGTTTTCTTCGCCTTGTTACCCCTCAATTCAAAACGGTCCGAGCACTAGCGATTCATCCAGATTTGAAATTAGGGTTGGCTGTTTGTTTCACCAAGGCATTGATTTGCGAATCGTCTCTCCAACCCTAAGATTAAACATTGCCAACGCACCGGACATTCGTATGATCGCAAACGTTTCGCTTGGCATCGGGTTGCGTATTATTGTCACAGTTGAGTTGCCCATGAAGTAGCGAAGTCAAATTCACACCTGGGTCGTAAGGTAATTCTTACTCGCTAATAATGGGTCCGAAGAAACGATCGGCCAAACTTTGACGTTACACAAAGCCTCTTGGGACAACTCACACTTGAAAGATCTGCGTTGGACTTTCCCGATGCAGATCCCTATTTTTGTTGAAGAAAAGACTCTGGTTCTGCGAGAATCCTATGGGGGATCGCGGGCACGAAACATCCTAAGAAAGCGAAATCAGAAATGAAACGAAGATCGATTGATTTCCGATCAGCCGAAGAGGTGATTGATGACATTAATGCACTTCGAAACACCCAATACGATCGGATGGGAAAATGGAATTTGACTCAAATTTGCGAGCATTTGACCGGGACCATGGATGGAGGGATGGATGGGTTCGGATTTCGAGTCCCCTGGATTTTTCGGGCCACCGTTGCCCGGTGGGGCTATCGCCACGCCCTCAAAAAACGAAAAATTGGTTCAGGTTTTCCAACATTCAAGATACTTCGCCCAACCTACTCTGAGGCCAGTGACAACGACGGTTTGATCGACGCCTGCATTGAGTCTTGTCAACGCGCTTCGTCCTTCAACGGTTCGCTGAAAGACTACCCGCTGCTTGACAATCTGAAAGTCGAAGACTGGAGAGATTTCATGTGGATCCATGCGTCTCACCATTTAAATTTCTTGATCCCAACGACGAGTTCCGCTCAGTAATGGAGCTCTGTTTACTTTTTGGATTTCTGCCGCGGGATCGTGAAACCGCGAAATCGAATAAATGCGAGCGGTGAATCGATAAGGATCGTGGCAGGCTGCGTGGAAACCCAACTCGCAGCGATAAACCCTGACGGAAGAACTTAAGCTTTGTTGGCTTCGGATTCGAGAAACCCACCCAGCTTCCGGAACGCCGCGGTCCATCCGGCTTGAACGATCGCACGCAATTCGAAATCGCCCTCAACTCGAATTTCTGGGATCCCTACATGCTCAAGACGCACTAGCGTGCCCTCATCGACATCTGAAAAATCGACCGACACTACCATTTTTGCATCGGAACCATCTGGACTTGGGGACTCATACGCCAGACGCGATGGTGGATCAAACTCGATCAATTTGGCGAAACCAGGCATCTCTCCCGCACCATCGATTGTCATATGGTGGTTGTACTGCCCCCCGATTTTGGGCTCGATCTCGGAGCGCACGGACGTGCATTGATCACATCCCCACCACTGTTGAACCTTGCTGGTTTCCACCCAGGCTTCGAACACCAATTCTCGCGGAGCATCGTAAACACGAGTCACGATTAGTTTGCCATCTTCAAATTTCGCATCGGTCGTCATGATTTCGAATCCCTTTTGCTTCGCCGTTTTGCTTTATTTAGATAATCATCTACAGCATCGAACTGCTGCTTCCAAAACTGGGTGTAGTAGGCTATCCATTTCGCTGCGACTTCTGCCTTCTCAGGTTTCACACGCACGATCTGCTCGCGACCTTTTCGCCTGCGTTCAATCAGCCCTGCCTTTTCCAAAACCCGCAAATGCTTGGAAATTGCGGGCTGAGAAATGTCATAGGGCTCGGCTAACTCGGATACATTCGCCTCCCCTCGGGAAAGCTGGATCAACATCCCTCGCCTTGTCGAATCTGACAAGGCTCCAAACGTCAGGTCAAGTTGTTGTTGCTCACACATAACCATTTGATTATGTTTTAATTGATCGACGCTTGAGCGAGGAACGACGGCGTTGGTGGGTGGCGCAGCGAATCCACGGATTGTCTGAAGCCTTTCACCAGCAATGTACTGGCGAGGAGATGAATTACCTCGCCAAACGACTGGAAACTTCTGGAGGCGTTCAAAAAATGAAACGATTGTTCATGCTCGCTTTACCCAAAGAATTCCGAAGTGCCGTATGATTTTCAAGCAATATAGCGCAACTTCAAAACTCACGCGTCGGGTTTCCGTTTTGCTCTTCGAAGAACGTGGTTTCACAAAATGCATTTGTCGCAGAGCGACTATTTCTATTGGCCCAGACTTTCAGTCTGGGGTCATTCCCTAAACCAAAACGGAGTCGCGGATGCGACGGCATCTGTAGAATCGCGTTGCGATTCGAAATCAATCGTGGTTGCCAATTCACCTGTAGTTCCAGGGAAGTCAGGATGTCTCGCAGCCTTAACTCGACAACAATGAAACCAAGCGGAAAGGTATGAGGTTGAAACAGGGAATTTGTTTGTTTCGGCAGGAGCCTCAACCTCCCGGAGAAACCGGTTCAATCGCAACCGGGCTTACTTCTTGACTTTCAGATAGCCAAAATAGCCTGGTTTCAGCCGACCATCTTGATTGTCGAGATCCATTTCAATTCGCAACATCCTAGTCTTTTCATCGACGCCAGCTGATCGCCGATCAATTTTTCCGTCGAAAACCGCATCGGGAAGCGCGTCGATTTGCGAAAATTCGACTTGACCATCCAATTCAAAATCGGCGATCTGCGACATCGAGATATTGGCAACGATACGTACCTTATCGGTAAACACGATTTGAAAGATTGGACGTGCTGCGCTATTGCCTTCTGCGGATTGGACAAACGCGCCTTCGTCAAAAAAGCGTTTGGTAATCTTGCCAGCGTAGGGAGCACGAATCGTACAATACTCGATCATCTTGTCGACGTAGGCGCTGTTGGCGTTGGCGACTTGAATGTTTGCTTTTGCCGCAGTGACATTGGCTTCCGCACTGGCAATTGCCGCTTGTCCCGAAGCCAGGTTTGCTTCGACCGTGGCAATGTGGGCGTCAGTAGAGAGTTTTTCTGATTTGGCAGCGGTAAACTTGAACGTCGCCTCGTCCAACCTCGCTTGATTGACTGCACCGGAGTTTACCAGTCGTGTAATTCGATCGCGCTCGCTTTGAGCCATATTCATCATCGCAGTCATTTGTTCGACGTGCGTCTTTGCCTCAAGAACAGACGCACTAAGGCTTTTCATTCTCTGAGTAGCCTGATTGAGCGCAGCCTCTGCCTGAACCAACCCTGCCTCTGATTGTTTTACCAGCGCCTTCTTCTGCAACAATTCTGTTTGCAACTCCGGAATATCAAGGACCGCCAGGATCTGTCCTTCAGAAACCTTGTCCCCAATGTTTACACTGACACTCTCCAGGTACCCGCCCACCTTGGAGTAGATATCCGTGACCTTATAGCCAACCACTGTCGCGGGAACCTTGCTGGCTCGATCCGACTGTTTTCCTGTCAACGATCCGGTCGTAAGGACCAGGAACGTCAATAGAACAACGAGTCGTTGAACGACAAGAATTTTCAATGGATTTTGCATCAAATCACCTAAATAGTTAAGCATCAAATCGTCACGTCTCTATCAGCGGACGATATTGCTGTTGAGCGGAATGTGTTTTTATTCAGTTGCGAGTTGAATGTCGGATGTGTCTGCTTTTCGAGGGCGTTTGATCATGACATACAAACAGGGGACCACGATTAGCGAAAGGAAAGTCGCACCAACCACGCCACCAATAATTGTTCTGGCCAGGGGAATATTTGCTTCACCTCCACCAAATCCAATTGCCATCGGCAACATCGCAAGCCAAGTCGTCATGCTGGTCATCAGGATCGGGCGCAGGCGAACTTTGGCCGCGTGCAAAATGGCTTCACGAGGCGATTTGCCTTCGTCCACCTCTCGGTTCGCAAAGTCCACAAGCACAATCGTATATTCGACCACGATACCCACGATCATCACGATTCCCATGAACGCCATGATCGAAAGGTTTGTTCCCGTCAGCATCAAAGCGGCGACCACTCCGATGAACCCAAGTGGCACAGCAAACAAAACGATAAATGGATCGACAAAGCTCTTGAATTGAGCAACCATCACCAGATAAACAAGAAGAGCAGCCACGATTAGTCCCAATTGAAACTGCTTGAACGATGCACGCATCGTTTTGACTTCGCCCATCATCCGAATACTTCTTCCCTTGTATTCGTTGGCATTAGTCAATGGCAGCGACGTCCATTCAGCTGGCTCAATGTTGTCGTTTGGATCAGGATCTTTGACCGTGCCGATATTGAACAAAGGTCCACGCTCATCACTGTCCGCAACTGCACCAAGTGCCAACACTCCCTTTTCAATTTTCGCAACGACGCTGCCAATATCGTATCCAGGTCTTACATTAACATAGATGTCGGTGACACGACTGATGTTACGGTGGTGAACGACGTAGGGCGCCTTGCCTTCTTCAAAGTTGTCCAAAACATCACGCAGGTATACAACGCCGTCGACACCTCCACGAACCGGAATGTCGAGTAAAGTCTCGCGAGATTCCAGCAATTCCTCTGGGTATTGGACGCCCAGCATATAGTGGTTGCCCTTGTTCGGGTCGATCCAGAACGCAGGCTCGAAATTGATTGAACTGTTTGTCGCAGACACCAGGTTCTTAACGACCATATCCGCATTCACGTGCAAGTCCTGAGCCTTTTGCCGATCGATGTTGACTTTCACAACGGGATAGTCGATCCGTTGAGCGATTCGAGCATCCACGGCCCCCTCCGTTTTGTCAGCAATATCAACAATCATCTTGCCGATCTTTTGGGCCGTTTCCAGCTGCGAACTTTGAATCTGGAAGTGGATCGGAGACGGCTCACCCATATTGAGCGCGGCAGTCAACATTCCTCCAGTATCAAAGGCAAATTCGATATCCTTGAACCGCGGATCATTTTTTAATTTATCGCGAAGCTCTTCGACGATCTCGAAAATCGAACGATGTTTCTTGGTCTGCACCAACATGAATGCATCCATAGGCCCACCATTGGGTGTGTAGGCAGCTGGCCAATCCATCAGGACGCCGATATTGGAAACCAGTAGTTGAAGATCGGAGTCTGCGAACTGTTCGTCGCCTGCAGCATAGGTTGGATCCGGTTTGCCAAGCATTTCCGTAATGACGGACTCAATCTTTTGAATCTCTTCTTCTGTCTTCTCGATCCGCGTTCCTGTTGGCATTCGCACATAAATAGTGACTTGCCCTGAATCGACTTGGGGAAACAATTCTTGTCCCACATTGTTCACCAACAAGAATCCTGAACCGGCAAACAAAGCCAACGCACCGGCAATGACAAGCCAGCGAACGTTCAACAGTTTGTCTAAAAAGCTTCCAAACCATTTTCCCATTCGACCTTCCTGATCTGCTGCGGCCGACGCGGTATCATGCTTCAAGAAGTTCGCACAGTAGGCGGGAATCAAAGTGATCGCCAACACGTACGAAGCAACAATTGCAATCGACGCCGATACCGCCAAAGGCTGAAAAAGGAATTTGGCGACACCCGTCAAAAAGACGACCGGGAAAAAGACAATCGCAAAGGTTAACGTCGCAACAAACATCGGAATCGCAACCTCCTGGGCGCCGTCCAATGCCGCTTGTTGAGGCTTTTTGCCCATGGCAGCGTGGCGACTGATGTTCTCAAGAACAACAATCGATTGGTCCACCAGGATTCCAATCGCCAGGGCGAGTCCACCCAAGGTGATCGCATTGAGCGTTCCGCCAAACTGAGTCCCCTGAAACATGAACAACCAAAAAATGGATGCAAGAATCGCAAGTGGAATTGCCAAAACGATAATGAACGTGGAGCGAAAGCTTCTCAAGAACAGCAGGACGACCAAACCAGCCAGGATGGCTCCCAGCCCCGCAGCGATTTGCAATCCATTGTTGCTTTCTTTGACACCGATCGATTGATCCATCATTACGCTCAACGTCAGCGATTTGATCTTTTCGTCCTCGGAGCGTTCCACTTTGAGCTTGGTTTCGATCCCCGCTAACTTGTCTTTGATTTGTTGAACGATTTTGATCGTGTTCGAACCCGGTTGTCGATAGATCGGAATGTAAGCTTTTTTAGATTCATTAACTCGGACGATATTGGTTTGGATCTGAGAGGCATTTTTGACTTCCGCAACATCGCGTAAAAAGATCTGCTGCCCCATACCATTGCGGATCATCATATCGTTGAGCTCTTCAACTTTGTCCACGTTGGCATTGGTGGCGATATACCAATCAAGATCACCGTCTTTGATACTTCCGGTGGGAATCAAAGTGTTCTGTTGTAAAAGTTGTTCCTGAACGTCGAGCAGAGTCATATGATGCGCAGCAAGATCCTTAGGCCTGGCGTAGGCGAGAATTCGGCGCAGCTTGCCACCATAAACCGCGGGCGCAATGACTCCCTGAATCGCCTGCAGCTTATTTCTTAATTCGAAGTAGGCGACATCATAAAGCTCCTTCTCACTCATCTGGGGATTGGAGACCACCACCAGACATAAAGGTACCGACGCCGTCGGATCAAAGGGCATCACCATAGGAGGGATCGTTCCTTTGGGCAGATAAAACATGTCGCTCATCGCGTACATACTTACCTGAGATGTCGCCGAATCGAGTGAGACCCCTTCATTGAAAAAGTCCTTCACGACGCAAACGCCTTGCATCGCTTTGGCTTCCTGATGCTCGATGCCCATGGACTGGCCCGACCATCGCTGCAAGCGGCTCATGATGTCCTTTTCCATGATCTCCGGCGGCATTCCGGGATAGAAACAGACAATCTGGGCTGCCGCGATATTGAACTGGGGCAAAAGGTCCGCGGGAATTCGAGTGTAAGCAAAGCTGCCAAGCACCGTGATCGCAAGGGAAAGAACGACTACGAGATAAGGATTTTGAAGCGAGGTTCGAATCATGGATGTACTCTTCTTGAGAAAGAAGCGCCAAAACATTGCGCTTCGTTGAGCCCCAATGTAACTGGAACACTGCTCCAAGCGAACTTGAGTGCGTCGCCAAAAGGTGTTTCAGGGCAATTTTGTCCACAATTATGGAAAAATGGGAATGCTCACGCGGCAATGAGCCTCCGATGTATTGCGATTGAATCCGATGTAAGGACTTGCCCACTGTCCCGTCGGGCAGAGATTGTTGAGTTGATTCCAAGCCAATTGGAAGGCTCGCCATTTTGTCGCAACAATAACGGACTTGGCGACGATGAAGATTTTCCAGTTTTGAGAGCTGCAGCACTTTTTTCTGGCCGCCGTACAAGCGAATTGCCGAGAAAAACTCTGCCGCTGGTCTTCATCTCACTTTTTTTTACAGAACGTGAATAAATTGACGGTTCCGTGATCCTCGTGGACGATTACGTCTCGAATGACAATTTCAAGGCATAGGCACCAATGCAAGCTTGCGTTTGGAATTAGATTTCGCCAAAATTTCGAAATCAAAAATTCCCCGGATAACTGAATCATGCAAAATCGACGTGAGTTTCTCTCCAAAACGTTTAAGGGAGTCTCCACCAAAGACCAATCAGACGGAAAGTCCGAATCGGAGAATGCTCAGGAATCTCAAGACGACTCACTCTTCAGCCCGGGAAGTGATTGGAAAGATCGTATGCAGGCTCCGGACGACGGGAAAAAGTTTGGGTGGTTCATTGATACTCGCCGCTGCTTTGGCTGCCATGGCTGCGAAGTTTCATGCAAGGCCGAAAACGAAGTGCCACTGGGGAATTACATTCGCCAAACATTCTATAAAGATGTGGGTGATTTCCCCAAAGTCGCTCGCATGTTTTTGCCGATGGCCTGTCAACATTGTGAAGACGCGCCCTGCTTGAAAGCTTGTCCGTCTGCCGCAATCAAAAAAGGTATCGGAGGAACCGTCGTCGTCGACTACAACAAATGCGACGGTGAAGCCAAGTGCGTCCAGGCGTGCCCTTACGGTGCGATCTACATTGACAATGAGTCGGACCAAGCGGTCAAGTGCCACAATTGCTATCATCGACTCGAACATGATCTCGAACCAGCTTGTGCGGCCACCTGCCCTTCCGACGCAATCTACTTTGGTGATCTCAACGATTCTGAATCCAAAGTCTCCAAAGCCAAGGCAGAAGCCACTGCCAACAACGTAGAACTCGTTCAACTGCGAGCTGAAAAAGAGACTCGACCTCGAATGTGGTTTGCGGGCCCGGGGCCTGCAGAAATCGAAGAGCGCATTCCCAAAGAAGGGGAATCTTTTAGTCCAGATGCTTACAACATTTACAACTGGAAAGACAAGCCTGCGGAGTAGTTGTCACCTCCATTCTGCTTTTCGAAATTGATCAATCATTCTTCCTGACTCCAAGCCAATGAATTTCAAAAATCCGTCACGTCGAAAGTTTTTGCAGCTGGGAGCAGCTGCCATGTCTTCTGCTGCTCTGGTTGGATGCCGTCCCAACCAGAAAACGGAAAGCGACTCCCAAGAAGCCACCAAGAAAATCATGGAGAAATTGGCAACAGCCAAGGGCTCGGGAAAAACCAACCCCAACGGTTGGCCTGATTTCTCCAAGTACTCTGACACAAAAAAAGTTCCCGGCATGTGTCAGCTTTGCAGTACCGTCTGCGGCATCATCGGACATGTCAAAGAGGGGCGCCTGATCAAAATTGAAGGCAACCCCAACGATCCCAACAGCCGTGGCCGTCTATGTGCTCGCGGACATGCAGGGCTCAACCACCTCTATCATCCCGAGCGACTCCTCTATCCACTGAAACGTGTCGGAGCCCGAGGCGAAGGCAAATGGAAGCGAATTTCCTGGGACGAGGCACTCAACGAAATTGCTGCGAAACTCAAAGTGATTCGCGAATCGGGACACCCGGAAAACTTTGCCTTTCACCAGGGACGACAACGATCGAAGGACGCTTTGAAGCGATTCCTGGACGCCTATGGAACCAAGACGCAACTTTCACATCGATCACTGTGCAGCGGAAACCGTCGCGCGGCGAACCTCACCTTTCTTTGGGAAAGTGATTGGGATCTCAATGATGTGGAAAATACGAAATACATTTTGAACTTTGGCTCTAATGCCTTCGAAGCTCATCAGGGACATGTCTCATTCGCCAATCGTATCCAAAATGGTCGCTTCAAAAACGGCGCCAAAATGGTGACCTTTGACGTACGACTATCCAACACCGCCGGAAACAGCGATGAGTGGTTTGCGCCCTTCCCGGGAACCGATGGGGCTGTCGCACTCGCGATGGCCAATGCCATCTTGACCGCCGGGAAACATGATGCCGACTTCATCAATAACTGGACGACGATCAGTGTCGACGAGCTCAAAGACCACTTGAAATCTAACACGCCGGAATGGGCTGAAAAGGTTTCGGGAATTCCCGCCGTAGACATTCGTCGAATCGCTCTTGAGTTTGCCGAAGCAGCTCCTGAGGCAACGACAATGTGCAACCGTGGTTCATCCGCGCACCTCAACGGATTCTACAATGACCGCGCGATCCAAATGCTCAACGCGATTGTCGGAAGCGTCGGCAAAAAAGGCGGGTGGTGTTGGTCGCCATGGGGCGGACTTGATCCTGTCGTCAAAACACCCAAAATGCCCCCAGGAGCCAAAACTTGGAGCGTTCTGGAAGATCCTCCTGAGTTCCCACTCTCCAACGTTTGGCGGCGGATGCGAGTAGGCGAGATCATTTATCTTTACTTGCTGCAAGGCAGGGCAAAGCTGGATGCCTACATGACCTACAACCTCGACTCGCCATTGACCTGGCCCGAGGAAAGCTTGACCAAGGAAGTCATGTGCAATGAAGACTTGATCAAATTCCACGTCAGCATTAACCCGTTTTACAACGAAACCGCTCACTACGCCGATATCGCATTGCCTTGGACGACGTATCTTGAGCGATGGGATCTCGACGCTCGAGGTAGCTACAATTTGCGACCCTATGTCGGACTGCGCACGCCTATGGTCGAGCCCTTGGGCGAATCGCGTGACGTGCGTTGGATCTTCCCAGAACTTGCCAAACGAATTGGTGGGGGCATGGACGAGTGGTACAAAGAAACTGAGCTCGAGTATATGGAGAAGTGGGCGTCTACCGTTCCAAAAAACTCACAAACAGGAAAAGCCGGCCTGGAACGCCTAATGGAAGAAGGCGTGTGGGAAGACAGCACTCGCGAACCGTTCTACGAACCGTTTTTGAAATCGGTCTCTGAGGCGGACCTCGAAGGCTCAACGACCGATCCTGAGACAGGAATTATTTCCAAAGACGGGCTGGGAATCGGCATCAAGTTGAATGGAAAAGTTGTTCGAGGCTTCAAGACCCCAAGTCGGAAGTTTGAAATCCGCAGTGCGTTCGTCAAAGAGACTGGTTTAAACCAAGACACGACGGAAATGATCAAGCTTTCCAGCATGACCAAAACCAAGGTTAGGCCGGAACAACACAAGCCTTACGATGTTCCAATCGATGAAATGCCGATCTGGCTTCAACCGATTGAACATCAAGAATTGGACGAAAACGAATTGATCATGACTTCGTTCAAGTGGAACGTTCACAACCATGGACGAACCATGAACCTCAAGTGGCTTGCGGAGATCGTGCATACCAATCCAGCATGGATCAACCCTGCGACTGCTGAAAAGCTGGACCTGAAGGATGGCGATTGGATCGAACTCACAGGCTATTTTTCTAGAATGCTTGAAAAGTCCAACCCGAACCTCGCTCATGGTGAACGTGACAAAGACGGACGCATCCTCGCAGGTCAAATGCGAGTCCCGATTGTCACGATGCCCGGCATTCATCCAAGTGCCATTGCAATGAGCAACAGCTGCGGTCATTGGCAATACACCAATGTTGCCCAAGGCAAAAAGGTGTCACCTGCAGCTGGCGTTGCTGACGGTCCGGTAACTCAAGGGAGTGACGGAAAGACTTATCGTGACAAGGATTGGGAAGAGAACATGTGGTGGGAGGACAAGTCGGGTAACGACCCCAACCAGTGGGAGCAGAACACCGGAAACGGATGGAACCAGAACCGCATTATGCCAATCGCTCCCGACCCCATTACCGGTCAGCAAGCGTTTCATTCAACCGTTGTTTCCATCAAAAAGATTTGATTCACTAGGGGGGCGAGCTGAACTGAGGGGGAGCGAAATGGTTCGACGCCGAATCGGTTGCCGAACTCCAGCGTGAATCTTTGGCTAACGGGTGTTTTGCTTCTGCTGAATTCCTGTTTCGGTAAGAGGCTTGGTTTGGCAGAATTGTTTTGTTTCGGCAGGAGCCTCAACCTCCCGGAAAACGGAGGGAGCGTTGTCAATCAAGGATTGCACAACTGACGGTAGAATGCAGAGCCGAATTTTGAGCCAACGAATCCCCTGTGCTTCAAGGGTGTTTGAGGCTTCTGATCCGATCTTTACGGCGCTAGCTGGTCAACCAAATTTCCCCGCGCCCACCGTAAAGTCGATCTCCAGAGTAGAGTTGGAAACTGGCATTCAAAAGGTTGTCGGCAAATTCTACTACTTGATTGTCCTTGAGCCATCGCGAAAGAATGTTCATCCACTCTGGGGTGGCAACTCTGGGACCTGCGGAGAAAGTCGGCAAAAGTTCAGGGCGATTGTTACTGCAACAAACGATCGATCCGCGGACCATTCCTGCTCCAGGATGTCTGCCCAAATCCCCAGCAACGCAGATCGTACCGGCGAGCATGTTCCATCCCGCCAAATCTCCTGCGTCGCCGCCAACTACGATCGTGCCGCGTCTCATGTTTTCGCCAAGTCCATGGCCTACGCTTCCTTCGATGAACACGGAGCCTCGATTCATTCCGTAGGCTGAGCCCGGATATCTTGCTCCGACTCGATGGCCTGCGTCTCCAGAAACACGAATGGTTCCTCCGCTCATTTCGACGCCGGCAAAATCGCTCAAATTTCCCTGAACAATGATTTCGCCTCCACTCATTTGGCTGCCAACGTGGCGTCCTGCATTGCCCTCGACTCGTATTGTACCCAGCGACAGTTTGGCTCCAATCCAATGAACTCGCGACAGGTTCCCTTGCCAAATTACAATCGAATCGGACAAACTGCCTGAGATTTTAAACGCCTCTCCCATTTCGATTTTTGTTTTGCCTTGCCAAATCATTGCTTGGCTGATCTGATCAATAGAGAGTTCACGATATTGCTCAATTTGAAAAGTGTCGACTTCCAGAGGGACGCTTGAGCGGTCCCAGAAGTCATCTCGCATTTGAATGGTTAGTGGCATAGCCGAGGAGAATGGTGATGTTTGAGAAGTTAATGTGATAAAGTCTTGTGACTGGAATTGGCCAGCGAATTGGCCTGAAATATTCGAAGAAACAAATACTATAGTCCAATAAGGTTAGCCCTTTCATGTCCGCTTCGGTACCCACCGAAAAACTTGCCGCCATTATTCTTTGTGGTGGAAACAGCCTGCGAATGGGATTTGACAAATCTCAGTTGACGCTGGGAGATGGACGGACCTTTCTGGAACAAATCGTTTTGACCATCACGCCTCATGTCGGACGGGTCGTTGTGGTTCGAAATGTGAAGGGGCAAGATTCCCTTGGGCAAGAGGTGATCACGGTTTCTGACCGCAGGCCCGATTGTGGCCCCATGGAGGGGATCGCCAGCGGCTTAGCTGCGCTTCCAGACGAAATTGATTTTGCCTTTGTCACCAGCTGTGACGTCCCTTTGATTCGTCCGGCTGTGATGTTGCAACTGGTTGAATTGTTGGAGGACTTCGAGGGGGTCACTCCTGTCGATGGCGAGCGGACTTATGGGCTGACGGCGATCTACCGCAAGTCGGTGTTGCCGATCCTCGAACGATTGATTGAAAATCGGATGTTGAAAGTCTCTGCGCTTTCCAATCATCTAAAAATCCGACAAATCCCTCTCGAGCTGGTGCGTGCGATCGACCCGACTCTAGAGAGTCTAAAGAATATCAATTGGTTTTCGGACTATGAAAAGCTGGCCGCACAACTGGGTTTTTCGATTGATGCTCAGCTCGCGAGTAAACTAAATTCGAAATGAATTTTGCTGCCTGTCAAATGTTGCCAACGCGACATCCAAAGTCGTTCAATAGCTGTTGAGCGTCTTCCATGCGAACGTATCGTGTGTCAACGTGCATCGTCAAAAACAGACTGCCCGCATAGCGTGCGGCTGCGAAGGAAACTGGTGTTCCATAACGAATTGGCGGAATCATTTCTGCCCGTTTCAATTCGGCACCGCCCATGGAAATCTTGGAGCCGGATTTTTCCAAACCAGTTTTCAGGAACGGGCGACCCACATTGGTCAAAACCGTCATCGCTTGACATTTCTGTTGCTTCGCCCGAGCCTTCAATGAAAACGGAATGACGGAAAAGCACTTAATGACGAGCAGGAATATCTTCTGCAATTCAGTTTTGCGAATGATCCCCAATTCGTGATTGACAGAACGGCTCAATTTTTCTTGGTCAACGATGACATTCTCTCGGCGATCCAGTTGAATGATGGCAACTCGATTGCACGCCGGTAGTTCTCGATCACGAAGTGAGCGGATCGACATGGGAATGATGACTCGATACCAGTCCTTAGGCTGATGTTGACCAAAGCCCTCTCGCCAGCACATCAACGAACGAAAACAACAGCTTACGAGCCAGTCGTTCAGCGTGATCTGTTCTCGATTCACATAGGCTTTGATGGCCGCCATTTTTTTCTTGGGAATTTCAAAGGAGGAAACCGCAGGAAAGTCGTCTTTGAGTGTGTCGTCTTCGAGGCGATTTAGTTTGACCAAAGACGCTGATTTTCGAAATGAAAACTTGATTGCACCATACAATCCAATGGGGAACATCAGAATGGTTTTTAGACCGCTCAACCGGAACAGGCCAAGTCGGTTGCGGCCCTGGTAGCAATGGGTGCGAAGTTTGGGTAGGTCTTGCTCGGGTGCTTTGTCTGCGCTGACGTTGTCGTAAACTTTCATCCAGTCTCGAGCAAACTGTAGTCCGCCTTGTCCGTCGATTGCTGCGTGATGGACCTGAAAAAGAACTTCGGTTTCATCGGTTTCTGGATCGTAATTGGAAAACATACGACAGCTTCTCTCAAGCTTTAGGTTCAGCCACTGACTGGCAATGCTGTCTCCTCGGTTCCAGAGGAAACGAGGGGCAACATCGTCTGGCATGGACCAACGTCTGTTTTTGACAACCGCTATCATTAGCGGATGGCGAGCCGTGGCGACTTCGAATGCGGCGCGAGCGGTTTCCTCATCCAGACGCCCGGCAAAAAAGAGCTTTGCGAATATGTTGTTGGGATATTCAGGAGAGTCATCATGGAAGTGGAAACGTTCCATGCTCGTCATACGTAATTGTGAGATGTCGTTGTTCACCGCGGCTCCCTCGCTAGTTTTCGAGGCTTAGAATCTGAACCCGCGTGCCACTCGAAAAAAGGCTGCCAATTTCTGGATCAAAAATCGCCAGCCCATTCGCCTTCCCCAACGCACGCATGTCAGAAGAACCTCTCCACTCCACCGGAGTTGCCATCCACTGTTCGCCTTGCCATTTCGTATGGACTGGCCAGTAGGTTCGACGGTTGCCGCGGATTTCATGGTCGGCAGTCAGGGTCGCCACGCCAATCCGTTCGGGTTGCGCAACTGATCCACCGACTTGACAGGCAAGTGCCGCGCGAACGAATACATTGAATCCGACCAGGCTGGAAACTGGATTTCCAGGAAGCCCAAAAACGTATCGAGTTTGACCGTCGGTGGTTAGTGCCCCAAACCAAATCGGCTTTCCGGGTTTAATTGCCACCTTGTGAAAGACTTGCCGCACGCCTAGCTCAGTGAGAATCTCTGGAACGAGATCCAGGATCCCAGCGGAGACCCCACCGGACATGATCAAAAAATCGCATTCCAATCCTTGGGATACTTTTTCACGCAATTGATCTCGATCGTCTCTACCCACTCCCAAATCAATAATAGAATTTGTTTGTTGCCTGGCCAGACTAACAAGCATCGGGCCGTTACTATTTCGAATCATGCCTGGACCAGGGAACTGGTCGCAGCTGACAAGTTCGTCTCCTGTCGCCATTACCGCAATACTCGGTTGCCGAAACACGTCGACTTGGGCAGCGCCCGATTCGGCAAGTAAGCCAATATCTTGCGGGCGGATTTGGTGCCCTTCAGAAAAGACTTTATCACCCACAGTCATGGAGGATGATTTGTTCATGATGTGTTGGCCAACGGCGATGGAATCAAGTTGAATGGTTACCTGTTGACTGTCCTGATCAAACGCCGTTTGTTCAATCATGACGACGGCGTCTGCACCCTCGGGGATGGGGGCTCCAGTCATGATCCGAGTTGCCGTGCCGGGTACCACGTTTTTCGTTGGAACCGCGCCGGCGGGAACCGTCTCAATCACGCTTAACGGTTTACCTTTTTCAATGTCGTCAGCAATTACCGCAAATCCATCCATCACCGATTTGCTATGCGGCGGCGAGTTAACGTCAGTGCAAACAGCTTTTGACAAGACTCGTCCCGTTGCGTTTTCTAGCGAAACGACTTCCGTGCCAATCGGGGCAACGGTTTTACAAATGTACTGTAATGCTTCTTCAATAGAGATCATAATTAGGTTCAGTGGATGCCATGAAAAATTGTTGACCATTGCGTTGGTATCAAGCGCCGCCAAGTTTCAACCCTTGATGATGGTTGAGTCTCGGGAAACTTGCTAGCGGGTTCGCGAAAGTTTTGTGTTGATTCTATTGACGTTGTATGGAGAGGTCCCTAATCTCCCCCCCCCCCACAAACATTTTGCCTGTTACCCTTTTCCACACCGCACGGAGGCGCGTGGTATGACCCAGACAGGATCTACCGCGGTACAAAACGTACCCTTATTGGATGTGAGCCGTGAAAATGGCCCACTTAGCGACAAAATTAAAGAAACGATCTGCGATATCGTTGACTCGGGCCGATTTATTGGCGGCCCGCATTGTCAAGATTTTGAGCAGAAAGTTGCTGATCTCTGCGATGCGCGATTTGCGATCGGATGTGCATCAGGAAGCGACTCGCTGCTGCTGGCCTTGATGGCTATCGGCGTCAAAGCGGGGGATGAAATCATCTGTCCCAGCTTCACTTTCTTTGCGACGGCCAGTTGTATCACACGACTCGGGGCAACCCCGGTCTTCGTGGACATCGATCCCAAAACATTCAATATCGATCCCGAATTGGTGGAGAAGGCGTTAACGCCACGCACCAAAGCCATTATCCCTGTCCACTTGTTTGGTCAGTGTTGTGACATGGAACGGATCAACGAAATCGCCCAAGAACATGATGTTTCAGTCGTGGAAGACTGTGCTCAATCCATCGGTGCATCGAGAAACGGTCGCATGAGTGGAAGTATTGGTGACATCGGGTGCTTTAGCTTTTATCCCACCAAAAATCTGGGAGGGATGGGCGACGGAGGTGTTGTTACAACCAATGATCCTGAATTGGCGGATCGAGTTCGCTTACTGGCGAACCACGGGATGCGACCGCGATACTATCACCAAGAAATTGGAATCAACAGTCGACTCGACTCGATTCAGGCTGCAGTACTTGGCATCAAGATCAATGAGCTTGCCCGGCTGACTGAACAACGTTGCCAGAACGCGAAGCGGTATCAAAATCTAATCAATGCTCGTGGCTTGGGTAGCATGATTCATGTGCCTACCTCGTCAGCAGGATGTGAACACGTTTGGAACCAGTTTACGATTCGAGTTCCTCATGGACGTCGTGACGATATCCGGCAAGGATTGGCGGATCGGAATGTGGCGGCTGAGATCTACTACCCAATTCCACTTCATCGGCAAGAGTGCTTCAGTTATCTCGGCTACGGTCCACAGTCTTTGCCGGAAACAGATTTGGCTGCTGGGGAGGTCCTTTCGATTCCGGTTTTCCCAGGACTGACGACGGCTGAACAGGATTATGTCGTCGAGTCAATTGCGGAAGTTGTTGTCGGTAGCGCCTCGCAACTGAAAATTGCTTCCTAGTAACTGGACCGTTTCGAACTGACGATAACAAGGCTAAGAAAACCGGTGTATCTGATGTTCTCGGCCCGCCAATCGAAGACGGGCGAGGTACTTGGCTGTTGGCAAAACATCACATGCCCACGCAAGCGAGGAGCATGGCACCCGTCGTCGAGGGTTTTGCCTTTTACGGGAGGTTGAGGCTCCTGCCGAAACATTCTTTTTCCTCTCAAACGTGTAACTTGGGGTTAGTCCTCGGACCGTTTTGAATTGATGGATAGCAAGCCTAAGAAAACCGGTGTATCTGATGTTCTCGGCCCGCCAATCGAAGACGGGCGAGGTACTTGGCTGTTGGCAAAACATCACATGCCCACGCAAGCGAGGAGCATGGCACCCGTCGTCGAGGGTTTTGCCTTTTACGGGAGGTTGAGGCTCCTGCCGAAACATTCTTTTTCCTCTCAAACGTGTAACTTGGGGTTAGTCCTCGGACCGTTTTGAATTGATGGATAGCAAGCCTAAGAAAACCGGTGTATCTGATGTTCTCGGCCCGCCAATCGAAGACGGGCGAGGTACTTGGCTGTTGGCAAAACATCACATGCCCACGCAAGCGAGGAGCATGGCACCCGTCGTCGAGGGTTTTGCCTTTTACGGGAGGTTGAGGCTCCTGCCGAAACATTCTTTTTCCTCTCAAACGTGAACTTGGGGTTAGTACCCGGACCGTTTTGAATTGATGGGTAACAAGCCTAAGAAACAACGGTGTATCTGATGCTCTCTGTGGCAAATGTATTTTGAGACCTCACGCCCTTCAAGGAAATAATGGAAACCCGACGCGTGAGCGAGGCCCTGTCTGGTTCGTCCTCGCTCACGCGTCGGGTTTCCATAGATCGATATCAGGATGCAATGTTGTATTCGGCCTTTTTTCGCAGAGCGACGGCAGCTCTAGGGTCGCTATGCAGCGTTTCAAGAGAGTAGGACAAGCAAAGAAGCTTGGTGGAGTATGAAAACAGGCATTGTCTAGAGAGACAACGCCTGTCAGTTAGAGTTCAATGGTCTGTGCCATGGCGGTCTGGCTATGCTCTTGGTTTGCGTTTGGGTTTATAGATTTCGGTGGCGGTTCCAAAGAAAACTTCTCCAGCATTCATCACGGTTTCACTCAGAGTTGGGTGTGCGTGAACTGTTTCGGTGATGTCGCGGACTTCGCAGCCCATCTCAATCGCCAGCGTGGCTTCTGCGATTAGTTCACCGGCTCCCGAACCAACGATCCCGCATCCCAGGACTCGCTCGGTTTCTGGATCGACGATAAGTTTGGTCAATCCGTCGGTGATCCCAAGGGCTTGAGCCCTTCCGCTGGCAGCCCAGGGATAGGTGCAAACCTGGTGGGCAATTCCTTGGGCCTTTGCTTCGTCTTGTGTGAGTCCAGCCCAGGCAATTTCCGGGTCGGTGAATACGACGGCAGGGATTGCAAGTTTGTCAAAGACGACCGGGTGTCCGAGGATCACTTCCGCAGCCACGCGACCTTCATGGTTTGCTTTGTGGGCGAGCATCGGTTCGCCGGCAGCGTCTCCAATGACATAGACGTTCGGCACGGCGGTGCGTTGCTGATTGTTGCACTCGATGAATCCGCGTTGATCCGTTTTGATTGGAGTGTTTTCCAGGCCAAGCCCTTTGGTGTTGGGCCAGCGGCCTACGGAAATCAACACGCGGTCATAGAGCTCGGTTCCAAATTTAGCTGGACCTTCGAATGTTACCTGGACTTTGTCGCCCTGCATCGAAAGAGAGCCAACCTTGGTGTTTAGGAAAATTCGTTCCTCAAAGATCTTGTTTAGTTTCTTTTGCAGTGGGCGAACCAAATCGCGATCGGCGCCCATCAGCAATCCGTCCTGAAGTTCTACGACGCTGACCTTGGTGCCAAGGTGTGCATAGACCGTGCCCATTTCCAAGCCGATGTAACCACCACCAACGACCAGTAGCGATTCGGGAATGTCTTCGAGTTGCAGGGCACCGGTTGAGTCCATGACCCGATCATTTCCGATGTTAAAAGCGCCCGGCATGGCGGGAACACTGCCTGTGGCGATGACGCAGTGATCAAAGGTGATTTTTCGATCTTCCGGGATTGAGTCGTGTTCGCCTTCGAGTGTCAGCGTTGCGCTGTCGGCAAAAGTCGCCCGAGCGGTGATCACTTTGACTTTTCGTCGCTTGGCAAGTGCTCCGAGTCCGTTGGAAAGTGTTGAGATGACTTTTTCTTTGCGGGCGCGAAGTTTTTCCAGGGCGATCTTGGGGCTGCTGAATTCGACTCCCCATTCAGAGCCCATCACTTCGACTTCGCCAATGACCTTGGCGACATGAAGCAAAGCTTTGGAAGGGATGCAGCCTCGCAATAAACAGGTGCCGCCAAGTTTTCCTTCTGCTTCAACCAGTGTGACTTCCATTCCTTCGTCAGCCGCCAAAAACGCTGCGGCGTATCCGCCGGGTCCACCACCAACAACGACTACTTGCGTATGCATATGATTAATGTCCTTCAAAAAAGAAAGCGGCAAACCAAGGCTGGAATGCCGCTTCATATTTTAATTGATTTTTGGTTCGAGCTTAACGGGACAAGAATTCGACCACGATGTTGGCGTCTACGGGCAAGCTGATATCGCTTGGGCCAGGATCACCCTGAATGGCAGAAGTCAATGTTTCTGGATCAAACGAGCCCCACTCGATTCCGACACCCTCGACTCCAGCACCGATAATGCTGCGGTACAGGTTGACGACGTTAGCCTTGGCCTTGACGGTAATCAAGTCGTTTGGTTTGCAAAGGAACGAAGGCTTGTCGACTTTTTGGCCGTTAACGCGGAAATGACCGTGAGCAATGCCCTGACGAGCCTGCGGGCGAGTTCCGGTGTAACCAAGGCGGCGGACAATATTATCCAACCGACGCTCGCAGATAAGCAGCAGGTTTTCACCAGTGTTACCCTTCATGCGAGTGGCCATATCAAAATAGCGGCGAAGTTGTCGTTCACCCAATCCGTAGTAATGCTTGATCTTTTGCTTTTCCATCAATGCTTTACCGTAGTTCGACGGACGACGACCACGGGTGTGCATTCCGGGAGGTTGGTTGCCACGCTTTTCGAACGCACGGCTTGCTCCACCATTTTCGTAAATCAAGGTGCCCAAACGGCGATTTACGCGACCCTTAGCTCCTGTATAACGAGCCATATACTGTTCACTCCGATTGCTTAATTTTCAATGCGCTCTGGGCGCGCGGCAATAGCCAATATTGCTGATTTGAGAACTCGTAATCATTACGAATCAGGGCTTTTACCTCAAGGGGTAAAATGGAGCCGTTTTGCCAGAAAAAGCCGCATTTGCAGCAAATTGACTTTTGCTAACTTATCTCAGCGGCATTTTCGATAATCCCAGCCGCCAATTGCTTCAACTGCCCCGCCGTCTCAAACTTTTCACAGATTACGCCCGGGAGCGTTGCTCGGCATTTTGCCAGCCTCTCCTTGTCTAAGGGGCGATGCTCCGTGTTTCGAATAAACAAAGCAGCAACCTGATGAAGGTGTTTTCGACATATTTTCCGATAGATTTCAGGATCTTTCTCGCCAGAATCGCCAATCAAGACAAACTTTCGCTCTGGCATCGTCCGAAAAAGGGACTTGATTGACGTCGATTTTCCATGTCGTCGAATCATGAAGGCTCGCTCAACCATATGCTGACGCAGCCGAAAATTCCGCAGGTGGATCGTACCGCCCGGAAAACCCTGACTAGTTTGCAGTTCCAGCAGCGGCGCGTGCAACTGCCAAGGGCTGGATGAAACATAGTGGAATTCGGAGCCAAGCTGAAACCACTGATCATAAAGCTCCGCCATGCCCTCAATGCCCTTGAATTCTCTTAGGAATGTATTAGCAAGCAGTTGCTTCCTATCTCCAACATTGGAAACCTTGATCGTGTCGTCGATATCGGAGATCACCGAAACGCCCGCGTTTGGCATCAAATAAGCGTAACTTTCGACCGGTTTGATTTCAGGATGGTCAGTTTCGATCTGAAAACGAATGGTACTTCGACCGTTTTCATCTACCGCCATGTTTCGTTCGACCAAATCCCGAGACATCCAGACCCAATCACGAAAGTGCCCATTTCGTTTGTTTTTGCTGCTGAGCCGTCGAAGCAAGGTATCGCATCGGCAATAGATTTCATGGCCAGGGGAGCCATCTGAAACAAATTTGGCAACTCGCTCTTTGAAGATTTCACTTTCCAGATCGTCTTTTGACGCTTGCATCGCTCCAGCGAGCATGCGAATCACCCAACGTTTGCGAACGGTCGGGATGTAGGGAAAGAAAGTCCATCCGCTTACCTGCACACGCCAGGAACCGTCTACTGTTTGGAAGCCGTAACTTGGAAAGGGTTCAAGCTCAGCAGTCGAATTGGGGGAACGATAAAACTTGATCATGGAAAGAGTTGAGTTGGGATGAACGTTTATATGATACCGTGAATTTGCTCCCATGAAGTGGACACCAGGAAAAATTAACTTAGATCGGCTGAATCAGTTTACTTTGAACCGCGAAAGTCCAAAAGAATTGAAACCCACGCGTGTTTGGCCCCTTTTTACATGAATGTGGATAATTGCCCCGGGCCGGCCTGAGAAGCTGGGGGGGCGATCTCCAAATCGGGTGTGTCGTTCCATTTCCTTACACGCTTGAACGGCGGGTTTTCGGGCGGTTGAGGCGCCTGCCGAAACAACATGGAATGGAATGCTGCGAGGTACGTGAACCCTGTCTGTACGAAAATCGCCAGCGAGTTCTTATTGAGTCCAAGCAAATATCTGACGGCCACGACTTGATTCGTTCGCTGCAAGTCTTGGTAGGCGAGAAAAGTAAGTTAAGTGAATGATGGCGTAGGTTTCGGCGGGAGCCTCAACCTCCCAAAAAGAACCGACCGGTTCGTTGAATTTAGCATACGGGGTACGACTGAATTGACGTAGACACCACGATTCACGGAAACCCGATATGTAAACGAGGGCCTGGCTGCATCCGTCCGCGCTCACGCGTCGAGGCTGTGACTTTTTCGACTGGTGGCTGGCTCAGTAGCCAATGGCATCTGAACATCCACATCCGCCTGTTTTGGAAACCCGACGCGTCAGCGAGGACGAACCCGACACGTCCTCGCTTACGCGTCTAGGTAGTGATTAAATTCTGCAGCGACAGTTTTAGCGAAATTTTGGCGCTGGATTTTTGATTTTGAATTTTTGTTTGCCGTTTTTCAGGCTTGGTATGTTTTTGTGTTTCGATTGGTTGCTTTTTGTAGCATTCAATCGCGTCCTTTCTGCTTTAAATCGCCGCTTTGACGCCCTTTAACGCCATCCAACGCATAAAGTTAAACGTCAACGCTACGAGTAACGTTGCCGATTGCACTCGAGCCAAACCTCGAACTCGAAACTGCTGGAGCCCTCGATTGCGGAACTCCGCGTTAGGAAACTCTGCGATCGAAGGCCGCGCTTTATAAAGTTCCTTTGCTGAGTCCGTTGCCATTCGCTGCCGAAACTTGAACACCTCGTCGGTGTCTTTCGGCTGACGTTCATGCGGATCGTTGCCGTTTTTTAGCAGCTTTGCTTCTTTAGGAATCGGACCATAAACCGCAGTGCCTTGCCTTTCAAGCAACGTGATATCAGCGTGCGTCGTAAAGCCGCCATCTACCAGCATTTTCTCTGGAACCTCGCCATGCCGAGCAACTACTTTTTTGTGCATGACGCTCATCTGCCCGCCGTCACTGCCATTGTTGTTGACTTCCACGTCGAGGATTACACGAGAATCTGCTGTCGTCGCAAGGTGAACGTTGTAGCAAGGACGGTAGCCACCGCTGGCCACTTTCATCTTGCGGGCGTCAGGGTCTGTTGTGCTACAACGAGCTTCAGCACCGCTACCCTTCTTGCGTTTTTCTTTGCGGGCGCGAAGTTCTTGAAGTTGTTCCAGAGCGTCAGCGAGCCGTGATTGGCGTTCTTCGGCGGAGCGAAGTTGAGCCGCTTCTTGCTTTGAACGACTTGTTTGCCCGATAGAAGAATCGTCCATTTCTGCTCGCAATTGTTCTACGCGTTGCTTGGCCTGGCTCAAGCTTTCTGTGAGCGTGCCTTGGCGGCGAAACGAACCTCCACCAGCGCTGGCGCGAACACGCATCCCATCTTGAGCAATCACATCGAGTTCAACTAAACCTTGCGAGATCAGCGTGCCGACCGTTTCGCTGAGAAGCTCGTCAAAGAACTCGGGGTTGGTTGAGCGGAAATCACTCAAGAGGTGGTGGTTGACGCTGACTCCGCCGCAAATCCACATGTAGCCAAGGTCGCGTTCGCACAACCGTGCCACGTGACGGGCGCTGCTGATCCCTTCGAGCGTCGCGAACATCCAAAGTGAAAGAAGAATTTTCGGATCGACCGGCGTCCGTCCTGCACGCCCTTCCACTGCCAGGATCTTTCCGTAAAGCTTTGAAAAATCCAATGACTCTACATATTCCCAAACCACGCGAGCACGATGGTCTGTCGAAAGAAGTTCGTCGAGGCAGAAAGGTTTCCATTCTGATTGATGACGTTCTGGCCGTTGCACTCGTGCAAACACTCTTTTTTTATTGTTCATTACTAAGTTTTAGCGCAAAACAAATACTTGCTCCAGCCCAGTTGATTTAATCACAACCTAGTCGGGTTTCCATACGGCACTGCTTCTAAGTTATTGCTTCGTGTACGCATGAAAAAGTCACAGCCTCTTCGCGTTACCAGTTGAATCCTCTAGAAACTGACTCCTCAAAATCGATTCGCGAGCCATTTGCCATTGGACTACTCTCTGATTCACCATCACATTGATTGTGGTGGTGAATGAAAGCATTCTTTTTCGCAAAATCGTGGTGTGAGCTCTTTTTTTTGAAGGAAATTCACAAGTGAAAGCGACTGAACAGTTGGATCGTATGATTGCGATTAATAGGAGTTCGCTTGGGCGGAGAAAACTTGTGGCTAAATTTCGGAGTATACAATGAGACTAATCATTCTGTTTGGACTGCTGTTTTGGGGCGCGTCCTCAAGCTGCATTGCACAGCAACACAAAGCTGAAAAGCAAGCTGAGAATGAACTAACGAAAATCGGTTTCGACTCCTACGAGGTGAAGCGATCTGACGGTACGACGATTCGATGTTACTTGTCGAGTTCAGCTGAATCACTTCCCTTGATCGTCAACGTTGAGGGGTCGGGTGCTGGCTCTGCATTCATGAAGATTGGTGAACAGATCAACGGCGGAATGACGGGTTGGTTGGCGTTTGTCGCGCAGAAGGATGCTCATGTTTTGGTTGTTGAGAAACCAGGTGTCGAGCTGTTTGACGACCACCAGGGCGGGAACGTCGAAGGGGCGTCCCAAGAATTTCTGGAAAACTACACGTTGGAGTATGTAACTCAATCCAATGTCGAAGCCATTCGTGCGATCCTTCAGCTACCTCAGGTAAGTTCCAAAAAAGTTCTGATATTCGGAATTTCTGATGGAGGTCAAATTGCGGCAGAGATCAGTGCCAACTTGCCCGAGGCCACTCATGTCGCACCTCTGGCATGTGGCGGTCCGACTCAGATTTTCGACTTTGTGATGTTCGCCTCTCGCCCCCTTCCCGACGATCAACTTGGGGACGTCGAGGAACGGGTGAAAGATATCTATTCGTCATGGGAAAAGATTCTGCAAGATCCTCAAAGTACCGAAAAGTTTTGGAGTGGGCATCCGTATCGCAGATGGGCATCCTTTTGCGCGTCGTCCACTACCGACGCGCTGCTGAAAACAAAAGCCAAAATCTATCTGGCACATGGCGTTCTTGATGATGCGGTTCCCGTGGAAAGTTTTGATGTGTTGGTTGCCACCCTGCGATCAAAAGGGCAGAAGTTGGTCGCCGAACGGCTGGACGGGCTGAGCCACCAGTTCCAAAGTGAAAAAGAATCCGAAGAACAATCCTATGACAACTTGGATCAGTTGATCGAGAGAATCCTTCAGTGGTGCAAGGAATAGCTGCAGCCCAGCGGGATCGCCTGCGGTTGAGGCTCCTTTCAAAATCTACGGCATCGCAGGCTGGTAATCAACGTTCGAACTAATTATACTCTGCAATGCAAAGTTAAATGGTTTTGTCGAGTGAGAATTGAACGATGGTTGCTGCTGTTGCCCTGACTGCTTGTGTTCCATTTTTGGTGCTTGTCCTGTTGTGCGTTTCCATGCATCGGAACCAGGAGTCAGCCTTGAGAGAGTCGCATTCGTTGCGTCGGTTGGAAATTGCCACGGCTTGGTTTTTGGGGCTCATGTTTCTTTGCGGAGGAATGTCGAAGTTGATGCCGTTTCCTGGATTCATGGGACCAGTTTGGCTTGAACAGGAGCTTGCCCAACATGGACTTGGTCTTTTTGCGAGATTTATTGCGTGGTCAGAGGCTGTGATTGGACTTTGCCTGCTGGTAAAGCCTGCTCGAGTCTTGGGTGCCGTCATGTTGGTCCCTCTGCTGCTGAACATCTTGATGGTGACGGTTTCGATGGAATGGCGAGGGACTCCGTGGATTATTCTGTTCTTCTTGATGGCCAATATGTTTCTGTTGGCATTTCATTTCCGCCGCTGGCAGCCAATTTTTGACATCGCGACGAACTGGCTAGTGATTCGGTTGAATCGAAACGTCCAGTTTACCAAGGCAGCGACTTGGGGAGGCTGTGTGCTAATCCTCATGGGGCCTGTTCTTCATTTGGTCCACGATTCATTGTCGACCATCGCAATTGTGCTGGGATTTTTCGGGTTGATTTGGGGCGAATTCAATTTTCGGTTTCGCTATCAACCGGAAGACTAGAGGATTTGTTTTGGGAGGTTGAGGCTCCTGCCGAAACCTACTTGCGCGCAACGTGTACATTCCGTTCAGGTAAATTGCCGGAGGATCTTTGTTGGGCCTACGAGTTGGCAACGCCTTGTGCCGTATAATGCCAAGGCATTCTGACTCCAAAAATCGGGACGTTCTTGGATATGGAAATGCGCTAAAATGAATTGGTACGGCAGATCGGGCAATGAAGAAGGTTTCGGCGGGAGCCTCAACCTCCCAGAAAACATGTGCACTAGGTTTTCGTCGAAACTTGCTTAGTTAATGACTTCTGCACTTGCGCCAAGAGCTTTTTCGTGAACGTCAAGTTCGTTGAGAGCGGCATTTAGTGCATTCTCAGATCGTTCCAATTGAAGCTTGCTTATCGAGCCGCGTAGGTAAAGTCGCTCGATTGTTTCAAATTCTTCCGTGGCGTGTCGAACTTTCGCGGCGGCAATTTTGAATGCGATAGTCTTCTGAGCTGTGGCGTCATTGTGGTTCTCGTAGTACTGGACTTTGAGGTTCGCGATCTCTTCTCGGATGATCGCGCGCTTCAAATCGAATCTGGACTTACCGTCTTTCTTTTCGAGTTGCTCGAATAGCTCTCGCGTTTCCGTCGCATATTGCGCGGTGAGTTTTGCACTCAACAATTGGTTTTCAACCACCCGTTCCGCGTCAGACAAAATGGCCAACTCGACGGTGGCTTTGTCTAGCCGATACCGGAGGTCTCGCAGCCTACGTTGGCTGAGTGAACCTGTTTCAATGAGCCGTTGGCCGGTATCAAAGTCGGTTTGTGCCTGATCCATCAGGGCGCGAGCCTTGGCTTGCCGGATTTCAATCGATTCCTGTTCCTGGCCGTGGCAAGCGGAGGCGAAGCCACAACAAAGAACGAGCAGGAGCGAAAAGGCTAGTTTCATGATCGCTCAGCTACTTTCGGGATTTAAGCTGGATGGGTGACGAGTCGATGGCGAAATCGTCTTTGTGCAAAAGTAATCCCTGCACAAGGCAATCTCCGTTGGCGCCTTCAGGAATCTTGATATCAATCTCAAATGCCCCCTCGGGAACAGGTTGGTCAACTTCGAAGCAAATCATCTGTTGTGTCTTGTCGTAGGATTCCTGGTATTCATCGAATTTAGCGGGATCGTATTTCGGTCGCCGTTTTGGACGAAACCGGAATCGGTCGCGTTTGTAGCATACGGTCAGGTGCAACGTTCCATCAAAGGGAGCGGTCCCTGATACGACAATTTTGTCCAGTTCAGATTTGACGTCGGCTTGAAGGTCCAATCGTTTTCCCTCGTTTGATTCTCAAAAGCGGATCGCCAAGCAGGTGAATCAGGTCGACGTGTTCCTTGCGCTCGGCCTCAAGGAGTTCAGGTTTGGGGCTGAACCCCTGCCCCATCGCTTCGATCATTTGCCGCAACTCCGATGGGTCATCGGTCGCGATTAATCTTTGTTTGGCGAGTTTGACGATTTCCCCGAGAGTCTTGGACTCTCCGCTGAAGTGCTCCCGAGTCATTTCGAGGGTGAAAGTGCTTAACCCATAGGGCATGGCGACGCGAGTACTTGCAAGGACTGCAATGGGACCTGTTTCCTGCTGCAGCATTCGTTCGGCAAGGCAATCACTCGGGTGATCGAATCCTCCGGTACTACAGGCGAGAAAGATGGCGATCGGGTTGCCTTCAACCGCGTTCAATTGTCCGACGGTGCTGTTATCAAGAATGTCGAAGCTTCGGTCTGGCAGATGGATTTGATCCAGTCGATGCGTGGCGCCATGGCCGATGTAGACCCAGAACAGGCACCCTTCATTGAATCGCTCGATACTCGTTTCTGAAAATTTTCGTGGGTCGGGGCAGTAGGGACTTTGCCAGCTTCCATAGGTCATGGAAGTCGTATAACCGCCGGGAACTAGATCCGTAATCATTTGCTTGGCGGCCTGCTCAATCAATTTGTCAACGAACTTGCCGAACCCGCCTACGCCAGCCACAAAGTTGATCCGCTTGAGCCAGCGACCACTGTTGTTTTTTTCGTAAGCAATGATTCGCTGAATCATTGCTTCAAGTTCTTTTGCTGTGTCGACCGGCAATCGGCCAATCGCCAGGTCCGGACTGCCATCCGCGTCGAGATCCGCGTATCGATTGTCGGTGGCGATATTGGGTTGGGCGCCAAACAAAACATTGACGTTGGCCGCAATGTAATTGGTTGGAGTCGTTTTTTGTGAGCCTTGAGAATCGCCCACCAACAAAATGGTTTCCAGATTCGAATTTGCTTTGGCCAGTTCCTGGATCTTTTTTTCGAGCTGACGGGCCGACTCCGGTGGTCGAATGACCGAAATGACATGACCTTGCTTCTGACGATATTCCACCCAGGTTTGGAGCGATTCGTTGAACGCATCAGGGCAAACAACCAAAGTGTCAGGTTGTTCAAGAGGAATGAAAATCGTGAAAAGTAAAATCCAGCTGTTCATGTAAAAATCCTTTTGAGCGAGAACTGTCATTTTCGCGGATTGAGCAGCGAGAAGCAAGTTGAATACAGGGACGTGCAGGCACATCTGTTGTGATGAAAAATTGAAGAGAAGTTCGGCTATTTCAGGCGGTGCTGTTCACGTTTCTGACGTTGGCTGTTCACAAACTGAAAAGCGTTTGGCTCAACTTTAAGAAATCGGATTAGTTGAGAGGTCGAAACGTTCAGACGCTTGGCGGCTTGGGAGACGTTGAATTCTTCGGAAGTGATGAAGTCCATGGCCTCGGCAAGTAAAGCCGCGAAATCGAAATGAGATTGACTGACAGATATTTTTCCTGATTTAGTTCGCGACGCCCATCGTTCACCCGGTTGGCGCGTTGCAGAAACGTCGCTGCGACAATGAATTGCCAAACTGATTCTTAGACGTTCGACTGCAACGCTTCGATTGGCAAGTTGGCTGCGACGCTCGCTGGCATGGCTTGTCGTGCCTGTGGGACGGTGAGTGATAACGATGGCGGTTTCAACTTTATTGCGATGCTGGCCACCTGGACCACTTCCCCGGGTACGCTTGATTTCACAATCAGCGAGCAATTGTTCCTCCGAAAAAGCCGCAGGATGGAGTTGATCGGACACAGAATTTCACTCATTTTCTTAAAGCAAAAACGAAAGTCGCTTCGATTTAGGACAAAAGGGTTTCCAAAACAAGATCTTTGTTGAAAAATAGCCTAAGTACTTAAAAGGCCAGCGAGCAGCAAATATATGACTGAAAACCAAATGGGACCGTATAAATTCCAAGGCGTCATCGGCCGAGGTGGCATGGGAACGGTCTACAAGGCGATTCATCAGGACAGCGGAGAAATCGTTGCCGTCAAAGCCCTTTCCCCCACCTACTCCCACGATTCCCATTTTCGAAGTCGTTTTGAATCAGAGATCCAGGCCTTGATCAAGCTGGATCATCCTAACATTGTTCGGCTGTTGAGTTACGGTCAGGAAGACGGCAATCTTTACTTTGCGATGGAATTGGTTGAAGGGCAAAGTCTTTTCCATCTTCAAAAGTCCATCAAGAAATTTGACTGGCGGGATGTGATTGTTGTTGGGCGAGATGTGGCCGCGGGGTTGCGCCATGCCCATGATCGAGGGATTATCCATCGTGACCTCAAACCCGGCAACCTGTTGAAGAGTACCGACGGCACCATCAAAATCACCGATTTCGGAATCGCGAAGGAGTTTGGCGCCGATCACAACACTCGTGACAACGTTTTAGGCACCTTGGATTTTATGAGTCCCGAGCAGGCGAAGGGGCATCCGGTTACCGTGCGGAGTGATCTTTTTTCTTTGGGCGTCGTGCTGTACACCATGTTGTCCGGTAAACCGCCATTTAGCGCGAACTCGATGGAAGAGTCATTGCGGAACCTGACATCGGTTCCAGCGCCCAATCTGACTTCGATGATTTCTGGAATTCCTGCCGAGATCGAAGAGCTAATCTCTCAGCTGATCGAGAAAAGGCCCGAGAGTCGAATCCCAACTGCTTTAGTTCTGTTGAACAAGTTTAATGAGATTGAGTATCGACTAAAGCATTCCAGTGAGGCCAAAACTGCCCATGGTGACGGTGGCGAAAAATCCAAGAGCAATCCCGGGTCTCCCAAGTCTGGAACTGTGCTGAATCACGATGTGACTTCGGACTTGTTTGTTGCCACACACGATTCACAACCCTCAATAGGTGCTAACAAGGAACCCTCGGCGTTGACCCGAAACGATCAAACTGTTGAGATAGGTTCACGTGAGGAGGCGGTGGAGGATCTGGAGTTTGAGACAAGTGAAATCGAAAATCCAGACTATTTTAATACGGTTACCGACGAGCAGCGAAAGGTCGCAGGCGGAGTAGAGGCTGTCGAGAAGGAGTCCTCAACTAGGGGGGTTTGGCCACTGGTTGTTGCGCTGATTGTCGTCATTGGCTTGGCCGGGTTCGGGGTGAGTCAGGCATTTAAACGCCCGTCAGCCGATAATTTGTATCTTGCGATTGTGGCTAAGGCTGAGCGTCCCAATAAAGTGCGTGATGAGATTAGCAACTTCCTCGAGTTTTATCCCGATGACGAGCGCGCCGACGAAGTTAAGAGGCTGGACGAAGTTGCCAAAGCGATCGGTTTTTACAACCGGATGGCTGTGCGAGGCGGGATGACGGGGGAGAATCGACTCAGCAAGATGGAACGTGAGTTTGTGAAAATTGTTGATTTGTCGAAGGACGATTGCGTTGAAGGTTTTTCCAGACTAACGGCTTTTGTTGAACTTCACCGAAATCCTGACGAAGCCGATGAAGACAGGAAGGATTGTCACGCCGCAGCGGAAAGCTATCTGAAAAAGTTGCGCAATGATGCTCTAAATGATCTGGAGTGGCACGAAGAGTCGATTGATAATGCTTTTGTCAGAGCCAGGGCCGCCAGTTCGTTTGAAGAGCAGGAAAAGATTCTCAAAGCTGTGATCGACCTGTACGCAGAAATCACGTGGGCAGGGCCAAAGGTCGAGGAGGCTCGCGAGTTACTTGAACGCTTTGCCGAAAAGGCAAATGACAATAACTAGAAAGTAGGCCGGTTTTGACCGGCCTGGAATTCGAGTTGGGGCAGTGAGAACCGCCCCAACGGTTTGGGTTTTGGCTATTTCTTAATCCAATTACTCTCGAACGTTTGGTCGCCTGCGTTGAGTTCACCCGCTATCTTCTCGCCATCAAATTCTCCAGCGAATTCCATGCGAGTATCGTTGGCGGTGACCGAAAAGGAGAGTTGGCGGCCGTTGAATCGCAGGTTCTCAACCGGTGATGAATGATCTTCATTTCCCGCTTGCCCGGTAGCAATGCCGTCTTTGACAGAGAGAATAACTTCTCCGGCGATGGTGCGATCATCATTGACATTACTTACCGTCCAGGTGCCGGCAATTTTTTCCAGGTTCGTAGCCAATGCCGCTTGGCGTTTTTGCTGACGTTCCACAGTGGTTGCGTCTGCCTTGGCGATGGTTTCTTCAGAAAGTGCGGGCTCTTCACCAGATTTATTGAAGTCAGCAAGCCATTTCAGGGTCGCCTTCAGGCCAGGATTGAATCCCCATGGCCCTCTTTCCGCGGCAACTGCCAGTCGGCCATCTGAACGAACCAGGAATACGCGATCGGGATAAGCACTATAGTCTTCGTTGGTCGCGTTGCTCATGCCGTCGATCAGCATCGGCATGGTTAGACTCTCATCGTCCATCAGCATCTTGGCTGTTGTGCATCGTTCATCGTAGTTCTTGTGTTGCTTGATCCCCTTGTCTCTGGCGATGGGCATTGGCCAGTCGCTATCAACCGCGTGGGCTTCACGAATGTAAATCAGACGAAACTCGACGACGTCTTTGTAGTCCTGATACATTTTTTCCATTGAGCCAACCTGACTCAAGAAGGGAGGTCATGTGTAACTGCCAAAAAAAAGAACTACGGGTTTCTCGCCTTGAAAACTTGCCAAATCGGTTTCCGAATCCCCGTCGAGCGATTTGAGTGCAAAGGTGGGTGCCATTTCTCCGACCGTCAAGCTGTCTGCTTGGTTTCCACGCCTTTGTCCACTACGTCGACGCTGTGCATCAGCGTCTTGAGCAAAGGCAAGCACGCCGAAAGAAATCAGTAAAAGAACCGTCATTGAGTGTTTCATATTGATACCTCATGGAAAGAGTATGGGATCTGGTTTGAAACCGTTTTACGTTTTCGTTCGCAGGATATCCAGTATCAAGATGGAAACACGATCGAGAAATGCAATGAATCCGATTCTTGTATCAAATCCAACAACCTGAGATTTCTTGAGTGGTTGACGATGAATCGGTGATGAAACGGGAGGTTGAGGCTCCTGCCGAAACCTACTTCAATCATCAATTCCCGTTTGCAAGATAGTCTTTGACTGATGTGCCGTCGTGAAAGGTGTGATTTTGAGGTAGGCATTTCCTTGGTGTGAAAACGCCGTTCGCAGAGCCGGTATACGCTGGAACTTTGGCGATTGGATTTGGTGCGATTCCGTTTGAAGTCGGTAATTCAATGTTCTTTGAAGAATGGAGACGACTCGGGTAGGTTTCGGCGGGAGCCTCAACCTCCCGAAATGCCGAGGGCCGAATCATCACGCTCGAAAGGTCGACCATCCGAAGCACAGCACCTGCGATGAAAATCAACACCAAGAAAGTCCGAAGACTAAATCGCAAGTGTTTTCGGAGCATAGCCCATGTTGCCGCTGAGATAATTGGAAACCGTAAAGACGTCGCCTGTGCCGTCGCGAAAGAGAAACGTTGAAAGCCAACGTACCTCGTGCAGGTTGACTGCACGAGGTCGCAATTTTTACTGGGACTTCATTTCGCCGCGACGATCAAGCGGCTCGGTCAAGGTTGCCTTCAGGAAGTCCTGATTCATTCGGCCGATGAAGGCGATGCTGATTCCCTTTGGGCATTGGGCTTCACACTCGCCGTAATTTCGGCAAGACCCAAATTCTTCGGCTTCCATTTGATCAACCATTGTTCGAGCTCGTTCGTAACGCTCGGTCTGACCCTGTGGAAGCATTCCAAGATGCGATATTTTCGCCGAGGTGAACAGCATGGCTGAGCTGTTTGGGCAAGCAGCAACACAAGCACCACAGCCAATGCAGGTTGCCGCATCGAGTGCCGTTTCAGCCACTTCGGGTGCGATAGGAATCGAGTTGGGTTCTGGCTTGGGCCCAGAGTGATTGCTGATATAGCCGCCTGCCTGAATGATTCTGTCAAATGCGGCTCGATCAACGACTAAATCCTTGATAACCGGAAAGGCTTTGGCGCGCCAAGGTTCAATGTAGATTTCGGCGCCGTCATTGAAATGTCGCATGTACAACTGGCAAGTCGTGGTCTCGGCTTTGGGGCCGTGGGCCTCGCCGTTGATGACCATCGAGCACATGCCGCAGACGCCTTCGCGACAATCGTGGTCGAATGCTACCGGGTCCATTCCCTGTTCGGTTAGCTGCTCATTTAGGCTATCCATCATTTCCAGGAATGACATGTCTGGATTGATTCCATCCAAATCGTGGGATTCCATTTTTCCGGACTTATCGCGATCCGCTTGTCGCCATACGTGAATTTTGAATTTCATGATTTGTAGTTCCTTGTAGCAAGCGGAAGCGCGTTGAACTCAAGAGGCTCTTTGTTGAGTTCCGGTGTAGTGCCTTCGCCCTTGTACTCAAAAACCGAAACGTGAGCATTGGTGTCGTCATTACGTTTCGCTTCACCCTCGGGAGTTTGGTGTTCTTCCCTTAAGTGGCAACCGCATGATTCATCACGCATCAAGGCGTCCCGGCACATGAGTTCACCAAAGTCAAAGAAATCGGCGACTCGTCCAGCGTGTTCCAGAGATTGATTCAGTTCCGCTTTATTGCCTGGAAGTTTCAAGTTATTCCAGAATTCTTCACGCAATGCAGGGATCTTTTTTAGGCCTTCCTCAAGCAATTCTTTGCTGCGAGAAATTCCACAGTGTTCCCACATGATCTTGCCCAACTCACGGTGGAAGGACTGCGAGGATCGAGTTCCGCCGATGGAAAGCAGTCGATCGATTTGACCAGTGACTTCGCCTTCGACTTTCGCGAACTCCGGGTGATCCGTGGTGACTTGGCCTGGATCGTGTCGGCTCAAGAAGTCGCCAATGGTGACCGGTACAATAAAGTATCCGTCGGCCAGGCACTGCATGAGAGAGCTGGCACCCAATCGATTGGCTCCGTGGTCTGCGAAGTTGGCTTCTCCGATCGCGTACAGTCCAGGCACATTGGTCATTAGGTTGTAGTCGACCCAAAGTCCGCCCATCGTGTAGTGAACGGCCGGATAGATCCGCATCGGAGTTTCCGTAGGATCGTCATCGGTGATTCGGTGATACATCTCGAAGAGGTTGGCGTACTTGGATTTTACCGCTTCAACGCCTTTTTCCTGGATGGCGGTACCAAAGTCCAAGTAAACACCATAGCCTGTGGGGCCGACGCCAAGTCCTTTGTCACAAACGTCTTTGGCATTACGAGCGGCAACGTCTCGAGGAACTAGGTTACCAAAGCGAGGGTAACGCTCTTCCAGGTAGTAATAACGCTCGGCTTCAGGGATGTCCTTGGGGGCTCGTTTTTCGTCTGCGTCTTTGGGAACCCAAATGCGACCGTCATTTCGCAGCGACTCACTCATCAGCGTCAGTTTGGACTGATATTCGCCAGATGCCGGAATGGAGGTCGGGTGAATCTGTGTGAAGCAGGGATTGGCAAATCCAGCACCACGCATGTAGGCGCGATAGGCTGCGGTGACATTGCAGTGCTTGGCATTGGTGGAAAGGTAAAACACGTTTCCGTATCCGCCAGTTGCCAAAACGACTGCGTCGGCAGCGTGCCGAGTAATTTTACCGGTTTCCAGATTGCGAACGATGATCCCTCGCGTCTGACCGTCAACGACCACCAAATCCATCATCTCCGCACGGGTGTGCATCTTGACCGTTTTTTTGGCGATCTGCTCTTCGAGAGCCGAGTAGGCTCCCAGCAGTAATTGCTGTCCGGTTTCTCCTCGACAGTAAAAAGTTCGCTCAACAAGTACGCCGCCAAACGAACGGTTTGCCAGTTTTCCACCATACTCGCGGGCAAAGGGTACGCCCTGGGAAACCGCTTGATCGATAATCGCTGTGCTTAACTCAGCTAATCGGTAAACGTTTTCTTCGCGGGCACGATAGTCGCCACCTTTTTGCGTGTCGTAAAACAACCGCCAAGTCGAGTCGCCATCGTTGCGGTAATTTTTCGAGGCATTGATTCCACCTTGAGCCGCAATGCTGTGGGCTCGACGTGGCGAGTCCTGGAAACAAAAGCACTCGACGTTATAGCCCATCGCTCCCATGGAAGCCGCAGCCGATGCGCCGGCCAGGCCGCTACCGACCACGATGACTTTGTATTGAGGACGATTCTTGGGACCGACCAGTCGCATGTTGTTCTTGTGGTTCGTCCAAGCGTCTTGTATCGGACCCTTGGGCAGTTTTGCATCTAAAGTAAGCATGAATGAATATCTGTTCAGGTTTAATGATCGGATAGCAGGTTATGCAGGTATTCAACAGGTTCTGGCATCGCCCCTGTCATGAACGAAATGGGAACTGCGGCAAGTCCAACCGCCAAAGCGATTGCAAATACAGCAGCAAACCCCCGAAACAGTTTGTTGCGGTCTGGGTTGTCCAATCCGAGTGTCTGGAACAAACTCCAGATTCCGTGGTAAAGATGGAACGCCAGGACGAACATTACCAACACGTATCCCAGGGCGATGGGCCACTGGGTAAATGAATGACTCAAGTTGTTGTAGACGTAGCCATGTTCGAATTTGCCAAGTTCGATGGTGCCTGTCGTGAAGTGCAAAATGTGGAAAATGATAAAGCCTAAAATCAACAGGCCTGAAAACATCATGTACAGCGCTGCAGGAGTCGCCGCAGATTTCTTGCTTTTGACATAGCCGATTGGCCGGGCTGCTTTGCTTTGATGGGAAAGCTGAATGACGACAATCACATGAAGCACCAGGGCAATCAACAAAACACTACGTGCGATCCATAGTCCCATTTGTTCGGGAAGGAGCGGTGTCCCCGCTTCTCGCAAGAATTGGCCGTATTCGTCAATGTGGGGGACCAATTGTTCCTCACCATCGACCTGATGAGAAGAGTTGCCCGTGAAGACTTTTAGGTTTCCGGCAACATGCCCAATGAGGAATCCGAAAAGAATAATGCCCGTTGTCGCGGCAATAAACTTTTTGCCAATTGACGTAGAGTAAAGTTTTTTGAAGCGATTCATACTATTAGTTAGTGATATATTGGTGACGCGTTCGGCTTGGTACGTACGGGCTCAAACTCTGAGCGGCAGTCGTACAGCTTGGTGTCTGCTCGTGCTCCAGATAATTTTGCCATTTTTGGGCTTCGAGTAACACGTAGGGTAGCGAAATTTCTTTTCGATCATTGGGAATGCCAGACGATACGAAAAGCCACAGGAATTGTGTGGGTGTCTCGGTTTAGAGCCGCTCAAAACAGTTCTATCGACGACAGACCGGATGACTCTGTAAGATTTACCGAAAGAATCTCCTTAGCGGCAACCGGTTTTCGCGGATTGCATGCTGTTATATGGGGAATTTCGAGCCAGTAGCACAAACGGCCAGCCTTGCGATTTTTCGGTCGGTGAGGTGACTTTGATGAATTGTTGAAGAGAACACAGGATGACTGACAGGAATTTGACTCTAAAAGCCGCAATTGTAATCCCCGCTCGGCTCCACTCTGCTCGTTTGCCCCGAAAGTTGCTATTGAACGAGACGGGAAGGTCGTTAATCGAACATACCTATTTGGCCGCCTGCCAAAGCCAACTGGCCTCCAAGGTCATTGTTGCCGCGGATCACTCCGAGATCGTCGAATGCGTTAACACATTCGGGGGGCTCGTCCAGATGACACGAGACGATCATTCCAGCGGTTCGTCACGCGTTGCTGAAGTGGCCCAGGATTTGTCCGAATTTGATGTGGTTGTCAATGTCCAAGGAGATGAGCCAGAAATTTCCGGTGAATCGATCGATCACGCGATCAAACTGCTGTTTGCCAACCCCGATGCGGTGGTGTCCACCTTGGCCAGCCCCATTCGCGATCGCAAAGCACTGGAGCAGAAGTCCGTCGTCAAAGTCGTTTTTGACCAGCATGGAAAGGCCCTTTATTTCAGTCGCAGCCCCATTCCCTGTGCAAGAACCTGGGATGATAGCCTGTTGCTGGCAGAACCTCCGCTCTTCTACCAGCATATCGGTTTGTACGCCTATCGAAGATCATTCCTGCCAAAATATGTGGAGCTTCCCGAGGCACCAATGGAGGATGTTGAGTCTCTAGAGCAGCTGCGGGTTTTGAATGCAGGCCATGAGATTCTCGTTGGAGTCGTCAACCAGCACGCGGTCGGAATTGATACCGCCGAAGATTATCAAGCGTTTGTCAGCAGGGTGAAATCTTGTTAAGATTTGAAAACAGCAAAAACAACCGGAGATCGACTGCAACGCAAATTCTAACGTGTGAATTTGCGTTTGTTTTTTTTGGATAACCGGACTGGTGGAAAAAACTCTCTATGACCAAACATATCTTTGTAACTGGTGGCGTCGTCAGTTCCCTTGGAAAAGGTCTCACCAGCGCATCCATTGGGATGTTACTGGAGCAACGCGGTCTTCGCGTCAAAATGCAAAAACTGGATCCGTATATTAACGTCGATCCAGGAACCATGAGCCCGTATCAGCATGGCGAAGTCTATGTCTTGGATGACGGCAGTGAAACCGATCTTGATCTGGGCCACTATGAGCGGTTTACCAACAGTCCGCTAACACGTGAATCCAATTACACGACGGGCCAGATCTATCTCAAAGTGATTGAGAAAGAACGCCGAGGAGAATTTCTTGGCAAAACGGTTCAGGTAATTCCCCATATCACCAACGAAATCAAAAACTGCATTGCAAAACTTGCAGACGACGAAGTCGATGTCGTGATTACTGAAATTGGCGGCACAGTCGGAGATATTGAAAGCCAGCCCTTTCTGGAAGCGATTCGCCAGTTCTCACTCGACTTTGGCAAAGAGAATTGCCTGTATATCCATTTGACTTTGGTCCCTTACCTCAAGGCGGCTGCAGAACTCAAAACCAAACCGACACAGCATTCGGTCGGCCAACTGCGTCAGATTGGTATTCAACCCGATATCTTGATTTGTCGAACGGAGCGAGTGCTTCCCACATCGGACCGAGAAAAAATTGCCTTGTTCTGTAACATGCCCGTGACCTCGGTCATCGAAGAGCGTGACAAGGATTTTTCCATCTACGAAGTTCCGCTGAGTCTTGTTGATCATGGGCTGGATGACTTGATCGTCAAAAAGTTATCGCTCAAAGGCAAAACGGTAGATCTGGAAGATTGGCGTGACTTGCTGCATCGCTTGAGAAATCCTGAAACGGAGATCAGTATCGCCGTGGTCGGTAAATATGCCGAGCACAAGGACGCTTACAAGTCGATCTACGAAGCCATCGATCACGCTGGAATTGAGAACCACGCCCAAATTCGTATCGGCAGAATCCTCAGCGAAGAGGTCGAGCGCGAAGGTCCCGAACGCCTGCTTTCTGGTTACGATGGAATCCTGGTCCCCGGCGGCTTTGGGGAACGTGGAACCGAAGGTAAGGTCGATGCAATCCGTTGGGCACGAGAACGAAAAATCCCATTTTTGGGAATCTGCCTTGGAATGCAATGTGCCGTCATCGAGTTCGCACGAAACGTCGTCGGCCTTGAGGGGGCAAATTCAACGGAATTCGACAAGGATACTCGGCATCCTGTGATCGGATTGTTGGATGAACAGCAGAATATCACCGACAAAGGCGGCACCATGCGATTGGGAGCACAGAAATCCGAAGTTGTCGCTGGAACCAAGGCCATGGAATGCTACGGCACCCCAACGATCAATGAACGACACCGTCATCGCTATGAATTCAATAACAAGTTTCGGCAACAACTTGAAGCTCACGGATTGGTCATTTCAGCGACCAGCAAGAATGACTCCTTGGTTGAAATTGTTGAGGTGGTTGACCACCCTTGGTTTGTCGCCGTGCAGTATCACCCTGAGTTCAAGTCGAAACCCACCAAAGCTCAACCTTTGTTTTCCGGATTTATCCAGGCTGCAGTCAGGCGTTCCAGCCGTGATTCACTTGTTGAATCCACGTAGTTTGTTTCAAGGAAGCGGCTGGTGAACTGAGTTTGCTTGGGAGCAAATCTCAAACCATTTTAAACAGACCTTTACTAGGCAAAAGAATTTCGATGACTGACTCAAACGAACAAGAACCGAAAATCATTGTGGACGACGATTGGAAATCACAAGTCCAAGCCGAGAAAGAAGAACTGAAAAAGAAGGAAGCCGCCAAAACGGACGAACCTTCAGATGAGGTCGCGGAAGAGGCCGTTCAGGAATCCGACATTCCGCAGGAATTGCCCCCAGCTTCATTTGTCATGCTGGTTACCACCTTGGGGGCCCAAGCGATGTCTGCACTTGGTTTTATGCCCGATCCAGCGACCGGTAAGTCGAATCCGAATCGCACCATGGCCAAGCATTTTATTGATACGCTTGGTGTTCTTGAAGAAAAGACCAAAGGCAATTTGAAACGAGGAAGAAGCGACATATCTTAATGATAACGCTTCATCAACTTCGCATGGCGTTCGTAACGCCGCCTGAAAGTAAGTAACTGAGTTCGTTTTTCCTCCTGCAATGTTTCGGGTGGAGTTCATTCAGATGTTGCGATTGGCCTTTTGGGGATTCGGTTTTCCGGGAGGTTGAGGCTCCCGCCGAAACCTACCAATGATGATCCGAGGTCGAAGAATGCCAAGATGTCGTCGGCATTGCGACTCGGTTTTTTATTGGCAATACTACCCCAGACTAAATTCTGGGGCTAACCGAAGTCGCCGCTCCGCAGCAAATCGAAACGTAATCTTGGGCCAAGTCTGAGCGCAACGTCTGGGACCACGCTGGGTCAAATCTAAACGCAAAGTCGTGACGGGGTCAACTGAATTGGCCTAGAACCACTTTGCGGGCTAACCATGTTTCGTATTCCCAATGGAGATCACTCGATGGGAGATTGTACCGGTTAGCTCGATTTGGCAATGTGGCCGTTGACGAACCGCTGTTAAGTTTTAAGGGGTTGTCCGGTTTCGTTCGGCGCTGCTTCAGACAATGTCCTCATAATCGTGACCAGCCAATCACGTCTTATCATCCTCATTGACGATACACGCAGTGCATCTGGCATTTATGTCGCGAGTGAATGATGCATGTTTATCCGTATGGGGAAGGTTATGAATCATAACGGAAGTCTAGTTTGGTGGATGGTCTGTATTGGCTTGGCGCTCTGCTGGGTTTGGAATTTTCAGTCGGCTTCTGAGGCCGATTCAATGGAGATGGTGGCGCTCAAATCCGCCCCAACCCAATTGCCAGATTCTACGCCAGCTACTGAAGTTCAGTCGCCTCAACCGCAGATCAGCATGCAGCAACATGCCCATGAGATGCTTGAAGAACTGCCACCGCAAAACACCCTCGAGCCCCTCAGTGCCAACGCCCAGCAGCACTCGTTTCAAGCCTCAACCGTTGAGCAGAACAAGGCGAGTGAACTACCGTTTATCGATTTGAGCGATCAACCAACAAGGTCCATCGCGACTATCGGCCAACGGAATCAGCATGCCCGGCAGCGTCTTGCCGCAGCTTCCTGCACAGGAAGTCCAGCCAATGCTTGAGAACTCAATTCCCGAGGGTAATGCGAACAACAAGAACCGAGTCGCCAATCCCTACTTCAATCAGGCGAGCCCATCATCGGGCGGCCAGCGGATTTGGTCGATCCAGTTTTGACGACGAACCAACCGCGTTCAGCTCTTAACCAGTTCACTCAGGTTGCAGAGTTAGAATTCGAATGCGGATTACACCGCTCAACAACCTCGTGTTGACACCCAGTTCCCAAGCTTTGAAGATCTTCAGCAAGAGCAAGCCACGTGGAATCCAAGTACCACTGTCAATGTTGCCGATCAGTTTGTGACCAACTCAACTGGAGCAAACGACATCACGCCGATGATTCCTGGCGGGACACCAGCTCGAAAACGATTCAACCACCACGCAGCGTTGCGTGAACCATATTGAGTATGGCAAGTCACTAGCTCGCCGAGGCGCCGCGTTTGCTGCTCGCGAAGAGTTCTTTAGTGCCCTTCGCTTGGTCGCTCAATCTCATGACGCTCAAACTCGATCCACTGCCTACACTGCCGCACTTCGCGAAGCCATTACGGCACTCAACGAAGCCGATGACTTTTACAACGAAATTGCCCATGAGGGAATCGATGTTGATGTCGCCTACGTGATCGATGCCCATCGCAGCGAAATTATCCCGATGGATCGAGCTGCCGGTTTGTCATCAGCAATCGCCATCCAAGCCTACTACGATTTTGCCCGACGGACGCATGGCCGATGCTTTTGGCGAAAATGTTGTGGCCTCTGAAGCATTGTACTCACTTGGCAAGCTTTTCACCGTTGCGGCAACACACGATTTGACAGGGAATCCATTGGACTACTCCAAATCAATCGTAATGCACTACGCCGCAATCGACAGCGACACCAACAATTTCAGAAGCTCCAATGAACTGGGCGTTCTAATGGCTCGCAACGGACGATTGGAGAAAGCTCGTGATCTATTCCGCGATAGCTTGGTCGTTCAAAAGATGCCTCAAAACCTGGCGCAATCTGGCCATCGTCCACGAACGACTTGCAACAACTTCCAGCGATCCACAAATTGCCTCAGAGAATTTTGAAATGGCTCAAAAGGCAGGAAATGAGTTTGAGCGGATCAAGCAAAATGCTTCTTCGATGCAGCCCCAAGTTCAATGGTTAACCCCCGAACAGTTTGAGCAAACGGCACCTGCCGAATTCAACGAAATCCGATCTGCCCGAGCTCTTCCCGAGCCCATGGCCGTTCCAGAAACCAACAATAAGCCAAGTATGCTCCAGCGTTTTAAAGATTTGTTTTAAAACCTCGGGATACTTCAAGTTACGCCTGGCCACGCCATCAATCCAGACCTTTGAATTGTTATGAAATTTAATACCAAAAGTTCGCTGATTGTCATCGCTTCCATTGTTTGCTTGGCACTCGGTTTTCAAATCGTTACCCAGAAAACGTCGACTCAAAATCAGTTGGCAACACCTGATTCGGAAAAGGTCGCGAAGGAGCAAAGTAGCTCACTGCAACTGGTCGAGTCGATTCAACTTTGCCAAGGCATTTCGGAATGTAATTGTCCCGAATGTGCGGGCATGGCAATGGCGGCTCAATGGACGGGTGATCAATCCCAAGGCGATGTTCAATTCGCAGCTCCAATGGGCGGCATGTACGCGACAACGGAGGGTGGATACGGTAGTGGTTATGGCGGTCCCCAGGATCGCGGTGAAGCCAACCCTCGATGGATGCTGGGCGTCGATGGCAGCAATCAACCTTTCGGTCGTGAACCTACCTGGAAAAGCGAACGAATGGTTCCCTGGGAGTCGCGCTCCTACGGTGAGTACATTGGTCCGTTTCGAACCCCTCATGTTTCTGAGTATCAATTGCGAGTCAGTGACCAACTGGAATTTGTCTACGTTCTCGCTCGTCAACGAACCCAACAAGCCTACGAATTGAACGTGGGTGACGGCGTTCAAATTTTGTCCTCTGCCGACACCACACTGAATCAACCCGATCCCTCCAGTGTCGCAAACCAAAACGGTTTGGAAATCCTGCCTGATGGAAGTATTTCTCTTCAACTCATTGGACAAGTTCGGGCAGCCGGAAAAACCGTCGAAGCCTTGCAGGAAGAGCTTAACGATCGCTACTCAGTCTACGTCAAGAAACCCGCAATCGTTGTCCAAGTTGTCAAAGCCAACACGCGAATGCAAGACTTGATTGAATCCGTTACCGCAACTGCAGGCCAGGGTGGTCAAGTTCGCGCAGCAACCGTTTCGCCAGACGGCACGGTTCAACTTCCTTTGATTGGTTCTATCCCAGCCATCGGTTTGACCTTGGACGAAATTGGTCGCGAAGTCGACGCAAGGTACCGCCGCGAAGGTTTGGCTGGCGTTCGCGCCACTCCAGTCCTTGTCCAAAGAGCGGGACGTTTTATCTACGTGCTCGGAGAAGTTGCTGAACCCGGCCGATTCGAAATGCTTGATCCGACGACCGTCATGCAAGCAATCGCCTTGGCAGGTGGCAACAACCAGGGAGCAAACCTACGTCAGGTCATCGTCTTCCGTCGCGATGCCAACTGGAGACTAGTGGCAACACGCCTCGATCTTGCTGGTGCCCTTTACGGCCGTCGCCCGCAACCATCGGACGAAATCTGGCTGCGTCATTCGGATATCGTCCTTATTCCCAAGAGTCCAATTCTGCGACTTTCCGAAGCGGTGGATTTGTATCTGACTCGAACTGCTTATGCCATCTTCCCGCAACAAGGTGTCGCATTCAACTTTGACGACTTCCAGTCTCTGTAAGAGCTTGCGTTCCAAACGGTATCCCTTCAGGAGTCTCAATAAACTTTCTGAAGGGAATGCACCAACGCTCAAATGGTGAACCAAGCCGTATCTATGGGAGGTCGTGACTCACTCTGAGACACGAACCTACCCTGCAAAAGGGGGCGCTAAGATTCGTTGGGCCAGAGGTCGAATACTCATAAGCGAACCTAAGGCATCATTCTTCAACGCGTTCTTCTATTCCTCAAACGCTTGACTGCCAGCATAAGTTCCACGGTCATCTCAACTTCGTTTCGTGGTAAGCCTGTTGTCGTTGGACCTGTCTCTCATGATTAACCAACATTCAACCTGTTGGGGATCGCGAATGGACAACAAATTCAAAAGTTTATTTTTTAAGCAGTTTGCAAGTTGACTGAACAAGCCCCATAATGCCTGTGTCCGTTGAAGACATCACCAAGGTTATACTATGGAACTGGCTCAACTTCGTTACTTTTTAAAAATTGTTGAGTACAGGAACTTCACTCGAGCGGCCAAGGCCTGCCACGTATCGCAACCAGCCCTTAGCCAGCAGATGGCCAAACTTGAAAAAGAGTTTGGCATGCCCTTGTTTGAGCGACAGGGACGAAAAATTCGGTTAACAGAAACCGGACGAACGCTTCGTATCAATGCAGAGAAGATCCTGCAGTTGGTTGACGACACTTACCGCCAAATTCAGGATAACGGAATGTCTGGCGTTGTCATTATCTCGACGGTTCCGACCGTTGGACCGTTTCTTACGACCAAGTTGATTCACAACCTTAATCGACAGTTCCCAGAAGCCCGCATCCAGCTCACCGAGGAAACCCCCGAAACTCTCGTCAATCGGTGCATCAGTGGAGAAGTCGATTTTGCGATCACCGCGGTGCAAAAGAACTGGAAAAACCGTCTGGTCTGGGAGCCAATTCGCAACGAAGAAATCCAGCTTGTGTTGCCGGTCACTCACCCACTCGCTGACCAGCCGAGCTTGTCCGTGGAACAGATTCGCGATGAGCCCCTGATTCTGATGGGAAAAAAACAATGCCTGACACAGTGCATTGAAGAGTACCTCAATGAATATGGGATCTCGACTGAGAATGTTGTGGCTCGAGTTGAGCAGTTTTCCACGCTGCAACACTTGGTGGCCATTGGGACAGGAATCTCGTTCGTTCCCAAAATGGCAGTCAATCCAAAGTTCAAGAATAGCTTGAGCTACATTCCCATTTCTGGGGCAACCATCCAAAGGACGATTGCCGTTTGCTGGAGTGAAAAACGATTTCAAAGCCAGCTTGCCACGAACATGATCAAGGCGATTCGAGAAATCTCCGACCCAAAGTTGATCGATTCCCGAGGCAGTGGTGCGCTGATGAATGTCGACGATGTTTCATCCTCAGAAACCATCGTCAACTAGCAGTAGACTTTGGGAGGTTGAGGCTCCTGCCGAAACCTTACGACTAATAATTCAGGGATGCGCACTTGGTCGCGTCTTCATTGCTTCCGCTCCCCGGACGCGCTGAATAGGCACCGTGATCATCATTGGAAGGTTTCGGCGGGAGCCTCAACCTCCCGGAAACCCAACGCGCATAAAAAAAAAAGGCCAACTGCCAACAAGTGTCGGCAATTGGGCTTTGTGTGAATTGAAAATCTTCAGCGGAAATTAAGTGGCTGCTGGCTCAGCCTTTTTGTCTTCAGGCTTTTTGTCTTCGGACTTGTCCTCAGGCTTTTTGTCATCGGCAGCTGCTTCAGCACCTTTTGCCTCAGCTTCAGGTGGAGCTGCTGATGGCTCTTCAATGATTTCGCCTTCGATCAATCCAGCAACAATGGCCAAGTTGCTGAGTTGCTTGGCGATCCCGCCAACGACTGAGTTCTTTGAACGACCGCCAAGCATGCCCGAGTTTGTCAAAACGGAAACGGCTCCGTCGAAGTCAATCGAGGCAAGGTGCTTAAGAACCGCAGGGACGATTGAGTTTTCGTTTTGCCCGGCGAGTTCCATTTGGTTTGATTTGATCGCAGTTGGATCTACATCCGCAGGGACGTCAGCCAGACGAACTTCGGTGATCTTGTCAGCCGTTAACTCGTCTAGTTGGTCCATTGCACCTTGACCGACAACCCAGTTCCAAGTGTCGAGGCAGATGCCGACGTTGGGCTGACCAACGGTTTTGACGAGGGTCAAAAGTTCTTCGGTGGTTTGAATGAATTTAAAATCTTGCTTTTGAAGATCTGGAGAAGCCTGAAGCAGAAGTCCGATTTGGATGGACTTGGCGGCAAATTTCTCAGCGAGATCGGCCAAGCGAGCACGGTGACGTTCGAAGTTCTCTTGAAAAGAGAGGGTGTCGTGGTCTGGAGCGATGCGAACGTAACAGCGTTTGCCGTTAAGTTCTTCGGCAAGTTCCAGGACGGTATCGACTTTGGCGGCTTGTGTTTCGTAGACATCGTCCGCAGCGCCAAGGTCGATAGGCAGGCGGAAAGTTCCGATGTTCATTTTCGCGCTGAGCAGGAACTGGCAGGCGAACTCTTTGCCAAGAGCGTCATGACGACCTAGTAGATCGGCCATATCGATTTCGACGGTATCAAACTTGTGGGTCAAAGCCAGTTCGATCATTTCGTTCTGGCGACCGGAAACACCGAGTCCGCTGCAATTTAAAATCTTTTCCACTGCAATTCTCCTAACATTTATGCTGATGCGCGAAATCCGAGATCGGTCGGCCTGTCGTGCGTATTGACTAAATAGGGGCTTGGGCGATTCCGCCGCGAGTGACATTAAGCCCAATATTGAGAATCCAAGATTATGGCAAAGTAATCGCCTTAGTCCAAGGGGAAAAGGCTTAGGTGGCGGCGGGCGACCTAGGAGGAACATTTAGGCTGGTACAGCCACTTTGCGAAGGCTTTTCTTCACAGTATCCAACGGCCAGGCGTTTTTCTGTTGTTTTTCCGTGCGATTTCCCTTGGAAGTGGCATTTCCCCTTGGCATACCGTTTCCTCGGGCGTGACGTTCCTTGGAACGTGGCGTTTTCCTGGGCACCCATTTTCTTGGGGCGTGGTGTTATCCGCGGGCATTCCATCTCCTCCGGGGCGTGGCGTTTTCCCACGGCATACCGTTTCCTCGGGTTGTGGCGTTTCTGCGCATTTTTTCTCCTTTGGGTGTGGCGTTTTCCAAGGTATGCCATTTCTTGGGACGTGGCGTTTTCCGGGAGGTTGAGGCTGGGGTGATGAATCCAGGCACGATTGGGAAATTTGGGGAAGATTGGTATTTTAAAAGTGTTGCGTTTCCGCGAAATAGTCTCTTCGGTAAAAAATCCCATAACGAAGAAACGCAACGATGACATTATCTACTTTTACGGTCCCTCATTTCAAGTCACGTGCCCGAGAAATTGTACGTAGTCTTTTTCGCTCACGCGAAAAGCAACGTGACGCAAACCAACGTCTTAAGCAACAGCTGGCAGATTCAGACCATCATCGACAACGACTGGTCAATGAGAAGCGTGCTGTTGAACTTCAGGTTACCCGTCAAGCCAATGAACTCGCTCAACTCAAGCGGGAGCTCCAACAACGGCGTGATCACCAATGCCTGCCCGCTGCTCCGATCATTGCCAATCACAGCTTCGGCCCCAGAATGATTTCGATGTGCTTGGAACTGGTCAAAGTGATTGGGTTTCGTCCTATCGAAGCGGTCCTTTCAGTCGTCCAGCAATGGTTGGGAGTCGAATTCAAGATTCCGCACTGGACGACGGTTCGCACCTGGTTATGCCGCTGCGGCGTTGGCTTGCTGCAGGCATCGGGCACTCGGGCCGACGACTGGATATGGATGGTCGACCACAGTGTTCAACTGGCCAAGCAAAACGTTTTACTCATCCTTGGGATTCGGCAATCGGACTTGCCCAAGGGTCGTTCGTTGCGGCGTGACGACATGTCGGTGTTGGCAATCGTGCCTGGTGATTTGCGTGACAAGCAATCGGTCGCGTTGGCGCTGGATGAGCTCTCAAGCAAGATTGGAGTTCCGATGAGCATCGTCGTTGACGGAGCCCGTGAACTGCACGAGGGCATTAAAGGCTTTGAAAAACAGGGGAAAACCGTGCTAGTGATGGACGACATCAAGCATAAAGCAGCCAACATTCTCAAACACACCCTTGGCAAAGATGATGTCTTTCAGGAATTCGAATCGCAACTCGAGACCACCGCTGCGCAGATTCAACAAACCGAGTTGGCTCATTTTCTGCCGCCCAAGAAAAAATCCAAGTGCCGCTTTATGACTCTTTCGCCGTTACTCAAATGGCAACGGATGATCCAGCATCACCTCGAAAATCCTGAAACCGCTGAAAGCCAGGGCGTGACAACGGATCGGTTGAAGGAAAAACTTGGTTGGGTCCAGGCATTTGCTGAATCCGCTCGGCAATGGCGGCAGTGCCAGGCGATCGTCTCAAGTGTGCTACGATTTAGTAACCAGCAAGGTGTGTATGCTGGGGCGACGAATCAATTGAAACGGCAATTGGCCAAACTTAATTTGCAGGGAGACATCGTTCAGAAAGTTTATTTGATGTTGGTTCAAGTCTATGAGCAATGCGAACATCGCTTGCTCGATTCGCCGTACTCCAAGTTTCGTCTGGTGGTGAGCACCGAGGTGCTGGAGTCAACGTTGGGCGGATACAAAAGGCTTCAGCGGCAACACACGCGGGGCGGATTCACGTCGCTGCTGGCAGCATTACCGACATTGATGTCAAAGCAAACGCCTTCCGAAATCAAGAGACTGTTAAAAGAAGTCAGCAACAAGAAATGGAAGCTCTGGGTTACAGAATCAAACCTTGCCAATTCCACGCATGCCAAAAAAATTGAAGCCTACAAAGCACATACCGGCAAAACAACAGAGTAACTTAACTGATTTCTCAGATTCATCACCCCAGGTTGAGGCTCCCGCCGAAACCTACCCTCCATTTCATTCCTCCCCAAACATCTTCCACTCAGTCCTTCCATATACCAACGGCCATCCAAATCCTCACTGAAACTACCTCAATCCAGCTCCTCCTCGATTTCTGGCCTCCCTCTACCGTTACATTTACGAACTTCCCCCTGGCGATTTCTCTCTACTCTGGGGATTTTTTTTGTCTGGGGATGGTTTTTCTTACAAGCGAAGCGATAATTCGACGAAAGTGTATGTTGCCGGGGTCATTGATCTTGGCGTCTACGATTTTTGGGGGCGAATTGGATTCGACCGGATACTGGAAGTCGTGGTGGCGTGTCGTGGTTAGTCAGAGGGCCACGTAAAAATCTGACTAAAATTTTTAATTGCTAAAGATAACTCTTTCGCATTGGCTGCGTAGAAATACGCTACCCGGATTGATAGTCTTCGCCGGAGAGGCTTGAAAATCCGTCGTTAATTTCGGATCGTTGCGACTCATGTCGAGTTCAGTCGCAGCTAAAACTCGTTCTCGAATAGTTTGATGTTCAGCAAGTCGACAAGCGGTTCATTTTATGAAATCTAAATAATCGACTACACACGTAGAGGCCATTACGGAATTGTCGCGGGACGCGGGTTCGATCCCCGCCGCCTCCATCATTTAGCCACTTGCCAAACCCTGGTAAGTGGCTATTTTTATTGAGATTGAGGTTGTTTTTGGCATCGACCAACGACTTGGCCATTCACAAAACCTCCCAATGTTCTGATAAAAGTTCTTATTAGGGCGGCAATTCCGGACAAATGTTCCGATAGTGAGCCGTTTTTTGTGTGCATATGAAGAGTCGAACTCGACGAAAATGGAGTCCGGATTCGCGCGGATACTACACTCGGCAGATCGGTTGGGTGCTCAGCAAGAACGGAAAGAAGCAACAACAAAAGTTCCTGCTCGGGAAAGATCTGCGAGAAGCCGAATGTCGCGAAAGAAAGTTACGAGAACTTTGGGATCGTTACGCCTCGAGTCACGAGCAAGACCAACCGCTGTGGCCGGATGACTTGCTTCGCATAGGCAAGTGCGTGTCGCGAGGAGTCGAAGAAGTTGCAGTCGAGCCAAGATCTCATGAATCACAATTGGGCTATGCCGATCGAATTCGTCGACTACAGGCAACGCATCCTGTTGTGCTCTTCGTGCCCTCAGATCGCTATTTTTATGATGTGGGTTGTGCGGCGATTCACTGCCTGGAACAAGTCCCTGCTGGCTCGGTGATGAACCAAGCGACGGTGAAAGGGCAGCATAGACGAAACGGTCCTCGAACACCCCTAGGCGAAATTGAACCTGCCACTTCCAGTCAAGTGTCATTCTCAGCGAACCATCGAGTGTCTTTTGAGGCTCCTCGATATGGCGTTATCAACACCAGTCCGTCGGTTCAAACGAATAACACATCGAACTCAAATCAAGTTGGGCTAACGCCAGCAAATCTTAATCGCCAAACACTGCATGAGGCGTTTTCGGGTTACCAGGGCTTTATCAAGCGGGAATACTACCGGCCTGAATTGGATCGGCTTACCGATTGGGGACACACCCAGAACAAGCAAGTAGAGCTGCTTAAGGAGCATCATGACAACCGGCTTCTCGCATACGTGGATGCCGATGCGGTAAACGAGATGCTCGGGTACTGGCGTCGCCGACCTCCAAGAAAAGGTACTAATTCGCCAATGAAAGCCAAGTCGGCCAGCAACTATCTTTCAGCTCTCGTTCGATTCTTCAAATGGCTGCACAGCTCAAGCACATTCGAGTGGGCGAAACCCTTTGCATTCAGCGATGCCAACACCCGCGTCCAATCGCTTCCTAGCGATCATGCGAATCGTCAGCTTGAACAAGTCGAAACATTTTCGTTGCAAGAGTTGCAGCTGCTGATGCAATATGCTCAGCCCCTAGACCGATTGTTTTTGTTGCTTGCAATCAACTGCGGATTTGGCCGAGCCGAAATATCATCACTTCTGATTCGCGAAGTAAAATTGTTCGAAGCGCATTCCGACTGGCATTGCGAACTCCTCAACTACAAATCCACTGATGAAGACTCCTTCATTAAACGAGTTCGACGAAAGAGCGGAGTTTACGGCGAACATATTCTTTATCCATTGACCGTTAAAGGAATTCAGTGGGCAATTGAGGAGCGAAAGAAGCACTCCCGGTTTTTCAGACGACGCCCGTCTGCTGCTCAACAAAAACGGGAAACCATTCGACCATCCAACAAAGAGCGGTAACGCCAACCAAACGATTCCAAATCGGCTCGGACGCCTGGTCAAACGCATCCGCGACGATGGACACGAGATTCGTTCATTGTCATTCGGTAAACTTCGCAAAACGGCAGGTCAGCTGATCAAGACTTATTCCGATGGTGAAATCATGGGTGTCTTCGAATGTCACGGGAAGCCAGTAAAAACTGACTCACTTAACGACATTTACAGCAACCGACCTTTTGGTCGCGTGTTTACTGCAACCCGGAAGGTTCAGCATTATTTGGAACCAGTATTCGCATAAACGGGGCAATAATCCTCCAGCCTTTCTTACATGGTGTCAATTCGTTAAAGGGCGCGCCAAACTTGGAAATCCGTCACGGCTACGCGTAACATCAGCGCCTCATCCCTTGAGCTGACCGGCAATGGCGTGAAAGTTCGTTGAAGAATTTTACAATGTCCCATCGCAGGAAAAATGTTGATACGCCCTTGCACTCCAGTAGAAAAGGGATAAATTAGGATCCCAATGTTTCCTGTTTTCATGAAGACGGAGTGAAAATGAACGACGAAAAGTGCCCATTGTGTGGTACCGAGATCACTGGAGAAGAGTTTCAGAAGGTAAAAACCAAACTGAACGAGGAAAACAAAAAGGCGATGGAGGCGGGTGAAATCGCTCTACGCAAACAATTTGCATCCGAAAATGAAACTAATCTTGCAGCCTTCAAAGCTAAGTTTGAAGCAGATGCTCGCAAGGCAATCGAGGCAGAGAAGAAACAAAATGCGGAACTGGTTAAACAAATTTCGGAGTTGAATTCGGCACAGGCAAAGTTCAAGAAACAACTAGGCGACGCCAATGAAGAAAAGCTTAAGGTTGAACGAGAAAAGATGGCGCTCGACACCAAAAAGCAAATGGACCAGCAGCGGAAGGTTCTTGATGACTCAAAGGCGAAGGAAAAGGCGGAAATGGCAGCGGAGCATCGTCGTCACAATGATGCAATGGAGAAAAAGTTACTTGCCGCCCAGCGACAGCTGGAGGACAAATCGGCCAGTAGCATCGGCGATGGTGCTGAAATCAATCTTTACGAAGAATTACGCAGGGCTTTTCCCAATGATCGAATTGATCCGATTGAAAAGGGCAAGAAGGGTGCGGACATTCATCACGACGTGATCAATGAAGGTATTTCAGTGGGGCGAATCGTCTACGACTCGAAGAACTGCCAACAGTGGCGGGAGAGTTTCGCAACCAAGCTTCGCGACGATCAAGTTGCGGTGGATGCGGAGCATGCCGTTCTTGCCAGCACTATTTTCCCAAAGGGACAACGCGAACTGTTTGTCTCGAATGATGTCGTCGTAGTTCATCCCGCTCGCGCGGTTTATGTTGCCACGATTCTGCGCAAATCATTAGTTGAGCTTGCGAAGTCATGTGCAAGCGAACAGGATCGTTCCGAGAAAACGCAGCGACTATATGACTTCATCCGTTCACCTCAATTCGCGAATCGGCTGGGTCAAGCGACCAAGTACACCGTGGAGCTTTTGAAATACGAAGTTGAAGACAAAAACCACTTTGACAAAATGGCGAAGAAACGAGGGGCAAAGATCACTGACATTAAGAACGCAGTTCGTGATCTGGAGTTGGAAATTGGTCAAATCATTGGTGGGAATCCATTGGCTCCTTCGGTCAATGGTCATGCAGACACTGCCAATAATCCAGCACAGCCACGATAGGTGATTTATGGTTTCTGTTGACAAAACCCAAACGACACTCAAACGGAAGATCGGTCAAACCGTCTTGCAAAGCTACCGCGACGTGGTTGACCTTTACGATGTTTGCCCAAACGATAACCAGCCTCGAATGGGATCGTTGGAGGATCCAGAACTTCGACGGCAAATCGAGGGCAACGGTGGAATCTTTGAACCCTTGTTGGTTGAACCTCATCCCAACAAGCGGATGAAGTTGCGGATCATTGACGGGCATCGTCGCTGGGAAAACTCAAGGATCCTTGTCGCCGATCAAAAGAAAACCAAGTTTAGTCAAATTCCGGTTGAGATTATTGATCGGACATTGGACGAGGAAGAACGACTACGCGTATGGATTAATATTCACCAACAGAGAAAAGAGTGGGATGCAAAGGAAAAGGAGATGGTGGCATTTCGACTGGTGCAGATTGTTGGTCGCGCCAGTGCTGCCAGCATCCTTGGCGTAACCGTTCGACAACTTGACAAGATGTGCGACGTATTTGAACTTTCAGAACGGCTTACGAATTTGCCCGATTCAAAGTCTGCGATGACGTGGTCACGTGAAATAAAGAGCCTGAGTAAAAAGTTGCTTACCCCGAGCGTTTCTGACGAGCTGGTTCGACGTGTCAATGAACAAGAGCTGACCAGTTCAAAAGACGTTAGAAAGTTGAGGACAATTCTGAAAGACCCATTAGCCGAGGATGCTTTTCTTACCAAAAAGCTTTCGATTGACCGCT
>CBDDAC010000024.1:0-227898 GCA_965224765.1 Mariniblastus sp.
AGAGATGTCAGCCATCATCCAGGAGGACTTCCAACTGTTTCTTCAGAAACGATTGCACAGGCCAACCTGGAAATTCCACAGACTCGAGATGAACTTGTGCCCGAAGTCGAAATTCATCGCTGACAATCAAAACAATCCGGAGGTCGCCAAGGCTGCGGAGCGACTCGCGGCAGAAGTTGAATCCGATTTACGTCGCTCCAATATGGAACGCTTGGCAAGTTACAAGCGTTTTATGACTGACGCCGAACAATCCGATGCACAACTCATGGCATTAGCGATTAGCGGTTGGATTCTCGGCAGCAACGAAGCGATCGACAATTTGGGCGTCGCTCAGTCATTGTTCACAGTCCGCGATTTGGTTTATGAGTACCTTGAACCCGCAAAACCAGGACGACGCATACAGATTCTACAGGAACTGGAGAATTACGAGGGCAGTGAACCGGACTATCTTGCTGCACTCCTAAAAAACATCCAACCTCCCGAAGCCCCGGATCTCACCGAATACACCGGTGCGGTCCCTCTCGAATTTGAAATCGCGTTCGAAGGCACGGCTGCACAAAACCGAGAAATTCAGAAAATTCAAATACCTGGTTCACCTGCCACCGGATTACGATCCTTACCGTAAATATCCATGTTTGCTGACTTTGCGTGCGGAAACTTCACTGAACGGGCAATTGGATCGATGGGCTGGACTCTACAATCCAAAACTCGGTTTGCGGACGGGTCAAGCCATCCGTCACGGCTACATCGTTGTTTCGTTGGATTGGAATATCCCGGACAAAAACGGTACGAATACACGGCTAGGGAACACAAGGTAATCTTGAGCTGCATGCGCGCGATGTTGAAAAAGTTCTCAATCGATTCCGACCGATTTTTCATTACCGGACATGGAGCCGGTGCTGACGCCGCCTACGATATCGCCATCGCCCATCCTGAACATTGGGCAGGAGTGATAGGAATTGCCGGAAAAATTTCCAAGTACCCAATTCAATACATGCGAAACAAACACCTTGGGCTCAACCTCTACAGTGTTGTCGGCACCAAAGACATCGACAATATCGATGCAAGCGCTGACGCATGGAACGAATGGCTTCCCAGCAGCAGCGTCCACAAGTGCCTGGTCGTCGAATATATCGGGCGTTTGGCTTCCGAACCTTTTTTCGAAGAGTTCCCCAACATCATGAACTGGTGTGATGTCAGCCGCAGGAGCTGGCCAAGCATGGAAACCTGCGAGATCGATTGCAAATCTCATTCGTCCCTGGGACAACTATTTTTGGTTCATGGAAATCCACGGCATTCGAGAAAAATATGTGATGCGTCCGGAAATTGGCCTGCGGACGGGAGGGGATTCAATGCGTTGAAACCAAAGTCAGCTTGACCCACTCTGACAATTTTAACTCATTCAGGGGAGTTAAACCGGGCGGATTGAAACAAGCGTCTGGCGTCACTTTCTGGCTTTCCCCCGACTACATTGATTTCAATAAGAAAATTGAAATCGATGCGGCAGGCGGATTCAAAAGGCCGTCAAAAAGTCTCGGGAAACCATGCTCGAAGACGTTCGCAGACGCGGTGATCGGAAACGCCCGTTCTGGGCCAAAATACGCATCGACTTTGGTGGCTAGTCCGCCGATCCTTCATTGAAATCGGAGTTTCAAATCCGATACACAATTGGACGATCAGAACCGATGAGTGGAACCATTTCGCTCGCCGATGGTATTTGTCGGGCTGTTACCCCAGGACTGAAGTCTGGGCCTAAGGGAAATAGCCGCTCTGCGGCAAGTGCGTCCTGAGGAACTGCTTGAGGAGGCAATGGTAACCCGAAGAGGCTGCGAGGACGTGTCGGATTCGTCCTCGCTGACGCGTCGGGTTTCCATAAACCTACGTCAGTTCATTCGTACCCGATGAATAACTCACAGCCGCACCGGGAGGGTCAGCCCCAAGGGCCGGGAGGGAAAGCCAGCAGCTCATGGGACTGTCACATTCTGACTGGATTTCAAGGTACACCAACCCAAAATGCATCCAATCCATTCACCCTACGACAATCGACAGAACCTCAATTTCTAAGCAAAAAACCAAGCGTCGCCACAAAGGAGCCGCCATAGGAACCGTTTTCCCCAAGACCTTGATCAAGCGTCTCGATTGAGTTTCGCATCAATCGCGATCCCATCGTAAAACGCCACTGGCAGGCTGAGCAACCGCGTTTCCATTTGCCCACTTCGCAGTGGGCAACTTGCATTTATCAACGCCATGCGCACAAAAAACCGCCATGATGCAAAACCATGGCGGCCAGTAAATTTGTCAACGAGTTCCGAACCAAAAGCCAAGCTACTTATCGGCTTTTCTTGTCTTCATCGTTTTTTCGGACGACTTCATTGTCCTTCTTTTTTTTAAGATAACTCCGGTGATCCGCCATCCGTCGTCCTTGGTCTCCATCACATAGCCCGACGGCCCCAGAAAAGGAGCAACCGATTCGTTGTAGTCTTCAGGCAGTGTAGATCCGTCAATCTGTTGCTTTCGAACTGCATCTGTATCCGCAGGATCTTTAAAAATTTGGTTTAGCACACGAGCCAATACCGTCTGTGACAGTCCCATGTTTCCATTTCGCATCATCTCGTAATTGGTTTCAAAAATTTTATCTATGCGACCAAACTGACGAACGGACACAAGGCTAGGATCAATCAATGTATCCAAAACCGTGTTGATTTGATTGTAATCATCTGCATCAAGCAATCCACTTGCGGCTCCAGCGATTGCTTCCGCAATCATGCTCGACATAAAATCTTCGTTGTTGCAAATCAGCAAATACCCGCCGTCTGCTGCCCCCGCCGTTGGCACACAGGCGATGTATCGTTTCTCGAACAGATTGAACTCTTCGATTTCTTCTTCGTCGTCGCCACCATCGCTTCTCCTCATCATCCCAAATTCCGCCGTCGCCAGGATCGATCTCTAGACCACCTTCACCGTCGTCTTCGGTGGTATCAATGACGATCACATTGTGGCCATTGACTTCCATGAGTTCGCCTTCGGGAAGCAATTTCTCCGTCATCTCGAAAACTCGTCGACGTCTCCGTTGAATTTCACCCCGATCGCAACTCGCTCGCTGCGGACATCGATGGGTCGCTCTGCGGCGGACATAATCGAAAAACGATTGTCAAACGCGAAACCATATCTCGAAGATCAAGATCCATATCACGGCTCATACCATTGAGCATGCCGTCCCAGTCGCCTTCACTGGTTGGATCAACCAACGCATCATAGACAGCACCCACATTTTTGAATGCACTTTCAACATCCCAAACGAAGGTCGAATAGTCTGAACAATCATCCATGATCCAGGGCTCTGGTCTAAGGTCGTGATCCTTTTTGTTTCGAAAATCCAAGATTCCTCGAGCCCGTTTTTGAGCTTCGCCCACATCACGACGAGGTGCAAAGCAAATACCCGAAAGATCAGATCCTTTTTCTTATCACTGGCAAAGACAACGTTTCCGCCGACGCCTTGAATGGCATCGAAGCCCTGAGACTCAAGCGTCTCACCGATATTGTCTTTTCGTTGTCGAAACTCAACCTCTTCGCAGCAATCGCGTCAGCCAACTTCATGTATCCAAAAGGGTCAATAAACCAGCGAACATGAGCCTCGACGTCTTCGAATTTTGTTTCGGATTGATCTTGGCAAAGGGAACATGAGCTCCCAGTGTGTCCAAGGCTACTCCATCAACGGGATTCTTGACTCGGCGAATCACGTCACGAAAAATCACCTCATTGTCGCAGGCGATCAACCATCCGTCAGGTGACCGTTTGCAGAGTAGTGAATTCTCTCTTTTTCCCTTTTCGATTTTCTTTTTCCCATTTCCATTTCGAAACGTCAGCACCGTGAATCGGATCGACAGGAATCTTTTTGGCTCCACGGGCGTCCATTTCTTTACCAACTTTTTCCATCAGTTCGTTGGCTTCTTCAATGGTACCACTTACGTCGACCAAAAAAACGAGACCGTGAGAACCGGCACCGATTCCTTTTCCTTTTCCGGCATCTCGCGGCAGAATCCCTGCGATGCAGATTTCGCCAGATTCGAGGCCGGCGATATCATCGAGGGTCAAGCCAAGTCGAACGTTCTTGGCATCAGCCCAATCACGAACCTGCTTCGTCATCGCTTCGATGAAAGGCTGCATGTCCGAGTCGTGAGTAAGCCGGCCAAAGTCCGTTTCGTCAAATTGTGTCTTCAACGTAAGGACGTCTGGCACGCTCAGCCAGAACGTTGTTGAGGCAGGTAAAAAGTTCTCACTTTTTACGGCATCAGCTGATTCGTCTTGAGCGTAGGCCCAAGAGTTGATCACAACAAAAAACAGACACAACGCGTATAGAAATGGTTTTCGTACAACCACGTAAATTCCCCAACTATTAGACGCCCAGCAGCGAGCGGATCATTTTGCGTAAAATCTCATATTACATCGACAGTTAGAGCTGACCGAAACAACTCTATTTCAACTGATCGTCGCAAATTAACACGCTTACCTAACGCATTAATATCCTAACGGATGACAGATTCATTCGTAAATAATGCAATCACAGGATTATCTGATTTGCCGACGATTCAGGCAGGTTTTTTTTTACGATTTCCTCCCGAAGAGTCTCCACATTTCACTATTCGCTCAGCAAGCGTTGATTTTTTGGCGAAAATCGGCACGATTGCATCTTTCAAGTTTCTCGCGAAAAGTTTCCTTTTGAGCCAAGACTCCAAAATGACACTTTTGCCCACATCTGGCCTTTGAAATTCCCCTTCAATGACGTTCCCAGTACTTCACTTCACGGAAAACCAATGCAACTTTCTCCTTTGACCGCAATCTCACCAGTCGACGGTCGTTATGGAAACAAAGTCACTGAATTGCGTTCATTCTTCAGCGAGTTCGGCTTGATCAAGTATCGCGTTCAGGTCGAAGTTCGCTGGCTTCAGGCGCTTGGCGCGGCGGAACAATTGTCGGAAGTAGGGCCTTTTTCCGCTTCGACGCTCGCAAACCTTGATTCCATTATCAGCGATTTCTCTGAATCCGATGCGACTCGAGTTAAGGAAATCGAAGCCACGACCAATCACGACGTGAAAGCCGTTGAGTACTTCCTGAAAGAAAAATCTCAAGGGAACCCTGAGCTCGAAGCCGCCACCGAATTCTGGCATTTTGCCTGCACCTCTGAAGACATCAACAATCTTTCCCATGCGTTGATGCTCAAGGATTCGATGGAAATAATCATTTCTCCACTGATGCGAAAATTGACGGAGGCAATCAAGCAACTTGCCAAAGATCACAAGCAAATTCCCATGCTCTCTCGAACTCATGGGCAACCGGCGTCCCCTTCTACCTTGGGAAAGGAATTTGCCAACGTCTACATGAGGCTTCAACGACAGTTGCAGCAAGTTGAGTCGATTGCGATCCTTGGAAAGATTAACGGGGCCGTCGGAAACTACAATGCCCACCTCAGCGCCTACCCCGATTTCGACTGGCACCAGTTCTCCGAGAAATTTGTGACAAACCTAGGCCTCAGTTGGAATCCCTACACAACCCAGATAGAACCGCATGACTACATCGCCGAACTCTTCGATGCGGTTGCTCGTTTCAACACGATCCTCCTGGATTTCGATCGAGACATCTGGGGCTATATCGCACTCGGGCATTTCAAACAGAAAACGGTGGCTGGAGAAATCGGATCGTCAACGATGCCACACAAAGTCAATCCAATTGACTTTGAAAACTCTGAAGGCAATTTGGGAATCGCCAACGCGTTGATGCAGCACCTGGCGAGCAAGCTTCCCGTTTCTCGATGGCAACGGGATCTGACCGACTCGACCGTGTTACGAAACCTGGGCGTTGGCTTTGCCCATTCGGCAATTTCCTATCTGAGCACTCTCAAGGGAATTGGCAAACTTGAAGTCAACGAAGCCAGTTTGGCGTCTGAACTGGAAAAAAACTGGGAAGTTTTGGCCGAACCGATTCAAACGGTCATGAGAAAATACGGCATCGAAAAACCCTACGAGAAACTCAAAGACCTCACTCGAGGAAAACGAATCTCGGCACCCGACGTCGCGGAATTCATTGATGGGCTTGAGCTTCCCGATAACGTAAAAACGCAACTCAAGTCACTAACACCAGCCAGCTACATTGGCCAAGCCGTCGAATTGGTTGATCGCCTGGACTGAATGCTCAGCGATCTAAATTTCGGCCCTGAGCAGAATCCCCGACAGTCAACGTGACCTGCCGAGGCTGTGACTTTTTCATTCAAACATGAAGCAAAAACTTAGAAGCAGTGGTTCATGGAAACCCGACGCGTCAGCGAGGACGTGTCGGGTTCGTCCTCGCTGACGTGTCGGGTTTCCAAAACAGGCGGAACGTGGGTGTTCAGATGCCGTTGGCTACTGAGTCAGCCACCACCACCCTCTAGAATTTAAGTATGACGTTTTAATTGATGCTCGCAACCTCGACAACCTGAGCTTTCTGACCGTCAAAAGTAAACTGTTGATGGGCAAAGTCTATCCGGATCAGATCACAATCCGTAAACCGCCCCTTCAAGATCTCAGTAGCCAAAGTATTCTCCAATCGCTTTTGGAGCACTCGTTTGAGCGGTCTTGCTCCATAGGCAGGATCGTATCCCTCGGCCGCGATTTGGTCTTTGGCCACATCCGACACAACCAGTTCCAAACCTTGTTCCTGCAACCGCATTCCAAGTTGACCGACTTGAATGTCAATCACTTCACGAATCTGCTCACGAGTCAAAGGCCGGAAAACAATCTTCTCATCAATTCGATTCAATAGCTCGGGGGCAAACTTCGCCTGCAACACTTCAAAAACTGCAGATTCCATGTCAGTCTGGCTGCCACCTTCTTCGGTGACCTTTCGAATCAGCTGACTCCCCACGTTGCTAGTCATGACCACAATCGTATTGCTAAAGTCAACGGTGTTGCCGTGATTATCGGTCAAGCGACCGTCATCTAGAACCTGAAGCAGAATATTGTAAACGTCTTCATGGGCCTTCTCAATTTCGTCCAGCAAAATGACGCAATAGGGCCTTCGGCGAACCGCCTCAGTTAGCTTGCCTCCCTGTTCGTATCCAACATAACCAGGAGGGGCACCAATTAGCCGGCTGACACTATGCCGCTCCATAAACTCGCTCATATCGATACGCACCATGGACGACTCGTCGTCGAACATTATCTCGGCGAGTGCTTTACAAAGCTCAGTTTTCCCAACTCCAGTCGGACCGAGAAACAGAAACGAACCGATTGGCTGCTGCGGATCTTGTAATCCGCTTCGACTTCGACGAACCGCATTACTAACCGCCTCAACCGCCGCATCCTGACCGATCACACGCTGGTGTAATCGCTCCTCCATCACCAACAATTTGGCCTTTTCGGTTTCCATCATTCTCGTCACTGGCACTCCTGTCCAAACACTAACCACTTCCGCCACTTCTTCTTCGGTCACCGACTCACTAAGTAGACGTTTGGCCGGGTCCGTCACCGCAGGCGAATCTTGCCGTTCAGACTTATCAATTTTCTCTGTTAGCGACTTAAGTTGAACGTCTAGCTCATAGAGTCGACGGTAATCCTGTTCCTCGATTGTGGTTCCTGAAGCCTGGCGTGATTTAATGACAGCGTCAAGTTGATTGAACTGAAGTTCAACCTCCGCAAATTGCTGGCGGATCTTTTTTACGTCCGTCATACCGAGCTTTTCAGATTCCCATTGTTCGCGCAAGCTTGCCAGCGACCGTTTCTGCTCTTTCATTTCAGATCGAACTTCGCCAAGCCGCACCTGGACGCCGGCGTCGTCCTCTGCCTCCAGCTGCCTGGCAGCAAGTTCCAACTGAGTGAGGCGTCTTTGCACCGAGTCGATCTCTTCCGGAACGCTATCCAACTCCATTGCCAAGCGAGAAGCGGCTTCGTCGACTAGATCGATTGCCTTGTCCGGAAGGAAGCGGTCGGTGATGTAGCGATTGGAAAGTTTTGCTGCGGCAACGAGCGCACTGTCCTTGATTTGAACACCGTGATGTGTCTCGTACCTTTGTTTGAGTCCCCGCAGAATGGTTATCGTATCTTCGACATTGGGCTCCTTGACGAAAACGGGCTGAAATCGCCGCTCTAGCGCTGCATCCTTTTCGATGTACTTTCGATACTCGTCCAAAGTTGTCGCGCCAACACAATTGAGCTCTCCGCGCGCCAATGCTGGCTTGAGCAAATTTGCTGCGTCATTGCCGCCCTCAGCCGCTCCAGCACCAACAACGGTATGAAGTTCATCGATAAACAAAATGACCGCACCGGAGGCGTCAGTCACCTCGCGAAGAACCGCCTTGAGCCGATCCTCAAACTCGCCGCGAAACTTGGTGCCCGCGATAAGAGCCCCCATGTCCAACGCCACAACTCGTTTGTTCCGAAGACTTTGGGGAACATCATTTTGCACAATGCGTAACGCCAGCCCCTCAGCAATTGCAGTCTTGCCAACCCCCGGCTGTCCGATCAGAACCGGATTATTCTTGGTGCGCCGTGACAGGACCTGAATGATTCTTCGTATCTCTTCATCACGACCAATCACCGGATCAAGTTTTCCAACTTTAGCCCTCTCAACCAAGTCGATACCGTACTTTTTTAACGCCTGAAATTTTCCTTCAGGATTCTGGTCGGTCACCCTCGCGGATCCACGAATCTCAGAAATCGCCTTCAGGATGAAGGGCTCTTCAGCAGCGTTGATCTCAAGCAATCGTTTGGCCGCAGTTTCGACCGACGCCAGCGCCAACAATAGATGCTCGGTGGAAACAAATTCATCCTGCATCGAAATGGTTTTTTGCGAAGCGCTCTTCAAGACACCTTGAAGTTCATTCGATAGCCCAGGCGATTGGACTCCACTTTGCGTCGGAAGTCGGGCCAACTCCGATGCGACCATCGTCGTCAACTGATCGGTTGGAGCTCCAACATGTTCAAGAATGGGTTTCACCAACCCGTCTGATTCTGAAAGAAGTGCGCTAAGCAGATGCAGCGAACCGATTTCCGAGTTGCCCTTTGCTTCTGCCTGGCCTTGCGCGCTGGCGACTGCCTCTTGGGCTTTTGTTGTTAGTTTGTCGAATTGAAATGTCATATTGGCCTCCGGTTCTTTCTGGTGCAATTTGCCCATGGGCCCGCGTCAACCTGAATGCTTGCTATACATTTAAGAATCAAAATCGCGATCACGAAATTGTCGAATCTGGGACTCGTGGCTATGTCAGTTTTTCGCTGATGAGTCGTACCAATCGCAAACTCCGTGCCAAAACCGGAGATCTGCGGCAGGAACCAGGCTAGTTCTCGACCGTCTCGATTGGCGGGCGACAACATCAGATACTCCAGTTTTCTTAGCCTTGCTACCCGTCAATTCAACACGGGCCGGGTACTAATTCTCGCTCACACGTCGAGTAACCATCTTACTCCTCAAAACGTGACTCTTCAAACTCGACTTGGCGCGGCGCGGCTATTCCCTCAGCCCAAGACTTTCCGTCTGGGGTCACATCCCAAACAACGGCGATACAAAAAAGGCCTGGCAAATTGCCAAGCCTATTAGGTTTTGATTGTTTAGATAAGAATCGTTTAGACGCTAAACGAGTTACCACATCCACAAGTCTTGTCAGCGTTGGGATTGGTGAAACTGAATCCACGTTGCTCTAAACCGTCGTGATAGTCCACTGTTGTACCATCCAGGTACAAGTCGCTTTTTTTATCAACAACTACTCTGACGCCATGCTGCTCGACCAAATTGTCTTTTGCTGCGTCGAAGTCGTCTGCGATATTTAAGCTGTAGTTGAAACCCGATCAGCCACCGCCCGAAACAGCAACACGCAGTGCCGCTCCATCGCCAAAATCGCCCTCGGTAAGAAAACGCTTCACCTCACCGGCAGCCTTTTCTGTCAAAGTGATACTCATATTTTCAAAATCTCCAAGATTCGACTGTCATCAACAATAATTGTAGCTCTTTAATTTTTCGGCAGCTTCCGCAACCCGAAACACATTTTTCGCAGCCTTTATCGGCTTGTCTAGGTCTATTCTAACCGCGGGGGGCCAAATGCTATCAAACCATTCTTTTACAACAGAAAAACAACGTTTTGAAGTGACGAGACACTAACAAAACATCTCTATTCGCCTTAAATCGATCAACTCCCACGCTTTTTCATTTTCTTTCGTCGCTCGCGATCGATCCGTTTCTTTTCCTCAGCCGAAAGAGAAACTCGTTTTGTTTTTCCCGTGGCGTTTTGTTCTACGGCGTCCTTAATATGGGCAAACAGCCCTTTTGATTTTTCCTTATCGCTGACTTCAGCTGTTTCTGGAGCCGCCCCACTAGCTCCGATTTCGTTCAGCCGATCTTCGGACAGCTTGGGCTTTGGAAGCATTTTTCGCTCAATGATCCCCCACAAGCTTGAGGTAATGAAATACAGGCAAAGGGCAGCAGGTACTTTAAAGAAGAGAATCCCCATGAAAAACATCATGAAGGTCATCATCTTCTGCATCATTTTTTGGTTATCATCGGTCGCCGGTGGAGTGAACATTTTCTGCTGCACCAGAAACAACACGATGGTGAACATCGGCAGCAGATTAAAATAAGGACCCAAAAAGCCAGTCTCTCCAGCCAGGAAAGATGGCATGAAGTCTTTCCAGTAGTACAACTGGTCAGGGGCCGCCAGATTGGAGCACCAATTCATCCCCCGAATCAACGGTTGGTCTCGAAGTGCAATATCAACCGACAATCCACGATAGAGGCCGATAAAAATTGGCAGCTGGAAGAACATCAACAGACAACCACCAAAGGGATTGTATTTGTGACGACGGAAAAGGTCTCGCTGGGATTGAGCTCGCTTTTCCATATCGTCTTTGTAGCGATCGGCGATGTCTTTCATTTGAGGCTGAAGCGCCTGCATCATTTGTGCATTGATCGCCGCCTTGCGAGAAATCGGAATCATCAAGCTCCGTACCAACACGGTCAGCATGATAATCGCTAGACCAAAACTGACCTGGCCAGTGATGTTGTAAAAGAACTTCAACAACCAACAAAGCGGCTTGGAAAACATGGCAAACCAGCCAAACGTCTGGTTGCTTTCCAATCCGTACGCTTGCAACAACTTGGGCTCTTTGGGACCCGCGAAGATTTCGAAACGCTGTGAGTAGGTTGTGTGTGGCTCGAGTTCAACTCGGTCAAAAAGCAAAAACGTGCAGTCAGCCAAACGTTGAAGTTTCTTATCCTTGTCAGGAACGGTTGACCCGGACAATGCAGCGATCCCACTAAAACAATGATAGGGCGCCTCTGAATTGCTTGCCGACTCAGCGGGAAGCAAAGACACATTGAAGTACTGTGTATCTACACCAATGTACTTCATCTGTTGTTCTTCCGCTTTGTCGGAGCGAAAGACTGTCTGAATGATAGGACTTGAGGATGTCACATTTTTTGCAATTTCCGGACCGCCGAAAAATACGTAACTTCGATTCTCATTGGAACCAGCGATGTCTCGGGTACCCGCCATGTATCCAATAGCCCAGGGCCGACCGTGAATCTTATTGACATACCACCAACCCTCAGTGGGAGTTCCCGTAGGGCCATTGACTTGAAAAGCAATTTCTTGCTTTTGATCCGAGTCATTCTCAATCATGATCCGCGTATTGATATGAGAATGTCTCGATGAAGAGTCAAAACGATCTTCTTCACTGACCGTTGGCAGCCAAAAGAGCCTTGTGATTTTGAGCGACCCGCTTAGACCGGCCGCCTTCATTTTCTCCTCGGAAACCACGTAATGAAAAGCCAACGCAGGAATGCCATCCTCGGCATCCAGGATTTCACCTTCGGCATCCACCATCACATCTTTGGCATCCCAGTATCCATGAACCATGCCAGGATCAAGTTCTGGCCAATCCAAGCCTTTGGGTACGCGGAGGTTAAACAGAAAGCTCTCGGGGCTTGCCAATCCGGACCCAAAGGTATCGGGCTCGGGTCTCAAGATTTCAATCGGTTTTTCAGTCAAATTTACTGCGATTGAAGTTTCGATTCCATCTCGAACGACTCCCAACGAGAGTGAAGTTCCCGGTTTGAAATCAATCATCTGCTTGTAAAAATCATCCGTCGTGAGCACGGGCTCGCCATCGAGCGAGAAAATAGCATCACCGACTTGAATACCAGACACTGCGGCAGGCGTCCCCGGCCCAACCACTCGCACTTTTAAAGCCATGCGATTTACGCCATCGACATTAGTGACTTCCGTCTCGACCAATTCCAGTTCACCCAGGTAACCACCAGCCTGCCCAGTCTTTACGTTTTTGTATTCGAAGTCACGATACAAAAGGCGATTCTTTCGCTTGATTCGCATGTTCGATTCAAGTCGTTTGATCGATCCACCATGATTGGTGGCCGTAAGCAAGAACCGATCCCCCACACTCGGATCCATCGATCCCAATGAGAAAAACTCCTCCGACTTGGCGACCTGAATCGCCCGATGCTCGGCTTCAGAATCCTCAACATCAGTCCCCTCGGCTTCGGCAGAACCGGATTCAGAATCCGCCTCGCTGGACTCATCGGCACTTGGGTTGTCCGAGTTCTGGGTATCATTTTCCTGATCGTCTGCCAGCGCAACCTGATTGTCATCCGGCTTCGCAGGAATCTTGGGTTGCATATTTCGCTGCATGAGAAGCAATCCCATGAGGATCAGCGAAAAGGAGAAAATGAAGATTATTGGGCGTCTGTTATCCACGAAGCTAGTGTCCAATTAGGCACAAAAAATGTCGAAGCGAGGAATTAGAGCAACCCGCGTTCCTTAAAGGTCTATATTCTCAGAATATCGGCTTTTATTGGAAAGGGGGACTGTAGATTCCTCCACATGCCAACAATGACGGCAATCGCGAAAAAACAAGCCAATGCTGCAGTCTTCTCGTGCCGATGGCGACTGCATCACAGGATTTTTTTTGTCGAAATGGCAGAAATTGTGCCAAAAAGGCGGACATTACCAAGGCGATCTCGAGAAGCTTTAGAGATGGGCAAATAGCCTAACGACCTTCTGCCAGCCGATTTCCCAAAAAGTCATCCAGTTCCTGAACGGCATAGATCTTTTGTCGAGTGTCTTCGAATGAGTACTCAACTCGGCGGAACTGAATGTTTCGGTCTTCGAGAACGATGTAGCAACTGCGAGGATCGCTATCGCGAGGTTGACCTACACTGCCGACGTTAACCATCGTTTTCTGATCGGTCAATTCGTACTCAAAGCTGACTTCAGCGGGAGAATAAAAGCGAAAGGTCTCGGTAAAAATCCCTGGAACATGGGTATGCCCCTGAAAACAGTACTTTTGAATGAATCCAAAAATACGCTCAATCTTACGTTGGTTGAACACGTCTTCCGGGAACACGTACTCATTCAAGGGACTGCGAGGAGATCCGTGAACGAACATCCTTTCGCCCTCGCGAAACACACGAGGAAGCGAAGCCAGAAATTCCCATCGTTCCTGTGCCCCAGAGTAGCTTTGATCTTCCAATTGTTTGCGAGTCCAAAAGATCGCTCGCTCCGCTCCGCTGCTGAAGCCATCTGGATCAAACAGGGCGCCATTGTCGTGGTTACCCAATAGGCACATATCAAATTTTCGACAGTGTTCGATACATTCACGCGGATTGGGACCGTAACCAATTACATCGCCGAGACAATAGATATGCTCAATTCCCTGACTATCGATATCGGCCAAAACCGCTCGAAGCGCTTCGAGGTTTCCATGAATGTCACTGATAACGGCAATTTTGGTCAAAGTACTTAGCGGGGTAAGTGGTTCAGAAATTTAGAAGCAGTCTCAAATCTAAGCCGATAAAGTTTGTTCGTCCAGAAGAATAAAATCTTTCAAGAAAAGTCACGAGCATTCGAATTTCTATCGGCCACCCAAAAGTCGATCACCGAGCATATCATCCAATTCAGGAATCGCTTTGATCTTGGCTCGCGTCGATTCAATATCGTATTCAACTCGATGGAAGGTCACGGACATCTCCTCGTCGTCCAGTACGACAAAGCACGCTCGCGAATCTTCGTCACGAGGTTGGCCCACGCTCCCGACGTTGATCATGACTTTGGTGTTGGTCAGGCGATAAAAATAATCTCGATCCGCAGGAGTGTGGAATGAACCCGTCTCGGTAAAAATCCCCGGGATGTGTGTATGGCCTTGGAAGCAGTAATTTTCAAACCGTTTCATCAAGTTCTCCAAACGCGATGGTTCGTAAACATGTTCAGGAAAAACATACTCGTTGGTTGGATCTCGTGGTGAACCATGAACGAACAAGAACCTGCCTTCATCATGACGACGCGGAAGTTCACCCAGAAAATCCCAACGGCGATTGCAGGCTTCGATTCCCTCTCGATCATCTTCGAGCTGGTCGCGAGTCCAATAAATGGCGCGAAGTGCAACTGGATTAAAACCTTGTGGATCAAACACAGCAGCCTGATCGTGGTTGCCCAAGATTGTCAATTGGCAATTGTCGATGACTGTGTCCAGACATTTCACGGGATCGGGTCCATAGCCGATAATGTCGCCCAGACATACAATCTCATCCACATTCAGCGATCTGATCTTAACCAGAACCGAAGAGAGGGCTTCGAAATTGCCGTGGATGTCACTGATTAGCGCGCGTTTCAAACGGAGAGACCTATGCGAATGGATTGAATCAGTTAACGTTTACAGGAATGGCGATGGGAGTCACGCTTTATTCACGCCAATCAATATGGCGTAAGGACACAATAGTGTAAAACTAAGTCGGTTAAGTGCAACGAGCATCACAATTTACGACTTTAACGGTCATGTCAAGAAGTCAAGTTGCATTAGTTGGCAAATTTCAGATTGAAAGCTCTCAATTCTATGTTGATTTTGGCGCTGGACACCTCTAGCAAAGCCGGTTCCGCAGCACTTTTCGAAGATTCACGACTGATCCAGAGCCGCGCAATCGGGGACCAGGCAGCTGGGCGCCGCGCGAGTTCCTCAAACTTCTCTTTTGACGTTTCCCAATTGTTGCTTGACTCCGGGCACGACATCGTTGCATTGGATGTGATCGCAGTCACCGTCGGCCCCGGTTCGTTTACCGGTTTGCGTGTCGGAGTCGTGGCTGCCAAGACATTGGCCTATGCCCTTGGCAGTCAAACCATTGGCATCAATGCGTTATCGGCCATCGCAGCGTCTGCAATCGAGGAAGCGGGGGTTTCTTCAGTTTGTACTGTTATGGACGCCCAACGGGGCCAGTTGTTTGCCTGTCGATTTGAGGCAGACTCTTCCTGGACCCCTAGGAAAGTTGGTGAAGTCGAGATCATCGACAATACACAACTAACTGAGTTCGCCGGAGGCATGCCTGTCGCGGGGCCTGGGCTCGATAAACTTTCCACGGATTGGGAGGATGTTAAACCACTGGAGCGCCGATACTGGAGTTGCAATGCCGAACGCGTTGGCCGGCACAGTTATCCTCGCGCAGCCAAAGGCACGTTTGACGATTATTGGGCGCTCAAACCCCATTACTATCGTGCAAGCGCCGCAGAAGAAAAACGCCAAAGTCGGCAAGATTGAGTTTCGTTTTTTTCGATGTCACGCCAACCAACCAAAACCCTCCTATACCGAAAATCGTTTGTGAGTAATCTTTCCAATAACTGGCGCAAGTCGCTTGTTGTAATCCCAGGGCTGATTTAGTATGCAACTTTTCGATTAAGCAACCTTTTTCAATCTTTGAAAGCACAATCTGGCGTGGCCAACTACGGATTTATCATCGACAACCGTCGCTGTATTGGCTGTCACGCCTGCACGGTTGCCTGCAAAAGCGAACACAGCGTCCCTGTCGGAGTCAACCGAACTTGGGTGAAGTATATCGAGAAGGGCGAGTTCCCAAACTCTCGTCGACTGTTTTCGGTCATGAGGTGCAATCATTGTGACAATGCACCCTGCGTGACAATCTGTCCTGTCACCGCTCTTTACACCCGGGACGACGGAATCGTCGACTTTGACAATCGGCGTTGCATTGGATGCAAGGCTTGTATGCAGGCTTGCCCCTATGACGCACTCTATATTGATCCCAACACACACACCGCCGCAAAATGTAATTACTGCGCACATCGCATTGACCAAGGTTTGGAACCCGCCTGCGTAAACGTCTGCCCGACTCAAGCGATCGTATCTGGCGATCTGGACGATCCGAATTCACAAATTTCCCAGCTCAAAAGTCGCGTCCCCGTTTCGGCCAGAAAAACAGAAAAGGGCACGTTGCCCGCGCTTTTCTACATCAACGCAGACAGCGCTTCGCTAGACCCTCATGCCGCTCCTGACATCTCAGAAACCATGTGGGGGAGCCAGTCCGAAGGTGTCGGACACCATGCGGAACACGAGAAACACCCTTTGGATTACCTGGGCTCCTTGCTGGGCCTGGGCGAAAAACCCGCCACTCGCAGTCCGGGCGCAGTGGAAACTCATGCCCCCAAAACTGCTGAGGCTCCGCGACGAGCCTACGATGCTCCACAGAAAGGCATTCTTTGGGGCTGGCAAGTCACCAGCTACCTGTGGACCAAAGCGATCGCCGCTGGCGTTGTACTGGTCTTCATGTTGATCTGGAATTTCATGAACCCAGAAACCTACTTGGAACCCAAGTTTCATATCGCCATGTCCTTGGTGTCATTGATCTTCCTTGGACTAACCGGCATCCTCCTGGTCCTCGATCTCGACCAGCCCAAACGTTTTCTTTATGTGGTCCTGAGGCCTCAATGGAGAAGTTGGCTGGTGCGGGGCGCCTACATCATTACGGCGTTTTCCGGATTGCTCACGCTGTACCTGGCTCTTGTTTGGCTCAAACAGGACGCGTTCATCGACTATTCGTGGCTTGCCCCCGTCATCAACGCCAGCTTGACGGTTCTTGCAGTATTGACCGGAATCTACACGGCGTTCCTTTTCGCTCAGGCAAAAGGACGTGATGCTTGGCAAAGCCCGATGCTTCCGATTCAAATGCTTACCCATACCGCGCTTTGTGGCTTGGCTGTTTGGATGCTGCTGTTTCCGATGCTTGGATTCAACGACATCGCCGATCAAGCGATCTTAAGTCGTGCCTTTGCCGTACTGATTATCTTCCACCTGATTTGTGAGTTTTCACATCTGTTCCTGACTCATGCAACCGATGCCGCCCATCAGGCAACCCGCATGACGTTCTCGGGCAGATACAAACAACACTACTGGCTTGGAGTTATCTTGTTTGGCAGCCTGATTCCGCTTGGCTTGCTTGCTTTTTCCGGAACCCTGTTCGCGGTAGTCGCCGCAATTCTGGTTTTGATAGGCGTTTTCATTTCACAACACATCAGCGTTTTTGCTCCGCAACAACTGCCGCTCAGCTAGGACTTTGAGAATTTACGATGACGCGAAAAAGAAGTTTGATTGAGCGAATTGCAACTCAACTAAAAATCATCCCCGAGACCAAAAACGAATCGTTTTCGTTGCCGGTTCTCGATGAACCCAAATCACTTGACCGCTATCCGCCTCCCGAGCAATGGGATGACTGGACGGAACTTGATCCGGCTGCTTGGCCAGCCAAGGTTGAAAGAAACTACCAGATCGTGCCAACGACCTGTTTCAATTGTGAATCGGCCTGCGGATTGTTGGGCTACATTGACAAAGATTCAGGTGAAGTTCAAAAGTTCGAAGGCAACCCCTATCACCCAGGAAGCCGCGGACGAAACTGCGCCAAAGGTCCTGCAACCATCAATCAAATCCAGGATGTTGACCGCATCCTGTACCCGCTCAAACGAGTCGGTGAGCGCGGGGCAGGGAAGTGGGAACGAGTTTCCTGGGACGAAGTCCTCGATGATATTGCCGGTCGAATTTCCAAATCGATTCGCGAAGAAAGAAACAACGAGGTCGTTTATCACGTGGGGCGACCAGGTCACGAAGGATATACCAACCGAGTCTTGCAGGCTTGGGGCGTCGATGGACACAACAGCCACACCAACATCTGCAGTGCCGGTGCACGATTTGGATATGCGATTTGGCACGGTTACGATCGACCGTCACCGGACCATGCCAACGCGCGTTGCATTCTGCTTGTTAGTGCGCACCTGGAATCAGGACACTATTTCAATCCGCATGCACAGCGGATCATGGAAGGGATGCAGAACGGCGCGAAATTGTGTGTGCTTGACCCGCGACTTTCCAATACCGCCAGCCTTGCTGACTACTGGCTGACCACTCAACCAGGTAGCGAAGCGGCCGTACTTCTGGCTATCGCAAAAATCCTGATCGACAATGGGCAATTTGACCGGGAGTTCATGCACGACTGGGTCAACTGGAAAGCCTATCTGAAAAAACGACATCCCGATCTCGAATGCACCTTCGATAACTTCATCGAATCTCTCAAAGAAGAATACGCAGAATATACGATTGAGTTCGCCGCAAAAGAAGCGGGAATTGAACCGAACTTGATCCTCGGAGTTGCCGAGCAAGTCGCTGCGGCCGGTAACCGATTGGCAACCCACAACTGGCGAAGTGCGTCCAGTGGGAACCTGGGCGGCTGGTGCGTTTCACGATGCCTTCACTTCCTCAATGTGCTAACCGGGAGTGTGGGTGTGCCCGGTGGAACTTCACCGAGCGGATGGAACAAGTTCAAACCCACATTCTTCGACAAGCCGCCCGCACAAAAATTCTGGAACGAACTGCACTTTCCAAACGAGTACCCACTTTCTCACTACGAACTCAGTTTCCTCCTGCCTCATTTCCTAAAAGAGGGCCGAGGCAAGATTGATACCTATTTCACACGGGTGTTCAATCCCGTCTGGAGTTATCCGGATGGTTTCTCATGGATCGAAGCGCTCAGTGATACAGAAAAAATCGGCCTGCACATTGCCATGACTCCTACTTGGAATGAAACCGCTTACTACGCGGATTACGTTCTACCGATGGGGCACGCCAGCGAACGACACGATCTCAATAGCTACGAAACCCACAGCGGACTCTGGATCGCTTTCCGACAACCGATTCTACGAGAAGCCGCTCGACGGCGCGGTGAACCGGTTGAGTTCACTTACCAAGCCAATCCTGGCGAGGTCTGGGAAGAAGACGAATTCTGGATCGAACTCTCCTGGCGCATGGATCCCGATGGCGATATGGGCATCCGCAAACATTTCTATTCGCCTTACCGCGAGGGAGAAAAAATCACAGTGGAAGAGTACTACCAGTACATCTTCGAAAAGACTCCCGGGTTGCCCGAAAAAGCGGCCAGCGAAAACCTGTCTCCTCTTGAGTACATGAGGAAATACGGTGCGTTCGAAGTCGAAGCGACATCGTACGAAAAACACAAAAATGAAGTTCCAGCCGATCAACTAGCCGGCGCTGACACCGATGAAGAAAGCGGATTGGTGACTCAGCAGGGCAAACCCGTTGGTGTAAAAATCAACGATGAGATCGTCACAGGGTTCCCGACTCCCTCACGTAAACAGGAAATCTATTCCCCAACGATGACGGATTGGGGATGGGATGAAATCTCGACACCGACGTACATCAAATCGCACGTTCATACCGAGAATATCGATCCGGCCAAAAACGAATTCACACTTTTGCCAACGTTCCGATTGCCGACACTGATCCACTCGCGCAGCGGAAACGCGAAATGGCTGACGGAGATTGCCAACCGCAACCCAATATGGATTCACACTTCCGATGCAAAACGTTTGGGCGTTGAACCGGGTGGATTGGTTAGGATTACGACCGAGATCGGCTTCTTTGTGGATCGCGTCTGGATTACCGAAAGCATCAAACCAGGAATTGTGGCATGCTCACACCACCTGGGGCGTTGGCGTCGCGACCAGGACCCTGCATCCAATCGCTGGGCGATGAATCTGGTCGACATCACCAACAAAGATGGTGTGTGGAAAATGCGAGTCAAAGAAGGCACAAAGCCATTCGAAAGCGCCGATGCCGATTCCTCACGAATCTTCTGGGAAGACGGTGGGGTTCATCAGAATCTGACATTCCCCGTTCACCCGGACCCGATTAGCGGCATGCATTGTTGGCACCAAAAAGTGGTTTGTGAAGCGGCACATACTGACGACCGTTACGGTGACGTCGAAGTCGATACGAACAAATCGATGGAAGTCTATCGAGAATGGCTCGCCAAAACACGCCCCGCTCCTGGCCCGAACGGGCTCCGACGTCCGCTTTGGTTGAATCGGCCATTGCGACCGGTTGAAGAAACCTACTATTTGTAGGCGGAAACGGAGTAAGTGGCTGCGATGAAACGAACGAAGGGCTTTGGGCTGAGGTTTGCGCCCAGCCTGCATCGTGCTGTTTTTTCGTTTTTGAAGAAGCCACAAACTGCCTTAAAGTGGCAGGGCCGATCTACCTTAAAAATCGGACAAACGCCGAAACGGGCTTCTAACTCTCGCTCGCCACTTATGGGATTTCCAAGGCGTATCTCGGTAACGACCATTCCAAACTCCGTGAATTTTCAGCGACAACCCAGCTGGGTTTTATCGCCTTATCTGGTAGATTACTTGCTTTAATTGCGTGTTGCGGTCGCCAAGTCCACCGTGGCTACTATCCATCCCACCCGTCGAGTTGATGATGCTCAAAGCTGCCCAATCTGAAGTTGATACGTTCATGAAAAAAGTCGTGGCTCAGAACCCCGGCGAAAACGAGTTTCACCAAGCGGTTCGTGAGGCCATGGAAACGCTAGTACCTTACACACAAGACCATCCTCAATACCGAGAAGCCAAAATCCTTGAAAGGATGATCGAACCAGATCGAATCGTAACGTTTCGAGTTACCTGGGAAGATGATGCGGGTGACGTGCAGATCAATCGTGCCTGGCGAGTTCAGTTCAACAACTCGATTGGCCCCTACAAAGGAGGCCTACGGTTTCATCCGACCGTTAGCTTGAGTGTGTTGAAGTTTCTCGGATTTGAACAGATCTTGAAAAACAGCTTGACCGGTCTACCGATGGGCGGCGGCAAAGGCGGCTCCAATTTTGATCCTAAAGGAAAAAGCGATCGAGAGATCATGCGTTTCTGCCAATCATTTATGATCGGACTTCATCATCACATCGGAGAAGACACGGATGTTCCTGCAGGCGATATCGGCGTGGGAGCTCGCGAGATCAGCTACATGTTTGGTCAATACAAACGGCTTGTAAATCGTTTTGTCGGAGTGCTTACCGGGAAGGGCCTTTCCTATGGCGGTAGCTTGATTCGCACCGAAGCAACAGGATACGGATGTGTTTACTTTTGCGAAAACATGTTCAATCGAGTTGGCGATAGTATTCGGGGCAAAGTATGTGCCGTGTCCGGTGCTGGAAACGTTGCGACTTATGCGGTCGAAAAACTTATTGAGATGGGAGCGAAGGTGGTTACGCTTTCCGATTCAAGCGGGTTTATTCACGATGAAGAAGGTTTTGACAAAGAGAAACTTGATCACATCAAATACCTAAAGGGAAGAGAAACGAGCCAGAATTTCCGTAGTACATTGAGAAATACCCCAAGGCGACTTTCCATGCCGGAAAACGACCTTGGGTAGTGCCCTGCGATGTTGCCATCCCATGTGCTACGCAAAATGAGATCAGCGCAGAGGACGCAGAAATCCTGCTGAAGAACGGATGCAAGGCTGTCAGCGAAGGCGCGAATATGCCGACAGAAATCGAAGGGGCTCACAAGTTTCTCAACGCCAAGATCTTTTACGGTCCTGCCAAAGCGGCCAACGCAGGCGGAGTCGCGGTATCAGGACTTGAACAAAGCCAAAATGCACTTCGCCTTTCATGGACTCGCTTGGAGGTCGATGAAAAGCTCAAGAAAATCATGAAAGATATTCACGACAAATGTTACTGGGCGGGGCGCGTCGATGATTCCTATTCTGACTACGTGAAGGGTGCCAATATCGCTGGCTTCGTGAAAGTTGCCGACGCCATGCTTGCCTATGGGATCAACTAGTACCTCGCCCGTCTTCGATTGACGGGCCGAGAACATCAGTACTCAGGGTTTCTTCGCCTTGTTACCCGTCAATTCGAGCGGAAAAACTTAGATACAATCCGCAACATGACAAATGGTCGCGCCATTTTGAGGAACGTAAACTTCACGCTCTTCGTGAAAGAGCGAAAAACGATCCATGGCTTTTAACGCCGGTGAATAGATATGAAGCGTCATCAGATCTTCCCCGGGTGCCTGAAGATTGCTGACCTGATGAATGTCTTCGTCCTGCGAACAACAAACATGTCCGGTACCGCAGTCCATGCTGGAAACCGCTTTGATCTGGCCACTAGGCGTTTCGTCAAAAACCGTTTCGGTGGCAACGCCCTTCATGATCCTCAAACCGCAAGTCGATCCTGCGTGATTGTGAATAGGACTCCGTTGACCGCTCTTCCAACAGATACAGAGCAGCTCGTACCATTCACCCTCCTGAATCAAATTCCGGCGATAACACTCTTTGCCGAAAACCGAGAAGGATTTCAAGTCCTCAGTGGTAACCTCCAGGCCATTCAAAAGCCCGCCAAGATCATCCATACTCGCACGCTCATTTAGAGATCCCAGATAGTTCAGCAATTCACAAAATGAGTTAGGAATAGCAACCGCCATATTCATCTGTCCAATAAAAGTAAAAGCCTTTTTCGTGTTATGTCAATTTTGCGTAGTGACTGTCAAACTGTCAATTTTGGTTTTTGAAACCGACGACTTTTCATCGAAATTCCTGTCACTTTGTACGGTTAATTGTGTCAGGTAGTTAGAATCACCACGTTCAAACCCTTTGAAAATACAGGGGTTTTGCGTATCCAAGCCCAAACAAAGCTTTCCACCGACCCTGGGTTGGCATAACATTTGCGAAAAGAGGGGTTGGGCATGACACCGCAATGCCTACTAGACACCTAATTCGCCTCTGTTGATTCAACCACTGCGAACAAATCTCGCTTGGGTTTCTCCAACTCAAGTGGAACCGAGAAAGGGCAGTACATGAACAATCGACTATTCCACGATTCCGAAAATTCAAGAGCACCCATCCGTGGGCAACTTCTCGTTGCCAGTGAAAAGCTCAACGGCACAGCATTCGACCGAACGGTCGTTTTGCTGGTCCAAGACGACGATAATGGTACGTTTGGCGTCGTCCTGAACCGTCCCGCCGACGAAAAACAAAAGAAACACTGGCGTCAACTATCAGGCAGCCCGGAACATGTCGCATCCAAATTGGTACATGGTGGCCCAATGGGTGGACCCGTATTTGCTATCCATAAATTTCAGTCATTGGCAGAAATGGAAATGCCAGGGGAACTGTTCATAACGGCAAAAGCAGAATCTATCGAGCAGCTCTTCGACCGAAATCCTGACAACTATCGAATTTACATGGGAATAGCGGGCTGGAAACCTGATCAATTGGTTAGCGAAGTGGAGCAGGGGCTATGGTACGTGCTGGACAGTGATCCAGAGGATATCTTTGACGATGCGGAATGGCTTTGGGAAAAGGCACTTTTTCGCTTTGGCGAAATCACACTCTGTGACATTTTAGGCATCTCCGAGTATGAACTGCCACTTGATCCGTCGCTCAACTAGGCCCCAATGAAACGGGCTGGGCCATTGGCGGCCGGTTCGACCGCAAGATCATCGGCCACTTGCCCGAGTTGAACGTTGCCGCACCCAGATTTCCCATATTTCCGGCACGCAAAATCGCGAACTTCTGCTGTCTGTTGTGCGTAAATGACAGTACAATTTGCTCAATCTCAAGTTACAATCCCTTAACCCATCCGACTTTACGAGACAAAAAATGAACTTGCTTAGACATTCTTTCGCGATCCTAGCAGTACTGACGCTTGTTTTCGCTGGCTGCGGAGACACGACAGATAAAAAGGACAAGGAAGACACCAAAAAGACCGCCCAGAAAAAAGACGATCACGCACATCACCATGCTCATGGACCCAACAAAGGTTCGCATTTCATCTTCGAAGACGCCGAAGATTTCTCTGGCGAAGTGGTTACCTACGGTGAAAACGATTTAGTCAAAATCATGTTCTGCGATATCAAGGGCAAAAAAACGGTTTCTTTAAAAGCAGAAAAAGTCTGCATCGTCCGCAAGATTGGTGATAAGGAAACCGTCTTTGACCTTGAAGCGATCTCCTCAGACGATGACGGAAACACCGATGGATTCGAACTCGAGGATAAAGATCTAAAAGTCGCGATCAGCGTTGGTCCCGTTAACGTCAAAGCGACCATTGACGGCAAGGAATACACAGGGACTGCTCATCCACACAACCACTAGAAATTTGGTCTTCGCATCATGTGAAGAGCTAAAATACGAGGGTTAGCTGTTCGCTAACCCTTTTTTATTGAAACATCTGTTGATTTTTTTTGAAGTCGATCCCGACGCAGACTACAACTTACGGATACGCCCCAGTAAAATCAGGGCATCGAGCCACTCGTATCAAATCATTACTATGTCCATCGATTCCGCATTTCAAAAACCTCAAGTCGCGTTAACGCCAGAAGAGCGTTTTCAGGACTACCTGCAAAGTCGTGGAATGCGAAATACACAACAACGGCAAAGCCTGCTGGATACCGTTTTCGAACAACATGATCATTTTGATGCCGACCAATTAATTGAACGCTTGCCCGCCAAAGGATCCAAGGGCTATGTTAGTCGGCCAACCGTCTACCGAACTTTGGCAGAGTTCGTCGACGCGGGCCTGCTGAGAAAGTTTGAACTTTCTGGACGCAGTGTCTATGAACATGATTACGGCTATCCCCAACACGATCACCTTCACTGTCAAGAGTGCGATCAGCTCATTGAATTTCAAAGTCCATCGTTGATTGCACTACGAGACCAAGTCGCCAAGGAAAACGGCTTTCGGGTCAAGTCACATCGATTGATCATTGTTGGTGTTTGTGAATCCTGCCATCAAAGCCGCACCCGAGTTCGCCGTCGAGTTGATCGAATTTAGAACCCCAATTGGGTTCCGGCAGCTTAATCATGATCTGCGTCCTCATCCAAACCTTCTTGATTTCTCACCAAATCATCAAGTGCATATTCTTCCTCGTCGAGAGTCGACTTGATCGATTCCGCCTCACTGGGAATCAATGAAAATGGCAAACAGCTTGCTTTCTTCGATTTCATGCAACGCAAACTCTACACTGAAAAAATCGGGGGCCTCATCGATCGAGATTTCCCGCTCAAACAAATCATGCACTGCAAAAAATTGTTCAAGTGATTTTGAGTAGTAGTGCAGCGCCCCATCCAAGCCGTATTCTAGCCCCGCGATCCCCGAGGCAATCGGCACGCAATCAAGATCTTCGTCGTAGCGTTTTGCCGCCGACTTCAATTCATCGCCAAGATCCGAACGCAAGCACGAGCAAAAAGTTAAGCTGAAGCTTCACTACGAAAACTCAAGAAGGTTCCTAATCCGAAAAATTGTGACCCACTATTGGAGACACAATCCAAGTTTTTAGCAATTCAAATCTGACACTCGCAACCATTTGGATAGCAGCTGTGCCGCATAGCGATGAGTATCTACTTCGTAAAATTCAATCACCAAGACATTGAAACCGCCTCATCTATTGCATGCCAGTTCCCAATTGCCTGCATGGATCGAAAACGACTTCGACAAAACTCCTTAGAATCAACCACTCGTTGATCTCGAGTCTCCTCAACTCCATCGACCCAATTGTGAATTGGACCCTATACGACTGGAAAGCAATTTGAACACATGGCAGAAAACTGGACCAACCCCATCGCACAATTAAACAATCCACTTAAAGCCAAATCATCAACTTGCAGCTTCTGAAGCCCATTTTTCTCGTGCGCGGTCAAGGTCCATTTCATCCCCAACTCAAAAACACGAACAAGTCCATTGATTTGTGCGCAGCATTCAATACGATTGAGCTTCTCTTCATTGGCCTTAAATCGACCACTTATCTTCTCTTCTAATTCAAAAGTAGCATTACCATGGCTTGTTCTACAGACTCGCTTGTGTTCGCAAGCTTGCAGCTTGACCGCACTGCGACGAAATCCTTACAGACCCAAATTTATGATTTTTTTCGCTCTTCAATTTTGGAGGGCAAACTAACACCTGGGACTCGGTTACCTTCGACGAGGGCACTATCAACCCAGTGGTGTATTTCTCGCACGACCTTGGTCTATGCATTCGAGCAACTAATTGCCGAAGGCTACATCGTTGCCAAGCGAGGTTCTGGAACGCGCGTCGCACCTGCATTGTCAAAAACCCTTGAACCCAATCGCCGTCAGTACCGTCCTGGGACATCCGATTTTCAAATCAGTCTCTCGCGCCAAGGAGAAACGATCCTTCATGAATTTGAATTGCGAGCGAATGATCAAGATGTAGATAGACCCTTCAGCATTGGAGTACCGGAGGCGGATTCATTCCCCAAGTTAATGTGGCGGCGCCTGAGTTCGCACGTATGGTCAAACACCAATCCACAGGAAGTTTCACAAGTCGACTCACAGGGGCATTATCCACTGCGGGAGCAAATCGCCAACCACGTTGAGTTGTATCGTGGAGTCACTTGTCGACCGGAGAACATCTTCGTAGTAACCAGCCGAGAACACGCAATTTCATTGATCTGCCAGGTCCTACTCAACCCAGGAGATTCTGTGGCAGTCGGCTCTCCAGGCTACCCCCGAGCCTACGCTGCATTTGCATCTCATGGCGCGCGATTGATCGGCTTGCGCGTCGATGAAGAAGGAATTGATTGGCAAGAGCGAAACCTTCACCCCAACGCGATCTATGTTGCACCCTCCTGTCATTACCCACTCAGCACGACGATGACTTTGAAACGGCGATTGGAGTTGCTCGACTGGACCGGTCATCACAACTCATGGATCATTGAGGACGACTATGACACTGAGTTCTGCTACACGGGCCGAGCGGTCGCTGCGTTGCAGGGACTTGATAAAGATGGCAGGGTCATCTATTTGAGCACCTTCAATAAACTTCTTGCGCCCGCACTACGCCTTGGGTTTATCGTTGTTCCCGATTGTCTGGTCGCTGCATTTTCTGCGGCACGTTCCTTGATTGATCGATGCCCCTCCTTCATTGACCAGGCTGTCCTCGCGAAATTTATCCAACGCGGACATTTCATTCAACACGTCCGCCGATTGCGATCGATTTACAAAGAACGCGAGACCCACTTGCGAACTCTTCTCAATGAGCATATTCCTGAGCTGGATGTTCCCGCGGTCTCCGGTGGAACCCATCTAATCGCGAAACTACCGCCACTCCTCCGAGACACGGAAATCTGTGAGCAACTCGCCCGCTATGACATAACGGCTCGCCCCATTTCAAGCTTTTACTTGGGATTCCAACAACACGACTCGATTGTGCTCGGATTTTCTGGATGGGACAAGGAAACGACAATCCAGGCGGTTCAGCGGATGAAACTGGCAATCGGCAATACATGTAAACTTGCTGCAGCACCAACATTAGTTCCCAACACCCAGTAGCGGTCGAACAAATACAATCAACGGGCCAGATGCAAGCCTCTGCCGGGGGCTGGTCATCTCACAATCCGTTTCAATCACTGTGCGCAGTGCGTCAAATCATTTCCACGGGCATCATTTCATTTCCAGTAGCAGAGATTTTGCTCATCTACACCGATCGATCAATTAACCTGCTCAAGTAGCCAGTCCGTCACGGTTTCCAAAAACTTCGGGTTAAGCGTCTCCTCGATCCTTGAGTATTCTCCCGGGCTCCCCGTCTCACATTTCTGGAAAAGGTGGTTTAACTCGGGAAGGTTGATGATGGAGAAGTTTTCGTTCCCTCCTGTCTTCAACGCAGCTTCGATTGCGGCTTGGTTAATCTCGCAATCCACCTGCAAATCCTTTTCACCGATAATTGACAGAACTCCACATTTGACCTTTTCAAGAGCGGGTGCTGGATCATAGACGTTGAAGAACTTGAACCAAGGTGTTTCAAACTGTTCGAACTGAGCTGGGGCTAAATCTGGCGTACCAAATTGCTTCAATTGCTCCTCATCCAGCGTCTTCCGAAACTCTTCAATGGCCCGCTCGACCAAATTCCCTTCTTCGTTCTCGGGCGAGATTCTGTCCAGGATCATCGTCAAGATCCCCTCGTTCAAATCCAGCGCCTCTGCCGACGCGCCTGCAACCGCCGCGATCTCGCGAGACTGCGTCAACAGAATTTTTTTGCCAGTCACTCCTGGGCCAGCCATCAAAACAACAAAAGCCACGTCCGAATTTCTTGCCGCAATCATGGGGGCCACCAAGCCACCTTCGCTGTGGCCGATGATTCCGAAATTTTCTTTATCCACCAGCGGGTTATCCAAGAGTGATTGGTAAATTGCTTCCGCATCGGACGCGAAATCCTCGGTCGTCGCTCCTTGATAAACTCCCGTTGATTCGCCGACGCCCCGCTCGTCATATCGGAACACGGCAAATCCAGATCGAGTCAAATGATCTGCCAGAACCAAGAATGGTTTGTGCCCCAAAATCGTTTCATCGCGATCCTGTGGCCCGGATCCGCTAACCAGAATCACGGTAGGAAAGGGACCTTCTGATCGGGGCGTTGACAATGTCCCGGCGAGCACCAAACCCGCCTCTTTGATCTCAATACTGAGTTCAACCGTGTCGTAGGGAAAAGGAACATTGGGCGTCTGCGGTCGACGCACAACGGCGCTTTTTGTCTCTGCAACAGGAATCGATTCAAAGCTCAGGTCAAATTCACTGCCTCTCTGAATCCATTTTCCATCGACCTTATTTTTGTCTTCATTCAATTCGCCTACGAACTTGCCCTCGCTGATGGGCACTTCGAATTGAAACTCTTCGTTTTGCTGTCTAAATTCTGTGGCCAAACCCATCATCGATTCAGAAAAACTATCCAGGACAGCAGATTTCAAATCACCTTCCTCGAATACCCGCAGTTGAAATTCGAACTCTTGACCACCGGCCTCCAATGTCCCGATCCATGTCGCTACATGTTCCCGCTCCGGCACCTGTTCAACTCTTTTGAAAATAAGCGGAAATTCTTTTCCGGCTTGAGTGAATGTCCCGTTCCATTCCGAACGGTCCTCACTCACCTGGCCGGAAAATTTCGCATTGACCTGGTTGATGGCCATATCAACTTTCTGGCCATCGATCTCAAACTCATCGACATTAATTTCGGCATTATTTTGATCAAGGCTGATCAATTTGGCCGACGAATTTCCGTCTTCATCAAACGAAAGTCGAACTTCAAGTCGCAGTTTGGCGACCTTAACATCCAACTCGCCCAACCAGATCTCTGGATGATTTTCCTGCGCAAAACCTGCTGCACCGAAGACCAATACTGCTACAAAAAACGCTACAAATTTATTCGTGTTCATTTCGCCTCCAATTGTTGTTCTAAGCAAATTGTATATCAGTCGAGCGAGAATGTAAAAATTCGGCGGCAACGACAAAAAAGCTGGACGACACTGATGGTTCCAGCGCGGCAGGCCAAGGCTGGGAGGAAAAGACAAAACGTCCATCGAGGTTGAAAACGCGAGCGTCCAAAGAACTAAATTTGTCTAACGAACAATCTCATAAACGCCAAAGGGCCGACTAGGTCGCAGTGCCCGTACCCCGAAGCCGAATATTCAGCACCTCGACAATCAACGCGAAACACATGGCGAAATAGATGTAGCCTTTATCCATATGAGCACCAACACCTTCTGCGATCAACATCACGCCAATCAAAATCAGAAAACTGAGGGCAAGCATTTTGAGTGTTGGATGATTCTCGACAAAACGACTGATGGGTTCAGAAAACACCAGCATCACAATCACCGCCAAAATGATAGCGACAATCATCACCCAAAGACTTTCAACCATCCCGACTGCGGTGATCACACTATCCAGAGAGAACACGATATCCAGGATCGCAATTTGTATCAGCACGCTCACAAAGAGCTTTTTGCCACCCACGCTTTCCGTCGCGTGCGCACCGCCAAGTTCATCATGAATTTCCCAAACGCTTTTCCCCAAGAGGAACAAACCACCGAGAAACAGGATTAGATCCTTCAACGATATTTCATTGGCTTCGGCAAAGTGTTTCTCGTTGATAACGCGCTTTTTGGTTTTTCCCGCAGCGGCATGTTCACCTGCTTCATCGTCGTGGACATCAACACGCTCATAGGAACTGCTCAATTGAGCAACGGCGGCTCTGGGAACTCCCACTCCGGTCAAGGAAAAGACGGGCTTTTCAAAAACTTCACCGTGGACGATTGAAAAAAGCACCCAAAGTAATGCGAGTCGAGTCACCAATGCAAGAGCGAGTCCGAGGCGACGAGCCAAGGGTTGTTGTTCTTTGGGAAGCTTTGAGGAAACGATGGTAATAAAGACAATATTGTCGATCCCCAAGACAATTTCCATTGCCGTTAAGGCCGCCAAGCCGACGATCCATTCAACCATCTTTCGCTCGCCCTTATCATCCTGAAACTTGTTGCTTGCATGTCGCCCAATGAACTTGGGCGTAATTCAATTTACTTGTTGTCCGTAGTTTTGCCGATGTCACTACGGTAAGGCTTACCTTTACGGTAAAGCTCTAAACGTTCCTGACATTTAGGCTTGTCTTGTTCTGGAGCCAATTCGATCGCCTGAAGCTGGAATCGTTTGGCATCATCAAAGTTACCCATCTCAGCGTGGGCCGCAGCAAGCGTATCAACGACATTCCATTGATCAGGGGCGGAAAGCTCAACGGCTTTCTTAGCCGCCTCCAGAGCTTTTTCGCCATCGCGAAATTTCGCGTTGGTGCAAGTCGCTCGAAACCAAGCCAGTCCGTTGTATGCGTCGGGAAAACCGGGAGCCAGTTCAACTGCGGCGTTAAAGTCCTTCTCCGCTCGTGTGTATTCTCCCAAACCCAACAATGCAGTTCCGCGATTACTCAAGGTAATCGGTGATCTCCTCGAAATACTCAGGGCCTTGTCGTAGTCAGCCACCGCATCCTGGAATCTCCCCTTGGCCACATTACAGATGCCACGATTGTCATAGGCGACACGCATCGTCGGTGCATAGCGAATCGCCCGAGTGAAATCTTGAATCGCCTCATCAACATCTCCCATTTGGTACCTTACCCAACCTCGAGAGTTTAACGCCTGTCCATTCCGGCGGTCCAGTTTGCATGCCGTATTGGTCTCCTCCAACGCAGAAACAAAATCCTCACCTGCCATATGGACGTTGGATCGGCCGATGTAGGCCTCGGCGATTCTGTCATTCAACTCAGTCGCTTTGTTGTAGTCCGTCATGGCGCCCTCTAAATCACCATCGTCAGCTTTTGCACTTCCTCGATTGACAAAGACCCACGGATCATTGCCGTCCATACTCACTGCTTGGTCGTAGTCAGCAACCGCTTTTTGATGATCGCCAATGGCATAGTAAACCAATCCACGATTCACAAACGCGTTAACGAATTTTGGGTTCAAGCCGATGGCCTGACCAAAATCTTTCAACGCCAAATCGTACTTTAATTGCGCGACATAAACCTTGCCTCGATTATTCCAGGTCATGGCGTTGCCGCGGTTGATTTGAAGCGACCGATTCAGATCATTGAATGCTCGCACAAATTCTTCCCACTCGTAATAAATCATGCCTCGAGTTGCAAATGCATCGGCATCAAGTTCATTCTCTTTCACACGTTCGTCATAATACTTGAATCCCATTTTCAGGTTCATGATTTGCTTGAGTGGCAACCAGCCTTCAACACCATTGACCTGACACCAGGTCCCCTGGATCGTTTCAACCGTATGAATTGCACCGGCGTAAACTTGATCGACCTTTTTGTCGAGGATCATGGTCTTGAAACTCGCGGTCACCACGACGCGATCTCCCACTTCCTGGGCGGAAGCAGGTGCGTTGCAAAATGCCAACAAAATCAAGCAGGTCAAGAAAAAGCAAATATTAGGTTTCATATCAGTTCACTGGAAATCGAGTAGCATCAAAGCCAAAGTACAGCCGCCTAGAATCGTTTAAAATCATGATGGCCAAATCGATGGCATGCGGCGATTAGATTCAATATTTGAAGTTAATTGTTCATATCTTTGTTGCAAACGCAAACGGCTCCGGACATCCGATTCTGACAAATGTCGTTTTCACCGCAATCTGCGGCTTTTTCTGACATCGGATGGTCCTTCGACCAACTTTTACCCGTCTATTTGCCAATGCAAAATCTTCCAAAAATTCGGTCGAGAATATCGTCTGTATAGACCGTGCCAACGATTTGCCCCAGCTGCTCTAGTGAGTGTCGGATTTCAGCGGCGATAATCTCCTCCCCAAAACTCGAAATTGCCGCATCATTCGCCGCATGGAGCCCAAGCAAAACTTGCCCAACATGCTCTCGACATCGACTCATCGTAGAACCTACCACCGACTTATCCGCCCCATTCAAACCCGTCAAACGATCACTAATTTCATCCCACAGGCCTTGGATTCCCTTCAAATTACCGGGAATCGAAGAAGTCAAAACATAATCGCCATCAAATCGAATCTGGAGGTCCAAGTCACATTTCGTCAGGGCAACCACAGTCGATTCGGCAGCCAGAACTTGGAGCAACTGCGTTTCCAATTCATTCAGATTTCGGTTGCTGTCCAGGCAAAGCACCTTCAGATCGGCATTGCGCAATTGCTCAATCGATGCCTGCTGAGCGGCGGTATCGATACTTACGTCTAAGGGTTCAGTTATCACTTCGGCCAATTCGCCGACCGACACATCAAGCTCGGTCACTACCGAATCGAGTCCCGCCGTATCGATCAATTGAATTTGAAGACCTGATTTTTCGGTATTGGCAGAGACGTAGTCCCGAGTCGTTCCGGCAACATTGGCAACGATTGCCTCGGGTCGGTTCAACAACGCATTAAAAAGACTACTTTTTCCAACATTGGGCCAGCCCACAAGTGCAACGCGAAAAACTGAATCGCTGGAATCTCTCGACCCCAATTGCGTCTCAAGCTCAGAAACCGATTCGATGCATGCCTGAAGTGACTCTAACATTCGCTCGCGACTGATGAACTCAATGTCCTCCTCCACAAAATCCAGTCCAGCTTCGAGTTCGGCCAGAATGTCGATGAGCTGTTCACGAATTTGGTTGAGCGGATTGGCTAACCCACCGGCAAGCTGCTGGAGCGCAACATCAAATTGCTGTTGACCAGTGGAATCAATGACCGCCAGCACGGCTTCTGCCTGAGTCAAATCCAACCGCCCTCCCAGGAAAGCTCGCAAAGTAAACTCACCTGGACGCGCAATACGGCACCCCGCCGCACAAATCTTTTCCAGTGCCATGTCCAAAAGCGGCTTGGTCCCCAAGGTATGAAACTCGGCAGAGGGTTGCCGAGTATAACTTTGGGTAGTTGGCCAAAGTAGAAGCCGACCCGGCAGCTGCAGATCTTCCATTAAATTTAGCTGGACGTCGGACTGTGAAGGAGTCTCAGAGGTCACCTGAACCCCAAACAACTCGCTTACACAGCGTACGGTATGCGGGCCAGTCAAACGTACGATCCCTCGTAGCCCACAGCCGTTGGCTGAGGCAATCGCGGCGATCGTATCTTCAATATCGACGGTCATTATTGAAAAAACAGGGAGAGATTCAGGAATTCCATGCCAGCTTACCAGGTGGCACCTTTGACTTTGCCCCTATGGTCGCGAGAATCATCACTGGAGTACAGCCTTTTTAATGCCTTGCGTTCGATTTTTCCGGCACGACAACGACATTTCCGTTTCAATCCCAAGAACGAACGATAGATGTCTTTAGAACTGAACTTCAGTACTTCAATAAAACTCTCGGAACAGAGCCGTTTGAAAGCCACCCATGTTTAACCTCTTTGCCTTAGTCGTATTAATACTACCGATTGTCACTCCCCAGGATCTTGATCGAAGAGTTCCTGTCGAGTTTTCCCAACCACTGATTTCACGTAGCGAAGCCTTTATTGGTGAGCCGTTCGGAGTCGGGATGGTTACATTCCGCCTGCCCCCAGACGCGGGCGAAGTTAATTCTTCTCTCGTTCTGCAAAGCGGTGCAGTCACACTTAGCGAAAGAAACGATCGAGTTCTTTACCAAGTCGTAGGGCAACAGGCGGCGGCCCGCGTGTTTCGCAATCTGATTGGGCGATCCGACGTTCCGACCGATCAGAAATACTCGGTCTGGTTTCTCTTTCGAGGCAATGAAAAACTCCATCTAACGCTTCATGGCAGTGAAGCCAAAGAAATTGAAATTGAACCCCGAGAAGTTCGACGTCCCAATCAGTTCAAACGTCGCATGGACCAATGGTGGCGGGAATACAATCGGATGGCCCAAGAGCAGGAAAAGCTGGGGGACTACCCGAACCTCATCGAATCTTACCTGACGACCATGCTCGGCACTCGGCTCAATCTCCCGATTATGCCACGCCCCAAGGATCGACGTGATCCTTTAGCCAAGACTTTTGACCTGATGTTCAATGTCGAAGGCCTACGAAGCGAAATGATTCGAGATGCCATCCTTGGACAAATTGACACGGGCGAGCGCGACCTTCCCGTTCCACCCTCGATTTTCTGGGATGACGATCCGATCCCTCCAATCATCGGTGAAGCCGTCGTCGAAGAAATCGCGAACCACGTCCCTGAGGAGTGTTTTTATCTCCGATTTGGAACATGGAAGAACCAAATCTGGCTCAAAAAACTAATGGAAGAGTACGGTGGCGATATGGGCCGCATGCTCTCACTTCGTGGGTACGAGTCGCGAATCAACGCAAAATTCCTCGACCAACTTGCCCTTGAGTCCTCCGATTTAGATGAGATGTTTGGCTCGACGGTGATCCGCGATGTGGCCGTGATTGGCCTGGACACTTACTTTGACGACGGGCCAGCTGTGGGAGTCATCCTGCATGCCAAGGGAACCGAGTCACTCAAAAATCGGGTTGCCGGTCGCCGAAAAGCATTTGCAAGACGCGACAAATCAATCTCAATCGTCGAAGTGGAAATCGGCGGACAACAGGTTTCTTTTTTGTCGACGCCCAATAATCTGCATCGATCATTCCATGTAGTCAAAGGGGATTTCCATCTCATCACCAATTGTAAAAAACTGGCCCAACGGTTCATCGAAGCCGCCGACGGACAAGGCTCACTTGGACGAAGCCAGGAATTCAAGTACGCACGCTCAGCCATGCCCCTGGAAACTGACCACACAATTTTCGTTTACTTGTCTCGTGCATTTTTCAAGAACCAGCTTGCACCCAGCCATCAAATTGAACTTCGGCGACGCAATATTGCAATTGCGGATATGCAGCTCCTACAAATGGCATCGCTGGCATCCTTGGGAGAAGGGAACCAATTTGCCGACGTCAACACGCTGGTTCAACTTGGATTTTTGCCCGAGTGCTTTGGACTGAGCGAACCCCTCAGTCGCTACGAATTGATCAATGACGTCTGGACAGATTCCCAGCGAGGGGGCCGAGGATTTTTCCTGCCGGTTCCTGATGCCCAAGTCGAAGTCATTAGTGAGTTTGAGCATCGTTGGTTTGCCGAACGAGCAGATTTTTTCAGCGAGAATGTTTCTCAACTTGAACCGATGTACGTCGGCATCAAACGATTCGAAAAAGACAAGAACGTTGAACGAGTCGTTTTTGATGCTCGGCTTGCCCCCTTCGGGAAAGAAAAGTACGGCTGGCTAAATCAAATGCTTGGCCCTCCTCTCAAGAACGAAGTGGTAGGTTCGCCGGACGACATCATTCGTTTTGAAGCAAGTATGGCACAGGGGTTACTGAATCCTCGCGTCGCACCTCATCAGATTTTTGCAGCCGTCCAGGATCACCTGGATCCCAACCTGGATCTGCGGCCCAAATCCTTCATAGACGCGTACGAAACGGCCCTCCAAACACCGGGCTATCTCGGCGCATGGCCAGCCCCTGGAATGCTGGACTGGATGCCGAAACTTGGGGGTGAACCCGATCCTGAAGGTTTCACGTATTCAGGATTTCTAAAACTGTGGCGGCTGCAATGGAACGATTTCTCTGTGCTTTCATTTGATCGGCAACGACTCAACGAACTGAAACCACATTTGAAAGTTCAACCGGTTGAGCGCCCCTGCCATGTCCGTGTCAAAGTCGGCGACCTTGCCCAATCGAAACTCAGAACCTGGGCGAATACGTTGAATTATCGCAGAAGCTGGCAGACATCCCTTGCCAACGTTCGCATGCTCAACACCCTCATCAACCAGTTCAAATTGAATCCTGAACAGGCTCGGGTCGTAGCCGAACAGATGTTGGATGTAAAACTCGTTTGTTCGTTGGGTGGCAAGTATCAACTTTGCCCAACCAAAGAGGGCCGTATGGTCTGGTGCTCATCCGCTTGGCCCAACTTTTTGAATCCGGTCCTTCCGCCAGACTACCAAGCGCCAGTACTAGGTTGGTTTCGTGGACTGGAATTGGAAATTTCCCAAGCAGAAACTGAGTTCCAGGCTTATGGATATATCGATCTGCAACGAGCAGATGACGGAAGTATCCTGCCTTCACTGGATATCCTGCAAGGATTTGGAAACCTGCTGGGCGGGTCAAAAGAAAAATCCAAACCCAAGGACTAACACTTCCATCCTACTGATTAATCTCTATGCACTTACGGACAAGACAATGAAAAAGGAAATGCCTCAGAAGGAAAAGTCGCCTGGACGCAAAAGACGATTTCGTCTGCTGCAGGCTTTTGCACTATTGTTGTTCATGGTTTCAGGGGTGACCTTTCTGTTTTGGTTCTACTGCATTCGGATGCCAGGCCAATCCTATCAGGCTCAGTCGCTGCCTGAAAAAAGCCTAGTCAACCAAGATCGAGAAACCTCTACCGAACAGGAATTATCAGAGGAAGAGAAGCGAACCCAACAGTGCAAGGATGAACTTCGAGTTCATGTCACACACCTTGGCGAGACGATTGGCGAACGCAACTTGGCCAAATATAAAAAACTCTGCGAAGCTGCGGACTATATCGAGGCTCAGTTGATCGAGTACGGATACACCGTTGGCCGTCAAACCTACCCGTGTCGTGAACTTGATTGTTTTAACCTGGACGCCGAAATCAAAGGCACAAAAAAACCCGAAGAAATCGTGATCATCGGCGGACACTACGACAGTGTGGTCGGCACCCCGGGAGCAAACGATAACGGAAGCGGAACCGCAGCCATGCTTGTACTGGCCAAGCACTTTCGCGAATACGAACCGGAACGAACACTTCGCTTTGTCGCTTGGACCAACGAAGAGCCGCCCTATTTCCAACACGAAGGCGAAATGGGATCTTGGGTTTATGCAGCGCGATGCCGAAAGCAAGACGAAAACATCGTCGCCGTACTAAGCCTCGAAACCATGGGATACTTTTCTGAGGAAGAGAACAGTCAACACTATCCGGCACCGTTGAACTTGGCCTATCCATCAACAGGCAATTTCCTTGGCTTTGTTTCCAACTTGGACTCCCGCCCCCTTTTGAATCGAGCAATCAAAACGTTTCGTGAACATGCGAAAGTTCCAAGCGAAGGCGCCTCACTGCCCGCCGCCACAACCGGCGTGGGTTGGTCCGACCACTGGTCATTCTGGCAAGAAGGTTATCCGGGAATCATGATCACCGATACGGCTCCCTTTCGTTACCCCGATTACCACAAAGCGACAGACACACCAGACAAACTTAATTACGATGTCTTTGCGAAGGCCGTTGATGGTCTCACGTTCGTGATCGAAGACCTGGTCAACGCCGAGAAAGAGTAGTCGAATTGCGTAGATAACAGCCTGCATAAGTAACGCATTATGGAAACCCGACGCGTGAGCGAGGACGAAACTCTCGAAGAATCGCATGCATTGGGACAGGATTGCCGCGCCAGACGGATGCCGTCGTTCCACGACTCCAGCTACCCAGGCAATGTGCTACCCCAGACTAATGTCTGCGGATAATCGAAATAGCCGCTCTGCGGCATCCCCAATTGAGAAATCGCGTTTTCCAAGGGTTGCAAATGGAAATCCGACGCGTGAAAGGATATTGCATCACGCTACACAAAGTGTTCGTAGTACCTTCAATTCTCCGGTGATTCAAAGTGCGGGCTTATTCCCGTTCTGAGAAATTTTTAAAGTTCTTGCTCTGAGAAAAGAATTCGCACGGGTTGTCGTATACAACTTTTTTGATCAATGATTCACTGTGACCGCGACGACGCATTTCTAGTATCAGATCAGGAACGGCGGTAGGCTTTGAAGGTCCCCAGTCGCCAGCCGAGTTCACACACAGTCTTTCGGCTCCGCAAATTTCGATAATATCAACGGCTCGGGCAGGAGTGCATTTGGAAACGGGATAAAGCGTCATTCCAGCCCAAAAGCCTTCGTCCAGTACAACCTTAACCGTATGTTCCTCAACATGGTCGACCAACACCCGTGAGCGTTCTACCTTCGAGTTACTGGTCAACATATCCAAAATCATCCGCGTGCCCTGGTATTTATCTTCCAGGTGGGGAGTGTGAATCAAAATCTGTTGATCATGTTTTACGGCGAGCTCAACATGCTCTTGAAAAATTGTTGCTTCGTTTTTCGTATTCTTGTTCAAACCGATTTCACCGATCCCCAGAACATTGCCGCATTCCAAAAACTCGGGAATCAGCTTGAGTACTTCACGAGATAGCTCAACGTTCTCCGCCTCCTTCGCGTTGATGCAGAGCCATGTGAAATGTTGAATTTCATACTGCGCGGCGCGAGCAGGTTCAACTTCGGTCAACTGTCTGAAATAGTCGCGAAAACTTTCGGCACTTCCTCGATCAAAGCCGGCCCAAAATGCGGGCTCGCTCATCGCTACGCATCCCATTTTGGCCAGCGTCTCGTAATCATCGGTCGTCCGCGAGACCATGTGGATGTGTGGATCGATATAGTTCATGAATACTCTGTCTATTGCGTTGAGTTCAGAGAGAAAGGGAACGACGAAGGTTCAGACTTCGTAGTCCTTTCGCCAACCTTCCTGGTAGTCGCGAGAAAAAAGCAACTGGACCGCAACCGCTTTGTCGCGTTTGTCGTTTGTCAGGAGCTCTAGACCTTTTCCAAGCAGTTCCTTCCGAGGATCATCGCATTCGCCTTCCGCTCGGTCCATCCGGTCCAGCGAGGCGGCGATTTGAAGTATTTTGGCTCGGATTTCGAGGAACTCTCGCGAGAAAATCTGATTGGAATTCATCTGGTAATCAAAGTTAGATACTGGCTTCAATTCCCTTATCATATTCCGTTCGACTTCCATCCACCAGAGACGATCGCTCAGTCCATTCTTTGAGCGGCTGATTTTGATCGATCTCCATCCCCGATTTGTGCGATTTTGCCGTCAATGACAAGAACATTCGTTCGTTCAATCAACTCATGACCGTCGAAAACGCGTGCACTGGCCAAAACAAGCGGTTGCCCCGACTCGACTGATTCGGCGGGGGTTTGACATTTGGCCAAACCAGAGGCAAAAAGCAAACTGATCATCATTAGCAGCTGCATATTCTTCTCGGCAATCACGCCATTTCCTTTTTAATCTTCAAATGTTGTGGGATTGTTCGCTTGCCAATCTGTACTTTGGTGAAAATACTGACATAGTCACTTGGCAAATTCCAGTCCCAGCCCGAAATGGCGATCGGATGAGCTAGACTCTATTTACTTGAATCCACAAATGTCGCCGAGTACCAGCGTTGCATCTATCAAAAAATCATTCGTTGCTCGCCTGGATGCTGATCACATGTTCGGTATTTTTCGGATCAGCAATAACTCACGATACCCCAGACGACTTTACCGAACGTGCCATCGCACTGGTCGTCAAAGATCGCCAGATAGAGATTTCGGTACAAATTGGCATCAACGCCAAAACCATGCGGGACAAGCTCACGGAATGGAAAATCACCGAAAAATTTGACGACGAGAACGAATTGACCAACCGATTTTGCTCAGAAATTCAAACTCGACTTTTGAAGAACTTTGAATTGTGTCTCGATGACGAGCAACTTGAATTGAGCGTCACAAGCGTTGACCCTTTTGCCGAGCACCATAAAACCGCCGTAATGAAACTGGTCGCGGTAGTCCCTGAAGGAATCGACCAAGGCCAAATCTCATTCACCGACACGAGTTTCATGAAGCTGGATGGAGCAGTTCGCTTTGCGATCAAAGGGCGAGGAAATGCAATCGTCACTCAATCAAACGTTGCACCAATCATCATCCGCGCAAAACGAATCGAATTGGGCGGACTGAGCAAAGAGCAAAGAAAAGCCGCTTGCCAAATCCAGGCCCGGATCAAAATCGTTGGCAAACGATAACAAGATGATGGGGTTTAACCTGTCCAGCCAAGATTGTGACATTCGCATTGACCTTGCCCCCCAAGCCTCAACCCTTATCATGTTTGGGTCTCAACACTGTCAGTGAATCTAGTGCATAACCAACCTTGAATTGCCGGGGCCTAGTACCGAATTTTCCGGAAGTAGCTCAACCGCCCGACGCGACAACATTTCTGCACTAACGTCATCAACACAACTACTCCACCCTCTTCCTTTCCAAGTTTTCGCATCTCGTAGAAACCCAAACGCCCAATGTCCAGAACCATTGCAATCGGAGACATCCACGGTTGCGCCATCGCGCTGGAAACGATCCTCCAGGAAATTTCTCCACAACCGACAGACACGATTGTCGGGCTGGGTGACTACGTGGACCGCGGGCTAGAGTCATCTCGCGTCATTGAGATCCTTGTCGATTTGGTGAGCCGTTGCCACTTTGTGCCATTGATCGGGAATCATGAACTAATGATGTTCAAGGGCATGAACGACCAAAAGGATTTTGATTTTTGGTTTCAGTTTGGTGGCAATACGACACTGGCAAGTTACGGGAACTCACTAAGGAACATCCCTCAACATCACATGACATTCCTTAGCCACTGCGTTCGCTTTTTTGAAACTGACGCACACATTTTTGTGCACGCCAACTACGAACCAAACACGCCACTTGAAGAGCAGCCGGACGAGCTGTTGTTTTGGGAGCACATCAACGACTTTCCGCCGCCTCCCCATTACTCTGGAAAAACTGCCGTGGTCGGGCACACTCCCAGGAAAACGGGTTAGTCCGAGATCTGGGGCATGTCAAAATCATTGATACCTTCTGCTATGGCGATCAATGGCTAACTGCCCTGGATGTTGACGATAACATCGTCATCCAAGGCAACAACAATGGCGACCTTCGAACGAGCCGACTGGACGAAGTCTCATAACCTTTTGAATCCGCAAGCAGTACTACAGAGGTCCTGGCGGTACACGGCGGAAGTATGATGGCTTTCCCAGTTGCTGGAACTGGGGAAAATTACGAAACGAACGTAATCCCGAATCGCCCAAATGAGATCTGAATTGTTGCCAAACCAGCGCAAGAGACTTTGATTTTGACAATTCAATCAACTTCATCCAATGCGCCCTACTACCTTCGTTCTCCGTTTCCTGCTGTTTCGATTCCTCCCCAGCCTCTCGCCGTGTCCCAGGTGGTTATTGAACGATTTCCATCGCCAACATTCAATTCCCCACCAAGATCTCCTTCAATAAGTCGTCTATTCGACATCAGCATTTCGTGGTTAGAATGACACAATGGCTACTGTGACGCCGCATGCAAAGGTGGCTGAGCAACTCGTTCGGTTGCCGAAAATCCTTACCGAAAACAACGACTTTCAAAACGCCGTCTCGGCCTTGTCAGAGGGCAAAGCGGTTTCTTTTGACGAAGTCTGGGGCTCATCGTGCGCGCTGCTCGTCGCTTCGCTCGCAAAACACTTCGCGAACGTTCTGGTCATCGTCAAAGACCTCAAAGTCCAGGACGATCTCTGCGACGACCTTGCGACATTCCACGACCCAGAAGTTGGTCGATTCCCGGCGATGACACTTAGCCCTGGTTCCAATATCACGGTCGACCAGGAATACGGTGATCGCTTGAGAATGCTCAAGGATCTTGTCGATGAAAAATGTTCTCCGATCACCATCGCCAATATCCAAGGCCTGCTGCAACCGGTCCCATCTGCCGATGCGATCACCGAGTACTCCAAGACGATTCGTACTGGCGAGACACTCGACGTCCAAGCGATGACAAACTGGTTGACCGAAAATGGATTCCACCAGACGTCGGCAGTGGAACTCCCGGGCGAATTTTCCACTCGCGGCGGAATCGTCGACATCTTTGCGCCCGACTGGTTGCAACCGGTACGTATCGAACTCTTTGATGACGAGATTGAATCACTTCGCCAATTCCAAATCCAAAGCCAGCGAAGCACCGCCGAACTTGCCGAAGTCGAGATCACGGTATTGGCCCCTTCCTTCGATAGTAACGTTCACTTGGCTGACTTTCTTCCCGCTGGCATCGCCGTCATTCAGGTTGAACCTGCGGAAATTGCAGAACAGGCTCGGCAGTATCTCGAACGAAGCGAGGTTGCCAAAGATCTATTCAGTTGGAACCAAGTCACTCAATCGCTCGGAAAATTCCCGATGGCGACCGCCAATCGAATTTCAGCGGGACAACTGGACGAGCACTTTGCCGTTGGCGCCGAAACCATTGAAGACTTTAGCGGCGACATCGCAGAACTTCGGGTTGAGCTGGATCGCGTTGGCGAGAACAGTGAGGTCTACGTCGTCGCTCGAGTCGAGGGCGAAGTCCAACGTGTTCAAGAAATTCTTTCGACTACGACAACGTCAACTCAGGGTCGATTGCATCTAAGTGTTGGCTGTGTACACGCGGGTTTTCGAATTCGATCCCACAACACGGTCCTGATCGGCTGCGACCAGCTGTTTCATCGCGGTGAATTGCGAAAAAGTCGCTCCCGACGGCGGCTCGGAAAGACCATCGACAGCTTTTTGTCTTTGCGCGAGGGCGATTTGATCGTTCACCTTTCCCATGGGATCGGACGATTTCGCGGCTTGAAGATGCTGGACAAAGATGGGCAACGAGCAGAGCATCTTGAGCTGGAGTTTTACGGGGGCACACGTATTTATGTCCCGGCGACCAAAATCGACATCGTCCAAAAATACATTGGCGGTTCTAAGACGCGGCCTACCTTGGCTCGGATTGGTGGCAAATCCTGGGTCAAACAAAAGAAAGCCGCTGAAGACGCCGCGGTCGACCTGGCGTCTGACATGCTGGAACTTCAAGCCGCCAGAGCGTCGCGGCCGGGAATTGCGTTCAAGCAAGACACACAGTGGCAACACGAATTCGAGCAATCCTTTCCGTATCGCGAAACACCTGACCAACTCACCTCCATTCAAGCAATCAAGGGCGACATGCATACAGCACGTCCGATGGACCGCCTGCTCTGCGGTGACGTCGGATTCGGAAAAACCGAAGTCGCCATGCGGGCGGCGTTCAAAGCAGTCGAAAATGGATACCAGGTTGGGCTTCTCGCGCCGACAACCATTCTCGTCGAACAACACTTCAAAAACTTCAAAGCTCGCATGAGTGAGTTCCCCCTGGACATTGGGAAACTCAGTCGCTTTTGTACAACCAAAGAAATTCGCCGAACGATCGAAAAACTGAAATCAGGCCAACTCGATATCGTCATTGGCACCCATCGGCTGGTCTCGAAAGATGTTGAATTTTACAATCTGGGACTGGTCATTATTGACGAAGAGCAACGATTTGGCGTGGCCCATAAAGAGCGTTTGAAAACACTGCGTGAAAGCGTCGATCTGCTCACAATGTCGGCAACACCGATCCCCAGAACCTTGCATATGTCTCTGGTCGGCGTGCGAGACATCTCCAACCTGGAAACTCCACCCGAAGAACGGAGATCCGTCGAAACTCGCGTGACTCGATTTGCTGACGAAACGATACGAAACGCGATTTTGAGAGAATTGAATCGCGGTGGGCAAACCTTTTTCGTTCACAATCGAGTCAACGATATTCAAATCGTACGCGATCGATTGCAGCGGATCGTCCCTGAGGCTTCCATCTGCGTTGGACATGGCCAAATGCACGAGGACGATCTATCCGAGGTGATGACCGACTTCATCGCGGGTAAGTTCGACATCCTTTTGGCCACCACAATTATCGAAAGCGGATTGGATATCCCCAATGCAAACACGATCTTCATTGACGAGGCAGATCGATACGGTCTTTCGGACCTTCATCAGTTGCGGGGAAGAGTAGGGCGGTACAAACACAAAGCCTATTGCTACTTGCTGATCGAGCCGGGCAAACATGTGACTCCGGTCGCGGCAAAACGATTGCAGGCCATTGAAACATTTAGCGAAATGGGCGCTGGCTTTTCCATCTCCATGCGGGATTTGGAAATTCGCGGGGCCGGGAACCTGTTAGGCACTGAGCAAAGCGGGCACATCGCGGTGATTGGATACGAGCTTTATTGTCAGCTGCTTGAAAATGCTGTGCGAGAAATCAAGAAGCTACCTGCAATAATTTCTATCGATGTAGATATCGACTTGCCCATCGCAGCCCACTTGCCAGACGAGTACATTACCGACCGCCGCCAAAAGATCGATTTCTATCGCCGAATGACTCGGATTGATGACTTCGCTCAGATAAAGCAACTTCGTGAGGAAATGAAAGATCGGTTTGGCCCAATTCCGCGACCTGCAGAACGAATGTTGCAGCTAGCTCAAATCAAGCTGGAGGCGGCCATCTGGCAAATCGAATCGATCTTTCTTGAGGACACTTATCTTGGATTTCGTTTCTCAAATCGACAAAGATTTGAAATGCTGGCGAACCAAAAGAATGGCATCATTCGTATTGTCGACGACCAAACTGCGTACATTACGCTCAAGTCGACCAAGATCTCACCGCCCAAGATGCTGGCACTCGTAAAATCCATCTTGCAAGCAAAGTCTTGATTTTCGTAATGTCGCCCGGAATTTATTGACATTTTGAAGGGATTCGACGGACTCATGGAACGACGTCTATTAGTGAATTCGATTTACGTGCTCTTGATTTGCCTGTTTGCTGGAGTCTGCAATGCGCAGAACGGTGCGCTGCGTGATTCGAGCGACCCGTATTATTCTTCGAACAACACCAGCGCAAAAAATTCAACATTCCCCATTCGTGTCGCAGAGAATACTTTGCAACCTCGAATGCCAAACGTTGAACGGCCAGCGATTCCCGACCAGGGATTTAGCGCAAGCCAGCGCCCCCCAACTCAATTACAACCTGGCCGTTTTGTATCAGATCCGAACGGTGGTTTTCGTCCCAGAAGTCAGCCCAAAGACATCTCATTTGAGCCAGAACCGAACCGTGGCGTTGCTCCACTGGACCGATCTCGCAGTAAGCAAATCGCATTTCGCACCACCACTCCTAGGGCTGACGGACTTCAACAACCTGGTCAGGCACCTCAGCAACCGACCAATCAAAACAGGGTTTTCCAGGAAATTCAAAATCGCGACTCAACCGGATTCCAACAATCGGGTGAGTTTTTTACACCAGTTGATCAGCGTCCTTCCAACAATCAAAATCAGCTGCCTAGAGAATCCCCACGGCAACTATCTCCACAAACGTCATCGAATCAACCGGCTGGCTTTACCAACACATCCCCCGCTGGCACATCGATGTTGGCTTCAACTTCCGACACACGTGTCAGTGAACAAAATGAGTTTGAGCCGGGTCGAGTCGTTGCGATTGTTGGCGGCCATCCAATTTTTGTCGGCGACATGCTTTTTGAAGTCAATCAGTTGATGGATCGGTTAATGCCAGGCGCTCCCGCCAAGGCGAAGGACTCGCAGCGTAGCTTGGTCATCAAAAGAATGGTCCCAAAATTCATCGACGCCAAATTGTTGTTGATTGACACTCTGGAAAGCCTTCCAGAAAACGCCGATTTTGACACGATTGTCAAATCGGCCGAAGAAGACTTTGACAAAAAGGTTTTGCCCACTTTGCTTGAAAAATCGGATGTGAAATCGTCCATTGAACTGGATGCCAAGCTTCGGGCACAAGGCGGTTCACTTCGCCAGTTGCGTTACAAATGGGCAGAGGAACAACTCATCAAGTACTTCATGGGGCGAAAGCTTGACGTTGATACTGAAGTCACACACCAGGAAATGCTTGAAAACTATCAAAACAATCGCGATCAGTACCATCAAAAAGCCAGAGTACGTTGGGAAGAGCTTTCCATACGATTTGACAAGGTTCCTAATCAGAGTGAAGCCGAACAGCTTTTAAAGCAAATGGGAAATGAAGTCGTTTATGGTGCTCCGTTTGATGCGGTTGCTCGAAGAAGCTCTCAAGGCTTTACCGCTTTTGAAGGTGGCAAACACGATTGGACCAGCCTGGGTTCTTTGGTTTACAAAGACGTCGAGCAAGCGTTATTCTCCATTCCAGTGAATGAACTTAGTGATGTCATTCCTTCTCGTGACGGATTGCATATTGTCCGGGTCCTTGAGCGAACGAAAGAAAGCTACACGCCGTTCCTGGAGGCTCAAGTAGAAATTCGAGTCAAACTGGAAAATGAAAAGCGGGCTCAAGCCTTTGAGGATCATCTCACAGAGCTTCGTCAGCGAATTCCCTTCGAAGTTCAAATGGACGATATAGAGCTTCCCCCACACCTGGCCAACGGAACCAACTCCAACTTCAAGTAGTATCGCGGGGTTTTGTCGAGACGCTGTTATTTGGCGATTGCGGCAATCTGCACATTCAACGGTCGAGTTTCCACCGAAAACTTGGTGGAAAGGCCAAATTGGCGATGCAACTGAAGGGGAACGTTTTTCTCGATTCAAATTCCTGAGTCAGGTTGAACACCAATCCTTTTCGCAAAGCCATGAAATGACTAAACTATGGCGGTCTGGTCATTCCTTGATTCCCTACGGAACCTTGGCAACCGGCATACTATCGACATCAACTTCGAAATTATGGTGAGAAAAGTGGTTTCTGGTACTAAAACGCAGTCTGAGTCGGCCAAATTGAAATGCGGTGACCACGAAATTGATCTTCCAATCTTGGTAGGTACGGAGGATGAATCTGCCCTCGATATTTCTCGCCTCCGTAAGGAAACCGGGCTGATCTCCCTGGACGAAGGCTACGTCAACACCGGATCAACACGCAGCGAAGTCACATTTCTCGACGGTGAATCGGGTATTTTGCGATACCGAGGGTATGCGATCGAAGATTTGGCCCAAAATTGCGATTTTGTCGAAGTTTGCTATTTGCTGATTTACGGCGAGCTTCCCACTGCAATCGAGTTGGCGACGTTCCGGCAAAACATCTGCAGCCACACCATGTTGCACGAAGACATGCGAATGTTCTACGACGGATTCCCACGCGATGCCCACCCGATGGCGATTCTGTCCAGCGTCGTGAGTGCAATGTCGACATTTTATCAGGACGCTTTGGATCCGATGAATCCTGAGCACGTTGAACTCTGCACGCATCGCTTGATTGCTAAATTGCCAACCATTGCGGCCTATAGCCACAAAAAGTCAATTGGCCAGCCATTTGTCTATCCAGACAATGGACTCTCCTACTGTGAAAACTATCTGAGAATGATGTTCGCAGTTCCTTGCGAACCCTATATTCAGGATGAGGACTTCATCAAAGCACTGAACATGCTGCTAATCGTTCACGCCGATCACGAACAGAATTGCAGCACTTCCACCGTTCGGATGGTCGGATCGTCCAATGCAAACATGTTTGCCTCGATTGCGGCAGGGATCTGCGCACTCTGGGGCCCACTTCACGGCGGTGCCAACGAAGCAGTTGTGAATATGCTCGAGCAAATTCGCGATGACGGCGGCAATGTTGAAAAGTATGTTGCGATGGCCAAGGATAAGGAAAACGGTTTCCGCCTGATGGGTTTTGGACACCGCGTCTACAAAAACTTTGATCCTCGAGCCAGCATCATCAAGACAGCGTCAGACACACTTCTCGACAAACTCAACATTGATGACCCATTGTTTGAGATTGCACAAAAACTGGAGCAGGTTGCGTTGAACGACGAGTACTTCGTTGCTCGAAAACTTTACCCGAACGTCGACTTTTATTCTGGAGTCATTTACCGCGCAATCGGCATTCCTCGGTCAATGTTCACCGTAATGTTCGCGATGGGTCGCCTTCCAGGCTGGATCGCCCACTGGAAGGAAATGCATGCTTCGGACAACAAACGAATTTGCCGACCTCGTCAGGTCTACACGGGCTTGAATGTTCGCGAGTTTGTCAATTTGGATCAGCGATCTTAGTGGTTCGTCAGAGCTGATTTGACCCGTTTTAGTGGGTGCCACGCTTGCGTGAGCATGCTTGCGCAAGCGCAAGGCATGGCACCCATCATTTCAGGTTGGTTAAACCACTAGTTCTGATTTCATTGGGTGGTGGCCTCCGCACCTTTTATGGGAGGTCATGGTGCCTCCATTTGGATACTTATCGGTTTGAGCAACATTGACCCGATATCCTGCCAATGGGCTGCTCCGACAACTCAGCGAGAACGTTATTTCGATTCTCCAAACTAGCCCCCACGATTATCGGTTAGAAGACTTCAGCGCAAATGTTGAACGGGTTGATCTAAACGAAAACCCTTGTCCAATCACCGCAATCGGCAAAGTTCAGGGGGCCAACGACGTAAATCGACCTGTATTTCAACGTCGAGACTTCCACAACGACCGTCTGGTTGTGGCGGTTTCTTTCGACTAAACTTGTGCGTTGAAAGTTACCACCCCGCATCCGGTCCATTCTCGACATGAAGAAATTATCTGGACGGTGGGTGACTATTTTCACAAATAATAAGCAGCAACATCGCAGCTGAATTAACCGTATTTCGATCGTTTGGAGAGCCTGATGAGCAACGCTTCTGCGAAACTACTTTCTGGTGAATCTGTGTTTGGCCACGAGCCAGGTTTATTTCTACTTTTCTTCACCGAGATGTGGGAACGTTTCAGCTATTACGGCATGAGGGCTCTGCTGGTGCTCTTCCTGGTAAGCGAAATCGCCGGTGGCGGCTGGGATGGAGTCGAGCGGAAGCTCTTGAATTGTACGCGATGTACACCGGATTGGTTTACTTAACGCCAATCTTGGGCGGCATCGTGGCCGACAAACTGATCGGTTATCGGGGCGCGGTCCTCTTAGGGGCGCTCTTGATGACAATGGGCCATGCGGCGTTGGCGTTTGAAACGGCCCCGATGTTTTACACGGGACTCGGTCTGCTGATCTTCGGAAATGGTTTTTTCAAACCGAACATTTCGACAATGGTTGGTCAGCTGTATCAAAACAACGAAGAAAAGAAGGACGCCGCGTATACGATCTTCTATATGGGCATCAACGCTGGTGCTTTCCTAGGAATTTTGCTTTGCGGTTTCGTCGGAGAACAAATTGGCTGGAGCTACGGTTTCGGCCTTGCCGGAGTTTTCATGTTTCTGGGTATGATCATGTTCTATTTTGGCCAGCCTATTTTTGGAGAGGTCGGAACCAAAAAGAAACCGGAAGTTCTCGACAAAAACACAGCTCCAGAATCGGAAAAAGAAAAAACAGTTGTTCGTGATCGATTGATCGTCGTCGGCCTTTTGTCATTCTTTACTATCTTTTTCTGGATAGCGTTTGAGCAAGCCGGTGGTTCGCTGACCATTTTCGCGAAAGACTACACAGGTCGTTTGTTAACCGGCAATGCCCACTGGGCGTTTCTTGCGGCTAACACGTTTTTGACCATCGCTCCTTTGGCCGTTGTAACTTTTGTACTGTACAAACTGGTTAGGGCAACCTTTTCACACATCCCATTCTCCAATTTCTCAATTGTATCGAGCTTTGTGGTCATTTGGGCTATCGCAATTTTCATGCTTTACACCCAATTCAACAACAAGTCCTATGAAGTAACATTCGAATCAACTGAATCGGTTTCAGGGGTAGTCGAGTCGTCTACCGAGCTGAAAAAGGACACTGAATTAGTTGTCGTGGACACCGAAAACAAGAAGGGAAAGGGAAAACTCGCCGTTAGTGTGGGCGCTACGGCTGACAACCTTTCGGTATTCGAAGCCAAAGTCAAAGGGCCAAAGAAAGACGACGAATCGGGAAACCTCTACGAAGTTGAATTTTCCGTTCCCGTAACACTCAATCAAACAGTTAACACGGCTGATTCCATGGTCGCAAACGATTCAATCATTGTTGTGGATCGCGAGGCCAAAAAAGGAAAAGGGAAGCTTATGATTGTTTCCAAGGAAGACGCGGACAACTTTAAAGTCAAATATGATGCCAAGGTTGTCATTGAGAAGCAGAATGAAACGGAAGTTCCTGCGTCTTGGTTCGGAATCCTCAACTCATTTTTCATCATCGCCCTTGCTCCATTGTTTGGAAAGATTTGGGCGAGCAAGTACAACCCATCTGCTCCCGTCAAATTTGCCATTGGGCTGATATTGCTAGGACTCGGATTTGGTGCGGTAGCGATCGCAAGTGCTTCAATTCCCAATGGAGCCGAAACGGCGTCCGTTAGTCTTTGGTGGCTGGTGCTCGTGTACTTCCTGCACACATCTGGCGAACTCTGCGTTTCACCTGTGGGGCTGTCTTATGTGAGTAAATTGGCACCCGCCAAGCTCGTTGGCCTTATGTTCGGTGTTTGGTTTGGGGCGACGGCAGTTGCCAACTACCTTGCGGGTTGGTCGGGTAGCTTCATCGACAAGATCTCTGACGAGTACGGATTGGTGACATTTTTCTTGATCTATACCGCAATCCCGATTCTTGCCGGCCTGGTTCTTGTCGGAATGAGGGGCTGGATCAAAGAGAAAATGCACGGCATTGAGTAACTCTTGATGCGAATGAAACATTAAAAAAACGCGCCGCCTCAAACTGGGGCGGCTTTTTTATGCGCTGTTACGCTCAAACAACTCAATCAATTCTTGAGCTGACAATCCCTGGACTCGAAACGCTTTCTGCGAATGCGTCTCGCCTTTGACCAAGGTGATATTGGAGGCAGCAATTCGGAGCACCTTGGCCAACAACTTGATGATTGCTTTATTGGCCTTTCCTTTTTCGGCCACCTGAGTCACGCAAACTTTCAGACGTCCGTTGCTCACGCCGCGCAATTCGTTTTTACGAGCTCCAGGTTGGGCTTTGACAGACAGTATTACGCCGCCATCGAATTCTTCCAGAGCACTTCGAGTATTAGTTTTCACGGCATCCACAATGTCTAAAGCAGTTTACGCATTCTTGGGGAATAAAGGGGTCGGGAGTCTTTTCTTTGTTGGGTGACCGAAGTATTTTGATTGCGAGATTAGATTGATTTAACTTTCTCGCATTTGAACAGAAAAGACTCCCGACCCCATTGGCTTTGCTGGCTTCTTTGTAAGAGTTTAGTCCATTGACCGGGATGTTATTGATTCGTAAGCGTCCACAGTCACGGTTATTGACGTTAGTCCTATTCTGATTGATTTCCTTGTGGGAGATCATGATGTCAGGTATTTCGAAAAAAGAACGAGTTAAACTTTGGGTTGAGCGATTGAACCGGCAAAGCTCGTCTGGCGACTCAATTGCTAAATTCTGTGCCGCCGAAGGAATCTCGGTTCCTTCTTTTTATCAGTGGAAACGTCGCCTTGCTGCGTCGGTTAAGACGCGATCCAATCGACGACCAAGCAGTCAGCCGGTCAGCGTTGCCAAGGCGTCTTTTGCGGAAATTCAGATCGTTGACCAACCCTCGCCAGCAATCGTTTCCCTTCCTGGTGAAATCAGCATTCAACTGGGCCGCGATCCGCAGATTGCCGGCAACATTATTGACCGTGTCTTGCGACACTCACTTGGCGATCATCTCAATCCTCGCCGTGGTGATCGCCCCCGCTCAACCGAAAGTGAGTCGTAATCATGTTCACGCCGTCTACAGGAGCGAAGATATTTGTCCACACCGAAGTGACGGACATGCGAAAAGGATTCTCGGGTCTTTCAGCCATCATCCGTGAAGCATTCAAAGCAGACCCGACCGACGGAAGCTTGTTCGTCTTTATCAATCGACGACGCGATCGAATGAAGCTACTGCAATTCTCCGATGGCGGCTTTTGGCTGTTCTACCGTCTTCTTGAATCCGGCACCTTTGAGTCACTTCGAACCGACGGCAATTCAGTGAAACTCCGAATCGATGCCATGGAACTTTCGATGCTGCTCTCAGGCGTGTCGTTGGCCCAGGCGAGAAAAAGAAGAAAGCGATACTCTGCCTGATAAAAAAATCTGCGACTATTTCCCAAAAAGGTTCGATTCGGTCTTGCTAGCCGTTTCGAACCTTTTTATCTTTAACCCCATGCAAGACCCTGCCAAACTTTCGAAACAACAACTGCTTGAGCTACTGGCTAAAAAAGACCAACAACTGCTGATCCAAGACGACACCGTCAAGCAACTTCTGGCGAAACTTGATGCCCAAGAAAAGGCCTATCTTAAACTCTGGCAAGAACGCTTTGGTGCCAAGAGCGAACGCTACATCGCTGATCCGGATCAACTCAAAATCGACTTCGGCGACACCGCTGAATCTGCCGACGCTGCTGACGGCCTGCATGAAGCGATCGAAGAAGCCGACCTGATCCCGGCCCACAAGCGTCGCAAGCCAAAAAAGAAACACCAAGGCTTGCCGGCACACTTACGCCGCGAAGTCGAAATCGTTGACGTCGAAGAGGCCGCGAAGGCTTGCGGCATCCACGGAGAAAAGCAACTGCTTCCCGAGTCCATGTGGGACGTCCGCGAAAAACTAATCGCCATTCCGGCATCCTACACCGTGCTTGTTCGGAAGTACAAGAAATACGCTTGCCAGGGACAGCCTCAATGCGGCATCGTTTCTCCCGAGCGACCGACAGGCATCGTCGAAGGCGACAAGTACGATACTTCGGTGGCGGCGCAAATCATCTCGCATAAATATGCTTATCATCTTCCGCTTTATCGTCTGCAAGACATGTTTGCCGGCAGCGGCTGGACGCCTTCGCGCAGCACGATGCTCAACATCCTGATCGGTTGCCACTTCATCATCGAGCCGTTGTTGACTTACTTTCGGCAAACCTTGCAAGCCGATTCGATTATCGCTTGTGATGAAACGGGCGTGACGCTCTTGTACCCGAAAGTGCCTCCCGATTTTGACTTAAACGATCCCAAGCAAAAACGTGCAGCGGAAGTCTACGCCAAAGCACTCGCCGAAAACAAACCAAGCATCAACGCGAAGATGTGGGCTTATCGGGGAGCAAGCGTCAAGCTGAACGTGTTCGATTTTACGGTCAGCCGTCATCGCGACGGCCCGAATTTGTTTTTTGAAAATTACTCAGGTACGATCCTTGGCGATTGTTGGCACGGGTTCGGTGCGATTGCAACTGAATCCAAGGGCGTGATCGTGCGTGCTGCTTGCAACAGTCACGCGCGTCGCAAGTTCGAGGACGCCAAGGACTATCCAGCAGACCGTCGCAAGTGGATGCAGTGGTATCAAGACTTGTTCGACATAGAAACCGAAGCCAAACGTTTACCCGACGAGCAACGGACGGCTTTACGGCATGCGAAAGCAAAACCGATTTGGGACTTGATGCGAGCGGAGCTTGATTCGGTCAACGATCCAACGGAGCAAGTCGTGTTGCCCAAGAGCGATTTACGCAAGGCGCTGAATTACGCTCGCAATCACTGGACGGAGTTAACGCGTTATCTCGATGATCCGAAGTTGGCCGCGGATAACAACGAATGTGAACAGCTGATGAAACAGATCGGGCTGGGAAGAAAGAACTGGCTGTTTTGTGGAAGCATCGCAGGCGGCGAACGCAACGCCGGATTCATGACCTTAGTCAGCAGTGCCCACCGAAACGATCTCGATGTTTGGGCTTACGTGAACGACGTCTTGAAACGGCTGTTGGCTGGCGAGACGAATTACCAACCGATGCTGCCTTGGGTTTGGGCCAAAGAACATCCAGACTCCATTCGCCAGTTCAGGAAAGATGAACGTCGAGACCGAGAGGTTCGAAAAACAGAAAAACGAGCCAACCGAAGACTAAAAAAAGCCAGACAAGCCAAACTAAAAAATCGCTAGTCAAGAGCGATACCGAAACCGTGCTCCTGTACGCTTACGGTGCAACCAGTGGAACGCTCAAACGAGTTCCGCCGCGATGGGGACTTTTCTACTTTGGCAATGTCGATTTCGTGGTGGCTGATTCGAGCTGAGCTCTCAAAAAGTAGAACGTCCCCTTTGATTTTCCCCTGAGAGCATCCGAAAATTCCGACAGGAAGAACGGCGAGAACGCGAACTCGGAAAGAACAAAAAACGAGCCAACCGCCGGGCAAAAAAAGCTCGCCAAGCCAAGCTCAAACGCCGATAGTCAAGTGGATTCCACAAACCGTGCTGGTGGACGCTTACATTGATTCGTCTTGCGATGGTCAACGGAAATCGGTAGAGGTGTTCGTTGAAGGCTCACCGATGTCATTTCCTTTCTACCCAAAACACGAATACGGTTGTCCGCATGTCAGGCATTGTCCACATGCCGGCGGTGCTTCGATTGGAGCGGCAGAACAAATTTGCGACAAACAAGCAGAAAGCCAAATTAGACCCAAGAGAATCTGCTGAAACGACAGCCAAGAAGAAGGGCAAACGAGGCGCACCGAAAGGCCATGCCCCCTGGTACCGTAAGATGCCTACTGAATACGACGTTCGAGTCGATGTTGGGGCACCAAGGCGATGCCCTCGTTGCGACTCCCGCAACATCGCCGTCTACTCAAGCCAAGCCGCGATGGAACACTTGCAGGAAGACATCGTTGACGGCCGGTATCACGTCACGCAGCCGCCGGACAAAGTGATGCAGTTCATCTACAGAAAAACGTCCGCAAAGAAACCGTCAGCCTGAGCTTCGATTTCAATGCAGACGCCTCTTGAGCAATTATCTTAAAACGAATCGTGGCCAATCGCACAGGCCACTTTCAAATATCCAACAACGATCTGCGTTCGCTGCTGCGCTGTACTAAAAATACCAGTGACTCCAAATCAACCAATCATGCCTGGCGAATAAAAAATCTGCGGTCAAAGAACTAAACTCTTACCTCTTACCAGGGGAACAAAGGGGTCTTTGTTGGGTGACCGAAGTATGTTGATTGCGAGATTAGATTGATTTAACTTTCTCGCATTTGAACAGAAAAGACTCCCGACCCCATTGGTGATCATACGTAAGATCTGCTTCGGCAATCGTAGTCGCGCTGGAGGCCAGGGGTTGGCAGCCATCATGTCCATCAATAAGAGTTACATTTCTCTCGTTATCCTCGTTCTCTTGAAAGACCACGAATCCAACTATCGAAAAATTCGCACTCTCGATTTGTTTTGTTTCGTTTTTCTTTGGACCTGGTTGAACAGAATTGGGATCGCCAACATTTATTGGATCTAGATCCGAACTTACCGCCATCGATGGGCCACCAAGAAAGCAAGTCGCTACGAGGGCGGCCAAGGAAATTTCCAGATTGGTACACCGAGATGGCAAGGAAAAATCCATAGTGGTACACAATACTGGCAATGCCTTGGCACAAACAACTAAGGGCACTATTTTTTTAAAAAAAGGTGCTCACATTCGTTGACGCATTTCGTTGAGGCGACTATTTTTCATTGAGAGAATAAGTCTTGAAATCGCTATTTGCGATAAGCCATTCATGCAACCGAGATTAGACTTTTCTCCCTTTTCTTTAGACTTCTCTTACTTCAGAAAATTACTATGACCAAAAAAAGAAACAAAAATTTGAGAAAGAAGCTCGCAGCCTATTCTTTGGCAGGGACTGCAATGACACTAGGTGGTGTCAGTATGGCTGAAGCAGACATTGTAGACAGCGCTACAACGCTGACCCTTGAGAACCTCGGAGAATCCTTTAATGTCGACGTTGATTTCGACGGAACCGACGACTTCAACGTTTCGATGGCCGACAATTTTGGCGGCGCGAGTAATCCAGCGTCAATCTGGGCAGTGATTTCCGGACTTGGCGGGAACAGGGTTGGAAATGCTGTTGGTGCTACTTACAACGCTGTCAACAGTTATCTTGGCGCGTTTAGCCAGTTCAGTGCGGCAAGTACCACAGCAGGAGTTGCGGCAATCAAATATGCTAGTTTTTTCGGCAGTGGTGGTGCTGAATTTATTGGACTTGAATTCGGCATCAGTGGCAATACGCACTTTGGCGCCGCTAATTTATTAGATAATGCTGATGGTACAGCTACCATGAGCTTCCGTTGGGAAGACGTTTCTGGAGTGGCATTCGACACAACTGCCGTTCCTGAACCAACCTCGCTGGCTTTGTTGGCCCTTGGAACTTTGGGGCTCGCTGCTCGACGACGCCGCAAGTAAGTCATCCATTTGCGTGTCGTTTACAATTTGCGACCAACTTAAAAGAGCTGTTTGATTGCAACAGCTCTTTTTTATTTGCGACCAACTTCTCAGTCAGAACTATGAGCAATACTCCAAACAGGCAAGAATCTTCTAAGGTTGGAAAAAAGAAGCGCATCCTCCTTATAGGGTGGGATGGCGCGGACTGGCAACACATCACTCCACTCCTTGATGCGGGAAAAATGCCGACGTTGAGTCGCTTGGTCGATCAAGGCGTAATCGGCAATCTTGCCACAATGCAGCCCGTGTTTTCCCCGATGCTTTGGAATACGATCGCGACGGGTAAACTGCCCGATCAACATGGCATATGCGGGTTCATGGAACCTGACCCGACCAGCGGGGGTGCTCGTCCGGTCACCAGTTTGTCCAGAAAAGTCAAAGCGATTTGGAATATTTTTAGTCAATCGGGATTGAAGTCGAATGTGGTTGGCTGGTGGGCCAGTCATCCGGCCGAGCCAATCAACGGAAGTATTGTCTCCCAGTCAATCAAATTCGGACGCAGGAAAGATAACAAGCTGGAATTCCCGCTGGGAACTGTTCATCCAGCCGATCGTCTGGAGGAACTCTCTGAGTCATTTGTAGAATCCTCTGAACTGTTGCCCGCAGATTTACTTTCATTTATTCCTAAAGCCAGAGAGTTACAGCTGGGCAACCACAAACTTCTTGCACCACTATCCAAATTGGTAACTGAGTGTGCGACGCTGCAGTCGGTAACCACACAGTTGATGGCAGATGATGATTGGGATTTCACGGCGATCTATCTGGATACGATTGATCACGCATGTCATTCGTTCATGGCATACTATCCGCCGAAGATGCCATTCGTTGATGAAAAGGAATTTGAGATCTTCAAACACGTGATTGATGGGTTTTATCAATTTCACGACATGATGCTGGCGCGACTTTGGGATCTGGCTGGCCCCGACACCTTAGTTATCGTTTGCTCTGACCACGGGTTTGAGTCAGGCAAGGGGCGTCCCATGATGGTCTCCAATGAACCGGCTGGCCCAGCGGATTGGCATCGTGAATTTGGCATTCTGGCGATGGCTGGTCCAGGGATAAAGAAGGACGAGCGAGTTTATGGCGCCAACCTGATCGACATAACTCCAACCATTTTGACCTACGCCGGATTACCCATTGGTCAAGACATGAAAGGACGGCCGCTGGTTTCTATCTTCAAAGAACCTCCTGAGGTCAAAACGATTCCCAGCTGGGAAACAGAACTTGGCAATGGCGATCCGGGCCTGCATCCTCCGGGCACGGAATTGGAAGAACGGCAGTCCGACGAGTTGCGTAAACAATTTGTTGCCCTGGGCTATGTCGAAGATCACGGTGAGGATAAAGAACAAGCATCTAAAGCTGCACAAACCGAGTTGGACTACAATCTGGCTCGAACCTATATGGGTACCAATCGTCCCGACGAAGCGATTCCGCTGCTGGAAGCCTTGTTGTGGGAGAACACATGGGAGCTTCGCTTCATTTTCAAATTGGCCTACAGCTATTTTCAAAGCGGTTACTTTCGGCAGAGCCTGGACTTGATAGAAAAGACCTTTCCCGACGATAAACTTCCGGTACCGATGCGATTGTTGGCAGGTCGAGCATGGTTTGCCCTTGGGGAACGAGAACGCGGTCTCAATTTTATCCAGCAAGTGGCAACCGTGAATCCCAGTGTCCCACAAGCCCACATTCGACTGGGAAGGGCTTTTTTCAAACATGGAAACCTGTCTCAGGCGAAATCATCATTTCAGCGAGCAATCGAGGTGAATCCCGAGAAAGCGCTCGCCCATCAAGGCTTGGCCAACGTATGTTTAAAGCAGAAACGCTATAAGCAGGCAGCTGAGGCGGCGTTGGACGCCGTGGCTTTGCTACACCACCTTCCGAACTCACATTACATTTTGGGAATTGCTTTAGCGAGATTGGGTAACTACGAACGAGCAGCCCAGGCGTTCGAAACAGCGTGTCATCTAGACGAAGGAATGCTGAATGCTCATCGTTATTTGATTCGCATTTACAAACGCTACCTGGGGGACAAAACCAAGAGTGATTTTCATTTACGTGAATTTCTGCGTTGCCAAGAATCGGAATCCCAACAATCAGTCGAACAAAATCAACGCGCTGAACAGTTGTTTCCATTACCTGACATTCCCGGTCATGATGAGCGGTTGGCATTGCTAAAAAAGAATCGCCCTCAACCTGAGCAAAAGAAAAAATCGGGGCGTACTCTCACATTGGTTTCGGGATTACCGCGATCGGGAACTTCCTTGATAATGCAAATGCTTGCCGCGGGAGGCCTGATGCCAATGACCGACAAGGAACGAGTTGCCGATGTCGACAATCCCAAAGGTTATTATGAATGGGAATTGATCAAAAGCCTGCCAAGGGATCCCTCGATTCTTGATGACCAGCAGCTCGACACAAAAGTTACGAAAGTTATCTCCATGCTGCTGGGCTCGCTTCCGGCGAGTCATTCATACAAGATAATTTTTGTTTCTCGAAATACCGACGAAATTGCGGCCTCACAACACAAGATGATTCAACGGCTGGGTACGAGCGGTGCCGATCATTCTATTGAAGAAATTGTTAAGCAACTTTCTTCTCACCGCGAGCAGGCCCTACAGTACCTCGAGCAAAAACCGTTCATTGACCATATTGTAGTCGACTACTCGGAATTGATCGCCGGTCCCGCAGATGCGATTACTGTAAGCGTCCACCAGCACGGTTATTGGCGCTGTTGTTATTCTGAGTGATTTCCTTGGAGATCACGATGCCAATATCTTCCCTTTCTAAATCTGAGCGGACGACCCTTTGGCTTGATCGGCTGAATCGTTTTTCTCAATCCGATCATGGTGTAGCCAACTTCTGTTCGCTGGAAGGCATTTCTGCTCCGTCCTTCTATCAATGGAAGCGGCGGTTTCAGCCAAGAGTTGACATTGCCCCAGTTGTCGCCAATCGCGCCAAACCAATCCCTTCAGCTGTGAAAAATCGAGCGAGCTTTGCGGAAGTGGAAGTTAGCCCAGCAACTGGGATTCTCGTTTCGCTTCCCGGCAACGTGACGCTGGAGCTTGGGGAGCGACTCGACGCGGTTGCGACTGTCGTTCGGGAAGTGCTGCTCATTTCTGGGCAGTTGGATTCCACGGTTTCAACATCAGAGGCGTAACAATGCTGACCTTTTCCAACTCGCTACAGATCTTTGTTCATACCCAAGCGACGGACATGCGAAAAGGATTTGCAGGACTTTCGTCGATTGTTCGCGATCAGTTCCAATCAGATCCAACCGATGGCAGCCTGTTCATCTTCATCAACCGTCGACGCGACCGAATGAAACTGCTGCACTTTAGCGAAGGTGGTTTTTGGCTGTACTACCGCTTGCTCGAAGCCGGCACCTTTGAAGCGATCAAACCCCAAGACGACTCAAGTAAGTTACGAATTGATTCGACGGAGCTCTCGATGTTGATTTCGGGGATCTCATTGGCCGGGGCCAAGCACCGCCGAAAACGTTACTCTGCTTAGCAAAAAAACATTGTTTTTTCTCAAAAGGTTCGATCCGGCCTTGCTAGCCGTCTCGAACCATTCTATCTTTAGGCATGCAAGATCCGGCCACACTTTCGAAACAAAAACTGGTTGAGTTAGTTGCGCAGCAGTCGGTCGCGTTAGCCAAAAAAAACAAGCAAGTGTTGATCAAATCCGACACGATTCGCCAACTCGAAGTGAAGCTTAACGCCAAAGAGAATGCTTACCTCAAACTGTGGCAAGAGCGATTTGCGGCCAAAAGCGAACGCTACATCGCCGACCCGGATCAGTTGCGGATTGACTTTGGTGACACCGCCGAAGCGCTCGATGCAACCGATGGGCTTCACGAAGCGATCGAAGAAGCCGACTTGATTCCCGCTCACAAACGTCGCAAACCCAATAAGAAAAACCGCAGCCTGCCGGAACACTTGCCGCGCGAAACGGTCGTCATCGATGTCGAAGAGTCCGCGAAGACCTGCGACACCCACGGTGAGAAGCAGCTTCTGCCCGAAACGATGTGGGACGTTCGCGAGAAACTCATCGCGATCCCGGCTTCGTACAAAGTCCTCGTTCGCAAATACAAAAAATACGCCTGCCAAAGTCGATCCGAATGCGGCATTGCTTCTCCCGAGCGACCAACGGGCATCGTCGAAGGCGACAAGTACGACACTTCGGTTGCCGCCCAAATCATTTCGCACAAGTACGCCTATCACTTGCCGCTGTATCGACTGCAAGACATGTTCGCCGGCAGTGGTTGGACGCCTTCTCGCAGCACGATGCTCAACATCCTGGTCGGGTGTCACTTTATCATCGAGCCATTGTTGGTCTACTTTCGGCAAACGTTGCTCGACGATTCGATCGTCGCCTGCGATGACACCGGCCTGACGCTCTTGTATCCGAAAGTGCTTCCCGAGTTTGATATTGGCGATCCCAAGCAAAAACGCATCGCCGAAGTTTATGCCAAGGCACTTGAAGAAAACAAATCGAGCATCAACGCGAAGATGTGGGCCTATCGAGGAGCCAGCATCAAGCTCAACGTGTTTGACTTTACGGTCAGTCGTCATCGCGATGGTCCTGATTCCTTTTTCGAAAGTTACTCCGGCACGATTCTTGGTGACTGTTGGCATGGGTTCGGCGCGATTGCAGCCGAGTCCGAAGATAAGATCGCGCGCGCCGCCTGCAACAGCCATGCACGCCGAAAATTCGAAGACGCGACGGATTATCCTGCCGACCGCCGCAAGTGGATGCAGTGGTTCCAGGACGTGTTCGATGCTGAAACCGAAGCCAAGGACTTAACGGGCGACCAGCGTACTGCACTGCGTCACGCGAAAGCGAAACCGGTCTGGGACTTGATGCGAAGTGAGCTTGATTCGATTGACGATCGCACCGAGCAAGTCGTGTTACCCAAAAGCGACTTGCGAAAAGCGCTCAACTATCTTCGCAATCACTGGGCGGAACTAACACGTTACCTGGATGATCCCAAGTTGGCCATCGACAACAACGAATGCGAGCAGTTGATGAAGCAAGTCGCGGTGGGAAGAAAAAATTGGCTGTTCTGCGGCAGCCTTATTGGCGGCGAGCGAAACGCCGGGTTCCTGACGTTGGTCAGCAGTGCCCATCGGAATGATCTTGATACTTGGGCTTACGTCAACGACATCTTGAAGCGGCTTCTCGCTGGCGAAACAGATTATGAACCAATGCTGCCATGGAACTGGGCGAAGGACCATCCGGAGAGCATCCGAAATTTCCGACAGGAAGAACGGCGAGAACGCGAACTCAGAAAGAACAAGAAACGAGCCAACCGACGTGAACGAAAAGCCAGGCAAGCCAAGCTCAAACGCCGATAGTCAAGTGGGTCCCACAAACCGTGCTGGTGGACGCTTACCGATTACTCGGATTGTTGAATTTATTGGCGAAGAAAGATTGCCCAATTATGCGGATATGCAATCGGCGATTGACCCAACATTATACCGGCAACGAACTGACAATTAGAAGTAACGACGTCGCGTGATGGTGGATAAGGGTAGGGTACATCGAAGCGGTGGCAGAAAAGTAATCTGTTTCGACACGAGTGACTTTTCAATGGCGTGATTTACGCGTCGAAATCAGCAATAACTCGGGGAATCCATCGTGAGAATCATTGAACAGTTCAAACCCCAAGAATGCGTAACCTTCATTAGACGATGCGGTCACCAAGAATACCAATACTGGAAGTGCTCTAGTTTCAGCTCATTGAACATTTGAATCAAAGGATTCCGCGAAACAATGCTGAGCCGATCCTTACCAAGGTCGCACCTTCAGCGATCGCAATTTCGAAATCTCCAGTCATGCCTATGGACAGTTCCCGAAGTTGCACCCGCGGAGAATCATGTCGAGTGGCGTAGGTATCTCGAATTGTCCGTAGCTGACTAAACTCACGCTTCGCGTCATCTTCGTTTCCGTCCAGGCGAGACATTCCCATCAATCCATCTGCATAGATCCACTTCGATCCTTCCACTCGCTCCAGCGCCTCCGCCAACTCCGATTCCTGAAACCCCTGTTTAGCTGACTCCGAGGAAATATTGACCTCCAGCAGGATTCTGATGTTTTGAGAAGTCTTTTCCGCTTCGGCCTCCAGCGCGTCAATCAGCCGAAGACTGTCCACTGAATGAATCAAACTTGCATGAGGCAATACCATCTTGATCTTGTTCCTCTGAAGATGGCCGATCAAATGCCATTCCACATTGAGATCCGACAACTTCCCTTGCTTCTCCTTGAAAAGCTGAGGGCGGCTCTCGCCAATCGCCGTGCAACCAACGTTGATTAGATCCCGAGTCGTTTCCGCATCCACATACTTGGTAACAGCAATCAGCTTGACGTCGTCAAAAGTTCGTCCCGACCGTACCGCGGCGTCTTTGACTCGCTGCGTGACTTCGGCCAGATTAACTTTCAGTTGTTCAGTTCGTTCCACAATTCTCTTTCAGATCACTCAATTTGAATTAGTTCATCGGCGCCAACATCACCGTCTGTTTTTCCAACGAAGAACTCGCAAATCTGGTTTTCGCCGAAAAACGTTCTGCTCGCAATCCCTGACAAGCTACGATAAATCACCCATTGCTGCTCGCCAATTTGAATTCGGTACGCGACCGCCTTATCTCGAGCTAGAATCTTGAGCTCTTCGGCGACCGTCAGGTTTCTCCATGTTCTAGGTGAGGTGCAACGAACTGGCGACAAATCGAAAAAGAGTGGGGCATAGAGCGCGGTGCCTTGTCCCTGTTGCTGCAAGTTCAATCGTCCGTCCACCACGTTCAAATCACCCGGCAATCGATCAGAACGCCATTCACCCAAAGCCAACGGCAAAACCAGGGAGTGGATATCCCAGTCTTTTAAGTAAATCTCGCGATTATCTGTTTCCAAAAGTGGAATCACGCGTTTGGCGAGAGGCAAAGTCGATGAGTAGTCAATCTTTGCGGAATCTTTCAACACCACTGCATCTGCCAATAGCAAAAACTGCTCATCACGAGCCAACATGATTTGGCGTTGCAAAACGGCCTCTTGATCCGACTTGTACTCCAGTTCAATGAACTCAACTTCTTCATCGGAATGATAGCAATTGATTTCGTAGTCGCTCATGCAAAAATCGACGGGTTCACCATCAACGGCGATGGAAACGTCCCAGGCGCCTTTCACCAAGCTTCTCCGATTGGCAAGCTCCAACTGAACACCCGACGCTTCGATTGCCATTGCAAGACGAGGACTAAACCGGCTCCAGCCGCATTGAAAAACACCCAGCCCGGCCCACTCTGAAAAACCAGCTCCATCGTGCAACCGAGACACGTTACCATCAACGGTCTTGCTCTTTTGGATTCCGATTCGAAGCTGAGCCAACTTTTTGTCCTCTCGATCTGAGCTCAAGGCAAGAATGGCGGCCTGCATATCTTTGTCAGTACCATCTACGCCGTCGGGCCCTAGCAAGATCGTTCCGTCAGGTCGCATCAAACGCAGCCACTGGCGAGCCATCCATTCCAGTTTTATCGCAATCGAATCTTCCAAAGACTCTTGTGTTTCAGCAATCAGCCGAACGCAACGTGCCCAGGAAGACAACAATGCTCCAAAGTCTCGATGGTTTTTCGCGACTATCCAGCCGTCACCATCAACCAACTCACCAATCATAGTTTCCATCTGAAGAATTTCCGCCTTGGCGGAACGTCCCAGCTGAACCGCGATAACCAGTGGCAACTCAACCGCGGCAAGCTGTTGCAACCAGGGGTGGGGTGTGGCCTGCTGAACTCGTTTAGCCAATTGGTTCGCGTTGACGAGCAGCGTTTGAAGTTTATCTGCCGTCAATGAGTGAGCGAGCAGGTCGACACCATAGGCAACTTGCGCCGCCTCAAGCAATTCGAATCCATGTTCGCCTCCATTCTTCCAGGAAACCGACCGTTCGACAAACGAATTCGCACTATCAATGCCGATACTAACCTTCAAAAGGCTCTGCTGTTCGCGAAGTCGTTCTAAAAAGGGCTCGGAGTTATTTGATAGAGCCCAACTCAAAAGCGAACCGCCCTGCCAACCAAGTCGTTTGAGCAGGCTTTTTGACGACTGCGTAAACACATCCCGACGTCGGTCCCAATCTTCTTGTTCCAAATTTGAAATTGATGTCGTTGCGATTTCTTTATCCATTACTATGCGGTCATCTCTCGAATTTTGCCGTGCACTCGTGGTGGCGGCCAACCTACGACGCTTCCTAGAAGTGTCTGGTTTCATCTATGTTGTCGTTTTGGTCAACAGGGCGTCGTCTGTATCGACAACGAATCGCAGCGAGAATACGTATTCACGGCAAAATCCCGCCAAATGGAACTCTGAGGATTGGCACACTTTATGCATTAGCGTTGGGCTTCCCAGATTCATTTTGGATCTGGTTATGCACTAAAGGTCAGCAATCCGAATCACGACTAATTGAAAACCGGCAAATTCGGGCGTTGCACTTTTTCGAAAATGCAGAATGTCGTTGCCCAGTCTTGTAGGAAAGAATATCTTTAAGGGATCAAACCAAGGAAAAAACATGAGCAAATGCACCCTACAGCTTATCTTCGCAACGATTTTCTCCTGCGTTTTCATTATCGGCTGTGGCAATGCAGATAACACCGTTGCATTAAAAAATAAACGGAAAGCCGCTCTTAAGAATGCGATGCTTCAAAAGAATAAAGATCCACAGGTCAAACAAGAACCGCAGGTAGTCAGCAAGCAGGAAACGATCGCCGAAGCGACCAAAAATCTTGTCGATGAACTCAAGGCAAAACAAAAAGCCGAAAAAGCCCAGACCCTTGCCGTTGACCAGGCCCGACAAGAAGCAGAGGACAAGGAACTAAAAGAGCTGATCACTGAGATCATCCACGACAACAACGAAGACGTCAAAACGCAAACCGTAAATCGAGTTGGTGAACACAAGGTCTGGATCGACAAGGAAAATCGGCAGGTAATTGTAGGTGGGAAGATCTGTCTACGTTCGGGACCTCTGGAATTATTCGTTTCGCCCATGGGACAAAAGTCACATGAAACCATCGTGACGGTCGACGCCTGGGCTTCTCAGATTCATATGTGCCTGGCACTTTGCGGTGTCATGCCGGGCACACCTGTTGAGTTTGCCCCCATCTACAAACCGGCTCATGGTCCAAAAATTGAAATTGAGGTTGTCTGGAAGGAAGGCGGCAAAATCATTCGACGTCGAGCACAAGATATGATTCGAAATTCCGAAACTCAGAAACCCATGGAAACGCACTGGGTTTTTGGCGGCAGCCTCGTAATCAACGATGAGGGATACTACGGAGATGGCGGTGCACTGGTCTGCCTTTCTAATTTTGCGGTCGCAACCATGGACATCCCGATCAAAAGCGTCGACAGCGACGCCTATCTCATGTATGAGGCTTTGACGGAGAACATTCCAGAAGTCAACACGCAAGTGTTCCTCTACTTCAAACCGCAGATCGAGGACAAAGACGTCGCCTCCGCAGAGGAAATTGCCGCCGAAGTGGGGCGTATTTCAAACGCGACCCCCGATGAAGACAATTAACATTTGAGTCCGGTGCCTTCAAGCTTTCGAGCTTGAAGGCACCGGTTCCAAAATCAACGGGAAATTTCAGTTCGGGGTTCGGTCTTTCAACATCGACCTCAACACTCTCCCCATCCATATTTCGATTCCAAGCAATACCGATGCGCGAATTGCCAGAATTGAAATGACTGACATACGTTCCGATGCGCAAATCGCTTGCGCCCATTCCCCTTGTGCTACCTCACGTCTTTTGGAGACACCCTTTATGAAAATCATTCCCGCCATCATCAAGTCAGCTGAAAACGCAATTTTGAAACGTGTTCTGCTCTCTGTGGCAATTGCCATTTCCGCAACGCAGGCGACACAAGGGCAAGTCCTTTTGGAACAAGGCGAAAATGCGGCAACCAGAATAAAGCAAGAGCTAGAAACGCAAAAGTCGATCGCCGCACGGCGAATGCATCTGATCATCGCGGAGATGGAACGAACCTGTGAGCTTTCCGAAAAGCAAATCAGGCAACTCCAAATTGCCGTCAATGGTACCGTTTCCAATTTCATACGTGCCAAAGAAATTGAGCGAAAAAAACAATGGCGTGAACTCGGGTTGCCTGGCATCCCTGCCGCAGACGATGAAGAACTTGAACCCTATGATGCGGAGCCTGAAGAGGAGGATTTGGAACCGGCTCCCAATGGGCGAATCATGATTGGCGCGTTCGGACAAACCTACAATCAATATCCGGCAATCGAAGAAGCTGAAATTTGGAAAAACACCCTGAGAAAAGTTTTAACGAATGAACAGCTTGAAAAGTACACCTCTGTAGTTAACGATCGTATGGATAATTCGCAACGGGCTGCCGTCGGTCGTTTCATTGCCAACGCCGATCGAAAACTAATCCTCGCCGCGACGCAGCGGGAGCAATTGTTTCGACTGGTCGATCAGTCTTTTGGAGAACAGCTTGCCAAGAGTGAACGCACGGGGCTCAACATGATGGAAATCAACATGTTTATAGGATTGGGGCGAAGACCAGACGATGCCAGCGCACCAATTAATCGTGAACTTGTAAGTGCAATTCTCACTGACAGGCAAATGGAAGAATGGAAGCACTCTTTCGAACTCCAATTGAACCAGTTACCCAGCCAGTGAGTAAACATGGAACACTTTCACAAAATGGGGAGGGATCCGATGCGTGCGTACGGATTTGATTCCGACGAGCGAGTTAAATCACTTATCGATAAGATTCTCGCCTTGTCGGGACTGGAATTCGCTCAACCGTTCGCAGTGTGCTATCAAGGCAGGCAAATCGTTTCAGGAAACAATTGAGGTTCAAAGAGGTGCGAATGCACTCCCTGCTTCAATGGCCGACTCGCCCGAGACAAGCTCAAACCAAATTGCTTCACATGCAACTCCATTGGGTCTGTTTCGGTCCAGGCGAATACCACCAAGCAAACATTCCAACTAATCGTGAACCTGAAGTTGCACTAAGTGTCTGCTCAAATGCTCTAGACAATCCTGCCGATTTCTTCGCATCTGTTGAAATTCGGTGTCTTTTGCCAACTTGTCATTCCGTTTTTCTGCTTTGTAAGTGACAATTACAGAAGAGCTACAAGCGTGCGAAAGCATTCCCATTCCCAAACCGGAGAAAAATACAAATCGTGCATGATCGAGATCGAGCCCATGCGGTTGACCAGGAAGTTGCGTTGTTGGTGCGAGTCATTCTGCCTGACCACAACGTAGTCGACGAACTGGATTCTGATCCGCTTGATGAATTGCAAGGCCTTGCTGATACCGCCGGGGCGATTGTTGTCGCCGGAATGACTCAGCGGCGAGAGAAACCCGACACGGCAACATTTCTAGGAAAAGGCAAAGTCGAAGAGCTTATCACGCTTTGCGAATTCCATGCCGCTGATGTTGTCCTCTTTGACAATGATCTTTCCCCTGCCCAAGTTCGTAACCTTGAGCAAACGTTAAAGGTCAAGGTACTGGACCGCACGGAGCTGATTCTGGACATCTTTGCGTCTCGAGCTCAGACGTACGAAGCCCGTCTGGCCGTCGAACTCGCTCAACTTGAATACTCGCTTCCGCGTTTGAAGCGAATGTGGACTCACCTTTCTCGCCTGAAGATGGGCGTGGGCATGCGAGGCCCTGGTGAAAAGCAATTGGAGGTGGATCGCCGATTGGTAGAAAAACGAATCCACGAATTAAAGGCAGAACTTAAGCAGGTTGAAAAGCGCAAAGAGATTCAAGTTCAATCACGAAGCGGCATGATGACCGTTTCACTGGTCGGATATACGAATGCAGGCAAAAGCACCTTGATGAATGCGCTGACCGAAGCCGAAGTTCTGGCCGAAGACAAACTGTTCGCCACGCTCGATACACGGACTCGCCGTTGGTCCCTTCCCAGTTGGGGGCCAGTTCTACTTAGTGACACGGTTGGCTTTATTCGCGATTTGCCGCACCGCTTGATTGCCAGTTTCAAAGCCACCCTGGAAGAAGCTCGCCAGGCTGATTTATTGCTTCACGTCGCCGACGCAAGCAACCCTGCGGTCTATCGGCAGATCAGCGCAGTCTATGACGTCCTGGAAGAAATTGGAATTGAGGAAAAAGATACACTCCTTGTCCTCAACAAAGTCGACGATGCGTCGGCAACTCAGATGGATGCGGTGCTCAATCGCTACCCAACGGCAATAAAAGTCAGCGCCAAAACGGGCGAAGGCCTTGGCGAAATTCATCAAGCCGTCAGTGACGCACTCAGCCGATTCTTTCATGACATTGATATTGAATTCGATGTCAGTAATGGCAAATTGCTCGCGTTTCTATCAGCACATGGCGAAGTCGTTTCGACTCGATACACGGAAACTTCCGTGGTGGTTCATGTCCGCATGCCTCAAAAATATCTTGGGCGAATCAAAGCCCAGGACGTGACCATTCGAGAGCATCAAGAATCATCGGCCAGCGAAGCGGAGCCCCTTCCAGACGACTCGCATGGAGGAACCGACGAGCCACCTCAATCCATGGATGACGTTGCATAATCGAGATCATGGCAAAACGTCATCTGAAAAACAAACGTGCGATTCTCACTGGGGCTTCCAGCGGGATCGGCTGGCACTTGGCCAAAACACTGGCCGCGAAATCGGTGAAGCTTGTCATTACTGCCCGGCGAGTCAATCGCCTGCTTGAACTTCAGAATGAAATCAGAACGCTAGGTGGAACCTGTGAGATCGTTCCGGGGGACATTACCGAGGCAAAAACACGGGACCAACTGATCTCAACGGCAACGAGCAAGTTTGGTGGTTTGGATATCCTGATCAACAATGCCGGGATCGGTGCGATGGGACGATTTGATGAAGCGGATCCCAGCCGGCTGCGCGAAGTATTCGAAGTCAACTTCTTTTCCGCGGTAGAACTCACGCGGGCAGCCATTCCCATTTTATCCGAAGGCGAGTCGCCGTTGATCGTTAATATCAGCAGCGTGCTGGGACATCGCGCGGTACCACTCAAAAGCGAATACAGCGCAAGCAAATTTGCCATGCATGGCTTTTCCGACGCGCTACGAGCGGAACTGGCTGCGGATGGAATTCACGTGCAACTCATCAGCCCAAGCACAATCGATAGCGACTTTTTTGATTCGGCAATCGAAGACAACTCGGGAAAGAGCTGGAAGAAAGCAGGGGCCATGCCTCCCGGTCGCGTTGCTGCCATCATTGCACGTGTCATGCGAACCAATCGGCATGAAGCGACTCTATCACTTGGGGGCAAATCCCTTGTGTGGCTTGATCGCCTATTGCCCAGCCTTGCGGATCGAATTATCGCCAAATATGCGCAATAGTCTCTCAAGGTTTTCGCCTCGAAAGATGCGACGTCCGCGACCAAGAATCGGGTCAGCAGGATTCAGTCCAACGACGCACCACACCGATCCCTTTGCCTTGGGATGCGCAACCTGAGTAAGAGATGGACAGGCAGGAAATTCGACCTCCCATAACCACGCAACGGTGGACCAAAATCCCCTCTAAATTCGCATGCCTATACGATCGGTACTACGATCTTTAGAATGGTGGACGAACACTCAACACTCATTTTCGCATAACAACCCCGTAATACTGAACCATGAACCAGGACGAAAACCAGCCTAACGAGGACGATCTCAACCAAGTATATGCGGCCAGGCGAAACAAACTGGAAAGGATCATTGAGCTGGGGCACGATCCATACGGGCAACGTTTTGACGGTCGTCAAATGATCGGAGCACTCCGCGAAAGAGTGGGTGAGCTCAAATATGTTGTTGAAGGCACGGAGATCGACTTGCCCGACTTGGGTGCAGAGTCGGATGTCAATTTCAAAGAATGGAAGCAAGAACAGGGCGCCGGAGAAATGACGGGCCCCATCGTTCGCGCCGCGGGGCGAATTCATTTGCGCCGCGAAGGCGGAAAAGTACACTTTCTCAATATTCGGGATTGGACGGGAGACATTCAGCTTTTCTTGGGAAAAGGGCAGGTTGGAGATCAGAATTGGGATCTCGTAAAATGTTTTGATCTTGGAGATCTGGTTGGCGTTGATGGTCGACTTGGTTACACCAACACTGGGGAACTGACGATTTTTGCTGAGAAGGTTTATATCCTCTGCAAAGTACTTGATCCTCCGCCAGAAAAACGACACGGCTTGGCCGATCCCGAACTCCGCCAACGAATGAGATACGTCGACCTGGCTTACAACGAAGGCGTAATCGATCGCTTTCTCAATCGGACGAAAATTGTTCATTCGATTCGAAACACGCTGGCAGGGCAGGGCTTTGTGGAAATCGAAGGTCCAACCTTACATACGATCGCCGGGGGCGCTGCGGCTCGGCCATTTACCACCCATCACAATGCATTGGACACGCAACTGTATATGCGAATCGCGCTGGAATTACATCTCAAGCGACTGATGGTTGGCGGCATGGAGCGAGTTTACGAACTCGGGCGTGTCTATCGAAACGAAGGAACCAGTCCCAAGCACAATCCCGAATTCACAATGCTGGAAGTCTACCAGGCATACGGCGACTATCGTTCAATGATGGATCTGACTGAAAAAATTATCGCAGATGCCATCGAAGTTCTTGGTGTGGGAAGCAAGTTGCCTTGGGGCGACAAAGAAATTGATTTTTCGGTGCCATTCGCTCGCAAGACCTACGACGAACTGTTCGCCGAACATGCAAAAGTCGATCCCAATGATGCGGTTGCCATCAACAGTCTTGCCAGTTCACTCGGCATCGAAACCAATGGCCGACATTCAGATGTCGTCAAGAGCGATGTTTTTGAAGCAACGGTCGAGGACAACCTGATTGGCCCAATCTTCGTCACGGACTACCCAGCCAGCATCTGTCCATTGACCAAACGGAAGGCCGACAACCCGGCAGTGGCGGAACGATTTGAGCTTTTCATTCATGGAATGGAATTGGCCAACGCCTACACGGAATTGAACGACCCCGATTTGCAGGAGCAGCTTTTCAAAACCCAACTTGATGGGCTTTCTGAAGAAGATTCGATGGCCAAGATGGATCACGATTTCGTCAGAGCCTTGCGAAATGGGATGCCCCCTGCAGGTGGCCTGGGAATCGGGATCGATCGTTTGGTAATGTTGCTTACCAACTCTCAGTCAATTCGCGATGTAGTCCTGTTCCCGCTTTTGCGCCAACGAAGTGGCGAAAGCTCTTAGTTCTACGATCGGAAATCAGTACACGCCGAAGGAACAGATTGGCCTTTATCTCTGACGCTACTCTCCAAATTTGATGATGCTTACACGATATCGAGTGAATGTGTGAAATACGTTGACGATCGATAACACGATCCGTCCTCCTCGAGTGAGGACGGACACGATGTCGTGTCCAGAAACACCTCCCCACTCACAGTAAATTCCCCCCCAAAGAATGGCAAACACCCGGAAAGTGCAAGCACTTTGGCTCCGCAACTTTGAAATTGAGTTGCCAGTGAATAACGGGTAGATTCCCTTTTGAGAACTTGGTTTCCGTTTGCATCGAAAACCAAGCCGCGGCTGAGTTTCGCGGACCCCAAACATAAAAGCCAAAGGACTGGCGATGTATAAACTGCTGCTTTCATGGCGGTATCTAAAAACGCGTTTCATCGCGTTGGCGTCAATTATTAGCGTGACTCTGGGAGTTGCGACGCTCATTGTCGTCAATAGCGTAATGGCTGGATTCGTAGTTGAGATGAAAGACCGTTTGCACGGTGTTCTATCCGATATCGAAATAGCCGATCCGGGTCTGGGTTCAATTGACGGCCCTGCGGCGCGTGTAGAAGAAATCGAACGGATCGTTGGTGACGATCTAGAAGCGATCACCACAGTCGTTCGAGTCCCTGCGCTTTTAAACATGAGATTTCGTGAACGACAATGGACTCAGCAAATCATGCTGATTGGAATCGACGAAAAAACCTATGGTAACGTCACCGAGTTCCATCCCTTTGTCATGAACGAAAACAAAAAGAATGAGATACGCTTCCAGCTGGAAGAAGATGGCTACGATCCCAAGCTCAATCACCCCGTGCTCGGGAACGTCGGCTGGCCCTATCGCCGCGACCTAGCCAACCAAAAAAGGGAGATTGAACGACTTTTTGGTCCTCCAGTTGCACCCTCACAAGTTGCGATGCCGGCTCAAGAATCCTTGGATGCGGTCGTCGACGATTTTTCAAATCAACTTGCCAATCTGCCAAGCGTGGCACCCAATCTGAACGCAATGGCGAAAGAATCGGAAACAATTCCGGGGGGCCTTTCAGAAGTCGATGCCTTTGACCCGGCTTCGAAATACCGTAAACAACTCGCCGTCGAGGAAATGTTTGACGCTGCTCAAGAACAATACACTGGGATCATTATTGGGCTGGCGATAAGCAACCGAAAGTACGTGGATTCCGAAACGGGAGAAACAAAAGACGTCTACTTGGTCCGCCCGGGAGACGATGTCCAGATCACCTTACCCACTGCGGGGCCAAACCCAGCGCCAGTGAGTGAAAACTGCACGGTTGTGGATTTCTATTCATCCAACATGCACGAATATGACTCAAGTTTCGCATTCATGCCCCTCAAGAAGCTTCAAAAACTTCGTGGCATGATCGATCTCGCAGGTAATGCAACCGTTTCTGCCATTCAAATCAAGCTCAAAGACGGTGCCGACACTGCGGCAGTTCGGGACCTACTGATTCAACGTTTTCCGCCTGAGCATTATTCTTACATCATTCAAACCTGGCAGGACACTCAGCGCCCCTTGCTGAGTGCGGTAAACCTCGAAGTCACAATCTTGAACATCCTTCTTTTCCTGATTATCGCGGTAGCCGGCTTTGGAATTTTGGCGACCTTCTTCATGATTGTCGTGGAGAAAACAAAGGACATTGGCATCCTCAAAGCACTGGGTGCACCAAGTCAAGGCATCATGTCCATCTTCTTGGGATATGGACTATCTCTTGGTGCGGTGGGAACGGGAGCTGGCATTTTGTTGGGGCTGATCTTCGTTTGGAACATCAATCTAATCGCAAATTTGATTCAGTTGATCACTGGGCAGGAAGTCTTTGACCCAACGATTTATTACTTTTCCGAGATACCTACGATCATCAACCCCGTTATGATCGTTTGGGTGGCCTTTGGGGCGATATCAATCGCCGTTCTTGCCAGCGTTTTGCCCGCAATTCGCGCTGCCCGTATGCATCCTGTGGAGGCTTTGAGATATGAGTAGAGCAATGAGATTGAAATCGAACGCCCACCTGCCATCCGCCCTGAACTCTGGGGAGAAACAAGTCCCCGATTTGCGGATCGCTCACCCAACGGCCCTTCGAACTACCGGACTTTTTAAGAGCTTTGGAAAAAATAAAATCAAGGTACCGGTACTCAAAGGAGTCGACCTCGATATTCCAACAGGTCAATTTACTGCGATTGTTGGACAGAGTGGTAGCGGCAAAAGTACGTTGCTTCATCTATTAGGAACCCTAGACGCCCCTGATTCGGGTGAAATATGGTTCCGCGACGAGCGAATTGACTCACTGCCAAATAGGCGAAGGGATCAACTTCGCAACCAAGAGTTTGGCTTAGTCTTTCAGTTTTATCACTTATTACCTGAACTGAACGTTCTCGAAAATGTGCTCGTCCCCAAAATGGTTGAGTTAGGATTTTGGTCGTACCTGCGCCAGAAACGCCAATTGGCAATCCGCGCCAATGAGCTACTCGACATGGTGGGAATGGGGCATCGCCTTAAACATCGCCCAAATCAGCTATCGGGCGGTGAGATGCAACGAACGGCAATTGCCCGAGCATTGATTTCTGAGCCCAGTATTTTGCTGGCCGATGAACCGACAGGAAATCTTGATGGGCAAAACGGTGCAGAAGTAATGAAAACCCTGATGGAACTAACCCGTGCACAAGCACTCACTATCGTTATGGTCACCCACGATGACCGAATTGCGGATACTGCTGACCATGTCGTCCAGTTGGTAGATGGGCGAGTCGAGAACCACTAATAATTTTGGTGCAAGTGACCTCGATCCGTCCGTTTCCACGTTCAATTTCTGCCGCGAGTACCGTGAAATTGCTGCAGCGATGAAATGAATCGCAAATAGGCACTCTCCCCCAACCGAACTACCACGCAGGCCACGCAGCCTGCGTTTTTTTGTTCCCAAACCGGACGGAATCGGAGAATCACCCATTCTTGGTTTTCGCAGTATGGGTCGTTCAACAGGCAAAAAATTCTCCTTTAGCCCATTCCTAGGGTGGGCAACTGAAACTAAAATCTTCGCATTGTGGGTAACCCCGACATATCAACCAAAAAAACAGCTTAGGCGATTTAGGAGAATAAAGTGTCAGTAGTCCAAGCAAAAGTCAGACGCGACGATACGGTCTTTGATTTATACGCGGACGATTATGGTCCCGAAAAAGTCGTCTATATTTACGAACCACGCTGCAACCTTCGAGGAATTGTTGTCATCGACAACAGCAGCATTGGACCGGCCATTGGCGGAATTCGCATGACACCAACGGTGAATACCGAAGAGGTCTTTCGACTCGCTCGAGCGATGACTTGGAAAAATGCCCTGGCCGGGATTCCTCATGGAGGTGGCAAGGCCGGAATCATCGCGGATCCTCGGAACATGTCTCCTGAACGAAAAGAAACCTTGATCCGACAGTTTGCACGTGGGATCGAAACCTTAAATCAATACATTCCTGGCCCCGACATGGGCACCGACGAAACGGCGATGGCTTGGGTTCGCGACGAGATTCGTCGATCGGTTGGGCTTAGTTCTGTCCTAGGCGGTATTCCCTTGGATCAAGTCGGCGCAACAGGTTTTGGCTTGGCGGTTTGCGCCGAAGTTGCTCAGCACTACGCAGATATCAAACTTGAAGGAGCGACCGTCTGCATTCAGGGCTTTGGAAATGTAGGGCAACACGCTGCACGTTATTTGACTGCACCCAAGCGAGGGGCCGTCGTCGTCGCCGCTTCGGACCTGGACGGAACCATATACAACCCTGACGGCCTGGATGTCGAAAAGCTTTGCGAAATCATGAAAACGACTCGCAAGATTACCGACTATGAAGATGCTCAGCATCTAGGGATTGATGAATTCATTGATATTGATTGCGACATCTTTGTCCCGGCCGCACAACCAGACGTGATCACCGAAGACAATGCCTCAAGGCTAAAGTGCAAATTGATTCTTCAAGGTGCCAATATTCCAGCGACCGAAGAAGCGGAACGAATTATTCATGAAAAAGGAATCATCAACGTCCCTGATTTCGTCGCCAATGCCGGTGGCGTGATCTGTGGAAGCGTTGAGTACCACGGGGGTTCAAAGTCCGCGGCCTTCTATGAAATCGAAGAGAAAATGAAGGAAAACACAGCAGCAGTTCTGGAAAAAGCTCGATCTGAAAACAAAATGGCTCGTTTTGCTGCTCTTGAATTGGCCAAAGAGCGAGTCAAAGAAGCAATGAGTTATCGACGCGCTAACTAAAGCGTGTATTGCCTTTTTGAAGCTTTCGCATTCACCCAAAAACTCGCCACAGCAATGCTGCCAAAGCGTCCAATTCGCTCAGGCGACACTGAGGCTTTTGAACAAGAATCGAACCATCGTGGGGTTGGCTTATTAGCCGACACCGCATTCTTGTTGCGCTCGTAACGATCATCTACTGGCCGCAAGCTCTCTGCAAACCTCCCAAATTGAATTGGTTTTAACCAATCGCATGCACAAAACGCTTGCACTTTTGAGACGGAGATGGCTCGCCAGATCAGGGTTCTCGTGCAGGCGCATTCGGACTGACCAATTTTTTCGTGAAAACTGGAATACTTGGCATCTTCCTTAAATTCGATACAGCTTAAATGGCGATTAGTTGGGTGAGGCGGTGAATCTTGATTTTCCGTCCGATATCCATGCGTGCGATTCGTTCGCTGATGGAAAACAGGTTTAGGGGGATGCCATGAATATCGAATCTGTTGCATTGCGCAACATTGAATCCAAAGAGTTTTCGCCGCTGAAGCGTCTAAAGCAGTGGGCATTTGCCGTCACCATCATTGCGTTGTCGGCCAATATGGCCGGATGCAGTCTCAGTCAGTCAAACTTCTTTGACGGCGAAATCGTGGATGCGGCATTTGGCAAGTATCGCGATCGAGTCTGGGCAAAACGAGCGTGCAACTTGAGATTCAGCAGTTGCAATCGCCCGTATCAGGAACATTTCCAGACTGGATTCGAGGCGGGATACACAAACATTTGCGGCGGCGGTGACGGATACGTTCCTGCCACACCACCAGAAGACTACTGGGGCTTTGAGTACCAGACTCCTGACGGATCGCAATGTGTCAACTCATGGTTTGAAGGATACCCCGCCGGAGTTGCTGCGGCAAAACGTGACCGAGCGGGTACTTACCGCGACGTCTACGTTTCACGGATGATTCAATCAGCCATGGCTCAGGACGCAGCTCCCAAGACAACGCCAAGGAAAGTTCCGGTCGTCCAAACGCAGGGAGCCAGCCGAGCCCCAGTTCAAAGCACATCCTTCCAGACTTCAATCCTCTCCGGAACCGCTTCTCCTTCCTTCAGTCCTGGCAACCAATACGACCCAAGTATCTCGTTGCCTCCCATCGTCGATTCCTCGTCCAGAAACTTTGGCCAATGACTTTGGCCAAAGACAGTCACGAGCGAATTCCGAAACGACCCACTCATTTTGAATCAGCGATCAGACTTATGAAAAAATTCACGACGGAAGGGAGTTCGACTGTGATGACACAAAACTCCGTGAAAAAAGCCAATCTCGCACGGGTGCAGTACGCTGTCCTGGCATCAGTTATTCTTAGCACGATGCTAACGGGCTGCACTTCATTGTTGTCGCCCATCGATACCATTCCTGCGAGCCGGGTCCCCATTCAATTTTTGGCGGAACCCCAAACCCAAAAAACCAACATTGATCCGTCACGATTGCGTCAAACCAAACCTCGCAATTACATTCTGGACTCCGGAGACGTGTTAGGCATATTCATCGAAGGCGTATTAGGTGGAGTCGACGAAGCTCCCCCAGTTCAGGTTCCAAGTCCGGACAGTGACCTGCCGCCAGGAATCGGTTACCCCGTTCCAGTTCGCGAAGACGGAACGCTATCCCTGCCATCGGTCAATCCTATCCCAGTTAAGGGTCTGACACTGCAACAGGCTGAGCAATTAATTACTCGTGCCTACTTCGAAGGTGATAAACCTGTATTGAAACAAGGTCGCATTATTGTGACCCGGCTTCGCGAACGAACTTACCGAGTCTTCGTTGTGCGTTCTGACAATACATTATTCCAAAACGCAGCGTTCCGAGCCCAAACGGGCCGAGGCGGCCGGGGTGTATCCGATCGTTCTGACTTTAGTGGACGTGGTTTTGTCTTGAACATGCCTGCGTACAAGAATGACTTGCTCAATGCGTTGACTCAGACCGGCGGAATCCCGGGCGTCAACGCAAAATCTGAAATTCGAATTTTGCGTGGTGACCGTATTCTCATTGCAGAACGGGACAAACAAGTTCGCGAATTCTACCGCACCAACTCACCAGACCAATTTCCCTACGGTGTGATTCCAACGATTCCCGACGAATCTAACGTCGTAAAAATCCAAACACGTCTTCGTCCCGGTGAAGTACCTAATTTCAGTATCGATGACATTGTCCTGAAAGACGGCGATATCGTTTATGTTGACTCCCGGGAAACCGAAGTCTATTACACTGGCGGGCTTCTGGGCGGTGGTGAATTCCTTTTGCCACGTGACTTCGACCTGGATGTTCTGGGCGCCGTTTCGTTGGCTGGCACCACCGTTGGCGTCAACGGACAAGGCGTCAGCGGAACCTTGGGAAGTTCCGTTCAAGGTGTTCCACCTACTGAATTGATCGTCTTGAGAAGACTGCCCGGCAATCGCCAGATCGCGATTCGAGTGGATTTGAATGAAGCGATTAACAATCCGAAGTCTCGACTGTTGGTTTCTCCAGGCGATACGTTGATCCTGAGATACAAACCTCAAGAGGAATTAGCGAACTTTGCCCTAGGCACCTTCTTCACGTTCGGGGTTCGAAGCCTGTTTTCAAATTAGACTTACAGAACCCACTAGAGATAACTCAAAAGGCTCTGAACATTCAGAGCCTTTTTTTATGCGCGAGTTAACTTCCCACGCTGTTCAATTCGTTCTGGATTAATTGCGAAATATCAGCGTCATCAAGTTCCTTCTTTTTGTCGGCTAATTCTTTGAACTTTTCAAACACACCGACCACCTGTTCTCGGGTCAACTCAAACCCAAGTTGTTTTGCCCGATCCGCCAAAGCTGCTTTGCCGCTATGCTTGCCGAGAACCAAATCTGTCTTTTCAAAACCTACATCTTCAGGACGCATGATCTCGTACGTCGAAGGCTCCTTGAGCATTCCGTCCTGATGAATCCCCGCTTCGTGAGCAAATGCATTGCGACCGACGATTGCCTTGTTTCGCTGAACCTGCATCCCCGTAACCTCTGTGAGAAGCTGGCTGGCTGGAACTAGTTTTTTCGAATTGATCCGAGTGTCGCAATGGTAGTAATCGTTTCGTATCCGCATCGCCATTACAACTTCTTCCAGCGAGCAATTCCCCGCCCGCTCGCCAATCCCGTTGATGGTACATTCAATCTGACCTGCACCGGCTTCGACAGCCGCGAGACTATTGGCAACAGCCATCCCTAAATCATCATGACAATGAACTGAAATAACCGCCTTGTCCACATTTGGAACCCGGTTCATGAGTTCTGAAATCACTTTTGACATGTGGGCAGGTGTCGCGTAACCAACGGTATCGGGAATATTGACCGTCGTGGCGCCTGCATCGATGGCCGCTTCAACCACTTGGCAAAGAAAGTCAATCTCGGTTCGAGCCGCATCTTCGGGTGAAAACTCCACATTGGAGGTGTAGCTTGCGGCTCGCGCAACCCCCTCTATTGCCTTGGCAATGATTTCATCGGTAGTCATATTTAACTTAAACTCGCGATGAATCGCGCTGGTCGCAAGAAAGACATGGATCCGTGGCGACTCTGCTCCTTGTAGCGCCTCCCAGGCACGATCAATATCTAGATCATTGCAACGAGCCAAGCCACAGATCTCAGCACCTTTGAATTGGGTCGCAATTTGTCTGACCGACTCAAAATCACCCGGAGACGCAATCGGAAATCCAGCTTCGATGACATCTACATTCAATTCTATCAATACATTGGCGATCTGAAGTTTTTGCTCCAAATTCATGCTCGCACCTGGAGATTGCTCACCATCTCGCAAGGTGGTATCGAAGATTTTTATATGTCGCGTGTCGCTCATCATGAACTACTATGGTTAAAGGTTTGATTTTCGTTTGTAGGAATTCTACAATCTTTGTTAGTCGTTGAAAGCTTCGATTGATGCTTGATAATTTTCTAGTTGAATTTCCTTCGGGAAATCCCACGAAACCAGCCCTTCTGTTGGTAAAAATGCTGAACACCCACAAAACTGTCCTCTTGGCAACAATCTGCATGCTGCTTATTGGTACAACTCTCAACGGGCAAGACAGGCGTGAGTGGGTTGACAGCACCGGAAAATTCAAAATTAACGGGACTTTTCAAAAACTGGAAAATGACAGTGTTTTCCTTGAACGTACTGACGGGGCAACGATAAAAATCCCTCTATCGAGCCTATCTACCCAAGACCAGGAATTCGTCGCTGAATTGATCCAGCCCAAGGAAGCAGAAGCGGATACCAATTCAGAAACAAATAATTTGCCCGCCATCGATTCGCCGCCTACCGTCGAGGGCAGTACCTCGAAACCGATCGAGAGAGCGATTTCGATTGAACCGCCTGAAAACGAGTTTGACTTTTTAGGTAGCAACCAGCCAGCCTTTGAGTCCGCCATCGACATCAATCAAGTTGAACAGCTTCCCGAGGACGTTCGCGGTTTGGCGATGGTACTCCACAAGCGGCCCACCCCCATCGAAGTAGGTCAAGCGTTTGTTGCGCTTTCACAACTTGAGTCACTGCCGGCAGTGACGATCCGCCTACTGCGTGAGACGACGCAAGCGGACAACAAGTATTATCGAGTCCAGGCACTCAAATTGTTGGCCATTTTCGATCCGGTCGAATCATTTGACCGGATTCTCGATTGCCTTGATGATCGTTCGTTCAGTGTGAGAATTACTGCACTTGAAATGATTCAACACCTTCAGGACGAGCGAGCGGTCGAGTCGCTAATCGCCAGATTTCCCGGACGTGAAAGAAACAAAATTTCAACGGTACTTGTCTCCTTCGGCCCCAAAGTCGAAGAACAAGTTTTCACTTTACTTGAACACAAGAACCGTACGGTGGTTGCAGATACCATTCGACTCTTGGAAAAGATCGGTACGGAAAAAAGTATCGATGCAATTTCGCCACTTCTCGACTCACGGATCACAATCCGCATGCAGGCGGAATCCTCTCTCGAAAAAATCAAAAAACGATTGAACCTGCAAAAGTAACGCACACTCCGTCGGTAGCTTGATATGCATAACGATCAAAACACAAAGTCAATTGTAAAGCTTCAATCCGACCAGTTCATTGTCCGACCGGTTTCTGGAAAACAAACCATCGCGGATGGAACGAAATCCTACGAAGTTGACTTGGCTCGTCAAAATTGCCAATGCAAAGAATTTTGCAACCAGCGAAAGTCCTTTCCCATCGGCGACCCGCGTCGATTCTGTACTCACCTCGTCGCCGCGAGATGCGAGAGCAATGAAAAACTCCAGCCATTCCTGCAATCATTGCTTGAGGCGCATGACACGATGAAAAAGGGCATGCCCAATGGCTCAAGTTTTGCGTTTTTTGAGATTGATGGGCGTCTGAGTTTTTATTGTGAAAGCCGCGACCAAACATGCTACTTCTTTTTGACCGGTGAAAGTGGATCTGTTTTTCATGAGTTTCATTACGATCGAAAAAAGAAAAAATGGACAGGAGAAGCGCCTGAGTCTCCAGAGCAACTGGTCGTGTTCGCATTCAAAGAGCGAGGTCAATATGTCACGCAACCAAAAACCGCAAGACGCGCTCGTTCACGGTCAAGAAAGCAACAAGACCGAGAAACTCCTTCAGCGATAAAATACTTAATCTTGCTTCTCACTGCAGCGGGTCTCATCACCGGCGGTGCCTATTTGTTCCAACGACTGAATCAGAATTCGGACCCCGCTCAGGCGGCTGACCAAAACACGTCCTCCACGAAACGAATAACCGCAAAATCCGCCAAGAAAGATCATCCGAAAACGGCCTTACCCATTCCTGTTTTGGAAGCCCCCCAAAAAGCAATCAAGTCTATTCCTGAAGTCCCCGATAACACGGAACAGAATGGCATCGCGAACGCCGAAGACGAGCCCACGCTCCCCGACCCGGCGGAAGAATCCCAATCCACGCAAAAGCCTGCTGAATTTCGCGAATGGAGAACATCCGACAGCCAACTTACACTTTCGGCACGGTACAAATTTTTTCAAAACGGAAAAGTCGTTCTGGAGCGCGAAGACACCGGCGAACGAGTCAAAGTCGATGAATCTCAATTGCGATCCGAGGACCAGGCCTACGTCAAGCAAATTCGGCGTGAACGCAGAATCCAACGTGCCAAGGAGGCGAGTCATAACTCGGAACAGAATTAACCTCCCCACTGCATGACTAGATTCCAAAAAGCTCCCCCGAACAGCTTTATAAAATGTCCTATCAATCCGAACGCCGAAGCCTGCAATTCAAGAACCTTAACGAAGTGTTCGCCGAAGTGGAGCGATTGGCAAGCGGACAAGTTCGCACAACCGGCAATCACACATTTGGGCAGATCATCAATCACTTGGCAATGACTCATGACATTTCGACGGGCAGAATCACGCCACCTCCCATGCCTTGGTACATGAGGTGATAATTACCGTTTTCAAACCAATGCTTTTGAAAGACAAGCCCCTCAAGCCAGGCGTCAAGCTTCCCAAGAAAGGCGAATCATTTTTTTGGCCTGAGCAAGAATTTGACGTCGCGAAAACGATCGCATACCTCAAAGAATCCGTAGACACTTACAACGCGAACGGACCTCTCGAAATACATCCGGTTTTCGGCAAGATAACTTTGGAACAAAATATCAACCACAATTGCCGGCATGCGGCCCTGCACCTGAGTTTTGTTCATCCTGCTGATTAGTGAGGTGCAACCATCGTGGACGAGTCTCTTTGAATTTCAATCTAAAAACGCAAGCACTCCAAAAAAGCAAAACTACCGCCTCAATGACGAATGAAACTGAAAGCGAATTCGGTGAGACCGAAATCACCAATATGGTCGCTGCCTTTTACCGCATGGTCCGTCATGATGAGTTGATCGGGCCGATGTACCCTGAGGGTGACTGGGAGGGTGCCGAGCAACGCCTCCGCGATTTCCTAATCTATCGATTCGGCGGATCCGATCGTTACATCCAGGAACGCGGACATCCGCGATTAGGAATGCGTCATGGGCCGTTCAAGATTGGAATCCTTGAACGTGATCGATGGCTTGAGCTAATGCAAACTGTCATGAAAGAAACCAACGTACCCGGTGCGGTTTCGTTGAACTTAAAAGTCTTCTTTGAAAACGTCGCGGACTTTCTGCGGAATCAATAGGTAATAGTTCGCCTGAAAATCCCTAGACAGAAATTTACACGCTGTTTGCATAAAAAACGTCGGAACGCAACACATACTTTCGGCCCAAACTGACGGAAACTCCTTCATGCCTTCTTTCATGGGGGAACAACAGAGCCACACCCGTTGCCGGCATAATATCGTTTTCAATTTTCCGGCGAGCCTCTCCTTCTCCCACATAGTCTCGAAACGTGGTTGAGCCGCCTGCGAAATCGTCATTAAGATAAATCAAATAGGAAAGTCTGCTCGCCAAGCCCTCCTTGTTCATCACAGAACCATCCTTATGTCGTTTGAACTCCTGCCCAGGTTCATAACGGTAGAAGCGAAGATTTTCATCTACCGAATCGGGAACTTGACCGTCGATTTCGGGCAGCAGAATATGGGAGCAGAATATGGGGACACCCAATTTTCGGTGGCAGCCACTTGAACGGCTAGTAGATTTATGTACACTAGATTGCCAGTTGGGAACGACCGGAGCCAGGAATGATTCCGTCTTTTCTTTTTCCCAAAGGAGCTCATCGTGGCACGCCAAGCTCGGGGCGAATATCTCGATCCCCAATCCAGTCAAATTGTTCATGCCATCAGCCGCTGTGTCAGGCAGGCTTTTCTTTGCGGCAACGATCCGTACTCAGGAAAATCCTATGAACACCGCCGGCAGTGGATTCGAGAACGGCTTGAATTCCTTGCGTCAGTCTTTGCCATCGATTGCCTGACCTACGCGGTACTCAGCAATCACCTGCACTTGATACTTCGTAGCCGACCCGATATCGCCCAAGCCTGGTCCGACGAAGAAGTCGCCTATCGCTGGCTCAAGCTCTGCCCGAAACGAAAATGCCCCAACGGACTGCCAGTTGAACCTGCAACATACGAAATTAGCGAGATCACTAATGATGTTGGTCGAGTTGCTCAGCTTCGGGCTCGGCTTTCCGATATCAGTTGGTGGATGGCCAAAACCTCCGAGAAAATCGCGAGAATGAGCAACAAAGAAGACCAATGCTCGGGCCGTTTCTGGGAAGGAAGATACAAGGCGCAACTAATCCTGGATGAAGCCTCACTTTTGGCTTGCGCGATGTACGTCGATCTAAACCCGATCCGAGCCGCCATGGCCGCAACACCTGAAAACTCAGAATACACTGGGGCAAAAGATCGCATCGATGATTTACAATCCACACAACCAAACAAGCGACAACGCCCCAAACCTCAACCGACTCAAAACTCGGAGCACATCCAATCGTGCGAAAAGAGCGGCTGGATGAGCCCATTGGAAATCAACGAGAAATCAGATCCGATTGGGCCCAATGTAAGTCCATGCGGTCGTCGCGCGAGCCGAAAAGGATTCTTGTCGATGTCGTTGGCCCGTTATCTTGAGCTACTCGACTGGACAGGCCGTCAACTGAGAAAAAAGAAGCGTGGATCAATTCCCGAACATCTAGCTCCCATACTCACTCGCTTGGGCATCGAAACTAAAGGGTGGTGCGAATTGGTCAGTCGATTTGGCCGGCTCTTCAAGCGAGTGACTGGGACTTCGCATTCTGTTTCACAGGAAGCCGCACGCCGAAGCCAAAGTTGGCTACAAGCTCCCGGCACTTCTTACTTCGGCTGACCAGCCAACTCTCAAAACTTGTCAATCGATCAGATTGTTTCAACTAGACTGTCTCAGTGTACGCGCCGACATTGATAAACTCGCAAGCTGGTCAAACAAACTAGGTGAATCCTCAACGAGAATTAACCACTCAGATTAAAAAGAGCCTCCATCGACAACGAAGGCTCTTCAAACAATGCGTGTCCCCGTTCCGCCCGTTCCGATGTCAAACAATGCGTGTCCCCGTTCCGATGCGCCCGTGTCTTATGTAGCAAGGCATCGGAGCTTTCTTTTTTAGCTGCAGAACTTGAACAGCTTTCTTTGCTACAACATAAAAAAGTCCTGATGAAAACCAATCTCACCAGGACACGGACTTGGTAGATCGTCATGGGTCGGCACTCGCAATGAGATGCCGTGGGCCATCAAGATCGCCAGTCCTTTTCGTTCCTAACCCGAACAGCCGGATGAGCCGCTGAATACTTCAATGAGCTCGAACTTACCATCCAGGGAAAAACGATGAACAACGACAGTTACCAAAACTATGTAGGAGTCGATGTCGCCAGCAAAAAACTGGACATCTTTGACTCCAAAACCAGAACGCATTCTATCATTCTTAATACACCGGAGGAAATCGAAACATTCGTTCAACAAATCAAACTCTCAAAGGTCAAAACCTTGGTGGCGATGGAAGCCACTGGCGGCTACGAGAGTCTGCTTGCCGGTGCCCTTCAAGCTAACAAGATCGCTTGTTCGGTAAGCAATCCACTGCAGGTGCGAAACTTTGCCAAAGGCTGTGGAATGATCGAGAAAAACGACAAGATTGACGCTCGCATGATCGCTCGGTTCGGACAAGTCGTCCAGCCAAAAACCAAGGAAAAACCGTCCGAAAGCGAAAGGAAACTCAAAGCACTCGTCCATCGACGTGACCAGATTCTTTCCCAGCTTTACGCTGAAAACAACCGCAAGCAGCAAACCTTCGATCTTGAAACAAAAGCGATGATCGAGCAAGCGATCAAGTTTTACAAAGATCAAATCAAGGAAGTCGATAAACGAATCAGCCAAGTTCTTGCTGCTTGCAAAACTCTAACCCAGAAAGCCAAAATCTTGGACTCTTGTCCTGGGGTAGGGGCAGCAACGATTGGAATGCTATTATCGGAACTACCCGAGTTAGGACGAATCAATCGAGGCCAGATCGCCAAGCTAGTTGGTATCGCTCCGATCGCCAAAGACAGCGGTCAAAAAGTCGGCAAACGAGCTACGTATGCTGGTCGCTCGATGGTCCGCAAAGTCCTTTACATGGCCGCACTCGTTGCCACAAGGTTCAACCCAACACTCCAGCATTTTTATCAAAGGCTACTGGCTAAAGGAAAGCCTAAAAAAGTCGCACTCGTCGCTGTCATGCGCAAGTTACTCGTTACGCTAAATACGATGATAAAGAACAACGAATGCTGGCGCAATCCTCGCGAGACAGAGCTCGCTAAAGTTAATTCATAAGACAGCCGATGGCCCCATTTTCGGCCCCATTCCGTAGAACTCGTCAAGATGTAGTGGTTTGGCGTTGTCGTGAACTCGAAAGGACGCCGAGTCACCAAGTTGCAAAGTTTTGAAGCCATCACAACCGCCAGACAGTTATTACTTGATTGTCATACATCGATTGCGTGACTCAAGAACCGCATTCAATAGATTCAATCACGCAAGAAATACCAATCTCAGCGAAAGAAGCCACTACAGAAATTCAAAGGAAGCCGGCCAACAACGAAGGATCTACAAACGATGATCCCAGCACCAACCGCCTATCCTCCTCTGTGTTCCTTGGTGTCCTCTGTGGTTCAAATCAGATCATCACGAAACGCAGAGAGTTGGCAGTCGCCATCAACAACAAAAAATCTCCATCAATGCAATCATAGGGTGAAAATGGGACATCCAATACTTGCATGTTGCCACTTGAAAAGTTTAGTGGGTTTTGACCAATCAAACCAGCGGAATCCTAGAAGAGAAACTGCCACTCAACTTAATAGGAGCCTCAACCAACGACGAAGGCTCTTCAAACGATGGTGGCCCATTTCGATGATGCCATTTTCGATAGGCCGCCCTATTTTCGCGTAGCTACACCTCACCAGTTGAGCATCACCCAAAGTCCATCATCGTCATGATGCCAAGAGCCACAATGGACAAGCAACGGACCCAGCGCATTGTGTTCCACATCTTCGGACGAGTTCCAAAAATGGGGACATCCAAAATCCGAAAACGAATCCGAAAACGGGGACATCCAATATTTGAATGTTGCCACTTGAAAGGTTAGTGGGATTGGGTCAATCAAACCAGCTTAATCCTCGAAGAGAATCAACCACTCAAATCAATAATGCGCCTCCATCAACTACGGAGGCTCTTCAAAAAATGGCTGTCCCCGATTGGTCCTGGAACTTCAAACCCGAACAACCGTTGGAACGTCTTACCCGATTCCGCCGCGAACAACGTCTATCGCTTCGGTTGAGTTTTTCGCGCGGCGGTTATGAAGCCACGAGCCTTTTGATGTCACCTCGACACGATTCAGAAACGCCACTCTCTAACCAATCATTAAGCAATGCTTTTACTTCCGGTTTCTCGGCTTCTTCTTCAAGGTTTGAAATCGCTTCACTCCAAACAGTGCTGGCTTCAAGTTTCTTCAACAGTGAAACGACACAATCTGCAGTCAACGATTCCGGAGGAATCGTATAAAGCGCGAAGTATGCTTGCGATACCGAGCAATCTCCCGCGACGTTGCCACAAAGCCATTCGAGATTGCTGCTTTCGTAGGACTCTCGGTGCTTCATGAATGCGCACACCGATAAATCTTTCACGAAGTTGCAAACTTCACTGGTAAGCTCTGCAGTATTAATCAATTGAAAGACCGATCGAAACACTTCCTCCACCAATCCTGACCCACTAAATAGCTCATCAAGGACATGGCTTGACCAACGTGGATCACTCCCGTTAACTCCCATGCTCAACAAGCGATCTCGAATATGTGTAGAGTTAGTCATGCAACAGGATCCTTACAATTGTGTCGGAGGGCAGTTTTCCAGACGCAACGCGGCTTGCTATCTCCGCCATTCGATGATGTCCGCCTGTGATTGAAAGAGCGCCCAAACCAGCCGTAGCGCTCATCGGGTCGCCCAGTCGAAACTTCAGTAGCTCTTCGTTTGACAACTTTGCTATTGCTTGTTGCTGTTCAGGAAACAGACCATGCTTACGACCAGTGATCGAACTACTGAGATCGCCCGCCTTGACCTCGTGAATTCGCGGATTGAATTCCTCTAGCGTCGGAGCTCTCGGATTCCGTGGTGTTCCAAACGAACGACCTTTAGCATCACCTCGTACGATGCGAGCTGTGATAACGTCGTCGCTTAATTTCGTGAGGTCTGCGCTCTTTGGGGCATCACAGTTTTACATGTGCGACTCCCCCAGCGTGATGGTAGACCGTTAAAGTCCGGGACTGTTTGCTGGCCATGATGACGTCGCCGTCGAAAAACATCTCGAAGTCATAACCATTGATAAATTGCTCTAACCGTTCAGAGTCACAACTGAAGGGTTCATAGTCATATCTCGAACATGCTTCAGTGCAAATCATGAGTGTTCCGGCGTGTCCAGCTCCCTGGATATGCAACAATTCGAGAATTTGATTGTCGGTCAATTCGGATGCTTCAATTTCCCAGTCGCCAGCGGATAGCCGAGTGAACTCGTATTTCACCCCTTGTTCATCAAGGGACGCCAAAACATTGTCCGCCGTAATCGTGCCAATGTTCGTTATACGAGATTGGGAAGGTGGGATTAAGTCATGCAGTATATCTATCATCTTCCGCTCTCCGTAAAGATCTTCTCAACTACTCGGAAACCACCTTTCTTTCCTTTCGTTGGATCGAACTCCATTATTTTGACATGGGGGCCTTCACCCATGTGTGGATGTCCTGACGAAATTTCAATTTCAACTTTTCCATCGGGTGAGCGGTGGAATCCCGGTTTGCGTTCGATCCAATCAGCCGCATTTGGCCCCATGCGGTCAGTTGCTTCTTCAAGAAGGTCGTCTTGCGAATTCACAAACTTACGTCGTACAGTGTTTCCTCCCTGATCCACCACTTCTTGAACACGAGTGATTCTACTCTTTGGGGCTACACCAAACTCATCGGGAATTTTCGAGAAAAGCTGATTTAGCTCGTCGGCCCCCCTCCCTCCATTGATGCCACCGGTTATCGTTCCACCCGCCTTGATGACGTTGGCAACATTGCCAGAAATATCAATGGTGTCATCGAGGTAGCCTCCACCCGCCAGAACCGTTCGGGTTTTTGCAGAAAGAACAAAAGCATCGCCAAACTTGTCAACAATTTGTGGGGCTTTTGCGATCGTTCCTACTCCACCGGCCAATCCAGCAGTGGCGTCAACAATCTCTCCAATGAAAACCGCTTTTTCTGAGTCCACACCAAAGGCATGGTGAGCAGTGCCACTTACTGCCTGAGATGTGAATGTTCTAACTTCTTCACCTGACCATAATTGGCGGAATCCGGCTTGCGTTGTGTCTGCACCGTGAACCGCGATACCACCTCCAGCAACAGCACCGACACCTGTCCAGGATGTGCCGACACCGATGATAACACCGCCAGTTGTCTCCAGTGCTCCACCGATTAATTTGACCCCGCCCCAAACCCGAGTCCAACCATCACGGCACGGTGTGCCGAGCGTCGAACAATGAACAGTTTGATCGCTGCCCATCAAACTGGCTCCCTCATAAGGAGAATTCGAAAGATCAGTTGCAAAGGTTAGCTCATTCGTCGTAGGATCGAAGAAAAATCGGGTGATGTTCCACGACGCACCATCATCCGTCGCGTAAACCGTGAATTTGTCCAGTTGATCCAAATTCTCAGCAGACGGTTCGTAAGAAACCAGTTGCCTCTCAGAATCATATTGGACAGTGCCGTACTGGGGTTCATCGACCCAAATTACGTCGAGACGATTATTGGGTAAAAAGCCGTTGGTGAAATCTCCGCCAATTTGCCCCGTTGAATCAATAGACACGACAGCTGTCGAGTTGACTAAGCTTGGGTCGTCCTCGCCTCGCGGAATGGGTTCTTGAGCGGTCGCGAATCCAACCGCACACAAAATTGCCATCAGCACAAATGAAATTTGTTTCACAGGTTGCTCCTCTAGAAAAGTAGAATTAGATTCACCGCATATTACGGCGATCGATGTTGTGGCAGAATTGCCATGCCCATCTATTGCCAGGCATTCTACATTGTGAAAACAAACATTGTAAACCATTCCCGGTAGCGAACTTTGATTACTTTCGATCAGCTAAATGGCTTGTCCGTCGTGACAAGAATTGAAACTTAATTGGTCATCGAACTTTCAAATTACACGACTCTTGATAACTCCACATTCACTTCAATGACATGTCGTACACATCGATTGTGCAACGAGCTGTGCGCATGAAAGTAATCTAAACATGGCGAATATGGAGACACACCTAATTTCCGAATCGAGGGCGAATATGGGGACGGGGCACGAATATGAGGACACCCAATTTTCGGGCCGAACCGTAAATCGAATATGAGAGGCGAAAATGGGGAGTTACGAAAACGAGGACGCCTAATATTTGCATGTGCCACATGAAGGCAAGTCGGTAGCCTCGGCATATTGAGGCGGCTTCGTTCTACCCAAGTAGGTCGTTAACGCGGCAACAATACAAAACGTAGATAACACAACAAACAATTCACGAAACGAAAGCTGCTGTCGACTGATTGGCTCAGACTCTCTACCCAAATGCCGCATCCAGCGAAAATGAATCCACCCCATCCCTAGCGAAACGATCGTCACAAACAGCATGGGAAAAACAATTGGCGCCATGGCAACTCCTTCACCCCATTCGATACGAAGTTTGAAAATGTCACGGATGAGCGCAGCGAGGCAAAGCCGCCTATGACAACCCAAAGTACGATTACGACACTCCATCCTGAGTAGTCATGGAAAAAAGTAGCTTGATACTGATGCCCAATCATCAGTCCCGAATATGACATGAGCATCAGGCCGGCTTATCAAACGACAAGAATCTCGGCGACCAACGATGTACGTAGCCAAACCCGACGAAAAAAGAAAGAAGAAAACCCCAATCGTCTAAACAGAGCCCCGAACTAGTAAAAGCCTCGGCTGGGGGAGCAGGACTCAATGGTGTTTCTGGATTAAAGGTTGGAGAAATCCGTGATTCCTCGATTCTGCTCACGTCTTGCCTGGGACTAAAGGGCCAACGCACTCCGAAGAATCGTTGCTCCCCTAATAAATACCTTGGCACAAACGTATACGTTTCAACAATTCACTCCCAATTGATTCTCAAATGGCCTTGTGGCAACTAACCTAGAAGGTTGCGATTTCTCAACAATGTCGGATACGCCAATAATGCTTCGCCTTGCCTCGTTCTATTTCAAGCTCCTGCTTGCTGTAACTATTCTTGTTTCCACATCCGCTTCGCTTGCCGACGATAGCAAGCGCTCACTGGAACATTCCGATTATGATCATTGGAATACAATTGGAGGATCACAAATCTCAAATGATGGCAAATGGGTGATCTATTCGATCGAGAGCGGAAACCCTGAGGCCGATTCGAAACTTGTCATTCGTGAGCGTTCGTAGAACTGCACGTTGACGCGGTGGCTAAATTGAAAGTTTTTGCTTTCAGTTTGGAGGAACCGTAATGGGACGAGCGTCAAATGAGAAGGAAGAATTCTGGAGTTTCGTGCTTTCAGAGCAATCGCAAAGTGGACAGAGTGTTCGAGAGTTCTGCCGCCAGGAAGGTGTTTCGGAGGCTTCGTTTTATCAGTGGCGAAAGAAGCTTGGTCGGCACTCGGAAGCAGTCAAGCAGGACTTTTTGCCAGTCAAAATTGTAGCGACCTCGCCTTGCCAGCAGGTCGCTGACAACGCCCCAGTTTGCTTTCCTGCGTCAGGGAATCAGTCTGATTCAGCTCGATCAATCATATCCGAGCCAGCATGCGGCTTGCAGCAAACATCCGTTTTAGAGATCGCTGCTCCCGGCGGTTTTTCGATCAACGTGACGCAAGCTGCGACGCCGGACTTGATATTTCATACTCTTGTCGCCTTTGAACGGCTTGCGCGGGAACCCAAGCCATGCTGAATCTCGCCAGCGGAACTCGAATTTATCTTGCTGCTGGCGCGACGGATATGCGTCGTGGGTTCAACGGTCTGCAAGGCCAAGTCACAAGCGTGCTGGAGCAGGATCCACTTTCGGGTCACCTGTTTCTGTTTGTCAATCGTCGCCGCGACAAACTAAAGATCCTTTACTGGGACCAAGACGGTTTGGCGATTTGGTACAAGCGACTGGAGAGCGGGAGCTTTCAGATTCCCGGCTTCAAGCCCGACCAGACGCACGTCGAAATCAAAAGCGATGACTTGATGATGCTGCTTCGTGGCATTGACCTTTCGAGTAAACGTCGCAAACGGTACTCGCTGGAGAGTTAATCAAAACTCAATCGCGATCTCCATTTCAAATTCAAAACATGCTTCGCCACCTGCCAAACTGGCGGAGCTTTTTTTTTGCAAATGTTTTGGAAAGTTTGAATCTGCGTGAAACCTTTTTGAGTTTCGCAGGTTTATATTTTCATGGACGCAACGGAACTGCAAAAAGAAAACGAACGGCTTAAGGGGCTGCTCGCGCAACAGCGAAAGAGCATTGAGCAACAACGTCAACAACACCGGGCCGAACTGAAGCAGTTCACTCAGACGATCGAAAGCAAACAGCAAGCCATTGCCCGGCTGGAACATCAAATCAAACTGCTGCTGCAAAAGGTTCGTGGCTCGCGTCAGGAACGTATCGACCCGGCTCAGCTGACTTTGTTTTCACTCGAAGACCTCGAGGCCTTGGCAGCGGAACTTGAAAAACACGCCGGCGATGAAGTCCTGCTTGAAACCGAGCCTTCCGGCAAAGGCAAACGTCGACGCGGTCGCAAAGGTAAACTCCCTGAGAATCTTCCTCGCGAGATCATTCGTTACGAACTTGACGATCAAGAGCGGGCTTGCCCCTGCTGCGGCAACGAGCGTCATGAAATCGGCGTTGAATCGAGCGAGCAGTTGGAGCTAATTCCGGCCAAGCTCAAAGTCATCCAGCATGATCGTGTGAAATACGCTTGCCGCAACTGCCAGAACGAGGGCGTCTCTGGGGAAGTGGCGATCACCGACAAGCCGCCGCAGCCGATCGAAAAAGGCCTTCCCGCGGCGGGGTTATGTGCTTACACCGTGCTCTCGAAGTTCGGCGATCACACGCCGCTTTATCGCACTGAAGATATCACATCGCGTTACGGCTACACGATTCGTCGGAGCAGTCAATGCGGTTGGCAAGCTCAGCTCGCCGATCTGGCGTTGGCGTTTGTGTTGCGGATGAAGTTTCTGATTCTGCAGTCGAAAGTCATTCACACCGACGACACTTCGATCAAGCTGCTCGAAGGCGGCCCGGCTCAGACGGCGAAGTTCTGGCCGTACCTTGGCGACTGCGACCATCCTTACATCGTGTTTGACTTTACGCGAAACCGAGAACGCGATGGGCCGGTGAAGTTTCTTGAAGGATTCAATGGCTTTCTGCAAGCCGATGCTTACAGCGGTTACGATTCGATTTACGCCGGCCACCAAGTCAATGAAGTTGCCTGCTGGGTTCACGCGCGCAGGTACTGGCATCAGGCCCGGGATAACGATGCGCTCCGGGCCAACCAGGCGTTGTCGTTTATCGCGAGGCTATCGCAAATCGAGAAACAGCTTCGCAAGTCTTACCCGGAAGAAAATCTGCAGGGGCATCGTGACTTTGCAGCGGTGGCTGCTGCGCGGCAGGAGCATTCGGTTCCGATTCTCGAAAGCTTCAAAGCGTGGCTCGATGCGGAAAAAGATAACAAACGAATCTTGCCCAAGAGCCCGATTCGATCGGCGTTCACGTACACGCTCAATCAGTGGGATGCGTTGTGCCGTTACACAACGGAAGGCTTTCTGTCTTACAGCAATAATCTGGCCGAGCGGACGGTAAAGATTCCGGCGATCGGCCGAAAGAATTATCTGTTTGTTGCAAGTCACAATGGCGGTTGCCGGGCAGCGATTCATTATTCGCTCGTCAGCAGCACCAAGTCCAACGGTGTCGAACCGTACGCCTGGCTGAAAGAGCTTTTTACTCGCTTGCCTTATCATCGCGACGGCGACGCTTTCGCCCAAGCCGTCGCGGGTGAGCCAATCGTTTCAAACGAACTCGATTACCTCTTGCCCGACGTCTGGATCAAAACAAACCCACAACACAAGTGGACAATCGACGACATCCGAAGAAAAGAAAGAGAAGCAAAAGACGTGTAGTTCACCGAACGCTCACTGTCATTCAGCAAAATGGCGAGGCCAAGCAATATGTCATTTCGCGTGGGCGTTCCGCACAATTTACATTTGATTCGAGGTTTGCAATTTATGAAATCGCGCCTGATTCTCAGGAGGTGAAGAAACTAAGAAAAGAAAAGGCCGACCCCAAAACAATTCCAGGCCCACAAATGGAACTCTTGGAGCTGGCAACTGGCACTCATTTTACGGTGCCAAGAGTAAAATCGTTTTCCACGGCGGAGGAAAACAGCGAATGGTTGGCTTATCTTCTGGAAAAGCCATTCGATCAGACCACGGTCCAGGCGCAAAAATCAGACATCAACGAATCCTATGAAGTCACTCCAGAAGGTCTGCGTCGCCCCAAGAAACCGCAGCAGCTTAAAAAAAGAGTGACGGAAAAACCGGAAGTTGAAGCTGTTTCTCAGTCTGAGAATGAACCCGAAAACACAGAAGGCGGTGCCGAAGAGTCAGCCGCTCGTGAAGACAAAACCGCCAAAAAAGAGAAATCGGCTGGCACCATCCTGGTCGTTCGCAACCTCAACTCGGGGATCGAACGCCGATTTCCAAACGTAGTTCGCTTTCGTTTTTCGAAACAGGGCGATGCCTTGGCGTTCGTGACTTCCGTCGAAACCAAAGAAAACGATTCCGACGAAGACGGCCCAACAGACGGCATTCAGCTTTTGGATCTAAAGAAGCAGTCGACCACACAGATCATTTCAGGCGTCGGCAATTATCGAAACCTGGCCTTCAACGAATCCGCGAATGAGTTGGTGTTCATCACAGACCGAGACGACTATGAATCCAAGACTCCCAGTTGGGGAGTCTATCATTGGAAACGTGGGCTCAAAGTCGCCAAACTCATCGCAGCGGAGAAATCAAAAGGCGTTCCGGTGGATTGGTGGGTATCTCCCAATTCCAACTGCTTTTTTTCGGACGACAATCGCCGCGTGTTTTTTGAAACGGCTCCGATTCCCGACGCCGTAAAAGAAGAACGAGATTCCAACGACAAAGACCAAGACAAGAGTGAAGATGCTCCCAAACAGGCCAAACTTGACATTTGGCACTGGCAGGACCCTTTGCTCCAACCCCAACAGCTTTTACAAGCGGAGCAGGAAAAACGCCGCAACTTCATTTCAACCTATGATTTACGCGGCAAGAAGATCATCCAACTAGCCAACCAAGACTTCCCAACAATCCTGATCGATCCACGTTCAAAAGCCGACATCGCATTGGGCTTTACGAACATGCCTTATCGGAAAATGATGTCCTGGGATGTCCCCGGTTTTCAAGACAGCTATCTGGTGGATCTGAAGACGGGTGAGCGAAGTACGATTCTTCAAAAAAGCAAATCCAGTGCAAGGCTGTCACCAGAAGGCAAATTCATTACTTGGTTCGACGCTGAATCGCGAGTCTGGTTTGCCGCCTCAACAGGTGATGATCGGACGCCAATTATGATTAGCAAAGGAATTGAATTCCCACTACAAAATGAACTTCACGATACCCCATCGCTCCCTTCAGCCTACGGTAATGCAGGCTGGCTAAAGGACGATTCAGCGTTTCTGATTTACGATCGTTTTGACGTTTGGCAGGTCGATCCAACCGGTTCGGCTCAGCCCATCTGTTTGACGGAGGGACTGGGAAGAAAGAACCACATACGTTTTCGCAACGTTCGTCTTGATCGTGAAGAACCGTCAATTGACCCCAGCCAGGAAATGTTCTTGTCCGCTTTTGACGAAAAAACGAAGGCGAGTGGATTCTATCGTTTGGCAGTTGAATCCAATGAGGGTGCGTCAAGACTCCATTCTCTATTGATGTTGGACGAAAGTTTGGGCCGAGTGACCAAAGCCAAGGACACAAGCGACTTGATGCTCACTCGAAGTACATTTCAAAAGTGCCCCGACATCTGGACCAGCACGCTGGATTTCCAAAAGGTAAAACGCATCAGCGACATTAATCCCCAGCAGGACGAATACCTATGGGGAACGGCAGATCTCGTCCAATGGAGCGCAACTGATGGACAAGAACTAGATGGGATTCTGTACAAGCCAGAGAACTTTGACCCCAATCTAAAATACCCACTGATGGTGTATTTCTATGAACGAAACTCAGACACCTTGCATCGCTACTACACTCCAGCAGCCGGCCGTTCAATTATCAATCACAGCTTCTACGTCAGCCGAGGTTACGTACTTTTCGTCCCGGACATTCCCTATAAAACTGGAGAGCCTGGCCCTAGCGCCGCCAATGCAATTTTGCCTGGCACCCAATCCATAATCGACATGGGGTTCATCGATGAGAAACGAGTCGGAATGCAAGGCCATAGTTGGGGCGGCTATCAAACGGCCTACTTGGTAACACAGACTGACATGTTCACATGTGCCGAGTCCGGCGCCCCAGTAAGCAACATGACGAGTGCCTACGGAGGAATCCGCTGGAGTTCGGGGATGAGTCGAATGTTTCAATATGAGCGAACTCAAAGCCGTATTGGTGAAACACTTTGGAACGCCCGCGATAAGTACTTGGCGAACTCGCCTCTGTTCTACGCAGACAAAATTAACACGCCGCTTTTAATTTTGCACAATGATCAGGATGGAGCCGTTCCTTGGTACCAAGGTATCGAGCTATTTGTTGCCTTACGCCGTTTGGAGAAACCGGCATGGTTGCTGAACTACAATGGCGACCCACACTGGGTCATGGGGCAGAAAAACCGTCGAGATTTCGCCATTCGAATGCAGCAGTTTTTCGATCACTATCTCAAGGACGCTCCTGAACCCGAATGGATGGCTTATGGAGTTCCTGCTGTCGAAAAGGGCGAGAACATGGGACTTGAGTTACTTGAGCCCAAATCGGACGAGAAAACGGAAACAGAAGAAGCGGAAACAGAGAACGATTCCCAATAGAATTCGCCGGACGAGCAAAATCTCGATTTCGAAAAATGAGTCTTTAGGAGACTAGGCGAATCGTACTAGTCTTTTTCAGCACGAAGCACAGAAACAAATGCCTTCTGTGGAATGTTGACTTGGCCAAACTGCTTCATCTTGGCCTTTCCCTTTTTCTGTTTCTCCAGCAACTTCTTTTTCCGTGTCACGTCGCCACCATAAAGCTTTTCTGTAACGTCTTTGCGAAACGGCGCAATCGTCGAGCGGGCAATGACCGTGCCCCCAATCACTCCCTGAATGGGAATCTTGAATTGGTGTCGGGGAATCTCTTTGGCAAGCCGCTCACAGTAATGAAGTGCTCGGGTTCTCGCTTTGTCGCGATGCACCAGATAGGAAAGTGTATCGACCGGCTCTTTGTTAACGAGAATATCAACCTTGACGACATCTGTCTTGCGATACTCGATAGGATCGTAATCAAATGAGCCATAGCCGCGCGTGATCATTTTGAGTTTGCCGTAAAAATCAAAAAGCACTTCACCTAAAGGCATTTCACTGACGACCTCCAATCGCCCTGCAGACAAATAGTTCATCGTCTGACTCTCGGAGCGATGTTCACGACACAATTCCATGACGGGTCCAACATAGGCTTCGGGTGTCAAAATGGATGCCTTGATAAACGGTTCGGTACAAGAATCAATCTTCATCGGGTCCGGCCAGTAGCTGGGATTGTCGACCTCGATTTCACTACCATCCTTTAGACTCAGTTTGTACTTCACTGAGGGAGCTGAAATCACAAGCCCCAAATCGAATTCGCGTTGCAACCGTTCCTGCACCACGTCCAGGTGCAGCAATCCCAGAAATCCGCAGCGGAATCCAAAGCCCAGCGCGGCGGAACTGTCTTTTTCATAGGTCAGTGCAGCGTCGTTGATCGCGAGCTTGTCGAGCGCCTTAGTAAGATCGACGTATTGATCGGTACTCATTGGATACATCGACGAAAATACGACTTGGCGAGCCTCTTGATAACCTGGAATTGGCTCATCGGCAGGTCGATCCAGCAGTGTGATCGTATCACCGATCTCAATGTCCTGAACGCTTTTCACACCAGCGACGACGTAACCTACTTCGCCTGCGGACAATTGCTCTTTGGGAAGCAGTTTAAGTTGATTGTGCCCTAACTCGTCGACCTTGTAGTCGCGACCGCCGTGCATAAAGTGAATCGTGTCACGAGTTTTTAAAGTGCCGTCCATCACTCGGCATTGCAAAATCACACCTCGATATTTGTCGAAATGTGCATCAAACACAAGCGCCTTGAGCGGTGCGTTCGGATCGCCGGTCGGAGGAGGCAGCTGTTCCACAATCCCCTTCAAAACGTCTTCGATGTGGAGTCCGGTTTTTGCTGAGACGGGGATAGCCGCAAACGGATCGAGTCCCAAATCCTCGTCAATGGATTCCCGAGCACGCTCAACATCCGCCGCCGGTAGATCAATCTTGTTAATGATTGGCAACAAATCAAGATCATATTCCAATGCCAAATAGAGATTGGCAACCGTCTGAGCTTCAACGCCCTGCGATGCGTCCACAACAATCAACGCGCCCTCACAAGCCATAAGTGACCGCCGAACCTCATGAGAAAAATCGACGTGCCCTGGTGTATCAATCAAATTCAGCAGATAGTCTTTTCCGTCAGCGGCACAATAATTCAACGTTACGGTGTTGCTCTTGATCGTGATGCCCCGCTCACGTTCAATATCCATCGAGTCCAGCACCTGGTCACGGAACTCACGTTGGTTCACACCACCGCAAACTTGGATCAGGCGGTCAGCCAAGGTTGACTTTCCATGATCAATATGGGCAATAATGCAAAAGTTCCGAATATGGTCCATTGGAATCGTTGTGAGAATGAAGGGTGAAGTCCAATAATCGCTGAATTCTAGTTGAGGAACGTAGAATCGGATAGGCTCCTGCAGACCTTTACCGCACCCAATCTCACTTCTCATGGTTCGCCAAGCCCGATTGGTGAGACAATCTCCGTTCGAACAAAAAGTTACCGAACCCATGACGCCATTACAGGACACCCTTTGCGAAATCACCGGCGCCAGCAAGTGCGAATTGGGTGAAATCATCCAAAGCCTGTGGAGTGACTACGGTGTGATCCAAAAAGCTTCCTTCGTCCATCCTCAATTCTCTTCGGCAATCGTCAAGCATATTGACCTTTCTGAGGCCCGCTGCAACCGACGTGGATGGAGTGGCGAATTCTCTCATGAAAGGAAAGTCCAATCGTATCAAGTTGAAAAGACATTTTACGATCGATATTCCGAGTCCTGTTCGACGAGTTGTCGAGTTCCGACAATGTATGCTGCCTTCGAGAAAGAAAGACAAACGGGATGGATCATCGTTTTAGAGGACCTGGATTCGGCCGGTTTTGAACTTCGAAAACAGCAAGTCACACGCGCCGAGATTTCTGCCTGCCTTGATTGGCTGGCCAGTTTCCACGCAACCTTCATGACACGCGAGCCGGAAAACTTGTGGCCCGTCGGGACCTACTGGCATCTAGACACCCGTCCCGAAGAGTTTGAGGTCATGCCCTCCGGTCCATTGAAAGATGTTGCGAGCTTGATTGACTTGAAATTGAAGTACGCCAAATTTCAAACGATCGTCCACGGCGACGCCAAACTTGCAAACTTCTGCTTTGGGAAAAACCACAGGGGGAAACCTAAAGTAGCCGCAGTCGACTTTCAATATGTTGGTAGTGGTTGCGGCATGAAGGATGTTGCTTATCTGATCAGCAGTTGCTTGGACGAATCCGAATCTGAAAAACAACATGACGACCTTCTCAATTATTACTTTGAAGCGTTGTCGCGGGAACTGGAATTTCATCAACCAGATATCAATTTTTCATCGTTGAAACAAGAATGGTACGACCTCTATCCATTCGCATGGGCAGATTTCTGTCGCTTTTTGTCTGGCTGGTCGCCAGGACATTGGAAGTTAAATCGATTTAGTGACCGACTCACAAAAGCCGTCGTCGATCAACTCAGCAATCCGCGAAATCAATGAGCCACGTACCAAAGCAACCCTACGTTTTTTCTTCGGCCACCAAGAATCGCAAGTGATGAGCCGCATGGGCCGCATGCACTTGCAGCAGCTTTTCTCGGTCCAACCGTCCAAACGCGGGATGAGCATGAAACCGCCCCTCGTGGGTCGTCAAACGTGAGACACTTTGGGCAAGTCGATCGACTTCCACTCGATCCTCCAATCCGCTAGGAGGTACAAAATTTTTGGAAGTCGGAATCCCAACAGGAGAATCCCCTTGCAAAATCCGAGAAAGAAAAAAGCGACGCATCACAGGTCTTAAGAACGCAAACAATGAGAACCAACCTGGATATCCATCCACCGATGGGTCCTGAACCAATCTCAGGTGTCGGCAGATTTGACCAAGCGACCACTTCCCTGTTCTTCTATATCCAGATTCCAACAGATGACGGGCTTCAGCGATCGCATCATCAAGTTCAACAAACCTAAGCTTGCGAAGCTCATTCGACATTCTATGAATCCTCTAATTTGAGTTGGATTGCTACATTGGACTGGATGGCAAAAGCTAAGTCACTTGGTTTGCATGCAAATAACCCGATTCAGGTTTGTATAGGGTCAACGCACACCTCTACTCATTCCCGGCTACCAATTTAGGAAATGCAGACGGCGACCTCAAAGGCTGCGACAACAAACCACAGTTTGCCACAATTCAAAAACAGCGAAGCAGCACTGAATTGCTATCACGTTAGGGTAATCCGAATAAATTGCGGAAAAGGTTAATCTTGCCTAACCCGCAAAGTCGATGCTTCACCTGAAGGACTTTCTTCGTTCCAAGGTAGGATCCAATGCTAGCGATAATTAAACTCCCCCAAACTGTCGGTGTCATTGGTTGTTTGACCCTTTGTCTTGCGACCCAAGCTCTGTTCGGACAACAGCCACAGCCACCCTCTAAGAATTTTGACCCTGTGCGTTCGGCGCCACCATCGGTTCACGTCCCCGCTCAAAACGTACGTCCAATAGGCAATACGCAGTCCAACCTCCGTGAAGCGGAGTCGTCGCATTTTCGTGACTCAGCGGTTCGGCCGACAAGTTACACTTTTTCAGACAATGAAATCAAAGTCCCAAAGATCCTAACCGATGGAAACACGCTTCCTACGGACAACATTGTCAACTCAATGAAAAATCATATGAAGCAATTGGAGCAGAACAAAACCAACCCGGGTTCATTGCTCGCCCCGGTCAGAACACAACCGAGCAATCAATTCACGAACTCAAACCGCCCCGTGGTCAACCAAGCCAATTTCCGTGCCGTGAATCCAACCAATGCATCGGCCATGCCTCCTTCGGCCCCAGAAGATTTTCGCAATCAACCATTCAGCGGTGGACAGTTCAAAGCCCCGCAGTTGCCGGCTCGCGACATGTCACATCAGCCTCTAGCAAATAACCAAGTTAACCGGACTTTACCAACGAAAAACCTAAATGGCCTGAACAACACACAAGAATTTGCCAATCGACCTGCGGCGATCGAAAGCAGCAGCAAAATCCCAGCGACAAACCGTCTTCCTTCGCTTCCTAGCCCTGATGTATACGGTCCAGCCAAAAGAACTGAAACCAACGCCGGATCATTTGTTGCCACGCAGGTAAATGCCCCACAGACGCAAACGCAAGACACTGATCTACAGAAGGTTGCCGCTGAGCCGATTCAGCGCCCCATCGGCACCACCGAACCCTCGGTCCAGCAGGTCCCTGCACTGACTCAAGACCTGCCAGGACAAGTCGAAACTTCTAACCCTCCCAGGTTGGCAAATTACACATCCGATTCAACTCCTCTGAACAACATCAGAACCGTATCGAACGAGTCCTCAACGATTCGCGATGAACCTCAAATGAGTCTTCGGGCACCTGCAATCCAGGTCGACACCTATGGCCCTCGTACGATTGGCGTCAACAAAACAGGCACCTACAAAGTTGTTGTTACTAACCAAAGCAATTTCGCGGCAGAAAGCCTCGATGTAGGCGTAATGCTTCCAAGCTGGATCGCGATCCGTAACGTCAATCTGACTGCGGGAAACCGGGTTGCCGAAGAAGCGGACGGATTCAACAAACTGATTTGGAGTGTAAAGAGCATCCCCGCCAACTCAAGTCACACCATGACCATTGACGCAGTTCCTACCAAAGCCCAAATGTTTGATGTTGGGATTGAATGGGCCATGGTTCCTCGAGTTGCTTCGACCAACGTTGATGTGACTGAACCTCGTTTGGCGATGAAAATTTCTGGTCCCAACGATGTTCAGTACGGTGAAAAAGCCGTATACCAGGTTACCGTTCTCAACCCCGGAACAGGCACTGCGGAAAACGTAGTCGTCAAACTTCCCCAAGCCCTGGGTGGAGAGCAAGCGAAGCTACACGACATCCTTCCTGGCCAAGAAAAGGATTTCACTGTCGAGTTGCTGGCTCGCACCGCAGGCGAACTGAACTTGAATACTTCGGCGTCTGCAGACGGCGGTTTGGAAACTGCTGCTGGACGGAAGATCATCGTTCATCGAGCCGAGTTGGCAATTCAAATTCAGGGTCCAGCCGAAAAATACTCAGGCACATCGGGACATTACATCGTAACCGTACTGAACACTGGTGACGCTCCGGCACAAAACGTGGTCGCCGCGATTGCCTTGCCCGCTGGCGTGAAGTACCTCGGTGGAATCGAATCGGTTGAGAACGAAGCAACGCGAGTTCGTTGGAAAATTGGCACCTTGGATCAGGGTGACCAGCGAACCTACAAGATCAAATGTGAACTCAACGCAGACGGGCAACTTCGCTTTGACGCTGGAGTTCGCGGTGACGGAGAACTCGCTGCGGCACATGCTGTGGAAACCAACGTTCAAACGGTTGCCGACCTTGTATTGACCGTGGCAGATCCCAAAGGTCCGTTGCCAGTCGGTGAAGAGTTAGAGTATACGATCAGAATCAACAACCGCGGAACTAGAGCAGCTCGTGCAGTCAACTTGGTAATGCAATTCTCCAAAGGCATCGAGCCAAGCAAGGTCGACGGTTTAGAACATCAGATCATGACGGGACAGGTAATGTTCTCACCCATCGAGCAAATTGCTCCAGGCCAGGAAGTTGAGTTTACCGTTACTGCAGTTGCCAGCCTTGCAGGCACACATGTCTTCCGAGCTCAATTGATCTGCGATGAGTCGGACTCCCGAGAAGTCGCCGAGGGAACCACCAAGTTCTTCGGTGAGTCAATTGCCCCAACGGCCTCCTCAAGCAACGGATTCCAGCCAACTGACGAGAATCAGTTCAAGCGTTAATCCTCAATCTGACGCACTTACCAATAATACCAAACGCGACTTTCGAGTCGCGTTTTTTTTATGCCAACGATTCGGCTCACTCTGGCCCGTGCGTAAACCATCGCCAACAAACATACAACGCAAAACACGGACAGATGAACAGCAGCATGTTCAACTGAGTTCCTTCGGTAATCGCATAGTTGGCGGTCACAACGCTCACGATCAATAAAAGAGCGATGGCAATATCTGTCAGTGCCCTTTTCCATTCAAAGCAGGCAAGCAAAGGGCGCAGTGACTTGTCATGAACGACACCATAAATCGCTTTTGCAAAATGAACGACTGTTTCCATGCAAAGAACGATTCCAACTACGCTGGCAACGCTAAAAATGGCTAACGCCCAAATCACCCCCATAGGCTCAGCAAGAGAGAATCCTAAAAACATCGCTGTAAACGCAACAAACGCAAGGACGTCCTGTATGGAATATCGCATTATTTCCAGAAATGTGGGTTAGCGGATGGGAAAATCCAACTTAGCGGATGGGAAAATTCAACGCGGTCGCAATGTGAATGATTACGACATTGCTCATTGACGCGTTGACTTGTCCAACTAAACTTGGTGAGGGTTAGAAATAACTAGACCACCTTTTTTCTACCCAGCAATCTTATCTGCTGATCATTGACTTACCTACATTGAAATACACATCATGAGCATAGCCATCGTCACGGGCTCCGCTGGATTGATCGGATCCGAAGCATCCCGCCATTTCGCCAAAAAGGGACTTGAGGTTGTCGGAATTGATAACAACATGCGACAGGAATTTTTTGGTCCCGAAGCCTCAACGAAATGGCAACAGGAACAGCTGGAAAAAGAACTTGGCAGTTCCTACACCCATGTCGACGGTGACATCCGCAACATCGACGAGATGAACAAACTGTTTTCCAAGTACGGCAAAGACATCTCTTTGATTGTGCATACAGCGGCGCAACCTTCCCACGACTGGGCGATGCGGGATCCCATCACTGACTTTACAGTGAATGCCAACGGAACATTAAACCTGCTTGAAGCGACTCGGCTAAACGCTCCTGAAGCCGTGTTCATTTTCACTTCGACGAATAAAGTTTATGGCGATACACCGAATCATTTGCCGCTGACCGAGCAGGAAACGCGCTGGGAGATCGCCACGAATCACCGATTCAACATTGGCATCTCAGAAGACATGTCGATCGACAACTGCATGCACAGCCTCTTTGGTGCATCCAAAGTCGCTGCAGACGTATTGGTTCAGGAGTTTGGTAAATACTTCGGTATGCGTACCGCAAGTTTCCGCGGTGGATGCCTAACGGGTCCCAACCATAGTGGAACTCAATTGCACGGCTTTCTGGCTTATCTCATGAAATGTACCGTAACCGGAACCCCTTACACCGTCTTTGGATATAACGGGAAACAGGTTCGTGATAACATTCACAGCTATGATTTGATTCAGGCATTTGATGCCTTTTTTGAGAAACCCAGATCGGGAGAAGTCTACAATATCGGTGGAAGCCGATACAGTCACTGCTCCATGCGTGAGGCCATCGATCTTTGTGAAGAGATCGCGGGCCGCCCTTTGGAACGAACCTACGAAGAAACAAACCGAATGGGTGACCACATCTGGTATGTCAGTGATGTCAGCAAATTCCAATCTCACTACCCTGATTGGAAATTGACGAAAAACGTCAGCGACATTCTGTCAGAAATTTATGAAGCCAATCGAGAGCGCTGGCCAGAAGCATCACATGTTTCAGCAGCCCAATAATCTCATGATTGATCTTGGTAAATTTAACCTCCTTGGGGTCAACATCTACGCCGTTGATTACAAAGCGGCAGTCCACAAAATCCTTGACGCAGCGAAAAATCGCCGACCATTTGGGGTTTCTGCGTTGGCGGTTCACGGAGTCATGACTGGCGTTATGGATTCTGAGCATCGACACCGACTCAACTCGCTCGAAATGATTGTTCCAGATGGTCAGCCTGTTCGCTGGGGCCTCAACCTACTGCACAAAACCAAACTCCAAGATCGGGTTTACGGACCCAATCTCATGCTGGAGGCTTGTCGCGCTGCAGCAGAGCAGGGCGTTTCAATTTTTCTTTTTGGCGGCAAGAAAGAACTCCTCGAAGACCTGTCAATTAAACTCTTGGACAAATTCCCTCGATTAAGAATTGCTGGGATGAGAGCGTCCAAGTTTCGTACGTTGAGTCCGCAAGAGAAGGCCGAAGTCGTTCAAGAGATCAATGAATCTGGCGCGGCAATCACCTGTGTAGGACTTGGTTGCCCGCGGCAGGAGGTCTGGGCCTATGAATTCAAGGACGATTTATCCATGCCGGTACTGGCAGTGGGTGCAGCATTCAACTTCCACGCCGGCCAGCTGGATCAAGCTCCTCCGCGTATGCAACGAATGGGACTGGAATGGCTTTATCGACTCTACAAAGAGCCGCTCCGACTTTGGCGCCGTTACCTATTCCTGAACCCCTATTACTTGACCTTGCTGTTCGGACAGTGGACTCGCCTGAAAAAGTTCGATCCACAAAACACGAATTCGCCAAAAAAGGAAATCCTCTACGGTTAAGTCTAGGTTTTCTCAATGCTTTTGGGAAAAAATGCGATCGCGTGCATGGCTTAAATCAATCCCACCGCGCTTGCGATAGATGTCAAATTGGAGAATCCAGGTGGGGGATTAGCGTCGCTCACTCTGAATAGAGTGCAGAGCCATTGGACTGCGTGCCAGGGTTCTTATTCCGTGGGCGTCGCCTGGCCATTCGAAGAAGTCCCCAGCACTGAATGGACAAGCTTGGCGGGACGGCAATAGGCGACAAGGCTCACAAACTCGCGATTTTTAAGCTAAAACCAACTCAAATTGCGGAAGTGCCCATCAACGAAAAGGTCAACCGAGGTCGTTGTCGTCTGGAAACAACAATCCAGGATTGAAACGTATTCCGACAAGCAAATTTGGCCAAGCGGATTCGGGCCCCGATTCTGAGCGAAACAGACCAAGCACACTTGCCAATTTGACTGTTGTGAAAAACAATGAGCCTTTGAAAATCACGCCGTCACGCAACGGATCAAAGATTGGGTCTAACGACTCAACCTATCCAATCGCACGAAAGACTCCACATATGTTAAGAACCTTCCTCCGCTCCAAAATTCATCGTGCGCGTGTCACCCAAGCCGACCTGAACTACGAGGGAAGTATCACAGTCGACACTGATCTTCTGGAAGCTGCCGAGATCGTACCTTTTGAGAAAATCGACATTTACAATGTCAGCAACGGAAACCGTTTGGCAACCTACGTCATTCCTGGTTTAAAGGGCTCTGGAAAGATCTGCATTAATGGCGCCGCTGCGCGGCTTGTAAAGCCTGATGACATTGTGATCCTTTGCTGCTACGGATTGTTTACCGTCGAAGATATCGCAAATCACAGCTCAAAAATCGTTTTGGTCGATAACGACAACAAGATCACTCGGGTTGCCGAAAAATCTTCAGTCAACATTAAACAACACTAGTGCCATACGAAGGCAACCCAACCAGACAGAGACTCCATTGGCTGACCATCACGCAAAACGACTGAAAAAACTGCAGAGTAAGATCCGCAAATCGGGTGCAGCTTCCATGCTGATCACCAATGAACACAACATTACGTATCTGACTGGATTTACTGGGGACTCAAGTTACCTGGTCGTGGCCCCCAAGTCGGCAACTCTTTTGAGTGACACCCGCTATGTGACTCAACTAAAGGAAGAATGCCCCGATTTGGAGATCCGCATTCGGAACTCAAGCTCGACTCCGCTTGAGTTGCTGGCGGACTATGTCACTAAATCCAAGTTCTCCGAAATTGCGATCGAGTCAGATTCAATTTCAAAATCTCTTTTTGATCAGCTGGAATCCGCGCTTAAGGCCTGTGAACTGGTCCCGACTCGTGGTTGGGTGGAGGGATTTCGAGCGATCAAGGACAAGATCGAAATCAAATCGATTCGGAAGTCCATTGCCATCAACCAACGGGCATTCGAGGTAATTCGGGCTCAATTGCGGGGCAATCAAACGGAGCGCGAAATCGCTCACAATATTGAACATCAGATTCGAGCATTTGGTGGAGCCCGTTGTGCGTTTGATCCGATCGTAGGTGTGGGCGCCCGTGCGGCTTTGCCACACGGTGTTCCGACTAACGTCAAAATCATGGAAAGCTTTATGGTTTTGATCGATTGGGGGGCACAGGTGGACCTTTACGCCAGTGACTTGACGCGTGTTCTGGTCACCGGTAGGATTCAGCCGAAATTTCGGAAAGTCTACGAGACGGTCCTCAAAGCCCAACAAGCCGCGATCAAACTGATCAAGCCCCAGGTGAGCCTCAATGAGGTGGACCGTGCGGCAAGAAAAGTAATTGAAAATGCGGGATTTGGAAAGTATTTTGGGCATGGGCTTGGTCACGGATTTGGACTACAAATCCATGAATCGCCTTTCATTTCGCCGGTCAGTGACGGAGTTTTGGAAGCGGGCATGGTCGTTACGGTTGAGCCTGGAGTCTACATTCCTGACTGGGCCGGTGTGAGAATTGAAGACGATGTTTTAGTAACAAAAGACGGTCACGAAGTTCTCAGTACGTTACCTAAACAATTGGACGAATGTGTCGTCGATTTAATTTGACGATCTGAAAAATAACCCAAAAAGAGTGCGGACCCTTCGGTCCAGTTAAGATAATGACAACTGAAGAAAACCAACCAGAAGTTTTCGACGTCGATCGAATTCGCGAATTGATCGAGTTGATGAAAGAACATGAGCTTTCTGAAATAGATCTCAAACAAGTGGATCGCCGAATTCGTTTGAAACGTGGACCAGACCAACCAACCGTTGTTGGCTATCCAGCGATGGGCGCACTTCCTGCCGCGGCCCCGGCCCCTGTTGCGGGCACCGGTGCTGCCGAGCCAGTAGCGATTGCCGAAGACGATTCGAACGCGACCTACATAACCAGCCCCATGGTCGGTTCTTTTTATGCTCGTCCGAAACCTGGCGCTGAAGTCTTTGTCAAAGTCGGTGACATGGTCGAACCGGACACCGTCGTTTGTATCGTCGAAGCGATGAAAACTTTCAATGAACTGCCAGCGGGCATTTCTGGAAAGATCGCTGCCGTTTTGGTCAAAGATGAAGACCCCGTTGATGTGAACAAGCGATTGTTCAAGGTCGTACCTGCGTAGTAAAACCGGTGAACCATGTTGGACGGCGGGCTCAGGGTCCGCCCAACTCACGGAAGGCCAACTTGAAAATCCGGCTTCTTCCATCCCTACCAATCCAAATACTGCCGTAGTCTTATGTATAACCGCATCTTGATCGCGAACCGAGGCGAAATCTGTCTCCGAATCATTCGCGCGTGCAAAGAACTGAGTATCGAAACCGTGGCCATTTTCAGTGAAGGCGACCGGGGAAGTGCCTATCTCGATCTGGCAGATGAAGCCTATTGCGTGGGTGGAATCAAATCAGCCGATAGTTACCTGAAAATTCGCGAAATCATCGCCGCGGCCGAAGTGGGGAATGTTGATGCAGTTCACCCAGGATATGGATTCCTATCGGAGAATGCCCATTTCAATGAAGTCTGCAGAGACAGCAACATCGATTTTATCGGGCCTTCACCAGAAGCCATGCAGTCGTTGGGCGATAAAAACACCGCTCGTGGAATCGCTCGAAAGGCAAAGGTTCCCGTGGTGCCAGGAAGTGACGGGTTAATTGATGACCCAGCACATGCACTGAAAGTCGCTCACGAAATCGGATTCCCCGTTTTGATCAAAGCCACTGCAGGCGGCGGCGGAAAAGGAATGCGTGTAGCAGCTAACGATCTTGCATTGCGACCGGCACTTGATGCAGCGATGAACGAGGCACAAGCTTCTTTCGGTAACCCTGCCGTCTATCTCGAAAAGTACGTCGAGAACCCACGTCATGTCGAAGTCCAGGTATTGGCCGACCAACATGGAAACGTCGTGCACCTATGGGAGCGAGACTGCTCGACACAACGACGACATCAAAAACTTATCGAAGAAAGTCCCGCCCCTAAACTTCCGCAAAAAGTCCGCAAAGCGATTTGCGATGCGGCAGTTCGGATGATCAAGAATGCCAACTACGAAAACGCCGGCACCGTTGAGTTTATCGTCGACAAAGATCACAACTTTTACTTCATCGAAGTGAATGCCCGGATCCAGGTAGAGCATCCGGTATCAGAAATGGTGACCGGAATTGATCTGATTCAGCAACAAATCCGAATCGCTTCGGGTGAAAAACTGCAGTTCAGCCAAAAAGACATTCCCTGCAACGGACATTCGATCGAGTGCCGAATCAACGCAGAAGACGCTGAAAACAATTTCCGTCCGTGTCCGGGCTTGATTGAAGAAATTCATTTGCCAGGTGGACTGGGCGTTCGATTCGACACTCACGTTCACGCGGGATACAAAGTTCCACCATTTTATGATTCCATGATCGGAAAACTGATTGTGCATCAACCGACTCGTGAGATGGCCATCAAATGTATGATTCGCGCGCTTCGTGAACTACGCATCAAAGGCATCAAAACGACAGCCGAATTCCAGGCCAAAGTTCTACAGCACGCCGATTTCGCGGACTTCAAAATCGACACCAAATGGGTCGAACGAACCTGGTAACCACTCAGTCAAAACTATGACTGAACATGTTTACTGGACTCGAGGTCCTCTACGCGCCTCCCAAGTCAAGTTCTATGGTCGAGGAAAACGATCGCTCGGCATCGATTCAAGCAAGCACTTCTAAGGGTCCTGCGGTCCCCCAACACCAGATCTAGGGCTCCTAATTCGGGTCTATTTCTTGAAGCTCATTTTGCCTTGGCGAGCGTGATTGTCCTTCCTACAATCACCGACGCAGTTGAGTAAATCCCACCAACCAAAGGCAATTTCAGTGGCAAATACTTTATCTCCCCCACCTCAACCCGCTCGTCATTTTGAACGGGTTGCCATTCTGTTTGCCGGTGGGCCGGCCCCGGCGGCGAACGCGGTCATCTCAGCTGCCGCTGCTTCATTTTTGCGAGCAGGAATTGAGGTTGTCGGAATCAAACATGGATACTCGAGTCTCATTGAGTTCTCAACCGACAAGCCATTGGTTGAAGGAAAAGACTATGTGGAACTGTGCCACAAGTTCCTGGCGCGATCTCGCAATAAACAGGGGATCCTGATTGGGACGGCACGATCAAATCCTGGCAAACACATTAATTCCCCTGCCGATTTCGACGACCAGGAAAAGTGCCAACCACTGAAAAACGTTTACGATGGATTGCGATCAATCAACTGCGATGCGCTGATCTCGATCGGCGGTGATGACACGTTAAAAACCGCCAACAAATTCAAGGTCTACCAGGAACGAAAGCCCGAACTGTGTGACAAATCGATTCCCATCGTTCATCTTCCCAAGACCATTGATAACGACTATCACGGAATTGACTTTACGTTCGGATTCTTCACCGCCGTAGAGTTTCTGGGTTGCGAGATTCGCAACTTGATTTTCGATGCCGAAGTCACTCGCACGTACTTTATCGCCGAAACGATGGGTCGCAGTGCTGGCTGGCTCTCTTATGGTGCCGCCATTGCAGGTGAAGCAAGCTTGGTAATTAGCGTCGAGGACATTGACGGAGATTATCGAATTGAAGAAACACGAAAAGATGAATCCGGCAATGAAGTGACGCGCCCCATTATGGATATCGATCGCGTAGTTAACCGAATCGTTAAAACCATGATCGCACGCGAAGACGAGGGCAAGGAATTTGGTGTCGTCGTTCTCGCTGAAGGCCTCGCCGAATACCTTCCCAACCAATACGTGCAGGGGGTTAAACGAGACGACCACGGTCACATCTCCATCTCATCCATTCGCCTTTACGAGATCTTTTCCAATCTCGTTGCCGCCACTTACCAAAAGCAAACAGGCAAAGAACGAAAAATCAAAGGCGTTCAACTTGGCTATGAATCCCGTTGCGCCAAACCTCATGCGTTTGATGTCATGCTGGGAAGCCAGCTGGGCGTTGGCGCGTTTCGCGCATTGGCAGAGGAACGTCTAAACGGTGTAATGGTTTCCGTTTCGGGACAATTGGACCTGCATTACGAACCGTTTGAAAACCTGGTCGATCCGGAAACACTGGTTACGGTCGTCCGATACATCAAATCGGGAAGTGACTTCCATCGCCTGGCCAGATTTCTTGAAATCCACGTCAACGATTAGCCACGAATACCAACGGGGGGCCGGTCTCTATTCGCCAGCCCTTGAATCGAACGGGACTTAAAGCCCCTCGACTCCGAACCCGTCTCGATACGATCTTCGCAATAGCGAGTTGGCATCTTCAATGTTAGTTACCCTAAGATTCTCGGCATCCCACATCAATTTTTCGTCAGGGAATCGATTTGCGACGACCCCCAACAACAGCGCCTCGGTCAACGGGCCGCCAAAACTAAAACTGGCACTCGTCGTTCCATTTCCGGCACAGGCATCCACCCATTCGTGGTAATGATCATTGTTTTTCACATCGGGCCGATCGTAATCAGCAAACTTCTTTTCCGGGAACAATACGGCTTCGCCAATGTGCGGTAAAAGCATTTGCCCCCCTTCGCCGATAAACAGTGAACCCTGTCCAGGCAAGCGGGTCCCCTCTGGTAGACCAACCTCCGTCGGCTTGGGAGGCGCGAAAGCACCGTCGTACCATTTCCACACCATGGTCTCCGTTGTGTATTTTGTTCCTGGAAACTCGTATTCAACGAGGTTCTTTTCCGGATGACCGATATTGTTGGGCTTTCGACAGGTAGTTTTCACCCAATTGGGCGCAGTCAATTCAAGTGCACAATAAGGAGTATCGAAGATATGCACTCCCATGTCGCCAAGTGTTCCGGTGCCAAACTCAACGGTCTTTCGCCATTGCCCTGGATGATAGACTTTCGGCACAAACGGGCGCTCCGCAGCTGGGCCCAACCACAGATTCCAATCCAGATGATCTGGAGCTTCGGACCCCATGGCGAATTCTCCGCCATCATAGCCCCCAATTCTTGTTCGACCAGGCATGTACCTGACTGACCTTTCCGATCACCCCCTCCTGAATCATTCGAACTGCACGGCGATAGACTGCAAGCGAATGAATCTGAATTCCCATTTGCGTTGCCAACTCCTTTCTCTCCGCAGCCAATCGCAATTGGCGAGACTCAAAGATCTCGTGAGTCAGCGGTTTCTGGCAATAAACAGGCTTGCTCGCGTTCAACGCCGTCATCACAGCAGTCGCATGCGTATGATCTGGAGTGGAGACAACCACTCCGTCAACTTGATCGCCTAATTCAGAAATCATTTCTCGAAAGTCGGCATAGGCTTTGGCATTGGGAAACATCTTTTGTGCTACGGCCAAATTCCCGGAGTCGACATCACATATCGCAGCAATTTCTACGTTGGCATGGGAAGCAATCGAACCCAGGTCTGATTTGCCCATCCCGCCAACACCAACATGGGCCGTACGAAATTTCTCCATTGGCGATGCAGCAAACGAGGGGCGACATAGCATGCTTGCCGCCGCAACGGCACCGGAAGTAGCGAGAAAGTTCCTACGTGTATTTTTCTGGGTCATCAATGAGCCTTGAATGAACAGATGCAGATTTTTTCAGACAAGTTAAATTCTAGCCCAATCGACAAACGGATGGAAACAACTCTGGAAAAGCGTTGTGAACTTCGCAGTTTCCGCTCAAGGGGCATCCAGCCATGTAAAATAATTTCAAAGTTCTTTTGAGGAATTGCCTGCCATCCCCGTCTAAATGGCAACCAAGGCGAAGTAATGCAAACCACGAACAATGAATTGATTGCGGCGATAACCGGTGGCGAAATCCATCGCTATGGGGAAATTGTGCAGCAATTCGATCACCGCGTTCGGGCCAGTATCGCTTCCCGCGTTTCCGATCCGGCAACAATAGATGATCTGGCTCAGGAGGCGTTTTACAAAGCGTTCAAGAACCTTGATCGGCTTGAAGATTCCAACCGGCTCGGCGCGTGGCTTGTTTCGATCGCAAGAAATTGTGTGAACGACCACTTCCGAAAACCGCAAACGCAAATGGGAAATCTGTCAAGCATCGAGACTTCGGCAGCCCCCGAATTTGCGGCCGCAACATGGGTCTGGGATGAAGTTGAGAAACTATCGATCGCTCATGTAACGGTCCTCCGATTTCGATACCAACTTTCACTAACCTATGACGAAATCGCGGAACGACTTGGCGTATCGCAGTCAACGGTTCGAGGACGAATTTTCGAAGCACGCAAAGCGCTGAAAAAGCGACTCAAAGATAAAGGACTTTTCCCATGAAAACAAAAATCAACTGCCAACAGGTCGAGAAATTGATTCTGTCGGCAGAAGGTAACCTGGATTCCATACGGCTTCCCGCCCAGGAACGAATCGCACTGGACGCACATTTAAAATGCTGCTCCCAGTGCCAACTTCTCGCTGAAGAGGAACACAAATTAACAGAGCTTCTCACTTGCGAAAGGAAGCAGTCACTTACACAGCCGGCTCGAATTTCTGCAAATCGAAAATCAAACTGGGGGACAAGTTTACTGGCCCTTTCCGCTGCAATCATGTTGATGACCACGGGCGCATTGGCGATGAACTGGTGGAACCAGTCTCGATCAGTCGACGATCCAAACATTGGCTCTGCCTCTCTGGGATCAATGATATCCCGGCCAGCCTTCACTGACGTTAGTTTTGCGCCCCACTCCCGGTCACTCGCGAGCTCCAACCATATCGAGCTACCCGCTGGTTCGGCAGCCACACTTGAACTCAATCGGGCTGGAACCATCCAGGCAATGGGACCCGCCGTTTTTGAAGTCGACCGAATCGATGCGACCTGGAAGCTGACTTGGCTAAGTGGACAACTGAAAGTGGTCGTCGATTCCGGAGCTGCAATTCAACTTGCCTGCGAAAGCGGCGTTTCAGAACTGACGGCGGGTGTCCACTTGATCAATTTTGGCACTCAGGAATTTGTCCAGACTGCGGAACCAACTCTCTCCGCTCAAGATCAGGACAATGACCAAGAGGACTTGGCAGAAAAATTGGAACGTGGCCTTAGTGTTTTCAGTGCAGATGCCAACGCCAGTCAAGACGAGCAACGCGAAGCAGCCAAGGTTCTGTACGAAGTCTTTAACGATCCCGAAGCAACTCATACGCAAAAGATGTCAGCAGGCCTGTATGGCGCTGCAGCGCTGAGTAACACAGAGCAGTTTGAGAAAGTCGTCGAGGTTGGCGAAAAATGGCAACAGATTTTTGAAGGTCCGATGGACGAAACCGTTTCTGCAATGCTCGTCAAAGCTCATTTTTCATTGGGGCATGCGGCCGAAGCTCGTGAGAAAGCAATTGCGTTTATGGAAAGTTTCCCGGAGTCACCCTATCTACCCACGATTCGTGGATTCGCTGGGCAAGACGGTCCTGGTCCCGGTCTCGCAGGGCTTTCGACGTCGGGGCGGCACGCACCTGATCAAAAACCACCCTATCTCTCCGAGGAAAAATCAGACGAGTTCCTCGCAGAGCAAAAAGACGGATACCTGGTCGTCCAAGTCGGGCTTTCCAAGACTGATGCAGAGCACCAACGATTCGCCGCAGTCGCCTCTCGGGCGCAGAAGTTCCATCAAGCTGACATCATCGATTTTGATGGTAAGGATTTTGGAAAACTAAAAGGCGAAATTGCGAAACACAAACCGTCTAACGTTCTGTTTGTGATTCCACCACAACTGCTGGACGTCAACTTCCATCGTCAAATTTTCAAGTTCGCTCCGACTTTGGACAATGACCTTTTTGTCGACTTTGCCTGGGGTTATTTGACCGCTCGCGATGGTGCGACATTGGAACAGTTTTGGAAACGTATTGAGAACCTTCATCAAAACGGCATGGCCAACAAGAATTGGCTTGAGACAGGAGTCATTGGCGGTGAATCAAAATCTCGCGCAGTCGCTGGAGGTATCCACCGCTGGTCGGTGGACGCAGGATTTCGAGGCGACCAGTTGTACTTTGGCTGCGTTGAGAAAGATCCAAACGTTATTGAATTCATCAATAACAAAAAATCAAATTTCGAGAACGCATCGGTCATCGCGATGACTGGCAATGGCGACCCGCAGGGGATTTGGTTGTTTGATGGAATGCGGAACATGGATAACAGCCTGCACTGGAAATTTGATCCTTCCAAAGTCGGACACGATCCAAACAACGAAATGCTGCGTCTCAAGAGTGACTGGTTTCGCGAGCTGGAAATGCAATCTCCAATCGTTTGGAGTGGAACTTGTCATAGCGGAGCTTGCTACCGCGTATTTGTCGAAGGCGACATCGTATCCACCTTTGGCAAAAGCGATACGGCGGCTGTCTACGATTTGCCTGCGGACGAAAGCCTTTGCCTGTCACTTATCGACGGCGGGGTAGGAGCTCTTCTGGTTCCAATCGCGGCAAACCATGGCCTCGCAGTCACGATGGAAAGCCATTTTGCGGTCAAGTACGGAGCAACTTTGGGCGAAACGGTAAAGTCAACGTACAACGATGTGATTCTTCAGGCAGGTGGTGTGCCGACGCTTCTGCTAACAAAAAAAGGCGACGCTCCGAATTTCCATGGTGAGCCAGTCATGCAAAGTGGTGGTGCAAATCGAATCCTGATCGGTGATCCAGCGCTGCGACTTTTTGAGGCGACCTCAATTGCCATCGAAGATGAAACGGTCCGTTTGGACTCGGAAAAACATTCCCTGGTAGTCGAACTCAATTGGAAAAAGGGCTATCACGGGACAGCCTGGAATCTGTTTGCCGATGGTCGCGGGGGAAGTCAGCGAATGAAGACAAGAATTGAATGCACCAAGATGCTTTTACTTGTCGAAGCCGCGAAAAAAGGCAAGCTTAACGTCTCCGTAAGATTGACTGACGCAAGCGGCAAAGAAGTGCAGGCACTCGCCGATGCCGAATTCGAAACGATCGGGGGGCGATCTTTTCTTCATCTCCAAGCAAGTGCAAATGATGATTCATTTGCCCATTCGAGCCACGATGCCATTTTTGAGCTGAATTGGGAATAACTGCAGTCTTTTATCAAGCGGGGCGACGGGATAGTCGCCCCGCTTTTTTAATGCTGGACAACTTCCTCGCAACGACCGTAAGAGTTTAGTTCCCTGACCGGGATCTTCGGCTTCATATTTTTGTCGTCAGATTTTGTCGTTGGTCTTTTTTGGTTTGCGCAGCAGCGAACGCAGACGTTGAGTTGGGTTTTTTACGGAATGGGCTTTGAGCCAAGACGCATTCCGCCTAAGACATCTTTGTAAAGTGCGTCTGCATTGAAATCGAAGGCTCAGGCCAACGATCTCTTTGCGGACGTTTTTTGTAGATGAACCGCATCACTTTGTCAGGCGGTTGAGTAAACAAGCGATAAAGCACCTGAAATGGATTGTGACCGTGACGACGGGGCAAAGCCAATGGGGTCGGGAGTCTTTTCTGTTCAAATGCGAGAAAGTTAAATCAATCTAATCTCGCAATCAAAATACTTCGGTCACCCAACAAAGAAAAGACTCCCGACCCCTTTATTCCCGCACAAAGAACTAAACTCTTACCGACCCAATAAACACGCATGACAATTTCGCATCAATTGTTCGTGAATTCTGTTCGGCAATTCTATAGAATGGACGGCTGCAAAACTGTCAATCGTTCAAAAGGACTGCCCCACCGATGAAGACACCTTGGATGCAAAGTGGAATCGGATTCTCTGCGTTTGTGATGGCGAATTGCCTGCTGATGATTGGCGCCATTGCCTCAGCACCCCTCGTTTCAAACTGGATAAACGCAGACCAACCTCATGTCTCAGCGATCGCTATGTTCGCGAACTACAGCACAGTCACAACAGGGCAGGGGAATCGACATTTCCAGCAGAAAGACGACCAAAAGAAAAACGAATCTTGCAAATCATCTGAAGAATCCTGGCAAGATTACATCAATCGACTTCACGAATCGAATGCTCTTTCTGACAAATTAAAAGCTCTTTGGGAGGCCGGCAACCCAATCCAGCTGACGCAAAAGAAGTCGATTACTCGGATAAAAACCGAGGAAAGAACTCGAGAGATCCTGATGTCTCGAAACCGCATCGAACAAAGAGACGGCGAGAGAGTTGTCGTGCCCGTTACCGAATTGGTCGAACAGACCTATGTGGTGAACGTTCCTTACCTGGAAGAGGTTGAATCCACGTTAAAAATACCCGCCAAGGGCCGCCTACCCGATGACGCCGTCAACGAAGGCTTACAATTCAAAATCGAGAATTCCCCCGCAACGGTTGTCCCAGAACCGGCGAGCGAAGCCCATCAGAAACAAATCGATCGACTCGAAGAGCTATCTGACAAACTGCCGACGGAATCGTGGGACGACTACGTAGCGAGACTTCACAAAATGCAAATCGTTTCGGATGGCCAACTCGAAAAGTGGCTTGCGGGAAAGAAACTCAAAGTTGGATTGACCATCGATGTCGATTTTCGCGTGGAAAAAATCACCCGCGAGGTCGCCGTCACACAGATGCAAACGATTGAGGTAGAAGGCATAGAAGTGACTCGCCCGATAACAAGGAACGTTACGCGGACTAAAATGGTGTTGCGAAAGGTTGATGAAACCATCGAAGCAATGATGAGTCTTCCGATTCGAGGCACTCAACCAGAAAATTCAGAAACCTCCGGATTTCTGTTTCGGGACGATCGACAACTCGAAACCAAAATAAAATCAAGATCGCCGATTGTACATTTTCGCGGGTAGTCAATTGGTGGAATAGATGTCGACGAGAAACAGAATCGCGTCTGCGCTGCCAGAATTCTTGATACTGTGCTCGACGTCTGCATTGTACTGAACAGAATCACCTTTTTTCAGCGTTTCCGTTTCTGCGCCCGTCGTTACCGTGACCGCGCCTTTTTGGACCGTTAGAAATTCTCGAGTCCCTTCAAAGTGCGCAGCACTTTTCAATTCGCTTCCCGCATGCAAAACGACTTCATAGAACTCAACATCCTTTTCCAAATTCAGGGGCGACAACGTCCGCACACGACAACATTCATCGTCGCGAAAAATGGACGACTCATCATCGTGCCGGATCACGTCCATCCGGGCTACCCGAGTCGCGCCATCGACCAAGTCTCCCAAAGACAATCCGAACGCCGTGGCGATACGAAAGGCCACCGCCAAGGTTGGATTGGCGGCACCCCGCTCGACTTGGCTTAGCATGCTGCGACTCACGCCACTCAACTCAGCTAACTGCTCCAAAGTCCAGGAACGCCGCTTTCGCAATTGACGTATTTTATCGCAAACATATTGATTCAGTGGCTCAGCCGAACTTGGATCAGTGTTCTTCTTATCGGCCATATGGGATACTTGCGGATTGATGCAGGGAAGTTTAAGATAATGAACACAATTCCATCATATCAAAATTCCAACTCAAGCCAACGAAAAAAGATGCCTACTTTAGCCTTGTCCGCGACGATGCCTGCGTTGCGCAAACTGCATGCTGCACCTGGATTGGACTTTTGTTCTGAGGTCGAGCTTCCTCAAGTCGGCCCCCCGAGACGTTTTAATTTCGGTTACCCACGCAGGCATCTGTGGAACCGACCGGCATATCTATGAATGGGATGCCTGGAGCCAGAGTCGAGTCAAAATCGGCATCACAACGGGCCACGAGTTTGTTGGCAAAGTGGTCGAGGTTGGTTCTGCGGTGAATCGGACGGCGGTGGGAGCCAGAGTCAGTGCCGAAGGGCATATTGGCTGTGGCGTTTGCGAACAGTGCCGTACAGGCAACGGCCACATCTGCGAGAAAGTCGACATCATTGGAATCGATTGCAACGGCTGTTTCGCTTCCTATGTCGTCGTACCGGAAGAGAATGTGTGGCCGGTTCACAAAGAGATTCCCAACGAGATCGCGGCAGTTTTTGATCCGCTTGGCAATGCTGTCCACACGGTAATGACCGCCGGTGTCAGTGGCAAATCGGTTTTGATCACGGGAGTCGGAATCATCGGCCTGATGGCAGTTTCAGTCGCCAAGGCCGCGGGGGCCGGGCAAATCTTCGTAACGGACGTCGATCCCAAACGCCTTGCAATAGCTCGTGACCTTGGCGCCGACGAAGCGTTCAATGCAAAAGACAACTGGGTAGACGAAGTCCGAGCGGCAACTGGAGGAAGTGGCGTTCATTCGCTGCTGGAGATGAGCGGCAACGTTCACGCGATTCGCGATGGTTTTTCAGCGCTTCGCAATGGCGGTACGGCGGCGATGCTGGGAATTCCAGCGGGCGATATCTCGATCGATTTAACGAACCACATCATCTTCAAAGGCGCCACCGTTCATGGAATCAATGGTCGCAAGATGTTTGAAACCTGGTACCAGATGGAAAATCTGTTGCTCTCAAAACGAATCAACTTGGACCCAATCATTACCCATGTTATTGAAATGGAAGACTTCGAGAGCGGCTTTAAGATGATGCAATCTGGCGAAGCAATCAAAGTCGTCATGAAAATCCCGAAAATCACCTAACTAATTAATCAAGAGAAAATGCCCAATAACAACTTTGATACCAGCGCGGCAGAAATCGTCGGTTCATTGACTTCAACAGGCCAACTGAAACCGTTTTACGATATTACATCCCCCATGCGACCGGTCGTTGAAATCCAGGGAAAGGGCGAAGTCTTGGTGCTTTGTGCCAACAACTACCTGGGTCTTGCCGATCATCCAGAGGTAATCGAAGCCGGTATTCAAGGGCTCCGCGATTATGGAGCCGGAACGGCTTCGGTACGTTTCATTTGTGGCACACTCGATTGTCATCGAATCCTTGAACGCAAGATTGCAGACTTTGTTGGCACTCCAGCTTCGCTTTCTTACGTCAGCTGCTGGAACGCCAACGAGGCACTTTTCCCGACCCTTATTGGACCTGAGGACGTGGTTTTGAGTGACGAACTCAATCACGCAAGCATTATCGATGGCATGAGGTTGATGAGCAAAAAAATCTCCAAGGGCGTCTATCGTCATAGCGACATGGAGGACCTGGAAACCAAACTCAAAGACTCGATGTCAAATCCATGCCGGTGGGTCGTCACGGACGGCGTTTTCAGCATGGAGGGAGATGTCGCCAAACTTCCAGAATTGGTGGCTCTTTGTAAACAGTATGACGCCATGCTGGTGCTGGACGATTCTCATGGGATCGGAGTATTAGGCGAAACAGGGCGGGGCACGCCTGAGCATTTTGACTGTCTAGGTGAAATTGATGTGATCACAGGCACGTTGGGAAAGGCACTCGGCGGCGCAGCGGGTGGTTACATTGCCGCTTCGGAAAACGCGATCAAAGTCCTCGAGCAACGAGCTCGCCCCAGTCTTTTTTCTAACGCTCTACCTGCCACCGTCGCCTACAGTGCAGCAAAGGCGATTGATGTCGTGCGAAACGATCCGGCAATCGTCACTAGACTTCACGCCAACGTCAAAACCATTCGTGACGGATTGGCAAACCTTGGCTACGAATGTGCGCCTTCACCAACGGCGATTATTCCGATCATGATTGGAGACGAGGCCGAAGCCATCAAGAAATCATCGGCGTTGTTTGATATGGGCATCATGGTCATCGGATTTGGATTCCCTGTCGTACCCAAAGGAGAAGCTCGTTTACGCGTTCAGGTATCCGCAGCATTGACAGACGACAACATTCAACAGGCCCTCGACGCATTTGCCAAACTTTAATTGGAATATTCAATGATCGATTTGCGCAGCGATACTGTCACGCAACCTTCCGATGAAATGCGTGAGGCTATGGCCAGCGCTTCTGTTGGTGACGACGTGATGGACGTCGATCCGACCGTAATGCGATTGCAGGAATACACTGCAGAACTCTTGGGCAAAGAAGCCGCGATGTACATGCCATCGGGGACGATGACCAATCAGGTGGCCGTTCGATTTCATTGCGCACCAGGCAATGAGTTCATCTGCGAAGAAGGTTGCCACATCTACAATTATGAACAGGGGGCCTTCGCTCAATTGAGTGGGCTAGTCGCAAGAACGATTGATGCACCAAACAATAACATCGAGGTCGAAAACCTAATTGGCAAGATTCGACCTAACGACCAGCATACCGTCCAAACGCGGTTAGTTTGCCTTGAAAACACTCATAACCTCGGTGGCGGAAAAATCCTTCCCTATGCAAGTGTCGAGTCTGTTTGCCACTGGGCTCATCAGAATGGTCTTCGAACCCACCTGGATGGCGCCAGGCTGTTCAATGCAGCGGTCGCATCGGGCATCAGCCTTGCCGATTGGGCCCAGCATTTCGATACGGTGAGTGTGTGTTTCAGCAAAGGGCTTGGGGCTCCCGTTGGATCTGCGCTTGTCGGCCCCAAAGAAATGATTGAAACCATTCGTCGACATCGAAAACTTTTTGGCGGCGGCATGCGGCAATCAGGAATCATTGCAGCGGGTGCGCTATTTGCTTTGGAAAACAACATCGATCGACTAGCCGAGGATCATCAAAACGCCCAAATCTTCACGGAACATGTTTCCCGATGCGATGGGGCTGAGCTTGATCCTGCTTCTGTTGATTCGAACATCGTCATTTTTCGAATCGCACCAGCGATCGGCTCGGCCGCCGATTTCTGCACTACAGCGAAAACCAAGGGCATTTGGATGTTGCCCTTTGGTGCCCAGCACGTTCGCGCTGTTACCCATCTCCTCTCCACATCTCCTCCGACGATGCCGATCGTGCGGGCAATGCGATTCAACAGATTTTTGAATCCATGGCAACCCAAGCCTGATGGGATAGGGAGTCCGATTCCAGCGGCGAATTAATTTGGGCACGACGGACTGCCTCTTGGATCCATTCTGCCCCCGTCTTCGGCATTCACAAATAGGGAAACAAAACTGGCAAGTCCAAGGCGTTCTCGGCAATTTCCAGAAACAATTCTCGACTTTCGGCGATCATTCAGTTTAAAATACGAATTGCCACTCCACTTCCAATTTGAGTAATTTGACATGAAGGTTCGTTGCCAGCAATGCGGCACAACGATCGCGCTAAACGATCGGCTCTACGGACGAAAAGTAAAATGCAAATGCGGCCAAGTTCTGCAGATGCCGGGTGCTCCACAACAAGCACCTGCGCCGACACTCCTTAGTCCTCCCGTCCAATTTCAATGTGGGCAATGCCTCAAACAATTTCGATCCAAGCCGGGTTCGGCGGGAAAAACTGCGACCTGCTCTTGCGGTGCGTTAATCAACATCCCTCATGCCCCACAGGCCCCAGCGCATGAGACTACTGACCTTTTCCCAGGTCTTCAGCAACATGACGATTTGTTTGGCCCCCCCTCTGACAATGCCTACCCAATGGCAAACGACCCACTCGCGCCACTTCCTACACACTTAGCTTCCGGCGCAGCGGCCCAACCTTCGACTTACCATCCGCCTTCCTATCAGGATGCTCAAAACCGACAAGCCAAAAAGAAGAGGGTAAAGAAGCCCATAAAACCGCGTGAATCCGAAAGTTCACCCGGCGTTGAAATCATCAGCGGAATTTTCATGATGATCGGATCAGTGGTCTGGCTGGTGGTTGGTTTAGAATTCGGCTGGCTTTTCTACTACCCTCCAATCCTGTTCTGTATTGGGCTGGCCACGCTGATTAAGGGCTGCCTCTCTGCAGGTTGACTTAACTAGACCGTTCGCCCAATCAATACACGCAATATGATTTTGCTTTTGACGACAGGAATCGAATGCCAGTTGTTGTGCAGTATCCTCAGCCTCTCATAAAACTTGTCGTATTGCAAAACTCGATCATTGGCGAAGTTGTTGATTCGTCATTGCAAATCGTTAGAATGGCTTTGATAAATTTTCGACGGAATGAATTCTTTTGGACATTCGCTGATTCTCGACAACGATCAACCAACACTCATTGGGAAAAACCTAGTTCATGCTTGCCTTCATTATTTTTGGAACACGCGGTGTCACTTCGACTGTTGAGCGTGGGCAATTCTACTGCCCCCAATGCAATGGCGACTGCGAATACACTCATAAAAGTGTACGCCGTTTTTTTCACGCTGTATTTCATTCCGCTCATTCCCCTGGATCGACTTGGCGAATATGTCGAATGCCGGCAATGCCAGGGAACTTTCCAAACTCAGATTCTTGAATACAAACCAAGTGAAGAAAACGTAAACGTCGAAGCTCTGTTTATGGTTGCGATGAAACAGGTCATGATCGCGATGCTTTTGGCAGATGGAATCATCGACGACAACGAGGTGAAAGAACTTCAGGCGACTTACGAAGACTTGGCTGGCGTAAGCATCACCGAAATTGACCTGCGCGAAGAAATTGACGTCATCCAGAAAAAGGGATCGGATGCCCTTGAGTTGGTTGCCCATTTGGCCTCGGGCTTGAACGACAAAGGCAAAGAAATGGTTGTTACGGCCGCATATCAAATTGCCGCCGCCGATGGTCACATCGACGAATCGGAACGACAACTGATGAATCAGATTGCCGTTACCCTTGAACTAACCAAAGCTCACTACCGTGGAATTTTGTCGGGACTGGAAACCGCGTAGTTGGCAACACGGCAATCCAACGACCATCGTATTGCTGACCACCGGCAATTGCGTTTCCAACCAATGTCCAATCCGAGTAGGAAATAACGTAGCGAAACAATGCCTCATCAACGCAATTGTTGGTATTCTTTGTTGCTACTCACGTGTTTGCAATACGAATTAGGCGGCAGCTTTAGCCAGCACTTTCCCAACCACATTGACATCCAATTGTGGGTAGGGAATTCCAATTCCCGATTTATCCATTGTTTCTTTGACCGCTTCAGTCATTCGTTCGCGAACATCCCAGTACTCTTGAGGCTTACACCAGACACGGCATTGCCAGTTCACTGAGGAGTCGCCTAAATCACACAGATAGACTTGTGTAGGTCTACTTGGATCCGCACCTTCAATTTCAGCAATCGCTGCTTCGAGAATTTCACGCGTGGTCTTAAGATCAGCGGAGTAATCTGCTCCGACATTCACATCGACTCGACGACTATCGTTCTTCGTAAAATGAATCATCGTTTCACCATAGATTTGTCCGTTCGGGATAATCAAACGGCGGTTGTCGAGCGTGTTGAGCTGGGTTGTAAATAATTCGATTTCCTCGACCGTTCCCTCCCAGTCGCCGAGTTTAACATAGTCGTCGATCTTGAATGGACGAAAGATTAGCAGCATCAGGCCCGCCGCGAAATTGCCCAAAGTTCCTTGCAGCGCCATTCCAACCGCAAAACCCACAGCAGCCAAAATTGCCGCGAAACTGGTCACATCAATATCGAAATGGCTCAACACTCCCAGCAACACAATGATCATGATGACATTGCGAATCATCTTGGAACTGAACTTCCCGAGCGTCTTGTCGACCTTGCTGGAGACCACGGAACCGAGCAAGCGACCGATAAAGGACGAGATCATAAATCCGACAAAAATCAAAATAATGACAACGCCGGCAGGAATCAGATATTCATCCGTCAAATCCTTGAACGCGGCTGCATCTCCATTAATTGAATCACGAATCTTGTTGACCAGACTTTGTCCAGCTTCCTGCACCTGAGCGACGACTTCAGATCCCACTTTTGCGCTATCCTCTGTTTGATCTATTTCAGCATCCTCAACTTGGCCCCACGCAGAGGAGAACGCAAGCATCGTAAAAACAAGCGCACTGGCTATCAATCGCATCGTTGAGAACATGTCTATCGCTCAAAAAACTCTGGTTCGTGTTTTAAAAAGTCGCGGCGATTCTAGAGTCTCAGTGAGGTCACGCAATATCTCTTTTTTTGCCTCAAGAAATTGATTCGTTTTGCCGACAGCGTGCCGACTTGATCTGGACGAGATGGATTGGCTTCTTTAACCTGCCCGCCTAAACATCCATTTTCAGATGCATATTGGTTTCGATGTTAAATCTGAACAACGCCCGAAACTTGGTTCAGTGGTTGGTTCCTATAGGAATCGTCGCTTGCCTAATGATCATCTTTGTGCCGCTGCCCGCGGCAGTCATGGACATGCTGCTAGCGGCAAACATTACGATCGCAATCGTGATTTTGCTGACCACTGTCTATGTGCGGACTCCACTCGAATTAAGCATTTTCCCTTCGCTTTTGCTTGCAACTACAATGATGCGGCTGGCGTTGAATATTGCGACAACACGATTAATTCTGACTCGGGGAGCGATCGACGGGGAATTGGCAGCCGGTGGTGTCATCAACAGCTTTAGTGGATTTGTGTCCGGAAATCAGATTGCAGTTGGCCTAGTCATTTTTGCTATCATCGTGATCGTCCAGTTTGTTGTCATCACCAAAGGTGCAACACGCATCAGTGAAGTCTCTGCAAGATTCGCGTTGGACGGCATGCCTGGCAAGCAAATGGCCATCGATGCAGAACTCAATGCCGGTAATATTACTCATGAACAAGCAACTCAACGTCGCAGTGAAGTCGCTGAGCACGCGGATTTCTATGGTGCGATGGACGGTGCCAGCAAATTCGTTCGCGGAGATGCAATTGCTGGCGTCTTGATTACGGTTATCAATATCATCGGCGGTTTGTTTATCGGACTTTCGCAAGGAATGAATCTCGCACAAGCTGGCGAAACCTTTACTCGATTGACAATCGGAGACGGCCTAGTAAGCCAACTACCTGCCTTGCTGATCAGTGTTTCAGCGGGCCTGTTGCTGACACGGGGCACCCGAAAAACCGATCTACCACAAGAAACGGTAACTCAGCTGTTCTCACGACCTGCGATCATGATCATTACCGCTGGGTTCCTGGCAGCAATGGTATTTACCAAACTTCCTGCCGTTCCATTGTTGGTCATTGCAGCCGCTTGTGGCTCCGTCGCTTACTTGCTTCTCAACAAGCCTGCCGTTCAGCCTGAGCCAGCCAAACAACCTGCGAACCCCAAACCGCAATCGCTGGAGCAGCCGATCAGCAAGTTGCTTGAGCGCGACGTCATGGAATTCGAACTTGGAATCGAACTAATTCCCCTTGCCGATTCCCGAAAAGGGGGCACGCTGCTAGCAGAAATTACGGCGGTTCGAGTTCAACTCGCCAAAGAATTGGGAGTTATTTTGCCCAAAGTTCGTGTTCGAGACAATCTGTCACTGGAAGGTAGACGGTTCCAAATTCTTTTGCATGGCAATCAAGTTTTGACGGGAACCATCCACCCTGACCAGCGGCTGGTCCCAGACTGTCGTCGAGCCGAAAAAGAAACCACTATCATGACGACGTCGGATTTCCCCTGGGCCCCGCACGCAGGTTGGACGGACGATCAGGCTCAAGGAAGCATTTCGGCAACTGACGCTCTGAGGCAGGCCTTAAACTGGGTTGCGAATCGCCATGCGAGTGAGTTATTGACTCGGGACGCGACGCGGCAGCTGGTCGACGAGCTAAAGAAGAATTCGCCTACGGTTGTGGACGAGTTGATCCCAGCCCAAATGTCGCTGGGACAAGTCCAACAGGTCCTATCGGCTTTGGTTTTTGAGGGCGTATCACTCCGGCCGCTGAATCTGATTCTGGAGGCATTGAGTGACTTTGCTTCGCTAACCAAGGATCGCGGTGAACTTGTTGAGAGAGTCCGCCAAAGGCTCTCTCGTCAGATCAGCCATTACCTTCGTAGTCAGCGACGAAACATCATCTGTTTTGGCATTTCGGAAGACCTGCAACACCGAATTGCGGTTGGCTTTGAGCCCACCCCACAAGGATACAAACTCGATTTACCTTCAGAGACAACTGACAAACTGCGTCAATCGATTGCGATAGGTGCGGAACACCTCCAGTCCATTGATCGCAGACCCGTGCTATTTGTCAACCAAGAGATTCGCCCCGTCGTTGCTTGGCTGGCCGAAGACATGATTCCTCACCTATTCGTCCTGGGAAGCAACGAACTATCGTCGGACACGAATACTGATTCAATCGCTGAGATCACAACCGAGGACATCATCGCGACAAAGTCATCCGCCGCCGCCTAGTACTACAGTTGCACTTCGACGAAACGGATTGCATTAGCGGCCTGACACTCTGGAAAATGCACTTTCCGATTCTATGGGCTTTGTTCAAGAACCTGGCAAAAAAAACATCTGCGACTGTAGTACGAGTGCCTCGCCCGTCTTCGATTGGCGGGCCGAAAACGTCAGATACACCGATTTTCTTAGCCTTGTAAAACGTCAATTCAAGACGATCCGGAAACTAACCCCAAGTTCAACGTTTGAGAGGAACTGGAATTGTTTCGGCAGGAGCCTCAACCTCCCGTAAAAGGCAAAACATCTCGACGAAGGGTGACATGCTCCTCGCTTGCGTGGGCATGTGGTGTTCCGCCAACAGCCGAAGTACCTCCGCCCGTATCCTTGTACCCGTCAATTCAAAAACGGTCCGGAAACTAACCCCAAGTTCAACGTTTGAGAGGAAAAGGAATTGTTTCGGCAGGAGCCTCAACCTCCCGTAAAAAGACAAAAAACTCGAGGACGGGGACCCTGCTCCCGACATGAAAAATTCAATACTGCTATCAGGATCAACTTCTTTTCTGCAACCTCTAACCTCGGCCCGGTTTGCATAATTGTAAATTTTCGCAAAAGCTTAACGTCGAATTGGCCGATAATCAGAAGACGATTCCGTTTGCCTGTCGTAAGCTTTTTTCGCAAAAACACTATCAAAATAAAACAAATTATCAGAATTGTAATTTGTTCATTGACGCGACTTCCAAGTTTTTGATAGAGACTCGCTTTCAACAACGAACAACATCAAATCGTGATGGTGTTCAACATGGCTTTGATTCGTCTTTCGACTGATCAAGGAACTCAAAACTCAAGTTGCCTCGCTTATCAAAAGTAATCGGGGCAACCAACGGTATACGACGCGAACAATCACGGAGGATTGCATGGCGACAACGGTTGCACAGCAAGAAGAAATTCTGCAAGTCTGGAAAACTTACAAAAGGGACCCATCAAACAAGGAACTTCGAAACCTGTTGATGGAACGATATTTCCCTCTTGTAAAATACAATGGCGAAAGAATCTGGCAGCGATTGCCAGACGGCGTCGAACTAGATGACTTGATCTCCGCAGGTGTATTTGGCCTGATGGATGCGATAGACGCATTTGATTTATCGCGGGGCGTCAAGTTTGAAACCTACTGCGTTCCACGAATTCGTGGTGCAATGCTCGATGAACTTCGGTCAATGGACTGGGTCCCACGTTTGGTCCGATCCAAAGCCAGCAAACTTGCGGACGCGACCAAGAAGCTTGAAGCCAAGCTGGGCCGGTCGCCAACCGTTCTCGAGTTGTCTGAGCGGATGGAGCTGACCGTCAAAGAGCTTGAAAAGATGATGCGCGACGCCAGTGCGGTCAATCTAATCAGCCTCAACAAGAAATGGTACGAAACTGACAGCTACAAAGATGTTCGAGAAATCGACATTTTGGAAGACAAAAAGGGAGAAGACCCCACTCGACGCATCTACAAGAATGACCTGATGCGACTGGTGACCAAAGGTCTTAACCGCAACGAGAGACTCATCATCATTCTTTATTACTACGAAGAACTGACGATGAAGGAAATTGGCGCGACTCTCGATTTGAGTGAAAGTCGCGTAAGCCAAATGCACTCAAGCATCGTTCAACGATTGCAAAAGCAACTTGGTAAACGACGGACTGAATTCGGACGATCTTAGGACAAGATGACCACAAAACCAAAGCACTGCCATCAACCGGCAGTGCTTTTTTTGTTTAGCAATTTACAACACTTCAGAATTGAAGTGACTGAATCTTATTCTTCTTCTTTTGGAAACGCGAAACAAGTGAAGCCCGGCAATTGAATCAACCTAACCAATCTGCCTCAAGCCGTTGAAAGAACTCAATGGATGTTTTCGCATCGCCACTGGCGTCAACCAGTCCGCCACCTGGGAAACGTGAATCATCGGCGTCGCCCCATTGCTGCCACATGATTCCGTGAACGATCGGTCTTGCGATCATCATGGGAATTACAGTTTCCAATAACTCAAACCGCTGTTCGTCCCGTAGAACAGAACGCGGATGATAGATGGACGAACTGGAGCCACCCGAAGCCCCATCAGTTGTCCGTTCACCACTAGGGCTTCGTAAACAAATAACCAATGGCAATCCCAGCTGAGACCAGATATCAATCAGTTCAATCCATTGAAGCGGATCACGAATGGCGGACCCACCTGGCCAGTAGTCGAGATTTATTTCCAGGCCTAACATCGAAATCCGCACGCCACGGCGCAACAAACTATCCGCAATCTGAAGTGGATGGGTCCCCCCTACAGACCACGCGAGTCGTTCTGCCCATGGAAAGTCAAAACTGATCATCACGGGCAGGTCGGATGAGGAATCTTCGATCGTCTGAATCAACTCACTCGTCAGCTGAAGTTGCTGAGGATAACTTAGGTGTCGATGTCCGGTCCCGTTCAGCCCAGATACAGCGTGGACCAATTTAACAGAGGAAGGCAAGCGTTTAAAAACCTCTCGTGTGCCTGCCAGAATCTGTGCTTTCCTGGCCTCGAAATCGTCCAGCGCCAGAAGCTTTTCGGAAATTCCATTTGGGCTGGCATCCAAAAGCGGCCCCAAAACCGTTGGCTTGGAGGGCGCCTGCTCGATTTGATCACTGGAAAGCTGAACTAGATCGGCGAAGCCACACTCCAGGCTTGGCGCGAATTGTTTTCCGACCCCTGCGCGAACGCCCATCCAAAATCTTGCTTCGGTTGCCTGTTGACGGCGAACGGGAACAATCTGCTTTCCGAACTCTTGGGCAATTTTGAAAATCGCAGTCATCGACCTTTCGAGAGAGATACGCGCCGTTTCACTCTTACTCTTTTTATCTGAATGAAGAATCGCAGCTCCCAAATGCCGCACGGCTTCTGCAGTAAGCTGGTGAACCTCGTCAGAAATCCCCAATCCTCCATCCTGCCAAATCGCAATTTGATTCCGCAAACGGTTCGCTGTACCGCGAGCAAGTTCCGTGACCAGACAATACGATTGTGGGCTTTCGGGAAGTGTTCCCGTGGCTACCACCAATTCACCATATTCTTCGAATGGAAACGCGACAAACACATGGCCTGATTCGTCACGATTTCGCTGGATGAAGAGCGTCTGACCATCCAGATTTACTTTGCATGGCCAGGGAATTCCATCGATCCCAACGACATGGACAGTCCGAGCCTGACGATCCTGAAGTTCCCAGCTTTCGGGGATGTCAAATAAAAATCGACCCATGAGATTCCAAGTAATTAGTCGTTTGAGAATTGGCGGGGGGTTCCCGCAATGGTTGTCGACAGGCGATCCTACGCGCTTTGAAACATCGGCAAGGCACATTTTAGCAAATTATTGCGTCCAGCTCTCCGCACCGACCGGAATACCAAAGCAAGAAAATGAGTATGATATGTTTTTTGCCACAAAAAATTCGATTGAAAAAGGTCCTGAAAAACAGGGACTTCTGCCTACAACATTTCAATCCAATGCCTTTTGGTCATACGATTAGATGTTAATCTACCCCGGCGTTCAATGTGCCCCGGCGGATTGCCGCAGCTCCAGGGACTTTTTACCGAGTGTCTGGTGACGTATAGTTCTATTTTCGACCTCCCTCCAGAAAAGCAAAGGGCAGCAAGTTGACGACGCTAGTCAGACAAGGAAAAGTCCGGGACGTTTATGACCTGGGCGAGCAGTATTTGATGGTTGCCAGCGATCGCATTAGCGCGTTTGACTGGATTCTTCCAACTCGCATTCAGGATAAGGGCCGCGTGCTCACCCAGATCAGCAACTTCTGGTTCGACTATTTTGATTTTCCAAATCATTTGATTGACATGAATCTTTCGGACGTTGAGTTACCCGAAGGCTTGCCCCTCGAAGAACTTGAAGGTCGTACGATGATCGTCAAAAAATGTGAGGTGGTTCCGATTGAATGCGTGGTCCGCGGATACCTTGTAGGCTCTGGCTGGCGGGACTATCAACGGACCAGCTCCGTTTGCGGGATCGACCTTCCAGCAGGACTCCCCAATTGTGCAAAATTTGAGGAACCCCTGTTTACTCCTGCAACCAAAGCGGAAGAGGGTCACGACGAAAACATCTCTTTTCAGCAGATGTGTGACGCTATCGGAACGGAAACGGCAGAACAACTCAAGCAAATGAGCATGGAAATCTACACTCGCGGACGCGACTTCGCTGCCGAGAAGGGGATTATCCTGGCGGATACGAAATTTGAGTTTGGCTGGTACGAAGGTGAACTCATCTTGATTGACGAAGTCCTCACCCCAGACAGCTCCCGCTTTTGGCCTGCCGATCAATACGAAGCCGGCCGAAACCAGGTATCGTTCGACAAGCAATTCGTCCGTGAGTTTTTGGACACCACCGATTGGGACAAAAACTGCGAACCTCCTGAGTTGCCAGAAGAGATCGTCAACAAGACCCGCCAAAAGTACATCGACGCCTACGAGCGTTTGACAGGGCAAGAATTTGCCTGGAAATAATTCCGACTAGTGGTTTGTCAAAGCTAAAAATTGGAGCTGGCGACATTAGCCGTTTTGGCGCTAGCCACGGTTTTTGTTTGTTCAACCGCGGCTAGCGCCGAAACGGCTAATCCTAAGATTAAGCTCTGACAGACCACGAGATCGTCGCACCAGGTTTTCCCTTGGTCGATTCGGTCACGCAGTTCTCAAGCCAACTGGCGAGAGATGCGTGCCCTCGTTAGGTGTACGGATCTCAGCAAAGAATTCGCATGCGGCACTCAATGTGGTCCGCGTTTTACCCTTGGCCTGCGATTGGCACATGAGACTATTTGTCTTCCTCGATTTGCTGGCCCGAAATTAACCGTACGTTCTCAAGCGCTGCCCAAACTTCGTGATCAAAACTTTTAGGCGACAGCTCAAACACAACCAAGTGTTTTGCTCCTGACTTGCGGCCACTCACTTTGGCATTCAATCGGATCCAGTCCTTGGTACTGAACGCGTCAAACAAACGCACCTTGCCTTTGAAGATTTCTCCATCCTGAACGAAAACAGCAATCGGCTTTGCCAGTTTTTCAGGTTCCAATTCTCCACCTCCAGAAACAGCGCGAGCCAAACCTGCAAAGTACGTTTCGAGTAGACCCGAGATTCGCTCTTCCGTCAGCTTCGGATCTTCATCAATCTCCCAAACGAACTTGTAGGTCCAAAATTCCGGACTGTCTGGACGAGACCAACCTGGGGCAAATCGAATGTCTTCAATGCCATTGAATTCGATCGATGGAGCAAAGGAAAGTGGAAATTTAATCTGTTCGACGTTCCAGCCACCTGGCGACTCGAGCAGTTGAATGCTCTCCAGCAGGCCTTCCTCCTGTCGAGCCTCTTTGGAGACATGAACAAACACCTCTCCGTTAAACCGAAATAGCCCGCCTGAGAAGCCAAACCAAAGTACAGAACCACGTTTGTCGGGCAGACGAGAATCATCCTGTCCGTTGCAACTGGCGACGACTACGGACGAACTGAACAAGCAAACAACGAACAAAATGATGATCACAAGAAACCTATCTCAAAAAAGAGTGGCGGACTGAAAACTGATTCTATCGCTCTCCGGTACGGGCTTTCAAAACGGAGAGTTCGATCGCATCGCAAATTAGCGGTAACACCTTTGTAACAGAAGCCGTCTTCGCATCAAAAAGTCTGTCGCCAAGAACTCAAAAATCTCCGACTTGCACTCTGCAAAATGCGATTCTCAAAAACGGCCAGAGGACGTTCGCAACCGCTGAGCGTCGAAATCCCTTCGGAGCATGCGGCGGGGCAAGGCATCAATCACCGACAGGCAGTCACTCAATTTCGTGCAAAACACACGAGCAACTCTGATTTCAAATACATATTTGATTTCGAAACGAATGGCCACTACAGACGGTATCCGAGGGAAAAGTACTGCGTACCGGACACGCTCACGCCGAATCAGCGGAGTGGTTTCCTTTAATAGGCAGGACGACGTCGAGTTTCAACGAAGCCTACTCGGCGGTCGCGTCTTTCAACTGCCGGGCACGAATCAAGTTTCCATGAAACTGATCAAGCTCACCCTTGGAATAGTGTTCAATCGCTCGATCGTACTCTTTGCGAGCCTCGTAGGAACGACCGGTCAAGTAATCAACGCCTGTATTCCAGCGTTCTGAAAACCCTTTTTCTTTTACGCGTTTTAACCAATTCGCGCTGGTTGGAATGTTGCCATTGTCAAAGGTCGATTGAGCAAGATAATAACCTGCGTCACGACGCACCAAACGCATCAAGCGTTGAGTACCCTGCAAACGTCGATTGAAGTCATTGATATCTTGGCCTTTGCCTTCCAAGATCCCAAGCTCGAACATCAGGACTCGATCGGTTGCCAAACCTTCGATTTGATCTTCTGTGTACATGATCGAACTAAATCGTTGAATTGCATTGGCACGTCGACTGTTTCGAGCCGATTCAAATTTGCCGATAAAATACAAATTGCGAGCAGTACGATAAATAACGAAACGATTGATATAGTCTTCTTCCTCAGAAAACCATTTGAGCTTTGCAGCCAAACGCGTATCCAACTTAGCGGACTCAACCGCTTGACTAACGGCATTACGAAACTGCTGAGTCTTGAATCCGATATCCCAATTCTGTGGCGTTAGTCCCTCGATTTCTGGCAAGCCGGCACGAGTCTCATTCGGACGAGCAACCAATCGCAGGCGGCGATTACCAACCAACCGATCCTCCAAAAACTTCATACGGTGCGAGATCGATTCGGGGCAGACGTAGATCAACGCAGTTAACTTTTCAATCTGCTTTGGCCGAACACGATACTTGGTTTCACTACGTGTCGATTCGTCAAGCGTCAAATCCAAACTGGAAAGCAATTCACCGTCTGCCTTCACATCACTAAGAGTCGCAACGGACCCGGGAGTCTTGCCTGGAATGGGCAACCCGAGTTGCGTATCAAAGAGATAAAGCTTGCCACCGATTTCAACGGCTGGCAGCCAAGGAATAAGCTCATCACCCTCCGCGTATGCGAGCATCACCGCCTCAAGTCCGGACTGTTCACACAGCAAGATGAATAACTTGGCCTTTTGTACGTAGTCGCCACGTCCAAACAGAAGCGTCTGCCATGGATAATGCGAGTATCCGAGTCCTGGAATCCCCGCCTCTGGATCCGACAGACCTTCACCTTGCTTTAAGCGAAACCCCTCTCGGTCATCGTCATTCAACTGGTTTTCTGGAAGCAATTGGATATTTCGGGTTGTCCAGTCAAACAATCGAATTGCATCTGCCAGCCGAAGATTGTCGTCCTCATTCAAATCAGCGTTCAAGGCCGCCACATACTCAACAAAAGTTTCAGCGTCGACCCCCGCCTTTTTCGCCTGCAATCGATTCAGCTCATGCATTCCGGAAATTTCAGTCGTCGTAACGCGTTCTCCGATTCGCTTCAACCACGCTGCCTGCTGGATGAAATAGCCGTCAGAGTTTAGGTAGGAAAGGTCGTTGGAATTATTGGCATCTGGCGAGGCGTGTTGGTCGACCAAGGAAACGAACTCGGGACTTAGCTTCCACTCGTTGTCATAATCTCCACTCTCGACGACTTCTTTTGACCACCGGCTCAGGCCAACGGAGATCTTTTGCTCAAATTCTTTTTGGTTGAATCGACCGTCACTAAAAACAAAGTCCAAAGTTCGCGTCAAATCATCGACCTTCATCGATGCCATTTGCGAGTCGAGCAAGTCCTCGGTCAACAGGTCATTCTGTTGGCAGCCACAAACGAAAAAGATCAACAATAACAAAAGAGTTTTACGCATAGTTATCCGGTCCAACGATCAACAGACGAAGTCTGCAACGGTAATTATTTGTTGTAATCCAAGCTTGTCTTACTTGGTGTTCAAAGTGTATTTCGAATTCTTGCTAATTGGTCGAGCAAGGACTCGACTTCTTCCAACGGTACCATATTGGGTCCGTCACTTGGCGATTGACTTGGGTCCGGATGCGTCTCCAAAAAGACCGCGTCACAACCTACCGCAACGGCAGCTCGAGCCAATGGGGCCACCATTTCTCGATTCCCACCGGTTTTGCCACCAGCCGCACTTGGTTTCTGCACACTATGGGTCGCATCAAACACAACAGGCGATCCTAAAGCCTGCATATGAATTAAACCTGTAAAGTCATTGACGAGTGCACCATATCCGAAAAAAGTTCCTCGTTCGGTCAATAGAATATCTTCACACCCTGCTGCCTCCAGTTTACCCACTACGTGCCTCATGTCCCAAGGCGCCATAAACTGGCCTTTCTTTACGTTGACCGCACTCCCAGTTTTGGCGGCCGCAACGAGTAAATCAGTTTGGCGAGCCAAAAAAGCGGGAATTTGCAACAACTGGCATACCTCAGCCGCTGCAGCGGCTTGGGACGGCTCGTGGATATCCGTCGTGACGGGCAACTCGAATTCGCCGCTGACGTCGGCGAGGATCTCCAAGCCGGCATCAAGCCCTATCCCTCGATACGAATCTAAACTCGTCCGGTTCGCTTTGTCGAAAGAAGCCTTGAAAATCAACGGTAATTTTAACTTGGAACACACATTTTGAAGGTGCTCGGCGATCTGGAACGTCAGGTCCCGGTTTTCCAATACGCACGGTCCAGCGATAACTAGCAAAGGATGCGAGCTGCCACAGTGAAGTGGTCCGATTTGTACAGGATTTTTGGGCACTGGAGGTCCATTCTTTGGTGTTTTTTCTCGACAGGAGTTCATCCTATCAAAATCGGTTCACTTTCTCGACACGTTGAGGTATTCATTGATCCAATCGTCGCCCACCAAGACCTGTAGTCCCTTAGGCACTACTTCGATTTCCAGCGGCAGCATACCGCCTGGATCGCCATCAAGTTGAAAGTGAACAGGCTGCTCAGCCGTAATTTTCATCTTTTTGAAGCGGCGAACAAAAACATCTTTTCGGCCGCGATGGTTTCTGAAAACGATGGTGGCCAAGTAAAAAAGACCATTGAGCAGATTGGGCTTTCTGAATGTAATCAAGTCAAGTTTTCCGTCCATACTTTCCGCGTCATCGACGAATTGAAGGTTCATTGCGTAGCGGGGCACATTGAAAACAAAGGCCCAACTATTCCGACGGTCAATTCCCTCTCCATCAACCTCGACAGAGAGGGCAGGAAAGCGATAACGACGGATCGCACGCAGAATCGGCCCCGCATAGGAAATGTGCCGGATGTGCCCCGTTCGTTTGGCATGTAATCGTTGAACCACTTCGGCATCAAAACCACAGCCAGCCATGACCAAGAAAAGCTTACCGTTCGCCCTGCCTGCATCGAGCCTAACTGTCTTACCCAGTTTGACGAGTTCCACTGTCTGCTCAGGAGATGCTGCCAACTTGAGGTATTTGGCAAGCAAATTTTCTGTACCCAAAGGCAGAATAGCGAGAGGTATTTCGGGGCCCAGAAGATTTGCCAACAATGAAACCGTTCCGTCTCCTCCAGCGGCGATCACAGCACGAAGCTTACCTTGAGCGGTCAAATTCTTGACAGACTCAACTACCCGATCAATATCTGTATGAGTTTGAACCTTAAACCCAGCATCTTCAAGCAACTGGGCCGTTTGACGTACCAAACTTTGCCGATCACTCGACCCCGATTTGGGATTCGAGGAGATTACGATCGAGTCCGATTCAGCGGCTAGAATTTCCATTTTCGATGACTTGCAGAGGCAAGAAGTTTGCAATCAAGCAATTTAACACATCCTTTTGCCCAAATTGAAGGGCTGTTGTACACCTGTTCAATTTTGATGCAATTCGTTTGTTTTTGATGTACGAAAATCAAACACCCCCTAAGGGTCACACCGATTCACCGCACTTTCGCCAGTGATTCTGGGTGAATGATTCTGCTTACCCTCACCAAAAACAAATGCAATTCCTCGCATAAGACTTAAAAGTGAAGATTCATCTCCACTTTTTTCTCATTCTTGAGCTACTGGCACGGCTTGTGCATTAGAGGATTGCGACGACTGGCAACAGTTGTCAAAGCCCGTCGAGGTCTCTGAGGGATTGTCAGTGGAGTGACTGCCTTGCCCCTGGTCATTTTACTAGCCAATTGTTTTGGCTCTTCAGAGGCCTCGCAATCGGGCTTTTCCTATGCGCTTCAAAATCGGGCTCGGTGACAAAAGGCGACCTAATCCGAAAACTTGATCAGAATTGAAAAGCGTAAGACTTCGGATTCGCTAACTCCTCATTGTTCAGGTTCGGTGACAGCGCGAGCCGAAAAGGATTCTTGTCGATATCGTTGCCCTGTTACCTTGAGCTACTCGACTGGACAGGCCGCCAGCTAGGAAAAAAGAAACGCGGAGCAATTCCCAAACATCTAGCTCCCATACTTAATCGCTTGGGCATTGAAACCAAAGGTTGGTGTGATTTGATCAGGCGATTTGGCCGGCTCTTCAAGCGGGTGGCAGGAACTTCAAATTCCGTTTCACAGGAAGCCGAACGCCGAAGCCAAAATTGGCTACAAGCTCCCAGCACTTCTTACTTTGGCTGACGAGCCAACTCTCACAACTCGTCAATCGATAAACAAAGTTGTCTCAGCGTACGCGCCGACGTTGATACACTCGCAAGCTGGTCAATCAAACCAGCTGAAACCCAAGAAGAGGATCGACCACTCAAGTAAAAAGGAGCCTCAATCAACGACGAAGGCTCATTAAACAATGGGTGGTGTCTTATGTAGCAAGGCATCGGAGCTTTCTTTTTTAGCTGCAGAACTTGAACAGCTTTCTTTGCTACAACATAAAAAAGTCCTGATGAAAACCAATCTCACCAGGACACGGACTTGGTAGATCGTCATGGGTCGGCACTCGCAATGAGATGCCGTGGGCCATCAAGATCGCCAGTCCTTTTCGTTCCTAACCCGAACAGCCGGATGAGCCGCTGAATACTTCAATGAGCTCGAACTTACCATCCAGGGAAAAACGATGAACAACGACAGTTACCAAAACTATGTAGGAGTCGATGTCGCCAGCAAAAAACTGGACATCTTTGACTCCAAAACCAGAACGCATTCTATCATTCTTAATACACCGGAGGAAATCGAAACATTCGTTCAACAAATCAAACTCTCAAAGGTCAAAACCTTGGTGGCGATGGAAGCCACTGGCGGCTACGAGAGTCTGCTTGCCGGTGCCCTTCAAGCTAACAAGATCGCTTGTTCGGTAAGCAATCCACTGCAGGTGCGAAACTTTGCCAAAGGCTGTGGAATGATCGAGAAAAACGACAAGATTGACGCTCGCATGATCGCTCGGTTCGGACAAGTCGTCCAGCCAAAAACCAAGGAAAAACCGTCCGAAAGCGAAAGGAAACTCAAAGCACTCGTCCATCGACGTGACCAGATTCTTTCCCAGCTTTACGCTGAAAACAACCGCAAGCAGCAAACCTTCGATCTTGAAACAAAAGCGATGATCGAGCAAGCGATCAAGTTTTACAAAGATCAAATCAAGGAAGTCGATAAACGAATCAGCCAAGTTCTTGCTGCTTGCAAAACTCTAACCCAGAAAGCCAAAATCTTGGACTCTTGTCCTGGGGTAGGGGCAGCAACGATTGGAATGCTATTATCGGAACTACCCGAGTTAGGACGAATCAATCGGGGCCAAATCGCCAAGCTCGTTGGTGTCGCGCCGATCGCCAAAGACAGCGGTCAAAAAATTGGCAAACGAGCTACATATGCTGGTCGCTCGATGGTCCGCAAAGTCCTTTACATGGCCGCACTCGTTGCCACAAGGTTCAACCCAACACTTCAGCATTTTTATCAAAGGCTACTGGCTAAAGGAAAGCCTAAAAAAGTCGCACTCGTCGCTGTCATGCGCAAGTTACTCGTTACGCTAAATACGATGATAAAGAACAACGAATGCTGGCGCAATCCTCGCGAGACAGAGCTCGCTAAAGTTAATTCATAAGACAGCCGATGGCCCCGTTTGCCGTTCAGCCCCGTTTGCCGTTCTTGTTGGAAGCTGATTGCGACAACGTGACAGCAATTCAATTGCGAACGATTGCACCTTCTTACATGCTATCGCTCAGTTCTTACAATCGCTGCCGCTACTTTACGGCGAAATCCCGTTCTCGCGAATCAAAAAACTATCTACGCAAGTACCATGCCGAACACTATTGTGGTTGTCCCCATTCTCTTGCTTTAATTGCTGTCACCTGTTTCAGTTTTTTGCTGATTTTCCTTTATGCGAGCTAAACCGAAATACCACAGTGCCTGTCGTAAGATCAAAACACTCCAGAAAACACACTCCCCTTGAGATTCCGTAAACAAACACTTTTTCAGATTCGACAACAATTTCAGTTGTCAAATTGTCAATGGAAGGCGAGGTAGGAGCACTAGTGGGGGACTGACACTCGACGTCTACATCCCACAAACGATCACCAGCATTGTCAAGTAACATAACCTTGAAAGGTGAGGGGGCTCTTTGGGGGAAGCAAACAACAGCACCGGCACTATTTTTTAATAGGTCGACAGCAATGTATTTACAGCTGAGTTCTATATCTCCATATTTCGAAATTCCCTTCACACTATCAAATCCAAGGAACGGAACTGTTGACTCACCGTCGGAGAGTCGCCAAGCTCCGCTTAGTTTTTCAAGTCGTATGCCTTTTGTGACAGACACTAATAAATTGAAATCGGTAGCCTGAAAAGGAGCGTGCCAAACAATTTCAAACTCAGCAGGTTGCTCACCGTTGAATGATGCAGTTCGAACATGGCGTTCCCAACATTCAGGCACTTTGCTCCCGGTTCTACCCTCCAAAAATCCAAGGAATCGCTCAATTGCTAAATCCAGCCGTTTCCTCTCTTTTATTTGATTCCAAGCAGAGTAAATCTCATTTTCCAAAGCCTGATCCTCAACTTGAAAGGCACTGGCAACGGAAATTCTCACACAACCTACAGCAACGACTGCAGCAAAAATCCCAATAAATATCTGTTTTTTCATCTTCTTAGACCTCTTTCGAACTATTCTTCCCAGCCCCAAGGCGGCTTTTTACACGCTGGGCCCGGATCTGCACAAGGATATACAAAGTCATTGTCAAAACCACAGCATTGGAAGTCAATTTTGAAATCATATGCTACTGGGAACACTTTCTTTTCCCCACCTATCACAACATTTTTACCATCATCTGGCATAACGTCCGTCCAAAACCTTGGCGGTGAACTACCAGGGGGTATCTCTAATGTAAAAGGGCCAGTTTGCAAACGACTCATGCATGATCCCTCAACTTGAATGAGTTTGAACTTCTCCCACTCATCTTCAATTTCTTTAACAATTTCATCATCACAGAAAATCGCTACTTCACCAAGAAAATGCTTGTGCCCACATTTCCACCTTGTTGTATTATGACTAAATTCATGCGCCGAGAAATAACCGCCTCCATGCCTCTCAGGCACTACATTGTCGACAGGAGCTGCCTCCATGAACTCAACAGATGACTCGTTTCCAAGTTCATTGCACTTGCAATTTTCACGGTCACAAAGTGCATTAGTGCATGCAAGTCGGACACGTTGAACCCAGTAGCATTTTTTTCCTTCAGGAATCTGGATGTCCGTACGCCACTGATGCATCGCAATTTGCTTGTCACGGCATGATTCAGACAGCCTTGTGCCGTCCTCCCTAAGTTTAATCGTAATTTCGCGACCATCTGGGTCTCTACCTGCCATTGCAAAATAGCCTCGGTAAAGTGTTACGCCATCGACCTGTTCCATTGGATCTTGAGAGATGAACTCTCCGTTTTGTGGATCGTAGTATCTTGCCCGTAGATACACCAGTAAGCAATTCGGCGTTGTAAAGTTTTTTCAACTCGGCTTTTGCCCTGTGAAATGCACATTGATTGGGATTCATGCAGGGCCTCAAAAAAATTCCCATGAACACTTTTGGGAGAATTTTCAAGCAAGGCCAGATAGGCCACTTTGCATTAGTGGCAGCGACAGCTAAAAGTGAGGTCCGGTGATAAGCCGGACCTCACTTATTCGCACCGATCTTAGGCTGCCTCGCCGTTTGACGAATCAGGTTTGGCAGGATGAGTTTTTCGATGAACGTCCTGCAAACGCTTGATGCTGACATGCGTATAAATCTGAGTGGTGTTCAGGCGAGCATGACCAAGGAACTGTTGTAGTGAACGCAGGTCTGCTCCATTTTCCATCATCAATGTTGCTGCCGTATGACGCAGCAGGTGGCAGGCCCCGCGATAGGTGATACCGATTTTTTGCATGTGTCGTTTCACAAGATTGGAAACATAGTTTGGTCCAAGCTTACGACCATTTTTTGAAACAAACAGGCTTTGATCGGCAGAATCAGTCACGAGGTTAGGGCGAATGTCGCACGTCCATTTATTCACCCACGTCAACGCACGGGTGCCAATGGGAACCACTCGGTCCTTACCTCCTTTGCCTTGACGAACCGTCAGCACTTCTCGATCTACATTAATATCGTAAACGGCCAGTGCCACCAGCTCACCACAGCGGATGCCACTGCTATAAAATGTTTCCATAATTGCTCGGTCCCGAATACCAAGGGGTGTTTCCACGTCAGGAACGTTCAGTAGGGATTCTACTTCATCAGCCGTTAAAACCGATGTTGGCAGACGGTTTTCACTTTTAGGAAGTTCTATATCGACAGCTGGATCATGTGCGATAAAAGTTTGTGCTTTCATCCAGTCAAACCAGCGACGAATCGGCATGAGATATTGAGCTTGAGTATCGAACTTTAGGGGCAAGCCCGTTTTGGGATTGCGATAGTGAAACAAGCTTCTTCGGTATGCCGCTAAATGCTTTGTTGTTACCTCCGCCATGCAATTGAGATTTCGCTCACTACACCAACTGACAAATCGATCAATCGTATACTTCCAACTGACAACCGTCCGCTCACTGCAATTACGCATCCGCATGGTTTGCAAAAATTGGTGAACGAGGATTTTGGGTTCAGGGACATTCATGTCTAACTCCTTAAAATGGTGTCTGCCTGTCGCTCGGTGCATACCGGTGCCACAGACGGAACAGGGGGTAAAAAGAAAGCCCCGTAAATCGAGGCCTACAGAACGTGTTTTTTTGCAGGGGCTTGTTCGCAAACGCCTCAAGTGTGCGGTTTGCCCGGTCCTGAGTCAGAAGCTCTTATGTTGCACTGGGTTACCGCATTTTGGCGTATCGTGCGAATGGGATGCGGTAGCCGTACAGGTGGTGTGCGGTTCACTCTATTTGCCGTGCGGTTCGAGTTGGATTTCTGCCAGTTTTAGTTTTGCTGAATCCATCAGGCCGAGCAGAAAGGTCCCACCCTTGCGGCCCTGACCATCGTAAAGAAGCTCGTATTGCTTGCTATTTCCGTGTCCGGTCCGGTGAGGCAATACATACTCCAGCTCAATCAACCGTTTGAGATGCTTTCGCAGCAGGCTGTCACCCCAGCCAAATGATTCACGCAGTTCCCGCTGTGTGAACCGAATCTGGTCTCGCTGTAGTGATTGCTCTTTGGATTGCTCACATGCAAAATTGTCGATGAGTCCCAGCAGCTGTCTGGTTTGGGGGAGCAGATCATCAAGTGATGACCCCATCACCTCGCTGAGAAGCCGGTTAGCCAGCTCTACGTCAGCAATGCTGGACTCGACCGCAAACTCGTCCGCTCCAAGATCGATCTTTTTGCGTTGGTGCTGGTGGAGCAATGTGATGGAAGCAATCAGCGTTAGGTACTTGGCATTGTCACGACGCATTCGTGTTTGATCGTGCCGAAAGGTCAGTTGATCGGCCCATGGCATGACTACCAGTAGCGGCTCTATTAGTCGCTGTGCGTTTTTATGCAGCGTTTTGATTTTTTTTCGATGACTATCGTGTTCTGAAACCAAATAACGGGTTCGCTGCTGATTGTGAATAGCCGCTGTTTGGTCTGACGATTCATTAACTCGCAGCGTGAGGCAGCGGTTTTGAAGTTCAGGATCGGGGTGCTGCGATGTGGTTGTCAGGAACATCATCACCGGTCCTTCCACGCTGTAGGATTCTGTTAGTTGCCGTCCCGTTCCGCTACTTTTTCCTGTTGCGGCAATGGTTAGTTTCCCATCGCTTTGCAGCAGCTTCAGAGCATAGGATGCTTGAGCTACACCCTCTTCTTCGGCAATCGCCAGAATCTTGTGCTTCATCGCTTGCGAACCCATGTAATAAAGCGACTGTCCTGTCATGGCAGAGTAGCGAATCTGTTCTTCGTCTGGCATGAAGGACAATACGGCATCCATCAGAGTGGTTTTGCCAGCGGCACTGCCACTTTGAACCAAGAGAGCCAATGGGCTGTCGAGTCTGCGAGAAATACAGGCCAAATAGCTGACGAGTTTGTTGGTTTCTTCGCCCACCAAACCGCAAGTATCGAAGTCATCCAATATCCGATCGATCAATTTCGGGTCTTTGAGAAACTTGATCGCGGCCTGTTTCTCAATTTCACTAATTTCAACGGGCTTGTTGTCCTTCGTCGCTTGCTCAATTTGATCGAGCAATAGCTGCTCTAGGTTCAGCAGCAGCTTGCCAACATCGCTCTTGATAACGGCATCATCAACATACAGCTCAGTGGCAGCAGCCTTGATAAATGAATTTCGTGGTCTGGCTTTGTAAAGGTCTAGCGTATCCAGATAAACCAGCTCATCGCGGGACACCAGAATATTGACTTTGAGTTGCTGAGAACTGTGGTTTTTCTCAAGACCACGTACTCGGTAATTGCGATCATCACAGTGGAAAATGATTTGCTGATCTTCCACGATGAAATCGTTATTGTCAGCTGGTTGTGATTGTTCATTCATGATTCACCTTTACGAGAGCGGCGTGAGTCGGCGCGTACCGGTAACGCAGTTCATTGGTCCGGTTCCGAAACAGAAGGCCTGTTCAGCTTGCTACGTTTTCGAGGGGAGGAGATTCGATGTAATATCAAGGGCTTATTTACCATGACGCCGCAATACTCGGTCGCTGTCAAGTCGCAGGAATAGATTTTTCTAAAATTCAGTGATGGGCAGTAGGAACATAAATGCGATGACTTGCTGTAATTTGTCTTGAAAATCAACAACCTACTAACTGCGAGAGCGAATACTGCAGAGCCAGTGGTCGGTGCTCGGCATTTGTAGCGAGCACCAGAATCATAACGGTTCAATTGGCAATTTCCGGCGTCTGACGCTTCACTCGGTCGACTCGCGTGGATGTGCAAGATTTGCCGCATACACGGAATCACCAAACCAACCTTTTATGCTGTCTTGAGAGAGGAGAAAAATGCAACGCAAAACCTTCCGGCATAGACAATTTTATTGTCGGCAGCAACGCTGCCGTGTGATCTGTGCGGGAAGAAATTGACTAAACCCAATAGACGGTTGCATAGCAACTGGTCAGCTGATAACTGGGAGCCATGAAAATGGTTCCGCTAAACAGTCTGGTTTTGCATCCACAGGCCGAGTTGGTTCCGAGGATGTCTCCTGCACAAGCAGCAGAGTTTGAATCTGATATTGCAGCCCGGGGCATTCGTGTGCCTATTGAGATCATTGACGGCAATGTCATTATTGACGGGCGGAGCCGTTATCTGGCCGCCCAAAAATTGGGACTCTACCAAGTACCGGTGGTCGATGCACCTACCAGTGGCGAGCCGCCAGTGTTGTATATGTTGCGATCTGCTTCCAAACGTAGGCATTTAACCGAGGACCAACTGGCCTGTTTAGCCCTCGAAGAAATGAAAATCCTAACCCGCATTTCACGAAAAGAGCGGGCCGCCAAAGCGGGGCGAGGCAACCAGCATACGGCAAATCATTCCAACTCGGCGGCCACGTCGTCCGCCAAGTGCCGTGACCGCTCAGCAGATGCTCGCACCATTGTGGCCAGCCGGTATGGAGTTTCACAACGTCGCATCAGAACCGCCAAACGCTTGCAAGAAATCTCTCCCGCTCTTTTCGAACAGGCCAAATCAGGTACGACAAGATTGGCTCAAGCCAAACGCGAAGCCCAGCGGCAAGTTCGCCGCAAAGAGCTACGCGAGCAGGTTCGCCAAGCATCGCAAGTAACTCATCAAAATCGCTGGGAAATCCGCCTTGGTGATTGCTTGGATGAACTTCACAAAATTACCCCCGGTTCTGTAAAGCTGATTTTTGCTGACCCTCCTTATAACATCGGCATTGATTACGGCGATGGTGCTGCTGCGGACTCGTTGCCACGGGATCAGTACCTTGCTTGGTGCCATGAGTGGATTCGGGCCTGTGTTCGTTTGCTTTCCGATGACGGCAGCCTGTGGGTGATGATTAACGATGAACATGCAGACAGTTTAGGGGTGATACTTCGCAAAACCGGCATGACACGCAGGGCATGGATCAAATGGTACGAAACCTTTGGCGTTAATTGCCAGCGAAATTTTAGCCGTTGCTCTCGCCACATCTTCTATCACGTCAAAGATTCGCAGAATTTTGTGTTTAACCCGGAGGCGATTACCCGCCCCAAACAGCAGCAAAACCAAAAAGCAATTACGAATAACAAGCTATGGGACAATGTGTGGTGCATCCCGCGATTGGTTGAAAACAGCAGCGAGCGAATTCCCGATGTGCCAACACAGCTCCCGCTTGATCTGGTGCGGCCAATCGTGTCTTGTGCCAGCAACCCCGGAGATTTGGTACTTGATCCGTTTTGCGGTAGCGGCACAACGGGCGTTGCCGCCATTGAGGGAAAGCGGCAATTTATCGGCATTGAGAAGAACCCGAAGTTTCACGCACTTGCCACAAACAGACTACACATGACCCGGTAACGCTATTCAGATAACCAATACGAAAATTGCGAAATGTTTGTGCCGCTGTTCAATTCTCTGAATCGAAAGGTAGCGAAGCCTGACCGGATGCCGATTGGCGGCGGTAGCCCTTCACAAAAGCCAGTCGATCTCCATTAAACATAAACTGGACGTTGACGAAAAAAACACCATCAGAAGGACTGCGATAAAGAAACTCCTTTCCAAGCAGCTCCCGCAAACCTCGCTGATAGGTTCGCTCGGTCATGTCTGGGAAGCGTTCCGATACCATGTAGTAATTAAGCATGACCTTGTCTTCACCATGTTTTTCTTGCAATTGACGATAAACGATTTCAAACAAAGCGAGTCCTGACTTGCTAAGTCCTACTGCTTGTTTGAGGCCACCCAAAAAGAGTTTCACAAATCGGGTATCGTCTACCTCCTCAAATTCGTAAAATCCGGCCCCTCCAACGTTCAGTATTTCGCCAGAGCCAGGGTTGACGACAAAGCCTTTTTGCTCGTCTCCGTAATGCACTTTTTTACGCTTGCTAATCGAATTTGGGTCAGGTACAGATGGGTTCGTTCTGTAAATGGGAACTCCCTTTTTTTCTCCGATAATCTTCGCACTGTTTTGTCTTTCCTGCGACATAATCCACCTCCTGTTTTGTCACTTGTCCGACATGACACTGACTGTTTTACGACAAAATGTAAAGCATTTTTTGTCGCTTCTCCGACACATTCTGTCGCATGGCCGACACAAATTGTCGGTCACTTCCCCAGGTTTCTGCGGGTTACAAGGGTGTTCCTTTCTTAGTACTTAAAAAGGGACTGGGAATCGTTCGAGGACTTATCCACGTCTTCGTGTCGCGTGCGACCCAACACGCTGACGCGAAACGAATGGGGTGGGTAAGTCGATTCCGGCTACTGCTTAATTAAAAGAACCCAAGCTTCGCTTGTGGATAAAATTGCATGGACTAACGTCCATAAACATTTGATTAAAACCTACCCTCGCTCCGCTCTCCCCATGCTTCGCATGGCCAGAAAATGCGTTGAGCCTATCGGCTCAACAAAATGATTATTTGAGGTCCGCTCACGCGGACCAATTGGCTCGGCATAGGATGGCTGCGGTGTGTGGCGATGCAATGCCCCATAATCAGCTTCTCGGCATGCTGAGAGAAGCAAGTCGATTAGTTAGGTGGGGAACCCTCACGCTTTTTAGAGAAGGGGCTGTACGGGCACTTTTGGCGATTTATATGCTGGCACTCTGAATTCACCAACAAAGGCAGGGATGAAATCTGCATCTCTGTCACCTTTCGTCGGTCGCCAGCTCTGGGTGAGCAACCGACGAATGGCTCCGACGAAGGCAGATTTCAAAAACTCGCAATTACAGCAACGGCATGGTTGCCGGACAGAGAATAAACGCCGTCACATGAACGGTCCTACTGTCGAAGCGATAGACAACGCAATGCCCACCCACCAGCACGCGATAGTAAGGGCTGCTCTCTAACCTACGGGAATTGTGCTCAGGATATTTCATCAAATCCAAAATCGCACACACGCAACGATGGTAGGATTTTGCGTCACAGATTTTGTCTAATTCTTTAAACACCGCAGGGTGCGAAAAAATAGTCCTCATTACTGTTTTTTTCGCTCCTCGTGTCCAGTCATCAATCTGGTGATGGTATCTCCCCGATTAACCCACTGATTCCCAGAATCCAAGACTTCCGCCACCTCCGCAAGGTATTTGGCTTCGATATTCAGCAGGTGCTGGTACTCCTCAAAGGAAATTAGCACGGCAGCAGGGTTTTCTATTGGGCCAATAGAAAAGCCACCCTCACCAATGGTTTCCAACAGTTTCTCTAGCTGCCTATTGATGCAGTTTGCCGGTATTGGTCGCACGCTTCCTCCTTTGCCGTAGCATCCATGCCACAAACAAGCGAGTCAGGCAAGCAGATAACACTCACAGGTAGAAAATGATTTTACGCGGCGAGTGTCACTACATCATATTTCTGAATTTCTTTGTCACGAGTGATGATTGTCAGATTCTCTACGCGAGCCTGAGCAATCAGCATTCGGTCAAACGGATCGCCATGATGATGTGGCAACTGCGTTACCTCCTCGATATGCTCTAGTGAAATGGGAAGAAGGTCACACCGGGCACGCCGAACTAGCTGCCCATTGTTTTCTGGTGTATCGAGCCGAGCCACTCCACGTTTTATATTCATCTCCCATAGTGATGCGTGGCTCACCAGTAGCGAATTGTGGCCAGAGCCGATAGCCAGACGAGCCTGTGGCTTTATCGCCTCTGGCGAACCGGCCCACCACAGCAGCACATGCGTATCCAGCAGTAACCCGCTCACGCATTCTCACTAGGGAGTATTTCAGACGCCTCAAACAAACCTTCAATCTCTTTGTCCGCTTCCTTCATCGTACCGCGATAGGTTACCTTGCCTTTCCAAAAGCCGCCGATGCGTGGGCGGGTGTCCTTTTCAAAAGGAATCAATTTAACGAGCGGTTCATTATGTCGGGCAATGACAATTTCATCACCAGCCAAAACTCGCTGGATGAGTTTCGACAGGTTGGTTTTTGCATCGTTGATATTAGAAATATGCATGGCGACCTTCACGTTTTTGTTGTCTTTTGAGATTGCCACGCTTTGAGAAAAAAGTCAACCAAAATGGTTGTGGCATGGTCATCTATGGTTGAATTTCATTCAATGAACGCTTTGGATATTCCCTGAATGACACGCTACTGGCGGCACTTGTTTCAAAAATTCATTTACAGCACGAGCAATCTGACCTATGGCTGGCAACATGCGATGGGGCATGATAACCCCAAAAACATACGCCTATTTTAAGGGCAGCGTGTTCGCCAAATGTCCCTTCCGACTCATGTCGGGAGGGCGGTGAAATACAATACCCACGCGGAAATACACTGCGGGCTAGTTTTTGGCTTTATCATCCTCCCGGCACCAGTGAGCCGAGTTCCCCGTCGATCATTTACAAAAGGGGAGAACCATATGAACAGCATCGATTTGGACAAAAAATTTCTACAACACTTAGGCGACCGTATTCGCATCGCTCGCGAGTATCGCAAACTCTCTCAGGAAGAACTTGCACACCAGTTAAAGGCTTCATGCACTGTCCAAGAAATTGCCAAAATGGAGGTCGGTTTCTCAAGCTTTTCGGTTACCGACCTAAATCGAATCGCTACCATTCTGAATACGCCGCTCTATCATTTCATTGACGATGGTGCATTGTTTTGGTTTGACGATCAACGGTTTGCAGAAGCATATAGTGTTCTTCCAGCGGATGCTCGCAGCAAAGTAAGAGAAGTCGTATTTGCTCTCGTAGGCGACAATCCTTTGCTTCATTCTTAACTGAGATCAATGCCATTTTGCACCAGAATATAACAGCAGAAGATCACTGGCGACTTTCCCCGGGAAGATTTCCCCGGGAAAGTCAGGCCGCCAAATATGACAGCTGAAATCTACAGACCTTTCCTTGAAGACCCTTCAAAGAGAAAAACCGCAAATCCGCTTTCGCGTGTTTGTGCGTTCCCTCGGATTCGTGATTGATAAATCACACAATCGCGGAGCGTCTCGACTCCGCTATTTCGCATTCACGCAAAACCGCAAATGCGGTTGCTAAAAAGCTTACATAATTGGCCAGAACTCAATACCGCTTTGGCTGTTTTGAGCAAACCCTCAAACCCGCCTTTTCGGGTTTGTGCAAATAAGTATTTGACCATTGCCGCAAAGCCTGATACTCGGAGTTTCGCTAACGCGTAATCGCTGGATTGCACGTCCCCGCAAACACGAACCACGGCTTGTCATGCGAATCAGTTTTTTGAATCAAAAAGGTGGCGTTGGCAAAACTACACTGGCGGTCAATGTGGCCGATGCACTGGCCCGTCATCACGACAAACGTGTCTTACTGATTGATGCAGACCCGCAAGGCAGTGCGATCACATGGGCCGCTATCCGCAACCAAAAACACAGCAAGCTATTGTTTCCTGTTGTTTCTTTAACGACCGATGCCATCCAAAAAGAAATTAAGCTTCTCGGCAATGATTTTGATTGTGTCGTTATCGATGGACCACCACGGATCAACAAAGTTGTGGCCGCCACCATCATGGCCAGCGATATGGTTGTCGTGCCCATTCAGCCATCAGCCTACGACATTTGGGCCACAGAAGAAATCAATGACATGATCGAGCTTGCCAAAGAATCAAAACCAAATCTCAAGTCAATGTTTGTCATCAATATGAAAGTTAAAAACTCAGTCTTGGGGCGGGATGTTCACGATGCACTCAAGAAATACCCACGCCCAATAGCCAAGACAGAAATCACCAACACGATGTCGTTTAAACGCTCTGTTGGTGCAGGGAAATCGGTGTTGCAATCCGCACCAAAATCAAGTGCCACCCAAGAAATCAACGCACTGGTCAAAGAAATCAAGAGGATTTGTAATGGGTAACGACGAATCATTCCCCGTTAAACCGCCACATGATTATTCGCCGCGAGTTACCGAGGCCTACGATGGATTGCTCACCAAGCAGGAGCCGACCAAACGAATTTGTGTTGATCTTCCCCTGTCACTTCACACACGAGTTAAAATCGGCTGCGTCAAAGAGAACGTGAGTATTACGCAAATTCTTCGCGATTATCTGGAAAAGAAATTTCCCGAGATCGATTAGGCTTTTCAGTCGCCTTTTAAAAAAACGATTCTCGATAGCCTTACAGAGCCGCGAGCGATTTTTTGGTAGCGATCTACCCAAAAAGGAAACGTCATACCTCAGTGATCAGCTCTCGGCCACTGGCGGGCCATTATTTCTATGCTGCGTGCCACGCCGTTTTTTCAAATCGCGTTCGGTAGACTCATTGAGTGGTGTTGTTTCATTTTGGAGCGTCATCATCCGTTAACAAGTTTGTGCTATAGGTGAGTCATGAGAGTTTTTCACCAAAAGAGTGCCGAGCGAGGAAAAGAATACTACGCGGCCAGTGACTATTACGAAAATGGTCCCGAGCAACTCAAAGGCCAGTGGATTGGTACGGGTGCAGAATTGCTCGGTCTGCACGGTGAAATTGAAAAATCCCATTTTGATCGCATTGTGGATAACCTGCATCCATTTGAAAACAAGAAACTAACCCAGCGAAACCATGCCAATCGCCGTGTTCTAACTGACATTACGTTTTCAGCTCCCAAGTCCGTTTCGATTCTGTTTGGCGTTACGGGGGATTATGCTATTGCGGGTGCCGTCCAAGAGGCTGCCAGCGAAACATTTGGCGATCTTGAGCAGGATGCCCAAACCCGTGTTAACCATCGGCGTGGCGAACTCACTTTTCGTCCGACCAAAAACATTGTTGGCGGTCTCTGGCTACACCTAACCGGGAGGCCGGAACCTGACGAAAAGATTGGAACTCACCCTGATATGCAGCTTCATGTGCATGGTGCGGTTCTCAATGCAACCTACGATTGGACAAAAAATCGCTGGACAGCGGTTGATCTGTCCAAGGCAGTGCGTGACTCGGGCTATTACGAGGCATTATTCATGAATCGTCTGGCAACCAAAATCAAGCATCTCGGTTACACGGTGCAGCGGAGTGAGTACAATTTTGAGATTGCCGGAATCACAAGGGAAACCATTGAGAAATTTTCCCGGCGTAGTGAGAAGATTAACCGGCTAGTTGCCGATGGCACGGCTGAGAAAATCGCAGCTCGCGAAAAAATCTCAATGCCAGAGGCCAAAGACAGGCTTGGAGCCATGTCTCGCAAAGAAAAAACAAGCCAGTATTCAATCGAGGAGTTGCCAGAAATTTGGCGGCAACGACTCAGTGAACAAGAGTCCCAGCAAATTGAAAAAATACTTGGAGGTGAAGTGAAGCCAGCCAAGAAGCAGGTAACTGCTGAGCAATCTGTTCTGTATTCTAAACAACACAGTTTTGAACGTCATTCGGTGATTCGCCAGCGGCAGCTACTCAAAGATGCACTTCGGTATGGGATTGGCGAAGTTAGCAGCGATGAGATATTCGGGGCTGTCGAGAAACAAGTATGGATTCGTGATGGCGATGGGGCAGACATGCTTATCTCGACACCAGAAATTCTCAAAGAAGAGCAGCAGCTAATGGCTTTCGCCCGAAACGGACGAGGCAGCGTTCGGCCACTTGCCTTGGACCACGTTATTGAGCGTGACTGGCTGAGTGATGAACAAAAGCATGCCGTTACAGGTTTGCTGGATTCAAGGGACCGTGTGCAAATTCTCGCTGGCCGTGCCGGAGTTGGCAAAACCACACTCATGGCAGAAGCCATCTCGGCCATTGAGAAAAACGGAAGTCAGGTTACGGTGCTGGCACCCACTGCCGAAGCCGCTCACGACGTTCTGGCCAAAGAAGGGTTTGATGCAGAAACGCTGGCCGCGTTTCTGGTCAACAAGCGTGTGCAGCAGCAAGCTGCTGGCGGCGTGATCTGGGTGGATGAAGCGGGGCTGGCTGGTATGCAAGACATCACCAAGCTGGCCCGTATTGCGGATCAGCTGGATGCACGAATCATTCTTAGCGGTGACAGCCGCCAGCACAAAGCGGTTTCACGGGGAAAACCGCTGGCCCTGCTAGAATCAGAAGCGGGAATCAAACCGAAAATTGTTTCCAAAATCAGGCGGCAAGAACGAGCTGATTACCGTGAAGCGGTGGAGCTTCTTAGCCGGGGTGAGGTGGCAGCCGGGTTTGAGCAACTTGATTCACTGGGGTTTGTGCACCAAATCGCCGATGAACAACGGTATCAACAGCTGGCAAAAGATTATGCCAATTCCATCGAATGCGGTAAATCAACACTGGTAATCGCACCCACCCATGCCGAACGAGCCATCGTCAATGAGGCCATTCGTGATGAACTGAAAAAGCGGGGGCACATTCACCATGACCAGCGAAATATCGGCATGCTTAAATCCAAACGGCTCACCGAAGCCGAAAGAACCGATACGCACTGTTATCAAGTGGATGATGTGATTGAGTTTGTGACTCGTGGCAAGGGCGGATTCAAAACCGGTGAGCGGTTAACGGTCGTGAAGGTTGAAGGGAAGCGAGTGATTGCCCGCAGCAGTAAGGGGTTTGTGGAAGTGCCGCTCAATTCGCCGCGATCGTTTGACGTGTATCGTTGGCAGGAGGCGGAGTTTGCGGCAGGGGATCAGATTCGGATTACCAAGCGAGATAAAGCCAATAAGCTTTATAACGGCACCATCGTTTCACTGGATGGATTTGATGGACAAGGAAGACTGGTTTTAAGCAACGGAAAAACCATTTCACCCGAGTGGGGGCATATTGATTACGCGGCAACCATCACCTCTCATGCCAGCCAAGGAAAAACCTATGACCGGGTTCTGGTGGCACAGAGCAGTGTATCGTTTCCCGCGTCCAGTCCTGAGCAGATTTACGTGACAGCCAGCCGAGGCCGTCAGCAGATTGATGTTTACACGGACGATGCGGAGGGACTTCGCCAAGCCATTGAGAGAAAGCGGCCCGAAATGTCTGCAACCGCCTTAAAAGCCAAGTCAGAATCCAGCCGCTCACTGGTCAGACGAACCGTTGAATTGCGGCTGCGAGCAAAACAGGCCATTAAGAAACAGTTGCAATCAGTGCAAGGCTGGCTACAACACCGTAAGCGTCCACAGTCACGGTTATTGACGTTAGTCCTATTCTGATTGATTTCCTTGTGGGAGATCATGATGTCAGGTATTTCGAAAAAAGAACGAGTTAAACTTTGGGTTGAGCGATTGAACCGGCAAAGCTCGTCTGGCGACTCAATTGCTAAATTCTGTGCCGCCGAAGGAATCTCGGTTCCTTCTTTTTATCAGTGGAAACGTCGCCTTGCTGCGTCGGTTAAGACGCGATCCAATCGACGACCAAGCAGTCAGCCGGTCAGCGTTGCCAAGGCGTCTTTTGCGGAAATTCAGATCGTTGACCAACCCTCGCCAGCAATCGTTTCCCTTCCTGGTGAAATCAGCATTCAACTGGGCCGCGATCCGCAGATTGCCGGCAACATTATTGACCGTGTCTTGCGACACTCACTTGGCGATCATCTCAATCCTCGCCGTGGTGATCGCCCCCGCTCAACCGAAAGTGAGTCGTAATCATGTTCACGCCGTCTACAGGAGCGAAGATATTTGTCCACACCGAAGTGACGGACATGCGAAAAGGATTCTCGGGTCTTTCAGCCATCATCCGTGAAGCATTCAAAGCAGACCCGACCGACGGAAGCTTGTTCGTCTTTATCAATCGACGACGCGATCGAATGAAGCTACTGCAATTCTCCGATGGCGGCTTTTGGCTGTTCTACCGTCTTCTTGAATCCGGCACCTTTGAGTCACTTCGAACCGACGGCAATTCAGTGAAACTCCGAATCGATGCCATGGAACTTTCGATGCTGCTCTCAGGCGTGTCGTTGGCCCAGGCGAGAAAAAGAAGAAAGCGATACTCTGCCTGATAAAAAAATCTGCGACTATTTCCCAAAAAGGTTCGATTCGGTCTTGCTAGCCGTTTCGAACCTTTTTATCTTTAACCCCATGCAAGACCCTGCCAAACTTTCGAAACAACAACTGCTTGAGCTACTGGCTAAAAAAGACCAACAACTGCTGATCCAAGACGACACCGTCAAGCAACTTCTGGCGAAACTTGATGCCCAAGAAAAGGCCTATCTTAAACTCTGGCAAGAACGCTTTGGTGCCAAGAGCGAACGCTACATCGCTGATCCGGATCAACTCAAAATCGACTTCGGCGACACCGCTGAATCTGCCGACGCTGCTGACGGCCTGCATGAAGCGATCGAAGAAGCCGACCTGATCCCGGCCCACAAGCGTCGCAAGCCAAAAAAGAAACACCAAGGCTTGCCGGCACACTTACGCCGCGAAGTCGAAATCGTTGACGTCGAAGAGGCCGCGAAGGCTTGCGGCATCCACGGAGAAAAGCAACTGCTTCCCGAGTCCATGTGGGACGTCCGCGAAAAACTAATCGCCATTCCGGCATCCTACACCGTGCTTGTTCGGAAGTACAAGAAATACGCTTGCCAGGGACAGCCTCAATGCGGCATCGTTTCTCCCGAGCGACCGACAGGCATCGTCGAAGGCGACAAGTACGATACTTCGGTGGCGGCGCAAATCATCTCGCATAAATATGCTTATCATCTTCCGCTTTATCGTCTGCAAGACATGTTTGCCGGCAGCGGCTGGACGCCTTCGCGCAGCACGATGCTCAACATCCTGATCGGTTGCCACTTCATCATCGAGCCGTTGTTGACTTACTTTCGGCAAACCTTGCAAGCCGATTCGATTATCGCTTGTGATGAAACGGGCGTGACGCTCTTGTACCCGAAAGTGCCTCCCGATTTTGACTTAAACGATCCCAAGCAAAAACGTGCAGCGGAAGTCTACGCCAAAGCACTCGCCGAAAACAAACCAAGCATCAACGCGAAGATGTGGGCTTATCGGGGAGCAAGCGTCAAGCTGAACGTGTTCGATTTTACGGTCAGCCGTCATCGCGACGGCCCGAATTTGTTTTTTGAAAATTACTCAGGTACGATCCTTGGCGATTGTTGGCACGGGTTCGGTGCGATTGCAACTGAATCCAAGGGCGTGATCGTGCGTGCTGCTTGCAACAGTCACGCGCGTCGCAAGTTCGAGGACGCCAAGGACTATCCAGCAGACCGTCGCAAGTGGATGCAGTGGTATCAAGACTTGTTCGACATAGAAACCGAAGCCAAACGTTTACCCGACGAGCAACGGACGGCTTTACGGCATGCGAAAGCAAAACCGATTTGGGACTTGATGCGAGCGGAGCTTGATTCGGTCAACGATCCAACGGAGCAAGTCGTGTTGCCCAAGAGCGATTTACGCAAGGCGCTGAATTACGCTCGCAATCACTGGACGGAGTTAACGCGTTATCTCGATGATCCGAAGTTGGCCGCGGATAACAACGAATGTGAACAGCTGATGAAACAGATCGGGCTGGGAAGAAAGAACTGGCTGTTTTGTGGAAGCATCGCAGGCGGCGAACGCAACGCCGGATTCATGACCTTAGTCAGCAGTGCCCACCGAAACGATCTCGATGTTTGGGCTTACGTGAACGACGTCTTGAAACGGCTGTTGGCTGGCGAGACGAATTACCAACCGATGCTGCCTTGGGTTTGGGCCAAAGAACATCCAGACTCCATTCGCCAGTTCAGGAAAGATGAACGTCGAGACCGAGAGGTTCGAAAAACAGAAAAACGAGCCAACCGAAGACTAAAAAAAGCCAGACAAGCCAAACTAAAAAATCGCTAGTCAAGAGCGATACCGAAACCGTGCTCCTGTACGCTTACACAACACCAGCCCAACCAACAGGCCAGAGAAATATGAACCCTAATGAATCAACGAGTATTCTCGAACGCTTCAGCAATAGCGAGCCAGATGAAACCCTTTATCAATCCGAGGGCGACTATAAGGCTTTTGGGATTTCACGACACGCGATTTCACTTAATTGCATTACTCGCGATGGAAACCAGACTGGTATCTCATGGTCCCTTTATAGCGATGCTCGTTACGACCCGGCACAAGGCATCGTCGTTGAGTTTTCGCACAAGGTTGTGAAGATTCAAGGCGGTCAACTACTCTCGCTTTACCAGTACATCTTGGGCAACCGGGTTACCTTCGTTGCCGAAGCTGACCGGGCGACCAAAAAACTGAACTCACAAGATCAAGAGCCCGTTGTTGCCAGCCTGAAAGTTGAGGATCGTGGAAACCAAATCTGAACTAGGGCAATTTGAACTGGCGAATTAATGCACCCAATAAACTTTCACTGGCAGTGGGTGTTTCTTATCATTGCCGGTTGGATCAACCGAAACCAGCAAGAGGCCATTGAATCTACAACTGTCCACCAATATCTTGAGCATTGTCACGAAGAACGAAATCATAAGGGGCTAAACAACCAGCTGATTGATGGAGCCTCTGTGGAGGATTCACCAAACGATGGTGACACGATTTCCATTGAGTGCCGACAACGACTTGGTGGAATGCTCAAGCACTACAGCAGGGCCGCTTGACCAAATTGGCAACTTCCAACTCGCTCATTTTCGCGCTACCGCCGTGCGCAGACTTCCAGAAATCATCAGTCGCAAGCTGTTTCTCCAGAAGGCGATCCGTGCAATCGTCTCAAATCCAATCATGATTCTGTATGGACAACCCGAGATTTCTCGTTGCGAACCACTCGGCTGACTTATTGGACCCTACGGCCTACCTAACGCAGTCACAGTTCTTTTACCCATCGGCACGCAAAAAATCCCAAATACCAAGAAGTTCCTTCTCAGCTCGTTCCGACTCAAATTCTATCCAAAGATCAATCGTAAAATCATCTACATCCAATGAGTATTTTTTTCCTCGCTCTAACTCAGAAATACTGATTTTGGCCTCGGCTTTCAATAACTCCGTATCCAATTTGCTTCCTATGAGCCAAGAATAGTTATCTATATTAGGCTTAATCCCTTTTCCTGGTCCTCTTGCCAGAAACCCTTGGTAACTCAACTCATAACAACCATCCTCACCGATCAAAGCTACAGACAATTTCTCTTGTAAGTTATTTATTAGATCGATTGTTTCTAGATTTATTACGGGAGGATTTTCCTTTTCCTGTTGCACGTGAGGGCATTCAAGGACAGCCCACAAGATTAACGAACACAAACAACTCAATAAGCAATTCTTGTTCATTTTACTAAGTATCATCTGCTATTCTCCATTTTTTGTAAAAGTCCCAACACCACCAATATGCAATCGCTCAAAAGACCCTACTCCAAGTCCTTCTAAGACTGCCTCACAACACTTACATTTCTCACGATCCAAAAAATTATAGGTTGCGATATACGTGTCTTTTGGCTCTCTCATATCGTCCAGTATGGTTTGAGCTGTCTGTTTGGATACGTTGACATTTGACTGAACTTGATAGCCACTTACAGTGTCATCGAAACCGATAGTAGCTCGATCTGCGTATGAAACGAAACAAATATTGTCCCCTCTTAAGGAAGTTGCCCATTCGTCGTTACGCTTTTCCTTTCCCACGATATCGGCAATATCCACAGTATAGGTGACGCCAAAGTCGCGGATCTTGCAATCGGTAGTAACAGCTATGGTTTGGGTTTCTACTACTTGCCATAGTTGTGTCGATCCGTCGGGTACATCTGGTATTATGTGATCAAAAAATATCTGATAAGAAGTTTTATTATCCTCCAAAAGGAAAGGACCGGAGGTCAGCTCTCGACTCCAAGTGGTACTTTGGCCCTTTGGATCCACTCTCCCCGGGACAAAATACCCCCGGTACACACTCGCACCATCGACCATTTCCAGCGGATCCTGGGAGATGAACTCACCCATCTCTGGATCGTAGTATCTTGCCCGATAGTACATCAAACCAGATTCTTCATCATGACGTCGTGAGGTATATCCGTAAGGGTTATTGTAGCTACTGGAAGTTCGAACAGTGGTGCCATTTGCGGCTAAAATCGTCCGTTTTCCAAAGATGTCATAGCTGTATGTCTCTACAACGCTGCCATCACTGTCCTTGGCAAGGCCCGAAACGCTCCATTGCTGGTTTCGCAGGACGGTCAGACGCTCAGTATTATTGTTGTGAGCGATCATCAACAATGAATCGATTCCTTGCCCATAAATGTACTCCTGATCCGGCGAGCTCGCCGCTGAACCAGCATCATATTCTGCAATACAGTTTGGACCGGCGTAGATATAAACGGTGTGTTCGGCAACTGACCCTGAACGTGTGATCTTCTTCCAAAGTCGCTTATTCTCAGCGTCGTAGCCGTAGTCGTTGGTGCCTTCGATGCCTGCAGTAGCACCTGAAGGAACAACCGTTTGGTCAAGACGACCATTGCCGTGTTGCCAACCAAGCGTCATCCCTGTGTGAGACATCGTCAGACTGCCATTGGCATCAAACACTTGTGCAGTACCTGCCAAATCGTCAAGCTGATGAACTTCGTTGAATGTTCGCAGTTGATTTGCACCGTTAAGCTTTCGGTTGGTGATGTTACCGATATCGCTGCGAACCAAGTTATAGTCTTTACTTTGACTCGACTGCTCGAAACGAACGAAACGATCTTCGTCATCATAGCCATCAGGATCGGAGGCGCCTGAATCTTCGGTGCTGAAGCTCCAAGTTGACAAATTCCCGGTCCAGGTTTCACCCAGCTTGTTGCTGTTTGCATCGTAGGTGTAGGTCGCTGTGCCAAGGTTCGTATTGGCAATGGAAGTGACTCGGTTGGCATTGTCGTAAACGCGAGTTTCGTCAACATAAGCCCGGTCATTACTGGTCATCCGCCCGAGAGCATCGTAGGCTCGGTTTTCGATTTCCGTTCCATTCCAATCGACCGTGTCCAACTCACCTCGGTTGGTAAACGCATAGTCGACTTCGCGACCTGAAGGATATGTTATGTTGTTCAAACGGCCTCGGCTGTCGTAGTCATAATCCACTACATAGTTTTGACTTGTGTAGTTGGTCGTGTCGGTGTCCAGTTGCCCACGATCTGTGTAAGTGTAGGTGTGAGTCACATAGTCGTCGCTGCTGGAAGCCGTGCGGCGAAGAAACGCATCGTAAGTGAAATCGTCTGTGCCTGCGAGTGTGGAACTTGGATTGTAATAATCAACTTTATCCAAGGCTCCTGAAAACTCATAAGTCAGTTCGCGTTTAGCGCCGGAGTGGAGAGTCACTCGCTCCACGCGTCCTGCTGAATCATAGTCATAAGTGGTTTCCTGAGGCGTCCCACCGTTGATGGCATGCATCGTCAGTTCGGTACGACGCCCCATCACATCGTAATCGTATAAAGTCGTTTTGCTCTCAGCGTCTGTCACGGAGGCAAGCTGGCCGGTACGTAAATAACTGCGACTCGACTGCTTGTTCAAGCGGTCCGTGGTGATGCTTGGACGTCCCAGTGCATCGTACTGGAAGCTGGTTGACTGGCTCTTGCCGTCGGTTCGCGAAGTTAGCTGCCCAGTTGTGGCGCTATAAATGGCAGTTGTTGTCGCGGCAGGAATCGTCATCGAAGTCTGACGTCTCAGACTGTCATAAACATAAGTCGTGTCGTGCGATAACGCATTAGTAACGGTCAGCGGCTGACCACCAGGATTGAACTCAGATTCAGTCAGATTGCTGTCCTGGTCCAGGGAACCAACACCCCAACCATAACCATCACTGAGCCTGATGACGACGTTGCCATCAGCATCAATCTGTTTAACTTGTTCGGTGTTGCCCACCCCACTCAGGTTGTAAACCAAGTCATACTGAGTGCAGCTCCATTCAAGTAATTGATTAGAAGTGGTTGCTGCTGGCCCCGATAAAAGCGCCGACATCACTCCCCGCCCCGAAGCGTCAGTGATGGAGACTTGCATGGTCTTTTCATCAGGACTGATCACGAGTGTTGCACTACCATGGTGAGTTGATAGCGATAAATCCGCTCCACCGTTGGCAACGCTTTCCCCCAGTTTGGTGATTGCAGCGGCAATCGAAACATTGACATTTTGCGAAGTGCCAATACGAAGCACACTCACGCCAGTAGTTGTTTCCAAACCCACGCCGTCACCAACTGCAGAATCGTAAACGTACTGTGTGGTAACACCCCAGGACGCCGGTTTACCAAGCCCCGCAAGTTGTGGAAGGTTGCGGTTGATGTTCTCATTTAATGCTTGAGTCCATTTAGTACGGAACTGGACTTTGCCATCATCCAAATAGCGAGCCGTTGTTTCGTTGTTGGTTTTTGCGTCGGTTGGATTCAAAAGCGTCGTGTGAGTGTCGTAATCGGCAACCTGAGCGGTATGAATCACGCGACCGGAAGGATCACTACTTCGAATCTGACCATGTCCCAAGGCATCACGCGTTCCCACGGTTTGACCACAACAAGCTGCATCATAAAACGTCGTGGTTGTACGGTTGGAATCAGGGAGCCCATTAGTCCCTGGCGCGATCAATGATTTGCGACGCCCGCTTCGGTCGTATGTGAATTCAGTCTTCATCGAAAGCGAAGACGCATTGGCACCGATGATCTGACTGATCTGATACTGGCCCGAGGCATCGTATTGGCTTGTCGTTTCAACACCGGCTGGATTGGTTGACTTGGTGGCATTGCTCCAAACATCGTATTCACTGGTGCTAACCAGATTGGAGAAATTGACGGAGTCTGGTTTCTGAGAAAGCGACCGCCCAAGCGTATCGTAGGCTGTCAATTGTGTTGTGTTCAGGGCATTGATCAAGCTGACAATGTTTCCACTGAGATCGCGAATCGCATCGGTAATCAATATCGATGGGTTGGCGGCAGTGCTCGAAGGTCGGCTGGCATTCATCACTGCCGTATTGTCAGCATAGGTCGTGCTTGTGCTGGCAACTTGAACCGTACGAACGGTGGTTCCATCCGCCGCATAACCGAAATAAATTTTGCGGGTATACGCTGAAGCAAAGGTTCCTGAACTGACAGTACCGAAAATATTCTCTTCGCTGAACCGCATGTTTTCCTTGTATTCAGTGCGCGTGGCCTGAGCCTGATCGGTCCCCCCACGCGTTCCTGTATAGTGAAGCGTTTCAGTCTGACGGCCTTTGTAATCGTAGCTGTACTCGGTCGTTTTTCCGTCAGTAATCGTTTTATTGGGTCGAGTTTCACCTGGCGAGTAAAAATAGTTCGTTGTGCTGACTTGGTCACTCAATCGTTCGAAAATCGTTGCCGGAGTTCCGTTGATATCCACATTCGTAAGATCGGTGTCGTAGGCAAGTGTTTGGCTTCGTGTTGACACTCTTCCTGTTGAATCCAGAGTTGTCGAGCTGACGATGTTGCTGCGACTCTTGCGATAAATTGTTAGACCGTTGGATGTGTAGCCGATTTCCTCGGTTGTACTGTCTGGATAAGTCGTTTTCACTAAGCGGTTGCGAGAATCATACGCGTAGGTCGTTGTTTCGTTTCCACTGTCTCGAACCACCGTCATGGAGACCAGATTTTTGCCTTCCCATGAGTATTGGGTTTCAGGCCGAGATGATTGGCCAGGAGCCAGAGGGTTGAGAACTTTTTCCAGCTGCTTGTTGGTTTTGTAGACATAGTCGGTACGTACATTGGCAGCGGGCGCTGTGATTGTGCCCGCGACGTAAGCATTTGTGGCTTCCCATTCCAACTGGCCATTGCTGTTGTAACCGAAAATGTCTTGGACAGGCGTCGTGTTGGTGTCGGCGATTTCAGAGCCCGGCCCAGAGACATCAACCAAGCCCCGAACAGTTCGGATGATTTGGCCATCGGTGTTGTATTCGGTAAGCGTGACAATCCCTTCTCGGTCACGATAATACGTTACCTGATTGTTGCTGTTGTATTGCCAAAGCTCATAAGAAGTATCGGCGTAGTCAATTCTTGTCGTGTTGCCATTGGAATCATAACTTGGTGTGACTGCCGAACGAATCGAACCATCGTCGACCATACCAGGCTGGCCCAGTAGAACCTGTGCGGCGGTAGGCGGGTTGTTGCCTGTAGCATCCGTATACTCAGGGTAGCTTGACTCATATTGAATGTTGGTGAAGTTGTCATAGCCCTGACCCGTTCCTGTGGTGTAAGAACTGCAAGCAGTCACTGACACGCCATCGACCCATTCAATCAGATCATCGTTTTCCTTAATCCGATAGTTGCCCGGATTGTTCAGGTCACGAAACACGGTCAAATAGCGAATGCCGGCTCCGTCAGCAGCACCGACTAGAACGTTAGAGAATTGGTTAACCAACTCATTTTCCCAGGTCCGGTAGTCTTGTGAGACATAGAGCGTTTGCTCCCTGGGAATCGCTCCGAACTGCTCGTCCATCACGATTGTGGCTGCTTGCCACTGCGTGTCCGTACCATAGGTGTAGGTGGCAATAGTTTCTTCCGCTAAAGTTCCAATCTTTCGAAACACTTGATACAGATACCCGTTGCCGTTGTAGGTAAATCGTAGAGATCGGTCGACGGTTCCCGAGTGTCCTTGGGCCACAATATCGATATCCGAAACCACCCAACGTCCTGCTTGTTGGGCCGAGTTATACGTGTAGGTTGCAGTGTTGCCTTGCCAGTCAGTTCGTACGTCCACCACCAGAATCTTCTTGGGAGCGCCCGTCAGTGCGGGATCGCCAGCATTGTACTTGTAGGTGATCGTTTGAACTTTTCCCGTGGGGCTGGTGATCTCTGTCAACCGCGACATTGGAGCCACGGCAGTCCCAGGATCAACATCCACGAGTTCAGACTTCCATGTCCAACCGGATCGGCTTTTCACGATGGCGTAAACTGTTTGCGTAGAAATCGTGTCAGGATCAGTTACGGTGTTACCCGAGCCATCTTCCAGCGCGATCGACATGAAGTACACTGTAGTGTCTGTTGCTACACCATCGACATCGATCTGGAAGACGTAAGTTGATGACGTCGCATCGAACTCAGCATAGTGAGCTCGCCCAGAGATTGGATCAAACAGAACAGCAACCTTGGTACCATTCACCAGATGAAACTCAATTCGATGATCAATGCCCAGATAGGTTCCAGGAGAAAGATTACCGATCGATTGTTGGTTGCTGGGAATGAATCCCAGATTGACTGCAATCAAGTTGTCTGCGCCAGCGGAACCGGGAGCAGAACTACCACCGCAACTACTACAGCCACTTCCTGCTTGGCCAGCTACCGAATAGAGGGTGCTCCAGTTCGGGCCAGCCAGTAATTCATTAGGTGGGCAAACCGGTGAATACATGACCGGCTGCTCTCCCCCAGGCAGGCCATCATTCCCACAACTTCCATTTCCGTCACCACAGGGATTGGGAGGATCCTGGTCAGTAATAACCGGATCGGGATTAGAACTGTTCCAGCTCCAAACACCTTCAAAATACGCCGAATGGACTGCATCGAGAAAAATATGCGAATTACCGTATCCAGTTACTGAACGTGAGCCTGAGAACGATTTTGGAACTCCTACAACCATTGTGTCCACGGTCGTCGTGCCATTGATCGTTTTCATAATATTAACTGAGCCAGTCTTGAAACTGTGGTCGTATCTGACTTGGCAGGTCCATTCAACATTACCGCCCACGATGGAACTTGACTCGGAGATCAGAACAAAGTCATCGAATCGCCCTGAGTACGATGCCGAATCGCTGAAAGTGATCGTCGGAGCCGTTACCAGCTGAGCCGAAATGGTTGCTGGAAAAACCAAACCAGCCAATAGCAAAAGAGCTGTCAAGCAATGGAGTCGAGAAAGTTTGAAGCTTGATTTTTTTTGTTTGTGTCGTCATCGCAATGTTCCTGCGCAAGATGATCTAAATGTTTTGAAAGAAGCAAAGGCTGTTAAAACCTATTGCTGAGCGGGCACGGAAACTTTGATTGTGTGCCTAACTTGGTCAGAGTGGACCGGAGATGCCACCAGAACATTGACGAGTCCTGATGTTCCAGGTCCCAACGTGAACTTTGCGGTCGCCACTCCTTCGTTGTCAGCGGCAACCGTGATGGTCTTCAACCGGTTCTCAAAGATACCGATTTCCTGAGAATGAAAAGCAACCGGTGCACCTGGATCGGCTTGGATTTTTAGCAAAACTGACTCACCTTGCAAAACACTCAAAAAAGAATCGGAAATTGACGTCAACCGTGTCACGTTTGGCCCCGGCTGAGCAGATTGAAACACGCGTCCAGGCCTGATTTGGTCGAGATAAACCTTCGGGTCCGCATCGTATTTCTCTTGATCAAAGGGCTCAGGCTGGAAAAACGTCGACTTGGCGACACGCGTCTCTTCCTGTTTTTCTTCGTCTTGGCTCGTTAGCTCAGCCATCAAGCCAGCAACCTGTGAGTTCTCATTGCCTTTGAGAAAGGGTGCTCGTCCTGGATTGGGAAGTACACCTTTAGATGGTCTTTTGGAATCGGTTCTTGCGGCGTCAAACGCTAGATCGCGAATCGGCCTGTCAATCCCTCCGATTGGCTTAAACTCCTCATCTTCAATTTTGAGCAAGCCTGCCAATTCAGATTTCGCCTCTTCCTTAGAAAGCGGCTCCGCAACTGTGTCATCGATTGGTTCCGGAATTGAGGCTTGCTCGCGCTCACTAACAAACCAACCTTGCCCAACTCCCCATACCAGAAAGCCTGCACATAAAACGAATGCACAAGCACCGATCCAAAATTTCATTTCGCCGTTCCTTTATCGCCCCGAGTCTTGATCAAACAATTGATAACGACTTGGTAGAGTTGATGCAAGTTACTTTGTTCACATAAGTTATTGCCTCATGATGATTTATCTATGACAAACATTTTCAAACAATTTTTGCTGTCCTGTTTTGCGAGGGGAATGAAATTGCAACTCTTTACGTATTCAGGAGTTGCGGTTGCTTGCGAGTCATGAGGTCAATGGATTAACTTTGTCGACCAATCAACGATTGCATGCAAAAAATATTTCATAACTTTTGTTATTGACCATCGGACAGTCCGTAATAGAACGTGGCACTTCAAACCGTTTTCCTGTGCTTGATCGGTCCTTGCAACGCAGAGTCGCTGTTTTGGGTACAATGGGCATCTGACCAAATTCCCGTCGGCATTCTTGCATCCATCAAATGGCAAAATCCAAACGCACCAAGCAATGGGATTGGCAATCTATTCGATATGCCGATCTGGGGCCCCTTGAGACTGGCGTGTGCCCAAGACGTTCTGGGACGATCGGGAAAATCAGCATCGATACGTTGTTTGGCTTGGTCGAAAGCTCAAAGTTAAGAGGCTGGATGATTGGTACAAAATCAAACCAAGTGCCTTTGCGAAGAATGGTGGGCCTGCTCACATCACTGTTCAGCCATCACTGGAAGCCATGTTTGTTTGGTAGAACCCCCAACGGGTTCTGGAAGAACCGAAAAAACAGGGTTCAGTACTTGCGATGGTTGGAAAAACAACTTGGTTGCCGCAAACCAGAAGACTGGTACGCAATCCAGACATCCGATTTTATAGAGAATCACGGGAAAGGTTTGTCAGACGGCACCCGACTGCTGGCAATCGTCAAAGATCTGTATCCCAGATTGGCATGAAATGGAGATTTAAGTTCACGCCGCGGAGCTTCTGGAATCAACCTAAGAATCGGCGACAGTATTTGAAATGGCCAGATCGGGAATTGTGCGTTCCGGCCCTCATGACTGGTATGACGTAACCTATGAGGATTTCACCTCTAATTTCGGAGAGAGGCTCTGGAACTGTTCAACTACGATCTGACAGCGATTCTTCAGGAGTATTGTCCAAAATTCAAATGGCAACCCTGGAGGTTTCGAGGGCCAACAGTACAGAGGTTTTGGAGTGTCAAAAATCGAACCTAGGATATTGCATTAAAGGTCCAGTGACAGAATCCTGGGCCAGTTAGCCTCCTACTTCTTAAACCTCTGCCTCTGCTCGTCGGCACTTTCTATTTCTCGCCGACTTCACCGAGGTGAATTAAGTCGTTGATGGAGAACCAATCATAAGGCAACACGTGTTCCTTACCATTCTCATCAAACAACACAACTCGATCTCCATCGACTTCCTTCAACACCGCTTTGATAGTTTTGAGCCCTCTGTGATGACGCCAAACACGTAGGTTTGGATCCTCCACTTTTGGAGGATCAACTTTTGGAGGATCAACTTTTGGAGGATCAACTTTTGGAGGATCAGCTTTCGGAGGATCAACTTTCGGAGGATCAACTTTTGGAGGATCAACTTTTGGAGGATCAACTTTTGGAGGATCAACTTTTGGAGGATCAACTTTTGGAGGATCAACTTTTGGAGGATCAGCTTTCGGAGGATCAACTTTTGGAGGATCAACTTTTGGAGGATCAACTTTTGGAGGATCAACTTTTGGAGGATCAACTTTTGGAGGATCAGCTTTTGGAGGATCAGCTTTTGGAGGATCAACTTTTGGAGGATCAACTTTTGGAGGATCAACTTTTGGAGGATCAACTTTTGGAGGATCAACTTTTGGAGGATCAACTTTTGGAGGATCAACTTTTGGAGGATCAACTTTTGGAGGATCAACTTTTGGAGGATCAACTTTTCGGCGTTCCGCTCTAGGAGGATTTGCCTCGCTGGAATCTACTTTGAGAGTAGAAACAAAAGGTCGATTCACTTCTGGGATAGGTTTCTTGAACCTTCGAATAGAAGAGTTTTCTTCAGCGATGACATCCGAGGCCCGTTCTGGTCTCTTGACCAAAACGCTTGGTCCGTTCGAACGGAGCTCATCGATTGATTTTGGCGCCAATACTGGTTGGTGGGTCACAGAAGGAGTTGGATCAGTAGGACTCGACGATGGCGTGGGTTTTTCTGCAACGTGTGCGACCGGCATGCCCGAGCGAATTGGATCAACAGGGTCATCGGATGGAGCATTCTCTAAACCCAAATCGTCTGGTGTCGATTCTACATTAGACTCAGGCTCGGTGCTGGCCTTAGGATCTGCGGGGAGGTCAATTTCAATTTGTGGTTTGATCGACGGAGTCGCAGTGCCTTCAAGCTCCGAAACAACTTCGGCACTCCGAGAACGCTTCTGTTCTGCTTGGCCATCGGAACTTACAAAGAGCGAAACGACAGGAGGCAGGAACATGGCAAACATCGCTGCGGCAATTACATACCAATTGAGCCCCTCTTCTGATTGTGTCTCGTGCAAGCAAGACAACAGAACAAGATGCGAGTTGGACTCGACGAAACTACAGCCAACAAGGTACCCATCATCTGTTTCATTTTGCCAGCGAATGCGGGCCGCGATAGTATGCTCCTTGCTATCCGGGTCGACCACCTGAAGTTTAACTCGTTCGCCAACTTCATGCTCTTCCTTTACCGCTAGGCAAAACCCTCCCAGCGAAATATTCTTTAATTCAACATCGGCGCCATGAACTTGGCCTTGCCGTTTCAATTCCGCATTGTGAGAAATGGGAATCCTTGGATTGGCACGTCGCTCTTTCCCTGAGACTCCGACAACGAAGTCAATTACTTCTTCGGGTAAGTGCGGATCGAGTGAACAACCGACTTCCCAACAGTTGTCAGAAATTGATCGGATATGCCTTGCCGTGCATTGGCCCTCATAAATGACCTCCAACTGCATCGTTTCGATTCGAATCTCAACTTCTTCTGCAAAGCCGACGCAGATGGGAACGTGAAACTTGAGTCCGCGGCGCGAGATATCCACCAGATCGGCAGAATACTCTTTTGTTTCTCCCTCGCCAGCTCTCATAATCACAACTTGTAATTGCTTGAGATCTTCGACGGAAAAACGCTGCTCTCGCTTGAAATAAGTTTTTTGATTTTCGGTGGCGTTTGACATTGGATCGTTTTATTGACCAGTTGATTTGAGTTGCGAGCAGAAATAGATCGCACCGTAAGCTGTGAAAACCTAGGTTACGCCCTAATGCATGCGGCTAATCTGTCGATACGGTGAAAAAATACCGGCAAACGGTTCGATGTTAACTCACGTTATTCAGGCAAGCTTTTCGGGTCATAATGATTGCAACACCAGCTTTTGTGTTCTGTACGACTTGTTCCGGATTTAATCGTAATAATAGCGCCTTTCATGACCGATCTCATACTTGGATTAATCAACTTTCCAAGACCACGGTTTGATCATGCAATTCTGGTGCAACGCCCAAACGATAAGCCTTTGCTTTGTGGTTGCGGCATGCCTGCCAACATTGACGAAAGCTCAACAACCTGAAACCACCGTTTCCACGACTGCCTATCAGCAAGTCCGAGACAGTCCGTTCCAGCGCATGTCGCTCACGGAGCTGCCTCAGACCATTCCCACGGCGCCGGAGGTAACCTCAATCCCTCATTCCGCCAGCACTGGGGCAGTCCGCCTTATCTCAAAGGCGGCAACGTCTGAATCGGCAAAAACGACAACCTACCTGCCGACGACAGTCTCACCATTGCCAGAGCCGAGTGAACAATCAAATGAAACATCCAGGGTAATAAGCTCTCACGTGGTGATTCAGCCTCCCATGGTGCAGCCTTACAAGAGCAATCAATACTCATTTGTGGTCGAAAATTTGGGAGAGGTCGACGCAGAAGAGGTCACCATCGAAATCAGCGTGGACGAGACCGCAAGAATCATTGCAATGCTTCCCTCAGATTCCGTCGTGACGGATCGCAATGCTCTCTTAAAAATCAAGAAACTTCACGCGGGCGAGCACTCAACCATTCACTTGACTGCCACCTCGAGCCTAGAAAGCCCCATTAGGTTCCGCGCAAAACTGGTACACACATCCATTCAGGATTTCGACCCGCAAGTCGGTGCACCAGGTATCGCGGTAGGCCCCATCGCCAGACATCAAACCACCGAGGCTCGTCCCTTTGTTTTGGAAGCTCTGCCTGCAAGCACCCCAAGTCACCATGTCCCGATCGTCTCAGTACCACCTGAGTTTCAACCTCGCCCGCACTTTCAATCCAATCCACATTTTCGTGGCGACCAAACAGGGACACAATTGGCCCAACAACCACTTCGCCCGCGTACCCCGTTTCAATCTGTTTCCAGCGGCGGCTTGACGACCTCCGTTGGACCGATCGCAAAACGACAACCGGAAGCCATACTGACCGAAGACCAATTCAGTCCAGATCATTTTACTACGCCGATTCAACAAGTTCCAAACAGAGAACGATCTCAGGTTGTCGAAAACAGTTCTCAAGAAACGAGTTTGCCTTCGATCGAATCCATCGCACCGTTTTCTGGTCCCCGAAACATGGACCAGACAACAACTCGCGAATTTTCACTTGCCATCATCAACCCAACCAACCGAACCGTCCATGATGTGTTCGTACAACTGACCGTCCCCCAAGGCCTCGAGATCATGACCTTTGATCGTCAGACTTGGTATGACGACGAAACGAGAACGATCTCATTCAAAATCCCCGGCATCGAAGCAGCGGAGTTTGAAGTCGTCAACTATGAACTCAAGGCAGCGGAAAGCGGATTTCAAATTCAAAAGCTGGTAGTCGAAGCAAAAGGCCTCGAACGCACCGAAGTACGTTTAGACACCCTGGTACACTAGAAAGTTCTGTCACTCTAAATTTGGGTGACAGACTAGGTGCGAGTTGAACGTGCGGCAAGAATGGGTGCACGCTTGATTCCGGTGACTTCATCATTCAGTGGAATCTTCCGAGTCAGCAATCAATCACGGAACATCGCACAAAACCACGTGTGGATCGACAATCTGTCGATCCACGAAACAATCCTATTTCTTGAGATCACCCTCGGTAACTGGCTCATTCGCGCCTTCGGTTACCACGGGATCGCCACCCAGCAAAACCTCTGGACGATCGAGTTCAAAATAGTGTCCGTGGTCTGCCGTCACAATAACAATCGTGTCTTCCCACGCATTGTTTGCTTCAGCCCAATTCGTGATCGCATCGAATGCTGATTCACCACTAAACACGGCACCTATCGAATCATCAATATTGTTGTTGTGGTTGGCCCAATCCACGTCTCCCGCCTCGACCATCAACCAAAATCCTCGCTCCCCTTTTGCCTGCAACACGGAAATGGCAGCGGAAGTCATTTCAGCCAAGGTAGGGTTCTCGGAGATGTCCTCATCCGTGTAATGCTCTGCGGATTCTTCGCCCTGCGTTGGGTCAAATTTTCCATCAGCCGTTTGATAGGGCAGATGACCATACTCGGCGACTCCAAAATATCCAAAAAGCCGCGATTTGCTTTTGGCCGCCTTCCTTGCAGCTTCCCCGAGCACACGACTCCCCAATTCACCCTCTGTCCGTAGGGCGACGACATATCGACCGCCATTCTCCACATCAATAGATTCAAGATCACGTTCTGCGAGGTATTGATTCCCCGGCACATAGTTTCGCCCTTGATTGGTGCGATCGTCATCAAGCGTTTTGCCCCATCCGGCTCCAATAACCACGTCCATGCCGTTCAAACTTTCTGACCGATGCAATACGGATTTCACTCCCAACAAATCTCGTGTCAGATCCTGGTAGTCCTCGCGGCTGACATTATTTGCATAGGTCGCAGCAGGAGTCGCATGGCTGATCGGCACACTGGTTACCGCACCCACCGCAAATCCATCCTGTTGCAATCTCCGAGCAAGAGGTACGACCTCACGACCATCCGGCGCAATGTTGATGGACCCGTTATAGGTCTTAATTCCAGAGTTCATGCTCGTCGCAGACGCTGCGGAATCGGTGACGACATGTGGCAAATCTCTTTGGCTGCCGATGAGATAGGTCGGGTTGACCACAGGCGACCAAGGTGTAGAACCGCCCTGTTCGACGTTGTAACCGCCACGTTTTATGCCGCCAGGGTTCTTAATGATTTGCGAGTTGACATCATGGTCGGTCCCATCGTTGTGAGCGCTGCTCACGAAAAACCCATAGTCCGTTGTAACACCCCGATAATCAAGAAAGGACAGACCCCGACCCCGACCTTGCCGATAGGCAATTTCATTCTGCTTGTAGATTGCAGCCGAACGAGTCGTTTCGTAATCCATCCCGTCAAAGATTACCAGAAACACGTACTTCTTCCCGGCAGCAATTGCGTCTGCCTGAATTCGACAAACATCCGTTTGGTCTAAATAATTTGCTGTGGGATTCAATGTTCCAATAGGCAACTGACCGTAGAGCTGTTCAATTTGCTCTGGTCGACGATACACACTATTGGAGTCTTTGTAGCTCTCCAAATCGGTCCCAAAGACATAAATGGGGATCAGTCGGTTCGAGTGACTTGTCCAGCCGGTATATTTCGAAGGTGTAGTCCCCCAATAACCCCAATCCGCGAAGTTACTTCCAATCGCTTGAAATTGCTGCCGCCGAAGGAAGTCAGACCCCGACTGAGCCAAACTAAAATCGCATAAAACCGAAGTGAAAATGACAAAAAACAGGGTAGCAAATTTCATGTGGATCTCTGTCGCCGGTGAATCAGTTTTCAATCTTAGTTGAAATTGCCCCATTTCATAACGCCTAACTCGTTTTTTTCACGCCAACGGTTTCATGAAAAAACATTGATTCCCTGACGCGGAAAACTGCCGAAAAATCCGCGACACATGAGAGCGTTTGCGCATGGCCATGCTGGGGATCGTGATCTCCAGAACAAGTTTTCTTGGCATGGTAGCGAGATTGAAGCGTGCGCGATTTTTTCAGCGACATCAACACAGTTACTCCCACCTCAGCTGGTTGCCTCACTCACGTCCTAAATCCGCATAAAGATCTGGCCGACGGTCGTTAAGCCGATGAATTTCATGTTCACCGGGTATGTTGCAAAGATGCTTATTACGCGCCCAAGCTGGATCAACCTCTGCGTAGAGGATTGCCTCATCAGCGTGATTAGCAAAATCTAAATCGGCACCGCTGGGGTCGCAGATTTTGCTTTTACCGATAAACTCAAATCCCCGCTCGATGCCAATTCGATTCACTGCCATAAAGTAGACGTGATTCTCAAGTGCTCGAGCATTAGGAATGAAATCGGCGGTTCGGCCCGATGTAGGCGGCCAATTCGTCGGCAAGGCAATTAGCTCCGCCCCTTTTAACGTCAAAGCTCGAGACGCTTCTGGAAACGAACTGTCGTAGCAAATATTCATTCCGACTTTTAGATCACCCAAATCGGTGACAGCAAATTCTCGATCGCCTGGTGTGGTAAATCGATCGACACCAAGAAACGGAAGATGGGCTTTGCGATAGCTCCCCAAAACGCCTTCGGGACCAAGCAACGCCAACGCATTGAAAACTCGATCACCGTCGAGTTCAAAAAAACCAACGATTGTCCTCGTGTCCAGTTCCTTGCAGATTTTGATCAGCTGAACCAATGTCGGACCATCGAGGGTCTCGGCAAACTGCCGAGATTCTTCAAGACTTTCAAAGCAATAGCCAGGAAAGGTACATTCTGGAAAGACGGTTAGCTTCGCGCCCTTCGCCGTCGTCTCCCGAAGTCGAGCTATGGTTTTTTCCAAGTTCGCCGCAACGTTGGCGAACTCGATATCCATCTGCACGCCTGCAACCTTAATCGTCATCAAACTTGCCTCAATTGCCTGGTTCATTATTCGGTATCGGGTCAATTCGCTTGAGGCCAGAACCTCCACGAAGTTCTTGTAGTTTTTGGGAGTATTCCGCAGCCTTACCGGTCTCGCCGACGAGCATATAGTAGCGGATCAACTCATCCAAGAAATAGAGATTGCTGGCTGTTCCCCCAGAGCAATCTTCAGGTGCTTTTCCACCAGCGTATGCTGTTCCTGCCTTAGGCAACTTACCGCATATCGATAATGCAGTTCGCCAAGACCATCGATTCCCTTAGATCGCTGAACCTCCTTTGCCAATAGTTGATGCTCTTCACCCCGTAAGCGGCCTAGTTCCTTGAGTTGAATCTGCATTTGGTCATTAATGGATTGCAGACGCTCGGCGGGCGCGCCGTTTCGCCTTTCTTGTGCTCCAACTTGACGAAGATAGTCAATCTGGACTTCCAAAAATTCGGATATCATCTCACGCGGTCCCACTCGATTGGGCTCGACTTGGATCGCCGTCCGATAAGCTTTCTCAGCATCCTCGAATCTACGGAGCATCTGGTACAAGGAAGCGAGGCTCAAGTGGCTGTCGGCTCGATCGCTATCCAACAATGCACTTTCTTCGAACTCCAAAAACACTTTGGAGAAATTTTCTTCGTCTTCAGACCGAAAATACAGATTTCGCAAATTCATCGGCACGGCGGCAATCCAGCGTGCTGCACCAATTCGCACCTGAATCTGTTCTCGCGTCAACAACTTGGCTACGGCCTCGACCACGCGCCGCTGCCTGAGTTGCTGCTGTGTATTGAGCTTCCCCATCCTCAGGAGATGATCAAATTCACCATAAATTCTGGACAAGGCCGTAGACACCAATCCAACATCGGAACTTTTCAAGGCCTCCATCGCAGCCTCAAAGGTTTTCAACGACCTGTCAGACGATACTTCCAACAGGGCCGACGCTCTGATAATCGCTGGCACCTCACGATCATTGATCAATCGCACCGCCGTTTCGATTTCTTTGCCACCACGGATTCGAGTCAACACCTCATAATAGGAATCCGTTCGCGAAGGGCTGGTTTCTCCGTACCACTGTTTTACCGCTGCTGTCATTGCGGAGTCGATACGTTTCAACTCAGCCCCAACTTCTTCGTTCCCTTTCTCTGTCTCGATGATCCAATCGAGGTATTGGTTGACCTTGCCTTGGTTCTCCGGGGAAAGTCGCGCCGGCTCCAAATGACACTGGGTGCACGCATTGGGCGTTGAATACTTGACGCTCATGTCTGGCCGGGGAACTCGCAGACTATGGTCTCGACGCGCGTCAATGGACATATAAGTCGTTTCAGGCATGTGACATTCAACACAAAAACTGCCCGATGAACCAACCGCATGATGATGATGGTTTGGGGAATCATACTGCCCAGCAGGATGCTGATGACATGAAGTGCAAAGTGAATTCCCCTCGAACTTCACCTTAGTCGAGTGAGGATCATGACAGTCCGTACACCGAATTCCCTTGTGAAACATTTTGCTTTGCTTGAACGAACCATACACATAGTCCTCCAGGCGAATTTGACCATCCGAATGATAGATTGGCTCGGTCAACAAACTGCAAGAAAAATGTTCATCAAAGGAAGCTCCCGCGACGAATCCCGATTGAATTTCGCCTCTGCGCGAATGGCAAGTCCCACACATTTCTACCTGCGGAAGATGACTGGCAGTTTTCAATTTCGCCAGTCCAAAGCCATAATTCCGATCCCAAAAAACCGATTTGGCGTTCGCCAATTGAACATGCAAACTTCCGGGCCCATGACATGCTTCACAACTAACGTCGATCTCACTAAACGTCGAGTGAAACGATTGACTGGACAACGAATAGTTTTTCTCCAAATTGGTACTGTGACACTTCGCACAGGCGGTGTTCCACCGTTGAGTCACTCCTGACCAGTGAAGTGGATCATCTCCTTCAAGCAATTCATCCACATCTGGTGGATTTAGATAAAACCACTGTTGATTCTCTACATCCCAGGATTCCCGCAAAACTTGCAATCGTCCAACCGAACCAGAACGTGCCGGCTCCGATTGTGGGAGTTCCACCATGTATTGTTGAAGTGGATACACTCCGAACACGTATTTAACTTCGAAATCACCCAATTCGCCATCTGGACCATCCGTCCGCACCATAAAGCGATCGCCATCGCGAAACATTTTGCTCCGCAATCCGTGATGTTCAAGCGTGTGATCAAAATCGGCCAAAACCGTCTCTGCATTGGCAACATCCATCGCATGATCATGATGAGAACCGGTAAACAGCGCCGCCTGTTCCTGATGACATTCCACACAAGTATTGCGCCCAACATAATTTCGCTCAATGCCTTGGGGCAGTCCCATGTAGTAGTCGGCGAGAAAGTATCCGCAAATCAAGACCAGGACAATCAGTGCGGTAAGTGGCAGCCAAAATGATTTCACGAAGAATTTACCGGCCAAGGGATTTTATAGATTGAAAGTATGTATTCTAATTTAAGACAAAGTCTAAACCACGGCCTAGAATGACTTCTTGAAGATTTACGCTCGTCAACCGTTACTCCTTTTCCAATTCAGCAGAGTTTGAGGACAGCCCAACTCAACATTGGCGTTTTTACTTCGCATTTGCACCCCAAAACGTAATGCACTTGCGCTATATCACGAGGCGCTCACCTTCTGCTTCAAGCATTTTGTCCTTTTCAAAAACCAAACTCGACGAACCGACGCGCCAACAGCTACATCGATTGGGATTGCAGTTGCCCGCAAATTTTGCCTTCACACCAGGTGAAAATTTGGCTGGTTTGTTCAAACAAGAATCCCCATACTCAGATGGCTGGTTCTCCATCGGCCTGCCTCGGTGTCATTTCCAACCCAATTTATCACCAACAATTTTCTGGAGCCCCTACGGACTCCCCACAGGCTCGTCGCTATTTATCGCCAGTTCGAGACTGGGAAGAAACTTGGCGAAACACTCGACATGGTTCAACGCATTCCGAACGCTTACATGCCGGCTCCAAAAAGGCCTCCAGTTCATTGTTACCAGGCGAAATACTACGGCTGATCGGTTTGTAAAACGTGCCTCGGAACTTTTTGCCTTTGATGTCATGGAGCTTTTGTCACCGCCCAAGAATCTAAACGCATTCAAGCGCATCACCAAAAAACGAGAAAGAAAAAATTGGTTCCCCTGTTACCACTTTCCAATTGGAGAAATCAATCGCCCCCACCGTGACGATTTGTTAATTGAAATCGCGAAGGAGGTTCGCCTCTTGAACGTTCGACACGGAGGCAATGTCCATTCATCGATAATGACTCGATGCGGAAGACAATCAAGCTCAAATGTGTTTCTACTCAGCACATCGAACACGTCCCAAAAAATCCAAACCCAACTCATGGATGCGGGATGTCACCGATGGATTTTGATTCCCCAAGTAGAACGTGGCGACGACCTATCGAAAAGGAAATCCCGCGCAGATCGATTTCAATTCAAGATCCCTATCGTGGCTGAACTTCCGCCAGGTGAGTTTCTCATCCACTGCACACGCCCTCAAACAGGACCTTGGCCTGACCAAGACGAAAATCGCTTTTTGGACGATCTGATTTTCCAATCAGGCCCGAATGCCTTTTCCGTAGAGGCCTCGCTAACGCGTATACTCGCCATGGGTTGCTTGCATGCCACCAATCGATTGACAAGAAGCGACCGGAAAGTCGTTTGCTTTACGGAAGTCCAATTCAACCAACTGCCGTCGTTGAAAACATTTCGTCCTCATTTGAGCCGTTGGGACTTTCTTTCTGTTGGAATCGCCATCCGAAAAACTTCACTTCAATCTGCAGGTGCCGAACCGGTCATTTACGGCGATGAATCCACCTGGAGTTCACTGTCAGAAACGGAACGGCCATTTTTTCAAGTAGCGACAACTCAAACCAAATCAGGAAACACGATTTCCTGGAACGATGAAAAAGAATGGAGAATCGTTGGCGATCTCAATCTGGATCAATTTGGTGCAGGCGAGATATTTGCGATCCGAGGCGATGGGACAAACTAGTACCTCGCCCGTTTTCGATTTGCAGACCGAGAACAGCAGTTAACCCGGTTTTTTTGGCCATGTTTCCCGTCACTTCAAAACGGTTCGGGTACTAACCCCAAGCTCCACGCTGGAGAGGAACAAAAACTGTTTCGGCAGGAGCCTCAACCTCCCGGAAAAGGCAACGACCTCAACGATGTTGACGACCGGTGCAGGCGAGATATTTGCGATCCGAGGCGATGGGGCAAACTAGTACCTCGCCCGTTTTCGATTGGCAGGCCGAGAACAACAGATAACCCGGTTTTTTTGGCCATGTTTCCCGTCACTTCAAAACGGTTCGGGTACTAACTCCAAGCTCCACGCTGGAGAGGAACAAGAATCGTTTCGGCAGGAGCCTCAACCTCCCGGAAAAGGCAACGACCTCAACGATGTTGACGACGGGTGCCATGCTCCTCGCTTGCGTGGGCATGTGGTGTTTTGCCAACACCTCCGGAAACACTCATCCTCCAACTGCGACGAAGACGTTGCTTGAAGACATCCAGAAATCCGATCGGCGCGTGGAAGTACTCAAACAGCTGCAATCGTCGTTCGATTTCCGCCCAACTTCTTTGACTCATACATCAGTTGGTCAGCCAAGGTCAACAACTCGCGAGCCGAGACATTGGACTTTGAGGAGTACGCAACGCCGACACTGACTTTCGGGATCGCATTGAGGTGAGCATACACTGCCCGATCCATTGATTGTTTTCGAAAATCATCAAACTGATTCTTCGCGTCTTCCAACGAGGCAAACTTGGACAAGACACCAAATTCGTCGCCCCCAAGCCTGGCAATGCAAATCGCCGTTGGAAAAAGATCACTCAAATTTCGAGCCAAAAACCGAATCCCCTCGTCTCCTACCCAATGACCAAACTGATCATTGATTTCTTTGAAGTTATCGATATCGACGATCGCCAGCGTCAGCGGCTCGCCAAGAGTCAATTCCAGTCGCCTTTGAAACTCTCTTCGGTTCAACAAGCCGCTAACCGAATCCGTCCTGGCTTCTCGTTGAAGTTCCTCCATTCGCTGGCGACGTAGATCGATACAACGAATGATGTATATCTGCCAAATTTGTTCATTGAAATCGGCTTCGCCAATGGAACGCTCTACCCAACAAGAACTTCCGTTCTTATTCACCGCAACCACTTCCTCCACTCGTTTACTGCTTGGATTTTGAAAAATCGACCGGATTGGCATGCCGATCATCTCCTCGGAAGTAAATCCAAATAATTTTTCGGCCTGCTGATTCCACAATCGTACGTTGCCATCTTGATCCGTGATGGCAACCGCATCGTTGGCTTGCATCAACAAGTTTTGAAGGATCTCTAAATTCATTTGGACACGAGCCGAATCGCGGAAAGGGGGGGAGCTAGAACATCAATGGTAGCGTATTACTGCCACTATTGAGCCTTGAATTTTCACCAGCATTGTCGCAGCAACCTTCCAAATCACTTGTGTTTTCGATTTTCACGAACCAAACGAACGGTGGCAACGTAACTTTTCCACCACTCCAAAACGGAGCGGTTGGAGAAGGAAAGGATGCCGCTCCAGACAACAATCAGGGCGGCATTTGCTAGCGACATTTCAGGGCATTGACTCAATCGACCTTGAGTGCGTGAGTTTCTTTCTGTAATTACCTCCACTTGAAAAATTTAGCTCAAGAATCGGGCTCACAAGTGATGCAGAAAATCAAAAACAAGTTTCATCTTAAACAAACGGCAGCTCTCGCCTTATTGGCTGTTGCATGTTCGGTTTCTGGCTGTGGAATTCTCGCACAGCCCAGCGAACTCAACACTCCCTCAATTAGCGATCAGATGCCATTCTCTGGTGTGCGAACCGACAGCACGCTGCGTATGCAAAGTCCGGACCCTGAGCCAGAGTTTTCCAACTTGAGCCAGGCTCCACAGCAGCGAGTTCAAACCTCTGCGGATCAAGCAAGTGTCGTGAAAGATGTCATCCTGCGTGGCAACAACACGGTTCCGACTCATCAATTGCTTCGAAATGTGAGAACTCGGCCAGGTCGTTACTTCGACCCAGATATGCTTCAACAAGACGTCAACGATCTCTGGCGGATGAAAGAAGTCCACCGAGTTATTGGCCCTTTCATCGAAAAAACACCCGATGGCATCATCATCACCATTGAAGTGGTTGAGCGTCAACTGATGCAAACGGTTCAGTTCATCGGCAACCGCGCCATCACAGATCGGGCACTTCGCAAAGAAACCAACTTGAACGATGGCCAGCCCATCGACATTCACGAAATCAAGATGGTGAAACATCGAATCGAAGAGTTCTACCACGACAAAGGGTTTCCTCGAACCCAGGTGGAAATCCTTGAGGGTAGTGAGGCGGGTGACAATTCAGTTGTTTTCCTTATTCACGAAGACCAACAACAGCGAATCTGGAAAGTTGAGTTTGAGGGAAATGCCATCGCCTCCGACGGTCGACTGAAAAGCTTCATCGAGTCCAAACCTGGCCATCTGAAAATTATTGGTGGTTTGGTCAAACGAAAAGAGATTGAACAGGACGTACTCCGTCTGACTTCCTACTATCGAAGTCTTGGATATTTCAATGCTCGAATTGGCCGTCAGATCACCGAAAGCGACGATGGTCGCTGGTTGAACTTGCGTTTTATCATCGATGAAGGACCGCGTTACAAAATCCGCAACATCTCGTTCATTGGGAACCAGGCGTTTAGCGAACAACAACTGGCATCCATGCTCAAGCTAAAACCCGGTAAAAACGGAGCCCCCGAGTTCAACGCCGCGAAAATGAATCAGGACGTGGTCTCACTCCGAGATCTTTATGGAGCCAACGGTTTTGTTTTCTCGAAAGTAGAAGTCGAAACGCGATTCCTCGAGGAACCCGGCCAACTTGATCTGGTCTACAAAATTTCAGAAGACAAACAATACCGCGTTGGAGACATCAAAGTCTTCATCGAAGGCGGTGCTGGTACGACGCGACGCCAAGTGGTCATGAATCGTCTTTCGCTACGACCCGGCGACATTATCGACCTGCGAGAAATCAGAAACAGCGAGCGACGACTGGGAAGTTCCCAAGTCTTTGCCGCGGGTGAACCCGGCTCTGGAAGTACTCCACCCAAAATTGTCGTCAAGCCTGACGAACGCACCTTAGAAAGAATGGCTCGTGGCCCCGCACAAAACAACGGTTCCATGCACCGGTAGTTTCAACGAAGAAGAATTTGATGCAACTTAGTCAAACAAAATCGCTTTCCATCGCAATTGCCGGCACGATGTTGATCGTAGCAGCCCTCTCGGGTTGCGCAAGTCACCCTGCGTTCTCGCTCACGGAAGCCCAACCAATTCAATCGCCAACCAGTTACGTCGTTAACTCAACCGAACAGGGAAACCTGATTCAAACAGCGACACGACAGGAAAAGCAAGAAATCGTTAGAGCCCAAAGTCTCGACAACGGTATCGGCAGCGGATCGAGAATTCAATCGGGTGTCCAACAACAAGAGGGCCAAGTTCAACCCGCCACTTATCAATATCCTGAACTTCAGAGTTCACCTCCTCCTGGCTCGCTTTTCAATCCCACGCCGTCTGGTGGACAACAATATCCCAGTCAACAATTGGGAGGACCAAGCGAACCCAACTCATTGGTTGCGCCCTCCTTCGCTCCCTCCGGAGCGGCTTCATTTCCACAAAACTACGCAACTGCGGATCTTGGAATTTATGTTTCGGATAGCCAAACTGGACGCGTAAACATTGGTGGTGCCTACAACTCCGATAGTGGTATCGTGGGCCAATTTGTCATTGATGAAAAGAACTTTGATATTCGCCGCTGGCCACGAAGTTTTCGAGAAATTGCCAACGGAACCGCGTGGCGTGGTGGAGGCCAACAATTTCGTGCGGAGTTAGTACCGGGTCGAAACGTGCAACGTTACCTGGTTAGTTTCACAGAACCCTACTTGATGGACACCGGCTGGAGCTTCAACTTTAGTGGATACCTGTTTGACAGAAACTATTTTGACTGGGACGAACAACGCATCGGCGCGAGAATGGCTTTGGGGTATCGGATTTCGCACGACCTCAGCTTAAGTGTTGGAATTCGCGGTGAGAACGTTGACATTCACAATCCACGCGTCGCCACTTCTCCACAGCTGAACGCTACGGTTGGAGACACTGACTTGTTTGTTGGACACGTCAGTTTGGTTAGCGATACTCGGGACCATCCCTTCCTGGCCACCGAGGGCAAGTATCTTTCCATGACCTATTCTCAAGGCTTCGGCGAAGTGGACTTTCCGCGTCTTGATATCGACTATCGAAGATATCGCCTGCTCTACCAACGGCCTGACTTGTCGGGGAGACACACCTTGAGCTTTGGTACCAAGCTAGGATTCTCTGGCGGCCAAACTCCGATTTTTGAGAATTATTACGCAGGCGGTTTCTCCACAATGCGTGGTTTTGACTTTCGCGGAGCAAGCCCCGTTGAAGGCGGAGTGATTGTTGGTGGCGAATTCCAATGGCTGAATACATTGGAATACATGTTCCCACTGACCGCAGATGACATGATCAAAGGCGTTCTATTTTGCGATTTCGGTACTGTCGAAGAAAAAATTGAACTCAACGCGGACAACTTCCGTGTCGCACCCGGTTTTGGATTCCGTGTCCACATGCCGGCAGCTGGCTTAGGCGCTCCGTTGGCATTCGATTTTGCCTTCCCAATTAACAATGCCGCAACTGACGATCGAGAAGTCTTTAGTTTCTACATGGGCTTTAATAAATAGGCAAACAACGTCAGCAAAACGAGGGTCTGCGTCGTTTCTCCGCTAATCATCTACAGGCAATGAACGCCGATCTGCTTTTGCGAGCAAGCCCCGCGACGAGGCCAAACACTGATCATTGCCAGTGACTTGCAATGCACAACCTGGCGGCAAACGCGGCCGACGAGAATTCCAGCTGCATGATCCACGCAGCTTTGCTCGGAACGAATGAGGGCTGGCAGGCTGCACAATTTCTTTCACGAGCGCAATCGTGGATTGCGACGGCGTGCAGGTCGCATTATTCTCATAGAACAATGGCCTTTTCCAAAAAGCCTCTGAGAATAGGAAGCGAAATTCTGTAGAGTATTGCAGCACTCGCAAACCTCAAATGCTATCTGCAAAGGTAATGCGGACCCGCCGCCCAGAACAGATTTCGCCCTATGACAATAAGTGAACCATGAGCAACGAGCCAACCGACTCACCCAACGATCCCTCAAACAGATCGCCCAATGCTCCCTTCGAAATGTCCGAAGTAGACATGAAGGCAATGGGATATCGCGTCGTAGACATGATCGTCGAACATTTCTCAACGGTCGACGAGAAAAGGCCGGTTACACATGCTACGCGATCGGAAATGGATTGGTTACTTCGGGAGCCGATTCCCGAATCTCCAACGCCTGTCATGGACGTACTGGATCATGTTGAACAAAACATATTTGCCAACAGTGCTCATCTCGATCACTCAAAGTTTTATTCCTTCGTTCCTTCGCCAAACAATATTGTCAGCACCTTTGCCGATGCGCTGGCAACCGGATTCAATCTATTTTCAGGGGCCTGGGTTTCATCTCCTGGAGCCGCTGAATTGGAAATGCTTACGACCAACTGGCTGCTACAACTGTTCGGTTTCCCCGTAGTCGAAGGAGGAGGTCTGTTTGTAAGTGGCGGTTCCATGGCGAACCTGACCGCGATGGTCACGGCGCGACAGAACACGCTTGGCGATGATTTCTCGAACGGTGTCGTCTATTGGTCTGACCAAACTCACTCATCAGTCGAACGAGCGGCAAGGGTCATCGGCCTTCGCAAAGATCAAATTCGCATTATTGAATCTGACGATCAATTTCAAATCCGAGTGGACTTGCTGAAGCAAGCGGTCGAAGCCGACATCGCTCAAGGAAAAACACCTTTCATGGTTGTCGCCAATGCAGGCACGACTAACACCGCCGCCGTGGATCCCCTTTATACGCTCAGCACACTTTGCCGCCACCGTAACCTCTGGTTTCACGTCGACGCGGCGTACGGGGGAGGAGCCATTCTTTGCACCCAAGGCAAATCACTGCTTTCAGGTATCGAGCTTGCAGATTCAATCACCATCGATCCACATAAGTGGTTCCATCAACCCTACGAAATTGGTTGTCTCCTGATTCGAGATAACAAAAAACTTTCTGGGACGTTTCGCACTCAACCTGCTTACCTACGTGATCTTGTCGGAGCCGCAGAGGAAGTCAACTTCTATGATCTTGGGATCCAGTTGACCAGACGATTTCGCGCATTCAAATTCTATATGTCACTGAAAACCTACGGAATTGGAGCTTTTCGTCAGGCCGTTGAGTCATCCATTCAACTTGCCGAACAATTTCAAAAGGAACTCCAATCGCGTTCCGATTGGGAAGTAATCACACCCGCCAATCTGGCCGTGATTACCTTTCGATACAATCCGTTTCAAGATGAAAAAACAACGGCAACACAAGAAAAGCTGGAGCAGTTAAACCAACATCTTTCTAACCGAATTATCGCTGACGGGAAAGCAATGTTGGCCACCACAATTGTCAACGATCAAACCGTACTCCGAATGTGTTTGATAAATCCGCGAACGAGCATGTCCGACCTGATGTCTACCCTAGAATCCTTGGAAACCTACGCCAAGTAACTTTCACAAACGTTTTGTCTGGCGTATCGAATTCAAGTGAAGCACCCAACATTCGAGTTTCGGCCACAGCTAGGCATCGCCCACTTATCGCCATTCTCCACCAAGCAACGTTAAATATCAGCACACGAGAACACTTGCCCAATGTCCTTTCGATGGGCCCTCGTCGGCGAATCTTCCAACTTGCTATAAAAAGACCAAAGTTCAAATCGTACAAGAAAACGAATCTGAGTATTCCCATGTCTCAAAACATTGAAAACCACGAACAGAACATTGAACAAATCGTTTCGATTTTACGCGACTCAAAAAAAGTCTTTGTTGTTACCGGCGCCGGCATCTCGGCTGACTCAGGGTTACCTGTCTATCGGGGAATCGGAGGCTTGTACAACGACAAGGACACCGAAGATGGCATGCCGATTGAAAAGGCATTGAGTGGTCCCGTTTTTCGCAATCAGCCAGAAATCACTTGGAAATACATGGGGCAAATTGAAAAAGGCACTCGCACCGCAACATTTAATCGTGGTCACGAAGTCCTCGCAGAAATGGAGGAGCATTTTAAACACTTCTGGATACTGACGCAGAACATTGATGGTTTCCATACCTTTGCGGGTTCGAAAAATGTAATCGAAATCCACGGAAACATGCACCGGCTCAAATGCACCGCTTGCAAAACAGTCGATCCGGTAAGCGACTATTCAAAGATCGAAATCCCTCCCCATTGCCAATGCGGCAACATGCAACGTCCAGACGTCGTTTTGTTTGAAGAAATGCTTCCCGAAGACGCAATCAAGCAAATGTACCTTCAGCAAAACGTCGACTACGACTTGGTCATCAGCATTGGGACGAGTGCGAATTTCCCCTATATTTCCGAGCCAATCATGTTGGCCAGGCGAAAAGGAATTGCCACGGTCGAAATCAACCCTGGCGTTTCCAACATCTCAAGTTTTGTTGACGTCCATCTGAAAATGGGTGCCGCCAAGTCACTCGACGAAATCTGGCGACGCTACAACGCCGCGCCATCGGGAGGTTGAGGCCTAGAGTTACAGCGCAAAGCGAGGAAGAACCCTAGCCGTTCCTCGCTTACGCGTCGGATTTCCATAAAGCACTGCCCCCCCGGTTTACTGAGCTGCACCGATGCAATACAGGAACTCCTGCAATCCCTGATCGTCACGCGTCCCCGCTCGAGCATAGATTTTGTTGTCAACGAATGTGGGAGTTGAAAAAGCCGAATCTCCAAAATTATTTTGAGCGACGATCTCACAAGCGTCGGGATTTGGCTTGAGCACAAAGCAAGTTCCGTCTTCGGTCGTAAAATAAATATGACCACCAGCAAAAACGGGCGAAGCGCTGACCTTGCTTTTCATACGTTGCTTCCATTTTTCGGTTCCAGTTGCTGCGTCCCAGCAATGGCAAACCCCCGCATCAGAAAGACCATAGATGTGGCCATCGTGGATCAACATGGACTGCTCATAGCACTTAACGGGCGCTTCCCAAACAACTTTCCCCGTTTCAGCATCAATCCCGAGCGTTTGCCGGCCTGGAAATCCGCCGCTGGCAAAAACCATTTTCTCGTTCCAAATCATTGTCGCGCAACTTACCGACCATTGGGTTTCGACGGACCAAAGCTCTTCTCCGTTGGCGGGATCATAACTCTTGATTGAATTGATTCCCGGTTGCAATAGTTGGTCGCGACCGGCAACATTCGCGATCACAGGCGTTGAGAAACTGTTCTTGGGGGACCGATCGGTTCGCCAAAGTTCTTCTCCGTCCAGATCCAAAGCCATTACGAACGAATCCTTTGAGCATTCAGATGTGACGAACAATTTATCGTTCCAGATAATTGGAGAGGCTCCCGCCCCAAACCCAAAATCTGATTCGTAAACGCCAAGTTCTTTTTGCCAAACCTGTTCACCATCCAGATTCAATTTGGACAACATCACCTTCGCATTATTCACAAAAACGCAATACAGGTGGTTGCCATCAGAGGCAAGCGTGTGGGACGCCCGAGAGTTATTGGGATGAACTTGTTGAGTCAGTCCCTCTTCGTGCACATCCGTTTGCCATAAACGCTCACCAGAATTTCGGTCAAAGCACAAAACACTTTGAGTCTTGCGTGAGCTTTCGCAGGTCGTCAGAAAAATCTTGTCGCCGATGATTGTCGGGGAAGAATGACCTCGTCCAGGAATTTCTGTTTTCCAAAGCACGTTCGTTTCATTCCAATTTGTCAACGGTGACTGATTGACCGCAATTCCATTGCGATTGGGACCACGCCAGTGCAACCAGTCACTGGTGTTTTCATTCTCGTCGATGCTTGCGATGTATTCGAATCCGACAACCTCTTGCCCAAACGAAACGCCAGACAAAATAGAGACGGTCAGCGCCATCCCAAAAACGATCCTTACAAATCTCATCTTTTTCCTTTCCATGATCCTGGTGCGAAGTGCACCTAACTATAGCGTTTCTTCGCCAGGTTCCTTGAACAAAACCGACAGTCATTCGCGACAACTCAATGAAACGCGATCCAGTTGACGAACTCAGACAATGTTACTCCGAATCCAAGCCGTTCAAAACGCCCAAACTTAATCTTCAGAGAACTGTGACTTAACCAACATCGCCATCGGGGCCAAAGTGCAAATTAAAACTCAAAAACGGCTTTTGTACATCCGTCTTTTTGCCCGGAAAAAACATCGTATGCTTTCTCGCATTCATCAATTCCAAAGCGGTGCGTCACAAAGGACTCCAGGTCGAACTCGCCTTGAGCAACTCGATGTGTCAACTTTTCCATATAGTAACGGGCCGGGCAACGGCCCGTTTTGTAGGTCAAATTCTTGTCGTATGCGTCAACAGGAGAAAAGGCGAAATTGGGCGTGCAGTGACAACCAATTACACTCATCACTCCACCTGGTCGCATCAACTGGCAGGCCAACTTTTGTGCGGGAGGAAGTCCAACCAATTCCATGACTCCATCGACTCCACGCCCCCCCGTAGCCCGCAAGACCTCAGCGATCGAAACTTCGCCCGGAATCATCGGAATCGCGCCAAGGGCTTCCGCTTGGCTCCTGCGCTCCGCAACGAGATCAAAGGCAAACACTTTCTCAGCACCCATTTGAAGTGCAGAAACAATACACAGCTGCCCCACGGTCCCACAACCGACAACTGCATAGACACCCCCAGATCGGACCTCAGCAAGTTCTGCGCAGTAATATCCGGTGCTGAAATTGTCTCCCAACAGCAAAGCCGCAACATCACTGACCCCATCAGGTACTTTCATCAACGAGCCTTCAGCCAATGGAACGCGGACGTACTCAGACTGACCGCCGTGAAGTCCCACTCCGTTCTGCAACCAGCCAAACAGTTGCCCTTGGCAACACCGGGACGTCAGACCCTGGTTACAGTAAAAACACTCACCGCAATTGGTAGAAAATGGCACGTAGACGCGATCTCCAGTGGCAAAGCTCTCGACTTTCGCGCCCACATCAACAATCGTGCCGACAAACTCATGTCCCATGATCGTCCCTGGATCCAATCCAGACTCACGACCAAAATATGCGTGCAGGTCACTGCCGCAAAGTCCAGCCAGCGAAGCTTTAACAATCACGTCGCCAGGAGATTCTATTTTTGGTTGATCCACTTCCAGCAATCGGATTTGCTGAACATCATGAAAACAAACGCCCTTCATAATCCTAATTCTCTCAATCTACAGGGGTGAAGTTGGCTCCAATCGTAACGCTGCCAGACTGCATTGCGAACAGGGCAGGGCACTCAAATCTCGGAGACAGCTGCCAAACCAATCGCCAGCTCCCTAAATTTCTGACGTTGCTCAAATCTGCTGGGCAAGGTGAGTTGTATACCCTGCCAGACAAACGACGATTTGCGTCGGCATGAGCGTTTTTGGCTGACATCAAGGGCGCAGCGAATAAGGTGAATCACTATACAGTTTCAACAAAACCAATTTTTCCCTCAGTACAGCAGTATAGGGGAGCGATCTTTGGCGAAACTTCGTTTACATTGACGCATTCTGAATTGTATTCAGTCAATAGTTACCACAGTCACACGTTGCGACGGAATCTAATGAAAAACGCATTCTTCCTTTCCCTATTAGTTACTTCGTTCACCTGCCTGACCTCCTACGGTCAAGAGCAATCGCTTGACGATTTCAAGGATTACGTCAGCGAGAAAACGGGTGGCCAGATTGGCCAAGAACAACTGGACGCAGTTGCCAGCCGCGTTGACAAAAACTCAGACGGCACCATATCCGAGGAAGAGTTCGAGGACCGCATGGCTGCCTTTACAGCCGTCATGTCTGGAGAACCCAACGCCGATCGCCCTGATGAATCAGTTGAACCCCCAGTTGAATCAGTTGAATCCACAGACGAATCTTCGGCAAAGGACGTGGTCTCAATTCCAGCACTTGCCGACTCAACCGATGCAAGCGTGCTTCTAATTACCGCCGACGAACTTGCAGAAGCTTGGCTACCGTTTGCCAAATGGAAAACACAGAACGGAAAACTTACCAAGATCGTCACCGTAAACCAAATCGACAAGGATTTTGAAGGGGATTCGATCCAGGAAAAAATCCGACAGTGCGTTCAAGCCCATATCAACGACCATAACACCCAATGGGTAATCCTGGGCGGTGACTGCCTGCCCGGCGGCAAAGGCCTCGTTCCTGGCGGCCACACAACCGTTCACAACGCCGAACCCAGAGGAATTCCTACCGACATCGTCTACCTAAGTAGCACCAACTGGGATGCTGATGGTGATGGAGTTTACGGAGAGTTTGATGACGACCAAGAAGCGATTACCTATCCAGATGGATCTGTCGGCCTTGGTCGAATTCCAGTTCGCACCGCAGAAGACGTCATAGCATTTACCGACAAAGTCATCGCCTACGAATCGAATTACCCAACGACTTCGTTCGCTCGCAACATGATTTATACGTGCACGGATCAACCCGCCTATCCAAAAGTCCGCAACAGCTGGGACGGTTACGTTTCCAAAGTATGGGATGGAGAAATGGGTCGATTCTTTTCCAAAGAAACTCCCTGGGATGAAGAAAACAAACCTGGCAGCTACGCATTGAGTCCCAAAAACGTCGTCAAATTGTTTAACGACAAATCGACCTCCAAAATGCACATTCACGGACATGGACATTTGCCCGCGTGGGTTCTTGAAAAGGGCCAATTCGCAGGAAAACATATTGATCAGCTGGAAAACTCAGGTGCCTACCCGTTGATCACCACAGTTTCGTGCAACACTGGCGAATACGACTCAAAACAGGATCCTTCAATCGTTGAACACATGTTGCGTGTTCCAAAAGCCGGCTCTGTTGCGGTCGTTGCCCCAGTTCGAACTGGCAAGCCGCATTTCTCAAACGGATCAGATTTTGCCTTGATGGTTTCTGAAGGCAAGCTTGATGGAACAACCATGACCATGACCCGCTACTGGGCCAATGGACTTGGACGCGGCCACACTACAGGGCACGCCATGATGACCGCGAAAAAAGACATGACAGATGACGCTCGCAAAGCCGCCTGTTACCACCTTTGTATTTGCGAACTCAATTTGCTAGGTGATCCGACTCTCGACATGCGTGCTGAGACTCCTCGCGAACCTAAAATCGATGTTTCCGCAAAGCAGATCAAGGTTGACTACAAAGTAACGATCACGACCGATGCTCCAGGAAGTACCGTTTGCCTTTGGGATGACAAAAACGTCTATCAAGTTGTCACAGCCAATGAGCAAGGAATTGCAACCGCAACGATTCAGTCCGATCCGAATAAGGTCACTTACACCGTCGCAGGGAAAAACCTTAACTCTGTAGTGCAAGAAGGACTTACGAAGTAATAATAATTTACACTGATTCTCAACCGCTTCTCCTTGAACGGGAGAAGCGGTTTACGTGCCAAATCATTTATGCCCCAACATTTTCGCTGGCTACATGAAGGATTTGGTTCAACGAGTTCGCAATTCCTTTGAAATGACGCTGGCTCATCTGAATTCGTTCAGATTCATGATCTGCGCTACGAATCTCCTTGCTTACGAGGGGCTGATTAGCATAATGTAGATTCATGAAACAGAGGAACCTTCACCATGCCGCGAAAACCATCTGGATTTCGTTCGAATCGACGACGCCAACGAGCGTCCAGAATAGTTCGCACCGACTATCAAACCCTTGAGCCCCGTCAGCTGTTGGCTGCCGTCTTCACGGAACCCAGTCCCCGAACGCTCATGGATGACGTTCCTGACCGCTCTCAACCTCATGAGATAGTCGCAAATTATCAAGACAATTTCGAACAAGCCGATTCGGGGTTCGGCTACCACTGGAACGCTCCAGCTGGATGGAGTCCAACGGGAACATCTGGAAATCTTAACCAAGGATCATTGAAGCAACCCCAATTGTTTCGCGACCTTCAATTCGTTGGGAATGGCTTTCGGGCAGGTGATCAGTCGATCATTGCCAATCACCCTGCCAATCATCTACTTCTTGATTCCAGCGGTGGGCACGTTGGTTCGCACAGTTTCCAAGCCAACGGTCACGATCGTTTCGCCATAGTTTCCTATGAAATCAAGGAGTCCGGGTTTTACTCGATTGTTGACAGCGTTCTGTCAAAGATTCGCAGCTTTGGCGACGGTATCGAAATCAAAATCTGGATCGGAAATGACGAGTTTGCCAACGAGTTGACAACCGAATCTGGCTCTCAATACTCCATCGACTTTGATACCAACCTGGGATTCATTGGGCGCGGCGAGAAAATATTCCTCGCCGTTGGAGCTGGCGAAACTCATGTAGGTGACAAATTTCGATGGGATTTTTCCATCGCTAAATTTGAAGGTACGCAAGTCGGCAATTATCAAGACGACTTTGCAACATCCAACTGGTCCTACTACTGGAATGCCCCCAGCCAATGGTCTCCCAATCAAAGTAGACAGACCGTCACAAACGCAGCACCTCATGATGTTGGCGATGTGCAAGGATACCGAGCGTTGGTTCCAGGAACTGCCATGACTCCAGATGGCAACCTGGACGGAACCGATAGTTTTCCAGCAGGCCATCTTAGACTGACACAAAACGGAGGCATGGTTGGCCTACCAACCAGCCCGAACAATGTCACGGACCGGTTCGCCGTCAGTGCGTTTCAGGTCCCCGACTCCGGGTACTATGCCATTACGGATAGTTGGATCGAAAAACTCAGTGAGCAAGGTAACGGAATTGAACTGCTGGTTCACGATGCAACAGGCAAGACGCTATTCACTACGATCGTCGATCCGCTGCAGGCGACTTCCTTTGACATGCATCTCGGATACTTAGCCAAGGGCGAAAAATTCTACGTCGCGGTTGGAGCAGCCGGTGACCACAATTCAGATAGGTTCCAGTTGAATTACACGGTTATCGCTGAGCCAATGCTCAGAAGCGGCCCGGTAAGGGACTTCACAACGCACCACACCGTCTATGTCCGCGATTTCGGTGCCACCACTAACGATCAGACCAACGATCGCCAGGCAATCCAGCAGGCGATCAATGCCGCAAAAACGCTTCAAAAGACCACTGGGCAGGCAGTTCTGATTCAATTAGATGCAGGAACCTATCGACTGGGTGCCGCCAACAATGAAAATCTATTTTTCCGATCCGCCAAAGATCTCATTTTTCAAGGCGCCGGACAAAATGAAACGGAACTATTGGTTGTCAGAGCAAACGCTGGTGGCTTTCGAATCACGAACAGCGAAAATCTGATCTTTCGCGAATTCAACATCGATTACGAGACACTCCCTTTTACCCAGGGAGAAGTTTTAAAAGTGGTAGACTCCGACACCGTAATTGTCAAAATTGATCGGGGATATCGAGCACCCAACGACCGCCAGTTGTTCTCGCCCGATTTGACCACTCACCGCACGCAATTCCTGACGAGCGACCGGACAGGTCGCCTCGTTAACAATGAGCGATATGTAATTGGAGATCTCAGTTCTGTGTCCGAGGTTTCAGAGGGTGTGTTTGAAATCAATTACGATCGAAACGTACCCGCAGGCCTCAAGTCGGGTGACGCCTGGTATCAAGTAGCTCGAATCAACAACCGAAGTAACTTTGGTGCTTATCGGAACGAAGGCTTTATTACGCTTTCCAAAATCACCGCATATGCTGGCCCACCAGGATTGATCCAAGGTCAGGACAATGGTGCCATCAACTTGCTCGATGTCCGTGTCGACTTGAAAGGCGATCGTCTGGTCAGCATCCTCGGCGCTGCAGTTCATGCATCGAGAAACAAAACGGGTGTATGGGTCGAAGATTCAACGTTTGTCGGGCTTTCCGACGATATCATCAACATCTATCGTCAGGAACGAGACTACATTGCCCGACAGCTCGCTCCCAATCAATTTAAACTAAACACCGAATTCGATCTTTTCGCGGGTGAGAGGGTGATCTTTTACCGACCCGACGGCTATCGACACGAAGCCAAGATCGCCTCCGTTTCCAATGGTGTTCTGACTACAGACCGAGCCATCCTCGGCTTTGACAACAACACGCAACTGGCACCGATTGATCACGCCTCAGTCGGATCTGTAATTCGCGACAACGTCATCGAACGCCACCGAGCGGGTCTTGGCAGCATCATCGTCTGGTCCCCGAACACAACGATTATCGGCAATCAATTCCGGGGCATTAACACACACGCCATTGCGACCAATGCCTACGAAGAATCGACATTGAGTGATGGCTTGATTGTGCAAGGCAACCGTTTTGAGGACATTGGATTTTCTTCATTCAAACGCGACTCCGATTGGGCCGCCGTTGAAGTCGGGGAAAACACGCATGGAAACCATGTCTTGGACAACGTATTCGACGAACTGTTTGGCGATCCAATCGAAGACTTGTCCAAACAAACCAACTTTGGCGGCAATCGATTTGCCAACGGCGATGAAGTTACAGTGAAACGGCCCCGGTCCATATAAAGCGGCTCACCGCCCTCACCAAAGATCAACGTTCGTATTCAACATGGCGTTCATTGCCGCAATCGTCGGCTTTATCCTGATCTCAACAACACTATGGGCATTGTTTCTCAGCCTTGGGCTTCTCTTTTGATTCTGAGTGCGTTTATCGTCGTTGCTTTGGTTTTTCCCATGTTCCGAATTTACGCAGGACTAGCCCAAATGCTCGATCGAAAAGGCAAAAAGTGACTTTGCCGCTGCATTTGTGGCGTTAGTTGGTGGCTTCCCGTTGAGGAGATGGAGCGAATCAATTATTCTGCCAAATCAAATTATTCAAATCTATCTATCCTGTTCCGGTTATGGCTGTCCTTTTTCAAATTCGCAACGCATACAAAAGCTACGGCGATCAGGTTTTGCTTGATAACGCAGAAGCCACAATTACTGACGATGCCAAAATTGGGTTCGTCGGGCGCAATGGGGCCGGCAAATCAACTCTGCTGAGAGTATTGCTCGGTGAAGAAGAGCTCGATGCCGGTGAGGTTGTCAAACATCCCAACCTGAGGGTGGGTTACCTTCGACAGCACGACCCATTTCAACCGGGCGAATCCGCAATGGATTTCTTGATGCGGGACAGCGAACAACCCGATTGGAAATGTGGCGAAGTCGCGGGGCGCTTCGAAATCAAAGGCGACTATCTTTTTGGCCCCGTCGGTGACTTGTCAGGTGGTTGGCAAACCCGGGTAAAGCTTGCCGCTCTTCTACTACACGAGCCCAATTTACTGTTGCTTGACGAACCAACCAACTTTTTGGACCTTCGCACGCAAATTCTCCTCGAGCACTTTCTGACCTCGTTTCGTGAAGCCTGTTTGATTGTCTCTCACGATCGCGCATTCCTGAAAGCCACCTGTCAACACACGCTGGATCTGACACGAGGGAAACTCACCTTGTACCCCGGCAAGATCGCAAAGTTCCTGGACTACCAACAAGAAATTCGTGAACAGGCACTTCGAGAGAATCAAGCAACGATGTCCAAGGCCAAACAGCTTGAAAAGTTCATCGCCAAGAACAAAGCCGGTGCAAACACAGCGAGCCAGGCTCGTTCCAAGCAAAAGCAGTTAGACCGGCTCCAATTCAATGAGATCGTAACCCACGAAAAAACGGCATACATTCAGGCCCCCATCGTCAAGCCACGTCAAGGCGCCGCTGTCCGATGTGAAAATTTAGCCATTGGGTATCCCGATCATCGAGTTGCAGAAAATATCACAATCGAGATCGATCACCAGCAAAGAGCCGCCATCGTAGGTGACAACGGTCAAGGAAAAACGACACTGCTGCGTACACTCGTAGGCTCATTGGAGACCATTGACGGAGAGATTCGCTGGGGGCACCACTGCAAAGTCGGCACCTACGCCCAGCACGTCTACACAACGCTTCCTCAGAATGATTCAGTCCTGGACTATCTCGAATACCAAGCCCTCCCCGGAACAACGCATCAACAGATTCTGGCGGTCGCGGGATCACTCCTGTTTCGTGACGATCACGTCAACAAAAAAGTCAAAGTCCTCTCTGGTGGTGAACGGGCGAGACTTTGCATGGCAGGATTGCTGCTGGGAGACTACAACATCCTTGTTCTGGACGAACCAGGCAACCACCTGGACGTCGAAACCGTCGAGGCGCTTGCGGAGGCGTTGCTTGCCTTCGAAGGCACCGTCGTTTTCACCACTCACGATCGCCATTTCATGAAGCGAATCGCAACGAACATCATCGAAGTTCGCGATGGCTCCGTGAAAAACTACATCGGTGACTACGATGCCTATCTCTACTACATCAATCGGGAAATCGAAGAGGGAGAGCGAGAACAAAACAAGGCAAGACCCAGCGCACCTCCTTCGGAAAAATTCACCAAAGGCGACCACCCCGTATCTCAGGACGAACAACGGGCCCAACGAAAAAAAATCAAAGCAATCGAACGAAAAATCGCCAAGCTGGATGACGATAAGAAAGCTCTACAAGCCCAAATGCTTACCGTGACGGACCCAGACGAAGCCATGAAATTACACGAAAATATCGAATCAGTCGGTGCTCAACTTGCCAGCGCTGAAGAGGAATGGCTTGAACTAAATTAAGATTGCCATGGCATTGGAAATTCTCCGTCAATTAAGAAATTCGCTTGCTGAGTCCGATTCACAAGCAAGAAAAGAATGGGCCCGGCAAATCGTTGATGCTCAACATCCGCTCGAAAACCTCCTCTCTCTATTGCATGGAGACCATAAAACAGCACAACGATTTACGTGGCTGATCAGTGATATCGGAGAGGCCGACGTCAAAATTCTCGAACCCTGCATGCCAGCTCTGTTCTCGCTTCGAGATCAAATGCCCTTTCCCGGAATGCACCGGGGCGTGGCCAAGTGGTTGTTGCTAACGCACGTCCCCCAGGCAATTGAAAAGGAGGCGATTGAACAAATGATTGCCTGGCTGAATTCCGATTCCACCTGCATCGCAAGCAAGTCATTCTCAGCGCGCGTGCTATTTCAATTGGCAATTCAAAAACGCATACCCCGCCAGACCGTCAAGCAAATCATTGGCCGGCAACTGGGCAACAAGAATCAAGCGTTCTCCAAACGGATGGGAAAGTTGCTTGAGCGGCTGGAAAAAATCGAGTGAATGCGTCATCCGACCGAGGCCTTGTGAATTCCCCAGTCAGGAAGCCAAATCCCTTCTCTCCGACCAACTCATGAACCGCCGCATCAGAAACAGTCCTTCTACTTAATCGCACATCAAATCGGTATCACACAAAAAAAACCGAAGCCTCAAAAGACTTCGGTTGAATCATTTCTCTATTGGAGGAAAGGAACAATCAGTTCTTTCCCGTTCGCCGCTTAGGCGTACTCGTCAAGCATTCGCTCGACAGCTGCGTCGATTTTGGCGTCTGTTTCATAGACGCCGTTAGCAATATCTGCCTTCACTTGTGCAACGCGATCGGCGCGAATTTCACCGCCACCTGTAAGCATTTGGGCTTCCGATGAAAGCTCAAGCTGATCTACAGGTGCTTGATTTGAAGTCGAAGCTGACTGATCAGCTCTCTGCGGGGAAAGATTAACTGACTGAGTATTTTGAAGATTGTTTGTTGGTCGAATTTGCATGGTTTCACTCCCAATGACGGGTTGTCGATCGATATCAGGTTTGATGTAACGATCAGGTTTTGTTTATGGCTTTTCCATCCTGAATTGCCTTGTCCAATCCTTTGCTGGGAGATCACGCACGCTCTGGGCTATGATCAGTCATCAGCGTTTTATGCTAGTTCAAGTTATCACCTATCCTCGGGATAACTCGATTTTTGCAAGGCGTTGTTTCGCGCTTGCTGTCCTTGTCGATGGAAGTGCCGTCCGTAACATTAAGTTTGACTTCGCATGCGCATCACGTTGGATGCGTTATCAGTTATCGACTCGTAGTGCTAGCGTCATTGGTCTTTCTGGTTGGAATACTGTTTTAATGTTTGTGCTCTAGTTGAGCGACCGTTCCGGCTATTTAAGTGACGTTGAGTTTTCGGTCAACTTACAACGTTTCAACCTGAACAGCTTAACCGACTAACATCCATTCTACCATTGACAAGGTTTCTTGCCAAAATTTTCAATAACATGTTTGCCAGAACCGGTTTTACGTGCCTCGCTCGAATTTGGTTCGCAAATATGCGATTTTTGCGATTTAAAAATGCAAGCAGCCTAAAACCTAAGTTGGCGCGAGTATAGAAGAAGTCCGAGTCGGGTTCAACGTGGATATTCAAATCCACCGCTAGCGGACTATTCATATTTGGACGAGACAAAATTTCAATTGAGCAATGCGAATCTGCGAAAAGACATGGCTGCTCAAACCGACAATCATCGTCTGAGATATCATTTTTGAAATTCGATTTTGCGGTCTACGAGAATGAACTAACCGCGACCGATGTACGTCTTCATATTGGCATGAGCAAACTCATCCTACGGCAGGGATTGCCGCGAGCAATCAATCGCACCTTGCAGGATTCCAAATGGCCAATCGAATTTTCCAAGCTCCTCAAATTAATTTGAATCGCAAAGAACAACGTCCATTTTTTGTCGATCGAACAGCCTTCTTTGAGTTCAGTTTCTGGATGTCGGAACAACTCAATGGCCTTGTCGAAACCCATCGCAGTGAAACGCGAATCAAGAGACTCCATCGTGCCATCGAAAAACTCCCCAAACCAAACGCCAAATAGAGAACGAAAAGACACACGGTTTGACAGACTCGTTTATTTCATGCGACACGGCAGGTTCTAGATTTCTCTTGATGGCTGGGAGCTCGACTGGTGATGAGAGCTCGAATTGCGATGGCTTGGAGATCCGTCGAGCCAGAAAGAAGATTTGTTTCGGCAGGAGCCTCAACCTCCCAAAAAAGAGGCAATAGTTTTGCCGTTGAGCAAACAAATCTTGCTACTTGCCAATGCAAACGAAACAAATATCGTCGTGCTGAGGACCGCCATTAACAAAGCGTTTCACGGTGTTGTACACAACGTTTCCGATCGCTTCGGCTGATTTGGCTTGGCTCAGCTTCATCTCGTCGATTAAGCCTTGAGTCCCAAGAATCTCTCCCGATTCACTCATCGATTCGTTAACGCCATCGGTGTACATCAAAAAGACATCACCATCGGCAACGCTAAACGTCGACGAACCGTATTGGGTCGAATCCAAGATTCCCAGTGGCAATCCCGAACCTTCAACCACTAGGGATTCGATTGCCCCAGAGGCTCGTCGCAGAACGGGGGGCATGTGCCCGGCGTTTACAAAGGTCACCTCATTGGTTTTGGTATCGAACAACCCCATAATCGCGGTAACGAACTTATCCAGGTTCATACTCGATAGATTGCGATTGATTTGAATAAATGCTTCGGCCGGATCGATGTTGCTCGCCAGTGCGAATCGGGCCTCCCCAGAAAGCTTGGCCATCAATAGTGCCGCGGCTATTCCGTGCCCGACCACGTCTGCGACGATGATGGCAATCTTTCCATCCCCGAGCTCGATGTAATCGTAATAGTCACCCCCGACTCGCTCAGCCGCACGGTAATAGGCAAAGAATTCATAACCATCGATATCTGGATTTCGCTGGGGCAAGAACCCTTGCTGCACTTCGTGGGCTAACTCCAGGTCCTTGCGAACCTGAGCCGATTTTTTAAGCTCATCAAAAAACTCCAGGCGATGCAAAGCCAAACCTACCTGAATCGCTACCGTAACCAGAATCTCCAGATCTTCTTCTTGAAACGCAATCGAACGGCGAAGCGTATCCAACTGGATAACGCCAATTGACTTATTATTTCCATCCAAGATGGGCGCACACATCATCGATCGGATGCGAAAATCAGCAATACTTTGACTCAAATCAAACCGAGAATCTTCCGCAGCATCACTGCTAAGCACCGCTTGCTGAGTGTCGAGCACCCGATTGACAATGGTTCGACTAAGCCGAATCTGCTCGTCGTTGGTTCCGCGGGTCTTGATCGTAGAAGGAATAATCGCCCCATCATCATCGCGAAACGCGATAAATCCACGATCTGCTTCAAGAAACAACTCAAACAGACAATCGAGTGCATTCTGCAGAATTGGATCGCGTTGCACCCCGTCACTAAGCGCCTGGGTAATCTGAACCAGTGCCTTGAGCTTTTCTGCCGGACTGACTTTTCCGGCGACGCCTGCATGATGTGAGGGAATTTCCAACTGCGACATGATCGTTGAGTTGTCATGCTCGTCAACGAATAAGGTTCCGCCTATGTGATCCGAACTTTCTGATAGCGTCTTGCGAGGTTTTTCATAGCCAGGTTCATTGCCGAGATGAAAGGTGAAAAGCACGTCACAAATTCTGATCTCAGACCCATCAAACAACTTCGTCTTTCGATGAATCTCGTTGTTATTGACCATGGTGCCATTGCGACTGCGCAGGTCTTCGACATAAAAGTTGCCGTTTTCTTTGACAATTTGGGCATGGCGGCGGCTGACGGAAACTTCGTCAATGACGACATCGCATTCAGGATGCCGTCCAATTACAACCGGTCGACCAAGAATCTCAAATTGTTTTTTAACGACGGACGCGTCGACAGACGTAAGAAATGGCATTACAGCAGACGTATTTATATGTTTCGAGCCAAGCATGATTCTACTTTTTGCTATGTTCGCTAGTCAACGTGCACTGACTTATTGCGAGTTCGTAGAATCGCCACGGGCTTTTCGACGTTTTATCCGCAAAAACAGAACAAGGACACGCATTCGGCATACCAACATGCACTAGATATACGACCAACAAGCGAAAAAGTTTCCACCAAATTCACAGGCAATCACACAATTCGAAAGTATTGTTGTCGAGGAGATCCAGCCCCTGAGATGAAAGCAATTTGTCTCAGGATTCCAAATTTTTTGGAGCAAGGAACACGACCACAAAGCGAATACTGTCCAATTCGCAAATTCGCGAGTCCGGTTTACGCCAGCACCTCTTTAACTACCTGTCCATGAACGTCTGTTAAACGAAAGCGACGTCCCTGATATCGATAGGTAAGTCGCTCATGATCAATCCCGAGCAGGTGAAGAATAGTCGCCTGCAGATCATGAACATGCATAGCGCCTTCGTGGACGTTGTAACAATAATCGTCCGTTGCGCCATGAGTTGTCCCTGCTTTGACACCTCCCCCTGCCATCCACAAGGAATAACACCTTCCGTGGTGATCACGTCCGAAATCTCCGCCAGAAAATTTCCCTTGGCAATAGTTGGTTCGTCCAAATTCACCTCCCCAGATCACCAACGTATCGTCCAGCATCCCACGTTGCTTTAGATCGCGCACTAAAGCGGCCGATGGTTGGTCGGTTTCACGACACTGTGTCTTGATCCCGCCAATCAACCCGCCGTGATGATCCCAGCCTTGGTGATAAAGCTGAATGAATCGCACTCCGCGTTCTGCCAGCCGCCGCGCCAAGACACAGTTCGCCGCAAAGGTCCCAGGGTTCCTGGCATCCGGGCCATAAGAATCCAACACATGGTCTGGCTCATCCGAAAAATTGGTAGCATCAGGAATCGAGTTCTGCATTCGATAGGAAAGTTCATAATGTGCGATCCGCGTTTCCAATTGCGGATCAGGCTCGGAAGCCAGTTTCATCTGATGAAGCTCATTCAAGGCGTCCAACATCTTCCTTTTGGCCGCACGATCCAAACCAGCTGGATCCTTAAGGTACAAAACGGGATCAGCACCACTTCGAAAACGCACTCCCTGATGCTTGGAGGGCAAGAATCCATTTCCCCAAAGGCGCGACACCAATGGCTGGCCACCTTTTTCCTTGGTCACCAGGACAACAAACGAAGGTAGATTCTCGTTTTCGCTTCCCAACCCATAATCAAGCCAAGCCCCCATGCTCGGACGCCCAGGAAACTGGGAACCTGTTTGGATGAAAGTTACTCCTGGTCCATGGTTGATCGCTTCAGTATGCATCGATTTGACAAAGCACAAGTCGTCGGCAATTCCAGCCATATGAGGGACCAGTTCACTGAACGTTGCGCCCGATTCACCGTGTTGCTGGAATTTGAATGGACTTCCAACCAGCGGAAGACTTGCCTGGGCACCGCTCATCCCTGTCAGCCGTTGGCCTTTGCGCACGTCATCAGGTAGTTGCGTTCCCTGCATTTCATTCAGTAGCGGCTTGTGATCAAAGAGATCCATTTGGGACGGACCACCTGCCTGAAACAGAAAGATAACCCGTTTGGCCTTTGGCAGATGATGCAAACCGCCTTCGATGCCCATTTCTTGTCCAAACGATTTCCCTTCGTTGAGCAAACTGGACAAGGCAAATGCACCGAGCCCCATTCCGAATTTCCCCAAAAAGTCCCGGCGGCTTCTCCCCATGTTGCTGTCAAAGCCAGCACAAAGTCGTTGTCGATTACTGCTGTTCATTTTTTCATTACCGCATCATCAAAACCAAGCAACGCATTTGCCACAACCGTCAAGGCAGCCAAACGAACCGAGCTCCCATCCACCGCAGGCCGGTCTCCAACCGAGAGATACTTGGTCGCGTCCTCAGGTTGGGCTTCAAACAAATCCAACTGTTGCTCAAATAATCGCTGAAGCACCAAAAGCTCTTCGTCGCTGGCAACTCGCGATGTTAGAACGTGAAACATATTCTGGATGATGGCTAGATCGTCCGCACCGTGCTTGGCGGCCAAACTCTCCGCCAACCCGCGAGCCGACTCAACGAATTGAGGACTATTGAAAAGCACAAACGCCTGAAGCGGTGAACTCGTTCGTTCTCGCTTCACTCGACAAACGTCCCGCTTGGCCGCGTCCAATGTCATCATCGCGGGTGCTGGGGCAGTACGCCGCCAATAGGTATACAAACTTCGACGATATAGCCCTTCACCCTTATCACGATTGGAAGGCTTGAAAGAGGCTTCGACTTCGTAGGGCTTTGATGGCGGGCCTCCCTGTCGCAGAGACAACATCCCTCCGGTAGCAAGCGCGTTATCGCGTAGCATTTCGGCTGACAAGCGATAACGTGGGCCACGCGCGAGAAGTCGATTCTCTGGGTCCAACTCCAACAGATCGACACGATGTTTCGAAGACTGAAGATAGGTTGACGAAGTCACCACCTGCTTGATGAGCCGTTTGATATCCCAACCATTCTCAACGAAATCAACCGCCAACCAATCCAAAAGCTCTGGATGAGTAGGAGCCTGCCCCTGCACACCAAAATCCTCTGGTGTTCTTACTAACCCTTGCCCCATCAACAATTGCCAAACACGATTGACGTACACGCGAGCGGTCAGCGGATTCTCTCGGCTTACCAACCACTTTGCGAGCCCAAGTCGATTCGTCGGAAATTTATCGCCAAAAGCGCCCAAAACATTTGGGGTCGCCGGTTGCACTTCTTCTCCGCGTTGATCGTAGGCTCCCCGCTCAAGCAAATACGTTGTGCGTGGCGATGCCATCTCGTTCATCACCATGATTTGCTGTTCGCCATTCTTCAGCTCGTACTGCTTCTTGCGTGCTGCCGTAACGCGGCTTCGATGCTCTTTGCATTTCTCGGACACTCTTGAGGCAAAATACTGCCTCAAATCGCCGTTGATCCAGATAAAATGGTCGATTTCAATATCTGTTGAATGAAGTTGCCTAACTTCCACACCGGAAAGTTGATAATCAAAAACCTTCAACTCGTCGACTTTTCCATTGGCAAATCCAAAATCGCGAAATCGCTCACCGATCGCAATGTTTTCACCGCCGCCACCCGCAATCGCGCGATTCAACTTGTCGCGAACGACTTCGGTTCCAACAATTTTCCCGTCCAAGAATATCTGCAAACCGGATGCCTGGCTATTGCCGTTGTAGGTTACCGTTACATGGGTCCACTGATTGACTGGCAACTCCGAATTCGTCTTGATTCGAATTGCGTTCCCTGGCCAAAAATGGACCAAGGACCAGCTCAATTTGCCATCCTCGATTAAGATCTGGTAACCGCGACTCGCGGCATCTGTCCAGGCTCGAGAACGGTGAAGAACAACTGCCCGTTGCATGACTTTTTCCGGGTTGATCCAGAGAGAGATGCTGAAGGGCTGATCTCGAGTGAAGTTTCCGACGGATGTATTGAAGGCATCGTCTCCGGTAAGTTGTACTGCCCGACCAACTTTTCCCTCACACGACTTATTTGCCCCACCCAGCTTTCCATCCTCGCCTTCAAAGGATTCATGCAGAATAGGTTTTGAATTCATATTTCCGTCAAACTCATCAAGCCAGATTTCGTACTCGCTGGAGAACTCGTCCGAAGCCAGATAGTGCTTCATCGCGGATTCAGCCTCGCGCCGTTCTTTCTCAGCATTAAGATGGGACTCACGTTGCGCCACAGTCGGCAAGTCCAAGGTGGGAGTCGGTGTCGAGTTGGTAAAAAACGAGTACAGACCTGCTTCGTCGACATTGTCGAAGAACGAGCTTAGTTGATAGTACTCTTTCTGAGACAGTGGATCGTACTTGTGGTCGTGACAGCGAGCACACTCCATGGTCAACCCCAGGAATGCGGTTGAAAAAGTTTGCGTACGATCCGCGACGTACTCCACTCGAAATTCTTCTTCAATGCTCCCGCCCTCGACCTTTTGGGGATGAAGCCGATTGAAGGTGGTCGCAAGGACCTGCTCATGCGTCGCTTCGGGAAGCATATCGCCCGCGACCTGTTCGATAGCAAATTCGCTGTAAGGCTTGTTTTCGTTGAAAGCTTTAATCACCCAATCCCGCCAAGGCCAAACGCGGCGGTCTCGATCGACTTGAAAACCATAGGTATCGCTGTAGCGAGCAACATCCAGCCAATCAGAAGTCATCCGCTCGCCATACTGTGGCGACGCCAGTAAACGATCCACTAAAGTGTTTAATGCGGCTTCGAAGTCTGGTTCGTTGCAGAATTCCTCGACTTCTTCAACGGCCGGCGGCAGGCCCGTGATATCAAATCGAAGCCGCCGAATCAGCGTCTCGCGATCGGCGCGCACTGACGGATTGATTCCCTCTGATTCCAAACGGCTTAGGACAAAGGCATCAATCGAGTTGCGAACCCAGCCTTTTCCAAAATCGTGAAATGTATCGCCCACTTCGGGCAACAGGGATTTCCCAGGCAGTTCAAACGCCCAGTGCTTCCCCCACTTGGCTCCCTGTTTAATCCAGGTCCGAATCAACTCAACTTCCTTATCGGTAAATTGAGGAAGTTTCGAACTCGGCGGCGGCATCATCTCCGAAGAGTCTTTGGAAAGGATGCGAGCCATAAGCTCACTGTCTTCCGGATCTCCTGGTGAAATGGCGAAGTCCTTCGCATCGTCTTCTTGATCGAGGCGTAGATCTGCTTTGCGCTGCCCGCGATCTGGCCCATGGCAAGTGAAACAGCGATCCGAAAGCAAGGGTTGAATCTGCGTTGCAAAATCAACTTCACTCTCTTCTTGCTGCTGACCAAGACTCGTCGAAGGAAAACAAAGCAGAAGAGACAACAAAAAGATTGGACGTTTATTCATGCGGAAAGAAGGATGAACGCGTTGGTTTGAATCTCGCATTATAGACGCCGCAGACAACCTCAGGAAACGCGTGGACGATTCTTGGGGACGCGTTCAACCCTTTTTGGCCAGTAAAGACACGAATAATGCACTTGCATTCGTATTCTTTCATCTCGTTCCGTCTGGCGAGCCATCAAGAGGCGAGTGACCTTTGCGTTGTGGGGTTAGTACCCGGACCGTTTTGAATTGACGGGTAACAAGGCAAAGAAAACGGGGGTATCTGATTTTTTCAGCCCGCTAATCAAACAAGGGCAAAGGTTCTAGGCGGTTGGACGAACACCACATGCCCACGCAAGCGAGGAGCATGGCACCCGTCGTCGAGGTTCTTGCTTTTACGGGAGGTTGAGGCTCCTGCCGAAACAATTCTTGTTCCTCTCAAACGTGGAACATGGGGTTAGTACCCGGACCGTTTTGAATTGACGGGTAACAAGGCTAAGAAAACCGGTGTATCTGATGTTCTCGGCCCGCTAATCAAACAAGGGCAAAGGTTCTAGGCGGTTGGACGAACACCACATGCCCACGCAAGCGAGGAGCATGGCACCCGCCGTCAAGGTTCTTGCTTTTACGGGAGGTTGAGGCTCCTGCCGAAACAATTCTTGTTCCTCTCAAACGTGGAACATGGGGTTAGTACCCGGACCGTTTTGAATTGACGGGGAGCAAGGCTAAGAAAACCGGTGTATCTGATTTTTTCAGCCCGCTAATCAAACAAGGGCAAAGGTTCTAGGCGGTTGGACGAACACCACATGCCCACGCAAGCGAGGAGCATGGCACCCGCCGTCAAGGTTCTTGCTTTTACGGGAGGTTGAGGCTCCTGCCGAAACAATTCTTGTTCCTCTCAAACGTGGAGCTTGCATCAAAAAACATTTCGATAGACATGTCAAGCCTGCCAATCAAATCACCCCCCTTTTGGCCACGATCGCCTGAGCCTGTTTTCGGTGAATACGCATATGAGCAGCGGCGAGCACATTCCAACCGTGGGCATTCAACATGCCAAACCATGGATGAGCGTAGGTCAGATTGGATTTCAGCTTTCCATGGGCGCGGACGACTTCTAAAAAGTCGTAGGCATTGTCTTTGAATCGATCAATCACTTCGACGTCCAAGTCGGCAATTGGTTTGTAGTATTCAATTGCCACTTCACCCTTGGGAATAATCTCACGATTGAGCGCATCAATGACCTTGAGGATATCCGAATTGACCATGCAAAGATGTTCCAGCACCATCAACAATGACCAGTTGCGACTGGAATCTTCGATCCCGGTAATCCGACTGATCAGCACCTGCTCGCAAACACCATCCAAATCTGCCGAATTGACGATGGCAAGTAACGTATCCAATTCTCGCTCGAACTGACTCAGAGCTCGCTCGTCCGAAGTCAGAAAACAGCTCAGTTTAAATACGCTATTGACCAATACCCTTTCCAATGCTGGCAAGCCAGCCCCAGGTGATTGAAGTTCTTGCATTTGTAAAATCTTTGCACCAACGAAAGAAAACGGGCTGCTGCTTTATCCTAACGACAAGTCAAATCGAGACAAGCTTGTGCTTTGGCCGAGAATCACCAGTTCTCAATGAGTTAAACCACTGCGACTAGCGATTTTGGTCTGAAAAAGTTAAAACAGTGCACTTGGACACGAACCGCCAAGGTGTTGGCAAAACCATTCTCTCTACGGACTCTACCTGCACGACCCATGTCGAAAATCATCTATACATTTACAGACGAAGCCCCTGCACTGGCAACTCAATCCTTGCTTCCGATAATTCGAGCCTTCGCAGGCGCTTGCAATGTCAAAATCGAAACGCGAGATATCTCATTAGCGGGTCGCATCATCGCGAACTTCCCAGAAAACCTGACTGATGAACAAAGAATCGGTGACGCTCTGGCTGAACTTGGTGATCTCGCCACAACTCCAGAAGCCAACATTATTAAGCTTCCCAATATTAGCGCCTCAGTTCCTCAACTCAAAGCGGCAATCCAGGAGTTACAAGCCAAAGGGTACAACGTTCCAGACTACCCAGACGATGCGGACACTCAGGAACAAGAAATCACCAAGAAACGCTACGCAAAAGTGCTTGGCAGCGCCGTGAATCCGGTGCTTCGCGAAGGCAACTCGGATCGACGAGCCCCCAAAGCAGTCAAAAACTACGCCAAGAAAAACCCCCATCCGATGGGAGCATGGTCTGCCGATTCAAAAACACATGTTGCGACCATGAACAGCGGCGACTTTTGTTCCAACGAAAAATCTTGCACGATCAGTTCAGCCGGCAATGTACGAATCGAATTGGTTGCCAATGACGGAACCACAACGATCTTAAAAGACGACATCGCTGTTCTAGAAGGCGAAGTCATTGACTCGACTTTTATGAGCGTTGCTGCACTCATCGAATTTCTGCTCGGTCAGATTGCTGACGCGAAAGCTCAGGACGTCCTGTTCTCGCTGCACATGAAAGCCACCATGATGAAGGTTTCCGACCCCATCATTTTTGGTCACGCAGTTCGAACCTATTTTGCAGATGTTTTTGAAAAGTATTCTGGTGCCTTCGAGCAAGTCGGCGTCAATGTCAACAATGGACTTGGAAATCTTATTCAAGAGATCCAGGAATTGCCTGTCGACCGACAAGCACAAATCAATACTGACCTGACAGCCGCAATGAAAAATGGCCCCGACCTGGCCATGGTGAATTCGGATAAAGGCATCACCAACCTGCACGTCCCCAGCGACGTCATCATTGATGCTTCGATGCCTGCCATGATTCGTACCTCCGGCCAAATGTGGAACAAGGACGGAAAACAGCAGGACACCAAGGCCGTTATTCCAGACAGCAGCTACGCTGGACTTTACGAAGAGACCATCGCATTCTGCAAAAAACATGGTGCGTTTGACCCCACCACGATGGGCACGGTTCCCAACGTGGGATTGATGGCGAAAAAGGCAGAGGAATACGGCTCTCACGACAAAACTTTTGAACTTCCATCCACTGGAACTGTTCGCATTGTCGACGAATCTGGAGCAACACTGCTGGAGCATCAATGTGAGGCTGGCGACATTTGGCGAATGTGCCAAGTCAAAGAGGGTCCGATTCGTGACTGGGTCAAACTAGCCGTCTCGCGAGCTCGAGCCACGGGATGCCCCGCCGTTTTCTGGCTGGACGCAGCCCGAGCTCATGATGCACAATTGATCGAAAAGGTTAATCTTTACCTCAACGACCATGATACTGATGGCCTACAGATTGAGATCATGTCTCCCGTCGAAGCAACTCGTTTCACCTTGGAACGAGTCAAAGACGGCCAAGATACGATTTCTGTAACAGGGAACGTGCTGCGTGACTACTTGACTGACCTTTTCCCGATCCTCGAGTTGGGCACCAGTGCCAAAATGCTTTCGATCGTCCCATTGATGAATGGTGGCGGACTGTTTGAAACTGGGGCAGGTGGATCGGCCCCCAAACATGTCCAACAGTTTAATGAAGAAAATCACCTTCGCTGGGACTCACTGGGTGAATTCCTGGCATTGGAGGTTTCCCTGGAGCACTTGTCTGAATCGACAGGCAATCCGAAAGCCAAAGTGCTCGCTGATACATTGGGGGAAGCGACTGGCAAAGTCCTCGACAATGGCAAATCACCTTCTCGCAAGGTCAACGAACTGGACAACCGTGGCAGCCATTTCTACCTGGCTCTTTACTGGGCCCAGGCGCTCAGTGAACAGACGGCAGATGAGTCACTCCAGCAATCCTTTACTGCTCTGGCAAAGGACCTTGCCGACCAGGAATCAAAAATCGTTGAGGAACTCAATTCGGCTCAAGGGGTTTCCATGGATATTGGCGGTTACTACTTTGCTGACATGGCCGTGGCCACAGCTGCAATGCGGCCAAGTGAAACATTCAACGATATCCTGGCTAAGTTGACAACCGATTAAGTTGAGCTCACGTCAATGAGGCCTCCGTCGAAACCGCGCCCGCGCCGAACTCAGGCCCGTATTTGAAAAACTCAGGCGACCCAACACAACTAGAACAGTATTTCGAGCGCCGTTGGCGGAAAGTCCTGGCAGTCGCAAAAGATCAACGGATACCCGCTCAACGACTTTACACGTTCGAGGCAACCCACGGATTTCCTGAGGTCTTTTTGACAGGATTCTTTCAGGCGTTCTTTTTCAATATCAGTGCTCATCCCGCAAAACGAAACCTGTCGCATTACTCCGCGTTGTTTTTTTCTTTCCAATTTGGGTCATTGGGAGCAATGTTGTGCTGGAAAATGATCTCAATACATTGGTTGGTTGGCGGGGCTGGTTTTATCCTTGCAACGATCTGCGCGATTCAGTTTGTGGCAGGAAACGGACTTGCGACTCTGATCTGTCATTGGAGTGGGCGAATCAAGAATTCGCGGCCAAAAAAACCAGGCTAGCCAGTCAAAATAGAATAGATGACTCGGTTTGCCACATCAGGGACGATTGGTAGGTTCAATGACGATCGATAGAATTGGAGAAAAGTCTTTCAATCACCTATACCTAAGTTCCGAATCATGAAAATCAGCCAAGACCAGTACGACAAAATTGCTCAGGAAATTCACAGTGACTCCAGCCCAGTTGGAATCGACGCCAAAAAGACTCACATTCTTATCTTGCAATTGCTGATGGACATTGATGCTCGGTTGAAGAGACTTGAGGAGAAAGTCGACTCGAAATGAACCTCGCTTTGCTTGCTGATACTGCCGCTTGGGCCCGCAACTAAAATTTGGCTGTGATAAAGTAACCGTTCGAGGCTGTGACTTTTTCATTCGTTCATGAAGCGATAACTTAGTCTAGAAGCGGTGCTTTATGGAAACCCGAAGCGTGAGCGAGGACGAACCTGACACGTCCTCGCTCACGCTTCGGGTTTCCATAGGGCATGCCGGTTACGCCATTCTGTTCATGCATAAATGAAAGATCACAGCCTCTGCGCGTGAATGCAGTCCGACCAACAAGCTGTTCAACCTAGAGGCTTGAAGGGAATCATCTTGTCTGACAACCCGTACCGATCTCCGGAACCTTACTCCGAAGATGACGATCTGAGAACTTCGATTAGATTTCGGAAGTTCGAAGGGTAAAGCTTTCCCCTTCGAACTTCACACAGCAGCTATCTCGACGAGATTCGCGATTAAGTTCAACAAGCGATCGCACCGGAATTTGGTGTCATTTCAATCGAAGAACACGTAGAAACTTTCGGCGGTTTCACCATCGTGGTTTGGTTCCGACAATGTGGTTGAGCCAAATCGCCAAGAAAGTCGTTTCGACAGGAGCCTCAACCTCCCGTAAAAGAGACGAACTCGATTCAACGAATTGAATTCATTCCAATGGCTTGGGCGTAAATAATGGTCAGTTCCTGGTACGTAAGCCCGAACGAATCCTTCAACGATTGCTCGGGTGCTTTGCCAAGTTTGATACCATCAAAAAACTCTTTGAATTTCCCGTTGCCACGATCACGCTGAATCAAGATTTCGACCATTGCCGATGCGACCCCGTAATCATTGCCCTGAATCGGCGAAGCCTCAAAGAAATTGCCAAGTGTGCCTTGTTGGGCAATACGATCTGCAGCCGCTTTTCGACGTCGGGGAACTCTTTCACTTTGTACGATCTCATGCCCCATCCAATCCGACATGCCTTCGTTTAACCAACTTGGAATATCCGCGTTGGACAGATAGCGATGAATAAAGCCGTGTGTCGTTTCATGGACAAGCACATTGGGAAATCCACTTCGCCCCTGGTATCCGGCGAAGATCACCTTTCCATCGCCGAAACTATGGCACAGCCCTTGGGAGCCGGTCGCGTCAAAGTTCATCATGGCACGTTCGAACTGTGTGTAGTCCTCCTTGTCGCGGAATGCCACAACCACACATTTCCCACACCAGATGTTCTGCGTGGGCGGAACACCAAAGGCTTTGCATAGCTCCGAGTACATTGCATCCAGATAAACCAGAAGCCCATCGACTTCTTCGGGGCTCAAGTCCGTAAGGAACATAAAGTATTGCGTCTCAATATATCGGAATTTGATATGACTCAATTCCGCCTCGGTCTTTTCCAGAAACTTCCGGTGCGCATCCAGGAACTTTTCGTGCTCTGCGGCTGTCAACGACTGCCACAGTTTTCGACGCTGCCCAGCAAGTTTCGCATTGATATCGGCTTCCCAATCAAGTCGAGTCTGCCGCTTTTCCGCACTGTGGACCAGGCAACGCGTCTTGCGCTCAAATGTAACATCCATGGGTTGACCATCCACAAAAATCTCGATGACCTTCCTGATAGAAATCGTCCGTGTTTTTTCAGTTCCAGCCAACTGAATCTTCAGATTCTTGATCGATCCCTTAATCTTGCCCGCCTCGGCTCGAACGATCGTGCATCCCGTGTATTGTTCATTGTCTTGAAGTCGTACATCGACAACTTGATTGACCAGTTCTGTCAACACAGCCTCTTGTGCATCAACCGACGTCGAAACCATCGCCGTGATAATTGAAACAACCAACATCGAAAAACAAGACAATCGAAAACTCATAAATCTATCCATAAAAATCGTTCACCCAATCCAATGTGAGCTGTGGCTGCCACCGCATTCACCGCCTTTTTTAACAATGAATTCGAATAAATTTGGCTACATCAGCGATTCGCCACCCGACATCCACCAGCGGTTAACCGACCATGACGATTCAAAACCAATTTCGCTGGCAGTACGTTAACATTTTCATAACCGCTGACAAAACCGACATGGCGTTTCGGATCGAGAATTGAAAACAACTAAACGTCGCAAAACGATTCTTTAATTCTCAAAACGAGATAAAAACAAAATCGATCTCTCAAAACATGTGTGAAAAGTTGCGATTTTCCGAAATGGCACAATTCTTGCATATAAAAAAGGGTAGACGAGATTCGGTGCAAGTTACGAAGCAAAATACGTCTGCCAATCGATGCAGACCAGCAAATTCACTTGAGCTTTCGCAAAATCAGTTGCGTTTCAGGACAGCCAATCTCATTCGCCATCAATTCACGGAGTATCGCAATTTGAAGCTGTCAACTTGGCAGGTTTGATTGGCAGAACCTTTGTTGAAACTGAATATCGGCTTTGATGCAAAAGCAAAATTGTAGGCTCTTGCATTTCCATTTTTAAGCAAAATCGAAAGGGAGGTAGAAAATGAATAGCACAAGTATCTTCAAACCAGACGTCGAATCGTTCGCCAACCCGTTTTTTTTCTTTGCCAACAATCCTGACCAACAGATTCTGTACGTCAGCCCCTCGGTGAAAGAGATTCTTGGTTATTCGCCAGCTGACATCGTCGGCCGAAAATACACAGACTTTCTGGACGCGGGCAACAGCCACAACCGGGACATTGATGAGATGCATCAAAGACGCTATCAAGGCGATCATCATCACTTTTCGTTGCGGGTCGTTTCTGACGCTGACGGGGGTGACCGCATTCTCAAGGTACAAACTTGTGGAAAAACTGATGAAAATGGACAGGTCGTCGCCAGCCTTGGAATCGCGGAAGATGTGACAAGAGACTACATGAAAACCAACTTGGCCAATAAACGGCTGAAGCAATTGCTGGCGGTCGAAGCCAAGTTGAGTGATCGAGAAAAGACGGTTCTGAAGTACGTCATCAAGGGCACTCCCAACAAATCGATTGCTAGGCAGTTGTCGATCACGGAAAGAGCCGTTGAGATGATCCGAGCCAGGTTGGTCAAGAAAACGGGCGTTGAGTCAACGGCCCAATTGGTTTCTCAGGCAACAGAGCTAAATACGCTGAGGGCTTTGATCTCTGAGCCCGCACCTTCCATCGACCAAGATCCAGATGCCACATCAAATCAGATGAACGGGCTGGCAGTTTCTGATTAATGGAAGTGGAGATTCCCCTCATCGTCGATTTGCGAAGATCAGCCGCGAGTTCAGCACCCAGATATATCGCGATGAATGGCGACAAGTTGAGCGGGGGGGGAATTCGTAGAATGCGATAAAGAGCCGCAAAAGAAAACAGTCAGGCTGACTGGACTTGAACCAGCTGTCACCATGACCACTAAGAAAAAAGGACGCTTCTACCCGTCTTCCGCTGATCGCTGGCTCGAATGCCCTGTGGATCAACAGTGCTCGGCGGCGAAAGCAAGTCGAGCAAGTCGAGCAAGTCGAGCAAGTTCGCCGCTGAAGGCTCCGTCGCACATGACGTTTGCGAAACAGCACTCCGCCTGGAATGCGATCCGGTTGAGCTACGCCGTTTTGATGTGCGAAGGGAAACCCTGGTCCGCTGTCGATACATCGGGCATTCGAAAGTCGGCAAGTTGGGCGTGAGCGTACAGCACTGTTTTGTGTTCTTCGTAACTAAGAGGGATGATTTCAACCGGTTCTTCTGGAATGGTCAGGTTGGGATCGCTGGTACCGAGAAGATACATGCAATGGAGAAAGTATGTCAGGATGTTTATCTTCGTCGTAGCGATGTACCGGCGGCCCTCCAAAGCGGTGCTGAAATTCAGATTGCCCCACCGAAACACGACGTGGGCGACCAGACATTAAGAAGCCCATTGACTCTCCAGTTCAGTTGATCGAGTGAGTTGAAGGTTTGCCAGCAAACTCCACTGAATTGTTGTGGACTGACTGTCAATCAAGCATTGGGTTTGCCTCTCGCAGGGACGTAAGTTCAGCGCAACGAACGTGGAGGTTTGGTTTTGGTGTCGGTTTTCACTCTAGTTTACGAATCTATTGCAGATGTCGGGCAACATGGGGTCGGGAGTCTTTTCAGTTTCTTTAGCAAAGCGGGTTGGGTAGGAAATCTTATGCCAGTTGACTTGTCGTTCTATTCAACCAGAAAAGACTCCCGACCCCCTACCGGATCTCTCAGGACTCCAGGCCATTCAACTTTGTAGTCGGCCTCATCGGCTACGGCATCCCCTGGACCAACACATTCACCACGCCGTAAACTCCTTTGCCCGTATTCTGGGACCCGATGATGAGTTAAATGAAATCGTACCCAAGGGTCTCGAATTGAATTAGCAACAAACATTGGTGCAAAGCCCTCCCAAGCTATGACACATAAAACTGTCAAACACCCAATTCTGAACGACGTGGTAATCGAAGCTGAAGGCCTGCCCACCCAGTTAATCAATAGATTGGAATATGCAACTTGCTGATGGCTCGTTTGAAGTGATTCGCAAGCAACTCACAGTTGATGTTCCAACTATCGATTCTGAGGATGCGGCCGGTGGTGAGGCGATCACATTCAAACAGTTCAAGCAAGTCATTGAAGCAACACCGCTTGTTGTGGAAGGTCCGAGAGCCAAAGGTTTTACTGATCTTCTTTGGGGCTTTTGGTACTCAGGATTCCGACTTGGCGAAACCATCAAGCTGAGCTGGGATGACCGAAAGACAATTCACATTGAAGACATTGACGACTCAGTTAGCTACATCGTGTTTCCACGTGGGCAACAGAAAGCCAAACGTTTTGAGCGTTGGGTCTTGCCGCCTGACTTACAGGAGCACTTACGCAACCTGCCAGGTTTGCAAACCGGATTCGTTTACAAACCTCTAACCTTGAAGCTTGAAAGGTGCGGCGGAAGGGAAGAACTGTCTAGAACTTGCTGAATTTCATTCGCCAAGTTCCCGGGAGTGATGCCAGCCTCCTCTCGCAAAATTGACTGAAGACAGCGTCGACTAAGAGCAGCAGAAGCCTGAGGGCTGAGGGCTGATACTGAGGATCTTGCACGCTTCGCCATAGTCTTCAGCAATAAGCGGCGAAACTTCAGGCGGGCAAGGCTTACGAGAGTGGTACATTGGGTTAACGACGTTATTGTACAGGACACGCCGTTGATATTCGTCGTCCACGTGCTCAGAAACAGTTTCACTTAAACAAACCGTAAACTCTTGACATGCTGGACACTCACCGAAACCAACAAAAAGGCATCGTGCATCACCTCTAATAAGTGTCTTGCTTTCACAAACATCGAGATTTCTCGACAACAGTGCAGACAATTCATGTTCTTGTTAGACATCACTTACCCTTAAAAAAGTCAGGCTGACTGGATTCGAACCAGCGACCTCTGCACCCCCAGCGCAGCGCTCTACCAGTCTGAGCTACAGCCTGAATTGTTCATTCGTCTTCTTCTCTTTTCTCAAGATCAGCACGTTGTTTCGCCTGACCTTCCGCAATCTTCTCAAGCCCCGCCTTCTGCTTTTCATCCGGCAAAGATTGATGGTCAAGGTAATTGTCAATTGTCAACTTGGCCTCAGTAACAGTTCCGAATCTGAAGTACCTCAATTTCTCGATACCTTCAACCGACACCCGAAAAGTACCATCCACGCTATCAACAGGGATTCGAAATATCGCACCCCCTCTGTGCTCATCAACTGGTTTGAATGTCGCCATCAATAACCCTGTTTAACAAAACAAAAGTTGCGCTTTGGTTGCGCGCCGGTGAAAACATGCCAAATTACCGAGGGTTTTGCCTAAGACCTTCGCACCCCCCAGCGCGACGCTCTACCAAACTGAGCTACAGCCTGTTTTCGTAAGACGCATTATAGGATTGCGACTTGCGGATCGTCCAGCCGTGTTTGCCGATCGATTAATATTCAGACGCACTTGGCATTATCGAGGTTCGCGGCCTTTCTCCCCCTTGATTCGGGCCATTCCAATTCCACTGCGATCTTTTTTAATCCGCATTGATTAGGGAATAGGGTTGGTAGACACCGTGGTTGGTATAAGTAGCAAACCAAATTGATCGACTGAGCCTGCAAAAACCCGAAATTGCCAACCCCTTGTGCCAATTTGAACTCAAATTGCTTGATCAGCGACGACTTGATTTGCCTGTCGTAGAAGATGAAACTGTAAGGGACATAAAATTGAATCCTTTCCATTATTTTCGGGAGACAAAAGTGGAATTCCTTGCAGAACTCTGGTTGCCAATCCTTTTGAGCGCGATTGCACTCCATTTTTCCAGCTTTTTGGCATGGGTGGTGCTGCCACATCACTTCAGTGACAAAAAGAAACTTGCCCAGGAAGACAAGGTCATGGATCTCGTCCGTGAACTCAATATCCCACCAGGAAATTACATGTTTCCCTACAGCGAAAACAAGAAACAACAAGGCTCAAAAACATACCAGGAAAAATACAATGCCGGTCCGACCGGCTGTCTGGACGTCTATTCGAAGGTCAACATGGGCGCCAACTTGGCTTGGACTCTGGTTTACTTTCTGGTCACCGCGACAGTTATCGGATACATCACCCATGTTGCTTGTGCTCCTGGAGCCGAAGGCACCGACTTTATGAAAGTCTTTCGCTTTGCCGGGACGGTTGGCATCTTGACCTATGCGTCCAGTGGCATCCTGAACCGCATCTGGTTCAAGGCTCGGATTACTACCGACTTTATCGATGGAGTCGTGTTTGGTTTGATTCTTGGTTTGATCTTTGCCGCACTCTATCCCTACGCTGCCGCAGCTGCTTAAAACTCAAATTTTTCCCGAGTCTCTAAAATGGCTAACTGGTCAATCATTAAATTTCGGTTCCTGATCATATCACTAGTTTTCGCTTCTGCATGGTCGGTATGGGGGCAAGAAAATGAAGACGATACCGTTGGCGAATTGCAGTGCAAACACGGGAGATCTGTCTGCATCTATTTCCTTGATGGTTATCTTTGCCTCAGTCCAGAACAATCCAATGCTTTGGACGAAGCATTGAAAGAAAACTGGATAGAAGACCGAACCAAGAGCTTGACCTATTTCATTTACAACGACTACTCAGCCGCAAGTGCTCTTTTCGAGTCAATTGAAGAGGACAAGTTGGCGGAAATTCTAAACGACGTTCAAAAAGAACGATTCGATAACCTTGCCAACGATACACTCTCGCTCTCAAACATGCTCAATTTGATAGTGGAAAACCTCCGAGATGATGGCGATCCGATCACTCCGAATCTTAGGGCCGTCTCCGAATTGGAAGTCAACCGGCTAAGCAAATTGTTAGAACTGAATGAAAAACAAAAGAAACGCCTAATTATTGGTGCAAAGGGTGCGTCTCAGGAAGTCGTCAATCAACGAATCGCCCTTTTTGAAGATGCGGGAAACGATGTCAATCAGCTATACGAAAAAATGATTTCGCTCAAAATCTTGATGGAACCTCCTCTGTACCAGCTAACAAAAACGAAAATCTGGAAAAAATCAATCAAACAGGCGCTCACAGAAAAACAGCGGGAAACCTATCAAAACGACCGGCTAATCAGGCACCTGCGTTCCGTAAAAGCGGGGGCATTTTCGCTTGTTCTTGGGTATCAGAATTCAGAAGATGAGTTTGATCTTGATGAATATCTAGACATGATTCAGTTGGTAGAAAAAACAGTGGCATCGAAAATCGAATCCGGAACCTTGAATCTTGAAACGTCCACCTACTTTGAGACATGCAGTATCTTCATAGAATTGGAAGAAGAAGATCTATCCAATATTTTGAGCGGTAAAAAATTAACCCAGGTCGTTACTGCACTGAAAGCAGCTCGCGAGCGAACCGAAAAATTAGACGCTGAAGCTGACCAGGATGACGATACGGAATCGGGTCAAAGCTGAAAACTTCAATAGTTTTCCAGAAACTGAAAGTTACTTGTGGGACCACCTCCCAAAGGCAAACAACCTCCCTCCAATCAAACCTTACGCCCTCATAGCCTAGTACCCGAACCGTTTTGAATTGACGGGTAACAAGGCTAAGAAAACCGGTGTACCTGATGGTCTCGCCCCGCCAATCGAAGACGGGCAAGGTACTAGTGGGCTTCTAACCAATTCTCTCCCACACCTGCTTCGACCAATATCGGAACCTTCATCGGCAAAGCATTCTTCATCGCCTCAACGATTACCGGGATGACGGTTTCCTGCTCCGATTTGAGCATATCAAAAACCAATTCATCGTGAACAGTCAACAACATTTTTGTTTTGAACCCACCGCCAACAAGTGATTCTTGAACTCGAATCATAGCCAGCTTCAGCATGTCGGCTGCGGTTCCTTGAATCGGGCTATTCATGGCGAGTCGTTCCGCCGCACTCTTCAGCGTTCGGTTTCGTGACTTGATGTCTCGAAGATATCTTCTTCTGCCTGTTTGCGTCGCGACATAGCCGTGTTCTTCGGCAAATTCAATCGTAGAATCAATCCAGGTTCTTACCCCGGGATACTTGTCAAAGTAATTGTCAATCAAATCATTTGCTTCGCCACGTGGAATGTTTAGTCTTTGTTGAAGTCCAAACGATGAGATTCCATAGATAATTCCAAAGTTTACCGTCTTGGCTTTGTCTCTCATCTCTCGAGTCACATCGTCCAAATCAACCTTGAAGACTTTTGAGGCGGTCACTTGATGAATGTCCGTTCCACTTTGAAAAGCCTCCATCATGGATGGGTCGCCACTCAACTCCGCCATGATCCTCAACTCAATTTGCGAATAGTCAGCGGCAAGAATCAAATGCTCTGAATCTCTCGGTACAAAGGCGGCGCGAATTTCCCTTCCGCGAGCCTTACGAATAGGAATCGTTTGCAGGTTAGGATTATTGGATTGCATTCGCCCAGTTGCTGTCCAAGTCTGGCTATAGTGCGTGTGCAGCCGCCCCGTCTTTGGGTTAATGCTTTCGGGAAGTTGGTCGACATATACGGACTTCAGTTTTGCCGCATTTCGATAATCCAGTACATCCTGCACGATTGGGTGGTTGGGTGCGAGCCGAAGTAACTCCGCTTCTTTGGTCGAATGCTGTCCGGTCGCTGTTTTGCGTGGATTTTTGACCAACTCGAGTTCTTCATACAAAACCACGCCAAGTTGTTTGGGGGAGTCGATATTGAATTCATGTCCCGCCGCTTCATAAATTTCATCTCGAAGCGTCTCGATTTCATCGCCAAGCTTTACCGAAAACTCCTCTAGAGCTTTTACGTCCAGACTGATCCCTTCGTGCTCCATTTCCACAAGCACGGGAATCAATGGACATTCGATGTCGTAACAAACCTTGCTGACGCCACGTTTTTCGATGTCAGGCCGCAAAACGTTAGCGACCTGCAATGTGATGTCGGCGTCCTCGCAAGCGTATTCAGCGACCCGATCGACATCGATATCTCGCATATTTTTCTGATCCGGGCCACGAGGCCCAAGCAAATCAGACGTGGGGATCGGACGGTACCCAAGATAGAGTTTGGCCAAGTAATCCAGGCCATGGCTCATTTCCGGTTCCTTCATCGAATGCGCCAACATCGTATCCATCAGTTTCCCGTGAACTTCGATGCCGTGCCACTTGAGAAGAGTCACATCGTATTTGAGATTGTGGCCAACTTTCTCAATCTCATCGTTCTCAAAAACGGGCCGAAATTCCTCCAGGACGCCGATTGCCTCCTGTTGATCCACTGGACAAACGACATAGAAGGCTTCGTGAACGTTGAAGGAAAATGCGAGCCCCAATGGAAGTGCAACACGAGGATCCAGACCAGTGGTCTCGGTATCAAAACAAATCGTTTTTCGTTTTAGAAGCTCTTCAACAAGGCTCTTGCGATCCTCCTCAGTTCTGACAATTTTGTAATCGTGCTTGACCGACGATATTGATTTTTCTTCCACTACAGGCTCGTCAAACAGCGTGGATTGAATTTCCTTTTCACGTTTCTCACGAATCACGGCCGCCCGAGTGGGAGCGGATGTAAATGATTTCCCGAAAAGTTTCTTGCCCAGCGTGTCGAACTCCAACTCCATCAAAAGGTCACGGAGTTCATCCGAAGTTTGTTCTTCGACAAAATCAAAATCGGCTAGATTGTAATCGTGCTCAACATCCGTTTTGATTGTCACCAACCACTTGGAAAGCAGTGCTTGTTCATGATTTTCTTCGATCCGCTCCTTCTGCTTGCCCTTCAACTGATCGGTATTCCTCAACAGGTTCTCAATCGATCCAAATTGGGCAATCAATTTCTGTGCTGTCTTGGGGCCAACTCCCGGGACGCCTGGAACGTTATCACTCGAATCTCCCATCAAACCGAGTACATCCACGACTTGAGCCACCGATTCGACTTGCCATTTCTCCAAAACTTCCGGAATGCCCATGATTTCAAACTGGTTGCCTTGGCGCCCTGGTTTGTAGACAAAAATATTCTCGGTCACCAATTGGTGATAGTCTTTATCCGGGGTCACCATCCAGGTTTGATACCCGGCAGCTTCGGCTTGGCATGCCAGGGTGCCGATGATGTCGTCCGCCTCAAAACCTGGTGTGCGAATCACAGGAATATTCATCGCCTGCATCAGCCGATCCACTAACGGAATCTGCTCGGAGATATCTTCCGGTTGCTTGTCTCGGTTAGCTTTGTAAGCCTCAAATTTCTCGTGACGAAATGTCGGTTCGCTAGTGTCAAACGCGACCGCCAGATGGGTCGGCTTTTGTCGTTTGACGATGTCCAAAAGAGTATTGGCGACCCCAAAAACCGCCGAAGTGGGTTTTCCGGCCGAAGTGAATCTTGGACTGCGAATCAAGCCAAAATGTGCCCGATAGATCAACGCCATCCCATCGAGTAAATAGAGTTTCTTGGGCTCCTGCGCCGAGAAAAGGTCTTTGCCTTGGGATCTGGTTTTCTTTTTGGCCATAAAAATTCAGTCGAGAATGGATCGGGAGCGTTTGATTATCGGGGTTCCTGGAAAAATTGAAATGGCCTTGAACTCAACTCAACCATCAACAATTACCTGGTCGGTTCACTCGAAGCTTTTTGTGGTTCATGGTAGGCTTTGCGGAAATTCAAACTTCATGAAAACGCGGGAGAAATGCGTGAACTTTGCGGACCGACTCATTGCAAGTATCAAAGCAAAGAAGACACCCCTGGTCGTCGGGATTGATCCAAGAGCAGAAAGATTGCCAAAGGTAGTTCAGAAGACGGCAACCTCGACAAAGAATGAGGTCGCGGAAAAGTATCTCCTGTTTTCCAAAGCAATTATCGATGTTGTCGCCCCTTTGGTCCCTGCAATCAAGCCACAAATGGCTTTCTTCGAGGAGCTTGGTGGGGCCGGAATGATGGCCCTTCAAGAAGTCGTTGATCATGCGTCGGCGAAGGGGTTGCTGGTGATCATGGATGGCAAACGCAACGATATTGGCTCGACCGCCGCCGCATATGCCGCTGCCTACTTGGGTCCCAAACCCAAAAGTGCCTGGGGCTGTGATGCGTTGACCGTCAATCCATGGATGGGACACGACAGCCTCGATCCATTTATTGAATCCGGTCTGAAAAATGACGCGGGGATTTTCGCACTCGTTAAAACTTCCAACCCCGGCAGCAAGGACTTTCAAGAACAAGTCTGCGACGGGCGTCCGATGTTTCATTGGATAGCCGATGCCATTCAAAAGCTGGCCGAAAAAACCAAAGGGCAGGGCGGTTACGGAATCGCCGGTGCGGTCGTTGGAGCGACTTTCCCTCAACAGCTGGAAGAACTTCGTTCCATGATGCCCAACTCGTTTTTCCTGATCCCAGGATTCGGTGCGCAGGGAGGGACCGCCGCAGACGTCGCTGGCGGTTTTGACTCGAATGGATTGGGCGCCGTTGTTAACAGCTCACGCGGAATCATTTTCGCCTACGAAAAATCCGATGGCAATGATTGGCTGCAAGCCGTCGAGCAAGCGACCTTGGACGCCATGGCAAAACTGCGAGAACATACTCCAGCTGGAAACCTGTAGACAACTTGATCGCGACGGATTATGGAAATCGCGAAAAAATTCATGTACGGTCGGGAGCAAGTGATTTCGATGGCCGGACCTATCGATTTTCAAAATCGAATACGCCTGAACTGCGCGTCCAACGCTCCCGGAGGCCTGGAGGAGGGTGTCCAGTTGGCTTCCGAAAATTCATCAATGGAAACCCGACGCGTGAGCGAGGAACAGCTAGGTTCGTCCTCGCTGACGCGTCGGGTTTCCATTGACACTCAGCCAACATAACACTCAGCCAACATAACACTCAGCCAACATAACACTCAGCCAACATAACACCCCACAATTCACTTGCCGCGGAGCGGCTATTTCTCGTAGCCCCAGACTTTCGGGCTTGTTGATTAATTTCAGTTTCGTTGGTTTGAGTTTGGTTTCCCCCCATTCCCCCGCTCGGTCGAAACAGACCGGTGGCGGGGGCAGCGACGACTCAAATTAAAAGGGTGAAAGGGACGGGGAAACTTCGCATGCTGGTGGCGGAGGACCGGCATGGTTGCGAGACAGTCCGATCAACCGATGGACGTTGAAAGCGGCCACGCACCAATTCCATTCCTGGCTTACACGCTCGAGGGTTCGAGTCAGGAACTGTCGCATCCCAAACTGTGACTTAATCACGGCGAACGGACGCTCGGTCGGATGTTGACGTTTCCGGTAGATCTCTTTCGCTTCCTCCGTCGCCATCTTCTGAGCATGAGCAACCCGCGAAAGTTCGTGCTCTTCATGGGTCACCTGACGGCCAGTGCCCGCCTTGCGTAAGCAAAGTGCCGCCAGCGGGCAGCCAGAACAAACTTCGCTGTCGATCTTGTAACGGAAACGCATGCGACTTTCGCCAGAAGAACGCTTATCACGCGATTTGCCTTTGAACTCCAGTGCTTGGCCATTGGGGCACCAGTAACAATCGTTCTCCGAATCGAAAACGAAAGCGTCTTTGGAAAGTTGTGTTCGCTTAACGCCTGCCACCGTCACGTTGACGACGGGCAGCCTGCCTCGGTCTGATGGGGCGACCGGCTCCTTGAGATTCTCGCGAACTGCTGGGTTTTTTGTGGGATCTGTCGTTTTGGTCGGTGCGTAAAGTTCACGCAGACGCTCCGGAGTCCGACTGGCTTGGCGCGAGTTGTTGGAACGCATGCGGGTCGCGTCGAAGCCGAGGCTGTCCAGGCGTACCCAGCCCAGTTCTTGTCCAAGCAATGCCATCTGGATGAACAGTCCGCTCAGGGCTTCTTGGTTCCCGATCCGGAATTTGCAAATCGTTGTGTGGTCGATCGAACGACTTTCGACGAGCCAGCGGAAATCCAAGCGAATCGTTAACGCTTCCTCCAGCATCCGACTGCTGATGATCCGGCAAAACAAGCCGTAGAGGATGACGCTGGCCACGATTCGCGGGTGAAGCGGAGGACGACCCCTGACAAGGGCATACTTCGTTTCCCAACTTGACCAGTCGACACCTCGAAGAATCCGGTCCAACACGCGAACGTCATGGTTGGCCGGAATTGATTCGTCCAGACGCTCCGGAAACAAAACTAATTGATCGCGACTCTCTTTGACCTTGGCCCAATCCATGTTTGACTCCTTTCCAAACATCATCCGGGTTCTCATAAATTTTTAACACCCCAGGCAAGTACTTAATCAACAAGCCCGTACAGTCTGGGGTAGTCAACACCTACAAACGGAGTCGCGGAGCGACGGCATCCGTCCCGAACGACATCTCAATTTCGCTTCATTCCCCAATCACCAAAATCACTAACAAACAGAAATACTGCAATTCAAATTGGCAAATAGCTGACTAGTTCCTCGTTTGAGAGGAACAAGAACTGTTTCGGCAGGAGCCTCAACCTCCCGTAAAAGGCAAAAACCTCGACGACATTGCAATCGGTTCGCCCTCGCTAGATTGCCGCAGGTATTTGACATGACCTCCCCACACGCTGCGCAGCCGCCCACTTCAAAAGAAGAAGTCGTTTCCGATTAATCATCGGCGACTCGGGGATCTGGACGGCGGCCGATCTCATGTTCCATACTGGTTGCACGCCGAACCGCCGAATGCCCAAAGCGATCCTTGATTTGATCTTTGATCGAATCAAGTCGGTCGGTTTTCTCACGCTCCTCACCATCAAACAACATCCCCTGAGTCAAATCATTTCGATTCAGGTTACTTACTCCCATTCCCAAAAGCCGAACCGCGCGACCCTGCAAGTCAATTCGATTGAATACATTTTCAACGACAAGCTCCAATTCTCGGGTTGAACGGGTGCACTCAGCCAACGTCTGTGCTCGCGTGATCGTGTGAAAATCCGAAAACCGTACTTTGATATTCACCGTCTTTCCACGAACTGAATGACGGCGCATCCGGCGAGCGACTTGATCGGTAAGCTCCAAAAGCCAAGCACGCATCGCTTCTTTATCGACAATATCGTGGGAAAAAGTTGACTCATGCGAGATGGTTTTGGCAACTCGATCCGGCACCACCGCTCGCGAATCCAATCCTCGCGACAATCGCCAAAAATGCTCACTATTGATCCCAAACAGGGACTTCATGGATTCGATGGTCAAACCACGAAGCTGTTTGATTTTCTTTACGCCCAAACGCTCAAATTTCTTCAGCGTTTGTTTACCAACTCCCCAGACTAAGGAGATTGGAAGTGGATCCAGGAACCCCTGAATGTTCTCTGGATCAACCACGACCAGCCCATCGGGTTTTTCCAGATCGCTAGCCAATTTAGCAAGAAACTTATTGGGAGCGACACCAGCACTGGCCGTTAGCCCCAACTCGTCGCGAATCGCATCTTTGATCATTCGAGCGATCGCAGGGCCATCGCCGAACAATTTCTCGCAACCGCCAACGTCCAAGAACGCTTCGTCCAGGGCCAACGGTTCCACAAGTGACGTATAGCGAAAAAAGATCTCTCGAATCTTTTTCGAGACCGCTGCATAGCGTTGCATTCTTGGTCGCACAAACACAGCTTGGGGACACAGTCTCAGTGCTTGGGCGGCGGGCATAGCGCTAAAGACACCAAACTTACGTGCCTCGTAACTGGCTGCTGCGATCACGCCACGTCCCTTGGGCGATCCGCCCACAACCACCGGCAAACCGACAAGCTTGGGATTGTCTCGAACTTCAATTGACGCGTAAAACGCATCCATATCGATATGAAGGATCATGCGGTTAATTCTACTGCGGTTCTCTCGGTCCAAAACGTATCCGTTGCATCAAACATCATTGTATACTTTTCCAAGGCGGTCCCTGGTAATACTTGCAACCTTATTCAAATTGAGGCGTTCGATGAAGAACAAGAGAACTTTGTTACTGGGCGCGGCAGTACTGGCGATCGGAATCACTAGCTACTACGTTTTCGCTGCCAAAAATTCGACGCCAGTCAACAAAGAGGCCGAACGACTCTTCTCGGTCGCTCAGCGGCTTAGCCCCTTACACGGTCCCATTGGGCCCAGCAGTTGGCTGCAGAGTCATCATGAAAACGGACAAACCTTCGGCCAGTACTCGCGCATCAACCACATTCGATTGACTGAGAAACGAAACGTCTTGTACGTCATGCCATTGGGTGAGTTCAATGAAAAGCAAATGAAGATTGTTGAACTGTCAGCAGAGTTCCTCCGCCACTATTTCATGTGTGACGTTCGCACTCTGGAAACACGAAGTTTGGATATCATCCCGCAAAAAGCTCGTCGTGTGCATCCAAGTTGGGGGATGCGACAAATCCACTCAAAGTATGTACTGGATGAGCTTCTTCCTCCCCTCCTTCCGGATGACGCCGTTGCATTGATCGCATTCTCATCAAGTGATCTCTACCCGCAAGACGACTGGAATTTTGTGTACGGCCAAGCGTCTCTGAAACAGCGAGTAGGGGTCTGGTCCATTTTCCGTAATGGCGACCCAGAAACTGAATTCGAAACCGTTCTGCGAAGAACCGTTAAAACAGCGACTCACGAAACCGGTCACATGTTTACGATCCAGCATTGCATCGCTTACGAATGCAACATGTGTGGCAGCAACAACATGGAGGAGTCCGACCAACATCCTGTATTTCTTTGTCCAGAATGCGTTGCCAAAGTCTGGTGGTCAACGAAATGCGATCCAATTGAACGCTTCGAGAAGTTAAAGAAGTTCTGTCTGGAAAATGGTTTGGCGGACGAAGCGGAACACTACGCAAAATCGATCGAAGCGATTCGGGGAAAAGAGAAGGATGAATAATTCACGGTGACGAATAGAAACAGCAAATGAGGCGTCAACGATCATCGCCGCAAACAGACGTTAATGAGTCGCCATCAAAGTCACCAACTATTTTCGACTACGTTGATTCATGAACTCTTCAACCGAACCATGCAGGCGAGACTCAAGCGGAATGTTTTTCAGATGTCGGAGGATCGTTTGCATATAGGAGTCCGCCTGACTGGTCTTGTCATTCGAAGACAATGACTTGGCAAGCCGCAACATCGTCCAAAGACGTGTTTCCAGGTCATTTCCATTCTCGGTGTAGATCAAGAGGCTCTCGCGAAGTGCCTCAGTTGCCAAAGCATACTGTCTGGCGTTTAAATACTTCAGACCTAACATGTCGAGCGTTTTTGCCAGGAGCAGGCTGCCTGTACCGAACTCGGTGCGTTGGGCCTCCACAATCGCTTTCAAGAGCAAGATATCGTCGCGTCCAGAATCCCTATTTTGAGGGAGCAAAGGCAACAATTGAACGATACTCTTCTCGGAGTTGCCCTCGAAAACCTTCCCCGTCTCGCGATTGAGCTCAGAGAGTAAGGCACCAGAAATTGACAGAGGTGTCACTCGCCCACTCCTACTATCAGTTCGGTCCCCGATGACATCGGTAAACGCCGCGACAAATGCGGCATCGTTACGCCTTTCGAGTTTTTGAACGTCGTATTTCTGCTCCAATTTCTCCTTTTGAGATTTGACCACTTGAGCATCTCGCCGCGATAACACTAACCGCCTCAACTGATCCTTGGCGACGCCTTCCGCTTTTAAAACCTTGTCGGCATATTGATTGGCACGGATTGCAGAATTGATACTGAAAATTGAAGTCGCCAGCAGCAACGTTGCGATTGCAATGGAAGCACTCAGCACCCACCGGTGCTTTTTGAATTGACGGAGATAGTAGGCAAGCGCAGATTGACGAACAATCGCGATCGGATCCCCTTTCAAATGTCGTTCCAGGTCGGCATTGAGCTCCGCCACGGACGAGTATCGCAGTTCACGATCCTTGGAGAGGCACTTTAGAACAATCGCATCCAGGTTTCCTCGCAACGCGACGGCAAGTTCCTTGGGCCCCAAAGCACGATCCCGAAAAACCTGCGGCTTCGAATCCACCAGTTTGACTACGCGGGCAGACGGAGCTTCGACCGCACGAGTTTGAATGATCTCGCGGATGGAAAGCAAATTCTTCTTTTTGAGTTCTTCTAATTCAAATGGAGTCGAACCTGTGAGCAACTCAAACAGGACCGCCCCAAGGGAATAAACGTCGGTTCGAATATCCTGATCATTACCCTGAGTGTCCGTCTGCTCTGGACTCATATAGTCGGGAGTTCCAATCATGCAAGCCATGCGAGTCAGATCGGTCTGCCCTGGGGATCGACTATGCGTCGCTTTGGAAACTCCGAAATCGATGACCTTGGAGGCGAATTCGCCGTCCTTTTTGGTGACAAGAATATTGGAGGGTTTCAGATCTCGGTGAATCAGACCTTTTTGATGCGCGTGTTGCATCGCTTTGCACAACTCTTGGAAAATGTGCAGCCGCTGTTCGATGGACAGATGATTCTCATCACAAAACGTTGTAATGTCTTCGCCGGACACCAACTCCATGACGAAATAGGGACGTCCTGTTTTTGTCGAACCGGCATCGAAAACTTTTGTGATACCATGGTGGTCCATGACCGCGAGAGCCTGTCGCTCTGCATTGAAGCGAGCAATGAAACTTTTTGTATCCAAGCCAAGCTTGATTACTTTCACGGCAACGCGACGTCGAATCGGCGCTTTTTGCTCGGCAAGGTAGACATCGCCCATCCCGCCCGATCCAATCTGCCGCACCAAATGGTACTTTCCAACGGTGACTCCCGTCAGATCGGAAAACTCATCTTGATTGGTGAGGATATTCCCGGCCTGGTCCAAGGTGACATCGCGGTCCAGAATAAAGCTATCGGCAGTTTGCAAGTTCAACAGCTGCTGAACACGATCGCGCAGATTGAAATTGTCGCCGCAGGCTTGGAACACGAAGTCCAGCCGAGCAACAGGTGAGGCAATCTCAATTGCTTCCAGGAAAATTTCCTGCTCACGAATATCTACAGTACGCATTCGAGCTAAGTACCTGACTCCAGGAATTTGCAAGTTGTATCAAAATGAGAATGGCAATTTGGCAAATCGGCCAAAATCTCCAGAACGTATTAAGGTTCTTGTTCTGCCACATGGCGCTGCAACCATGCTCGGGCATAGGCCCAATATCGATCCGCGGTACGAGGTGGAATTTCCAGCAGCTCTGCCGCCTCGGAAAGTTTCATGCCTCCGAAAAACTTGAGCTTCACCAAGTCCGATTTTTTCTTGTCCAGAAGTTCCAACTCAGAAAGTGCTTCGTCCAAAGCCAGCAGTTGTTCTGATTCGTTGGGTTGAATGTCTGATATATCGGTTAAATAGATGCGTTTTGCGTTTCCGCCACGCTTTTTACGTTTCTTGCGCCGCGCATGATCGATCAAAATCCGCCGCATGGCTTCGGCGGCAGCACCGAAAAAATGGGCTCGGTTCTCCCAGGAATCTGACGAAGCCCCAACCAGACGCATATAGGCTTCGTGAACCAAAGCCGTGGGTTGTAACGTATGTCCCGACGATTCGTTAGCAAGTTGGAAGGTCGCCAACCGTTTCAGGTCGCTATAGATCACGGGCATTAAGTCATCCGTGGCGCTGGCTTCTCCAGCTGCGACTGCCTGTATTATTCTGGTTACGTCCATCTTCAGATCGAATTAGCCATTTAGTTTAGAGGATTATCCCGAAGGGCATCGACTTGGTTATTTTAGATAATAGTGGCTCGAAATCGCGATTCTCGGCCAATAATTTATGCATTAAGGACGACAATCGCTGATAAATAGTAACGAATTTTCCGAGAAACCGACTTTTTTGGCGAGACAGTTCACATCAGGACGCACTTTGTTACAACGAAACACTTCTAAAAGTATCCATCTCATTCCAAAAGAGAAGCAGGCATCTGGAGAAATCATGTCAACAATTACCGATAATAGCAAAATGGCATCTGACGACGTTGCCGCCATCGATCAGCTTGGAACAGTCTACCAACAACTTAAGGATGAATTGGGGAAAATCATCGTCGGTCAATCCGACGTTATTGAACGATTAGCGATTTGCCTTTTCGCTCGCGGTCACGCCCTTCTGATGGGTGTCCCGGGTTTGGCCAAGACACTTTTGATCAGCCGTTTGGCTGAGACCATGTCATTGGACTTTTCCCGTATCCAATTTACACCTGACTTGGTGCCCATGGATATTACCGGAACGGATATCCTTCAGGATTCAGCAGGTGGCAAACGGGAATTTGAATTCGTCAAAGGTCCCGTTTTTGCCAACATTGTCCTGGCGGACGAAATCAACCGTGCTCCAGCGAAAACTCAGGCAGCGATGCTTGAAGCGATGCAGGAACATCGAGTAACGGTTGTCGGA